>JBLIMV010000013.1:0-135482 GCA_047638395.1 Paracoccaceae bacterium | reverse complement strand
GCAAGCGCCGAAACATGGCTCCTCGTCGCCCACATACGCCGCGTCACTCGTCTGCTGGCAAGAACTTGATATTATGCAGAAACTTTTGAATCAGACTCTTAGGAATTTTAAATTTTCCGCGCCGTCTCTGAAGACCCTCTGCATCGCTGGTTTTACGTCGTCGGCGTCGAGACCTCGTTCAACGAGCTCTTGAAGAACTTCCGGCAACGTTATCCAATCCTGTTTGATTTTAATCATGCCAGTGCCTTGCGAATAGGTTCTATGTTGCCCCGCCCGGCGGAGGCAGTACCGCAATATTGCGCCCACGCCTTCGCCAACCTGAAACGCTTTTGCAATAAGTCGCCACGCCGGTATGCGGCTTCAGTTTTGTCGCCGACGGCGTGAGCCAGCGCCATCTCGCACACCTCATTCGGGAAGGCTGTCTGTTCGGCGGACCAATCGCGGAATGTGGATCGGAAACCGTGGGGCGTATAAGCGCCCTGCCCCATGCGTTCCATAAGCTTGGCCATCGCCATATTGCTGATCGGGCGACCAATGCGGTTGCCGGCAAAGATAAATGGGGAGCCGTCGATGCGGGGCAGTGCTTCCAATAAAGTGATTGCCTCATCTGACAGCGCTGCGCGATGTTCTTTCCGTGCCTTCATCCGTTCGGCAGCAATAACCCAAATCTTGCGCTCGATATCGATCTCGTCCCATTGGGCGTTGATCACCTCAACGGTTCGTGCGCACGTCAGAATAAGGAATTCAAGGGCGCGGGCCGATAGCGCCTCTCGCTGCCGCAAATCCTGCATGAACTCACCCACCTGCTCGTATGGAACCGCCGGGTGGTGTTTTACCTTCTGCACGCTGGAGCGTTTCGGCAATGTCTCCGAAAGATGGCCGCGCCACCGCGCCGGGTTCTCGCCTTCCCGATACCCAACCACCCTTGCCCAATCCAGAACCTTTTCGATCCTTCCGCGAAGGCGGCTAGCGGTCTCGGTCTTGGTTTTCCATAGCGGTTGAATAATCTCGAGCATGTGGCTCGTGGCCACCGCTTCTACCGGCATATCGCCGATTACGGGATAAGCGTATCTCATCAGCGTGTTTTCCCATTGCTGACGGTGCTTCGTGTTGGACCAGCTATCCTCATTGGTAGCGATGTACGCGGTCGCGCACTCTTTGAATGTTTTGCTGTTGGCTCCCGCCGCGTGCTCAGCGGATAGAAGCTTCTGGCGTTCCACTATGGGGTCTTTACCGAGACGTATAAGCTGGTGCTGCTGTATCGCGTCTTGGCGGGCCTCAGCGAGGGTTACAATCCCCAGGCCACCTAAGCCCATCTGGCGAGCTGTTCCCAACCGCGTGTATCGGAATATCCACTGTTTCGAACCGCCACGGCTCACCTGGAGGTACAGGCCGTTCCCATCGGAATACCGGCCCGGCTTCTTCTGATTTTTTACCGCTGTCGCCGTCAGCCGGTTGATGGATAGCGCCATTCAATTTCCCGCCAAGCTTACCCACAACATATAGCTGGATGTAGGCGAACTTCAATGGACGCGCACGAACTAATTCAGAAACTTGCACCTTATTATGCAAATATGAAAATGAACCGCTGCGGACGGCTCTGGAAGCCAATACAGCGGACACCCTGTCCGCCACTACTCCTCAATCCGGAAACTCCAAATTTGCGCACCGACCTGGTCTATGTCCGGGCGTATATGTCCGCCCTACTCCATCAACCCCGGCAGGAAGAGCGACAGGCTGGGGATCAGCACGATCAGCGCAATTCGAACGATGTCGGCCGCAATGAAGGGCAGCACGCCCCGGAATATCTGGGTTAGCTCAATATCCGGCAGCATGGATTTCAGCACGAACACGTTCAGGCCGATCGGCGGCGTGATCAGGCTAATCTCAATCACCACGACGACGACGATGCCGAACCACACCAGATCAAAGCCCAGAGACTGCATCACCGGGTAAAACACCGGCACCGTCAGCAGCATCATCGAGATGCTCTCCAGAATGCAGCCGAGCACGATGTATACCGCGATACAGATCACGACGACCGTGAGCGGCGCGACATCGATGCTCGCGAACCAGTCGGCGATTTCGTTGGGCACGCGCGCGACGTTGATGAAATTGGCGAACAGGAGCGAGCCGATCAGCAATGCGAGGAGCATCGCCGTGGTCCGTCCTGTCTCGGCCAGGGCATCGAGCGTGATCCTGACCGTCAGGCGACGCCGCAGAAGGGCGATGATGAAGGCGCCGAATGCGCCGATGCCGGCAGCTTCGGTCGGTGTAAAGATGCCGCCGTAAATACCGCCCATGACGATCACGAACAGCAGCAGCATGCCCCAGATACCGCGCAGCGCGTTGATGCGTTCACGCCAGGGCAGTTTTTCGCCGGGCGGGCCAAGCTCCGGGTTGATCCGGGTCATTACCGCAACCGCGCCCGCGTAGAGCAGGATACCCAGTAGGCCGGGGATCACACCGGCTGCGAACAGCGCGCCGATATCCGTCTCGGTCATGATGCCGTAGAAAACCAGAGCCACGCTTGGCGGGATCAGAATGCCGAGTGTGCCGCCTGCCGCGACGGACCCTGTTGCCAGGCGTTCGTCATATCCATATTTCTGCATCGACGGGATCGCGACCTTCGACATTGTCGCAACCGTCGCGAGGCTTGATCCGCAGACGGCGCTGAACCCGCCGCAGGCGACGATTGTCGCCATTGCGAGGCCGCCTTTGAAATGGCCGAGCCAGGCGTTTGATGCCTCGTACAGATCATGTGAGATACCCGACCGGGCGACAAAGTTACCCATCAGGATAAACAATGGCAGGACCGAGAAGTCATATACCATGACGGTATCGACCCCGGTATTCCCAATGCTTTTGAGGGCCGGCTCAAAGCCGATGTAATATCCAAAACCGACAGTGCCCACGATCGCCATGCCAAAAGCGATTGGCACCTGCAGGAACAAAAGCAGGAACAGGGCCGCAAAGGCGATTGCAACGGCTTCCATTACTCAGTTACCCTCTTCGCCGGATTTCGGTTCCGCACCCCGGAAATAACACCAGGCCAGAAACAGAAAAATCAGCATCGCAAAAAATGCAAAGCCGCTCATGATAAAGACAAAGGGCGAGATACAGATTTTCAGGAACATCAGTTCATTATTGGCCGCCGCCAGGGCTTCACCCTGGATCCAGACCTGCCGGGCCCAGATGAAGGTCACGCCGGCGAAGATCAGGTTGAGCAGGATGTGCTGCACCTGTCGGACGCGGCCCTTCAGAAGCCCCGCCATGAGCCCGATGGAAATGTGTTCCCGCCGGAGACACACAAGCGGCAACCCCATATACACCACGAAACCCAGCGCGATTTCAGTAAGCTCGCCGCCGCCGCTGACCGGTGAATCGAACACCTGTCGTCCGACGACGTCGATAAATGTCAGCACCATCATGAAAAACATGATCGCTGCCACGACGAGCCCCAGGGACCGGTCAAGGATGCGGGTCAGATTTGCAAGCGTCCGCTCGGCGGACGCTTGCGTTGCAGTGTTGTCAGTCATGAATGTTTCCGTCCGGAAATTACCTGCCGCCACGTATCAGGTGGCGGCAGGTTTCTTTTGCGGGTTTCAGGAGCCGTAGGCGGCGACTTCGGCCCGGAACATCTTCAGCGCAGCAACGCCGTCGATACCCTTAGCCTTGGCTTTTTCGAGCCAGTTCCGTTCGAAGCCGGCGAGTTTGTCCTTAACCTGAGCGAGAGTGTCGCCCGCCAGGGTGTGGTACTTCACACCGTCTTTTTTCAGTTTTGTGGTGCCGATCAACTCCTGCCGGTCCCACTCGGCGCCGAGGCGCTTGCTGAACGCGGCGCCGGAGAAATTCATGACGACTGCCTGATCGGCTTTGGAGATTTTGCTCCAGGCCTTTTTGTTCATGACACCGAAGAAACTGGTGTTGTAGAGCCCACCGGGGAATTTCGTGGCATATTTGATGAACTTCGTAATTTTGAAGTTCATCACCGCATCATCCGTGAATCCGGTGCCGTCATAGACGCCTTTGGCAAGGCCATTGCGGATCTGGGTCACCGGGCCGGCTACGGGCACGGCGCCGAATATTTTCAGGGCTTCGGATACGCTTCGGTTGGGAATACGAATTTTGACGCCGCTGAAGTCGGCCATCTTCGTGATTTCGCGTTTGTTGTTGTACAGGTGGCCTGCCGGATGCGTGTGAACCATCAGCGTATGAACGGCTTTATGCATACCGCCGGGCTGAAGGTGTTTTTCGAATACCTTCCAGTAAGCGACGGAGTTTGCTTCCGTGCTGCGGGTAACAAACGGCAGTTCAGACAATTCACTCAGCGGATGAACGCCGGGTGTATAGCCATGCGGCCCCCAGGACATATCTGCGATACCGTCGACCGCGAGTTGGTACTGCCGGGGCGGTGCGCCGAGTCCTTTGGCAGTCGGCTGAATCTTCACCCTGCCCTGCGTCGCTTTTTCAATATCCTTGAAATAGACATGCATTACTTTTCCCTGGGAGAAATGCCCGACAGGAAGCCACTGGCTGTAGCGGAAAGTCTGGGCATCGGCGCCGCCGGTCAGTGAAACGCCAAGACCGCCAGCAATAACCGTAGCGACCATCAAATTTTTGAACTTCATCGTGTGCTTCCCCAAAATTGTTTTAATTTGTTAGGTATCTAACGGTATCGCACCGGTTAAGAGCATTCAAATTCTTTATGGCGAAGATTTTTGATGTCCGGGCCGCCTGGCGCACCCAAACAGACCCTTCCATTGACCAATATTCCTGGGTACCAAATGAAACTGGTCGTCTCTCGCCGGCGCTGGAGAGAATTATTTGACGGCACATGCGCTATCAGCGGAATGGAAACCGGATGTCCACAAATCGGGAACTGATAATTGCGACCGTGAAGGAAAATGTGAGCCTCAGCGTATTTGACGCAGCGACGGGTGACATTATCGCCGCGGTACCTGTGGGAACCAAAGATATCGCGAAGCCGCATGAAATCGCTGTCACCACGGATGGCAGCCACGCTTTCGTGTCGCTCTACGGTGACAAGGATTACGGGCCCAACACCCCGGATAACCGTCTTGGCGTGGTCGATCTGCGAGATTTTTCTCTCGCAGGTCATGTCGATCTCGGATTGTACAAGGGCCCGCATGCACTGATGACGGATCGGGATGACAAGATCTGGGTTTCCGTCGATCCGAACCGTTGTGTCCTTGTTATCGATCCGGTCAGTTGGGAAATCGAGCGGACGATCCACCTGGGAGTGCCAGGCCACTTTCTGGCACCGTCACCAGACGGCAACACCATCTACTTTTCAGCGAAGGAATACCCCGAGGTCGTTGCCGTCGATGTCGCGAGCAAGACCGTCGTCAACCGGATCACCCTGCCCGTCGGCGGTCAGGCACTCCGCGTATCGCCCGATGGCACACGCCTCTATGTCGGTGATTTCCATCGCCCGCTACTGCATGTAATTGATTGTGAAAAGGCGGAGGTTGTCGATAGCGTGCCGCTCACCGGCGTTCCGGGCTGGCCGTTCAATGGGCGGGACGGCGAAATCGTTATCGTAACGACATATGATGAGCCTGCCGACCGGGGTTATGTCGAACTGCTCGATGCCGCGGACCTGCGGAAACGTCGGGTTATCGAATTGCCATCCGAGCCTTTCCATGCCCTGCCGCTGCGCGATGACCGCCATGCGCTGGTAGCGCTGGCGAATGGCGATATTGCGAAGATCGACCTGATCGACGGCACGCTTGTCGATGGCGGTTTCAGTGCCGGGGGTACGATGCCGGAAACACTGCTCTATCTGGACCGGCCCACATAGAAAAACCCCGCCGTTTCCGGCGGGGTTTTTGCTAGCTAATTCGTTCGTTTACTCGGCTGCTGTCGCAACCGATTCATCATAGTCACGGACAACCGGATCCCCCTCGGGGAAGATGCCGCGTTCCATTATCCACTTCTGGGTATTGGCATAGATCTCGTTGCTATAGGGCTCGAACACAATGCGTTCGCCCGGGCCAAACAGCCGTGTATCCATCTGATCATGATAGCGGTGCGGAAACTCGTTTTTGTAGAAATGCGTGTATTTGTGTGCATGCAGGTCCAGGTCCGACTGTGCCCTACGCAGTGCCGCATAGTATTTTTTCACATCCGCGAGATCTGCCTTGTCGTCGATCATCGCTGCCATCATGAAGCTGGTATCGACAATCTTGCGGAACCCGAGTTGTTCGAGGAAGTACATCGGCCCGCTGAACACGTTGACCGCGGGGACTTCACCATCGATCAGCCGTTCCATCCGGCTGAACAGCAATCCATCCGAAAATGACAGTTCGATCTGGTCGGGTTCGAGAACCATATCGAGCGCTTCGATCGTCGCGTAATGACTTCCCGACTGGTAACCGACGGAAACCGGCACGCTAGCCAGATCTTCCGGCCGCTTGATGTCGGAATCGGGATGGACATAGATACCGCAGGGAGCGACCGAATAGGCCTCTGCGTAGAGTAGTCCATGGCCGGCGCCAGCAGCCATATTGACCGTCCAGTGGCAGGCGGAGCTCACATCGCAGGTGCGGCCACGCTCGAACGTCTGATAGGCGCCTACCTTGTCCCCGAGATTGCTTTTCTTTGCTTCCTTTGAATTCAGCTGTTCGGCGAATTCATATTCCAGACCCTCGGCCGCGAAATACCCTTTTTCTTCGGCAATCCATTCGTGCAGCCGCATGTGCGGCCCGATGATAAATTTGCTCATGTTTCCTCCAAGGGATGTTTTTTGGTATTCGGTATCATTTGATAATATATTTTCAGCCGGGTCTGTCAATCCCCGAGGCCCCATCGTCAGGCACAATAATCTCATGGTATAGCTATTCTCAATAGCTTAACGGAGAGAAAATGGCCAGCAACCCCCGCATTCCCTACCAGATGTCATCCGCCCGCGCCCCGTTGGACGGTATCGACGGAAAACCGCTGATCGTCCATTTGGTCGTCAATGTCGAACACTGGCTGTTCGATCAGAACATGCCGCGTAAATATCTGACGGCGCCGCACGGTCTGGAACAGATACCGGATATCCCCAATTTTAGCTGGGCCGAATATGGCATGCGCACCGGTATGCCGCGCCTGCTCGACTGCTTCAAACGGCGTGGCCTGCCTGCAAGCGTCAGCCTGAATGCCGGCGTCATCGAGGCTTATCCGGCCTGCGCGGAAGCGATGCGGGACGCGGGCTGGGAGTTTATCGGCCATGGCGTTCATCAAAAATCGATCCAGGGCGAGTCCGACGAACGCGACGTCATCGCCCTTGCAATGCAGATGATCGAAGATTTTACCGGCACCCGCCCGCCGGGCTGGCTTGGGCCGGGATTGAAGGAGACCTTCGATACGCCTGACATCCTCACCGAGCTCGGAATCGAATACGTCTTCGACTGGGTGCTGGATGACCTGCCCTGCTGGATGACAACCAAGAACGGCCCGCTTTTGTCCCTGCCCTACACGCTGGAGCTAAATGACAGCCCGATCTATGCAGGGCACCACCAGCATTCGTCGGAGATGTACGACCGCCTGGTCGATACGCTGACGGTATTCGATGTCGAACTCAAAACCCAGCCGCGGGTGCTGACATTGGCGCTGCATCCGCATCTGATCGGCGTGCCGCACCGGTTTGCCTATCTGGAACGGATGCTGGACCTGCTTCAGGCACGTGACGATGCGATCTTCGTCGTCGGACGTCAGATTGCGGACTGGTACACGGCCGCCTGCCCGGCTCCTTCGGAGAATTAAAGCTTCAGCGGGCCCGGCGTTTCCTTGTCGAAGGGGCTTCGCTATTCTGTCTTAAAAAATCGGGTGAATTTTGGCGCGTATTTCGAGCTCTCTGAATCAGGATATCAAAGTCATCAGCCTAGTGTGCTTCCCGCACATGATGAGCCACGTTTACTGGCTGGTGATACCGCCCATGTTCCCGATCCTGATGTCGGTATATTCGCTCAATTATACCGAGGCAGGCGCCATCATTACCGCCTTTGCCGCCGTCACCACAATCGCGCAGACCCCGGTGGGCTTTCTGGTCGACCGGATCGGTGCCCGAACAGTGCTGATCTGCGGGCTTGCGCTGGAGGCGGTTGCAATCGGGATGTTCGGCGTCGCAACGGCGTACTGGCAGATGCTGGTCCTCGCGGGGATAGCCGGTATCGGTCATACCGTCTTTCACCCCGCCGACTACGCCATATTATCCGCGCGTGTCAGCGAAGAACGCATGGGCCGCGCCTTTTCGATCCATTCGGCCACCGGGTATGTCGGCTTTGCCATCGCACCGATTTTTATGACCGGTGTTGCCGCGCTTTGGCACTGGCGGGCGTCTTTCCTGATGATCGGGATCATTGGCCTCATCGCGGCACTTGTACTGCTGACACAGTCAGCGTCCCTGAAAGACGACGGCGCAAAAAAGAAACCGGGCGAAAAGGAGACCGCCGCGGAGCCGATGACGCTTCAGCAAGGGCTTAAACTCATCCTGTCTCTGCCGATATTGATGTGTTTTCTCTATTTTGTGCTTCACCAGATGGGCGGCGGCGGCGTGCGTGCCTTCCTCGTCGCTGCACTTTACGACATGTACGGCACACCCGAGGTTGTTGGTGCGCTGGCGCTCAGCGCGTTCACCGTCGGTTCCGTGTTCGGAATTCTGTCGGGCGGGTATGTCGCAGATCGCTTTGGTCCCCGCATCGCGACGGCCATTGCAACCCTGATCCCGGCCGCCGTGATCATTGCAATGCTCGGCTGGGTAAATGTTCAGGGCATCCTGTTGATCGTTCTTCTCGCTATCTCCGGGTTCCTGATCGGCCTGTTGATCCCTTCCCGCGACCTGCTGCTGCGATCGATCACCCCGCCCGGTTCCATGGGCAAGGTGATGGGCTTCGCCTCGACGGGATCGAACCTCGGCGGCGCGCTGATCCCCATCGTCCTCGGCTATGCGATGGACAACGCCGGCGGACAGTGGGTGTTCTGGATCAGTGGCTTGTTTATTGCCTTGGCCTTTCTCACCTTCATCACCGCGCGGAGCAAATACGGGGCCTGAACGCGTCTGTCCGGACGCTTCTATTTGGACAGGCGCAGCTCTGACAGGTGGTTGGCGACACCCTGAAACACCGTCTGCAATGTACTGGGATCCGGCGCGTAATGGTAATACGGCGCGTCGGGGCCGCTCGCGACTTCCTTCATCAGGGTTTCCAGCGGTCCACCTGAATTCGCGAACTGGATCGTATAGATCTTCACGCCGGACGCCTTGATATTGGTAGCAAGTGCCCGCAGGCGGTCGTTCATTTCGGCGCGCCCCCCACTGCCATAGCCAAAGACCGTTTTGTAGCCGTCGCCATTACCGGCAAAGTTTTCACCATCGGTAAGCAAAACGATCGCCTGCTGACGCGGGCCATCGGGATCGGGGTCGGCTTCGGTATACGGTGCTTCTGGTTTCACGACCCGCCAGGCCCAGCCCAGGCCCTGGGTGATATTGGTCGTCCCGGTGGGCGACGTAAGCTCGTCAATCGCCGCAATCGTGCCGCTTTTCGTGCTTTGCAGCGCCGTGATCCCATGGCTGAGACAGGGCGTACATTCCGAGCCGTTTGTGGACATCGTGCACACACCGGGCGAGACCGGCTCCGCATCGGCACTGACCCATTCCCAGGCGGTCCAGTCTCCGCTTGCGCTTGAGAGGCCGTCGAACACGATGTCGGCGTCGTCATCATCCACCGCATTATCAAGGAACCGCGAATACACGCAGCCCCGCCACTCTGCGGACGGCGATGACAGAAGCGGCACGGGTGAATTATTGGGGGTAAATACAGTCGATTGAGCCGAGCCGGTGAGCGGATTTGTAAATGCCGCAACCGCGGATGTTGTGGTCTGGGCGGCGTCGAAGGCGGTTCCGTTCCGGGTAACGTTGACCTTTCCGTTCCACGGAACAACGCCGATATTCAACAATTCCTTGGTCTCTTCTCCACCGAACAGGATGTTCACAAGGTCCTTGGCGGCCGTACGTGCGGCCGCAATGCGCGACTGGCCGCCGGTCGTATTGCCCATGGAGCCCGACATATCGATCGCGAGCACAACATCCAGATAGGTCGTCTCCCGGGTCACCTCAGTGGAGGTCGACACATTAAGTTCGGTAAAACCGAGCACCTTCATAAAAGTGGTGTCGAGCTTGGCCGAGGCCGTCAGCGTCAGCGTCTCATTATCCGGCGATACCTGAATGACGGGTCCGGTCACGGTCGCGCCGAGAAAACCGGGCGGAAAGTTCGCTTTGAAAAACATTTCGATATCGGCGTCACGGGTCGGCGAGAATATTTCCCGGCCGCCGGCAAGGGCTGCGGAATCCAGTGCCTGGCTAAGCCTGGCCTTCACCATATAGCCGCGTGCGGCATCGGTCGCGAGGCCGATGGCCCCGACCATGCTGATAATGCCACCGGCCATAAAGACAGCGACGGCGCCACGGGAGTCTGTCTTGAAATCCGATAGAAACTGCCGAATTCGATCTATATGTAAGTAATAACGCATGCCTGTCACCGAATTTGTGTGTGACACTCACACTATTTTCTATTCTATAACCGGCTGTTAATTGTCGATAAAAGCCCGGGAAAATGCGATTTATAAACGTTGATATTCTTGTTTTTACTTTGTTCGGACATTGCTTTGAAATTCGAGGGAATTTTCATGTAATTCCGAAGCATAATGAATACAAAATACAAAATATTTACAACTACAATAAACACAGTTTATCTATTTGATGCCCTTACATTTTTTATTCCAATATTAATCTTTAAGTAATAAATTTTGCGCATTATTCCCCTCGCTTACTTCATGGAACCAATAGGAATGCAAAATGCTTACCACCTTCAAAAACCTTATCAATGACGAGAGCGGCGCAACGGCAATCGAGTACGGCCTGATTGCGGCGCTTGTATCGGTCGCCGCCATCGGCGCACTGGAAGCCATGGGCGACTCGCTGGATGGCATGTTCACTTCCGTTTCGACCAAACTCGATGATGCCGTGGCCGCAGGCGGCGCAGGCGGCGGCACACTTTAAGCGACGCTGTTGCCGGGGGACGTCACAAGACGTGGCGGCAGCTTGAATGGGCATCGTCCGCTGTCCATTCAACGGGTTCGGGGAGGCGGCTTCGGCCGTCTCCCCTGCCCACCCGGCAAAACGGCTTCCCTGAAACCACGAACAGATAGAGGCAGACATGGACTTCCCCCTCCTTGTCGATCGCCTGGCTCTGACCGCCTTTGCCGGACTTCTGGTATGGGCTGCTTGGTCCGATCTGCGCGACTACATAATCCCCAACAGAATTAGCATCGCGATCGCGGCTCTCTATCCAGCGCATGTTCTGGCTGCCGGAACGATACACATGGTCCCGGGCACCCTGATCGTCGCCGCAATCGTCTTCACCGTCGGATTCGCCTTTTTTGCGCTGAGAATTGCCGGTGGTGGTGACGTAAAACTGATGACTGCAGCCGCACTTTGGGCGGGACAGACACAGATAATCGACTTTCTCTTTGTAACGGCCCTCGCCGGCGGCGTTCTTGCCACCTTCCTGGCAATGCGTGCGTGGCGAGAGAGCGCCGTTAGCACGCCGGACGGCACGTTTGTGCTGCGCATCGGCGCTATCCGCGACACCAAGGTGCCCTATGGCGCCGCCATCGCCGGTGGCGGCCTCTTCATTGTCGCCGGCGCGTTGGCCTAGATGACACAGGAGAACCCAGCATGACCCCCCGCACCCTCCTTGTTGCTATTGTTGCACTGTCACTGGCTGGCGGTACCGCCTTCTTTGTGCAGGGCTGGCTCACCAAACAGCGCGACGACCTATACGCTTCATTGCCAAAAGCTGCCGCCAAGAGCGACGCGCCGAAGGTCCTGGTTGCCCGTAATTCTCTTCCCGCCGGCATCATTTTGACTGCCGGGCACCTTGAATGGAAAGAATGGCCCGAAGACGGCGTGTCGAAGTCCTTCATCGTCCAGGGTCAGGGTAAGATTACCGACAAATCGATCCATGGCGCGGTTGTTCGCCGTATTATCAGCGCCGGAGAACCGGTTACCGAAGCCAGGGTCGTTAAAGCCGGTGAACGTGGATTCCTGGCCGCCGTCCTGACCCAGGGTATGCGGGCGGTATCCGTGCCGGTCACTGCAACGTCCGGCATTTCAGGTTTTGTTTTCCCGGGTGACCGGATCGACCTGATCCTCGCTCACAAATTTCAGTCGGGCGAAGGACAAACCAGAAAAATCAACCACGCCAGCGAGACACTGCTGAAAGATGTACGCGTTCTGGCCGTCGATCAGAAGACCGCCACGCAAGAAGGCACAGCCGTGGTTGCCAAGACGGCGACCCTGGAGGTGACGGCGAAACAGGCGGAAATGGTCGCGGTTTCGGTAACCCTCGGTGAATTGTCGCTCAGCCTGAGGAGCCTTCGCCGTGATCACCTGCTCACCGGCAATGCCGAAGAAGATCATGACCGCCCTGCCGTTCGCGGGAAGACAATTACCCGCGACCGCGACGTCAGCCGCCTGATCCGCCGCCTCGGTGGAAGCGCGCAGGAGCGTGTTGTGA
Source organism: Paracoccaceae bacterium (assembly GCA_047638395.1). Taxonomy (GTDB): domain Bacteria; phylum Pseudomonadota; class Alphaproteobacteria; order MPNO01; family UBA830; genus CAXBCP01. The sequence goes on along the minus strand of JBLIMV010000013.1, from coordinate 122,898 downwards.
ATGTTGTCCGTGGCAGCGAAGCCGAGATCCTCAAACTCAAGGGAATTAACTGATGACCGATATCCGTCGCACGGCCGTTTTGTGCCTGCTGTTCGTCACGTTTGCCCTGATTGGGGGCGTATCGGCAGCGCATCGCGCTTCCGCCGCAGAAGTCCGTGGAACCGGCGAGGCCCCGATCGTTCTGGAAGCCTCCAAAGGCACCCTGATCCGCCTCGACCGTCCGGCATCGACCGTATTCGTGGCAGACCCGGAGGTGGCCGACGTTCAGGTGAAATCGCCGCGTCTGGTCTATCTGATGGCGAAGCAGCCCGGCGAAACGGTCATTTACGCCGTAGATCGCGAGGAACGCGTGCTGCTGAACCGCCGGATTGCGGTCAGTCATAACCTGAGCCGCCTGCGGGCAACATTGAAGAAGATGCTGCCGGGATCCGATGTCTCGGTTGAATCCATGGACAAAACGCTTGTCCTGTCCGGCCGTGTTCTCACGGCGAAGGATGCCGACGCCGCCCAACGTCTCGCCATGCGCGTCGTCAAGGACGAGAAGGATCTGGTCAACCAGATCTCTGTTGTTGCCCCGAACCAGGTGCATCTCCGCGTGCGGGTCGCCGAAGTATCGCGCGATATCCTGAAACAGTTCGGCATCAATTGGGACGCCGTCTTTCGCACCGGCAATTTCCTGCTCGGTTTTGCAACGGGCCTTCCTGCGGTGAATGCACTTGGTCAGTCACTTGTCAGGAATAACGGCACCAACAGCGTTGTCGCGGGATTTCGGAACAGCAAAATTGATCTGAACGGCGTGATCGACGCCCTCGATGACGAAGGCCTTATCACGATACTTGCAGAACCGAACCTGACCGCCGTATCCGGTGAATCTGCAACATTCCTGGCGGGCGGCGAATTCCCGATCCTGGTTCCCGCCAATGACAAGATCACCGTCGAATTCAAGCAGTTCGGCGTCTCGCTCGCCTTCACACCCGTGCTTGTCGGCGACCGGATAAGCCTGAAGGTGAACCCGGAAGTCAGCCAGTTGACGACGACCGGGGCTGTTCAGCTTGCCGGGTTCACAATCCCGGCGCTGACCACGCGGCGCGCCGAAACAACGGTTGAGCTTGGTAGTGGCCAAAGCTTCGCCATTGCCGGGCTTCTGCAGAACAACATCACCCGCGATGTGGCAAAGCTGCCCGGCCTTGGCGAATTGCCGGTTCTGGGCGGGTTGTTCCGGTCAGAGCGATTTCAACGCAATGAAACCGAGCTCGTGATCATTGTCACGCCTTACATCGTCCGCCCGGTGGATTCCAAACGTCTTACGACCCCGACCAAGGGGCTGACACCGCCGAACGATACGGACCGTGTTTATCGCGGCAAGACGCACAGGCCGCGGCTGAAGAAAGATAAACGCATCGTCCACGGGCGTGGCGTGCGTAACGGGCTTGCCGGTCCTGCCGGCTTCGTCCTCGACTGAAAGGAAAAACGCTATGTCCCCCAAGCGTCGAATTTTCATCTCACAAAGCAGGTTGCTCAATGCGCCTGTTCTAGTGGTCGCTGTCCTGCTGATGACCGTCGTCACCGGCTGCGCTCCGGAAATGTCTCACTGGTCGCCCGAACAGAACGTCAAAAGAAATGATGTCCGTTGGATCACGTTCCAGCATCACGTCCGCTTCGGCGGTGCAGCTCCGGCGCTCGATGACGCTGAGCGTAACCGGCTGCGCCGCTTCCTGACCCGGCACGACGCGGGTTACGGAGACCGGATCCTGATTGGCTCACGCGGTATTCGTTCAACCGGTAGCGACATCCGGCGCGCAAGTCGCCGAGAGACCGCCGTGGCCGCGGAGCTCCGTAAGCTGGAACTTCCTGTCGGGTTGCTGCCCGAAGTCCCCGCCAAGGAAAACTGGGATGGGACCATCAAGATTGTGTTGGGCCGCTACATCGTTATTCCGCCCAATTGCCCGGACTGGACCAAGCGTGCCGACGGCGATTCCGCGAACCGTCGAAGCAGTAATTTTGGCTGCGCAAGTGCCGTTAATCTCGGTTTGATGGTCGCCAATCCCGGCGACCTGCTCCGCGGCCGCACAGCCGGGCCCGCCGACGGCGCAGCCGGCGCACGCCGATATAAATCGTACCGCGAAGGCGCTGCAAAGAAATCTCCGGCGATAACCCCGCTGATTATCCAGTCCAGTGTCGGAGGCGGACAATGAGCGCGCTCGCGGTGCTGAATGACGCTGGAAACGGGTCGCTGGCAAACGAGCAGCTTGCGGCCTTCCTGTCCGATCCGGAGACGCGGACTGTCGTGCAGACTGTTGTGGCGGAACGCTGGCCCAATGCCGTTCTCCAGGATGGTGGATTGTCTGCCGCGCTGGGTGCATTATCGCAAAATCCGTCGCCACCTGTCCTGATCGTTGATATTTCAGGCTCGGACGACCCGAATGCCGGCGCGCGCTCGCTCCTGGCGCTGTGCGATGAAGCGACGCGCGTGATTGCAATCGGGACGGTCAACGACATTGACTATTACCGTCGCCTGGCGGAACTTGGCGTCAGCGATTATCTGGTCAAACCGATTGATCATGACACCCTCATCAAGGCACTTGAAACGGGCTCACGCCCGCGACCGGTTCTGCGGGCGGTCGAAGAAGACGAAGCACAGCGGAACGTCGTCTCCGTCGTCGGTGTTCGCGGTGGTGTCGGGGCAACGAGCCTTGCGGTCAATCTCGCCTGGATCGTCGGTCATGAAATGCAGCGCAATTGTGCGATTGTAGATCTTGATCTGCAGTTCGGGACGGTCGGCCTGCAACTGGATCTGGAACCCAGTCACGGTCTTCGGGAAGCCCTTGAAAATCCTGACCGCATCGACGCGCTGTTTATTGCCAGTGCAATGGCCAACGAGGGCGAAAATCTGTTCGTCCTCAGTGCGGAGGAACCTTTCAACGAGAGTGTCAGCTATACGGCGGATGCCTGCGGGAAGCTGATCGAAGCGTTGCCGGAAGACCTCAACGACGTGTTCCTCGACGTGCCGTCGCGGTCGGTAGTCGAGACCCCTTCCCTGTTGGAGCACTCGCAGAAAATTGTTCTGGTGTCCGACCTCAGCCTGGTCGGCATGCGCGATGTGGCGCGTCTATCCAAGCTGTGCAGCGAAGCAGCACCGGATGCGGCGCTTCATATCGTTCTCAACCGTGTCGGTATGGCGGCAAAGGGGGAAATCCCCAAAGCAGAATTCGTCAAAGGGGCCGAGCTGCCGGTGAGCCATCAAATACCCTTCGATGCAAAGCTTGCCGCAATGGCCGGGATCGCCGGGAAGACCTTTCCAGTGGTTGCCGCTCGATCGGCCGCGGTGAAAAGCATGCGGAAGCTTGCCACAGACCTGGTTCATCGTGTCGACGGGCCCGGCTCGAAAGGCAAAGCAGCCGCGCTCTTCTCCAAGCTCAGAAAGACCAAATGATGGATGGCGGTATTCTTTCCGAGACCGGCCTGACGGCAGCGGCGCTTGATGAAGCGATTGCCGTTGTTGGGCCGATCGTGGTGGCCCGCCTCGATCCGCAGGTCGCCCGGCGTATGCCGAGGGGGCACATCGCACGGGATATCGAGGCCATCGTGACCGAGGTTGCGATGCGTGGCCGCGTTCAGATCGGTGAGGATATTCGCCGTGACCTGATCACCCATCTCATTGAATCCGTCGTGGGTGACCGGGAAGAAGAGCCCGTGGCGGAAGAAACCGAGCAGATTTCGACCGATGACGACGACATTTTCGAGCCCAATATCACGCTCGCCGACCTTACCGCCCCCGCGATCGCGCAGCCGCCCGGCAAGAACGATTCCCGGTCCGCAACGATTGAGGCGGCGAAGCGCGATATTCAGCCATTTCTGATGGAGGAAATCGACGTCACCAAGGCCAGTGAATTGCCGCGTGATGAACTCGCCAAACAGATTTCGGCCATCGTGTCCGATATCGCCAGCGAACGTAAAATCCGGCTCAATCTGTCCGAACAGCGCGATCTCGTGACGATGCTCCTCAATGACATGCTGGGGCTCGGGCCGCTCGAGCCGCTGCTTGCCGATGACGCCATTACAGACATCCTGGTCAACGGCCCGAAGCAGGTTTACGTCGAACGCAAAGGCAAGCTCGAACTCACCGATGTTGTTTTCAAAGACAACCAGCACGTCCAGAACATTGCGACCCGGATCGTGACCCGGATCGGCCGGCGGATCGACGAATCTTCGCCGCTCTGCGATGCCCGTCTTGAAGACGGCAGCCGCGTCAACATCATCATCCCGCCACTGGCCATCGACGGTCCGTCAATTTCCATCCGTAAGTTTTCCAAGAAATCGATCACGCTGGATGTGATGGCGTCCCAGAAAAACATCTCTGTCGCCATGGCAACAGTGTTGAAGGTGGCATCGCGCAGCCGACTGAACATCCTGATCTCCGGCGGTACCGGTTCCGGCAAGACGACACTTCTGAACGCACTGTCGCAGCTCATCGATCTTGGCGAACGTATCGTGACGATTGAGGATGCGGCCGAGCTTCAGCTTCAACAGCCGCACGTCGTCAGGCTGGAGACACGCCCCGCCAACCTCGAAGGCGAAGGCGAGATCACGATGCGCGAACTTGTCAAAAACTCACTTCGTATGCGTCCCGACCGGATCATCCTGGGTGAGGTTCGTGGCTCGGAGGCAGTCGACATGCTCCAGGCGATGAATACCGGTCATGAAGGCTCGATGTGTACGGTTCATGCCAACAGGCCAAGAGAGGCGCTTACCCGCCTCGAAAACATGGTCGGGATGGCCGGTATCAACCTTCCGAGCAAGGCTGTCCGAACCCAGATTGCCGATGCTCTGGATGTCATCGTCCAGATCAGCCGGATGCGCGACGGAGTGCGCCGGGTAACAAGCGTCACCGAAGTCGTTGGCATGGAAGGCGAAGTGATCACGACACAGGAACTGTTCAGGTACGACTTCGAAGGTGAGGACGCGAATGGTATGCTTCTCGGCTCGTTCGTGCCCGGCGGACTGCGCCCCCATTTCACGCCAAAGGCCGAGTACTTCAATCTCGACCGGCCGCTGTTGGAGGCAATCGGATGACCGGCCCGATGGACGGTATCGGCGCGGTTGTCCTGGTGGCGGCGCTCATCGCCGCCGCTATCGTGATGTTGCTGATGGCACAGATCAGTCATGCGCGCGGCACCCGACAGTTGCGCCGTCGCATTTCCGACGTCCAGACCCGGGTCGCCAGCCGCGAAGACGTCGTCTCGGTAGAAAGTGTCCGGATGGAACAGATGGGCCGCTACCCGGCGCTTGAAGCAATCGCGAAGAAGCTCGTTCCGCGGCCTGCCCTGCTGCGCGAACGCCTCGACCAGACCGGCCTTAAAATCGGCATCGGGCAATATGCCCTGATCTGTGTCGGTGTCGGGCTGGCCTTCACCCTTGTCCGCACAGTCGCCTTCGACATGCCTGCGACTCTGGCGATCCTGCTGGGTCTCGTCAGCGGGCTTGGCTTACCGCATATCGCCATCGGGTTCCTGATATCACGGCGGATAAAACGTTTCCTGTCGGACTTCCCGGAGGCGATCGATCTGATCATCCGCGGATTGCGGTCAGGCCTGCCCGTACCGGAATCGATCCGCATTGTCGGCCAGGAATTCAACGGGGCGGTCGGCACAGAGTTTTCACTGATCTCCGACCGCATCCGTTTCGGGCAAACCCTTGAAGAAGCCTTGTGGGATGCGGTTAAACGCATCGACCTCCCGGATTTCAAATTCTTCGTCGTCTCGCTCTCCGTCCAGCGTGAGACCGGCGGTAACCTCGCTGAGACGCTCGAGAACCTCTCGAACATTCTGCGCCAGCGGCGCCAGATGAAATTGAAAATCAAGGCCATGTCCTCTGAAGCCCGCGCGAGCGCGATGATTCTGGGCGCCCTGCCGTTCCTGATGTTCGGCATCATGCTGGCCGTAAACAGCGAATACGTCATGACGCTGTTCACCGACCCACGCGGTTTGATCATGGTCGGTTTCGGACTTGCCTGTCTCGCGCTGGGCGTCGCGATCATGTGGAAAATGGTGAGGTTCGAGATATGAACGTTTTCGATTACCTCCCCCCGGATTCGCCCATCGAAGATTATATCGTCGCAATGGCGGCAGTGACGGCGCTGGTGAATGCGTATCTGGTCTATCGGGTGATGCTGGTACGTGACCCGCTGGGGCCCCGCCTGAAGGCGATGAAACAGCGTCGCGATGTTTTACGCGCCGACCTGTCCGCTCCGCGGCGCCGCGCACAACGCACCCGTGGCATCGGGATGATGAAAGATGTTGTCGACCGGCTCAATCTTTTGCGGACGCGTGAGGCGAGAAAGGCATCCGACCGGTTACTCCAGGCCGGCTTTCGATCTCAGGACGCGATCACAATCTATTTCTTTCTAAAACTCGCCTTACCCTTCGCCTTTGGCGCCGCGGCCTTATTATCCGTGTACGTTTTGAAACTGGTCGAAGTTGAAGGTGTTTTTAGGATGGTCGTCTGTCTGGGTGCCGTTGTCATCGGCGCCTATGGGCCGGAAGTCTATCTGAAGAACGTCATCACGAAGCGAAAGGCCAAATTGCGTAAGGGCTTGCCGGACGCCCTTGATCTGCTCGTGATCTGTGCGGAAGCCGGCCAGAGCCTGGATGGCGCATTGACCCGGGTGTCGCGTGAACTGGGTCGATCCTTTCCGGATATCTCAGAAGAACTCGGCCTGGCGGCAATCGAGCTTGGCCTCCTGCCAGAACGGCGTCAGGCCTTGGAGAACCTCAACCGGCGGACTGATCTGCCGGGGATCCGCGGCGTTGTGAACACGCTGCTCCAGACCGAGAAATATGGCACGCCGCTTGCCCAGTCACTCCGCGTCCTGTCGGCGGAGTTTCGCAACGAACGCATGATGAGGGCCGAGGAAAAGGCTGCCCGTCTGCCGGCGACGATGACGGTGCCGATGATTATATTCATCCTGCCGCCGCTCTTTGTCGTCCTGATCGGCCCGGCGGTTGTCCGGGTGATCGATATGATGAAGGGATTTTAGTTATGAATCGCTTTGCTTTGAAGCCTGGGCGCAACAATGGCGGCAACACCGGAATTATGGGCACCGATCGCCCGAATGGTCTGACGGCTGTCATTCAGCGACCGAAGCGTCGCATAGAACGCCAGGTTTTGCTGCACGGCCGCCTCGTCAAGATCGAGCCGCGCGGCTTCTGCGGCGGCTTCGGTCTCTCCCGCCATACCATATGCAAGCGCCAGGTTCAGCCGGTTGCGCGCTTGCGCACGCGGGCTTGCCGCCGTTTTGCGGAGCACGCGAATGGCCTCGTCATGCCGGCCGGAGACAGAAAGCGACAGGCCCAGATTGTTCTGAAGACTGAGATTGCCGGCACTGATGTCGAGACCGGTTCGGTAATATGCCTGCGCGGCCCCATGGTCACCGGCCAGGTCATAGGCGACGCCCATGGCGTTGTAGACCCGGGGGCTTTCGCTAATCTTCAGCGCGGCCTCAAGATGGGTAATCGCCGCTCGCGGCTGATCGAGCGCGATAAGCGCCTTGGCCATGCCGATGCGCGCACCCGGTTTTCCGTCACCGCGGACGGCTTTACCGAAAACCTCGAGGGCATCATCGAATTCGCCGATACGCATAAGGGCCTCGCCCAGGCGTTCGGTTACCGTGCTATTGAGCGGGTCGGCCTTATGGGCGTTACGATACATCTGGATGGCGCTGGCCATATCGCCCGCCGCAGCTGTCGCGTCCGCCACCCGGATCAACGCATTAACTTTGCGGCTCTCAGGCTTGCCTTCGACGTGATCGGACGCGCGGGTCTGCAGCAGCCCCTCGAACGGGCCGCCAGCGCAACCGGTGAGCGTTGCCGTAATAGCGACGGCAATAGCGGTGTGTTTGAACATAATTCCTACCGTGATCATAAAAGATCAGTGATGTGAGGAGTTTAGGCATGCGGGCTTACCAGAACGTAAAGGCGCTCAGGGCGCATCAGCCGCCGACACCGGCACAAAGCCGCCGTTTCAGCCTTCTGAAACGATTGCAGCGGCTGCGCGACTGCCGTGATGGCCTGACAGTGCTTGAGTTCGCGATTGCGGGACCTGTGGTTTTCGCCACGGTGGCGGGCGTCCTCGAGCTTGCACTGGTGATGTTCGTGATGACGCTGTCTGAGGGTGCGTTGCGGGAAGCTTCCCGCTTTTCGATAACCGGGTTTACGCCACCCGGAATGACCCGGGAAGGCCGAATTCTGGAGATTCTGGGCGATCACACCATCGGTCTTGTCGACATGACCGAGGCGACGGTCACCTACAAGGTCTATCCGTCGTTCGACGATATCGGCAAGCCGGAGCCATTTACCGACAACGCCCCGGCGAATGGAAGTTACGATGCGGGCGAAGCCTTCCAGGATATTAACGGCAACGGACAATGGGATGCGGATATGGGGGCCGCCGGTCTCGGGGGGCCGAGTGAAATCGTGCTCTACACGATCGAATTCGACTGGGAATTAATGACCCCGCTGGTCTCCCCCTTCATGGGAACGGACGGGAAAATGACCATGAAATCGAGTGTCGCCGTCAAAAACGAGCCCTTTAACGTGCCGCCCGCTGCACCTGCAGGAGGCGCCTGATCATGGCCCGCTATCTAAAAGCATTCCGGAGTAAATGGCATGACCTCTGGCGAGATCGGGGCGGTGCATCGCTGATTGAATTGGGATTTGCCATGCCCATTCTCGTGACGTTGCTCCTTGGCGGCGTTGAAATTGCGCGCTATGTGCTGCTTCATCAAAAGCTGGACCGTGTCTCGTCTTCGATTGCCGATCTGGTGTCTCAGGCAGAAAACATCTCCGTCGCCGACCTCCAGAATATCTTCGATGCCGCACAATTCGTTGCAAAACCGTTCAATCTTCCCGCCGACGGGACCGTTATCGTATCGTCCATCTCCAACCCGCTCGGCGGACAGGCTACCAAGGTAAACTGGCAGCAGGCCGGTGCCGGCAGTGTTCCGGCCACCAGCCAGATCGGGACGCCCGGCGGTTCGGTGACGCTGCCGACCGGGTTTGTCGTCGCCGACGGACAAACAATCATCATCGCCGAAGTCTTTTACGACTACGAGCCCTGGATACTGGGAGAAATCACCGGTGCGAAGCAGATCTATCACCGGGCCCTGTTCCGCCCACGTTATGGTGGTTTGACGACGCTGGCGCCCTGATCTTAATCATCGCTTAACAGGTATCGCCCACGTTGAAGGTCACGACATCGGTACGGGTAGGATGTACGGACTATGAGTGACGTTTATGGGCAGTTGACCCAGATGATAGAGCGATTGCACCGGCGTATGCTGGATGTGATCAGGTTTGAGCTTGAACAGGCAGGTGTGTCGGATATCAATCCGGCGCAGGCGCTGATGCTGACGAAAATCGAAGGCCGAGAGGTCGCGCTGCGGGATATTATCGAGCGTGGCTATTACATTGGCTCCAACGCCTCATACAATATCAAACAACTCGTTGAGGCCGATTATGTTGTCCAGAAGAGGTCGGCCCACGACAAGCGTTCGGTAAAGGTGTCACTGACCGAAAAAGGCGAAGAGCTCTGTAAGAGACTGGTCGAATTCAACGCCGCGCAGGCCGAACGGTTGGCCGGCACCAAGGAGGCGACAGCCCAGTTAAGCGAGACGATTGAAGTCCTTCGCAACCTAGAAAACAGCTGGTCTGAATACCTCCGTTACGGCTCGGTCTAAAGCCCACCGCCTGACGGTGTTTTGTGGCTGTTTCCCGGCAGATTGACCCCCGGCACGCATCATTTCAAAGCTAAAGCCAAGCTGTTGCAATGAATCTGCCTGCCCCCTAACCTGCCCGAACTGGCGGCCAATGGCCGCTTTATCTGTTTACAGGGTGCCGTTAGCGGTACCTCAGGGAAGGCCATGGCAGTTTTGAGCAGTCAACAGCAGCGCGTCGATACAAGTTCGCTTGTCTCCTTTGTCGATCTTAACCCGGCAACCGAGGATTTCCTGTCAGCTGTTCTGGGTGGGCTCTCCAAGTCGCAGAAAGAACTGCCGTGCAAATTCTTTTACGACGAACGCGGATCTCAGATATTCGACCAGATATGCGATCTGGACGAATACTATCCGACCCGCACCGAGATCGGCATTCTCGAGGACCGGCTGGGTGAAATCGCGGAGCTCGTCGGCCGTGGCGCACACCTGGTCGAACTCGGCAGCGGCGCGAGCACCAAAATACGCACCCTGTTGAATGCCCTGCCCGATCTCGCGCAATACACGGCAATCGACATTTCCCGCGATTTTCTGCTGCAGAGCGCGGCGACGCTTGCAGAGGATTACCCGGATCTGGATGTCGCGGCTATTTGTGCCGATTACACGACGGATTTCGAGATCCCCGCCCCCGTTGGACGCCGAAGCTCCCGCACGGTGGCATTCTTCCCGGGGTCGACCATTGGCAACTTTACACCCGATGAGGCAAAGCAGTTCCTCAAACGAATGGTCAACATCCTGGGCAAGGGAAGCGGCTTACTGATCGGGGTTGATTTGAAAAAGGACGTTTCCCTCCTTCGCGCCGCTTACAACGATGCCAAGGGCGTCACCGCCGCCTTTAACATGAACCTGCTATCGCGGATCAACGGTGAGCTCGGCGCCAATTTCGATCTGGACTCCTTTTATCACGATGCGGTGTACGTGGAAGATCTGGGCAGAATCGAGATGCGTCTGATCAGCCGAAAGAAGCAGTCCGTAACGATCGGCGGCGAAACGTTCACATTCGACGAAAACGAATTCATCCACACCGAAAACTCCCACAAATTTTCACTCGATGAGGTCCGAAACATGTGCACGATTGCCGGTTTTACACCGGTTGCGTCATGGGCAGACAGCAAATCGCTGTTTAGCGTACACTACTTCACCGCTGAGTAAGCAGAGCCGACATTCAGAACAGGACACCGGAAGACGACGCATGAAGATCGATATTATCGTCGATACAATTTGCCCGTGGTGTTACGTCGGCAAGAAACGCTTTGAAAAAGCTTTATCGATCCGCCCACAGCCGGACCTGGAGGTTGGCTGGAGGGCTTTTCAGCTCAATCCGCGGATGCCGCTGGAAGGCATGGACCGCCGGGATTACGTAACCGAGAAATTTGGCGGGATGGACCGTGCCCGCGCCGTTCATGGTAGCCTTGCCCAGGCGGGTGCCGAAGAAGGTATCGAGTTTAATTTCAGCAGTATTGAGAGGACACCGAACACCATCCATTCGCATCGGCTTGTCCGCCACGCCGCGGAACATGGTGTTCAGACGCCGGTAATCAGTGCTGTTTTTGACGCATATTTTCTTGAGGGCAAGGATATCGGTGAGCCTGAGATTTTGGCCGACATCGCCGAGGCGGCCGGTCTAGATCGTGAACGAACGCTTCTTTTCCTGCAAAGCGATATAGATACGGAAACCATCCTTGCGGAAGACGAACTTGCCCGACGGCTTGGCGTGAACGGAGTGCCGTGTTTTATCGTCGATCGGAAATACGCGGTCTCGGGCGCTCAGTCGCCGGAAGTGCTGGTTCAGGTCTTCGATCTCGCCAATCAGGATGATACACCCGCACTTTCAGAATAGCGCGCGATTGTCGCAATTCTTTACGTGTTTGGCACAGCACGACAAAATTCCAGCGTCTAACTCCCCGATTTCCAACAGAATCAGATCTGGCACGGAATTTGCATAGAGGTTTACATAACCATTATGCAGATGAGTGAGTAATGAGCGCAGTATCGTATAACCAGCCGGCAAATCTGACATCATACCGGACCAGCTTGGCTCCTTCCGGTCGGACTCATGCTGCCCAGCAGCATATGGATCCGATGACCTATCTCTACAGTCTTGAACGTGAGATGGAGATTTCGGAACGTCGAACCGCATCGATGATGCAGGACCTCATAGGCCGCCTTGATACCCTTGAAGGCAAGGTTGAAAACGTGAGTGGACGTTTCGAGACGATCAACCGGGAACTCGAAAAAGCTGTCATCGCGCTGGCGCAGCGCGTCAACACGATGGAAAGCGGCGGCGAGCGCTGAAAACCCCTCCCCGTTTTGCCCGGAAGCCTTAGTCGGGAATCGTAAGGTCGTCCGCGTTCTTTACGACGTAGACTTTGACCCCTTCGTCACGTCCGCGCACGGCGATCTCGTGCTCATCATAAGCTGTAACGACAGCTTCAGCCGCGCGGGTGACGTCTTCCGACAGGATTAACTGGGCGCCGAATTCCTTCGTCATCGCTTCAAGTCTACTGGCCGTATTGACGCTATCGCCGATAGCCGTCAGCCCGGTCGCGGTGCCGTAGCCCATTTCCCCGATGATCGCCGGCCCGACATGAATGCCGATCCCGATCCGCAATGGTTCCTCCAACTCGTCTTTAAGCTGATCGTTCAGATTGGCCAGATTTTTTGCCATTTGCCGTGCTGCCATCATTGCCTGTCGCGCGCCGGTGCGGATATCGGTCTTCGTGCCAAACAGTGCCATAACACCGTCACCGATAAACTTGTCGAGATGACCGCCGGATGCTTCGACCGCCTCGCCCATGTGGGCGAAATACCGGTTGAGAACAAAGACCACGTCATAGGGCAGCTTTTTTTCCGAAAACTGCGTGAAGGAACGCAAATCGGCGAACAGAATAGCGATGTCGCGTTCCTGCCCAGCCAAATCCGGGCTCCGCCGCCTGGATTCCCGCACAGATGCATTCGGCGGCAACAACGGCACGACTGAAATATCCTGTGACGGCACTGCCTGGCAGGCCAGTCGGACATTGGGCGGTGCCCCTACACGTTCGAGCACACGCAGTTCCTCCGCACTCGGCTCTGACAGGCCTTCTTCCCCTGACACGATCCGAACGCGGCATGTCGAACACCTGCCGCGTCCACCGCACACGGAGGCATGGGGAATATTGTGCAGATTGCTGGCGGCCAGAATATTCATGCCGGTGGCGGTGCGTACTGTCCGGTCGTTCGGATAATCGATAGAGATCATGCCGCGGCGACGTTCGAGCAGGAGGCGAACCATCCGCCCCGTCAGTGCCAGGCCGATCAGAGCGCCGACAAAGACCCGTATCCAGAAGGCGGTATCGTAGATAATCTTGACCTGGTCATTCGTTGGCGGATTGATCGTCCGGAGCGCTGTACGCAGCCATTCCCCGTCTTCGGCAAGAGCAAGTACCTCCTTACCGCCGATGTAATATCCCAGCCATGAGGCCGCCGGTAGCAGGATGGCAATCGCAAAAAACGCTGGCGACAGCGCCTGAAACCAATGTTTGAGCCTTAGCCAGTAATACAGGCCGATACACCCGTGTATCCAGGCAGCGAAAAGGCCCAATGTCTGCCAGTAAACCCCCGTGTCGGAGTACTTCCACTGAACAAGCAGGATATAGGTGTAGTTGTCCTGTGTGTCGAACATCCTGTGGCTGCCGCCCGTTCCGACAAAATGAAGGGCAAGTAACAATGGAATCGAAAAGCCGAAGACAAGCTGGAATGCTTCTCCGCCTGACATGCGCAGAGAGCGCCTCGAATAAAGCGCCCAGGCTGCAAGAAGCAAATGCACCAGCAGCGAGAGCATCAATGCGGCTGATCCGACGGGGTTTCGCCAGATCAGTATGAACCATTCACGGGCCGCCTCCATCGCTGCAAGCGAATGGAGACCGAGCGCGTGATTCAGCAGATGCCCGGTGACAAAGACGAACAGGATCAAACCTGTGGTTAACCTGATACGCCGTGTCATCCGGACTACTCCTGCTACGATGGTTCGCCGTTAGCCCTGCTTGGCGTTACGCGCTTTGGCGTCTTTGATCGCTTTTCTTAGCGACCAGTACTCTTCGCAGTCCACCCCGCAGATACGCTCCAGCGAAGCAAGCTGAGCCTCTGCACCGGCAATATTCCCAAGCTCGATATATGCCTGGCCAAGATATTCGTTGGCCCCTTTGTGATCGGAATCGAGCGATAGCGCTTTCTTGTAGTAAGTGACCCCACGCGCATAATCGCCAAGCTTGCGGTGGCTGAAGCCCAGATAATTAAGGGCATTCGGGTGGCGCGGCTTTTCGTCGATGACCATGTTCAGAAGAGTGATCGCCTTGCGATAGTCCTTTGCTTCGACAGCCCGGACAGCGTCGCGATAGTTTTTACCCACGCTCGGCTCGCTTGAACTGGTGTCGTTGTTATCATCGCCACTGCCAGCCGAATACGCGATGGTCGGCGAAACGGCCAGTATCGCGGCTCCAAGAAACATTGCGTAAATTCTTTTCATCGTCATCCTCATCATCCTGTGTTTGGCAGATCATGCGCTCTGCATGTGCTGTAAACACGCTAGTTGTTATTTTATTCCGCCCCGATGAATTTAAAAGGTGTGATCTTGGTCACATTTGGCCTGAGTATCGCCGCCTGAAAGGTGAAAATGGAAGCATTTAAAAATTTTGACGAACACCGCATCGACACCGGCGAGACCGAAATAGCCTGTTGGACTGGCGGTTCTGGCCCCCCCCTGCTTCTGCTCCACGGATACCCGCAAACCCATGTAATGTGGCATAAAATTGTGCGGCGGCTCGCCCAACGCTACACGATCGTCACCCCAGACCTTCGCGGATATGGGGATAGCGGTAAGCCGGCCAGCGGTCCCGAAACATCGCACCAGCCCTATTCAAAACGGGCGATGGCGGCTGATCAGGTTGCCGTGATGCACCATCTGGGCTTCGAGCGATTCGATGTGTGCGGTCATGATCGCGGCGGGCGCGTGGCCCACCGTATGGCATTGGACCATACAGAATGCGTTCAGCGGCTCGCCGTTCTCGATATCGTGCCCACGTATAAAATCTACACCGAGGCCGACCGCCGTATTGCGGAAGATTATTATCACTGGTTCTTTCTTATCCAGCCTTTCGATTACCCGGAGCGGATGATCGGCCATGATGTGGCTTATTACCTCGGCAAGAAAATGGGGAAATTTTCGTTTGGGGAAGAGGTATTCTCCAAGGAAGCTATGGCGGAATACCTTCGTTGCTTCAGCAACCCGGATACAATTCATGCGAGCTGCGAGGATTACCGGGCCGCCGCCACGATCGACCTCGAACACGATAAAGCCGATCTCGACGTAAAGGTAAAGGTGCCACTTCTGGTGTTGTGGGGCAAAAAAGGCGCGATGGAGCGCAATTACGACGTTCTGGACGCATGGCGCGAACGTGCCGTCGATGTTCAGGGGCGTGCTTTGCCCAGTGGGCATTATCTGGCCGAAGAACAACCGGAGGAAACCGCTGCAGCGCTGGAAACTTTTTTCATCCGATAGGCATTTGTGCGCGACTGACGGGTTGTCGAAAGACGGCATAACGACCATGTTCCAAACATGGTCAAACAAGATAAAAACGACGGTGATCGCGGCAACGCGCAGGACCGCCTTGCGAAACGCCAAAAGGGCCGTTTTCGGCGCCATATGCGCGGCTACTTCCTGGCGGGCGTGCTCGTCACGGCACCGATCGGTATTACGTTCTACATTTCCTGGCTACTGATCCGTTGGGTCGATGCGCAGGTAACCCCCCTACTTCCGCCAGCCTACAATCCGGAAACCTACCTGCCCTTCGCCATTCCGGGCCTCGGTCTTGTGATCGTCTTCATCGTGTTGACCTTCATTGGCTGGTCGACAGCGGGTTTACTCGGACGATTGTGGACGCGGCTTAGCGAACATTTCCTGCGCCGGATGCCGGTGATCCGCAGCGTTTACGCCGCGGTAAAGCAGATCATCGAGACCATCCTGAAACAGCAATCCAATGCGTTTCGAGAGGTCGTCCTGTTTGAATATCCGCGTCGCGGCAGTTGGGCGATAGGCTTTATCACCGGCCAGACCCAGGGCGAGGTTCAAAACCTCACGACGGATGATGTGGTGAACGTCTTTTTACCGACTACACCCAATCCGACATCCGGCTATTTGCTGTTTATTCCGAAAAAGGAACTGGTGATCCTCGAAATGACGGTCGAGGAAGGAATCAAAATGGTGGTTTCGGGCGGTATCGTCACGCCGCCCGACAGACGCCCCGCCGCGGAGCAGAAGAAAAAACGCGTCGCCCCCGCGGACGGTAATACCAAGACCGTTCCCCATGACCCGGAGGCCGACAAGGCCGCTGAATAGGTTTCTCTGGAGCTAGGGTATCCGCGTTTCTCGTCAGCCCGAGAGCGCCGTCTTTACGACTGCATCCCGCTCGAACAGGTACATCAGCGTCTTCAGCGCCTTTCCGCGTTCCGAGGTTAGATCCGGGTCGCGTTCCAGAATGACACGGGCGTCGTCCCGCGCCACGGCAATCAGATCGGCGTGGACGGCAAGGTCTGCCATGCGGAACTGAGGCAGGCCACTCTGGCGCGTTCCCAGCACTTCGCCGGCACCCCGAAGGCGAAGGTCCTCCTCGGCGATGATAAACCCGTCATCTGTATCGCGCATGACTTTCAGGCGCGCCCGGGCGGTTGCGGTCAGCGGCTCGCCGTAGAGTAACAAACACGATGATTTCGCTTCTCCCCGTCCGACGCGACCGCGCAACTGGTGCAGCTGCGCGAGCCCAAAGCGTTCTGCCTGTTCGATCACCATGACCGTGGCCTCGGGCACATCGACGCCGACCTCGATCACGGTGGTCGCAACCAGGATATCAAGATCTCCGGCAGCGAATTTGGTCATCACCGCGTCTTTTTCAGCCGCTTTCAGCCGCCCATGCACCAGGCCGACGCGGTCGCCGAAGCGCTGGGCAAGCGCCGCATGGCGCTCGGTAGCGGCGGCAAGATCCACGAGCTCGGAATCGTCGACCATCGGACAGACCCAGTAGATCCGTGCGCCGCCCGGAATGGCGCCGCGCAGGCGGTCCACAACGTCCTCCAGGCGCGATAACGGCAGAACGCGCGTCTCAATCGGTTTCCGGCCGGCGGGCTTGTCGGTGAGCCGCGATGTCTCCAGATCGCCATAGGCCGTCATCATCAGCGTGCGGGGTATCGGCGTTGCGGTCATGACCAGAATATCGGCAGCCGCCCCCTTTTCGGCGAGGGCGAGACGCTGATGAACGCCAAACCGGTGTTGTTCATCGACGACAACAAAGGCAAGGTCCTTAAACTGCACGTCGTCCTGAAACAGCGCATGCGTTCCGATTGCGATTACCGTCTCACCGCTGATCAATCCGTCCACCAGTGCTGCACGCTTTTTGCCCTTGTCGCGACCGGTAATCAGGACGACCGACACGCCGATCGATTCAGCCAATGGCGCAATCGTCGCGTAATGTTGCCGCGCAAGAATTTCCGTTGGCGCCATAAGGGCGGCCTGCGCGCCGTGCTCAACCGCCGCCAGCATCGACATCAGGGCGACGACGGTCTTGCCGCTGCCAACATCGCCCTGCAGCAGACGGAGCATCCGTGTCTGGTCCTTCATGTCCGCAGAAATCTCCGCGAGCGCCATTTGCTGCGAGCCTGTCAGTTTGAACGGCAGGTTTTCTTCCAGTTGCCGACGCAGACCGCCGTCGCCGATTATCGGCCTTCCCGCCCTTTTACGCTGCCGACCACGCACAATCAGCAGTGCGAGCTGGTTTGCCAGTAATTCGTCATAGGCCAGCCGTTCGCGCGCCGGCGCGTCCGGCAGCAGATCGGTTTCGGATTGCGGCGTATGAGCGGTTTGCAGCGCGGCATGCCAGCCGGACCATTTCTTTTTCGCCATCCATGGGCCGTCATTCCATTCCGGCAGGACAGGCGTCATATCGACCGCAGCACTTATGGCGCGCGTGAGTGGTTTCGGGGTCAGCCCGGCTGTCATCGGATAGACCGGCTCGACCGTCTTGATCGAATCAATCTCGGCGACCGTGCCGACATGATCCGGATGGGTCATCTGAAATTCGTCGCGGTAGCGCTCCAACCGGCCGCTGACGACCCGAACTTCATCCTCGGGGAGGATTTTGCGCAGATAATCCTCACGACCATTGAAAAAGACGAGGGTCAGGAAACCCGTTTCGTCGCGGCATCGTATTCTATAAGGAAGCCCGCGGCGGGCGGACGGAGAATGCTTATCGACGGTGATCGTCAGCGTTGCGATCGCCCCCTCGGTCGCATCCATGATTTTCGGGGCATAACGACGGTCGATAAGCCCGCTTGGAAGGTGCCACAACAGGTCTACGATACCCGGTCCGGCAAGCTTTTCGATCAGCTTGCCGATCTTGGGTCCAACCCCGGGGAGGCCCGTCACCGGGGCAAAAATGGAAAAAAGTATGTCTGGGCGCATGTTTTCCGTCGGAATCGGGCTGACATCATTGAGGTGTACACTTATACCAGCGTTCCACGAGGAGCAGTAATGCCAGATAAGCTAGAGAATATCCGCCGTAAATTGCGGTTCCGCAGTTTGCGTCGCGGAACGAAGGAAAGCGATATGGTGATCGGCGGGTTTGCCGAAGCCTATCTTCGCGAACTGGACGAGGCGCAACTGGCCGATTTCGAGGCCCTACTCGATGAGAATGATCAGGATGTTTTGAGCTGGGTCCTAGATATGAAACCGCCGCCGGCCGGCTTCGACACCCCTGTCCTAAAAATGCTACAGAACTTTAAGAAGAAAATATAACCACTTGAACTTCATCAATAAATCATTCTCTGGTACAGGCCGTTTCCTGCTGTCAGGCGTGCCCGAAGGCTGCGATGCATTGCTTGTCGCGGAAAGCCTTGCCGCCCAGCCGGCCGATGCTATTCATCTTCACATTGCGCGGGACGGAAAGCGCATGGCGGAGATGACCGACGCTCTGGCGTTCTTTGCACCCTCAATCCGCGTTATCTCATTTCCGGCCTGGGACTGCCTGCCCTATGACCGGGTTTCGCCCAATCGTGAGGTTGTGTCGCAACGTATCGATGCGCTGACCTATCTGGCGACCCGGGCAGAATCGGGCGTGTCGGGACAACTGGTCGTCCTGACATCGGCAAATGCGGCCCTGCAGCGAGTCCCGGCGCGCAAAATTCTGAGCGCCGCCGCCAGAATTTTCGCCGTCGGCGCCCGGGTCGATGTCGACGAGCTGGCAGGTTTCTTCAATCGAAACGGGTTCGAGCGCGTCGGCACCGTACGTGAAGCCGGCGAATATGCGGTACGCGGCGGTATTCTTGATGTCTTTCCGCCGGGCGAAGCCCTGCCGATCCGGATCGACCTATTCGGTGACGAGATAGAAGCGTTGCGCGCTTTCGACCCGGCAACGCAACGCTCCACGGAGAAAATTGACGAATTTTCGCTCAAACCCGCCAGCGAAGTCTTTCTTGATGAGGATTCGATTGCGCGTTTCCGCACCGGATATCGCGAGGCCTTTGGCAACATTACCGACGATCCGCTTTATGCCGCGGTCAGCGAAGGCCGCAAGCAGATCGGCATGGAACACTGGCTACCGTTGTTTCACGAGACGCTGGATACCCTGTTCGATTACCTGCCCGGTGCATCGGTCACGCTGGATAACGACGCTGATCAGGTACGCGACGGCCGCCTGGAAACGATCGCGGACTATTTCGACGCCCGCATGACGTACCTGCGGAACCGCAAGACGAACGATGTCAGCGGTCAGCCCCCCTATAATCCGCTCCCGACGGGAAGCCTGTATCTGGACGCCCGTGAATTTGAGGTGGCGCTGAATGACCGCCTGGTCGGCCAGCTTACGCCTTTTGCAGCCCCGGAAGGGATTGCGTCTTCTGCGTTTGCCGAAGTCCTGTCCGTCGGTGCCAAAAGGGTGCCGGATTTTGCAGCCGCACGTGCAAAAGCCGCCGCCGTCGGTGGAAAAGACGATGAACCGGCAATCACCGTTTTCGACAGCCTGGCAACCCGCCTGCGCAATGATGCCGATGGTGGAAAGCGTGTACTGATCTCCGCGTTCACGCTTGGGTCCCGCGAGCGCCTTGGGCAATTGCTTGCCGATCACAAGGTCATGGATATCGTTGCGGTCGAGGACTGGCAGGCGGCAACAGAACTTGCGCCGGAGACAACCGGCCTCGTGGTGCTGCCGATCGAACACGGTTTCACCTCGGATACGCTGACGCTGATCACCGAACAGGACATCCTCGGTGAGCGTATTGTCCGACCCGACCGCAAACGCCGTCGCGCCGAAGATTTCATCGCCGACGTCTCCGAAATCGCGCTTGGCGACCTGGTCGTTCATATAGAACACGGTATAGGGCGCTATGACGGGCTGGAGACGCTGAGCGTCGCCAACGCGCCGCATGACTGCCTGCGGCTGATCTACGCCGGAGATACCAAGCTATACGTGCCGGTTGAGAACGTCGAAGTGCTGTCGCGCTATGGATCCGGCGATATGCCCGCAAGCCTGGACCGGCTCGGCGGCGCTGCCTGGCAGGCCCGTAAAGCGCGGATGAAATCGCGGCTCAGGGACATCGCTAACGAACTGATCAAGATTGCCGCCCAGCGCACTTTGCGCCCCGCCGTGAAAATCGACATCCCCGACAGTCTCTATCAGGAGTTTGCTTCCCGCTTCCCCTATACCGAGACCGACGATCAGACCCACGCCATTGCCGATACGCTGAACGACCTGAAATCCGGCAACGCCATGGACCGGCTGGTCTGCGGTGATGTCGGCTTCGGCAAGACCGAGATTGCGCTGCGGGCGACTTTCGCGGCCGTCATGTCCGGTAGTCAGGTTGCCGTCGTGGTGCCGACCACCCTGCTCTGCCGACAGCACTTCAAGACCTTCGTGGACCGGTTCGAAGGCGTACCTGTCCGCATAGAACAGCTTTCCCGCCTTGTGACAGGCAAAGACGCGGACAAGGTCCGCGAGGGGCTTGCGAATGGCGAGGTCGATATTGTCATCGGCACTCATGCACTGCTCAGCAAATCAATCGCGTTCAACAAGCTCGAATTGTTGATTGTCGATGAGGAGCAGCATTTCGGCGTGACCCACAAGGAACGCCTTAAAAACCTGAAAACCGACGTTCACGTACTCACCCTGACAGCGACCCCCATACCGCGAACACTTCAGATGGCGCTGAGCGGTGTGAAGGAAATGAGTCTGATCGGCACGCCGCCGGTCGACCGGCTCGCCGTGCGCACGTTCGTTATGCCGTATGACGACGTGATGATCCGCGAAGCCATCATGCGGGAGCATTTCCGCGGCGGACAGACGTTCTACGTCTGCCCGCGCGTCGCCGACCTCGACGAGATCGCATCGCAGCTGCGGGCACTTGTTCCCGAGGTCAAAGTGGCGATGGCACACGGCCAGATGGGGACGAAGGCACTCGAAGAGGTCATGACCGCATTCTACGATGGCTCGGTCAACCTGCTGCTATCGACGCAGATCGTTGAATCCGGTCTCGATATTCCGACCGCCAATACGATGATTATCCACCGTGCCGATATGTTTGGTCTGGCGCAGCTCTATCAGCTTCGGGGACGCATCGGCCGCTCGAAACTCCGGGCCTATTGTTATCTGACCCTGCCGAACAACCGGAAACTGACCGACGCTGCCAATAAACGGCTCGAGGTCATGCAGTCGCTCGACACGCTTGGTGCAGGCTTTACGCTCGCAAGCCACGATCTCGATATCCGCGGTGCGGGCAACCTCCTTGGCTCGGAACAGTCCGGCCATATCCGCGAGGTCGGTGTCGAGCTTTACCAGCATATGCTCGAAGAAGCCGTTGCGGTTGCGAAGGGTGTTGAAGACGAAGACGACCGTGAATGGAGCCCGCAGATCAATGTCGGTATCCCTGTCCTTATTCCGGAAAAATACGTGTCCGATCTTGATGTCCGGCTTGGCCTGTACCGCCGCATCGCAGAGCTTAAAAGCGCTGAGGATACGGAGGGTTTCGCCGCCGAACTGATTGATCGTTTCGGATCCCTGCCCGGCGAAGTTGAAAACCTGCTGCAGATCGTCGCGATCAAACGGCATTGCCGCGCCGCCAATATCGAGAAGATAGATGCCGGTCCCAAGGGGGCGACCCTGTCGTTCCGCAATAACAGTTTCGCCAACCCTGGCGATCTGATGGTATTTGTGGCTGCCGACATCGGGCGTACCAAACTGCGCCCGGACCATACGATTGTTGTCCGCAGGGACTGGACCCGCGCGGCGGATCGTCTGCGCGGTGTGAGGCAACTTGCCGAAAAGCTGTCAACGATTGCAAATGCGCCGGTAGCTTAAGAGGAATTAGCGTCGATGAAGGTAGAGAACCCGCTCTTTTTTGAGGATTTTGAAGTCGGCCAGGTCTATGAGACCGGCACGCAAACGCTCGATGAGCGAGAAATCATCGAGTTCGGCGAAAAATACGCACCGCTGCCATATCACACAGATGCCGAGGCCGCGAAGGATTCCAGTTTCGGCACGCTTGTCGCCGCCGGTTATCAGACAGCCGCTGTCACGTTCGGGCTTTTCGCCAGAACGGGCGCGCTCAGCCTCAGCGGCATGGGGTCTCCCGGTGTCGACGGTCTGCGTTGGAAGCGCCCCGTCAAAGTCGGCGATACGCTGCATGCGCACGCGCATATTGTCGAAGTATCCCCATCGGAAAAAGAAGGCGGGCGCGACGGGGTACGTATTCGCTATGATACGCTCAATCAGAACGATGAAATTGTCATGACTCTGACGAGTCTTCACTTTGTTCGGAGACGCCCCACTTAGAATATTCGTTCCCGCCGCTTCTTTCAGTACACCTAATTTTTCTGCATACGAGGAAATTGAATGTCCGACCGCCTTTCCATTCGGCTCGCTGCCGGTTCCGGCCCTACTTTTGGCGTAGACGACCTGTCCTGTGCCGCGGCGACCACACTCGGTTTGTGGGCCGATGAAGGTCTCGACGTCACATGGACCCCGGTTCACGGCGGTGTCGCTGCAATCAATGCAGTCCTCGACGACACGGTGGATGTTTCCTATGGCGGGCTTGGCCCGGTCATCAAATCGCGTGCGGAGGGAAACCCCGTGCGCGCGATCGTCTCCATGGCACGCGGCCTCGCGCAGAACCTGATCGTTCAAAAATCCATTCAAACGACGGACGATCTAAAGGGCGTCTCCTGGGCGCTCGACGGCACGAATGCGCTGAGCCATCACATGGCGCGCCTGACGGTGCGGGCACTTGGCATCAATGAGGACGATATCGACTGGCAGGTGGTCGGCCCGCCGCCACCGCGGATTGAACGGCTGTTGGACGGTTCAATCGATGTTTCGCTGATACGGGTCGAGGAAGCAATTTCGCTTAGCCTCGAACATGCTGACAAGGTTCATAATCTGCTGGGTTTTGCGCAGCTCAAAGACCTGGTTCCGACTCAGCCCCATGGCGTGCTTGGCACGACAGAGGCATATGAGGCCGCGCACCCGGAAGAACTCGCACGTCTTACCCGTGGGATGATCCGCGCATCGCGCGCCCTCCACGACAGCTACGAGACGTTCCGCGAGGTGTATGACGCAAACGTCACCGTTCCCGTTCCCGATGACAGTATCAAGCAGATCTGGCAGCAGGAACACGATTCAGGCGGGTTCGCCGTGAATGGTGAAATGTCTGAAGCTCATTGGACGCGCCAGATGGAACTGTATCGCGAACTGTATCCCGATCTTCGCCATGTCTCGCAGGATGAATTGCTCCCTCGGACATTCGTGACAGATGCGCTGACCGCTCTTGGCCGAAACGATGAAGGCTTCGACAAGAGCTGAGATCTGCCTTTCTAGACAGCCAACCTGGCGGCCCGCCGACGCTTCGCCGCATTCGCAAGCAGGCCGCTTGTCAGGGCTAGGATACTCAGCACAAAGACGATCTCGATCAGCGGAAAGAACGTCCCGTCATACAACGTCGACAGAAACAGCGACGCGGCGGCTGCGGCAAAGAAATGCAGGAACATCACAACGCCTGACGCTGTCCCGGTAAGGTCCGGCTCGGCATTGATCGCTGCTGCCTGCGCATGCGGCATTGCCAGCCCCTGAGCGATGCCGATCACGGCGCCCGGCAGGAACAGCGCGATCGGATAATCCGGCCAGATAAACAACGATGCCGCCAGTAATTCGACGGTGATGACCCCGATCAGACACCCGATGGTAACCATGTATTCGGTGGAAACGCGGCTTCCGAGGCGTCCCGAGATAAAATTGCCGGACATGAACCCGATGGTCAGCAACATGAAATACAGCCCGTATTCGCCGGGCGTAGCCTTGTAGTGGTCGCGCATCAGGAAAGATGCGTAGGTTGCGAGCGCGAAGAAGGCACCCGATGTTAACGCCGGCACAAAGGCGTATCCCACAAAAACCGGGTTCTTAAACAGGACAACATAATCACGAAGCAGCGCACCCTTTTTGCGCCCGGTGATGCGGTTGTGATGGGTCTCGCTGATGACGGCGCCACCGAGCAGTGCGACAATCACAGCGATCACGGTGGCGAAGATAAAGACCGCGTTCCACCCAAAGATATCAGAGATCGCACCCCCAATTGGCGGCGCCAGGGTCGGCCCGAGCACGTAGGCGGTCGTGATATAGGCAATGACCTGTGCGAGTTTGTCCGGGCCGTAAACATCGCGCGCTATTGCCCGGGCCAGCACGACACCGCACCCTGCGGCAAGCGCCTGGAGCAGACGTCCGGCAATCAGAACTTCGAAATTCCAGGCGACGGCGCAGATCGCAGAGCCGGCCACAAACAGAACCAGCCCCACCATCAGTACCGGCTTTCGCCCATAGCGGTCAGATGCACTGCCATAGATCAGGGTGCCGAATGCCATGACAAACAACACCATGCTGAAGGTCAGCGTCGTCATCACCGTGGAGACGCCAAAAGCCTCCTGGATGGTCGGCATGATCGGGATGTACATGTGCACAGCCAACGGCCCGATCAGCGTGATCGTTACCAGGGCGACCAGGAACAGCCAGCCGGGTCCCTGCCGAAGTGCGGGCGCCTGCGTGGGGGCAAGACTTGTCAGGAGACGAGTTCCCGCCGCAGAACCTTGCCAACGGGGCTCTTGGGCAAAGCATCGATAAACTCGACGACATGCGGCGCTTTGTAGGGTGCAATCCGCGCGCGAACACTCAGGCGAATATCTTCAGCGGTTTTGTCGGATGGCTCGACGCCGTCGCGGAGCACGCAGACGGCGCGAATGCGATAGCCGATCTCCTTGTCGACCAGCGGCACGATGCAGGCTTCGACAATCGACGGATGCTGACGGAGAACGTTTTCGATTTCATACGGCGAGATAAAGATGCCGCGGCTTTTGAAGCAGTCGTCACTGCGCCCGGCAATCCGGAAGTAGCCATCCTCGTCGCAGGATGCGAGGTCGCCGGTGTGGTACCAGCCATCATGGACGACCTCCGCCGTTTTCTCCGGATCCTTATGGTAGCCAAGGAAAAAGCCTGGATTGTCAGACGCGATCAGAAAATGGCCGATCTCGCCCGGCGCTATCTCGTTGTAATCGTCATCCAGCACAGCGACATCGGTGCCCGGAATCGGTACACCGATTGATCCCGGCACGACAGGCTGTAACGGCCCCTGCCCCAGAACCATCTGCATTTCCGATACGCCGTAATGTTCCCAGATGTCGCAGCCGAACCGGTCCTTGAACTCCTGCCATGTGGCGGCTTCCAAAGCCTCACCGGTGGCATTGCAGCCGCGGACGGATGAAAAGTCATAGGTCGCCTCGACGTTCTCCATCGCCAGTATCCGCCGGTATACGGTCGCGACTGAATAAATCAGCGTGACCTTGTGGCGTTCCACGGCTTTCAACACGTTCTCGGGACTGGGCCTGTCTTCGAGGATCACGCCGGTCACGCCGTTGCGCAGCGGAAACATGACGTTGTGGCCGAGCGCGCTGATAAAACTCCACTCGCCGGTCGCATAAGCCCGGTCACCCTCTTTGGGCGGCAGGCGGTAACGATTTGAATCTCCGAGCGCGATCACCCAGCGATGGGCGTGAACGATCCCCTTAGGCCGACCTGTCGTCCCCGATGTGTAGACGAAGAAGGCAGGCTCATTTGCTTCTGTATCGGCAGTCTCGAATGCCGCGTCCGGCGCAGCTTCGATCAGGCTTTCGAGAGCGACCGTCCCGTCGGGCGCGCCACGCGCTGCGAATATGCCGGCCGACAGCTTGCTCGACAGGTTCACCAATGGCCCGGCAAGGCTGCCAAGCGTTACCGCGGCGCAGGCATCGGAATGCTCGAGAACGTAATCGACCTCTTCCTCACCCAGTAACGAGTTCTGAAGCACCGGCAATGCCCCGACCTTGATCAGGGCAAGAACAGCTTCGGCGAACTCATGACAGTTATGCATCCGGATAAGAACCGGCATGCCTTTCTCGATACCGTTCGCCGCGAACCCGTGCGCCAGTTTATTCACCCGGACGGCGAACTCGGCAAAGCTCAGCTCGCCATCATCCCAGGCAAATGCAATACGGTCACCGAATCCTCGCTCGCCAATACGATCAATGAGTTCGGCGGCAATATTCATGCGCAGGGGTATCTCGCGATACCCCTGCGGCAGCGTCACGGGCATCGTGCTCATTTACGCTTGGGGTCCCCATAGGGCGGGTTGTCGTAATACGGCCCGCGATACTCGGACGGCCGTTTCTCAAGGAATGCCTGGATACCTTCGCGGCAGTCGCCGGTGCGGGTGATTTCCTGGATGGCGGCAAATTCCTTTGCCCAGCCTTCCTCAGACCGGTTGTGATTCCAGTACATCTTGACCAGGTCCTTCGCGTAGCGGACCGACAGATACGGGTTCGACGCGATCTGTGCGGCATAGGCCAGTGTTTCGGGCAGCAGGTCGTCATGCGGGAAAACCTTTTCGACAAGCCCGATCTCAAGCGCCTCATCTGCCATGATGATCTTGCCAGTCAGGATCATGTCTAGAGCCTTACCGATGCCGACCAGCTTCGGCAGGTTCCGCGCACCGCCCGATTCAGGCAGGAAACCGGCAGGTACGGCAACTTCGCCAAGCTTCGCTTTATCGGAAGCAAAGCGCAGATCGCACAAAGTGCAGATCTCAAGCCCGATACCGACCGCCGGGCCGTTAATGGCGGCGATCACGATGCAGGGCAGGTCTTCGAACTTTTTGAATGCGCGCTGCAGCACCTGGTGGCGCAGATCGTTAAAGAACAAACTGGCGAGTTCCTTATAGGCACCGAAATTGCCGAAATCGAAGTCCTCTTCGCCGGCGCCGAGCGGGCCCGCCTCGCTTTTGAGGTCGCCGCCAGCGGAAAAGCCCCTGCCCTCGCCGGTGATGATCATCACCTTGATATTGCTGTTATGCGAAATTTCATCGCACAGGATGTCGAGTTCGACACGCATGCGGACATCGACCGCATTCAGAAAATCGGGCCGGTTCAGCGTCAGCAAACCGATAGAACGTTCACCGGGGTTGTTGGGGTTCTCGAGGATTTCCCATTTGAGGGCCTGGTATTCCATGCGTGTTCTCCTTTGAAGTCCGTCAGCTACCGACTTTGAGCGGTGCAGTGAGTGCGCGGAGCGCCGCAACGACGCTGAGCGCGGTGATTTTTCCGGTGCCAGGATTTTCGTCCGACGGCACATTTTCAATGCTGAGACTAAAGCGGGCGCTGTCAGCTTCAACCTCGATGCGATGGGTGTTTCGATCCAGCGCGGGATCCGCCCAGATCTCCAATGTTGTCCGGTCCGGCCCGATACCGGCAAGCCCGAGTGCCGCCGCAACGTTCACATTCGCTGGAAAGCCCGCAGCGCCCTCGCGCGCGGTGCCTTCAAAGACCTTCAAAGGCGCATCGAGGTTCTCGATTGAAATATTGTTCTCAATCAGAAACGGCGCGCCGGTCAGCGAGAATGGCGGCTTGCGGGTAATCATGCGGACCTGCTCGATTTCACCTTCCGCGGCGGCCCGGACAGCGTCCAGACCGAGCAACGCTCCGGTCGCCAGGATGATCTGCGCGCCGTTATCGCGCGCGAGGTCGACCACATCGGGGTGGATCAGCAATCCCGCACCGCTGACGGTAATAAAAATACGTCCTGCTTTGAGGGCTGGTTCGGCGATATCGCGGAATGCGGCCTTTGGCACGCATTCGACAATCACGTCGCACAAATCAGCAAGTTCCTGCGGTCCGACCACCGGTACGGGATCGCATAAACCCTCCATGTTGCGCCGGGCTTTATCCTGGTCCCGCGAACAGATGGCGGCCAGTTCAAGGCCGTCTATCCCCCGTTGCAAGGCCGCGGCCACCGGCTTGCCGATGGTACCGAAGCCAGCGATTCCGACTTTCACATCGCTCTCCCTGTTTCCTGCGTGACTCGTCACAGGCTTAGCGCCAAAGTGCGCGCGCATCAAACCTTTCACGACGGCAGATTTGCATGGCCCTCCTGTTCATTTGCGAAGGCGAAGATCCCACCGAGTGGGAAACGACGCTGCGCGCCGAGATACCCGATCTTGATATGCGGGTCTGGCCCGACGGGGTCGGCGACCCGGATGAAATCGATCTTGTTCTGACCTGGCAGCCGCCGCGCGCGCTCCTTGCGACTTTTCCGAACCTGAAAGCGATCCTGTCACTTGCCGCCGGCATAGAACATATCCTCCGCGACCCTGAACTGCCGCCGGGTGTGCCGATCGCGCGCCTGATCGATCCCGGGCTTCAGACCGGCATGGTCGAATTCGTTGTCATGGAAATCCTGCGTCATCATCGGCGTGAGCCCGAATACCGGGCCCAGCAGCAGGCAGGTACCTGGAAACTGCTGCGTCAGACCCTGTCATCCGACCGGCGGATCGGCATTCTCGGCCTTGGCCACCTGGGCGCGGCCTGTGGCGAGATGCTGAGCCGTTTCGGGTTCCCCGTATCGGGCTGGGCGCGCACGAAAAAGGATCTGCCCGGTATCAAAAGCTATACCGGTGAAGACGGTCTGTTCACGCTGTTGGAGCAAGCGGACATTCTGGTTTGCCTGTTACCCCTGACACCGGATACCGAAGACATTCTGGACGCGACGACGCTTGGCGCCCTGCCGCGTGGTGCCGTCCTGATCAATGCTGCGCGCGGAAAACACGTCGTCGATGATGACCTGATTGAAGCGCTCGACAGCGGACAGCTATCGGGCGCGACACTGGATGTGTTTCGCGAGGAGCCCCTGCCCGCGGATCATCCGTTCTGGTCGCATCCGAACATCATTCTGTATCCGCACGCGGCGGCCTGGACGTTGCCGGAATCGGCGGCCCCCGTAATTGCCGACAATATCCGCCGCGCACGTGCCGGTGAGGCCCTGTTTGGCCAGATAGAAGTCCGCCGCGGGTACTAAACAAAAAGGGCCGCCCCGAAGGACGACCCTTTTCTATTCGTTATTTTCGAACGCTTTCGGCCCCGATTAGCGACCGGTGCGCGCCAGGCTGTTGACCCAGCCCTTCATGCGGTCCTTACCGTTGGCGATCTGATCGTCGGTGAACCAGGTTGAGAGATCGACCTTGTCGACCGCATAGACCGGCCGCATGAAATCGCTCTCATAACCGAACGGCACGGTGCAATCGATGCCCATACCACCTTCAAAGCGGGTGTTGGACGCCGTCCATTCCTTGTCGCCCGCGGTCATGCGTTCCGCCGGCATAAAGGTCTGACCACGCCCGCCCGGGATCGGGTTCAGGATATCGGTATGTGGATTCACGCGTGTCGTGATGTTCCACATGATGTCGTCCATATCGTACGGATCAGCATCTTCGGAAACCGCGATACAAATTCGTGCACCCTGTGACGTTGAGATAAAGGCGCCCATGAAGTTGCGTTGCCAGCCTTCGTCGATCTGGTTCCGTTTCTTCACCTGGATGATGGCGCCGCCCCAGTCGGTCATGCAGTACGGCATGACAACATCGGTCACGATGCCGGGCTGCATGCGTTCACATAACGCAAACAGAGCGGCTTCGCGGACCGTGGTATCGATGTTGTGCTCATCGAGCGTATGTACTGCGAGGCAGAAGATGATCGGCTTCGATTCCGGCTTGCGGGTCGTTACCGCGGTGCAATGGAACGTCGGCGCTTTATACGCTTTTCCCATGTAGCCCGCCCATTCCGGGTGGAAATGGAAACGGCCCTGAATACCGGCTTCTTCGGATTCAGCCGTCTCGTAGCGCCGGTCTCGCGGGTTCACGTAACCTTCGAGCACCACTTCGCAATCGGCGACGGCAAGGGCATCGACGCTGCGGGCTTTCACGAGGCGAACCGGGCTTCCCTGGATGGCGCCTGCGATACCGATTTCGTCACAGCCCTGCGGCAGGATGACGTAATCGAAGCCGGCACCCGCCATCAGCGTGCAGGACGGCGGCAGACCAAAGCACATCGTGATCGGCACGGGCTCGTCATCCTTGTAATGCTTCGAGACGACCTGCCACATGTGCGAGCCGGGCGAGATCTGGAAGGTGCCGACATTGCCCCAGCGGAAGTTCATCCGGTTGTAGCCGAGATCCGTGCCGCCATCGAAATACTTGCCGGCAACGACCCGGTTGCCGGACCCGACCGTGTGTTCCGGTTCGAACTCGGTATGGCGCATCGGGACGATGTACTGGTTCACATCTGTGGGGTTTTCGATCACTACTTCCTGGCAGGGCGCTTCGTCCTGGCTGATTTCGATCGATTCCAGGGGATGCTGCAAGGCATAGGCCAGCTTGCGCGTGCGATCCGCGTCGTCTTTCCAGCCGAACATCTTGTTGATGACGTTCATGTCACCAAACAGGTTCGTGACGACCCGGTTATTCGGCCTGCCCTTGACGTTGTTGAACAGGACCGGGCAACCGCCATCCATATGTTTCTGAATGGCCGCGATCTCAAGATCGGGATCGACCTCGACATCGGTTTCAATCAGATCGCCTTCGGACTTCAGCCATTCAAGCGTTCCCCGCAGGTCGAAGATTTTCTCGGACGCCATACCCGGCATATTCATTTCAGCTGCGCACATATCTGTCTCCTTTTACGGCTTCCTGCTCTGCGTTTGTCGGCAGCGGAAGCTGTGTGATCGCCGCGTTCGTCGGCGGCTGAATTAAAGCCTGCCGGGAGTGCTGCCCGGCGGCCTGCTTATGTGCCTGAATTTGATGAACCGCTGAAGCAGTCACCGGCAGCATCTCGCTGCCCCGAAACCCGACCCAAGCCGCTGCGCGCCGGGAATTTGTCATCCCTTTGCGCGCCGGATTTCGTCAAAAATATGTAGAACAGAAATGCTTAGATATCCAACTGTTTTAATGCGGTATCAGGACACCGAATCCAAAACGCCGGCCACAATTACGTGGCCGGCGCAGATGTAGATAAAGCAGTGCGAACGCGCTAGCGCTGCAGCGACATCAGGATCGTGCGCGTGCTATCCGCCAGTTCGCAGTTGATCGCTTCAAAGGCTGTCATCGGCGGGAACACCAGGCCGGTGCCAACCATGTGGCTGTGCATTTCGTTGAGGTACCGGTTCACGATAGCCTCGGTCGTATTCCGCTTCAGACCGTGCTCCAGGCAGAAGTCGTTATCGGCGCCTTCGAGGCGGCCGAAAGCGCGCTTCAGCGCGTTCGGCATAACGCGGTCATAAACGACCTGGAACGCCGCAAGCTGTGCCGGATCCTTGGCGAACTGTTTCAGGTTCTCGACACCGTTATCGTAATGATCTTCCTCATCCTCGAGGACCTCTTCCTGGCTGGCGCCCCAGGGAAGATAGCTGGATTCACGATATTCCATGATCTGGTGACTACCGGCGCGGTCGACCGTGAAATTGAACACGGCGATGTCGAGCCAGTTATCAAGGTCCAGTCCCCAGAATTCACCAGCATCAGGACGCTCGGCGATGATTGCTTCGGGATCTTCGCCGAGGTCGGTCAACAGGTCGTAAAGCCCCCGGCTATGACGTGCCTCTTCCGCAGCGAATTCAGCCGCGAGTTCTTTTTCCTGCCAGTTCGGCGCGGCGCTGATCGCGCGACCGAATACTTCGGCTGTGGCTGTTTCGGCATAAATCTGGCGCGTCATCAGCCGGACGAGCATTTCCTTGTATTCGCCCTTCGGGTCCGATGGGTTCTGATATGTTTCCACGTTTTCTCTCCTGTTGAGGTGTCACGAAGGCGCCTTTGCACGGCACTCAAATGGGACGGTAATCACATATATTGCCGAGAATTTGACAAAGCTATAGATATAAAACAAATCGCAATTTTTTATACGAGTTATCAGCTTGGCGAATATCAGAAATATCGACCTAAATCTTCTCGTCGTGTTGGATGTCCTGCTCGATGAGCGCAGTGTCAGCCGCGCGGCACAAAGGCTGAATTTATCTCAACCGGCGGTCAGTGGTGCGCTCAAACGCCTGCGGGAAACCTTTCAGGACCCTCTGTTCGTCCGCGCCCAACAGGGCATTAGACCGACACCGCAGGCGCTGGAACTGATTGGGCCGGTAAAAACTGTCCTGAAGGATATCGACACGATCCTCTCCTTCGCCGGCTTCGCCCCGGACGCGGCTGAATCGGTCTTTACCATCGCCGCAACCGATTACGCTCAGATGACTTTTCTTGCGCCGCTGATGCAGCAGGTACACCGGGCTGCCCCCAATATCCGATTTTCCATCGTGTCGACCGATATCGCCCGAATGCCCGAGCAGTTCGATCGTCAGGAAATCGATTTCGCCATCACTGTTCCGGAAATGGCCCCAAAGAACGTTCACGCCATGGAACTGTTCGAGGATCGCTACGTCTGCGCGGTCAGTCCCGATCATTCCATGGTGACGACGAATATGTCGCTCGACGATTTTTGTACGCTGAACCATGTGCTGGTAACGCCGTCGAGCGGTGGGTTTTTCGGGCCCACTGACGATGCTCTCGAAAAACTCGGGCGACGCCGACGGGTAACTGTCTCCGTTCCGAACTTCCTCAGCCTGCCAAGCATACTCGTGAACAGCGACTTCATCGCCGTTGCACCGGAACGTGTCCTTCGCCCCTTTGCGGACGTCCTTCGTATTTTTCCGGCGCCACTTCCCCTGCCCGCGTTCAAGGTCATCGGCCTGTGGCATGAACTCTCCGCACGCTCTCCGGCACACTCATGGCTGCGCGAGAGGATGGCTGAGATATCTATCGGTATGGACGCCCCGGCGCTCGCCGACGTGACGCTTTAGACCGGCATTGCCCGGTATGGCCCGGCGCGATCTACAGGTGCTATCTACAACGGCTCTGACGAATACAGACGCATTGGCGCAATCTGGCCACCATCCATATGGCCCTCGTCGATGGCCTTATTGAACAGCGCCGTTACAAGATCGGTCACCGGCATCGCACTGCCGGTTTTGTTGCCCATATCCTGCGCGATCCCCATATCCTTCAACATCATCGAGGCGTCTGCCGGATCCGAGTAATCGGCGTTCGCCATCCGCCGTCCATGATCCTGCAGCACCGGCGAATCCGCCCACCCGCCTTTCAGCGCGTCGGCCAAAGCATGTGCGTCCATGCCGAAATTTTTGGCAAAGCTGAGTGCCTCGGCAATCGCGCAGATTTCAGCACCGATGATCAGCTGGTTGCATGCCTTGGTCGCCTGTCCTGCGCCGCACGGTCCCATCAGCGTGATCTGCTTCGCGTAGGCTGAAACAAGCGGCTCTGCGATGGCGAAATCCGCCGCCGTCCCGCCTGCCATCACGATAAGCTCGCCGCGCTCGGCACCGCCGGGGCCACCCGACACCGGTGCGTCGATCCATCCCGTCCCGCATTGCGAACGAAGCTTTTGCGCCCAGTCGCGCGTGGTCATCGGGTGAATCGATGAATGATCGACCAGCACTTGTGCCGCATCCGTTGCCGCCACAATTCCATTCTCTCCGAAGACGACCTCGCCCACGGCGTCGTCATTGGAGACACATAACATGACGACATCGCAACCTTCGGCCAAAGCCCGTGGACTGTCCGCCCAGTTCGCGCCTTTGGCCAAAAGCGCTTGTGCCTTGTCCCTGGAACGCGCCCAGACGGTGGTCTGCACACCTGCCGCAATCAGATGTCCGCACATCCATGCCCCCATCGTGCCGAGCCCGATAAATCCCGTCCTCAATTCCGTCATGGCTGCTCCCCGTTTTTGGTCGATCAGGACCTCAATTTGCCGCTTTCTTAGGTGCAGGGGAACGCGTAGTTTTGTGAACAATTACATTGACCGCATACATAAAGAGATCAGGGGATTGAAATGGCGAAGCTGACACTCGAACAGGCGCAGATCATCGTGACCAAAACGCTCGAAAAGGGCCACGAAATGGGCCTCAACCCTCTGACCGTTGCTGTCGTCGATGACGGTGGCAGCCTGAAAGCATTCGGTCGCGAAGACGGTCCGGGTGCCGCTTTGCGCCCGCAGATCGCCACCGGCAAGGCTTATGGCGCTGTCGGGATGGGTATCTCGTCGCGCAAGATTGGCGATATTGTGCTCGACCGGCCGCATTTCGGTGTGGCGTTGGCCGCCGCCTCCGATGGACGGCTTGTGCCGGTCCCCGGCGGCGTGATCATCAAAAACGGTGACGAAATCGTCGGCGCTGTCGGTGTCAGTGGCGATAGCTCCGATAACGACGAAACCGCCGGCGTTGCCGGTATTGAGGCCGCCGGCCTGACTGCAGCAACCTGATCTAACCGGCGTGACCCAGGCAGCAACACTTTCCGACATCGACGTCCTTCGGCGGGACCGGCGCGTAATTTCGCTGATAGGAATCTCGCACGGCGCGAGCCATTTCTATCAGCTCGCGCTGCCACCGCTGTTTTTGCTGATCAACAAGACGGAAAATTTAAGCTTCGTTGATCTCGCGGCGTTGACGATGGCGTTCTATATCGCTTCGGCAGTCTGTCAGCCGTTCTCGGGTTTCCTGGTCGACAGGTTCGGGGCACGTCGGGTTTTGCTTGCAGGCCTGGGCCTGCTCGCGGGTGCGACCACACTGATGGGACTGGTGCCCCTGTACCCGGCGCTTTTTGTCTTTTCCATATTTGCAGGTATCGGCAACAGTGTCTTTCACCCCTGCGACTACAGCATCATGAATGCGACGATCAGCGAAGGCCGGATGGCGCGGGCTTTCAGTATTCACATGTTCGGTGGCTATGCAGGGTATGTGCTGGCGCCGGTGAGCATGATTTTTTTGGGGAACCTTATCGGCTGGCAATCAGCGATTTTCGTCGCAGGCGCATTCGGGCTCCTGCTGTTCGCCATCCTCTGGGGTGGCAGCCGGGATTTCAGAGATAGCACACATGAACGTGCTGAATCGGGCAGCGCGCCCGAACCGATCGGCGCCAGTCTCAAAGCACTGATGAGTGCCCCTGTTATTATGTGCTGGGTGTTCTTTTTCTTCGTCGCGATGGGTCAGATGGGATTGATGACCTTCGTTCCCACCCTGATGCACGAAATCTATGCGTTCGAATTACAGGCGGCCGGCGCATTCGTGTCCGTGATGATCGGCGCCGTTATGGTTGGGGTGCTTTGCGGTGGATATGTCGGCGATCTCCTGCGGAAACCGGATGTGGTTGTCACGGTCGGCTACATCGTCGGTGCCTGTCTGGTGGGATCGATCTGGTACTTCGAGCAATCGAGATGGGTGCTTTACGGCATCTTCGCCGTCATCGGGTTTCTGTACGGCGTCGTATTTCCATCGCGCGAGTTACTGATCCGCGCGGCGACGCCAAAGGGCGCAAGCGGACGTGTATTCGGCTTTGTGTATTCGGGCATGGATTTCGGCGCAGCACTCATTCCGGTGCTGTTCGGCTGGTTCGTCGACACCGGGATACCGCGTACCGCGTTCCTATGCGTCGCGGTCCTATGGATCCTGTCGGTTGTCGTGATGCTGATGACGAACGCCGCCACGAAAAAACAGGCCCTGGCGGCGGCGGAGTAAATCATGCAGACAGCCGCCCTTGGCGAACGGCAGCGCGATGTCCGGGTTATGGGGGTTGTCGGTCTGTGTCACTTTTTCAGTCATTTTTACCAGCTCGCCCTGCCGCCCCTCTTCATTCTGATTCATCAGACCGAAGGCTATAGCTATGAGAGCCTGGCGCTGCTGATCACCATTCTTTACGCGACCTCCTTCTCGCTTCAGATACCGGTCGGATTTTTCGTCGACAAGTATGGCGCCCGACCGATCCTGATGGCCGGTGTCGCCCTGCTCTCAGCGGCCACCGTGATGTATGGGCTGATACCGGGATATCCAGCGCTGGTGGCCCTTTCGGTCGTTGCCGGTGCTGCGAACAGCGTTTTCCATCCCGCAGACTATTCCATTCTGAATGCCTCGGTGACGAAGCAACGGCTCGGGCGTGCGTTCAGTGTCCACAATTTTGGTGGTTTTGTCGGTTACGCCGCCGCACCGGTGCTGATGTCCGGCATGGGGGCGCTTTGGGGCTGGAAGACGGCCGTGATCGCCGCCGGCGCCGCCGGGCTGATAACTGTCCTTGTCGCAATCGCGCTTAGTGGCGATTTCCGGGATTCGTCGCATACGCGGCAAGACCCCGCAAATCGACCTGGCTTCAAGGCGGACATGAAGCTGTTGTTCAGTGCACCTGCCCTTCTTTGTGTGATGTTTTTTGCGTTCCTCGCCGCCGGTCAGATGGGCCCGCAATGGTTCGCCGACAAAGCCTATTATCTGGCCCACGACGTGCCGGTGCTGCTGGGAAACAGTTACATCTCCATGTTCGTCGTCGGGATTATCGCCGGCGTGGTTGTCGGCGGGATCGTCGCGGACCGGGCACGCGATCACCTCAAGCTCGCCTTCGTCAGTTTCTTTTTATCCGGTATCGGCATGATCATGATGGCTGTCGTGCCGCCGGTATCGATCCTGATCTATCCGTTGTTCATTGTGACCGGCTTCATGTTCGGCTTTGGCTTTTCATCACGGGATATGGTGGTAAGCAGCCTCGCACCGCCTGAATCGAGCGGTAAAGTCTTTGGCTTTGTGTTTTCGGGCCTCGATATCGGGGCTGCGGGAATTCCGATCGTCTACGGATATATGATTGGCGCCTCGCTCCCGCTCGAGTTGTTCTACCTGTCCGGCGCGCTGATCATCCTTGCCGGCGTTTCCGTTGTTATTGCCGGCAGAAGCGCCGCCGCCCGCATCCGCAACACGACATGATGCAGACACCATGAACGGCATTTTCTTCGCCATCATCCTGATCGCCTTTACCGTCGCAGGATATCGCCAGATCACCTGGTCACCACCGGGGCTTTCGACCGGTGCACCGACCGGCGCTGTCGACGCGTTATCTCCAATGCAGGCCCTCGCCACCGGTATGGTCGAGACCGCGGGCAGTTCGGTAACACTCGCAATCGGTCTGATCGGCGTCATGGCATTCTTCCTGGGGCTGATGAAGGTCGCGGAAGAAGGCGGTATGCTGCGCGTGATCGCCAAAACGATCCGCCCGCTGATGGTACGCCTGTTTCCCGACGTGCCCGCCAATCATCCCGCAATGGGCGCGATGATCATGAATATGTCGGCCAACGCCCTGGGTCTGGGCAATGCGGCGACGCCATTCGGCATCCGCGCGATGCAGGAACTCGACAAGCTCAACCCCTGCAAGGGTACAGCCTCGAATTCGATGGCACTGTTTCTGGCCATCAACACATCCAGCGTCACGCTTTTGCCCACAGGCGTCATCGCGCTGCGGGCAGCTGCCGGGTCCAGCGATCCGGCAGGCATTCTGCCGACAACGCTGTTCGCGACGGTGATCTCAACGACAATTGCTATTGTCATGTGCCTTATACTGCGCCAACGCTGGGCCACGGCCGAAGCGGTAACCCCGCCTGAGGACATGGTTTCACTCGACACCCAAGCAACGGACGACGGTGAGGCTCTGCCCAACGAAGCTGACGATTCATATCCTGCATGGATATCTGCCGTAGCGCTTCTGACGATTGCCGCCCTCATCCCTGTTACCATCCTCTATGGACGGACCATTTCTCCCTGGATAATACCGGGCTTGGCCGTTGCCCTGCTCGGCTTCGGGGTCGCCAAGAAGGTTCGTGTTTACGAAGCGTTCGTCGAGGGCGCGAAAGATGGCTTTAACGTTGCCATACGGATTATCCCTTATCTCGTCGCCATTCTGGTCGCTGTCGGAATGTTCCGGTCTTCGGGCGCACTCGAGGCGTTTATTTCGGTCATCGGGCCGCTGACCTCGCTTGTTGGTATGCCGGCAGAGGCCCTGCCCATGGCATTGTTGCGACCGTTATCCGGATCAGGTGCCTATGGCATTCTCGCATCCATTATCCAGGATCCCAATATTGGGCCGGATTCATATGCCGGATACCTGGTGAGTACACTTCAGGGGTCTACAGAAACCACATTTTATGTTCTTGCCGTATACTTTGGCGCTGTTCAGATCAGACGTATCCGCTATGCACTGATCGCCGCGTTGTGCGCGGATGCAGCAGGCATTGCCGCCGCGGTGTTTATCTGCTCATTGCTCTACGGAAGTATCTGAAAAGAACGGAGCCAACGCTTGCGCCAGCTTTACCGGCTCCGTCCATCACAAAGGAGTACAGGGAGGCATTGGTGGGACAACCAAAACGACTTCCTTTGAGGCGCATTTACCTCGCAGCAAGGGAGAGAACCGCGAAGCAACTTCTGAATACGATCTATAGTATTCATCAAGGTAAACTTATCAGCATTTAGTA
Organism: Paracoccaceae bacterium; assembly: GCA_047638395.1. Taxonomy (GTDB): domain Bacteria; phylum Pseudomonadota; class Alphaproteobacteria; order MPNO01; family UBA830; genus CAXBCP01. The sequence goes on along the minus strand of JBLIMV010000013.1, from coordinate 84,379 downwards.
AAACCTCACAGTTCGACAATATAGACCGATTCGCAGCCGATTCGTTCTGAATCGCCGTTTATTGACAGTGGATTACGCAGCAGCGTGGTTTCCGCCGAATTCATCGGGACGAATCGATTCTGCTAAATAAGAACGATATCAAACGTCCCTTTTACGGCATCACGATCCAGTTCCGGCGCGGGAAGCAGGCTAACCGAGGCCGCCCTTTGAGCCGTCGAATTTCCCAATTGACGATATAGAAAGTCAGCGCCGTTACGGGGATGACCGGCAAGATACATTTGTGACGTAAACTCCCGCCGGTTCGGCGCCTTGATCTTGAAATGGATATGCGGCGTTCGCCCCGGGTAGGAAACGGGCGTGATTGTTCGAAATCTGTAACCGCCGCTCTGGCTGGTCAGCGTGGTTCCGAAACCCTGAAAGTTTGGATCGAACCTTCCACGGCCGCTATCGCCGCTATGGCTGTAGACGCCATTTGCGTCGCATTGCCATATCTCCAGGGTGAATCCGCGAAAAGGCTTGCCAGCCTTGTTAACAACCTCTCCCATCAGGTGAAAAACCTGCCCCGCCGCCTGTTTACCGTCGGAACCGAGCTTTACGAGGTCATTGTCGGTGTCGAGCGGTAGTTGATCCGGATAAAAAGGCCCTTCGTTGCCCGACGGGGTAAGCACGCGGGTCGCTGCCTGAACCATACCTGGCAACAGTATTCCGGATACAGCGCCTGCCGCCACGATCTGGCGACGGTTAAACTCTCTCATCCCTGTTTTCTCCCTCTGAAATGACCTGGATCATCTCGAAACGTTTGAGCCGAATGGGCTCCGCTTTGAGCACGCTTGTCGTCTCAGAATCCGTCGGCGCCACTTTGTTTGGTTTGATTTAGAGCGTCAAAAACCGATATCCGAATCAAAATAACCCGTTGTTTTTCAATAGAAAATATTGACACCCCACCAAGAGTGTTTACATATGTTTCAGTCGTTGAGGGTAGTCAACGGGCGTGTAAAAGGTAGGAATGTGAATAGTAAGATGACGGGCGCCGTACCTGTTCTGTTGGGCTCACTTATTGCCCTGGGCTGGCTGATGACAGGCATAACTGTATTACGAACATTGGGCGCATTTTAGGCCGTCTAAGGCGCTCCGGTTAGCCATTCGTAAATCATTTGGCGCGACATTCGGTGTATCGGGAGAATCCCCCCCGACAACCCTTTTCGCACTACGTGGTTCATGGATGGCCGAAGTAAAATTCGACGATATACGCCTTTTTTTATGCGATCCGCGCGTGCAGGTGCGCAGTAGTCTGCGTATGGCGCTAAACGATGCGGGGATGAAAAACGGCAATATCTGGGAAGGCGGCGATATGGATGCCATCTCGGATGCCGTTTCGGATCCGAATGGGCCGGATATCGTCATTTGCGACGTGACGGAAAACACCGATGACGCCTGCCAGACCTTTTCCGCCATCCGCCACAATGAGCTCGGTACGAACCCGTTTATCTGCATTATCGGTGTTGCCTGGTCACCAAAGCAGGCACTGGTCACCAAAGTCATGGGTTCGGGTGCAGACGTCCTCGTGGCCGCCCCAATCTCACCCTCGCTTATCATCGACAGGATTGAAGCCCTTGTGCACAGCCGCAAGCCTTTCGTCGTTACCAGCGATTATATCGGACCGGACCGGCGCTTTCTCGATGACCGCGACAGCGAGGTCGAATTGGTCGAGGTCCCGAACTCCCTACGGTCAAAGGCTTTGGGCACGTTCAATGCTGCGCGGCTAAAGGACGAAATTGCCGCGGCGCGGGCCGATATCAACGGCCAGAAAATCGATCGGCAGGCGTTTCAGGTATCCTACCTCGCGGACAAGATTCTCGAAGGATTTCAGGCTGGTGATCTCAGCAATGCCGGCCAGAAGCTGGGCGAACTGAAAAAAGTGACCAACGATTTGAAAATGCGGGCGTTCTCTGCCGGCTCAAAGGACCTCGAAGAACTCTGTGTTCCCTTGCGTACCGTCGTGCAATCGCTCCTCGATTCACGCGGCAAGTTCTCAAAGAAAGATCTGGATCTGCTGGCGCAGCTCTCGATGGCCGTCCGCGCATCGGTTCGGCCCGGTGCTACCGGAAGCGTGTCGGTACAGGATATTTCCAAAACAGTTATCGGTGCTAGCGCCACCGGTTAACGTCGGCGTTGGTTCTGGCCCCTATTGCCGTTTGTCGGCGAAACGGGGCGCCTTTACGCTGCTCTCGAACTCCGTCGCGAGCGTCCCCAATTCAAGTACCGAGACACCGGGCGTCACTTCGAAGGTCGTTTTTGTGGCTGCTGCAACCTTCGCTGCCACCAATCCGGCATCGGCTTCAGGGCGCACCTCGATCGACAGCGCAAAGCTGTCCGTTCCGTCCTCCGACGTTACCAGCTCAGCCTTGAAATCGTTCACTTCCGGAATATCGAATAGAAAATCCTCGTATTCCTGATGATTGATATTTACACCGCGAATTTTGAAGAATCCGGCAGTCCGGTGTGCATGCCGAAGGACAGGAAAGACGCTGTAGCCTGATTTGGTTGCGCCCTGGCGTTCCCAGGTGACGATATCGCCCGAATTCCAGCGCAGGAACGCTGCACCGTTATTGCTGAACAACGGCGTCATCACCAGAAAGCCCGGTTTCCCCTCGCCGACCGGCTTCAGGGTCTCTTCGTCGAGAACCTCGATAAAGGCGAGATCGGTCCAGACGTGAAATCCGTCGCGGGCCTCACTCTCTGCACCCATCATGGAACATTCGGTCATACCAAAGCAGTCATAGACTTCGGCACCCCAGTCACGGCCAAGACGCGCCCGTTTCGCGGCCGAAACAGGCTCCGCCGTGCACAGCACCCGGTTCACCGTCCCGCCGGGCAGGTCGATGCCCTGCGACGCCGCCAGATTTGCGAGATGCAGGCCGTAGCTCGACATCCCCATAAACACCGTAGGTTTGAGGCTCTGTATCAGTTCAAGCTGGATGGCCGAGGGCAGCGAAGCACCGGAGCCACCCCAGATGGCGCCTATCCCCATCATCCGGGCTGCGCGTGCCCACATGTGGCCCGCCGGATGAATACCCAGCGGGAACGCAATATGGGCAAGATTACCCGGCAGCGTGCCGGTGCACTCATATGTCCGCGCAAAGCCGACCATGTTGTAACGGATGTCTTCGTAGGTCTTCGGATAGAACAGCGGCCTGCCCGTGCTGCCGCCCGAACGCCAGTATTCACAGATGTCTTCCTGCTTCGCGGTGCAGAAATCCTCGTAGAATTCCTCGGTCGACAGCGCGCGAAGCTGGTCCTTGTCCATGATCGGGATTTTGGCCCACTCTTCCGGGTCGTCAAGTTTTGCCGGATTGATGTGATCCAGCTTACCTTTCCAGAATTTCGCACGGCGCGCGTTTTCGAAAGCAATCGGTTTTCGGATACGTTGGATTTCAGCAATGGCTTCGGGAGATTCCGGCAGGCTGAGGGCCAGCGTTTCCGTCGTATCGTTACTCATTTACCGTCCACTGCGCCAATCCAGCGCCGGTTTGCCGCAAATTCTGCCGGCATGTTCTGGCTACTCTCTGCATCCTTCATCGCCTCAAGGCGTACCTGTTTTTCAGGCGTGTCTTCGGGAATTTCATGCAAGGCATCTTCAAGCAGCCGCTCGTAATCGGCACCGACCGGGCACACGTCCTGGCATCTCCGACAGCCGGTGACGACGCCAGACCCCCGCAGGATGCTCTGCCATAGGTTGAAGGAGGACTCGGAGCGCACGAGATCGAGTTTTTTATCAGAATCGGGTTCGTCAAAAATATTTTCGAGATGATCGGTGAGCTGAGCGAACCCATGTGGTGAGCGGTACCTGTCGCAGGCCGCCCAGTCGCGGGTCCAGTGACCAACCACGTCGCCCGGACAAGTTGACAGGCACCGACCGCATTCAGGTCCCTTACACAGCGCCTCAGTCATCGGACTGTCGGTTTCACAATCGACGGAAGACATCACTGCCGTCAGCATGACACGCGGGCCGTATTCAGGCGTCAGCAACTGCAGATTGAGACCAAGTGTACCCAACCCCGCCTCGACGGCCGCGTGATTGAGCGACAGCAACGTCGTAAGATGTTCGTCGGGATCGTTCTGATAAGCCCAGGGGTCGACATGGGTCGGCGGAATAATAATGCCCGGATATCCGTGATCTTCGAGCCAGTAGACGAGACTGAGCGAGGCCTCTTCGAGCATCGTGAGGGTCAGTTCATCATTGTAGTACTTGTGGCGTTCGTCCCAACGTTTGATCCGCGTCGTTCCGCTTGCATAGCGTTTCCCGAGAATAATGACCCGGCCCGCGTCATGTTCGGTGATATCCGACGGCTTCTTTGGGAAATCCGGCGGCGTATTCTCTTCGAGAACCGCACCGTCAGCAATGCCGACAAGATCGACGCCAAGCTCGCGTGCCTTTGCCTTGATGTCGGCTGCGGTGAGCGGCGATTGAAATGCAGATACCATTTTCCTGATGTCCCTTAGTCTTCGGTGGCCGCAAGGGCGGCCGCTTCTTCTTTTTCGCGCTGTTCTTTTTTGAATGCCTGCATCTGGCGTGCAACCATGCCCTGATAGCCCTCGGGGCCGACCCAGCGCTCATTCCACTCGGTCAGACCGTCGATATGATCGCCGTTCTTCCGCGCAAGCTTGAAGCCCTTGGCCTTTTCGACCTTCTCCGGCGTTTTCTCCGGAATGACTTTTTGGATGTCGGCGAGGTGCGCGTGATAGTCGTTTCCGACCGGGCATACGGCGAGACAACGCGGACAATCGCCGAACGATCCCACAACCCGCAACAGCCCCTGCCAGAAGCCGAACAGCTCACGGTCAGTCAGTAATTCTCGTTGTTTTTCAGGGGATTGTTTGACGAAGTGACCCCAGAATTGGAGGATCGTGGTAAAGCCGAATTCCTGCGCTTCGGTCGCGCAGGCGCGCTTGTCGATCCCGAAATGCCGGACCGCGTCTGTCGGGCAGGAATACAGGCAGCGGCTGCAGGATTCCCCGATACAGACCTGCTCTGTAATGCGCTCATCCGCCTCGATCGTCGCCTCGGTAAGAATACCGGTGAGATAGATGCGCGGGCCGAATTCCGGGGTGAGAATATTGACCTCAAGTCCGAACGTCCCCAACCCGGCCTCGATACCGAGATGGCGCGTGCTGAGGCGCCCGTAGCTTGCGTTCTTATATGCCCAATCGGTTTCCTGCGCGGCTGTCACAAATGACGGATGGCCCTGATCTTCCAGCCATTCGGTAAGCTTGTAGGCGGATTTGTCCATAGCCCGCAGAACAAGCATGTCTATGTACTGGACCGGGATATTGGATTTTGCGCGAAAAGCACCCGAGGGTATCCGCTTGGCAATCACAATCACGCTTTTGGTGTACTCCGAGATCCGCTCGGGCGTCTGCGGCCACTTCGGATCCGGCGGGAAATCATTCAGCGTCTTTGCGCTGACAACGCCAACAAGATCGGCACCAAGCGCCTTGGCCTTCTCTTTGACGACGGAAGCATCAAGATCATATTCCATGATGGAAAAGTGTCATACGCGTGCGGTGACAACAACTGCTTACCAGTCCCATAATATCATGGTACACTTGCTGAAACCCGGGAAACATCAAGACAGCATGCACGGATCGGCAACAACAACGCCTGAAACACGCCGATCAATCCAGATTTCCGGTCTTTCTGTTCGAAAACTGGCAGACCAGTACGGTGTAAACCCCAAGACCATCGTCAAATGGAAAGCCCGGAATTCTGCTCAGGACCTGCCGATGGGCCCCGGACGGCCTCGCCTAAAATCCCTGACACCGACGGAAGAAGCGACCTGCATCGCCTTTAGAATCCAAGCCATGCTCCCCCTGGATGACTGCCTGTACGCGCTCCAGCTCATGTTTCCGCATTTGACGCGCTCCACGCTGCACCGGCTGTTTCAGCACCATGGAATTCATCGACTGCCAAATGCCCCGGCGCAGGTACTGAATCACGATCAGACCATTCAAAGGGATAAAATCGGCCATTTCTACATTGATGCTGCCGACATCCGCACCGGCAACGGACGAGCCAACATGATTTTTGCCTTCGACCGTAAGAGCAAAATCGCGTTTGCCAGGCTCTACGACCGGTCGAACCCGGCCAACGGTTCGGCCTTCCTCGATGAACTCGTCAATGCGGTGCCCTACAAAATTCAAAGTGTACTGACCGGTGCCGGCGATCAATTTATTGCTCCACGACCCATCCACCGCGGTGCCGTCGAGACCAGTTCACGACATTCTTTCGACGTCGCCTGCCGGGGGCGGCAAATCAAACATCACCTGCTCCCAACCGACCAACCCTGGGGCCAGATCGGCGCAATAAAAACTCCGCTTCCCGGGTCATCTACATCCGGCGTCCACTACGACAGCCACGATGAGTTACAGGAGCATTTCCTGGCCTTTTTTGAGACCTACAATTTCGACAGGCGCCTCAAGACGCTGCGGGGGCTGACCCCCTTTGAATTCGTTTGCCAGTGCTGGAAAGAAGCCCCCGGGGATTTCCATCACGATCCACACAGACACGGCCGGATGCTCGCCGGCTAAATAGATACCCAACAGATATATCGAACAATGGTGTGAGCCGAATACAACGGGTTTCAAGCCGATTTCCAACATCACAGACAGCTGTGACGGATATCACATAAAATTGTAATGAAGGTCTTTGTAAATGATCTGTCCGTATACCATCTCATGAATATGGATAGATCAACACACGAACGATTTTCTCAGCGGATCAAAGGCGGACTTGTTCTGCTCGCCGTCGTCTTTGGCGTCCTCATGCTGTCAGGTAGTCCTCAGACATCTGTGGCCGATACAGAAAATGCCACCAGGTCGATTGTCGTGGATCCGACAAACCATTCCTGGGACGCCTACTAGACCCCGGCGCTCTTTCTGGACAGGACCGTCAGGAAGCCCGGTTCACGAGACGCTATGGCCGTAATGCCGTAACTCGGAACAAATTCTGATTTCATAGCGCGAAAATACATGATCCTTGCCCGCAGCCATGGCTTCGCGGTGACGGGCGTTCTGCGTCCAACCGAGCAAAGCTTCTTCGTCATCCCAGAATGAAATCGTGCTGATGCGCCCGTCCCCCGAAATATGGGCGTAGCTTTCCTTCCCCCGAAAGCCCGGCATTTCGCCAACAATCGGCAAGAGCTCGGCGAGCCATCTTTGCTGCTCACCTTCCATGCCGGGCATGGTTTCAAACTCGATCAGGCAAATAATCATCACACCATCCGTATCTGTTAATGCACGCAGGCATTGTCCGCGCTCCGCTGGCAGCGTATTTAGACCTGTCGAAGTAAAACAGAAAATCATGGCCGTCGAAACAGATAGCGATAACCTGCCGGGGCTGACCAGCCCCTCACCGCTCGCAAGCGTCGAGCGCGCCGCATTCGAACTGCGCTGCGGGCGTCCCGTTTTCGTGCTCGACGATACGGATCAGGCTGCCGCGATCATCGCAACCGAAATGGCCGATGAGACGCGCATTAAGGGGCTGACCGAACTCGCCAACGGGACCCTGCCCCATGTCGTGCTGACGCATCACCGCGCAGAGACGCTCAAAATACGTCTCTACACGCCCGAAATCGTGCGTATCCCCTACCCGGACTGGCTTACCGCCGGGCAGGTCCGACAGCTTGCCGATCCGCAATACGATCTTGCCGATCCGATGCGCGGACCGTTTATGGCCGAGCGCGATGAGGTCGGAGCTTCCGTCAAAGGAAGCGTGAAACTGGCCAAGATCGCGCGCATTCTGCCCTCCGTCCTGGCGAACACGGTACCGGCAGTTCAGATCGGTGTTCACCCGGACATCGTGGCCGTCAACGCCGCCGACATCGAAGCCTATGACACACGTGCTGCTGCCGGACTGAAACGGGTGACAGCGGCAAAGGTTCCGCTTGAAGGCGCCGAAAATGCCAAGATCATCGCCTTCCGGCCGGCAGATGGCGGGATTGAGCATCTTGCCATCGTTATCGGCGATCCGGAGCCGCCGGGCCCTGCCCTCGTACGTATTCACTCGGAATGCTTCACCGGCGATCTGATCGGATCGCTGAAATGCGATTGCGGCGAACAGCTTAAGGGCGCGATCCACCAGATCGGCGCTGAGGGTAGTGGCATCCTACTGTATCTCGCACAGGAAGGCCGCGGCATCGGCCTGATCAACAAGCTGCGTGCCTATGCGTTGCAGGATCAGGGCTTCGATACGGTGGAGGCTAATCAGCGCCTCGGGTTCGAGGATGACGAGCGGGTCTTTCTTGCCGCCGCCGAAATGCTGCGCCAGCTCGGGTTTTCCAAGGTCCGTCTGCTCACCAACAATCCGCGCAAGGTATCCCAGCTAGAGGATTTTGGCATCGAAGTGCCGGAACGTGTGGCCCATGCCTTCGAGAGCAACGAGCACAATGAACGCTATCTGGCCGTTAAGGCCGAGAAAAGCGGACACATCCTCTAATCCGATAGTGATGCGAAAAATCAGGTCGTCAGATCCGTAACCCGGTGCTGTTCCGCGAGTGCGGCCGCCGCCGCCTGATAGCCTTTGCGCGCCGCAGACAGATCAGCGGCCGAGGGATTATGCGCCGCATTCGCCGCTGCGGATAACTTCGCCGCAGCATCCTCAAACTTCGCCGGATCGCCACTCGGATTGCTCAGGCGAACTGAAACCGATCCACCCACCGCATACTGGCGGCCATCCGGTCCGGTTGCGTATCGATAAATGATGGGACCGGCCATTGAACCGGCGGTACCGGCATGGGCCTGTTCTTCCTGGCGGACCTGCGCATCGCGCTGGCGAAACTGGTCGACTGACTGTTTCTCCGCCGCCGTCAGGTCAACCGGATCGCGCGCAATTTCCGCTTTGCGAATTTCATAGCGCGTTCCGCTCGATGTCTCCGCAGCCGCGGCGTGACGCATATCCGGCGCCGACGGCACGCCTTTTGCGCCCGTCGCTTCCGCCGGTGCCTGCGATTTTACCTGCATCACGACGCGCTGCTTGCCGTTGGCCGCCTCACCAATCGGGGTAGAGCCGACAACGACACCCATGCGCCCGGTCGCAGGCATATTGATTACGGAACCGATCGACATTCCATCTTCCGGATACTTGTTCCCGGATCGATGACAGCACAGCCCTGTTAACGAGCCCGGAAGAAAACCGGTAAACAGTTATTAAGCATAACGAGCCGCAGCCTGATGAAGATCAGATATCCCGAAGCGCCAATAACATCAGGTCTGTGTCATCCGGTTTGGCACCTGCGGCTGTCAGCATCGCGTTCGCCTGTCCACGGTGATGGGTCTGATGATTGAACATGTGGGTTACGAGTAAGCCCAGCGGCGCACTGATTTCATGATTTGCGGCGACCGAAAACCACGTCAGGGTGCCGCCGAGCCATTTAGGCTCTACGGCATCGGCCCAGTTCGTGATGACACCGTCGAACGAGATGCGTTCCCGTTTCAGTTCCTCCCAGTCACCGATCTGGTCGACAGATTCCGGGATTGTCGGAGATTTTGGCTCAGGCGTACCGGCAAACCGGCTCATCCAGATCTGATCGCCCCAGAGAAGATGATTGAGAGTCGCATGGATGGAGCCAAAAAATGCGCCCCGGTCCCGCCGGCGTTCAGCGTCATCCAGCGTATCCGCCGCCCCGAAGACGCTTTCATTCTGCCAGGCGCTGTATTCCGCCATTGTCCGGATGTATTCGGCTGTAATCATCTAATTTGCCCTCCGTTCTGCACCGGCAGATTGCGAAGAAATACGGCTCGCATCGATATCCCCTTTTGCACGGGGCCGGTGTAAGTTCGCGGGACAACCTCCCGCCAGCTTCGATAACACAGAATAGCCCAGGATAATGAGCGCGAAACTTTCCGCCTTCCGTCAACAATGGCCGATATACGGCGCCGGGCTATTTTCGAACAGCAACGTCACGATTTCATCGATCATCGTGCCGCTCTGGGCGCTTTACCTCGGTGTATCCCCCGGCATCATCGGCGTGTTGCTGGGCATCCGCCACCTTCCCGGCCTGTTATTTGCCATCCATGGCGGTGTACTCCTCGACCGTCTCGGCGCACGTCCCGTCATGATTACCTTTGCCGGCATTGCGGTGGTCGTGCCGATCCTGTTCCCGATCATGCCATGGGTCTGGGCAATGATGCTCCTCCAGATGGTCTGGGGGTTTGCCACGACCATGACCTGGATGGGCGCGCAAACCTGTGTGTCGCAATTGATGCGGGGAAGTACGCGACATGCCGCACGCCTGTCGGTGTCGGTCCGCGTCGGAATGCTGTTCGGGCCACCCTTTGCGGGCATTGCCTGGGATACCTGGGGCGCATGGGGCGGTTTCGGCGCCATCTCTATATGGGCGTTGGGGCTGCTGTTCTCCTGCCTCGCAATTCCCCGGCTCGGCTTCGATGACACCCAGACGGTTCGTAAATTCAGGCTCAGCGATCTCATACCCCGCGGCGCGGACTACCTGTCTGCGCTCCGCATGATGACAATTCCGGCGATTGCCATCTGCGTCTATCTAAGCGCCATCCGTATCGCGAGCTACGGCGTCCAGGAATCGTTCTACATCGTTTACCTGAAGGAAATCGGCCTGACCGGCGAAAACATCGGTCTGCTCGCGGGCACCGGGCATTCGCTTCTCGGTGCAGTCGGCGCGCTGATGGTCGGGCTCGCACCCCAGATCAGATCGATCCGGCGACAGCTCTATATGTTCCTGATCACGCTTGGCCTGGCGATCATCCTTATTTCAATCTCGCCGCTCCTCGTCGATTTCTGGCCGCTCTTTGCCGCAATCACCCTGCGCGGGCTGTTGCTCGGGTTTAACCAGCCGCTGATGATATCTGTGATGGCCGGTGCGGCACCGCCCGAGGTGCAGGGCCAGACCGTGGGACTTCGCACAACTGCCAACCGCGCCGCATCGACCGTCGTTCCCGTCGCAATGGGTGGCATGGTCGAAGTGATCGGCATCGAATACAGCTTCTATGTCATGGGCGCATTGATGATCGCCGGCTGTTTCTGGGTCTGGATTCTGATGTTGCGCGCCTTTGCCCGGGGCGAAATCCCTGACTGAGTGCCGACTGAATCTGGGTATTTTCGGCTGTATCGACAAACCGCCGGAGGATCGATACCGTCAACGCTATCGGTCAAAAAATACGGAGAAACGGTGATGGGCAGCGAGAATTTTTATCCGGGCGAACCTCTTGCAGACGACGAAATCCGCGTAACCCTGCTTGGCACCGGCACCCCCTTCCCGCGCCGTGGCCAGGCATCCGCATCGATCTTCGTCGAAGCCGGTACTGAAAAGTTCCTCCTCGATTGCGGACCGGGCGCGCCACAGAATTTCACCTCGCTTGAAATCCCCTTCACCGCCGTCGACAAGGTGTTTACGACGCACCATCACGTCGACCACATCGGCGGGCTGGACCATTTCTGGATTGGTGGTTGGACCTATGGCCGCACGACGCCCCTGAAAGTCTGGGGACCGCCCGGCACCGAGAAGATCGTCGAGCATCTGCGCGGTATCTATGAATGGGATATCGAGACCAGGCTCGATGCGCTGCCGCCGGGCGGGCACGAAATCGAATGTTCCGAATTCGGCCAGGACGGTGCTATCTACGACACCTACGATCAAGGCGGCGTGCGGATCACCGCCTTCAAGGTTCTCCATTGCGAACCGCAGAATACGTTTGCGATGAAGGTGGAATACAAGAACCGGACATTTGTTTTCTCCGCCGACACCAAGAAGTGCGATTCCATGCTGCATCACGCACTGGACTGCGATCTGCTGGTCCATGAAGCCTTCCCACCCGCGGAGCTTTACGCGGCGAAATCGAACCGGCCGCTGGAGGTCGCGAAGAAGATTTCAGAGGTCTATCACACGTCTCCGCGCGAAGCGGGCGAAGTGTTCGCGGAGACCAATCCGCGCATGGCCGTGATCTATCACATGTACAACAACGACGATGTCATCGGCCCCGCGCTGGAGCAGATACGCGAGAACTATCAGGGCCCGGTCGAAATCGGCTACGACCTGATGGTCATCAACGTAGCCGACGAAATCCGCGTGCGTCCGGCGATTGTGTCGGACAAGCCCTGGCCGATCGGCAAAACCGCGTAGTCCTCGGTGATCGCGATGAGGTTTATGTCTCTCATTGTCTCTGGAATATTAGCGTTCGCGCTCCCGGCTTGTCCGGTTCTTGCTCAGGAAAAGGCTGCGAGCGAACCCACAACGCACAAGTCATCCGGCCGGGATATGCTCTCCTGCGACGTTGCCAGAAAACGCGCGACGCAAATCAACTACTGGCAGTTACTCGAAGCCATGGCGATATGCGCCAAAGATTACAGGCCGGTTGATGCCAGGTATTTTTACCTATTGAGCCAGATCCGCTTTGCGATTGACACCGAGCTTCTTTATCCGCGCGACGGAAAGGCCGTGAAGAAGTTGCAAAGCATGAGCATTTTTTATGCTTATAGGGGAGGTGGACATGGACCTGACGACCTCTTCCGTGACGTCGGGAAAGCCGAAAAACTGTTTGCGGACCTGTTGTCATGGCGCGCCCAAATGAAGTCAGGTTATTCGCCCGGATGGGATTACAACCGTCTGCCGCCGCCCGATACCCTCCAGGAAACCTCCGAGCGTAATGTTTTTAACAGAGTGGCAAGGCTCAGATGGAAAACGGCGTTACTGCGGAACGTTGAATACCGACAGGCAAAAATTCGACGGGAGGCGCTGTATTGCGGTAGTGACGGTTCTTCCCTGAAGCCAACCGAGGAATGCAGGCGACTCAGCGCGAGAATGGAAGCAATCCGCCAACAACACTTCGCATCGAAGCCTGACTATCGACAACCAAAACGAATTTACGTCGACCCCGATGCTGACTATCGCCCGTTACATATCGGAATTAACGGCCCAAAGCGTGGCGGCATAGTCGTTTTAGGCCAATCCGCTCACCTGGCACAGAAGTCATGGCTCGCGGACGCATTGGACGTTGATCAGAAAGCTGAAATATTATCCAAAACCGACTTCGAAACCGAAGCACTTGTCGTTATCGCGATTGGGGAATTAGGTGGCTTTTCCGGAACGCTGACGGTCAACCATTTGGCAATCGGATTGGATGAGAGAGTGTCCTATCAGATATTTGTCAGTGTTCCTGAAAACGGATGCGATTACCAACCACAAAAATCATATCCGTTTATCGTACTAGCCAAGAAAAAGCCCTCCGAAGGTGCCTTTATCAACATGCGCGGGAGAAGTCGCAAAAACTATGGAGATGGATGCGAACAGCCTCTATCTGCGAGCCCCAATAACTGGCACGACAAATAATTCAATAAACTTCAACAGACGCGTAGATCGTCGCTAGCCCCACAATTTGGCAGACGCCAGCTTCGCACCCTCGGCCATGGCTTCGAGCTTCTTCCAGACAATCTCCGGCTCGACCGCCGCCTGGCCGACCCAGGTGCCGTAGCCGCAATCGCTGCTGGCGATGACCTTTTCGCGCCCGACCCGCTCGGCAATCCGGGTGATCCGCTGTGCGATCAGTTCCGGATGTTCGATAAAGTTCGACTTGGATTCAATGACGCCCGGGATCAGGACGATATCGTCCGGCACCTTCACATCATCGAACACGGTGTATTCATGCGCATGGCGCGGGTTTGCCGCCTCGAACGAGATCCCCGACACATTTGCCTTGAAGGCGACGTCGATGACATCGCGCAGCGGAACATCGCAGTGATGCGGGCCCTCGTAATTTCCCCAGCACAGATGGATGCGCACCATGTCTTTCGGCACATTGGCCAGCGCATGGTTCAGTGCCTCGACATGCAATTCTGCGCGTTTGCGGAATTCGGCCAGGCTTAAATCCGCGTACTGGATATGGCGCCCCATCCCGAGGTCCGGGCAATCGAGCTGAAGCATGATGCCGGCATTGGTGACCGTCTCGTATTCGTATCGCATGGCGTCGGCGATCGCGAAAATATAGGTCTCGAAATCCGGGTAATGCGTGTTCGCAAAGAACAGCGAGATCACCCCCGGTGAGGCGCCGGTGAGAAATTTCCCAGCAACGCCCGTGTCTTTTGTGGCCGCAAGAAGGTTTTTGGTGTCGGTCACCGCCGCGTCGCGGTCGGCGACGGAGATCTCTGCGTTACAGCCCGGCGTCTTGCGCCGCGAGCGGCCGGGATCGTTAAACACCCGCTCCGCCATTTTGGGGAACTCGGCGACATCCTGATAGACGAACGAGTTACTCTCGCCACCGAAGCCGGCAAGCCGGTCCTTGATATAGGTGGCGTAGCTCGGTTTGCTCATCTCACCGTCATTGACGATATCGATACCGGCGCCTGTCTGGAGGCTGACGATCTCGGCGACGGCGGTCTCAACCCGTGCCGCCATAGCGACGCGGTCCACCGGGATGCCCTCTTCCTTGGCATACATGATCTGAATGAGATCTTCGGGACGCGGGAGGCTGCCGACATGCGTGGTCAGAATCCGGTTTTCGCTGCGTATCATCTTGGTATGCCTCCGATCCGCTTGAGTGCGGATTTATGGCCAGACAATAGCGCTTTTGAAGGGCATTCACACCTGACTGTTCTCGCCCGGTGGGCACGGCTATTATTTACCCAACAACAATCAGGCAGTCATCCAAGCCATGACCAATTCACTTACCCCGGACCAGGTCGATCACTATAACCGCGACGGCTATTTGTCGCCGGTACGCATCATTGCCGAAGAACACGCCGCTGATATTCGCGACAAGGTCGAAGACCTTGAAACCAGCCTCGGCGGGCGCGTCGCCGGCATGCACCGCTCAAAGTTCTATCTCCGCCACCGCTGGGCCTATGAACTGGCGACGACGCCGGCGATGCTGGACGCGGCTGAAGACCTGATCGGTCCCGACATCCTGCTCTATTACAGCAATTGCTGGTTCAAGAGCGATGGCGATCAGGGCTATGTCACCTGGCATCAGGACATCACCTATTTCGGCCACGAACCTGATGACGTTCTCACATTCTGGATCGCGTTGACGCCATCGACCGAAGAAAGCGGCTGTATGCAGGTGCTCCCGGGCACGCATCGCGAGGGCCCGCTCCCGCTCACGACGCCGGATATGAACGACAAAAACATGCTGCCGAGCGGGCAGCTTGTCGATTACGACGTCGCCTCGGCCACGCCCGTCTCTATGCCCTTGGCACCGGGCGAGGCATCGATCCATCATGTCTGCGCGATCCACGGCTCGTTGCCGAATATGTCCAGTGACCGGCGCATGGGGATCACGTTCTGTTTCCAGCCGCCGCACCTGAAACAGCGCGGGGAACGCCGGACAAGCGCGCTGCTCGTGCGCGGCGAGGACCGATACGGTCATTACGAACTGGAAACGCCGCCAGAGGCCGGCTCCGATGCGGCCGCAATCGCCGCGCATGAACGCGGGGTCGAACTTTATCGGGCCAAAGAGGCAGAACTCGGCAAGAAGACCGTTACCCGCCTGGATTAGGCAGAATGGTTTTCTGTTTCACGTATTAGCGCATTAACCGGCAGCGTCTGCCCGTCTCCACCGCACCCAGCCACTGACAATGCGTCCGTCCGGCCACGCGCGGGACAGCGACAGGATCAGATAGCCTTCCGGCGTGATTTCCACGCCGCGCACCTGTTCGCCACCAACCCAGCCCGGGTTGAGTGCGAACCGGACATCGGTCGTAAAGACATCGTCTTTGAGCGTCCACGTGCCCGCATAGGAAATATAGGTATCGAAGGCCGCCAGACGGTCAGCCTCTGGCGCGTCCGTATGCCAGGCCGGATCGCCGGTAAGCGGCGGCCTGGCCCCATGACAGAGTGCGGCATTCATCCAGCCGTCGGCCGATACAATCAGCACGCCTTCCTGGGCATCGCCATAGCGTTTTTCGGCCAAAGCCGCGTCGTCCGGGTCGTCGCTGCCACGCGCAACCAGGAGCCAGGTGCCGACGATATCTTCTTGAGTTACCATTCCCATATCCTAGCCTGTTCGGCCGGGTGGCGCCAAATCGAAGGGCTTAGCGATTTCTCGCTAAGCCCTTGATAAATTTGGTGCGCCCACCAGGACTTGAACCTGGGACCCACTGATTAAAAGTCAGTTGCTCTACCACCTGAGCTATGGGCGCATAATGCCGCGAACGCGGTGGCGCAACATAAGAAGCGCCCCCATCCGGGTCAATAGAATCCTTTGCTGAATACCGGGTTTTTCAGCCCCGTTATCCGTTAAGACGTTCGCTGAGCCGTTCCTGTATCCGTGGCGATACGAACTGGCTTACATCGCCGTTAAGTTTTGCGATTTCCTTAACAAGGCTGGAGGCAATAAAATGATATTTGTCAGACGCCATCAGGCAGAGCGTCTCAATGTCAGGTGCCATCTTGGCGTTCATGCTCGCCATCTGGAATTCATAGTCAAAATCCGACACCGCGCGCAGCCCACGGACGATAACCGTCGCATCGACCTGGTGGGCGAAGTTAATCAACAGGCTCTGGAACGGCATGACCTCGATCGTGCCACCCTTGCTGTTGTCGAGATGGGATATTTCTTCCTTCACCAGCTCAACACGTTCATCGATCTCGAAAATTGGCCCTTTTCCGGGGTTGATCGCCACACCGACCACGAGTTTGTCGAGCACCCGGGCAGCCCGGCCGATTATATCCGTATGTCCGTTGGTAATTGGATCGAATGTACCCGGATAAATCCCGATTTTTTCTGACTTCATCTGCCCCGTCCGTAACACTGGCTTCCAGAGACCGCTTTTACGCGTCTCGGGGCGTGTCGTCCACTTCATCGGACGGATCATCTGAGGGACTGTCTGCCGGATCGTCTGCCTGATCGTCTGCGGGGGCATCGGGAGTAGCGTCGGGCTCGGCAGGCGCTTCCGCCGTCGCGCCGTCATCTCCGGCTGATACGTCTGCCCCTTCAACGGCTTCGCCGTCCTCGCCCTCGGTATCCTCGGTATCTTCGGGTTCGTCGGATTCCAGCAGATGGGCGACCGAAACAACCTTTTCGTCATCGGCCGTATCGAACAGCGTCACACCCTGGGTCGAACGCCCGGCAATGCGAATGTCTGCAACCGGGCTGCGGATAATCTTGCCGCCGTCGGTCACCAGCATCATCTGATCGCCATCTTCGACCGGGAACGAGGCTGCAACCGCGCCGTTACGGCCTTCGGTCGCGATATTGACCACACCCTGTCCGCCACGGCGGGTGGTGCGGTATTCAAAGGCGGAAGTTCGTTTGCCGTAACCGTTTTCGGTCACGGTCAGGATGAACTGCTCTTTTGCTGCAAGTGCTTCGTATTCTTCGTCCGTCAGCGTGACATGCTGGCTGGCTGGTTCCTCGTCGCCGGCATCATCCGTCGCCTCGACAACCTCCTGCGCGCTATCGTCCTCTTCATCCGGCAGGCGACGTTGTGCCTTGGACAATCTGAGATACGCATCGCGAATATCGGTTTCGAGTTCGACATGATCGATCATCGTCATCGACACAATTTTCTGACCATCCGCCAGCCTGATTCCGCGCACGCCGGTCGATGTACGGCCCGAGAAGATGCGCACTTCGGTGACCGGGAAACGGATGCACTTGCCGCTATCGGCCGCCAGCATGATGTCCTGTTGTTCAGAGCAGGTCTGTACGCCGATCAGCTCATCGCCTTCATCCAGCTTCATGGCAATCTTGCCGTTCGCCATAATATTGGTGAAGTCCGACAGACGGTTCCGGCGGATACCGCCGCTCGCGGTTGCGAACATGATGAACAGATCGCCCCAGCTTTCCTCGTCCTCGGGCATTGGCATGACGGTGGTGATCGTCTCGTCCGCCTCGAGCGGCAGCAGATTGATCAGCGCCTTGCCCCGGGCCTGCGGATTTCCTTCCGGCAGGCGGTAAACCTTCATTCGGTAAACAATCCCGCGCGAGGAGAAAAACAGCACCGGGGTGTGGGTGTTGCAGACAAAAACCTTGCTGACGAAATCCTCGTCCCGCGTCGACATCCCTGCCCGGCCCTTGCCGCCACGCCGCTGTGCGCGATAGCTCGAAAGCGCGACACGCTTGATGTAGCCCGTATGGCTGACCGTCACGACCATGTCTTCGCGCTGGATCAGATCCTCGATATCGGTGTCGAGTTCGGAATCCTCGATCGACGTGCGCCGCGGTGTTGCGAACTGTTCCTTCACCGCCTGCATTTCATCGCGCGTAATCTTGCGGATGCGCACAGGCGACCGCAGAATATCAAGGAAATCCTCGATCTCGACGGCGAGCCCGTTCAGTTCTTCGGCGATCTTTGCCTGTTCCAGACCCGTCAGGCGCTGGAGGCGTAGCTCAAGAATTGCGCGGGCCTGTGCTTCGGATAGCCGGTAGCGACCTTCCACAACAGTGTGGTTCGGATCGTCAATCAGCTCGATCAGCGACTCAACCTCTGTGGCAGCCCAATCCCGTGCCATCAACCCTTCACGGGCTTCCACGGGGTCTTTGGCAGCTCGGATCAGTGCAATCACATCGTCGATATTGGCAACCGCAATGGCGAGCCCGACCAACACATGCGCACGGTCGCGCGCTTTGTTGAGGTCAAAATCAGTCCGCCGGCGAATGACGTCTTCGCGGAATATGATAAACGCTTCGAGAATGCGTTTGAGATCCAGCAGTTCCGGTTTGCCGTTATTGAGCGCAAGCGTGTTAACGCCAAAACTCGTTTGCAGCGGCGAATACCGGTAGAGCTGATTCAGCACCACCTCGCCCAGTGAATCCCGTTTGATTTCGATAACGACACGCACACCGTCGCGGTCGGATTCATCGCGCAGGTCGGAAATGCCTTCGATTTTCTTGTCGCGCACCATCTCGGCGATGCGTTCGATCATCCGGGATTTGTTCACCTGATAGGGAATTTCCGAGACGATAATTGCTTCACGGTCCTTGCGGATTTCCTCGACCCGCGCACGGCCACGCATGACCACGGAGCCGCGTCCCGTATGGAATGCCGATGTCAGCCCCTGACGGCCGATGATAATCCCGCCGGTCGGAAAGTCCGGACCGGGGATGATTTCGATCAGCTCGTCAATCGTCACATCCGGGTTATCGAGCACTGCACAGCAGGCATCGATGACCTCGCCCAGATTGTGCGGCGGAATGTTGGTCGCCATGCCGACGGCGATACCGCCGGCACCGTTGACCAGAATATTGGGGAACTTCGCGGGCAGAACCTTCGGCTCGCGGGTTGTCTCGTCATAGTTCGGCTGGAAGTCGACGGTATCTTTCTCGATATCGTCCAGCAGCTCGCGTCCGACGCGCTGAAGCTTGACCTCGGTATACCGCATGGCCGCCGGCGGATCGCCGTCCATCGAGCCAAAATTGCCCTGGCCGTCGACCAGCGGCAGGCGCATGGAAAATTCCTGTGCCATGCGAACCATCGCATCGTAGATCGCCTGATCGCCATGGGGATGATATTTACCCATGACATCGCCGACCACACGGGCCGATTTACGATATGGCCGGTTCCAGTCGTAATTGCTTTCGTTCATCACATGCATGATGCGGCGATGAACGGGTTTCAGCCCGTCGCGGACATCCGGCAGCGCCCGGCTCACGATCACGCTCATAGCGTAATCGAGATAGGATTTGCGCATCTCGTCTTCGATCGAAATCTGTTCGATATCGCGTTCTAAGGGAGGTGGTTCTGCCGGTGTTTCTACCAAGAAACGGAGCTTTCGATGGGGGGCTGCAGCGCAGAAGTAACCGCCGCAAAATTCACATGAATATTACCCTTTCCGGACGATTCGGACAAGAATTCAGGCATCCAACAGAATGCTCTAAATAATTGAAATTACACCGAAAATGATTCGGACGGAATAAGAGGCGAACCTATTCAGGCGGCTTCTTCGTTCCTGCCAGAAAGTCCCGCGCGCGCCTGGACGCCGAACTTTCCGAAACGGTTTTTTTTATGTCTTTGCCGGCACGCTGAACATTATCCCGCGCCCGCCTGATTTCAGGTTTGGCGACCTCAACGGCCGTGCGCACTCGGGGAACGACTTGCTCCTGAAGGACCTCGCGCGCTTTCGCCTGCACCTTCGGGTCTGCGGCGGCGCGTTTTGCCGCCATCCACAGAGCTCGCCGAAGGAAAGGCATATCGGAGTCCGTTCCTAGAAGGGGATTTCGTCGTCCAGATCGCCGCCGGACGGTGCGCCACCGCCTCCGCCGCCCTGGCCGCCACCGAAATCATCGCCGCCGCCGGAACCACCGCCCGAGCCGCCGCCATAATCACCGCCGCCACCCTGGCCACCGCCAAAGTCACCACCGCCGCCCCCGCCACCACGGGAGCCAAGCATCGTCAGCTTGCCGCTAAAGCGCTGGAGCACGACTTCGGTGCTGTATTTCTCGACACCCTGGTTGTCGGTCCATTTACGGGTCTGAAGCGCGCCTTCGAGATAAACCGTCGAGCCCTTGTTCAGGTACTTCTGGGCGACCTCGCAGATTTTTTCATCGAATACGACAACCCGGTGCCATTCGGTCTTTTCCCGGCGCTCGCCGCTGGATTTATCACGCCATTGTTCAGAGGTGGCCACCGACAGATTAACGATCGGGCGACCGTCATTCGTGTGCCGGACTTCCGGGTCGCGGCCAAGATTGCCGATAAGAATAACTTTGTTGACGCTGCCGGCCATGCCCTGCTCCCGTGGTCCTGATTTGATTATCGCTCATAATAGCGCAACAGCCGCGCGATACCATAGCCGACTGGGCCCGTTAAGCCGCTGTAGCAAAGGATTATTGCCCCTGGTCGGCGGTTGCGATTCGCCTTTCAGGACTATGTGAAAACGCGTTCTAACCCGGCGTTGTCGGATTGCGACCGGACATCTGGTTGATCGTCTTGCCGTCCAGCCATGAGCGGATGTTCTCCACGGTTCCGCCGTACCAGTTCTGATAATTTTCGACCGTCACGTAACCCAGATGCGGCATGATCACCATGTTCGGCATATCGCGCAGCGGATGATCGAGCGGCAGCGGCTCGACCTCGAAGACGTCGATCCCTGCACCGGCAATTTTCCGGTTCTGCAGCGCATCGATCAGCGCCGGCTCATCGATGATCGGCCCCCGCGAGGTATTCACGATGAACGAGCTCGGCTTCATCTGGGCCAGGTCAGCCGCCTGCAGCAGGCCCCGGGTACGATCGCTCAGGAGCAGATGAATGGTCAGGAAGTCGGATTGCTGGAGCAGTTCTTCCTTGGTCACCAGCCGTGCCCCAACCTCGTCGCACTTGTCCTGGGTCAGGTTCTCGGACCACGCAATGACCTGCATTCCGGTTGCGATCCCGACCCGCGCCACGTCGACGCCGATCCGGCCGAGCCCCATGATGCCCAACACCTTGTCCCGCAGGCCGACACCGACGGTCTTCTGCCAGGCACCGGCGCGGGTCTCACGGTCCTCGAACGGCACATGCCGCGCAAGCGAATGAATAAGCCCCCAGGTCAGTTCAGCCGTCGGATAGCCGAGCGAGGGCGTACCGGTGCAGATCACGCCGTTATCGCTGGCCGCATCCACATCCACGGACAGATTGCGCATACCACTGCTGACCAGGTGTTCGAGATTTGGCAGTTTTTCGAAGAGCGAGCGTGGAAATGGCGTCCGCTCACGCATGATCATCACCATTTCGAACGGCTTGAGGCGTTCGGCCACAGCGTCTTCATCCGACAGGTGGTCATTGAACACCGTCACTTGGACGTCTCCGTCAAGCAGAGACCAGTCGGCCATATCCATGGCGACATCCTGATAATCGTCGAGAATGGCGAGTTTTTTCATTTGATCCACAATTCCTTTGCCCCATAGCCCTTAACGAGTCGCTTTGCCCGCGGGCGCGCCTTATTATCGGCGAAATCCACGCAGCTTTATTGGCCGTAACCAACCCCGATGCAATCAAAGATCGTCGTTCGCGGTGCCCGTGAACATAACCTCAAAAACGTCGACGTCGATATCCCCCGGGATTCGCTCGTGGTTGTCACCGGCCTGTCCGGGTCAGGCAAGTCGACGCTTGCCTTCGACACAATTTATGCAGAAGGGCAACGGCGCTACGTAGAGAGCCTTTCGGCCTATGCGCGGCAGTTCCTTGAATTGATGGAAAAGCCGGATGTCGACTCGATTGAGGGGCTGTCGCCGGCGATTTCAATCGAACAGAAGACAACCTCGCGCAATCCCCGCTCGACCGTGGGCACCGTCACCGAGATCTATGACTACATGCGCCTGCTGTTCGCGCGGGTGGGTATCCCCTATTCGCCAGCAACCGGGCTGCCGATTGAAAGCCAGACCGTCTCGCAGATGGTCGACCGGATCGAGGAAATGGTCGAAGGAACCCGGCTGTTCCTCCTGGCCCCGATTGTCCGCGGTCGGAAAGGTGAATACCGCAAGGAATTCGCCGAGCTGCAAAAAAAGGGTTTCACCCGGGTCCGTGTCGATGGCGAGATGTATGACATCCAGGATGTCCCTGCCCTCGACAAGAACTACAAGCACGATATCGAGGTTGTCGTCGATCGCATCGTGGTGCGCCCCGATATGGGCAACCGGGTGGCGGATTCGCTCGAGACGGCGCTCGGCCTGACCGAAGGTCTGGCGATTGCTGAAAACGCCGATACAAACGACCGAACACTGTTCTCCGCCAAATTCGCCTGCCCCGTCTCCGGCTTCACGATTGACGAGATCGAACCCCGGCTGTTTTCGTTCAATAACCCCCACGGCGCCTGCCCGGCCTGCGACGGGCTCGGCACAAAGATGTATTTCGATCCGGAACTTGTGGTGCCTGACAGCGACAAATCCCTCAAAGACGGCGCGATTGCCCCGTGGTCCAGCTCTTCATCGAGCTATTACGACCAGACACTCGATTCCCTAGCCCGCGCGTTCAGGTTTTCCGTCAACACCGCCTTCAAAGATCTGCCGAAGAAGGCTCAGGACGTTATCCTTCATGGCTCCGGCGACAAGGCCGTGAAGATGATCTACGCCGACGAAAAGAGATCCTACACGATCGACCGGGCCTTCGAGGGCGTGGTGCCGAACATGGAACGCCGTTTTCGCGAAACCGATTCAAGCTGGACTCGCGAAGAGCTGGGCAAGTACCAGGCGGTATCACAATGCGAAGTCTGCGATGGTGCCCGCCTCAAACCCGAAGCGCTGGCCGTCAAAATCGATGGCAAACACATTAGCAACATCACCGAGTACTCGATTGGCGGTGCGTATGAATGGTTCGCTTCCGTTTCCGAGCGGCTGACCGACAAGCAGAATGAGATTGCGACGGGTATCCTGAAGGAAATCAACGAACGTCTCGGTTTCCTGCACAATGTCGGGCTTGATTATCTGACCCTGTCGCGCACGTCGGGCACGCTGTCCGGCGGTGAAAGCCAGCGCATCCGTCTGGCGTCGCAGATTGGCTCCGGCCTGACCGGCGTTCTTTACGTGCTGGATGAGCCCTCTATCGGCCTGCATCAACGCGATAACGCGCGTTTGCTCGAAACCCTGCGTCATCTGCGCGATATCGGCAACACGGTCATCGTCGTCGAACATGACGAGGAAGCCATCCGGTCGGCCGATTACCTGATCGACATGGGGGTCGGTGCCGGCGTACATGGCGGCGAAGTCGTGGCCTCGGGCAAACCGGCGGCAGTTATCCGCTCGAAACGCAGCCTGACCGCAAAATACCTGCGCGGCGACCTTAAAGTCGAAATACCTGCAGAACGACGCAAGTTCGACAAGAAACGCCGCCTCCGGGTGACCGGCGCAAATGCCAACAACCTGAAGAACCTGTCCGTCGATATCCCGCTCGGCATCCTTACCTGTGTAAGTGGTGTTTCAGGCGGCGGCAAATCCAGTCTGATTATCGAGACGCTCTACAAGGCCATGGCGCGGCGCATCAACAATGCGCGTGTGATCCCCGGCGAACACAAAGACATCAAGGGGCTCGAATTTATCGACAAGGTCGTTGATATCGACCAGTCCCCCATTGGCCGCACGCCGCGCTCGAACCCGGCGACATATACCGGCACATTCACGCCGATCCGCGACTGGTTCGCCGGCCTGCCGGAATCGAAAGCCCGCGGCTACAAACCGGGACGCTTCTCATTTAACGTCAAGGGCGGTCGCTGCGAGGCCTGCCAGGGCGACGGCGTGATCAAAATCGAGATGCATTTTCTCGCCGATGTCTATGTTCAGTGCGATATCTGCAAGGGCAAACGCTATAATCGCGAAACACTCGAAGTTTTTTTTAGAAACAAATCAATAGCCGATGTTCTTGATATGACCGTGGAAGAAGGTGTCGACTTTTTCTCGGCCGTGCCGTCGATCCGCGACAAACTGGAGATGCTGTTTCGGGTCGGGCTCGGTTACGTGAAGATTGGTCAGCAGGCCAACACGCTGTCAGGTGGCGAGGCCCAACGGGTGAAACTGTCGAAAGAGCTGTCGAAACGCGCCACCGGCAAAACCGTCTATATTCTGGACGAGCCGACGACCGGCCTCCATTTCGACGATATCCGCAAGCTGCTCGAAGTTCTGCAGGCCCTGGTCGATCAGGGAAATACCGTGATCGTTATCGAACATAACCTCGACGTCATCAAAACTGCGGACTGGATCATCGATCTCGGCCCAGAAGGCGGCGATGGCGGCGGCGAAATCGTTGCCGAGGGGCGTCCCGAGGACGTCGCGGTGGTGGAACGGAGCGTTACCGGGCAGTACCTGGCGCCATATCTCGGGCTTGGGCCCGGAAGCACGTCCCGAAAATCGGCCTGATATAAGCAGTATACGTCGATACTCCTCGACCTGTACGTCCGAATAAGGCATTTTCCTCGCCTAAACTATTGAACTGGCTCGTAAATTGAAGAAATCGCCTCCCGTTCAGGGACAGCAACTTTCCAAAGAGGACTTTCTGAACGGTCGCCACGATGAAATGATCATCGCAGCGGGTCTCGAAGGCGTTATGAAGCGGAACACCCCGGAATTCCGTCTTGGAAAGCGGGACGAAATGATCGCCTCCGCGCCGGCTGGCGATATGATCTGGGTGTTCGGCTACGGTTCACTGATCTGGAACCCGGCCTTCGACTATGACGAAAAGCGTATCGGACGCCTGTTCGGCTATCACCGGCAGTTCTGTTTCTGGTCGACAATCGGCCGTGGCTCGCCTGATGCGCCCGGCATGATGCTCGCACTCGATACCGGCGGTTCCTGTAACGGCATCGTTCTAGGTGTAAAGCGCGAGCGCGCCGAGGAAGAGCTCACAAGCGTCTTTATGCGCGAGATGACCGGTGAGACCTATTTCGCCAAATGGGGTTCCGTCCAGACGGCAGAAGGTCCGGTCAAGGCAATCACATTTACCGCCAATCGGGCGTCCGAGAACTACGCGGGCAAGCAATCGCTCGAGGAAACTGCCCGCCATATTGCCCAGGGCTGCGGTCATCTCGGCCCCTGCACCGATTACCTGTTCAACACCACGCAGCACCTCGAAGATCTTGGCCTGCGTGACCCCATGATGCGCAGGCTGTGCGATCTCGTCGAAAAGAAACTTTCCTGATGCCAGATCAAAAGACGGTTCATATTATCGGCGGTGGTCTCGCCGGTGCTGAAGCCGCATGGCAGGTCGCCAAATCCGGCCAGCAGGCCGTGATTCATGAAATGCGCCCCGATCGGACGACGGATGCACATCAGACCGATAATCTCGCCGAACTGGTGTGTTCCAATTCATTCCGTTCGGACGATGCCGAATACAACGCCGTTGGGCTACTGCACGAGGAAATGCGCCGCTGCGGATCGCTTATTCTGGCAATGGCGGACGCGAACAAGGTCCCCGCCGGCGGCGCACTGGCTGTTGACCGCGATGAATTTGCCGCCGCCGTTACCAAAACCCTCGGCGATGAGCCGCTAATCAGTGTTGAACGCGGCGAAATTGAGGGGCTGCCGCCGGAAGACTGGGACAACGTCATCATTGCGACGGGCCCGCTGACTTCGGCACCGTTGGCAGAGGCGATCCGCGGTCTGACCGATGAAGACGCCCTCGCCTTTTTCGATGCGATTGCCCCGATCGTCTACACCGATTCCGTCAACCTGGATGTCGCCTGGTTCCAGTCGCGTTACGACAAGCCAGGCCCCGGCGGTACCGGCAAGGACTATATCAACTGCCCGATGGACAGGGATCAGTATTTTGCGTTTCTGGCAGCGCTGGAGGCGGCTGAAAAGACCGAGTTCAAGGAATGGGAAGAAAGCACACCCTATTTCGAAGGATGCCTGCCGATTGAAGTGATGGCATCCCGCGGCGAAAACACCCTGCGCTACGGCCCGATGAAGCCGGTCGGTCTCACCAACGCTCACACGGGCGGCAAGGCTTACGCCATCGTTCAGTTGCGCCAGGATAACAGCCTGGGCACGCTCTATAATCTCGTCGGCTTCCAGACCAAGCTTAAATACAGCGAACAGGCACGGGTTTTCGGCATGATACCGGGGCTCGAAAACGCTTCCTTCGCCCGGCTTGGCGGCATTCACCGCAACACCTTCCTCAATTCGCCACGTTTGCTGGACCGCGAATTAAGGCTGAAGGCCATGCCCCGCATTCGATTTGCCGGGCAGATCACCGGCGTCGAGGGCTATGTCGAAAGTGCCGCCATAGGATTGCTCGCCGGACGCTATGCCGCCGCTGAGAATACGGGCGAAACTTTCACCGCGCCGCCCGTCACCACGGCGCTCGGCGCGTTGATCGACCACATCACCGGTGGCGCGGATGACGAGACGTTTCAGCCAATGAACATCAATTTCGGTCTGGTGCCGCCGCTCGAAGTCCGGGTCAAAGGACGCGAGCGCAAGAAAGCCTATTCAGACCGGGCACTGGCAGACCTGGAGACGTGGCAGAACACGGCCGTCGCCGCCGAGTAGTCCTTCAGGTTTTGCCGGTCATCGCCGTCCGGAAAATCCGCATCTGCCCAGCAAGGCGCGACATTTCGAGATCGCCGGCATAAACGTCATACCCTGCCCGTTTCAGCCGCCGCAGGTATGGATCGGCGAGCGCCGCATAAGCAATGGCTGGCCGAATGGCGCGCGGCAACCGGTCCGGCGCCGGTCTGGATCGATCGATCAGGCCGATCATCGCGGTGACTGCCGCTTTCATGGCTGACGGATTTCGCCGTTCAACCACATCGTCCGGCGTCAGGCCCGATGCCCGCAGGATATCTTTGGGCATATATACCCGGCGTTGCGCCGCCTGATACGGCAAGGCCCGCAACAGGCCGGTCATGCCCCATGATGTGCCGACCGCATCTGCTCTGTCCGAGAATGATCGTTGGCCGCAGACATGTGCCGCCAACGCCGCGAGCCGGCCCGAGGTAGCCGATGCATATACCGTTAAGGCGCCACTATCCTCCGGCGGCTCGTCTTCCAGGTCGAACATGCGCCCGTCGACCATCTTCTCAAGCCCCTGCCGCGGCAGATCGAATGCCTCGATAGTCCAGGCTAGTTCAGAGACCACAGCGTGGTTACGCACCGTTCCACCATAGATTTCACCAATAGTGTCGCGCCACCATTGCAGGCGCATCTGGCCGAGCAGTGCTTCGCTCACCCGCTCCCGGATAGAGGCAATCTCCAGATTAAAGGCGTAGAGCGCAATCAGACCCCGGCGTATGTCACCATGCGCGAATGTCGCAGCAAAATAGCGGTGATAGTCATATGTCCGGACCTGCTCGGCACAGTAATCGGCATGGCTTTGGGTGTCTGATTGGGGCGGCATAATGACATCACTTTAAGGATGCCATTCCGAGTCGTACAGGAGCACGGCTATTATGCGCGATATGGATCTTGTCGCTGACTTCTTTCCGCCATCCAATGGACTTTCTGACGCCGCAGCCCGCGCGAAACTAGAGGCGTTAAGGGCGGCGCTGGATAGCGGCGATGTGTCTGCACTGGATGATCGCCAGCAGGCCTTCGCAGAACGTATTGCTCAAGCCACACAGAAGATCGGGTCCGGTACCGAGATCAAGCGAGTCAGTGAGCTGATGACTTTGGCCCAGTTTGGCCCGGCATCTATCGGCGCGGCGGTTGCGCAAGCATGTGATGACGAGCCGTCCCAGCCCGTAGCCGAAGCTCTGTTCGTTGCCCGCTTCCTGGTCGAGGTGGTCTTTGCTGCTGCCCGCGCTCCTGCACTGCTGCCCGACGACCTGCTGAAAAAGCATCAGCTGGACCGCGAGCAAGTTTCCTGGCCGGCGGCAGCGCCGGTTTATCTGGCGCTGCTTACGCGGGCGGCCGAGACAATCAATCGAGCTGAAACTGCGGGCATCGTCATCGCCTCCCCGGCACTCAGAAAGATGCTCGCCAGACACCGGATGCAGACATCTCGCCAGATTACCCGGTTGCATAACCGTGACCCGGCGTCACCAGGGACGCGGCTTACCGGGTTCGATAACGTCGTGATCTCTATCAAGCTGCTCTTGCGTTTACGGGGCGCGTCATGAGAAGTTCGCGGCCCTCGTTCAAGATGGAAAAGACCTAATGGCCACCGTACACGTCATAGGCGCCGGGATTTCCGGCCTTGCCTGCGCGACGCGCGCCGCGCTCTCCGGCGTTGACGTCGCGTTGTATGAAGCGGCCGGCCATGCCGGCGGCCGGGCACGTTCGTTCCATGACGAAAGCCTTGGATGTCTGATCGATAACGGCAACCATCTTCTGCTGGGCGCCAACGAATCAACCCGAGCCTATCTGTCGGATCTCGATGCCAGTGAGATGATCCAGGAAATAGCGCCGGCGGCCTTTCCCTTCATGGATCTGTCCACCGGCGAACGCTGGCGTGTACGCCCCGGCGGCGGCCTGCTGCCAACCTGGATACTCTCAAAAGACAGGCGCATCCCCGGAACGACGACCGGCGACTATCTTAAACAGGTCTACCGGCTGAACCGCGCGGGCAAATCAGATACCGTCCTTGCCGCGGTCGGCAAGGATTCCGTGCTCTATGAAAACCTGTGGCAGCCACTCTGCCGCGCTGCCCTGAACACAGATGCCAGCGAAGCATCCGCACAACTTTTATGGCTGGTTGTCCGCGAAACGTTCATGAAGGGCGAAGAGGCCTGCCGGCCCTGGTTTTTCCATAAGGGTCTGTCGGCGGCACTTGTGAACCCAGCCGTCAAATTTCTGCGGGAACACGAAGCAGAGGTCCGCTTCAAGGCGCGGTTGCGCGGGCTACGCTGGGCCGACCACAAAATTACCTCGCTTTATTTCCCCGAGGGCATGCTCAAAGTGGAGCCTGAAGACGCGGTGGTCCTCGCCGTACCGCCGGACATCTGCAACGACATCTGGCCGGAAGCAGAGGCGCCCAAGGATTCCCGGGCGATCGTCAATGCCCATTTCAGAATGGACAAACCGGCCACCCTGCCCTGGGAAGCGCCCTTTATCGGGCTGGTCGGCAGCGAAACTCATTGGGTTTTCGTCCGTGACAATATCGTCTCGCTGACGATCAGCGCCGGCGATGCACTGGCCGACAAGCCGAACTGGGAGATTGCGAACCTGCTCTGGTCCGAGGTCGCGCAGGTAATCGGCAGCTCCGCCGGCCGGATGCCGGCCTGGCGCATCATCAAGGAACGGCGCGCGACATTCGCGCAGACGCCCGCACAGGTAAACGCGCGGGCAACGACAGACACCAGCATCAAGAATCTCTTCCTCGCCGGCGACTGGACCGATACCGGCCTGCCGGCGACGATCGAAGGCAGTGTAAGGTCCGGCTTCAAAGCCGCCAGCCACGCGCTTGAAGCCATCGGCAAAGCCAGAGCCCAAGCCAAGGGTTAAGGATTTGAGGCGCGAGGCGTTGATTCGCGCAGTCGCTTCGTTTTTACCGGCTGATGATTTTTTGGCCCCTAAGCAACTGAAACTAAAACATATTTTTGACACCCCTCTGACTATTCAGCCGTGGGGCGTCTCCCAGCTGCGGCGTTGAACCGCTGAATCATTATCGTTAGCATCTAACTGCTTGAAAATTTTGAGGGATTCTCCGATGGCTAAAATTCTATCCGACCTTACCAGTACGATAATTGCCGGTATCGTACTCGCGGTCGTGCTCATCATCATCATGATGGGGATGCACGATGTCACACCTACATTCGACAAAAGCTACTGGTCATTCCTGTTCAGATGGCTCCATGTGCTGAGCGGCGTGATGTGGATTGGTATTCTGTGGTATTTCAACTTTGTCCAGATTCCAAACATGGGCAAAATTCCGGACGAGCAGAAACCGGCCATTACCGGTGTGATCGCGCCGGCAGCATTGTTCTGGTTCCGCTGGGGAGCCATGGCCACACTGATTACCGGTCTGATCGTCGCCTATCTTAATGGCTATATCAGCGACGCAATCACCATCGGTCTGATGGACGGCGTGCCGAAGCACACCGCGATTGGTATCGGCATGTGGCTTGGTACGATCATGTGGTTCAACGTCTGGTTCATCATCTGGCCGAACCAGAAAAAGGCCCTTGGTATCGTTCAGGTCGAAGCCGCCGAGAAAGCGAAAGCGGGTCGCACCGCCATGCTGTTCTCGCGGACGAACACCATGCTCTCGATCCCGATGCTCTATGCAATGGTATCTGCTCAGAACCTGTTCTGACGGATCTAGCGTACAACGATTGAAGGGGGCCTCCGGGCCCCCTTCTTTTTTGCCTGGTCCACACCGGCATTGATCCGACGAGACCATTGGTGTGGAAAAGTTCGCTAATCGACCGCGATAAGCGCCGCGGCGACCGCCCGGTCTTCCGCCAGCAGGACGTTGAACGTCCGGCATGCAGCCCCTGTATCCATCCATTCTGGAACAATGGAATACGCTTTCAAAGCATCCCGAATTTCCGCAATCGGCATGCCCATTCGCGGCCCGCAACCGATCAGCAGCACCTCGACACCATTGTTCTCGGTTAACAGAGGGGCCAACCCGGCAACAGAAATATCGTCAAAGGAAGCTGCCTGCCAGGCAATCGTCTCGTCAGGCAAAACGATGACAGATGATGTATGGGCCACACCGGCAATTCGAAAGCCGCCACCGCCATATCCCTGGATCAGCTGTCGTCCCTGCGGGACCTGTGGCGTGATATCAGCCATCGGTTAGTTGGCGGATTTTCCTGCGGCCGCTGCATCGTCGTCATCCGTATCGCCGACGATGAGGCCAGTACGGCGAAGGTTCATATAGACCAGCAGCGGCACGGCGATGAATATCGACGAATACGTGCCGACAATCACGCCCCAGATCATGGCGAAGCTGAAGCCGGCGAGCACTTCCCCACCGAAGAAATACAGCGCCGACAAGGCAAGAAGCGTCGTCACACTTGTGAGCAAGGTGCGCGACAGCGTGCCATTGATCGACAGGTTCAGCAGATCCGGCAAAGTCATCTGCTTGTATTTGCGCAGATTCTCCCTGACACGATCATAGACCACCACCGTGTCATTGATGGAATACCCGGCAATTGTCAGAATTGCCGCGACGGTGGAAAGGTTGAATTCCAGCCCGAGCAGCGCAAAAATGCCGATCGTAAGCAGCACATCGTGCAACAGCGCAACGACCGCGCCCACGCCGAACTGCCATTCGAAGCGGAACCAGATGTAGACAAGCATCGCGCTGAGGGCGAGCAGAACGGCCGTGACCCCGGCCTCGATCAGCTCACCACCGACTTTCGGTCCGACGAATTCTGTTCGTCGGTAATTAATCTCGTTGCCCAGCGCCTTTTTTGCCTTATCCACCGCGACAAGCTGTGCCTTTTCGCCACCCTCCTGACGTTCGATCCGAATAAGAACATCTGATGGCTG
Organism: Paracoccaceae bacterium; assembly: GCA_047638395.1. Classification (GTDB taxonomy): domain Bacteria; phylum Pseudomonadota; class Alphaproteobacteria; order MPNO01; family UBA830; genus CAXBCP01. The sequence continues at coordinate 52,570 of JBLIMV010000013.1, read as the reverse complement.
GCCGAATTCCTGAAGCTGTACTTCACCCAGTCCGAGCCCGCTCAGCGTGGCACGCAGCTTACTAATATCCGCAGGGCCTTCTGTTCTGACTTCAATCAGGATACCGCCGCGGAAATCGATGCCGAAATTCAGCCCCTTGGAGAAAAACATCCCCGCCGAGGCAACGCATAGAAGCAGCGAGAAAACGGCCGCGATCTTGCGGAACTGGAGAAAATTGATCTTTGTGTTGGTCGGGACCAGGCTGATAAGACGCATCTGTATTTTCCCTACAACGGCAGTTTCTTGGGGCGGCGACGATGCAGCCAGAGCACCACCATCATCCGTGTCACCATGATTGCAGTGAACATTGATGTCAGCAGTCCGACGGCCAGCGTAACGGCAAAGCCCTTGATGGGACCCGATCCGAACTGGAACAGCAGGACCGCGGCGATAAGGGTCGTAATGTTCGCATCGATAATCGTGGTCAGGGCTCGTGAATACCCGGCATCAACGGCGGATATCGGCGTTCGGCCGTTCCTCGCCTCTTCGCGTATTCGCTCGAATATCAGCACGTTCGCATCGACCGCCATACCAATGGTAAGAACAATCCCCGCGATTCCGGGCAGAGTGAGCGTTGCCTGCAGCATGGAAAGCACAGCAGCAATCAGCACGATGTTCAGGATCAGGGCCACGTCGGCCATAAAGCCGAACAGTCCGTATGCCGCCGCCATAAAGACGATGACCAGCACGATCGCCAGAACACTTGCGAACTCGCCTGCGGCAATCGAATCCGCGCCGAGTTCGGCACCAACAGTTCGTTCTTCAAGTACGGTCAGGGGCGCCGGCAATGCGCCTGCGCGCAGCAGCAAGGCTAAATCCTGGGCCGTGTTAATCGTAAAGTTACCGGAAATCACGCCGTTGCCGCCAAGAATGGCCTCCCGGATGACGGGCGCGGAGATCACTGTTTTATCGAGAACGATGGCAAAAGGCTGGCCGACATTCTGCCGCGTCACGTCACCGAAGCGGCGTGCGCCGACAGAATCGAAACGGAAAGACACGACTGCCTGGCCGTCCTGGAAGGTGGCCTGCGCGTCTACAAGGTTTTCACCGTCAACCATGATCCGGCGCTTCACCAGGTACATGATGGGGTTGTTACCCGCGTCGAGTTCATCCTGTGACGGAAGACAGACCGTCCCCGGCGGACGCCGGCGCCCGGCACCACAGCTCGCGGCTGCGGAATTGGACTGGTCAACGAGATGGAATGTCATCTTCGCGGTCGTGCCGATCAGCTCTTTCAGACGTTCCGGATCATCAAGACCCGGCACCTGAACGAGAATACGGTCTGAGCCCTGCCGTTGAATTGTCGGCTCCCGTGTGCCGAGTTCGTCAATCCGGCGCCGCACGATCTCAATCGACTGCTGAACGGCAGACGTCAGTATTTCACGCTGTCCGGTAACCGTCGCACAGACCGTAACGCTCAAACCGTCGACGTTGGTCTCTAGCTGCGGATCAAACGAATTGGTATCGAGATCACGCACGATCTGGCGGGCCCGGGAAAGATCATCTTCCCGGAGCAGATCGAACCCGACGCATTCACCGCGCACGCCAAGACGACGGTACCCGATACGGGGTGTTCCCCGCCGCATACCGTCGCGAATGGCGTCAACCAGTCCTTCACGCCGCTGCGACAACACCGCCGCCACATCAACCTCCAGCAGGAGGTGCGAGCCACCCTGCAGGTCAAGGCCGAGATTGATCTGCTGGCTGGGCATAAAGCCCGGAAGTGCCGCTGCATCCTCTTCAGACAGGAAATTGGGGAATGCGGATGCGAGCCCCAAAATCGAGACAATAGCTACGAGGATAATCTTCCACTTGGCGAAATAAACCATGCGCGGGAATGCTTTACCGGTTGTTGTTCAGATAATTCAGGAAACTATCAGGATTTCTTTTCAGAATCTTCCTGAGCGTCCTCGTCGCGTTCCGCCTGATCCTCGTCGGGACCTTCTTCTTCGTAATCGGCGTCATCCTGATCGTCGTCCTGGTCCTTACCTTTGTCTTTCGACTTGGCGGGAGCGGGATCGGATTTACTCAGGCTTTCGGCAACCATACCCCGCAGAACGCGTACTTTGACGCCGTCTGCGATTTCGACCATCAGCTCGGTGTCATTCGGGACACGCGTAATCGTGCCGAGAAGGCCGCCATTCGTGACAATCCGGTCCCCGCGTCGCAGGTTCGTCAGAACTTCACGATGCTCCTTGGCCTTCTTCTGCTGAGGCCGGATAAGGAGAAAATAGAAAACAACGAAAATAAGAACGAGTGGCAGAAGGCCTCCGAGGCCGTCTAGAGCACCCCCGCCAGCGCCCTGCGCCCAGGCCGGTGAAACAAACATCATGAAATCCCTGTTGACTGAAAGTTGCGGGAATATAACGGTCCACCAACAGCTTGCAACCGATTCCGCGCAGGCGCCCCCCTGCGATTGACCGGTTATGTCTTTGTGATAGGGTCCGGCGCCGAATTCCGACCGGATTATTGACCCTTATGACAGATACAGACACGACTGAATTGCTCACCCGCATCGCCGATGCGCTGGACAGAATTGCCCCAGCGGCCGCCACGACGAGCATCCCGGGCGACGCTGATGCCTTTACCTGGCAGGCCGAGACGAGCCGGCTGGAGCCTGTCGCCGAGATAAACCGGCTGGATATCGAACAATTAATCGGAATTAACCGGTCGCGGGACACATTGCTCGACAATACGCGGCGCTTCGCCGAGGGCTATCCGGCCAACAACGCCCTGCTTTGGGGCGCGCGCGGCATGGGCAAGAGCTCGTTGGTGAAAGCAGTTCACGGCACAATCGCGGCCGAGACCGACGGCAAGCTGGTACTTGTTGAAATACACCGGGAAGATCTGTCATCCCTGCCCCGCCTGCTGGCAGTTCTGCGCGAAAGCCCGCGTCATTTCATCCTGTTTTGCGACGATCTGTCCTTCGATGCCGACGACACAACGTATAAATCGCTGAAAGCCATGCTCGAAGGCGGTATCGAAGGCCGGCCAAAGAACGTCATTTTTTACGCAACGTCCAACCGCCGCCACCTAATGCCCCGCGACATGATCGAGAATGAACAATCTACCGGCATCAACCCGGCGGAAGCCGTGGAGGAAAAAGTATCCCTGTCCGACCGGTTCGGCCTGTGGCTCGGATTTCATAACTGCGATCAGGACACGTTCTTCGAGATGCTCGACGACTACGTCGCCAGATATGGTCTCGACATCGATAAGAAAACGCTACGGGCAGAAGCAATTGAATGGTCCATGACCCGCGGTGCGCGGTCCGGCCGTGTCGCGTGGCAATACATTCAGGATCTTGCCGGCCGCCAGAAAAAGCAGCTCGACTGACGTTGCCAGCCATTGTGGACCATCGTCAGGCGCCTGGCGCGTGACACCTATCGGGAAAGACGGGCCGTTCTGCGTCCAAGATAACGTTCCGGATCGACGGCGCGGTTCTGACGCCGCAATTCAAAATGAAGCTGGGGCTTGTCGACACTCCCCGTACTGCCGACATGCGATATCACCTGCCCCCGACGTACCCGCTGCCCGGTTTTCACGAGAAGCCGGTCGTTATGGGCATATGCAGAAATCCAGCCACCGGCGTGTTTGATCAGCAGCAGATTGCCAAATCCGCGCAGCTCGTTGCCCGAATAGGCGACGACGCCACTCTGGATTGAACGCACCGGTGTGCCACGGCGCGCCAGAATATTGATCCCGTCATTCTGAAGCCCTTTGCCGAGCGTACCAAACCTTGAAAGTAGCTTGCCACTCACGGGCCAGACAAACCCACCCGTGCTTGGTGGCGGCGGCCTCACCGATGCCGATGTCGGTGGCGCACGTTTCACGACCACCCGTTCCGCCGGCAGGACTTTGCGCGGCTGCGGCCGCGTTGTTGTAGAGCGCGTCGCCGTCTGCGGCACCGGTTTACGATTGATGGTGGTATTGGGCCGGCGCGGAGACGTTGATACAGCCCTCGATGCCGGCTGGCGGGTGGCCGCTGATTTGCTCGCCGCGGCAGCACCTGCGGGCAGGACGAGACGCTGTCCGGTGGAAAGCCGGTATGGCGGAGATATCCTGTTCACGCGGACAAGCGCACCCGGCTCCACCCCGTATCGTTGCGCAATCTGGTAAACCGTCTCGCCCCGGGAGACGGTATGCACACCGGTCACCGGCATTCGGAGCTTCTGGCCGGGAAATATCGTATAGGGCGGTTTCAGGTTATTGGCGTCAATGATCGCGCGCAGACGGACGTTGTAGCGCCGGGAGATTTTATAAAGGGAATCTCCCCGCTGAACCCTGATGGTCGACGGCAGATTGGCTGAATTTGACGTATTGCCGATCCGCTCACCCGTGGCTCCGTTCACGACCGGCGCGGACCCGATACGCTGGCCGCACGCCGCCAGGACGAGCATAAGCCCGATGACAACGCTAAAACGGCTGAACGCGAACGTGTTTCGATCCATGATCGTCAAACTAGGTTCGCTCACCTCCAACATCAACCGGAAGCTTTTCCTTCGTCATCGCCGATCAGCGGCACAAAGCGCACCGGCCACATCTTCTCCCGTTCCAGATTCCCCTCTGTATCGAAGCTGAACCGGTAAAGATGCTGATCCCGCGCGGTATCGCCCATCGGCGCAATCATCAGACCATCGGGCGCGAGTTGATCGAGCAAAGCGTGCGGAATATCGCGGGTCGCAGCGGCCGTCACAATAATACGGTCGAACGGTTCCTGTTCCGGCCATCCTTTCGTGCCGTCACCGGTTTTCGCGGTGATATTATTAATCCGAAGCTCCCGGAACTTCCGTTCAGCCTCCAGCAGGAGTTCCCTGTGGCGTTCGATCGAATAAAGCCGACGGCAAAGTTTTGCCAGCACCGCCGCCTGATAGCCGGACCCGGTGCCGATTTCCAGCACCTTCATGCGATCGCCGATTTTTAGCTCCTGCGTCATAAACGCCACCACGGCAGGCTGGCTGATCGTTTGCCCGCTGCCAATCGGCAGCGCCATGTTTTCGTAGGCCTGATCCTTAAAAGTCTCGGGTACGAAGGCTTCCCGTGGCACACGCTCAATCGCCCCAAGCACCTTTGCATCCGTGATGCCCTGCCCGCGCAATTCCATGATCAGCCGAATGCGGTTCGCTTCCAGGGTCATTGAAACAGATTCCGCAGGCGCGCCATGCTGCGCCTGTGCGTCAGGTCGAGACAAAGCGGCGTGATCGAAATACGCCCCTCGTTAACAGCCTTCAGGTCTGACCCCTTGAACGACGGGTCTTCATCGCGGTCGGTGCCGATCCAGACATAGTCATAGCCCCGGGGGTCCCGGCCAGATGTCACCGCGTCGCCAATCTTGCGCCGGCCCTGAACCGTGATTTCCGTCGCGCCAACATCATCCGGCGCGACATCTGGAAAATTAACGTTCATGAGCACGTTTCGCTGCCATTCTTCCGATACCAGTTTCCGGATCACGGATTCTGCATGATGCTCGGTGGCGCCCCAGCGGACGCTTTCGCCATAGACCCTGGCCTGACTGAGGGCAATTGACGGAATACCCAGCAGTGCCCCCTCCATGGCTGCAGCCACGGTGCCTGAATAGGTAATATCCTCGCCGAGATTGCCGCCGGCATTTACGCCCGACAACACAAGATCAGGGCGTTTCCCCTTGATGATGTTCTGTACGGCCAGCAACACGCTATCGGTCGGCGTTCCGTTGACCGCAAATTTTCGTCTCGAAATACGGCGAACCCGGAGCGGGAGTGTCAGCGTCAGCGAATGTCCGGAGGCACTTTGTTCGCTTTCAGGTGCGACGACCCAAACATCATCCGAAAGTTTCTTTGCTATTTTTTCGAGGACCTTGAGACCGGGAGCATTGATGCCGTCGTCATTCGACACCAGAATTCGCGCCTGGCGCAGGTCCATCAGGTGGCGTCCGCCGCAGCTATCACCTCGATACCGCCCATGTAGGGCTTCAACGCATCGGGCACCCGGACCGAACCATCCGCCTGCTGGTAGTTCTCAATCACCGCGATGAGCGTCCGACCGACCGCAAGTCCAGAGCCATTCAGCGTGTGCACGAAATCGGTGCCTTTCCGCTCTTGGGGACGAAAACGCGCGCTCATGCGTCTTGCCTGGAAGTCGCCGCAATTCGAACAGCTCGAGATTTCGCGGTAGCGATCCTGCCCCGGCAGCCAGACTTCAATGTCATAGGTTTTACGCGCCGAGAAACCGAGATCGCCGGTCGACAGAACCACGACCCGGTAATGCAGCCCAAGCCGTTTCAGAACTTCTTCGGCGCAGGCTGTCATGCGTTCGTGCTCATCCGCAGACTTATCAGGGTGACAGATGCTGACCATCTCCACCTTGGTGAATTGATGCTGGCGCAGCATTCCCCTTGTATCCTTACCGGCGGCCCCCGCTTCCGAACGAAAACACGGCGTATGCGCCGTAAACCTGACCGGCAGATCGGTCTCGTCCAGAATATCGCCGGCCACAAGGTTGGTCAGCGGCACTTCTGCCGTCGGAATCAGCCAGTGATCCGTCGTCGTCCTGAAAAGATCTTCCGAGAATTTAGGTAGCTGGCCGGTGCCATAGGCCGCATTGTCACGAACCAGTAGCGGCGGGTTCACCTCGGTATAGTCGAACTCGTCGGTGTGGAGGTCGAGCATCAGGGAAGCCAGTGCACGTTCCATCCGCGCAAGCGGGCCGCGGGTCACCACAAACCGTGAACCCGACATTTTGGATGCCGCTTCAAAATCCAGAAGACCGAGCCCCTCGCCAATATCGACATGATCGCGAACGTCGAAATCGAAGGCCGGCTTTTCACCGATACAGCGAAGCTCGACATTATCGTCTTCATTCTTGCCGTCAGGGATATCGTCAGCCGGAATATTCGGCACACCTTCGAGGAGTGCCTGCAATGCCTCCGTGGTCTCTTTCTGGCGCTCTTCAAGCAACGTCATGCCGTCTTTAATTGCCGCTACCTCCGCCATTTGCGCGGAAGCGTCTTCGCCCTTCCCTTTGAGAACACCAATCTGCTTCGATGCATCGTTCCGGCGGGTCTGCAGATCCTGCAGCTCGGTTGTGATCGTCCGGTTGTCGGCATCAACGGCCAGAGCCTGTGCGGAAAGCGGCGCAAGATTGCGGCGTGCAAGTCCCGCATCAAAGGCATCGGGGTTCTCACGAATCCATCTGATATCGTGCATATTATTCTGTTCTTACTGATTAATACGAAATTCAGGCGGTGCCGCGGTCATTCTCAGGATCGGGCTCCGGGTCAGGTTCTGGGTCAGGATCTCCGTCATCATCGGGGTCTTCTTCGGCTGCCTTCCTGGCACGTTTCTTCTCGATCATCCGGGCACCAATAATGGACACCTCGTACAAGATGATAATCGGAATGGCCAGTCCGATCTGACTGATGACGTCGGGCGGTGTCAGGATCGCCGCAGCGATAAAGACGCCGACGATCGCGTAACGCCGCTTAGCAGCCAGTCCGGCAGACGTCACAATTCCCGCCTTCGCCAACAGCATCAGCAAGACCGGCAGTTCAAACGCAATCCCAAAAGCGAAAATCAGACGCAGCACCAGCGACAGATACTGGTCGACCTTGGGTTCGACCTGTACCGGCAGGTTTCCGTTGCCACCGGCAGTCTGGAAAGTCAGGAAGAAATCCCAGGCGAGCGGCATAATGAAATAATAGACAAGCGCGCCGCCCATGAAAAACAGCACCGGTGTCGCCAGCAGAAATGGCAAAAAGGCGCTTTTTTCGTTTTTGTAGAGTCCCGGAGCGACAAACATCCAGAGCTGTATCGAAATCACCGGAAAACCAATGAACAATGCGGTGAAGAAGGCCACCTTGATATGCGCGAGAAACGGCTCATGCAGGGCCGTAAAGATCATCCGCGCGCCTTCACGTCCTTCCAGTGCCCGCGCCAAGGGCCGAACAAAGAAATCATAGATTTCCTGAGCGAAAAAGAAACTCACCAGAAACAGCAGGAAAAAGGCGGCGAAGCTATAAATCAACCGCGTACGCAACTCGACCAAATGGTCGAGGAGCGGCATTTTCTTTTCGCCGCCGGTATCGTCCTCGGTCGCCTCTTCCGTGCCGTCGCTTATCTTATCGCTCATGATGCCCCATCCGGCTTCTTGTCGGACACGGGCGCCGGATCAGCATCACCGGCGGTTGGGACTTCGGTTTTCGGCGTTACATCAGTGCCGACAGCAGTATCCGCAGCCGCCGTTTCCGGGGCGGACGCTTCGGCAGTTTTCGTGCCCCCATCGTCCGGAGCATCTTCCGCGTCAGGCGCATCGGACATCGTTTTCTGATCGGGGGGTGCGATACGATTGTCATCGGCGAATTCGGGATCGTCGTAATCGATCAGATCGTCGTCCGACCAATCGGTCTGAAAATCCATCGCTTCTTTCAGATTTCCGTCCGGGTCCACGGCGTCCTGCAATTCGTCGCGGAAATTGCCCACGTCGTCGCCCGAACCTGCAATACCCTTGATATCATCTGTCAGTGTGTCGAGTTCCGCATCACGCGCGACTTCCTCGAGACCTGACTGGAAATCACGGGCAAGCCCCCGTGCGCGGCGCACAAACATGCTCACCGTCCGGATAGCACCCGGCAGTTCTTTGGGACCGATGATCATGATCCCTAGAATGGCAATCAGGAGGAATTCCCATCCGCCGATGTCCAGCATGGCGGCGCGCGCCCTTCTTCACAAAGCTCGTTGTGACGAAGCCTCAGCTTTTCGCGGCTTCGTCTTTCTTGACGCCATCGGAAACGGCGTCGCCGCTTTCCGATTTAAGCGACTTATCAGGCGTTGCCGCAGCATCGCCCTCGGTCTTGTCTTCTTTCAGGCCTTTTTTGAAGGCGTTGATGCCACGGGCAGCATCACCCATGATGCGGGACAATTTGCCCCCGCCGCCGAAAAGGACGAGCACGACGACCAAAACGATGACCCAGTGCCAAATACTGAAGCTCCCCATGAGAGACGCTCCTGTCTAATATCAGTTGATGTGGTGCGAATAATCGCAGAAAGCATCCCGCACCGCAATAAAAAGGCTCAGCGCTTCGCGCTATTCCTTTGGAAACACAAAAACATTTTGCTCGTCGAGCGAAAGGCTGACAGATGTCCCTTCCGGCGGCAGCATGCGTCCCGGAACGCGTGAATGGAGATGCAGCCCGCCCTCCTCGCCGTTTGGCACACTGAGGTGCAGAAGGCTGGAGCGCCCGAGCAACCGAGACGTGATAACGCTCGCGACGGCTGCCGCGCCTGCACCTTCAGTTACAAGGAGCGCCTCCGGCCGCACCAATACGTCCACTTCCATGCCCTCATTGACGTTAGGCGCACAAACACGGCCGAGCGGGGTCACAACATGCCCATCAACCACCCTGCCCGTTATTTCATTCACCTCACCAAACAATCCCGCGACAAAAGCGCTGTTGGGCGTGAAATATAGCTCTTCCGGCGGTCCGACCTGCACGATTTCGCCATCCCGCATGACGGCGACCTTGTCACCCATGAACATTGCTTCCTCGGCATCATGCGTGACGATGACCGAAGACGATTCCGATTTTTTGAGCACATGCAGGCACAAGTCACGCAATTGGTTACGAAGCCGCGTATCCAGGTTCGAGAAGGGCTCGTCCAGCAGAAAGATCCTCGGGCGCGGGGCACGCGCGCGGGCGAGCGCTATGCGCTGCTGTTCGCCACCGGACAGAAAGTGTGGATAGCTCGCGGCATATCGCGACATACCGACCTGGTCGAGGACCTCATGTACCCGTGCATCACGTTCATCTGAGGAAAGATCCTTCAGGCCGAACGCCACGTTTTGGGCGACGGTGAGATGCGGAAACAGCGCAAAATCCTGAAACAGCAGGCTGACGAGACGTTTTTCAGGTGGAACATTAGATCCCGCATCGGCGAGCACGTCGTCGTTCCAGGCGATCCGGCCGGTCTGAAGTTCCTCCAACCCGGCAATAAGGCGCAGCGTTGTGGTCTTTCCGCAGCCAGATGGCCCCAGCAGACACAGGATTTCTCCCGGTGCAACCTCGAGGTTGATATCCCGCAGAATCTGCTGCGGGCCAAAGTGATGACTAAGCCCGCTGACTGTCAGGCCGGTATCGTGGGAAACGTCGTCAGATTTATTGGTCATGGTCCGCGGAAGCTATTGCGAGCCTGTCGCAATAGCAAACGAAGAATGCTGCCTGTGACGCCATGTCACCCGGTGTCACCGGGCATCACCCGCGCGGGGTGCCAGACTCCTCATCCGACTCATCTTCGGACTCCTCCTCAGCGTCATCCGAAGACTCTGCTTCATGCTCCATTTCCGCGACGGCTTCCAATGCCGCATCATCCTCGGCACCGGCTTCTTCTTCGCCATCGCCATCGCCGTCGCCGTCGACATCATCAGCATCTCTATCGTCCGTTTCCGCTACAGGCGGGTCTTTAGCCTCATCACCCTCTCCGGCGTGCTCCGCGTCCGCATTACCGCCATCGTCTTCATCGGTGAGCGCTTCGGGTTCATCGTCCTCCGGCGCACCTTCTGCTTGCGCATCATTATACATCTCGCCGGTATCGCCGATGATTGTTCCGGCCGGGCGCGTATCCAGCAGGCCCGACGCCTTCAGCTCATCGATGCCCGGCAGATCCGCCAGAGAATCCAGGCCGAACACTTCCAGGAAATTCGGCGTGGTCCCCCAGGTTGTCGGCCGCCCAGGTGTGCGGCGGCGTCCGACCGGTTTGATCCAGCCTGCTTCCAGCAGGACATCGAACGATCCCTTGCTGACGGAAACTCCCCGAATTTCTTCAACCTCGCTCCGCGTGACCGGCTGGTGATAGGCAATAATCGCAAGGGATTCGACCGCCGCCCGCGAAGGTTTTCGGCTTACCTTGCGCTCGATCCGCAAATGCGGTGACAAATCCTCCGCCGTGCGCAACGACCATTTACCGGCGACACGGGCGACGTTCACCCCGCGACTGGCATAGAGCGTTTGGAGGTCTTCGAGGATGGCGCCGATATCGGTCCCTTCGGGCAGGCGCTCGACAAGAAAATCGGTGCTGACCGGCTCCGTTGCCGCAAACAACAATGCTTCGACAATCCGGGTTTCCTGGGTCAGATCCTGATGCTCGGTCACGACACCTTCGGCCTCTGCGGACTCTCCTGTGTCTTCCGGGTTTTCCTGGTCTTCCTGGTCTTCCTGGTCTTCCTGGTCTTCATGGTCTTCCACATCTTCCGGATTATCAGCGCCTTCCGGGATTTCCGCGTTTTCGTCGATTGTTTCTCCCGCCATCTCCTCGACGGCAGCATCTTCGCGTTCTTCAACAATCTCGTGGGCTACCTCAACCATTTGCGGCGGCCTCCTTCCCTTTAATAAATATCGGACCGAAAGCGCTGGACTGGCGAATGTCCGCCTTACCCTCTTTCACCATCTCAAGACTGGCGGCAAATGTGGAGGCGACGGCTGACCGCATAAACAGACCATCCATTAAATCTTCCGGCAAAAACGCACTAAGCGAGGTCCAGTCCCGGACTTCGCCGATGACCCCGCGCAACCGCTCGATCGCATCGCTGAGCGAAAACAGCTGCGAGGCCTCGATCGTCAGATGCGATCCGGTCGCCCTGCGGCGATTGTCGCCATACGCTTTGAGCAGATCATAGAGGGACACCTCGTAGACCGCCGTGCGGATGACTTCCATCCCCTCCGGCGCGCCCCGGCGAAACACATCGCGGCCCAGCCGCGGCATCACAAGCAGTTTTTCGCCCGCATCGCGCATGGAATCGAGCCGGCGCAGCTGAAACGTCAGCGCCTCCGCAAGCTCCGGGCCGGACGCTTCTTCGTCCTCCTCGGTTGCCGGCAGCAGCAGCCGCGATTTCAGGTAGGCCAGCCAGGCGGCCATCACCAGGTAATCGGCGGCAACTTCCAGACGAAGCTGTTTTGCCGCCGTGATAAACGCAAGATATTGCTCGGCGAGCTTCAGGATCGACATCTTTGCCAGGTCGACTTTTTGCTGACGCGCAAGGGTCAGCAACAAATCGATCGGTCCCTCGAACCCGTCAAGGTCCAGAACCAGGTCGTACATTTCCCGTACGGGCTCTTCCTCGAATGTATCTACCTGATCGGCCATGCGATCCGTTTACTCCTGCGACAAGACGCTCATTTCCAACCGGTGAAGTATACGTTTCAAAACGACTGGCACCAACGGACCACCCGCCGATTTACCAATGGATCAAGTCTCGAGAAACGCTGAAATCCGCCGTTTTGCGGCGTCGTGATCGATCGATTGCGAATCGGCAGAAGGTGACCTTGCAGCATTTAGCCGGTCGACGGATTCAGGCCGCATCGGCGGACATGTCTCTGCGATCGACACCATGTCCTCAAAATTCCCATCGCAATGCAGCGCAACGTCGCAACCGGCCTCCAGAACCGACGCTACACGGGCGGCGAGCGGGCCTTGCAAGGCTTTCATGCAAACATCATCGGAAAACAACAATCCATCAAATCCGATATGATCGCGAATGATTTCCGACACAACCGTCGGAGACGAGCTCCCCGGTGTCCCGGGATCAAGATCGTCGTAAACGATATGCGCCGTCATGCCGGCGGGCGCATGCCGCAGCGCGCGGAATGGGGCAAAATCTGTCTCTTCCAGGATGTCGCGGCGGGTCTTTACGTGCGGTAGTTCCAGATGGCTATCGGCAGTCGCGCGCCCATGTCCCGGAATGTGCTTTATCACCGGCATGACGCCTCCCGCCATCAGGCCATCGCAGCAGGCCTGACCGAGCCGCGCAATGATTTCCGGATCGTCAGAGAATGCCCGGTCACCGATAATTTCATGCCCGTCAGGCGCCGGTAGATCCAGCACGGGCGCACAATCTACATCGATGCCAAGCGCGGACAGATCATCCGCGATCAGCCGATAAACAAGCTTCACGCACTCGACTGCCCCATCGGGATCCGACACGGCCTTCGCGCCGAATTTCTGCATTGCAGGATAGTCCGTCCAATGCGGCGGACGCAGCCTTTGAACCCGGCCGCCTTCCTGGTCGATCATGATAATCGCATCCGGTTTGTCCACCGACGCGCGGAGGTCAGCCGTAAGACGCCGGACCTGATCCGGCGTATCGATATTCCGGGCAAACAGAATAAATCCGACGGGGTTGGCGGTCCTGAATAACGCGCGTTCTTCCCCCTTTAGTTCTGTTCCTGCACAGCCATAGACAACCGCGGCAGGCGCTTTGCGATCAGCGCCGGACAACGATACAGCCCTGCTTTCGCTTCTTCAGGCTGGAACACAGCGCCGTCGCTTGCGCCTTCGACCTCAACGGGCCCGCCTGCATCCGGTAATAGGTTCCCCGCCCACCGCTGAGCTTGACGGACTGGATGCTCAGACCAAGCTTGCCCAGCAGATCGGGATGCTTCCGTTTGAGTGTCGCCCAGTTCTTCTGGACCGCACCACGGGATCGCAAAGAAGCCATCTGAACACGATAAGCGCCGGCTTTCGCAGCCGGTTTTGACTTCACAGACGGCTTTGGCTTCGCCGCGGGCGTCTTTGCGGCCACCTTCTTCGGTGGCGTCCGGGGTTTCTTGGCGGTCGCCGGTGCCGGAGGCCCCTTGGGCGGTGTCACCGCCAGGGGCTTGATCTCTTTCGGGGCCGCGGGCGGAGGCGCCATGGCCGGTTTCAGGGGAACAGCGACATTGCCGCCGGTGCCAGCAGACGGCGCCATTTTCGCAACATCTCCCGGTACAATCGCCGGCGGCGGTGCAGGTGGTGCCATGGGTTTTTCTGGCGGCGGCAGCAAACGTTCAACACCGCCCGCCTGCTTGTCGGTCTCCAGACGATTGAAAACTTCTTTATCCCGGTTCGGAACTTTCATCCCGCCCGGGTTTTCTGGCCGGATCTTGCTGGGGCCTTCCTGCGCCTGGATTACCGGCGGCGTTTTGCCCGGACCGTCCTGTTTACCCTTGTTATAAGCGTAGACCAGCACGACCCCGAACCCGAGGACCGCCGCAACGGCGACAAGACCGGTCATAATCCGCCGACCACGCCGACCATATGGCGCAGCCTCTGATGGTTCTCCGGGAGCGATCCGATCGTCCTCGTCGGGGCGAAAATCGTCTGCCATTAGCGCATCTCCTCAACCGGTTTAACGCCCATCACCGCAAGCCCGGACGCAATCACCACAGCAACCGCACGGACCAGGGCAAGCCTGCTTCTGGTCAGTGCCTCATTATCGGCAATGATAAAACGCAGGCCAACATCTTCGTTGCCTTTGTTCCAGAGGCCATGAAACCCCGCCGCCACATCGTTCAGATAATATGCGATCCGATGCGGTTCCCGGGCTTGAGCCGCCGCTTCGACCAATCTCGGCCAACCGGCCAGGGTTTTGATCAATGCAAGTTCCGCCTCATCCTTCAGCATCGACATATCAGCTTCCGAGAGGCTCGAATCGTCAACAGATTCACCGGCTGCAGCTTCCTGCCCATTGCGAATGACCGAGCATGCCCGGGCATGTGCGTACTGTACATAAAACACCGGATTGTCGCGCGATTGCTCGAGCGCCTGTTTAAGATCGAAATCCAGTGGCGCTTCGTTGCCGCGGGTCAGCATCATGAAACGAACCACATCCTTGCCGACCTGATCGACAACCTCGCGAAGCGTTACGAACGTCCCTGCCCGTTTCGACATCCGCACCGGTTCGCCGTTTTCGAACAGGTTCACCAGATTGCAGATACGGACGTCCAGTACACCTTCACCGTCGGTCGTCGCCTTGACCGCCGCCTGCATCCGTTTGATGTACCCTTTGTGATCGGCCCCCCAGACGTCAACCATTTCGCCAAAACCACGGCGAAACTTGTCGAGGTGATACGCGACGTCAGCGGCAAAATAGGTCCAGCTTCCGTCTGATTTTTTTAACGGCCGGTCAACGTCATCGCCGAACTGGCTCGACCGGAACAGATACTGCTCCCGCTCTTCCCAATCGTCCGGCAACTGCCCCTTTGGCGGTTCCAGCGTGCCCCAGTAGACCAGATCGCGGCCTTCCAGCACGGATACCACATCGTCGATCAGACCATCTTCATGCAGCGTTTTCTCAGACCGGAACAACTTGTGTTCAATCCCGAGCGCCGCGAGGTCCTCGCGGATAAGCCGCATCATCGCGTCAATCGTGAAATCGCGGACATCGGGTAACCATTGCGCTTCGGCCAGTTCGGTCCATTTGCCACCATCACGGGCGGCCAGGGCCTGTCCAACGCCGACCAGATAATCGCCCGGGTACAAACCGTCGGGGATATTGCCGATATCCTCGCCAAGCGCTTCGCGATAACGGAGATGCGCTGACCGCGCCAATACATCTACCTGAGCCCCGGCGTCATTCACGTAATATTCGCGGGTAACGTCGTAGCCGACCTTGGCCAGCAGAGACGCCAGAACATCCCCGATCACAGCGCCACGGGCGTGGCCGACATGCATCGGCCCGGTCGGGTTTGCCGAGACGTATTCGATGTTGATGGCTTTCCCGCCGCCGACATCACTGTCGCCATAGGCAACGCCGTGGGTGAGTATCTGGCCGACCTGGTGCTGCCACGACGCCATTTTCAGCCGCAGGTTCACAAAGCCCGGCCCGGCAATCTCAACGGTTTCAACACTCTCGGCGTCCGAGAGCTTAGCCGAAATCATCTCCGCGAGATCGCGCGGCTTTTTCCCGGCCGGTTTTGAAAGAACCATGGCAACATTGGTCGAAATATCGCCATGCGACGGGTCGCGCGGAGGCTCTACCGAAATGCGGTCGACCGGCAGGTCTGCCGGTAGATCCCCGGCGGCTGTCATATCCGCAACGATGGTCTCGATAATCACGCGGTAGCTGTTGAAAACGTTCATCTATTCTCTTCGTATAAATCGTAAAGCCGGCGGTGCTCATCCAGCGCAAACCGGTCGGTCATGCCAGCGATATAGTCAGCAACATGGCGTGCCCGCAGGGTTTTGCCGGCCTGTTCGGCGCCGATGCGCCACTCTGCCGGCAGACATTCGGGTTCCTCGACATACAGCGTAAACAAATCCGCAACGACACGACGCGCCTTGCTGGTCATCCGGTTGACCCGGTAATGGCGATACATGCGCTCAAACAGGAATTCCTTCAAGGCCCTGTTATCGCGGTCAATATCGGCCGAAAACCCCACAAGTGCCGCGCCGAACTGGCGGACGTCATCCGGCGATGAGGGTGCCGCCTCCTGAAGGCGACGGTTTGTTTCCGCCAACAGATCGTTCACCATCACATTGATCAGGCGACGCCCGATCTCATGAATGAGCCGTGAGGCTTCCAGATCCGGGTAACGGGATCTCACTTCATGCAGGATCGGCCCGAGGATCGGCACATCGGCGAGATCGGAGACTTCGAACAATCCTGCCCGAAGACCGTCATCGACATCGTGGGAATGATAGGCGATATCGTCGGACATCGCCGCAACCTGGGCCTCGACGCTGGGCCAGGTATGAAGATCCAGATCGTGCTGAGATGTGTATTCGGCGAGCGCCCAGGGCAGTTCCCCTGCCGAGCCCTTGGCGAAAAGCGGACCGTTATGCTTTGCGATGCCTTCGAGGGTCTCCCAGCTCAGGTTCAACCCGTCGAATTCCGCGTAGCGCGCCTCGAGCGATGTGATGATCCGCAATGTCTGGCCGTTATGGTCGAAGCCGCCATGCGGCGCCATAACCTCGTCCAGGGCATCCTCACCGGCATGGCCAAACGGCGTGTGCCCCAAATCGTGCGCCAGCGCCAAGGCTTCGGCCAGATCCTCATCGAGTGACAACGAACGCGCGAGTGACCGGGCGATCTGGGCGACTTCAAGACTATGTGTCAGGCGGGTGCGGTAATAATCCCCCTCGTGATACACGAAAACCTGGGTTTTGTGCTTCAGCCGGCGAAAGGCACCGGAATGAATAACCCGGTCGCGGTCGCGCTGAAAAACCGACCTTGTCGGACTCTCCGGTTCCGGATGGACCCTGCCCCGGGAATGCGCCGGGTCACAGGCATATGGCGCGCGTTGCCGTGCGGGCGTGGTTACCAGGTCGATTGAGGAAGGTGCGTTCATGCCGGCAACGTAAACCCGGCCATACAGACCTGCAACGGAATCGGTCGAAAGCAGGGAAATTGTAATGAAATCAGTCTATTTTCACTTTTTCACAACGCTGTTAAGACGCACTCGCAGATTGACGGAGTGCGTGCATAGACCTAAATAGATTGAACAGTATTTACGGAAACCAGACGATGCCAGACGGACAGATCGATACCGCCGCCAAAATGGTGACCCTCAGCGATACCGCTGTGGAACGCCTGAAAGTCCTTGGCAACGAGGATTCGCACGCGGGTCAAATGCTCCGCGTCGCCGTCGACGGCGGTGGCTGCTCCGGCTTTCAGTACAGTTTCACCTTCGATGATCAGATTAACGATGATGACAAAGTCATTGAAAAGAATGGCATTTCTGTTGTCATCGACGAGATGTCATGGGATTACCTCGCCGGCTCCGAGATCGGCTACAAACAGGAACTGATCGGGTCGTTTTTCTCGATCGAAAATCCCAATGCCGCATCGACCTGCGGCTGTGGAACATCATTCGCGCTCCTTTAACCTGCGCCGGATTCTTCCGGTTCCCCATACTCATCTAACGGTTTTTCGTCGCGACAGTTTCCTTATCGACTTGGGGACGCTAAAAACGGCGCAGACAACCAATGACAGCGGGCGGAGTACCCTTTGACCATTATCGCTACCTGGAACGTGAATTCCGTCCGTGCCCGCCTGCCCCGCGTTCTTGAATGGCTGGACGAGTTCAAGCCCGATGTCGCTCTTTTGCAGGAACTCAAAGCGACCGATGAGACATTCCCGCGGCTCGAAATCGAGGATCGCGGCTATAACATAGAGATTCACGGTCAGAAAAACTTCAACGGCGTCGGCATTCTGTCAAAAAGCCCGATCGAAGATGTCACCCGCGGCCTGCCCAACAACGAAGATGACGATCAGGCACGCTATATCGAGGCTTTTACCGCGGGCCTCCGCGTCGCCTCAATTTATCTGCCAAACGGCAACCCGACGTTTGTCGAAGATCAGTTTCACGATGATGGCAGCCCGGTCCTGCACGAGAAGTACGAATACAAACTTCGCTGGATGGAGTGCCTGCACGATCATATGGCGGAGCGCCTGACGCTCGACGAAGCCATTGTGTTTGGCGGCGATTACAACATCGTGCCGACGGACGAAGACGTACACGACGCCGAAGGCTGGGCAAACGACGCCCTTTGCCTGCCGCAGAGCCGCAACCGGTATAGACGACTGCTGCATCTCGGCCTGACCGATGCGTATCGCGTGATTCACCAGGAACCGCACAAATACAGCTTCTGGGACTACCAGCGCGGCGCCTGGCAAAAAGATTTTGGCGTCCGTATCGATCATCTGCTGCTGTCACCGCAGGCCACGGACCGACTAAAAGACTGCGATATTGATCGCGGGCCACGGGGTAAGAAAAAGGCATCCGACCACACACCGGTCTGGTGTGAAATCGAATGAGCCCCCGACAATGAGCCCAAGACAATGAGCCCAAGACTTAGAGAAGTTATCCGCTTCGTGACGATCGGCCTCGCGTTCGGACTTGTCTGGGCGACGGTCCAATACATCAACGGACAGATACGGGACTTCACGGTCCTGATCGGCCCCGTGCTCGTTTTCGGTGTCGCCGGGCTGGTGATGTGGTCCCTGCGGCAGGCCGTGATCTATTTCAGAAACCGCTAGTTTCATGCACCGTGATGGGCTGTCGCAGACACCGGGCCGAAATCACTTAATCACTCTTGCTCAAGACTTCCGTCTCCGCTCTGAAAAATTGCGCCTACGGCCCAATCGACACCCCTAAAAACCAAAAATGTCAGGCGCGATAACGCACCTGACATTTCCGTTCAGTCTGTCGAATATGGGCCCTCTATCAAAAAACAAGACGACCCCGTCTGGGTTTACCTAGATATCGGCGTAAACATGCGTCTCCGCCTTGCCGCCCGGATGGACGACCGCGCCGCCACGCGCGTTACCGACGGTCTGGGCATAACGCCACAATGCACCGGACTGATAGTCATGCTTGCGGGGTTTCCACTTCTTGAGACGACGGGCAAGCTCGGCTTTGCTGAGATCAACATCCAGCTTGCCCTTTTTGGCATCGATGGAAATCATATCGCCATTCTTGAGAAGACCGATCGGGCCACCGACGGCAGCTTCCGGGCCGACATGGCCGATGCAGAAACCGCGCGTCCCGCCGGAGAACCGGCCATCCGTGATCAACGCCACTTTCTCGCCGAGGCCAAGACCGTAAAGTGCGGATGTCGTCGACAGCATCTCTCGCATGCCGGGCCCGCCTTTGGGACCTTCGTAGCGGATGACAATCACGTCGCCTTCCTTGATCTTGCGCTTCATGACAGCCTCGAACGCATCTTCTTCACGATCGAAGACCCGTGCCGGGCCCTTGAACGTCAGCGTTTCCATCCCGGCGACCTTCACGATCGCACCTTCAGGCGCAAGCGAGCCTTTCAGGCCGACAACACCGCCGGTCGGCGACAATGCATCCTTGACCCGATAGAAAACTTTCTGTTTTTCGGGAAATTTGATCTTGGCGTGGTTCTGCTTGAGCGTCTTGCCGGTCACGGTCATGCAATCGCCGTGCAGCAGGCCATTATCCAGAAGCTCCTTGATGATCACCGGAACGCCACCGGCGCGGAACATATCCGTCGCCGTGTATTTGCCGCCGGGCATCAGGTCCGCAAGATAAGGCGTTTTCTTGAAAATCCGCACCACGTCGTCGAGCGTAAACTTGATCCCCGCCTCGTGTGCAATAGCCGGCAGATGCAGGCCCGCATTGGTCGAACCGCCCGTTGCGGCGACAACAACCGCCGCATTTTCAAGCGACTTCCGCGTTACGATATCGCGCGGGCGGATATTTTTCGCCAGCAGGTCCATCACCGCGACACCAGATGCCTTTACCATCGCATCACGCGATTTATAGGCCGCAGGTGCGCCCGACGATGTCGGCAGTGCCAGCCCCATGGCTTCGGCGACACAGGCCATTGTGTTGGCCGTGTACTGCCCGCCGCAGGATCCTTCGCAGGGACACGCAACCTCTTCAAGTTCTTGCAGTTCATCCGCGCTCATATTCCCGGCCGCATACTGACCGACACCTTCGAACACGTCGACCACGGTAACGTCCCTGCCCTGGAACTTGCCCGGGAGGATGGTGCCGCCATAAACGAAGACGGACGGCACGTTCAGTCGCACCATCGACATCATCATGCCCGGCAGCGATTTATCACAGCCCGCAAGACCGACAAGCGCATCGTAGCAATGACCACGCATCGTCAGTTCGACGGAATCGGCGATGACATCACGCGACACCAGGGATGACTTCATCCCTTCATGCCCCATGGCGATACCATCGGTCACCGTGATGGTCGTAAACTCGCGGGGTGTGCCGCCGCCTGCCTTCACGCCCGCCTTCGCTGCCTGTGCCTGGCGCGACAACGAGATGTTGCAGGGCGCCGCTTCATTCCAGCACGTCGCAACGCCAACCAGCGGCTGATTGATTTCCTTCTCGGTCAGGCCCATCGCATAGAGATAGCTGCGATGCGGCGCCCGTTCCGGGCCAACCGTTGTATGACGGCTCGGCAGCTTGTTCTTGTTGAAGCGACTTTTGACTTTGGCTGCCTTTTTCTTTGCAGGTTTCTTTGCAGGGCGTTTTGCGGCGCCGGTTCCGTCGGGCATGATTAACTCCTATCGATCAGTTCTGATTTGGCGCGACAATAGTCGGGTGACAGCGTCGTGCCTAGAGTATCTATCAGGATAGATACCCTGCATTTTTGTAAGCTTGAAGAGCCCCCGGGTGTAACGGCGCACCGCCGAATTCCAGCGCGGACACACCCTGTGTACGCAACGGCTCAAACAGCTCCGCGAGCCCCGCGAACAACGCGTTCATCTCTGCCATTTCATCGAGATTCGACAGGATCGTTTCGACGAACTTGCGGACAGTTTCGATATCGGTGTTTGCGTGCGCAGAAATTATGTTCACCACCGCAAGCTGATCGGTCGCACCCGCCACGCCGCGAAAAAAACCAGTTGGCACCGTTGCGGGACGATAGAAATCGACCTGATCAAGAACCGCGACAAGATCGTCGGCCGCGTAGTCCAGAATGCGGACATCCATACGCGCTGCGATGTCCGTCATTACCTGATTGGGATACGGACATTGCCATTGCGCATCGACCTGTCCCGCTTCAAGCGCCTTCCCGCCCTCTTCGAAAGAAAGATAAACCGGCGTAAAATCATCGAACGAAATACCGAGCACACCAAAAATCGTGTGAATATGCTGCACCATGCCGCTGCCCTCAGGGCCAATTGCCACGCGTTTGCCGACCATGTCCCGGATCAGACGCAAGGGGCTGTCGTCGCGGACAATAAAAAACATCGCGCCCGAATTCACCGGCGCAACGTTCCGGATCGCTATCTCGTGTTCGAAAGGCGCATCTCCGCGATAGGCGCGCCCGATCCAGTTCGATGCCATGAAACCAAGGTCGATCAAATCTGAATCCAGTCGTCGGGCGTTCTCGATACTGGCCTGCCCGGCATCCAGAACCTGGATTGCGGTTCCGTTGTCACGCTCGAACAATGCCGCAATCGTCATGCCCTCGGACCAGAACGTCCCGTCTGTCTCGGACGTGCCGAGGCGTATCGTTTTTTCGTCCGTCATTCCTTTTGACCTTCTTGTTTTTGTTTCTGTTTTTGCTCGGGCACTTCAGACAACATCCCGTTGAGTTCGGCGCCCAGCACGAAAATGGCCCCCAAAAGATAGAAGAAAATCAGCGTGGAGATAATCCCGCCGAGACTGCCGTAGATTGCCGTGTACTGGGCGAAATGCTCAAGATAGAGCGAATACAGGCTGGTTGCCCCGGTCACCATCAGAAATACCGCCCCCGCGCCCGGCAATACACCGATCCAGGAAGGCTTGCGGTTCGGCAAAGCGTGATAGAGCGCTGCTGTCGCAATGAAAAGCGCGCCGCCACCTGCACCGAACCGCACGAGTTCGGGAAATTTTGTTGTATCCAGCGCGATGCCGAAATCGAGATAGCCTTCGGCCTGCTGCCATAGAATCGGTCCGATCACCATGCAGCCGATGGCAATGATGATGAAGCCCGAAAAGAAAATCACCAGCACCGAGCTGTTGGCCCGCCGCCGCCAGTAGCTGCGGGTCTCCCGCGTCCGATAGGCCCTGTTCAGTGCCGATCTGATCCCTTCTACACCCGACGCGGCGATCCAGAGGACTACCACAAGGCTGAGTGTAAGCACCCCGCCCGATGCGGTGCCGACGACCTGAACCACAGGTTCCTGCAAAGTGAGTGCAACTTCTGTCGGCATGAAACGGAACATCATATCGACGATCCCTGCCCCTTCATCCGCACGGCCGATCAACCCGAGAAGGGTGAAGACAAAGACGAGAAACGGCAGCAGTGACATCAGCCCGATATAGGCGAGGTAGCCCGCCGAGGCGAGGCCGTCATCTTCAATAAAACGGACCAGCCAGTCGACCAGAAAGCGAAACGGCGCCAGGATATATTGCGTCAATTCATTTCCCTCCGGCCGCGCATTCTCATTTCATCTTCAGAGCGTCGATAACCTGTCCAATGCTTCACTCAGCTTCGTCTTGGACTGGCGGTAATCATCCGCGCGCGCGTGCTGTTCCTCGACCACTGCCGCTGGCGCCTTGGAGATAAAGCTTTCGTTCGACAATTTCTTTTCGATCTTGGCGATCTCGCCATCGACCTTGCCGATCTCTTTCTCGAGCCGCGCGACTTCCTGGGCGACATCGATAACGTCACCGATCGGCAGCGCCGCGGTCGCTTCATCGACAACCACCTGAACAGCACCGGCCGGCACGGTATCTGAAACCGAGATTTCCGACAGGCGCGCCAGACGTGCCAACAGTCCTCTATGTGTATCAAGTCGCGCAATCGTGTTGTCCGACGCGCCCGTCAATGTAAGCGGAAGCTCCGCTGACGGCGGTACATTCATTTCCGCCCGGACGGTGCGAATTTCACTGATCATGCGCACAACCCAGGCCATCTCTTCTTCGGCTTCAGGTGCGCGCAGTTCTTCGCCAAGGGCCGGCCATAATTCCAGCATCAATAACCCGTCACGTCCTTCCGTCGGGGCAAGCTGAACCCAGAGCTCCTCCGTCACGAACGGCATAATCGGTTGCATGTACTTCAAGAGCTGATCAAGCACCCAGGACGTTGTCGCGCGCACCTCCGCCTGCGCGGCGGCATCGCCATCCTGCAAGATCGGCTTGGTGAATTCGAGATACCAGTCGCAGAACTGGTTCCACGCAAACCGATACCCGACCTGTGCGACCTCGTTGAAGCGATAACTTTCGAGCGCCGCCACGATATCGGCACCCGCCTTCGCCGTTTCACCAACGATCCACTGGTTTACCGTCAACGTACAGGCGGCCGGGTCATAGTCAGCGACCGGCACACAGCCGTTGATTTGTGTGAAGCGCGCCGCATTCCAGATTTTTGTGACAAAGTTACGGTAGCCCTCGATGCGGCCCGTAGAAAGTTTGATATCGCGTCCCTGCGCCGCCAATGCGGTCAGGGTGAAACGCAGCGCATCGGCGCCATATTCATCGATCAGGTCGAGCGGGTCCATCACGTTGCCCTTGCTCTTGGACATTTTCTGGCCCTTTTCGTCGCGGACCAGTGCGTGAATGTAGACGTCCTTGAAAGGTACTTCGTCGCGGAAGTTCAGACCCATCATGATCATCCGGGCGACCCAGAAGAAAATGATATCGAACCCTGTGACCAGCACGCTCGTCGGATAGTGATGTGCCAGTTCCGGTGTTTCTTCCGGCCAACCGAGCGTCGAAAATGGCCAGAGCGCCGAGGAGAACCACGTATCGAGGACATCCGGATCGCGCACAATATCGACCGCCTTGCCGTAATGCGCATCGGCCGCTGCCTGTGCCTCCTCTTCCGTCATTTCGACGAATATCTCACCGTCAGGCCCGTACCAGGCTGGAATCTGGTGTCCCCACCAGATCTGGCGTGAGATGCACCACGGCTGGATATTGCGCATCCAGTCGAAATAGGTGTTCTCCCACTGCTTGGGCACGAAGCGGATATCACCGTCTTCAACAGCCTTAATCGCCGGTTCCGCGAGGACGGCGGCGTCAACAAACCACTGATCAGTCAGGCGCGGCTCGATCACAACCCCGGAGCGGTCGCCATACGGTACCGTCATCGGGTTATCTTCGATTTTCTCCAGCAGACCGAGCCCGTCCATCTCCTCGATGACCGCCTTTCGTGCTTCTTCGCGCGTCATGCCGCGGAATTTTGCCGGCGCCTCGTCGTTCACATTCGCGTCGATGTCAAAAATACTGACCATCGGCAGGTCGTGACGTCGACCGACCTCGAAATCGTTGAAATCATGCGCCGGCGTAATCTTCACCGCGCCAGACCCCTTTTCCGGATCGGAATATTCATCGGCGACGATGGGGATCGCTTTTCCGACAATCGGCAGGATCACGTTCTTGCCGACAAGCGCCGTATAGCGCTCATCCTCGGGGTGTACGGCAACCGCCGTATCGCCCAGCATCGTCTCCGGACGCGTGGTCGCCACGGTTATAAATTTCCCGTCTTCACCCTCGACCGGGTACTTGAAGTACCACAGGTGGCCATTCACCTCCTGCTGCTCGACCTCAAGATCCGAAATCGCCGTATGGAGCTTGGGGTCCCAGTTCACCAGGCGTTTATCACGGTAAATCAGGCCTTGCTTGCGCAGACTGACGAATACCTTCCGGACGGCAGCTGAGAGGCCTTCATCCATGGTGAAGCGTTCACGCGACCAGTCGCAGGATGCGCCAAGCCGGCGAAGCTGGCCGGTAATTGTGCCACCGGATTCGGCCTTCCACTTCCAGACGCGTTCAATAAACGCTTCACGTCCCAGGTCGTGGCGCGTCTTTTGTTCCTCGGCCAACTGGCGTTCGACGACCATCTGCGTCGCAATACCGGCGTGATCCGTACCGGGCTGCCAAAGAACGTCCTTGCCACGCATGCGTTCGAAGCGCGCAAGAATATCCTGCAGCGTGTTGTTCAGCGCATGCCCCATGTGCAGGCTACCCGTCACATTGGGTGGCGGTATGACGATTGAATAGGATTCGCCTGTGGCTTCGTCTGTCTTCGTGTGTCCGCAACCGAATGCGCCGGCGTCTTCCCACTCGGCGTAGATACGGCCCTCGACCTGGTCAGGCCGGTATGTCTTTTCCATTGTCATCCCTAAACGCTTGTTCGACCGCCGTAAAAAACCTTCACAGGCCGCGAATGCAGCCGGTCGAAGCTAATGCTACGTGGATTGAATTCAAGAGGTTTATCGCGCTTCAACAAGGGAAGCGCAACGCCCGATCCGGACCAGATCAAGCTCCGGTCAAAGTCTGGGTCAGCGCTGAGAAATATCCTCGGCTTCGCGGGTCATTCGCTCTATCTCGCGGCCGACCATTCGCTCGACAAGCGACGGCAGGTTCTCATCCAGCCATTCGCGGATCATCGGACGCATGACATCCTTCACCAGATCTTCGATTGTCCGCGGACCGATGCTGGGATCGACCGCGCGGCGGTGCGTATCGACCGCGGCCGCCAATGCGGAAAGCGACGTTACGGAATTCATGGCCGGATTTTCGGAAACCAGCCTGTCCGCTGCTTCTGCGGCAAGAATGTCGGCGGGTTCGGGTGCGGGCGCGGGCTGGGCCGGTACTTCGGGCTCAGGTGCGGGCTCAGGTTCAGCGGCTGCTTCTTCTGCGGGCTCTTCCTCGGCATCGACCATCTCGAGTTCGACGTCTTCCTCTTCGTCAAGCTCGAGGGCTTCAACGAACTCTTCCGGCGTTTCGTCTTCGTCGACGGCTTCACCGGTATTGAGATTTACAACCGTTCCGTCGTCCTGAACTTCATCGGTCAGCTCGAGAACGTCTTCCTCTTCGGCTGGCTCCGCAGCTTCGGGTGCCTCGGGTTCAGGCTCAGCTACTGCTTCGGGCTCAGCCCCGGCCTCAGGTTCCTCGACTGCATCGGCCACAGCTTCAGGTGCCGCTTCGGGTGCGGCAGCAGTCTCTTCATCCCCATCTTCAGAAATAATCCGCCTGATAGAGGCGAGAATTTCTTCCATCGATGGTTCTGGTTGTGAATTCTGGTCGCTCATAGAACGACGGCCCTCATTAAGAAAAATGGTTAGCGAACGTTAAGGATAAAAGATTAACCAATATTAAACAAACGACACCCTGTTGAAGCCAGAATGGCTGATCGACCGATCGGCCTCACTTGCCATCGCTCGCACCGAGCCCCCACCACTTGCCGCGCACTTCGCGGTAGTGTTTTTCGACATTATAGAGCGCGACGGGAAGGCCCAACTTCTGCGCAGTTGCCTCGCCGACAGCCTGACGCAGCTGATAGGTTGCGACAAGTTCATCACGCATCGCCCGCACAAGACCGACGCGGGCATCGAGCAGTTCCTGCTCGGCATCCAGAACATCAAGAACGGTTCGCGAGCCGACATTCGCCTCTTCCCGAACGCCTTCAAGCGCAATCTCGGCCGCCTTTACCGCCGCAGAGAACGCGCGAATCTGTGCGCGCCCGGTCTGAACTGTCTGCCAGGCATCTGTCGCGGCCTCTACCGCGGTACGGACGGCCTGATTGGATTCCTCGCGGCGTTGCGAGACGACCTGCTTCGCGGCGCGCACCCGGGATGTTACCGAACCCGATGCATAGAGCGGCATGGTAACCCGCGCGATAAGGGAAACGTCTTCGCTCTCATTCCGGTCGTTCGCCGTTTCCCTGTTGCTTTCGAGCTCGCCATTCAGGGATAGATTCGGGAGCAATTCACCAACGACCGAACGAACGCTATTTTGCGCCGCCCGTTCAATGGACCGCGCCCGACTGACGGCGAAATTGTTTCGTTTTGCCAATTCTATCGCATCGCTCAGCGAGCCCGGCAGCTGATCCAACGGTTTCGCTGGTTTCAAAAGTGTCGGCACCTCGCCGACCGCGTTCTCGTATGCGGCTCTGGCGTCGGTCAGACTTCCTTCCGAGGCAATCCGGTCGGCGCGCGCCCGCGCGAGGCGCGATTCAGCCTGCGAAACATCGGTCCGGGTAACCTCGCCCACCCGAAAGCGATCGCCTGTCGCTTCCAGCTGTCGTTGCAGAACACGTTCGTTGCTTATATTGAGCTCGATCTCTGCCTGGTTACGGACGACATCCGCATAAGCGGTAACGACACTAATCAGAACCGTTTGTTCAGCATCTGCCAGCCGCGCCCGGTCTGCCTTAACGTTGTTTTCCGCCTGATCGGTGGCCGCCACCGTTCGTCCGCCTCGGTACAGGCTCTGCGAAATCGTCAGGGAGCCCGTGAGAGGTTCGCGAACTTCTCCGACCTTATCCGCTGCCGTCGTTGTGGAGTTCGAGCGCGCCCAACCGTAGCTTCCCGACACCTCGACGGTGGGCCGCCAACCGGACAAAGCCTGCGGCACCCCTTCGTCGGTTGCCCGCAACCGTGCCCGTTCCGATTTCAGGGTCGGATTTCCCTGATAGGCCTTTACCAGCGCATCTTCCAAAGTCTGCGCATTAACGGCACCCGCCATCAGACCCGTAACGAGTCCTGTCGCCGCGATCCTGCAGATTGCTGTGGAAAGCATCAGAAACTAAATCCTTCTTCCAGGTCGAATTCCGGTAATGCCGGAACACTCGCATCGAATAGCCCGCGGTTCGAAATAATACCGCCGCCTTTGACAAAGAGCTTCGCCATGCCCGTTCCACCGGCGCCGCTCATAATGGCGCAAAGCCGTCCGCCCTCCGCCAGTTGCGCAAAAATAGCCTCGGATATTTCACCGCAGGCACCATTCACGATTATGACGTCGTAAGGTGCCTGATCGGACCATCCCGCCTTTATGGGTCCCATTTCGACAACGACATTATCAAGTCCGAGCTTGGTGATCCGTGCGCTCGCCGCGCCTGCCAGTTCGGTATCGCTTTCCACCGCGACAACCGCGCGCGCGATCCGCCCCAGAACAGCTGACGAATAGCCTGCACCGCAAGCGACATCCAACACCACGTCTTCAGGCCCTGTTTCCGTCGCCTGGATCATCCGCGCCAGGATCATCGGCTCCACCATGCACCGGCTTTTGCCGATACGAATGTCTTCATCGATATAAGCAAGGCTCGCACGATCTTCCGGCACGAACATTTCTCGCGGTATGTCGCCCATCGCGGCGAGGACATGCGCATCCGTCACTTTATTCGTGCGAAGCTGCGTGTCGACCATGGTTTGCCGTAGTGCTGCGAAGTCCGCCATGTCAGTCGCCATCTCCAGAACCCGGGAAAGTCCGGGGTTTTTCATTGAATCCGCGTCGATTGGAAGCCGTCCGAGGACAGATAAACCGACGCCGGTTAACGTAGCGTTAACTATAGGATTCCCCGAGTCACGACAACATTTTAGTCCAGTCCGGGATCGATATTGTTGACCGTCTTCCGCCGCCCGCCTATATAGCCCGCCTTGTCTTCTACGTTTGCAGCGTACGGCCCGGTGGGAGAGAGGCTATCCAGCGGATTGCAAATCCGTCTACACCAGTTCGAATCTGGTCCGGGCCTCCAGACTTATAAAAAGCCGCTCAGCCGTTAGATGCAGAGACGGCAGCAGTCAACATAAACAGCCCGAACAGCAGAAATAGAAGCAGTGTTGAATCGCGCATTGCCACCCCGAATGTTTCACAACCAAGGTTATTATTTTTATTGGGTGGCTGATTTAGGATATCGGCGTCGAATCAGCGATTAAAATCGTCAGGTCTTTGTTCTCGTCACCGAACAACGTATTGTTTCTCCAATAGCGAAAATCAATATCGGGAGTTGGAAGGTGAGCAATCCGTTCGAGACAGGTCTGGACAAAAACCCTGCAAATTTTCAAGCACTTACACCACTTAGCTTCATCGAACGCTCAGCTGCAACCTACCCTGACCGCCTTGCCGTCATCCATGGCGATATCCGCCGCACCTGGGCCGAGACTTATGCCCGGGCCAGACGGCTTGCCAGTGCCCTTGAAAAACACGGCCTGAACCCCGGCGAAACGGTCGCCGCCATGCTCCCGAATGTACCCGCGATGGTAGAAGCGCATTTCGGTGTGTCGATGATGGGCGGCGTCCTGAATGCCCTGAATATCCGCCTTGATGCAGAGGCAATCGCCTTTATCCTCGGACACGGCGAAGCGAAGGTTCTGCTGACCGACCGGGAATTCTCGGACACGATCAAGGGTGCCCTGGCGAAGGCCGGCTCAGACATCTACGTCATCGACGTTGACGATGTGACCTACGACGGTGGCGAACTGATCGGCGCAATCGAATACGAAGACTTTATCGCCGGCGGAGACCCGGAATATGCCTGGGCGTGGCCGTCGGACGAATGGAATGCGTGTTCGCTGAACTATACGTCGGGAACGACCGGCAACCCTAAAGGTGTCGTGTATCACCATCGCGGCGCCTTCCTGAACGCCATCGGCAATATGATGGTCTGGGCCATGCCGCCCCACCCTGTTTATCTGTGGACGCTGCCGATGTTCCACTGCAACGGCTGGTGTTTCCCCTGGACGATCGCCGCCCTCGCGGGCACCAATGTCTGTCTGCGCCGGGTCGAAGCCGGGCCGATCTACGATGCGATCGCAACCCATGGGATTACCCATTTCTGCGGTGCACCGATCGTCCTCAACATGATCGCCAACGCGCCCGACAGCGTCAAAAAGCCGTTTTCCCATGTCGTGGAGGCCGCAACTGCAGGTGCTGCCCCACCCGCTGCCGTGATCGAATCCATGGAAAGCCAGGGGTTTAACGTCACGCATGTCTACGGGCTGACCGAAACCTATGGCCCGTCCGTTGTCAGCGCCTGGAAATCGGAATGGGACGACAAACCCATCGCCGACCGTGCTGCGCTCAAAGCACGCCAGGGGGTTCGCTACCATGTTCTCGAAGCGCTGATGGTCGGCGACCCCGACACGCTGGAGCCCGTCCCGCAGGACGGCGAAACGATGGGTGAGATATTCTTTCGCGGTAATGACGTGATGAAAGGCTATCTCAAAAACCCCAAGGCGACGGCGGAAGCTTTCGCCGGCGGCTGGTTCCATTCCGGCGACCTCGGCGTCTGGCACGAAGATGGCTATGTCGAGCTAAAAGACCGTTCCAAGGACATCATTATTTCCGGTGGGGAAAATATTTCTTCGATTGAAGTCGAAGGATTGCTCTACAGCCACCCAAAGGTCCTTGAAGCAGCCGTCGCCGCCCGGCCGGACCAGAAATGGGGTGAAAGCCCCTGCGCTTTCGTCACCCTAAGAGACGGCCAAGAATCGACCGAGGCCGAAATTATTGAATTCTGCCGCGAAAAAATGGCACGCTTCAAGGTACCGCGGACCGTCGTCTTCGGGTCGCTGCCAAAAACGTCGACCGGCAAAATTCAAAAATTCATCCTTCGCGAACGGGCAAAAGAACTCGGCGAACGAACAGAGGAGAAATAGTTCGCATGTGGGAAACACCTGAAATCCCCTTCCCCGCCGTATCCCGTGAATACATCGCCAAGGTTCGCAAGGAACGTCGAAAGATCGCTGTCGAACGGGCGAAAAAATCGCGATTCTTCGCGGGCAAACTCGATCACATCAATATGGCTCATGTTCACGAAGCAGAGGAATGGGCCAAAATCCCGATCCTGACCAAGGACGAATTGCGGGTCATCGAACCGGAAGACTTTCAGGACGATTTCTGCATCGCGCCGCGGAACGAAATCATCGAATTCTGGCGGTCGGGCGGGTCTACGGGCAAACCGCTGTTTTATCCCCGCTCAATGAACGACCTTCGTCTGGCACGCGAAGGGTTCCGCCGCGCATGGGAAGCAGCGGGCATTAAAAAAGGTGATCTTGCGCATGTGTCGTTTCCGTTGGGCATTCACCCCGTAGGACAGATCTACTGCCGGACCGCCCAGCAGATGGGTATCGGTGTAAATTGGTGCGGTGCCGGTAACTCAACGCCGTCCGAGATGCAGGTCGAGCTCATTCGCACGCTCAAGCCGACCGTCTGGTGCGGCATGGCGAGTTATGGATTGCAGCTTGCACAGATCGCGGAACGCATGGGTTTCGATCTCGCCAACAGCTCCGTAACCAAGTTCCTGACTGCCGCAGAACCCGTCTCGGCGGGTAAACGCGAGCGAATCGAAAAACTGTGGGGAGCGAAACTCTACGATCAGTTTGGCTGCACCGAGGCATCGTTCATGGCCAGTGAATCCGACCAGCATGACGGGATGCATTTCTGGACAGACATGTTCGACCTCGAGGTCGTCGATGAACATACGAAAGAGCCAGTGGCCGAAGGCGAAAACGGCATCATGGTCACCACACCATACTGGAATAACGAAATGACACCGTTCCTGCGCTGGGAAACAGGCGATTACGTTTCCTACTACGAGCATGGCGCAACCGAGGGACCGCTATCGGTCTATCCGATGATCCGTCACGCCGCACGGACGTCCGGTTTCTTCAAGGTTCGCGGGATCAATATCAATCACGCGGACTTCGAGGATTTCATGCACCGCAGGCTCGACATCACCGATTTCAAGGTAGAGGTCGAAGAGACGGAGACCCTGGATATGATCAGGGTCTCGATTGAAGTTCCAAACCCCACGGATGCAGAAACCCCCGTTACCACTCTTCGCGAAGATGTGCGGAAAGTTTTCGAACTGACGCCGGAGATTGCGGTACTCGAAGCCGGCACGCTCGAAAAGGAGCTTATGTCACAGGTCAAACAACAGCGGTTTATAGACAAGCGTGGCTAACTCCATCGGCCAGTCAGTCATCATTTGACCAAATCCGCTAGCGCAACACCGAACGCGCTCCTGATCGGCGCGGTTCTGACCATGCTGGTCGCTGTGAACCCGGTAAATACGGATTCGCTGGCACCCGGGGTCCCCGCTCTCCGGGATTATTTCGGTGTCTCTACGAGCGAAGCCAACCTCGTCTTCAGTGTCTATGTGTTTGCATTTGGGTTTATGCAGCTTGTCTACGGGCCGATCGCCGACCGCTACGGTCGCCGCCCCGTCCTGTTGGGCGCATTGAGTGTCTATTGTCTGGCAACGCTGCTTCTCGCCTTCGCCCCATCATTTGACACCGTTCTTTTGGGGCGGGCGCTTCAGGGTGCCAGCGCCTCGGCAGCCCCTGCCCTCGCCCGTGCCGTCATCCGTGACCTCTACGGCGTAGAAGGGTCGCGAAAGGTGATGAGTTACGTTATGTCGGCTTTCGGCATTATGGCGATCGGCGCCCCGGCCATCGGGGGTGTACTGGTCGCCTGGCAGGGTTGGCAGGCGTCGTTCTATTTTTGCCTGATATACGGGATCGTCACGTTTTGTGCCGTCTTTGTGTTGCTGAAAGAATCCCGCCCGGCAGATGCGCCGACGTCACTCAGCCTCTCATCGACATTCGCGGTATATGTCAGGCTAACGCCCCACCCGGCGTTCGCGCTCAATTGTGTCTCCAACATGCTCATGTACGCCGCGATGTTCGTATGGCTTGCCGGCAGCATGCTTGTGATTGTCGACGGATACGGAATTCCACCGGAGATCGGCGGATTGCTCTTCGCCTGCGGATCGGCGGGCTTCATGCTTGGTGCCGGGATTGCGGGGCGACTGGGCAACAGGTTCAGCGCCCCTTCCCTGATAATGATGGGAAGTGTCGTCGGGATTTTGTCTGCGGCGCTGATCGTCGCCCTCAGCCTGCTGGATGTCCGGACCGGCCTGGCAGTCGCCCTGCCCGCGTTCCTGTGGATGCTCGGCCATGGGCTGCACTATCCGCAATCGATGGCCGCCGCCGTCGCACCCTTTCCGCAGACCGCGGGTGCCGCCTCGTCGCTCATCGGTTTCTATCAGACATGCGCCGGTGCGATCGCCGCCTTCATAATGGGCATGATCCATGACGGCTCTGCCCTGCCGCTTGGCGGGCTGATGCTGGGATTGAGTATTCTCGCCTTACTGGCCTATGCGCCGTTCTACCGGCGGGTATTACGCCAAAATTGACACAGCAAACGATTTGCCAAACACCAGTTCGGTGATAAAACCCGCCCCATTAGTAACAGGGTTGGGAGTATTCTCATGGAAAAACAAACAAACGAAATAGTCGATCAGGTGATTCAGGTCGCAACAACATATGGCATCGACATCGTCGGTGCCCTGGTAATCCTTATCGTCGGCTGGGTTGTTGCTGGATGGGCCGGTCGCGCGACACAACGTGCGCTCGCCAAGTCCAACAAAATCGACCTAATGCTCCAACGGTTTTTTGGCAGCATGGTCCGCTACGCAATCATTATCTTCACCATCCTCGCGACGCTACAGCAGTTTGGCGTGCAGACGACCAGTTTCCTGGCCGTTATCGGCGCGGCCGGCCTGGCTATCGGCCTGGCTCTTCAGGGAACGCTGTCCAATGTCGCCGCCGGCGTGATGTTGCTGATCTTCCGCCCTTTCAAGGTTGGGGATTTCATCGACAATGGCGGAATCGTGGGTACGGTGACCGACCTCAGCCTGTTCGCGACACAACTGAAAACGCCCGATGGTGTCTTTATCGTGGCACCCAATACGGAGCTGTGGGGCAAAGCGCTGAAGAATTTCAGCCGTAACCCGACCCGCCGGGTCGATGTCACACTGGGCATCGATTACGGCGACAGCATCGATGAAGCGATCGAAGTTGCCAAATCAGTCGTCGCCGGAGAATCGCTCGTCCACAGCGATCCTGAGCCTCAGTATGTCGTCGGTGAAATGGCCGAAAGCTCGGTGAACATTTATGTCCGCGTTTGGGTCAACACCGCCGATTACTGGACCGTGTTCTTCAACCTGAACAAGGGCCTTAAACTGGCCTGCGACAAAGCCGGGATTTCGATCCCCTTCCCGCAACGCACGCTGCATATCGAAAGCGGCGAGGCGCCGAAGTAAAACAAACCATTTCCGGATTGGGGCGGTCGTTAACTCAGGCGGCCGCCTCGAACCGGTAATACTTCGCAAATCGCATCAGAAATTCGTCGGTCATCGCGAACATGATGGTGTCTTCCTCGACCCGATGCTCGATCCAGCTCCATGTCGGCGCGACGAACGTATCGCCCCTGCCCCAGCGGATCTCCGTATCCCCAATAGTACTGACACCACTGCCCATCATCGGGCTGTAGACGACGTTCGCGGAATGGCGGAACTTCCGTGTGGTCTGGCCTGCTTCGAGGCGCTCGACATAAATGCCAATTGTCGGCATTTCATCGGCTTCGAGCCGCACCCGTTTCCCAAAGAACCCTTCTTCATCGACGGCAGCCTGTTCTGTCCGTTTCTGGATGCTATCCCACGTAAACCGGTACGGTGAATCCGGCGACACACGCTCCACCTCGGCAAATCCGTCCGGATGCTCCTCGAAAAACATCGGCTCCAGCAGATGCGTTAGCGGCACATCCAGCCCGTCGAGCCAGTAGGCCGGCCTGTCACCGTCATGACCATGCCCGTGCCAGGACCAGCCCGGCGTGAGCACAATATCGCCGGTTTCCATGGGGTGTTTGTCCCCGTTCACGACCGAAAACGACCCTTCGCTCTCAATGATGACACGAAGCGCATGTGGCGCATGCCGGTGGGTTCGAGCTTCTTCACCCGGCAAAATCATCTGATAGGCGTTCACCAGGGTTTTCGCCGTCGCGATATCATTGCCCTCAACCGGGTTGCGCAGGATCAGGTTCCGGCGCTCCGCAAGATCCGTATTGATCAGTCTGCCGGCGGCATCGAGTGCAGCGCGGCATTCATCGTAACGCCAATGCGCCGCGCTGAAGGGGGTGACCGGTTCCGGTCGCAGGATTGGTTTTTCGCGGTTTATCCAGCCCGGTGTCATATCGAGCGGACCAAGCGCCGAATACAGATCCTCCAGGCTTCCGGCGTCCCGCAGGGCCGTTACCTTGTCGTTCAATCCGGCATCGCTCATCACGGCGCTCCCCTGTTGCTCGGCCCCGGGGTTTCTCCGGTTTCCGTTAATCAAAGGGAATTATAGGCAGCAGATCGCGCGACAACAACAGGGCGCCCCCAAATGTGATACGCCGCCAAATGAAGCTGGGCGTTAACCAAAATGCAACGCGGCATAACCTATTTTTATCTGAGGGGTAGAAACCGGTTTCATCCGGTGTTATATGCCCTTTCCTTACTGATCCCCGGTAGCTCAGTTGGTAGAGCAGGTGGCTGTTAACCACCTTGTCGTTGGTTCGAGTCCGACCCGGGGAGCCAATTTTAAAAGCCGACCCATTTGGGTCGGCTTTTTCTATTCCAGGCAGATCATTGTCCGGAAGCTAGCCGGATCCGTCGGTATAGCGGTGCCGATCAAGCGCCGCGTTCAACAAATCGGGGCTGACCGGTTTAGCCACGTAGTCGTCCATCCCCGCATCTATATACTTCTCCCGATCGCCCCTGAGGGCATTGGCCGTCACGGCGATGATCGGTATCTCCGCAAACGCACCGCCGAGCGCACGAATGGCACGAGTTGCTGTCACACCGTCCATCTCGGGCATATTGATATCCATCAGCACGACGTCAAATTGCCCTGCTTCGACAGCCGCCAGCGCTTCAGCCCCGTTTTCGACCACTTCCACGGAATGCCCGCTTCTTTGCAGCATCGCCGCGAGCACGCGCTGATTAACGATATTATCCTCTGCCATCAGGATCTTCAGCCCGTCACCGGCGGCTTGCTCAGCAGGAGTCTCCGAGCGCTCGGACGTAGCTGATGCATCTGGTCCCACCGTCGCTTTCGAGGGTCTCGTATCGAGCACACCCAATGGACGGAGACACCGAACGATCGACATACGGGAGGCAGGCTTTGCCACAAAGCCGGCGAAAAGACCGTCGCCGGTATCCCTGGCCCCATCAGGGCCGCGATAGCCAACCCGAACCAGTTTACCGGCTAACCTCTCCAACGCCGGAATGCCGAGAATTTCTGCTTGCTGCCCGGGCATCGCATCGACATCCAGTCCGTCCAGAACGAAGACCAGGTCAATGCCCTCCTGCGGAGTCACCGCCGGTGGCTCATCAAATACCTCAACCGACGTCGCCCCAAGTGCCTCAAGCTGGGCGATGAGACAGGACCGCCCCTCGGACTCGCAGCCGATGATGCCGATTGATGTCTCGGGTCTTAACCTCGGAATTTCGGCATATCTCCCCTGTGCCGGTGTGACCGCGATCAGGGCCAGGAACTCGCTGCCCTCCCCCTGCTCGCTGGCAAGCGAGACGCTGCCGCCCATCAGCTCGACCAGCTGCTTTACGATCGCCAGGCCCAGGCCGGTACCACCGAACTTCCGGGATATGGACGCGTCGCCCTGTGTGAAGCGGTCGAAGATCGCCTGCTGATCTGCCGGTGCGATTCCGATGCCGGTATCGCGCACCCGGACCTCCAGGAAAGCACGATCCGAGTCGTCTGCAACGAGGTCGACCAGCACCGAGACAGAACCGGTCTCTGTAAACTTGATCGCATTCCCCACCAGATTGAGCAGAACCTGACGAATTCGCGCGACATCGCCAATTGCCGAGGACGGCACTCTGCGCGACATCACCACGGCGAAATCCAGTCCTTTGTTCCTGGTACTTGTCGCCAGAAGATCAGTGACGCCATCGACGACCTCATCCACAAAGAACTCTTCCTTGTAGATTTCGAGGCTACCGGCTTCGATTTTTGAGAAGTCGAGAATATCGTTCAGAAGATCCAGTAACCCGATACCGGAATCCTTGATCGTTTTCGCAAAATCGAGTTGATCGGTATTGAGATCGGTATCGAGCAGAAGGCCCGACATTCCAAGAATGCCGTTCAGAGGTGTGCGGAGTTCGTGGCTCATCGTGGCCAGGAATTCAGATTTCGCCCGGTTTGCATTTTCGGCCGCCGCAAGAAGGGATTCTGCTTCCTCGCGAGAGGATACAAGGACCTCTTCGACGCGACTTCGCTCAACCACGCGCCCGAGTTGCCCGGCAACATGATCGAGCGCTTTTTCAAGATCCGGCCGGGAGCGTTCCAAACGGACCGAGAAAAACTCCATCACCGCGACGACCACGCCGCGATCCATCACCGGGAAAGCAAAGCCGCTCAATATCCCGAGGTCATTGAAAACAGTCTCGCGCGGAAGGCCATGTAACTCCGTCTCGCCCGCGAACCATACCGCCACACCTGCCCCGGCCGCCCGTCCGGGAACGCTGTTCACGGTATTGAAGGCCATTCCCACAGACACCTCCTCAAGCAACGCACCATCATAATCTTCGGAAAAACACCAGATTCCAGCCGATTTCAGGGAGCCGTCTTCGATCTTAAGAGCGTGGCCGACCTCCCATTTCAGATAGCTTCTGACAAGCTCCGTGCAGCGCAACAGCACGTCATCAAGGGAATCTGCCTTGTCCGCCGCAACCGCCATGTCCTGAAACATCTCGATCAGACCGGTGCGATCCTCGATCCGCTGTTCGAGCTGCAGGTTCGTTTCAAAGAGTTTCCGTTTGGCAGAGACTTCGGACGAGATATCGCGACCGTAGACATTTATGTAGCCGGCATGCGCGAACGGGACACATTCGAACGCGTAAGTCCGGCCGTCTACCTCCAGTTCCAGAACGCCAGACACGTCATCGATCGACGCCTGACTGGCGAACTCAAGTATGGATGGGTGGATCGAAACAGCGTTCTTTCCCTGCAATAACCCTTCAATGTTGCGCGTTGCAGGGTTGGCATAGAGGATACGGCCAGCGGGTGTCACACGAAGGATCGGGTTCCGGTTTTCTGCCGGGAATTTTGCGAGGTTCGCCGCTTTATCGATTCCATCCTCGATACGCGTCAGCATGTGATTGACCTGCCCGATGACTTCGCCAAACTCATCGCCCCGGTTCATTCTGCCAACCGGTAGACGGTCGCTGGCATTATCATCGATCGTCTTCAGGCGTTCCTTTAGGTCCAGCATCGGGAAAATCAGCAGGTAGCCGGTCGCAATCATTGTGACCAGCGTCGTGAACCCGGCAATAATCAGGACCAACATGAATATGCGAAGGGCATACGCGTTTAACGCCGCGTCGACACGCGACGCATCCAGCCGCATTGCCACGCCGAAAGACTGCCCCGTAAGGGCTGCTGGCCAGTAAATTTCATGGAAAGCATCGTCTGCTCGCGGCGCCCTGACGATAACCGTCCGCATTTGATCGATCGGGAGCACAGTGAAGGCCTCGCCTCGCCGTACGACAACCGAGCCCGCCGGATCGAACAGAATTGCCCCACGGATAAAATCTATTTCAATCAGCGTATCGGCCATCATCCGGCGATGAGCGAGCATATCGACCATCTTCTGCTTGTGCGCTCCGCTGGCGTGATCGATGCCGGGGACGGACATACTGCGGCTTAAAGATTTGATCGCCGTTGTCGCGACAACCAACCCGTCTTTCTCGAGGCTCAACAGCAGATCGCGCTCACGGTTCAGATATGACGGCAGAATAATGACGGCTTCGATGAGCAGAATGCCCAAAAAGACAACCACGGCCAAACGGCGACAGATCGGAGATCGCACGATCATCTGCGCGTTGCGGATTATCTTGGCCAGTGTCACTTGATACTCTTCCAAACAGGACGCTGGTTAGAAGGCTAGCAACGTTGGGTTTTGATTGTA
Organism: Paracoccaceae bacterium; assembly: GCA_047638395.1. GTDB lineage: Bacteria > Pseudomonadota > Alphaproteobacteria > MPNO01 > UBA830 > CAXBCP01. The sequence goes on along the minus strand of JBLIMV010000013.1, from coordinate 13,782 downwards.
TTAACTATCAACGAACCAGCAGCGTTCAGGGACGGCCTGAGGATCACAAACACGTCATTGCGTGATCCGCCGCCGGGTTAATGGCCCGGTTCATTTTCTCGCAAGCCATATTGTTAGATATGATCGATTATTGGCGGAGATATTGACCGTTGCTCAGGTCCTCAGGCTCAATAAATTGCACTTGGCATCAATTGCCTGGCGCCCGCACCCTGGTTTAGCGCGCCTGACCGTAAATTGATTCAATCGCGCTCATAGAACGGTTGCCGCCAGTTGCCGGAGCCTTGTCGGCTGACCTTTGCGTCAATTGGACCGATGGCGATTTATTCAATTGTTCAGCGGGCACCCCGGTGGGGTCGATAACAACTGGCGTGTATTCGATCATTGTCATGAGCGACTTTGCGTTGCCTCGGCCATCGGATGCGCAGATATCCACACCCTGCACAGCGCGCAGCATCGCACAGTCCTTATCGGCGGCGGCGGAAAGAGCATGATCGGCGACGCCCTTGCCGGATGATGCGTAAGAAACACCGTTCATCGCGTATGAAAGCGCGGCGATGCCTGACGGCATGCCGCACGCGCCAAGCGTCAAGAGCAGCCCTATCAGGGCCAATTTACGAATATCCATTTCACCTGGTCCCGACGCCGATATACGCGTCACTCGTCGTGTAATCGTGACAGATTTATCTGAGACCCATTTCATTAAGGCTGCGTTAAGAGCCACTATGCCGTTCATCTCACATTTTTACCTGATACCGTAATTTTTTAACGTATTGATCCGCCATAGGTCAGGCCGACCTTGGGCGCCAGCCCGCGCAGGCAAAACCAGCATTGCCGGAGCATCACTCCGTCACCCTCACTTTGGGTCCGCCCCCAACCAAACCTCTAAAAAATCAATTATTTCAACATATTAGATGAGGATCGAGCCTGAGATATCGACCGCCGGGATTCTTTACACCTATAAAGTCGCGACCGTCGACCCGTAACATATTGATTTTAAATAACTAAATTTAATCTCTCTACAAACTCCGATCCATCCGGCCGCCAGACGCCCCCGATACCGTCGGAATTCTTTACAACAATCGCACATCAGCAATACGGATCCCCTCTTAACCTATTGAAATATAAACATTCTTGATACTGGCACGATAATTGCATTAATTCTGGGCAAACCACCAACTGTTTCTGTCAGAAGGAAAACACGATGTTTCGAACCACACTTTCAGCGATTGCGTTTTCGGCGCTTATGCTGGGCTCGGCCCAGGCGTTGACGATCGACACATTCAACACCGATCAGGTCGTTTCGGACGCTTCCCCGGGTGGTCCTGGCCTCCTGCCGACAGGCTCGAACGGCGTCACCGCCACGACAGTGTCGGATGCAGCGAATATTCTCGGCGAAGACCGTACGGTGTCGATAGACCAAATCGGCCCAGGCACAACGCCCTCGACGATTAATATCAACACCGGAACAGCAGGGTTGCTGACACTCGGCAATACGGATGCCTTCTCGGTATCCAACATCACCTATAACGGTATCGCGGGCGGAGGCCTCGGGGGAGGCCTCGGCGTGGACGTGACCGAAGGTGGCGCGGACGACCGGTTCGCCCTGTTCCAGGTGAGCGGCGATTTCCCGACCGATATTACGATCACCGTTTCTGACGGCGTAAATTTTGCGAGCCTGATGCAGGCGAGCGCCCCATTGGGTATGAATGTCCCGCTTCTCTTTGACTACGCGTCGTTCATTGGCGGCCCGGTCGATTTCACCATGATCGACTTTATCAACATCGAGCTGGCAACGAACAACGCGCAGGCTGACCTTCGCCTCGACTTCTTCGGCACCACGACGGAAGTCGCAGAACCCGGTGTTCTCGCGGTCCTCGGCCTCGGTCTTGCGGGCCTCGGCCTGATGCGGCGTCGCCGGCGCTAAATCGCACTAACTTTCTTCTGACAGAGAAACGGCGTCCTTCGGGGCGCCGTTTTTCGTTTTGGGGTCTGGCCTTCTGTATATCGGCTGAATATCCTTCAGACTCCTACGTCGCTCCCGAACAACCCTGAGGAACCAGACCTATGCCCAAGTCGAAGAAAGAATGCGTCTACATGCCCGGAATGTCCGAAGCACTGAAAAAGGGCAAGGTACCGCTCTCCCCGGCCGTTAAGGCAAATGGATTTGTCTTCGTTTCCGGCCTGCCGCCGATCGACACAAAAACCGGCAAGCTGATCACCGGCGATATCACCAAGCAGACGCGCCAGTCACTGCGCAACGTCCGCGATGCGCTGAAAGCCGCCGGCTCGTCGATGGATCAGGTCGTCAAGGTCGTCATCTATTGTACGAATTCCGGCTATTTCGACACGATCAACGACGAGTACCGGAAGTTTTTCCCCAAAAATCCGCCGGCACGCACCTTCGTGACCGTCGGCTCCTGGCCGTGGGCATTCGATATTGAGGTCGAATGTACTGCCGTCTACGACGACTAGGTTCTAAGGCACATCAATTCTGCCTCCGCGCGGCAAACTTCTAATTGCCGCGCGGCACCTTCACATTCATCTTATGGATTTGATCGTCGCTGAACGTCAGTTCCAGCGGGACGGACTCTCCCGGCCTGATCGCGCGTTTGAGGCCGATCAGCATCAGGTGATAGCCCGCCTTTCGCATATCAAGCCGGTCGTCCATCGGGATCTCCATCCGGTCGACCTTCATCATATCGCCGGAAGGCGCTGTCCGGTGGAGTTCTACCCGCGCCGCGACCGGTGATACCGCCCGGTAGAGATATTCCGGGTGAAAGGCCTCGTTCGCGATGTTGAGATGGATAGCCGCGGTATCTGCGGTTTTTGTCACTTCAGGTGCCCAGCTTGCCTCCACATCCAGCCCATGGGCCATTGTGGCGGGCGCGAGCGCTATCAGCGGAAAACTTGTCGTGATAACTCTGAGGATGCGTAAATGCATGCCGACACTCCTTTGATGGTCCATCCCAGATAGACCCCTGCAGGCGTATCGGCAAACATTTTCTGCGTTTTTTAGTGACCGTTATGTTTGGGCTTCATGTCATGCTTCATCCCGCCCTTCATGGCACCGACCCCCATGACGGTGACCTCGACGGTCTGTTTTCCGGCTTTCTCGAACATCAAAGTTACAGGAAAGCGCTCGCCCTTCTTCAGCGGCTTGTACAGACCGATGAACATGATGTGATGACCGCCCGGCTTGAACACGAATTTGCCACCGGCGGGAACGTCAACGCCTTTGACCTGACGCATCCGCATAATCCCATTGTCGTTCAGGTGTGTATGAAGTTCTGCTCTTGTCGAAACACTGGCCGACACGCCGATGATCCGGTCGGTGTGCTTTCCGCTATTAACGGCAGTGAAATAGGCGCCGCCGTTTTTAACGAGGCCCGGGGTCGCCCGTGCCCAGGCTTCTTCAACCTTGATGCCGCCCGACATCGCATGATGTCCGGACGTCTCTTTCTTCTTGCCGTGCTCGTGAGCGGAAACGCCGGCGACACCGGCAAAGAGAGTTGCCGCCACACAGGCGGCCGTTACGTATAGTAATTTCATCGTCTTGTTCTCCAAAGCTGATTAAAACCGGAAAAATACCGGCATGAATTGCGAATTCAGCTCTGAAAAGGCGGTGCGCGACCGTTCAGGGGCATCAGTTCTGCCCGAAAAGTCGCGTTTTCCGCACCTGAAGGCACCGGAACGCCGGACACATCCAAAGTGATATCGGCAAACAGCGTGGTATCGGCCCGTCCGTCATTCGCCAATGTCGCGCCACAGGGAAAAATCTTGCAGTGATCGTTATGACTGTCGGCCGCCGGTCCCGGCGCCGTCGGGAATTGCGTGTCGCCCGGGCCGCAAATAGGCGCCTGCAACTGCATGCCCTGCGCAGCTGCCAAAACGCCCGGCGATCCCGCCGCCGCAAACAGCATTGCAGCAAGGAACAGCCCGATACGGCTCCGATGACGGCGAAGATGTGTCATGACCTGAACATAGGCACGGGGAGCCGCAGCGACCAGCTTAATGCGATTTAACGGGTGCCTGTCGGCCCTGGCGCAACAATTTCATTGCGGCATCCAGGCCGTCGACCGTCAGCGGGAACATCCTGCCTTCCATCAGCTGATAGGTCATCCGGATGCTCGGCGTGGCCATCCACCGCTCCGGCGAGATCGGATTCAGCCAGACCGCATCGGGATAAGTCGCCAGGAAGCGGCGCAACCACAATTCGCCGGATTCCTCATTCCAGTGTTCGATCGAGCCGCCGACCTCCGATATCTCAAACGGGCTCATCGTGGCATCGCCGACGAAGATCGCTTTCCAGTCCGAGCCGTAGGTGTTCATGACATCCCAGGTCGGCGTCCATTCGTTATAGCCACGCCGGTTCTGCCGCCAGACACGTTCGTAGAGGAAATTATGGAAGTAATAGTATTCCAGATGTTTGAACTCGGTGCGCACGGCGGAAAAAAGCTCTTCGGAGATACGGATAAAGCTGTCCATCGATCCGCCGATATCGAACATGGTCATCACCTTGACCTTGTTCTTCCGTTCCGCCCGCATTTTGATATCCAGCATACCGCCGTGATGGGCGGTGGACTGGATCGTGGCGTCGAGATCGAATTCGTCCTCTGCGCCTTCGCGCACGAACTGGCGCAGCCGGCGCAGGGCCATTTTCATGTTGCGCGTGCCAAGCTCGACATCGCCCTTCAGGTTTCGAAAATCGCGCTTCTGCCACATCTTGGCGGCGCTTTTGCCGCCGCCGTCGCCACCGATCCGGACCCCGGACGGATTACGCCCGGAATTCCCGAACGGTGATGTTCCGCCCGTCCCGATCCAGCGGTTTCCACCATGATGCTCACCGTCCTGTTCCTGCAGACGCTTGGCGAGCTCTTCCATTAGTTCTTCGAAGCTCATCGCTTCGATTTCTTCGTCCTCGAACAGCTCGCGCGCCATACCCCGCAGCCATTCTTCGGGAATATATTCTTCAAGCAGGCCCGACGTCTTGTTCATCGCGCCTTTGAAAAAATTTTCGAACACCTGATCGAACGTGTCGAACAGGCGTTCGTCCTTCACCAGCGTCGCCCGCGACAGGTAGTAAAATTCGTCGATACTGCCCTGGGCCACGCCCTTTTCCAGCGCTTCCAGAAACATCAGAAATTCGCGGATCGTCACCGGTATGCGGGCGTCGCGGAGCTGATAGAAGAAATCGACGAACATGGGCCCTGCCCCGTCCCGTTCGCCTTAAGCGCCCTGCCGGCGCGACATAAAGGCGAGACGTTCGAACATGTGCACATCCTGCTCGTTTTTCAGCAACGCGCCGTGCAGTTTCGGGATCGCCTTGGTGGAATCGCCACGCAGGGTCTCCGGGTCGATATCCTCGGCCAGCAGGAGTTTGATCCAGTCCAGCAGCTCGGACGTTGACGGTTTCTTCTTGATGCCGTTGACGTCGCGGATCGAGAAAAAGACCTCCATTGCCTCCTTGAGCAGGTTCTTTTTGATGTCGGGGAAATGAACCTCGACAATCTGCTGCATCGTTTCCTCATCGGGAAAACGGATGTAGTGAAAAAAGCAGCGACGCAAAAAGGCATCCGGCAGCTCCTTTTCATTGTTGGACGTAATGATCACGACGGGCCGGTTTACCGCCTTGATCGTCTCCCGGGTCTCGTAGACGTAGAATTCCATCCGGTCGATTTCCCGCAGCAGATCGTTCGGGAATTCGATATCCGCCTTGTCGATCTCGTCGATCAACAGCACTGACGGTTCCTCACAGGCAAACGATTCCCAGAGCATGCCGCGCTTGATGTAGTTATTGATGTCCTGAACACGGTCGTCACCGAGCTGCGAATCCCGCAGACGTGAAACCGCGTCGTATTCGTACAGACCGTGATTTGCCTTGGTCGTCGACTTGATGTGCCATTCGTAGAACGGCATTTTCAGGGCTTCCGCGATCTCCGTTGCCAGAAGCGTCTTGCCGGTACCGGGCTCGCCCTTGATCAGAAGAGGCCGCTGAAGCGTGATCGCCGCATTGACCGCGGTCATCAGGTCCTCTGTCGCAACGTAATTGTCTGTACCGGTAAACTTCATGAAGTGATCTTCCTGGAGGAAAAGACTAGGATATCGCGGAAACCTAATGCACGCCTAACCCCCGATCAAGCGAGACACAGACAATGATCACCGTTGCCCTCGGCCTTCACCTCCTCACCGCCCTCATCTGGGTCGGCGGGATGTTCTTTGCGATCATGGTACTCCGCCTCGCCGCAGGAGAGCTCGAGCCGCCAGTGCGCGCGCCGTTATGGGGACGGGTCTTCGCGAAGTTTTTCCCATGGGTCTGGATGGCAGTAATATTGCTGCCGCTGACGGGCTATCTGATGATTTTCAAGGTGTGGGGCGGGTTTGCCGGCTTACCGATGCATATTCATCTGATGCACGGCATCGGGCTGATCATGATCGCCATCTATCTGCATCTCTGGTTCGCGCCCTATAAGCGGTTTCGTAACGCACTGGCCGCCGGAGACATTCCGACAGCCGGGGCGAACCTCAACCAGATCCGTATCCTGGTGACGGTCAATCTGGTGATCGGGCTGGTTAACTCCGTGATCGGCAGCACGGGCCGTTACTGGTGAACTAGGCGTCCTTCAGTGTCGTGACGATCTGAACTTCGGCATGCAGCGTCCGGTGCACCGGACATTTATCCGCTATTTCCAACAGACGTTGGCGGGTCTCGGCATCCAGGTCACCTTCCAGCGTGATCTCACGTTCGAACGTATCGACCTTGCCATCGCGGGTCTCACAGGACTCGCAGTCTTCCGCATGGGTCTTGTTGTGGCGGACATCTACCGACACCCGTTCCAGCGGTATCTTCTTGTGGCCCGCATAGAGCCGCAACGTCATCGTCGTGCAGGCGCCGAGACCGGCGGAAAGCAGCTGATAGGGCGTGGGACCGGTGTTCCTGCCGCCGACAGATGGCGGCTCATCGGCGTGGAACAGATGCGGGCCGACAGAGATGTCCTGACCGAACTTTCCGATACCGTTCTCGGTCACGGTCACAACCCCCGCTACAGCTTCATCCGGGTCGCTGACCGCCTCGGCATCGAGGTACCGGTGGACCCACGCTGCAATCACATCCGCAACATAGATTGCATCGTCTTTACGGGTGAGCAGATGATCCGCATCATCCAGCGACACGAAACTTTTCGGATGCTTTGCGGCACCGAAAATCTCAGCCGCATTCGAGATATCGACATAGTCGTCGCGCGGCGCATGAAACACGAGGAGCGCTTTGCGCATTGCCGCAATTCCGTCGGCCAGGCGCTGACCGGCAATGTCTTCGAGAAACTGCTTCTTGAGCGTGAACGGTCGCCCGGCGAGTTTCACTTCCGCCACGCCATCCGCTTCGATCTTGTCGATGTCTCCGCTGAACAGATGGCTGACATGCCCGGGATCGGACGGCGCACCGATGGTCACAACCGCCTTGGCTTCCGCAACACGGCCCGCCGCCGCCAGCACAGCGGCGCCCCCAAGCGAATGACCGATCAGGATTGCCGGCGCCGCATGATGCGCACGCAGATAGTCCGACGCCGCGACCAGATCGTCCACGTTGGACGAAAAATTGGTGTTGGCAAATTCCCCGTCGCTCGCACCAAGGCCCGTAAAATCGAACCGGAGCGTCGCGATCCCCTGCCCGGCCAGTGCTTCGGCAATGCGGGTTGCCGCAAACACGTCCTTCGAACAGGTGAAACAATGCGCGAATAATGCGTAGGCGCGCGGCGCACCGGGGCCAGAGTCGAGGCGTGCTGCAAGGGTCTCGCCCAGGGCGCCCGGGAATTCAATTTTTGTAGATGTTACAGCCATCGCGTTTCTCCTGTTCTATCCGGCGGGTCATAGCAGACGGGGCCGGTAAAACGGAAATCACGTTCCCGTCTTGCGGTCACCCGCCCGCGGCTCCATAACTAAATGATAGAAAAATGAGGGAGCCCGCCATGAAAACCAAGAAGCTCGGCAATAGCGATATTGAGACATCTGAAATTGGCCTCGGCTGCATGACCATGACCGGCATTTACGGCCCCGCAGACGAAACCGAATCCATCGCCACCATCCAGGCGGCGATCGACAGCGGCGTCAGCTTTATCGACACCGCGGATGCCTATGGCGGCGGATCCAACGAGACCCTGGTCGGCAAGGCCATTGCCGGGCGGCGCGACAACGTGGTTCTCGCCACCAAGTTCGGTAATATCTACGCCAAGGATTCCGAACGCGGTGCCGACGGTCGACCCGAATATGTCCGCGAAGCTTGCGAAGCGAGCCTGAAACGACTGAACCTCGACGTCATCGATCTCTATTTCCAGCACCGCGTCGATAAGGAAGTGCCGATTGAAGATACTGTCGGCACGATGTCCGAACTTGTGAAAGAAGGTAAAGTCCGCGCGCTCGGCCTGTCTGAATGCTCCTCCGAGACGCTGCGGCGCGCGCATGCGGTTCACCCGATTTCCGCACTACAGAGCGAGCTGTCTCTCTGGACGCAGTTTGCGCTGAACGATCACCTGCCCGTCTGCACCGAACTGGGCGTGACCTATATCGCCTATTCACCGCTCGGGCGCGGCATGCTGACCGGTGCAATCAAGGCCGATGGAGATATGGCTGAAAAGGATCGCCGCCGTGACCACCCGCGTTTTCAGGGAGACAATCTAAAGCACAACGTCGCCGTTATCGCGCCGATTGAAGCGCTCGCCAAAGCCAAGGGATGCACCCCGGCCCAGATCGCCCTCGCGTGGGTTATGGCGCAGGGTGACAACGTCCTGCCAATCCCGGGCAGCAAGCGGTTGGAACATCTGAATCTGAATATCGCGGCGACCGAGATTTCACTGTCGGCCGATGAATTGCAGGAACTGTTCGATTCCATCCCGCCCGACTTCACCGCCGGCAGCCGCTACCCCGATGCCCAGATGTGGACGGTCGATCTGTAAAAACTGATTACTCGGCGGCCGCTCGCGATGCCTGCATCGGGGCGGCCGGCAATGTCAGAACGGCGCGCAGGCCACCCATGGCGGAATCTTCCAGCGCAAAACTGCCGCCATAGAGCGACGATATTTCCTGCACGATTGACAGGCCGAGCCCCGAGCCCTGCACGGTTTCGTCCAGTCTTCCGCCGCGTGCAAGCGCCTGCTTGCGCTGATCCGCCGGCAATCCCGGGCCGTCATCTTCTATCGCCAGCCGAAGCTCGCCATTGACGCCATCGGCCATGACGCAAACCCGGCCTGTTGCCCATTTGCAGGCATTTTCCATCAGGTTACCGGCCATTTCTTCCAGGTCCTGGCGGTCACCCCGGAAGGACGGGATTTCGCCGTTCGCGACCACGTCGATTTCCAGGTGCCGGAAGCGGTTGATCTTGCCCAATGTTCGGCTCAGGTCGTCGAGCACCGGGCGCGCATCGATGCGCGCGCCGATAACCCCCGCCGTCGCCGCGGTTTGCGCCCGGGTCAGGTAATGATCAACGCGGCGGCGCATCGTATCGGTCTGTCGCCGGACCGTGCTTGCCAGCTGGCCATCATCCGTCCCAGCTTCGTTCGTCAGAACCGTCAGGGGCGTTTTCAGCGCATGTGCAAGATTGCCGACATGGGTTCGCGCGCGGTCCACCACCTGGCCAATGTGATCGAGCAGCAGGTTTATCTCATCGGCAAGCGGCGTGACCTCGGTCGGGAAGTTTCCTTCGAGCCGCTCTGTCTTGCCCGTCCGGATCGCGGATAGCGCGTCACGGATACGACTGAGCGGGCGCAGGCCATAGCGCACCTGAACCATTGCCCCGATGACAAGGCCGATGCCCAACACGCCCAATGACCACACAAGCGTTATAACGAATGGCTGCACGAGGCCTTCGACCTCTGCGTAATCGATACCAACCGCGTATCGAAAAGCCTTGTCGGAGCCCGGAAGCGAAATATCGCGCTCCAGTACGCGCAATTCTTCATCCTGAGGGCCCCGCACAATGTAGCGCCGCACGCCAGTTCGCGCGGATGAAGCCTCGGGCAGTTTCAGGGTTTGATCCCACAGCGAGCGCGACCGCAAGGGCGCACCGGCAGGCGGCGTAATCTGCCAGTACCGGCCCGATAACGGTCTCTCGAATTCCGGATCGCCCGGCGGGCGGGTCAGTTCAAGCTCGCCCTTGGCGTTCACACGGGTAACGACGATCAGGCTGTCGAGCATGATCACCTGGCGGTCATCGAATATCCGCTGAACGTGGCCCTGGAACAAACTGGCCAGCAGCAGCCCGCCCACCACGAGCGCCGCGACGATCCAGACGGCGGAGCCGAGGATCAGCCGGGTGGCAAGGGACCGGGTGTTAAACCGCGGCGTCATCCCCGTCGGACAGCTTGTAGCCGAGGCCGCGAATAGTGTGGATCACATCGACGCCAAGTTTCTTGCGCAACCGCCCGACAAAGACCTCGATGGTGTTCGAATCCTTGTCGAAATCCTGCGCATAAATATGTTCGATCAACTCGGTCCGCGACAGGACCTTGCCCTTATGATGCATCATATACGCCAGCAGCTTGTATTCATGGGCCGTCAGCTTCACCTGGCGGTCATCCACCGTCACGACCGATGCACTGGGATCAAGTGCGACGGGCCCCGCGGTCAGAACCGGCGACGTGTTGCCCGTCGATCGCCGTACCAGGGCCCGAATACGCGCCAGCACTTCCTCCATCTGGAACGGCTTGGTCACATAATCATCGGCACCGGCATCAAGCCCGGCGATTTTTTCGCGCCAGCGATCCCGGGCCGTCAGAATCAGTACAGGGGTGGATTTCTCCGCCGCGCGCCATTGTTCCAGCACCTCGATACCATCCATCACGGGCAAACCAATATCGAGAACGATGACGTCATAGGGCTCCGTATCGCCGAGAAAATGTCCTTCTTCGCCATCATGGGCGGTGTCGACCGCATAACCGGTCTCGACAAGCGCCTCGGTCAATTGGCGGGCCAGGTCCTGGTCATCCTCGACAACGAGCGCGCGCAACGACTCAGCCTTTCTTCTTCAAGGGGCCGCCGCGTTTTGCCACGCGCACCATGGCCGTTCTCGCATCGACGGTCAGGTCGGTCACCCGTCCCTTCTTGTCGATCACTTTCAGGAAATAGAGCCATTCCTTCTTCTTTGTCTTCTTGTTGAGAACCTCGCGGACGTCCGCATCGACCACTTTTCCGGGGTATTTCTTGGAAATACGCTGAAGAACTTTTTTGAGCGGCAGAATTTTGCCGGACTTCACGGCCTTCCGGGCACGTTCATGATCCTTGGCCGCGGCTTCGCTGAGCGACGGCAACAGGCTTGCCACAGCGAGTGCCCCCGCACTGATCAAAAATTTACGTCTCACACCACCAATATGCGGACCCTTCGATGAACGCAGGATGAACAGACCGTTCAGGTTCATGTCAGGCAGGATTCGGCATAGTCGCCTCATGAACTCGGAAACAGATGACAGGATTTGTCTGATGACCAACATAGATTTCGCCGGACCGGCAACCTCCAATACAGGAAACATGGTGCGGATTGTAGCACGGGGTCCCCGTATGTCGCCACGGGATGCCTATGCCGCCGATCACATAATTGTAGATGACCGCGCCGTCTTCCGCCGGCGCATTGAACGGCGGGTGGCCCCGGTAATTACGGTGCACCGTTTCCGCCGCTGAACAGATATTTGAGACAGCGCACATGCGGGCTCGCTCCCCGTTGTGCGCGGGACGAACGGCTTCGGGCAGGACAGTTTGGCCGTTCGTCCCAACTAACTTTATCCCCTCCACCCCGCACTTGGCCGTCCTTCGGGGCGGTCTTTTTTTGTCAGGCGCTTACATCCTGCGTCAAACGGTCTATTTTCAATCCAGCCGAAGACTCAAATATCCGGAGAGATTGCAGGATGACCGACAAAGCAGTTCCGACACTGGTCGAAACAGAATGGCTGGCCTCTCAGCTCGATAACCCGTCAGTGCGCATTGTCGATGCGACATGGACGCTGCCGACTGTCGAGCGCACCGGGATCGAGGACTTCAACGCCGGGCATATACCGGGTGCCATCTTCTGGGACATTGATGCGATCGCCGATCCGGCATCGTCCCTGCCCCACATGATGCCCGATGAAGCGACGTTCGCGCGCCACATGAACGCGCTCGGTATTTCCAACGACCACCATGTCGTCGTTTACGACAATGTCTCGATGATGACATCGGCCCGTGTCTGGTGGGCGCTTCGCGCGTTTGGCCATGACCGGGTATCCTTGCTCGACGGCGGATCGGTCAAATGGCGGGCAGAAGGCCGCGCCCTGTCGACGGATGCCGCCAAAATCCCCGACGCGTCATTCAAAGCAAACTTCAATCCGGCAATGGTCCGGTCACTTGATGATGTACGTGCAAATCTGGACACCGGCATGGAACAGGTTCTGGACGCCCGGTCGGCCGGACGGTTCGCCGCCGCCGAGCCCGAACCCCGCCTCGAATGCCGCTCGGGCCATATTCCCGGCAGTTATAACCTGCCCTTCAACACGCTGATCGACCCGGCCACCTCGACAATCCGCCCGGCCGCCGAACTATCGGCAAGCCTCGCGGCATCCGGCATCGATACGGCGCGGCCCGTGGTGACCACCTGCGGATCCGGCATCACCGCCTGCGTGCTCGCACTTGCCATGCACCTGACCGGAAAAGACGATGTCGCCATCTATGACGGATCATGGACCGAATGGGGCAGCCGCACCGATACACCGGTAGAAACCTGAACCCAGCAAGACTATGGTGCGACCTCCATTCCTCACAGCATTCCGGGTGTCATGAAAGAAGATACAAAAATCGTCCATAAGGGACGCGATCCCAAGTCGAACCACGGCATCATCAATCCGCCGGTCTATCACGCGTCGACCATTGCGTGGGGCTCCGTCGCGGAGATGAATTATCGCCGCGATCATCGTTGGGAACCCGGCGTTTACACCTATGGCCGTCACGGCACACCGACCCATGAAGCGCTTGAAGAAGCATATGCCGCCATTTCCGGCGGCTATCGCTCCATCGCCCTGGGATCCGGTCTTGCGGCAATCAACGCCGCCATGCTCGCCTATCTGAAACAGGGCGATCACATTCTTATGGTCGATTGCGTCTACGGCCCGGCGCGGAATTTCTGCGACAACATTGTGGGGCGGTTCGGCGTTGAGACAACCTATTACGATCCGAAGATCGGCGCCGGCATCAAAGACCTGATCCGCCCGAACACAAAGATCGTCTATGTCGAAGCCCCCGGCTCCATAACCTTCGATATGCAGGATATCCCGGCCATCGCCGAAGAAGCCCACAAGGCTGGCTGCGTCGTGATGATGGACGATACCTGGTCGGCCGGCATTTACTTCAAACCGTTCGAGAACGGTGTCGATGTCTGTGCGATGGCAGCGACGAAATACATCGTCGGCCATTCGGACGTCATGATGGGTCTGATCACGACCACCGAGGAACACTGGGACATCGTGCGTCCGTCGGCCGCCGCCCTCGGTGCGAATTCGGGGCCGGATGATGTGTATCTGGCGCTCCGCGGGTTGCGCACACTGAAAGTACGCCTCGACCGCCATATGGAAACCGGTCTCAAGCTTGCCCATTGGCTCCAGGCACGGCCTGAAGTCGATCGCGTGCTTCACCCTGCCCTGCCCGACCATCCCGGTCATGATATCTGGAAACGGGATTTCACCGGCGCCAGCGGACTGTTTTCGTTCGTGCTGAAAGATGAATTCGCGGAATCGCGCATTCACGCGATGCTGGACCATATGGAGCTCTATG
>JBLIMV010000012.1:0-147439 GCA_047638395.1 Paracoccaceae bacterium | reverse complement strand
TGACCTCAGATATGACGGCGAACTCAGGAACGATGTTGTATTTGCCTGTTACGGTCGCTTCGGCGCGGGGCGTAAGGCGACGGTTTTGTCCGGCAAGATCCTGTTTCATTCGCTCAATAATCAATCGCGACACCGGACGTTGATGGCCGAAAAATCCGTTCCTATGACGGATGGCAATCCCTATCAGCTGAAAACGACGGTCTTTTGTAACTTGCCCGCTGATGTCCGTGCCAAAGATGTGATGTTCAGGCTCTCCGTTCGCGGAGCTGATGACGCTGTTTTTCGGTCGGTAAGGTCCGTTCTTTGGCCAGCTGACCAGGCCCCCGCAATCCCCCGTCAGCCTGTTGATCCGAAAATTCAATCGGTCCCATCGCCAAGCAGGTCTGCGCCCCCGCGTGACACCGGCACTTCTGTTTAGGATTGAAAATGCTTCAGATTGATTTTGGCACGCGCCGTCGTTTCATTGTTATTTGCGTCGCACCTCTCATACTTGCGATGTTGATGCTGCCTCTCTCAAAGGCCGAGGCAGTACCCGCATTACAGCTTGATATCATTGGAGGGACCTACGATCAGGTGACTGAAAGTATTATCGAGAATGCATCGGCCGCCACAATAGTGGCTCTTGGAACGCCAAGCGGGAATTACAACGAGTCGGATCTGCTCTCTTCCACACACTTTCTCTCAGTAGCGGCTTTAAAAGAGAATGGGGACGCCGTTTCCCTCAACGACCTGGCCGGGGCATTGATCGACATCAACGGCGTGACTTTTACTGATCAGGATTTCTGGGTTGGAACGCCACCGCCTGGGTCTTCGGGCAGGACTCTCGGAGGCCACGGCGTCTACGACACGGCCTTCACCGAGTTCATGTTTACGTTCGCAGCCGGGAGCACAACAAGCACTTACAACAGTGAGGATGCAGCAGGCGCTTCGACGCTGTACGACGGTGGAACAGGGTCGTTCTTCAAGACAGCAAATGTGTCGATCTCGCAACTGGCAGCCGGGATTAATCTCCATTTCGATCTTTACACGACGAAGGAACCGAATGGAGGGGGAGACCCGGTGGTGGATAAGTTCGCACCCTTTTCGCACGATGCGGAATTGCGGCTCACTTCGTCTTCCGCAACTGAAATACCCGAGCCTGGGTCGACAATTGTGTTCGCGTTCGCGCTGCTAATAATTGCCGTATCCCGGATACGCAGCCCGAGATTCGTTGGAAGAGCCGCTCGGTCGAACGTCGGCCCCTAAATTCGTGCAGGTGGTTACCCTGCGTCGGAATCTTCAATGAAGCCCTTGGCAACCCAGTTTTCACGTTTGCGGTAGATGGTCGACGTGGAAATGCCGAGCGTACGGGCCGCCTTGGTGACGTTGCCGTCGAAATGGTCGATTACTTTTGTGATCGCCATCATTTCCAGCTCTTCGAGTGGCCGAAGGAAGATGTCCCCAGAATCGGTTGGTTGCATCTCCTGAGAGCTGGCTTCGATGCCGGATATGTCTCCGGCTGGCGCAGCGCGCAACTGCGGCGGGAGTGCTTCCAGCCCGACCTCTTCACCGTCGTTCAGAACCACGGTCGTTCGTATCACGTTCTCCAGTTCGCGGACGTTGCCCGGCCAGCCGTGTGATTGAATGCAGGCCATGGCTTCCGGCGAAATCGATTTGAACGACTTATTTTCAATTCTGGCGAAGTCGCGCAAGAACCTCTCTGCGAGCAACCGGATATCCGGGCCGCGGGCGCGCAGCGGTGGCATATCGATTGGGACGACGTACAGGCGGTAATACAGGTCTTCGCGAAAGCGGCCGGCTTTAATCTCTTCCATCGGCTCGCGGTTGGTGGCGCACACAAACCGGATATCAGTGTCGCGGTCACTGGAATCGCCGACGCGGCGGTATGTGCCCGTCTGGATGAACCTTAACAGTTTGCTCTGAAGATCGATATCCATCTCGCAGAGCTCGTCGAGAAACAGCGTCCCGCCATCGGCCATGGACGCTGCACCCTCGCGGTTCTCGATGGCACCGGTGAAGGATCCTTTGCGGTGGCCGAATATCTCGCTTTCCATCAAGTCCCGGGGAATTGCGGCGCAGTTAAGGGCGATGAAAGGACCGTTGCGTCGCGGTCCGGCATTATGGATCGCCCGCGCGCAAAGCTCCTTGCCGGTTCCCGATTCTCCGGTCACGAAAACAGACGCAGTCGATGGGGCTACCGCTTCGATTAGAGAGAAAACATTCCGCATCACCGGTGATTCACCAAAGAAACCGCTCGGCCCCTGCTTGTCGCTGGCGGGGGCGGTCTTTGCTTTCTCCGGAGCGACGGCCAGGTTCTCTTGCGGGACAGATTCAAACCGTTCCAGCGCGCGCTCGACGGATTCCCGCAATTTATCGGCGCTGACCGGTTTTATCTGGAAATCCATGGCGCCGGCCTGCATCGCATCGACCGCGAGGCGAAGCGATCCTTCGCCCGTAAGGACGATCGTGGGCGGGCAGTCGAGGGCTGGATCGTTGAGCAGCTCCAATCCGTGAATATCGGGTAGTCTCAGGTCCAGCAGCATGAGTTCGAATTTTTTCTCTGCCAGTGCGTCGCGCGCTTCTGCGCCAGTTTCTGCGATAACGACATCGACGCCCATCGGTTGCAGATAGGCATGATGCAGCCGGGCCTGCGAGGGTGAATCTTCGACGAGAAGGATGGATGTCATTGGAAACTCGCGCATTGCGGGTGCCCGCTCGACATCGCCGCAAAGGCAATGGTGACGAGAAAGGGGGCATTTGATCATCGTATCGTATCCCCGGAGTATGAACACATAAAGAAATTAAGGCCTCTTCAGCGCAAACCGGGGTGTGGTGACTTGTCTCTATTCATAACTTTTGGGTCGGATGACGGGTCTGGATGCGTGCGTGCCCGGGGTGCAGGCATCGGCGGTTTCAGGCTGTCGCGATCAGCTACTCGCTCCTTTTTTCTTTCAGAACGATACATTGGGCCCAGGCGGCCGCGCAGGTTTCACGCCAGTCGCCAGAAACAGCAGGTTAAGATGGTTGCCCTCCGGGCCCACCAATTTTCCATAGGACATACATACCCATTCGCCGACGCGTGACGCATGGGCGGGGTAGTGTTTCAGATTTGGCGTTTTAACGTCTGCCGATACTGTCATTGGGCGGAAGTTTCAAATTATTCGGGCTGACCCGATTGATAACGCAGTCGCACCGACCCGTCAGCCCGGACCGCAAACGCTTTTTCTTGACCCCTGCGTCTTTCGGCCCGAATGTTGGCTCAGGTTTCCACAAGAGAAGCCAGTCGGGAGAGATTGTGACAGACAACGAGAATGCGGGCGGTTCAGCCCGTCGATTATCCGGCCCGGTGCGCTTTATCCACCAGGCAATCCTGATGTCGCTGGCATTGCTGGGCGCGGTGTGGTCGCTGGAGATTCATTCCGACCTCGGGATTATCATTTTCAAGGAACAGTTTCTCGCACTGATCTTCACGCTCGGGATGGTCGGCTTATTCCTGTCGGTGCCGGCAGTCAAATCCCGCGCGGAGATAGGTACGCCCTGGTATGACTGGATCTTTGTCGTCGCGTCCCTGGCGGTTGGCGGGTTTGTGGTTGTCGGATATCCGGTCATTCGCGACGATCTCGGCCTGTTATCCATCGAAAGAATGACCCTGGGGACGATCACCGTCGGCCTGGTGATGGAAGCCACGCGCCGGGTGGCCGGCTGGGCGCTGGTTGTCCTGGCGGGATTCCTGATCGTGTATGCGGCAGGCGCCGACTATTTCCCGGGCTTTCTCAACGCCCCGGCCGAATCGTGGGACCGGTTGAGTGTCTATATGTATCTCGACGGCAATGCGCTGTTCGGCTTTCCGCTGACGGTGACCGTCAGCATGATCATCGCGTTTATCCTGTTCGGGCGGATGCTCTATGCCGTTAAGGGCGCGGAAGTGCTGACCGATTTTGCCATGGCGGCGATGGGACGGTTTCGGGGCGGACCGGCGAAGGTTGCAGTGCTCGCGTCCAGCTTTTTCGGCACGATATCGGGCAGCGCCGTCGCCAATGTGCTGATGGATGGCCCGATCACGATCCCGATGATGCGCAAAGCCGGGTACCCTGGACATCTCGCGGCGGCCACTGAAGCCGTCGCCTCAACCGGTGGGCAGATCATGCCGCCGGTGATGGGGATTACCGCCTTTATCATGGCTGAATTCATGGCGGTGCCGTATGGCGATGTCGTGCTCGCGGCATTGCTGCCCGCCATTCTCTATTACATCGCGCTGTTCACCCAGGTGGATCTCGAAGCCGGGCGCTACAAAATGGCGCCGCTGCCCCGCGATATGCTGCCGAAACTGGGCAAGGTGCTCGGCCGCGGGCTCGTCTTTATCATTCCGATCTTCCTGCTGATCTGGACGCTGATGGTGGAGCGCTGGCAGCCCGGGAAATCGGCGATGACGGCTGCCATCGCGACGCTGATTATCGGCAGCCTGCATCCCTATACCCGCCCGACATGGTCGCGCCTCGTGAAAGAGCTGATCGAAACCGGCCGGATTATCCTCGACCTTACCGTGATCACTGCGATTGCCGGGATAATTATCGGCCTGCTGCAGCTGAGCGGGCTCGCGTTCAATATCTCCCTACTGCTGACCGAGGCTGCCGATGGCAGCCTGGTGATCCTGCTGTTCCTGACCGCCGTGGTCTGTATCGTCCTTGGGATGGGGATGCCGTCGGCGGTGATCTATATCGTTCTGTCGGTGATCGCCGCACCCGCGCTGATCGAGGCGGGTGTGGGCAAGATGTCGGCCCACATGTTCCTGTTTTATTTCGGCATGCTGTCGATGATCACGCCGCCGGTTTGTCTTGCGACCATTGCGGCCGCATCGGTGGCGGGTACCAATTTCTGGCAGACCGGCTGGGCCGGTGTCCGGCTCGGTTTCGTGGCCTATATCGTGCCGTTCCTGTTTGTCTTTTATCCGGAGCTCGTCTTTGAGGGCAGCGCCGGGGCCATCATAGCGGTGATGGTCAAATCGACGGTCGGGGTGGTTATTCTGTGCTACTGCGTCGCGGGCTTTATGTATGACCGGCTCAGCTGGCCGGAACGGGGCGTCTTGGGTGTGTGTGGGTTGGCCGTGTTAGCAGCGCCATATGATACAGCGGGCGGGTTGGCAATCATCGCTGCCGCCCTCGTCGTTACTGGCCTTCTTTTCGGCCGCGGACGCGCGCGACGCGTCACAATCTAGAGGATTGCCTTGGATGAAATATTGGCCGAAAGTGATTATTAGTTAGAATACGAACTATCGATAAATGGCGAAAAAAATCGCCGATAACAAATAAATCGACGGATAGGGAGAATTTCAATGAAACATCTCGGAATACTGATGGCGGCATCTAGTGCGTTTGCACTGACATCCGCACCCGTGAGCGCGAAAACCCTCACGATGGCGCTTGATCGTGCCGGTACGTTGTTTAATGCGACCGGGTCGGGGATCGCCAAGGTGGCCAGCAAGCATTCGGGGCATCGCATGATCGTGCGTGCCTTTGGCGGTCCGGATTCCTATATGGGCCAGCTGAATGAAGGTAAGTACGATTTCTCCGCGATTTCGTCGCCGACGGCGTTTTTCAATTTCAACGGCCGTACCAAGAATAAGAAATCGACCAAGAACATCCGTCTTATTCAGTCGGGCAGCGGCGCGTTGCGTCTGAGTTTTGTTGTGTATGCGGATTCCGACATCAAGACGTTCGCGGATCTCAAAGGCAAGCGGGTCACATCTGATTTCGGTGGTCATGCGGTGATCAATCCGATGGTGACCTATGCGTTGAAATCCGCCGGCCTCGGATGGAAAGACGTACGCGGTGTGCCTGTGACGGGTGCGCTGGATGCGCCGCGGGCACTTGGCGCAGGTCGTGTCGATGCGTCCTGGGCGTCGCTCGGGATGCCGGTCGTGCGCGAAATCCATGCGAAGAAAAAGGTCCGCTATCTGTCCTTCGATAATTCGCCTGGGACCCTCGCCATGCTGCGGAAGAACATCTTCCCCGGTGTTCGTCTGGTGACGCTGCCGCCCATCAAGCCGCTGCAACGCCTCGGCATCGCCGAAAAGACGACGCTGATGACGTTCGATTCCTACATTGTCACCCATACAAAACAGGATCCGAAGGTCATCAAGGATGTCCTGCAGGCCCTGTGGGACAACACGCCGGAGCTCAACAAGGCGCATTTCTCGCTGCGTGGGTTCAAGCATAAATCGGCGGCCAGCAATCTGCCTTTGGTGCCGTACCATCCGGCGGCTATCGCTTTCTACAAGGAGAAGGGCATCTGGACCGATGCCGTCGACAACGCTAACTCGATGGTCAAATAAATCCGCCAAAGACGCGGAACTAAAATCAATCTTAAGAATGCGGAGAAATCTCCGCGGGAGTGAAACGATGAACGTATTTTTGAAAACGACCGGTATTGCAATCACCCTGGCGGCGCTGCCGCTCGGCGTGGCATCTGCCGATTCGGTCTCCGATTTCTACAAGGGCAGAACGATTACCTTCTATTCCGGCGGCAGCGCCGGCGGCGGGTTCTCGTCGGTGGCCCGTCTTGTTGCCAAGCACATGGCCGCCCGCGTTCCCGGTCAGCCGAACATGATCGTCGAAGCGCGCGCTGGTGCCGGTGGTGCGAAAATGATGTCCTTTATGGGCAATGCCGCCCCGAAGGACGGCACGGCACTCGGGGCGGCATTGCCCATCGCTGTCAACGCACCGCTGCTGCGCAAGGTGAAGTTCAACCCGGCCAAATTCCAGTGGCTCGGCTCCACCACCGCCATGACCGAAGTCAGCACGGTGTGGCACACTGCGCCGGCAACGACACTGGAGGGCGCCAAGAAGACCGAGGTCATCATGGCGACATCGAGCAAGCTGTCATCGGCTTATATCATTCCGGCCTTTATGAACGCCGTCATCGGCACGAAGTTCAAGATCGTCCCCGGCTATCGCGGCGCCGGACCGATGAACAAGGCGATGGAATCCGGCGAGGTCCACGGACGCGGCAGCTTCTATAACAGCTACGTGACGACCAAGCCCGGCTGGCTGAAAGACAAGAAGATCATCCAGCTCGTTCAGGTTGGCCCCGGTGAGAAAGAACTCGCCGGCGTGCCCAACATGCGCGATCTGGTGACCACCGACGACCAGCGCCGGATGCTCGACTTCATGGAAGCGCCGGCCTATGTCGGCCATGGTTTCTTTGCCCCCGAAGGCGTTCCTGCCGACCGGGTCGCCGCGCTGAAAAAAGCGTTTGTGGCAACCGTAAACGATCCCGCCTTCCGGAAGGAAGCCAAGGAGCGCCGCATGATCGTCAATCCGGTCACGGCGGAGAAAATCCAGTCGGTCATCAACACGGCAATGTCCACGCCGGAACCGCTGCTCGCCAAATTCCGCAAGATGGTGAAAATCGGGCCGCCGAAAGCCCGCAAAAAGAAGTAACGGGCAACTGACGAGCGATATCGGGCCGGGTTATCGAACCCGGCCCGGTCATCTAACGGCAGCGGAGAGCACGCGCCATGCACATTATCGATTCTCATTTCCACTGGTGGCCCAGAACGTTTCTGGAGCATCTCGGCAAGCGTGCAGGCTATCCCAGCGTCACGGTCAATGACCGGGGCGGCTATGCCTATAAACGCCATGCCAAGAGCACGGACACGCTGAACAGCTGGAAGGAATGGTTCGATCTCGACGACCAGCTCGCCCATATGGACGGGCTGGGCCATGACATCGATGTTGTGTGCTCTATCGGCCCGCTTTCGGTCCATTTCTCCGACGTTGAACCCGAAATGGGACGCGATGACGCCCTGTTCTGGAATGAGGAAATGGCGGGGGCACAGCGCAAATATCCCGGCCGGGTGTGGGCTAGTGCCGCTGTACCACTCCTCGACACGCAGATCGCGATAGACGTTCTGGACGATGCGGTGGGCCGTCTCGGCCTGATGGGGGCCAATCTTCCCGGCAGTATCGGCGCCGACCCGCGGATCGATGCCGACCGGCTTGATCCGTTCTATGCCCGGGCCGCCGAGCTCGGCATTCCGCTTTTCCTGCATCCGACCGATGCCCTGTTCCAGGATTCGCTCGAAGGATATGACGGCGCGCTGCACCTCAGCCTCGGCCGGGTGATCGAGGTCAGCGTGGCCGCGATGCGGCTGGTCTTCTCCGGTATTATGGAACGACACCCCGATCTGAAAATCGTGATGTCGCATACCGGTGGTGCGCTGCCTTACCAGTCAGGGCGTATGGACAAGAATGGCAAGAAAGCGAAACTGCCCCAGGAGCCGAGCACCTATATTAAGCGAATGTATAGCGACACCGTGTCGCCGCACATGGAAGGCATCAAATTCGCCATCGATTATTATGGCGCCGATCATGTCATGTATGGCAGCGATTACCCGTGCTGGAGTCCGGCGGATGCGCTGCGATTCCTGGATGAAACCGGTATCTCGTCTGCGGACCAGCAAAAGATTCTGTATAGCAACGCGCGGCGCATTCTTGGCCTGCGCGACCCGAAACCGATGGAAAGCCGGCAGGACGCCCTTGATCCCGCCGCTGCCTGAAACACGCCCGCGCCCAGGCGCGGCAGAGTAAGAACCACATGGAACGCGTTGGAATTGATATAGGCGGGACGTTTACCGATCTCGTCGGGCTTCGTGACGGCCAAATCGTCATCGACAAGACATCTACCACACCTGACGACCCCACCCGCGGCGTCGCTGATGCATTGACCGGCGTGGATACCGACATATCTGCGATCACCGATTTTCTGCATGGCACGACGATCGCCATCAACACGGTGCTGGAACGCAAGGGCGCCCATACCGCGTTGATCACGACCAAGGGGTTTCGCGATGTCTATACGATGGGGCGCAACAACCGGCCCGAAGCCTTCAATCTCGAATTCCAGCGCCCGCGCCCACTGGTGCCGCGCTCGCTGACCTGGGAAGTGTCTGCCCGGATGATGGCATCCGGCGAAGAGCTCGATCCGCTTGACGATGCCGAGGTCGAGGCGATCGGGCGCGAACTCCTGGCGCAGGACGTGTCATCAGTGGCCGTCTGCCTGATCCACGCCTATGCCGACCCAATCCATGAACAGCGCATCGGCGATATACTGACCCGTGTATGTCCCGGCATGTTCGTGTCGCTATCGCACGATATTCTGCGCGAATACCGTGAATATGAGCGGACATCGACGACCGCGCTGAATGCCTATGTCGGCCCGCGTGTGCGGGGCTATCTTGACCGGCTTGAAGGCTTCCTGTCCGACGGGAAATTCGGCGGAACGATCCAGATTATGCGCTCGAACGGTGGCACGATGTCGCTCAGCCAGGCGCGGGTGCAGCCGGTGACGATGATGGAATCGGGCCCCGTTGCTGGGATGATCGCTGCAGGACGGATTGCGGAGATTCTCGGCCTCGAACAATGCATCGGTTTCGATATGGGCGGCACGACCGCCAAGGCGAGCCTGATCACCGACGGCGCACCCGAGGTCAGTGAAGATTATTATATTGGCGGCTATTCCCGTGGCCAGCCGATGCAGCTTCCCGTCGTCGATATCGTCGAAGTCGGTGCGGGCGGCGGCAGTATCGCCTGGACCGATGCACGGGGCGGATTGCATGTCGGCCCGGAAAGCGCCGGTGCCGATCCGGGGCCCGCCTGTTACGGCAAGGGCGGCGATGTGCCCGTCGTGACGGACGCGGATCTCGTGCTCAAACGCCTCAATGCCGGCCGGTTTTTATCGGGGCGCATGGGGCTTGATCCGGCTTTGTCCGAAGCGGCCATTAAGGCGAAGATTGGCGATCCCATCGGTCTGTCGGTGGCGGATGCAGCGCTCGGCATTGCCAAAATCGCCGATGCGTCCATGTCGCTGGCGGTGCGGACCGTGTCGGTCGAACGCGGGTGCGATCCACGCGACACCGCCATGATCGCCTTTGGCGGCGCGGGGCCGCTGCATGCGGTCGCCATCGCCCGCGAAATTTTTATCCCGCGTGTGATCATTCCCCGTTATCCGGGCAATTTCTCGGCCCTCGGCATGTTGCTGGCACCGTGGCGCCAGGATTTTGTGCGCACGTTTGTCGGCGATCTTGCCCATATCGATGAGGCTGCGGCACAGGCTGCCTTTGACGAACTGCACAGCGAGGGTAATGAGCGGATTGCGTTGGAAGGATTTGGCGATGGCAGCACGGATATGCAGTTTGCCGCCGATCTGCGCTATCGCGGTCAGGAACATACGATTCCCGTACCGCTGGACGGTGCCAAAGATCTGACCGGCGGCGGATCCGACACGTTGCGACAGACTTTCGATCGTCTGCATGACCGTCGCTACGGCCACGCGGCACCAGACGAAAGTATTCAGATCGTCAATCTGTGCCTCACGTTGCGGGCCATCGGGGCGGACACATCCTTCGACTGGATGTCCGAAACATACCGGCCGGAAGATGTGCAGCCTGACCAGACCCGGGACGTGATTTTTGACGACCCGGCATCACCGGTCACCAGCCGTATCGTGTGGCGGCCGGGACTGGCACCCGGCAGCGTTATCGAAGGTCCGGCGGTGATCGAAGAGCCGAATTCAACGACGCTGATTTTCCCCGGTGATGTCGCGACCGTGACCGAACACGGTCATCTCGACATCGCTATCGCGGCAGAGGCTTAGCCAATGCAGAAACGAGGCAACAGTATGAACGTTCATCCGGTCACGCTCGAAGTGGTCCGCAATTCGCTCGTCGCCTATTCCGAAGACATGGCAACCGCGCTCTGCAAATCCGCCTATAACATGATGATTTATGAGGTCCGCGATTACTGCTGCGGCCTGATCGACCTCGAAGGGCGGATGATCAGCCAGAACAAGGGCGGCCTGCCGATCTTCCTCGCGGATCTCGGAGCCGCCGTGCTCGACGGGATCGAACGCTTCGGGCTCGATGGGTTCGAACCGGGCGACGCGATCATCATGAATCATGCCGAGACCTGCGGCCAGCACCTCAATAACATCTGTATCTATACGCCGTGTTTCCATGATGGCGAGCTTGTTGCCTTCGCGGCAAACCGCGCACATTGGGTCGATGTCGGCGGCACACGGGTCGGCTTCGGCTCCTACGCGACCAACGAGATTTTCCAGGAAGGCCTGCAGCTCCGCTCGATCAAGATCTACGAGGCGGGCAAACGCAACGAAGCCGTCTGGCAGATATTGACCGATAACCTGCGCTTCCCGGAATCGTCGCTCGGCGATCTTCGGGCGCAGATCGCGTCCTGCCATCTTGGTGAGCGGCGGCTGAGCGAAGCCTTTGGCCGCTATGGAATTGAGACGGTTAATGCCTGCATTGCCGAAATCTGGGACCAGTCGGAAGCCGAGGCACGCGAAGTCGTCGCCGCAATTCCCGATGGGGTCTATCGCGCTGAAAGCGTGCTCGACAATGACGGACGCACGCTCGATGTGCCGCTCGATGTAAAAGTCACGGTCACCGTCGCGGGGGATGAGATGACGGTGGATTATTCGGACATGAACCCGCAGGTGCCGACGCCGCTGAATTCCGGGTTCTCGGGAGGTTTGGCGGCGGCCCGTGTCGCGTTTAAATGCCTGACAATGCCGGATGCACCGGTGAACGAGGGCTGCTTTCGCTCGCTCAAATTGATCTCGCCCGCAGGGACCATACTCAACGCAAAATCGCCGGCGGCGATCGGTCTTTGGTCGATCATGCTGCCGACGGTTATCGACACCATTCTGAAGGCGCTCGCGACCGCGATGCCCGACAAGGTGCCGGCGGCCCATAAAGGTGACATGGGCGGCGTGTCGTTTTACGGCTACCGCGAAGGCGACGGGCGACGTTTCCTTCTGATGAATATCTTTGGCGGCGGTTGGGGTGGACGGCCCACCGGCGACGGTGAAAGCGCTGCCGTGTCGATCTGCCAGGGCGATGTGCGCAATGTGCCCATCGAGGTCCAGGAAACCAATTTTCCCTTTATCGTCGAAGAGTTCGGCCTGCGGGCCGATAGCGGTGGCCCTGGGGAACATCGCGGCGGGTTCGGGACCGTCATAACGTACCGGTGCCTGCAGAAAACGTCGGCGAATATCAATCTCGAACGCATCGTCCAGCCGCCCTGGGGCATTCTTGGCGGCGGCGACGGGCACTCGAACGTTGCCATTATTCGCCGCGTCGATGGCAGCGAAGAACGGGCAACGAAGGAAACCAATATCCAGCTCCACGCAGGCGACAGAGTGACGTTCCTGACCGCTGGCGGTGGCGGCTATGGCGATGCAAGCAACCGGGAACGTGCGGCGATCGAGGCGGATCTGCGTGAAGACCTGATCACACCACAGGCGGCAGCGGACCAATACGGTTTCGTGCCGTCCAGCGAGGCCGCAGAATGACACCGGTACATCAGGAACGCCGCCGCCGCTTGATGGCAGCAATGTCGGAGGCCGGCTGTGAAGCGGTGCTCGTCTATGGCAATGCATGGCAGTGCGATTATCTGCGCTATGTCACGGATTTTCCCCCGGTCGAGGGCGAAGCGCTGGCGCTGTTTTTTGCCGATGGCGAGACGCGGCTCTTCGTGGAATCCGCCGCCGATGCGGCACGGGCAGCGGTCGAGACGCCCTATGCCGATATTGTACAATGTGATGATTTGACCGAGACGGTGTGCACCGAGCTTGACCGGCTCGGCAATCGTAAAGTCGCTTCCGCACCTGCAACCTTGATGCCGTTCGGCATCTCCGGATCGGACGCGGCAAAAGATGTCGAGGACGGCACATCGCTGATCGACGGGTTGCTGCTGGTTAAATCGCCGGTCGAGATCGAAGCCGTGCGCCGCGCCGCCGTGATCGCCGATGAGGGCTATAAGATTTTTATGGAAGCCTGCCAGGTCGGGCGCGCCGAATACGAGCTGATCGCCGAGATTGAAACGTTTTTCCGTGAAGCGGGCTGCCCTGAGAATTTCATGATCCTCGGCTCCGGCGGCGTTGAGGTTCGTGGCATGCACCCGCCCGGTGAACGGCGCATCCAGGCGGGTGATCTGGTGACGACCGAGCTCACACCTGCGGTGGACGGCTATTACGCCCAGGTCTGCCGCACCCTGGTCGTCGGTGAGCCGAGCAAGGCACAGTTTAATGCGTTTGATGTCTATATCGAGGCGGTGGAGGCGGGCAGTGCCATCCTGAAAGCCGGCGTCAGAGCGAGTGAGATTGCCAAGGCGGAGAACGACGTCTTCCGCAAATACGATCTCGGGGTCTACTGCACCAGCGAATACACCCGCGTGCGTGGCCATGGCGTCGGCCTGTTTGTCGATAATCCACCGCATATTCTCGAAGACGTGGACACGATCCTGCCGGCAGGTGCGACCCTGATCGTGCATCCCAACACGTATCACCCGGATGTCGGCTATATGGTCCTGGGCGAAGCGACGGCGGTGACCGAGGATGGGTATGAGACTTTCAGCACGCTGCCGCGTGAATTGCTGTCGGTGGCGATATGAGACGCGGCCTGCTCTCGTGGGACGAGACTGAGGTCCCCGCGGCAGTTCTGGACGCCCGTGTTGAAAAGCTCCGTGCCGCCATGGTGGAGGCGGGGATGGATGCGCTGCTCCTCTATAACAATTTTCCCCGCCCGGCCGCGGTATCGTGGCTCACCCACTTTATTCCTTACTGGTCGCAGGGTGTTCTTGTGCTGCCCGCGACCGGGGCACCGGAATATTTCGTCAGCCTGTCGAAGCGGGTTGCGGGATGGATCGATGAGACTTCTCACATGGGCGATATCGTCTCCACACCCCGGCCCGGTGCCGATCTCGCAAAGCGGCTCGACGGGTCGAAACGGATCGGCGTGCTGGAGCTCAACAAACTGCCCGGCGGGATCGCATCACCGCTGATCGCCGGGTTGCCGGGCGTTGAGCTGCTGGATGCGACGGCATTGTTCCGATCCGTGCGTCATCCGGTGGATGAGACCGAGATTGCGCTGTCGCGGAAAGCCGCAATCCTCGCGCGCGACTGTCTTGACGGCGCCTATGAAAATGCCGATTACACCCGGACCGGTCCTCTGACGGCGGCGATCGAAGGTCCCGCACGCCTTGCTGGGGCGGAAGAAGTGATTGTCGAGTTGGCAGCCGACCTCGCGGAGAACGCGGCATTGCGCCGGCTGGACGGCAATTTCGATCTCGGCGCACGCTACGCGCTGCGGGTGTCGCTCGCCTATAAAGGGCATTGGGTCCGCATCGGTCGGACTTATGGCACGGAACGTCTGGATGACTGGGTTGCGGGAAGCTTGACGGCGATTCTGGAGGGCGAAACCGTCCCCGGTCTCGGTGCGCCCGATGTCACCCTTGAAGCCTGCATGGGGTCGGTGCCGCTCACCGCGGTCAAAGCGTTGCCGAACGGTGCGGTGGGGGTGGCTAACCTGACACTCTCGGTCGGAGGCGAGCCGCATCTGGTGAGTATTCCGGTCCTCAACGAAGACGGTACCGTCTCTCCGCTGGTTTAGGACAGTGCGAGCAACGGTGCGCTGATTGCCGACATATCCGTCAGGTTTGCCAGACCGCTGACCGCGTCGATCATCGTATCCTGCGCCGCCGCATTGATCTGTCCGGCGCTATAGGCGCGGAACCGCTCAATGGTCACGGTCATGGCGATGGGGTCTTCGGGATGGCCGGGCGGAATTCTGCAGTCACGGGTGAATTCGCCGCTGGTTGTCGTGACCCGGACCCGAGCCGGCCAGGCGGCGGGTAACGCCGCATCCAGTTCCGCCGCGTGAACGACCCGCACCTTGTCCATCGCGGCGCGTATTTCCGGCGTTCCCCGCCGATCTTCCGCCATCCGCGCAGGCAGAACATCGCCGTCGAGCAGGCAGGCGGCAGCCAGAAACGGCAGACTGGCAGCCGCGCCAAAGCGCGTTTCCGGCACGCCAGGGCGATCGACGATGCGCCGCATCGCTTCCGGCAACCCGATCTCAACGGTGACGACGTCTTCCGGTGTCAGCCTGTGTCCGGACACCATCTCGCACAGTGCCGCCAACGCTGACTGAGCCTGCAGTGCGCAGGGAAAGGCTTTCAGGCTGGTGGTGGTAATTTTCCAGTCATCGCCTAAACCCTTCAGCAACAGGTCGGGAAAAGGCTCGAGACCGAACGCGGACAGGAAGGCGCGGTCACCTGTCAGGGGTTCGGGCGGCCCTGCGATGCCGCGGGCTGCGAAATCTGCCGCTTCAACGCCGGTTCGCACGCAGTTGGCAGCCAGCAGGTTCCGTGATTCCGGTGCCAGCGGGGCGCCGGTGCCGAGGCCGCCCGCCTGAACCAGCGCAAGCGATATTGCATTTCGGGTTTCCGTTACGTTCAGGCCACGTGCCCGCGCCGTCGCGGCGGCAGCACCCGCGGTGCCTATAACGGCCGTCGGCCACCATCCCATCCCCAGCAGCCGCGAAGACCCAAGCGCCTCGCCAATCCGTATGGCGGTTTCGTAGCCCGCAATAACGGCGGCGACCGCCGTTGCGCCGTCCGGGCTGAAAAGCAGGGCCGGCGGTACGGCCACCAGGCCTGCGCATATGGTGGTTCCCGCATGGATGGGGTCGGATTCCGCGGCATGCGCCAGCATGGCGATCCTGCCGGCTACCGCCGCATCGTCGTCGCCCATAATTGCGGCCACATTCGCGGCCTCAGGAATATCGATGCTTGCATAGATGCCCGCGAGAACGTCGAGCACGTGTTGGGATACAATGCCGCAGAGCGCAGGCGGGACCGAACCTATATCGAGGGCGGACACAAAGGCGGCGAGGTCTTCAGTCGGAGAATCCATGGTTGTTCGTAGATTATCGACATAATCGGGACAAGTAGGGCGTAACCAATCATCCGGACATAGTCAGGTCTCGAAACACATTAACGGCTCCGGCGGTCGCTCCGGTTTCACGCCAGTCGCCAGAAACAGCAGGTTAAGATGGTTGCCCTCCGGGCCCACCAATTTTCCATAAGACAGAGATATCCGTTCGCTGCGGCGCGATGTGTCGGCCGGCGGATCTTTCAATGTTGGCGTTTTAACGCCCGCTGACGCTGTTATCGGGCGGAAGGTTCATCTTGTGGAAACGACGATGTCCGCGGCAGGTGATAAAATGAATACGGGGCACCAAATCCGCTCGTATTCGAGCACGGCGCGCTCGGATATGAGCAGGTTCGCCGGGTCGCGTGCTCACGAACTTGAACATTTTATCTGCTGGTTGCCCTGAAACCTTTGTAATCCGGCTGTTGTCGGCCGCGATTGGGCAAAACGCGCTCCGAACGATGCAACTGGCATGAGAATTGCATATTTGCATTCGACCCAATCGAAATTTCGTAGGAGCAGGACAATGTTTACCAACCACACGCATGTGGCTCACCGCCCAATTTTATCTGTGATCGTTCTCGCATGCCTGGCGGTTGCTGTTTTGCCGACAATCTCCAAAGCGGCACCGACGGTCTTTTCGAATGTGCCATATGATCCGGACAGCATCTTTAACCCGGCGGTCGACGCAAACGGCATCCTGCTCAGCCACAACAGCAATAACGGTTGGGACGGCGGGCGCGGGATGCAATTCACCATGAATGCAAACCAGTCGATTACGTCGTTCGGCGTACTTCAGGATGTCACCCGCAAGACCCTTAACTTCGAGATATTCGACATCACGAACAGTGCGGTGCTGGCATCGGGCTCGACCGGGAATATCTCGACGTCGGGACTGGAGTTCATCGATGTCTTCTTCGGTCAGATAGATCTGCTGGCGGGCAATGCCTATCACATGGAATTTGATTTCACCGGTAACAGCAACCTGAATTATTTCTACTGGGAGGGGCAATCCCCGAACTACACCGAGGGGGCCTTCAGCGACATCAATGGAACCCTGGGCGGGCCTGGCGGCACGTCGAATACGATACTCCCGCAGTTTCGTGTCAATACGTCTGAGTCTACAGCCATCCCGGAGCCGGCTGGCCTCGCCGTATTGGGTTTTGGCCTCGCGGGGTTGGGCTTCGTCCGGCGCAGGAGAGCCAACTGACGACCGACCAAATTTTTGGAATTACGGCCAGGACATAGTCGGCTTGCCGTTTGACGGCCGCGTAAGCTGTCATTTCGGAGAATCGCTCGTGTTTGATTGACCCGACACCGGCAGTCGCTTCGGTTTCACACCTGTCGCCTGAAACAGCAGGTTAAGATGGTTGCCCTCCGGGCCCACCAATTTTCCATAAGATATGTAATCCCGCGCGCCGGGGCGCGGTTGATTTGGCGGTGGTGAACTTCACGTTCAAAATTTTAACGCGGATTCAAACATCAGGGGCGTTGATACAGACAAACAAGTTGAAGTCCAATTTTGGCGACGACCGCTATTGGCGCCGCATACCCCGCTGCTGGATGGCAGCGGGGCATGAGAGTTTCAACAAGTCGTGCCTAAAGGCGTGTCCTCTCATTCAGTCCGTTATTGTTGACGACTATTTTTGAATTCGGGACAGAAGTTCAGGATTTATCACAAGGTTGCGAACACCATGTGCATGGTCTTCGTCAAAGGTGTTTCCCTTTAACCATGTGTCGACCGAACTGATGGAGACCTTTGCGATTTGAGGGCGAACACTCCAGGTCACCTGGAATGGCGAGCCGGTTTCGTTAAAGCCCGGGCCAGTTGTGGAACCCGCATATTGGACAGGCGTGCCAGTATCGGTCGGGATGTTGGTTGCTTGGTGCACACCGTTGACGACTTCGTGGTGCGTCAACTTGACGAAGTCGAGTGCATTTTCGTCGTTCACCAAAACATAAATTTGAGTTTCAACGCGTAGCTGTGGGTTTTTGATGGCCTTACTCAGACAAGCGCCTAGCGTCGCACCCGGCTCGACTTGTGCAGTTGTATGAACGTAGTGAACTTCGATGGTGTCGCCTGGTTCCAGATCACCGTGTTTGCTCACGCCCACTTTATGGTCGTATCGTGACAGTTCGGCATCGGACAACGTACCGGAATATTTGAAGCCGGTACCATATCCTTGGCTGTCGCCGTTACCAGCGTAGGTCGTGAATTCGCCGCCTTTGTGCTCCGCGTTTTCGTGGAAATGGATGTTGCAGAGATTCATCGCTGTGTGGCTGGGCGCAGCTTCAAATGCGCGGCGGTTGCTACCCGCAACAGCATCGATATCACGGGGTGATTGCGGGCCAAAGCCCGCACCATCGGTGTTCTTGGCCAATAAATGACGTTGTTCTGTTATCACTTCATCAGAAGCTTGTTTGTGCCGTTCAGAAGATGCGAACGCGATGGAGGTCAGAGCAATCACCGAGACAGCGGAAGCGAGGGCTAAACGTGTTTTTCTCATATCTAATCCTAATGCTGGTTTGAGTTTGATCGGGTGTTTGTCATGGCGCGGGTGCCTTGGTGGTGTCGATCTCTATTTGCAAAGATCTGGCGTCGGTTAGAGCTGTGCTTGTGCGGTAGTTTGAATTTGCGGGGTTCGTTCCGCCTACTGACCCTGGCCGAGAGAGTATCCGGGTTCGCCGTCGAACAGGTATAGGTGCTCGGTCTTGATAAAGTCGAGACCCCAGTCATCGAGCGTCTGCAACACATCCAGGATCGCCGGTTTGCCAAAAGCCTGGTCCGGCATCGACATGAAACGACATCTCCAGTGATCGGTGCAGAAGGTTTCCGCCAGGCCATCCGGCCAGACCTTGACGCCGCGGTTGGTGATCATTTGAAGCGTATAGGTGTCGGTATCGAGTGCGCGCAGGGTTTCCGCCAGAGCCTCGACGGTCAATGTCGATTGCAGGAAGACGTCGACCCCGACCAATTTCTTCAGGGCCGGCGTGCGCCGCTCGACCTCCGGCATGACGATCCGTTCGCCATTCGCTGCATAGGCGGCGGCGGGAAGGGTTTCCGGTTGCTGGCCCATCCGGGCGATGACCGCCTCGGCAAAAGCTGCCGTCCCTACCTTTTCGTGCGAGTTCTTGCCGAAAATATCAGGCGTATGCACGCCCTCCTCGATGGTGCGCAACCAGGCATTATGGACGCGCTGGGCGACCTTCGGTTGACCGATATGCGCCAGCATCATCACGCCTGCGAGCAGCAGGCCCGACGGATTTGCAACATCCTGACCGGCAATTGTGGGTGCCGAGCCGTGAATGGCTTCGAACATTGCACATTCTGTGCCGATATTGGCCGACGGACCCAGCCCGACCGAACCCGAAATCTCGGCAGTGATATCGCTCACAATGTCACCATAGAGGTTCGGCGTGACCACGACATCGAAGGCGCCGGGGTCGCTGGCCAGTTTTGCTGCACCAATATCGACAATCCAGTGCTCGGCCTCGATCTGCGGATATTCGGGGGCAATCTCATCGAACACCTTATGAAACAGACCGTCGGTCATCTTCATGATGTTGTCTTTGGTCAGGCAGGATACCTTGCGCCGACCATGGATGCGGGCGTATTCGAATGCGTAGCGGACAATCCGCTCGCAGCCGGGGCGCGAAACGAGCTTCAGGCACTGGTATACCTCATCGGTCTGCCGATGTTCGATGCCGGCGTACAGATCCTCTTCGTTCTCGCGCACGATCACGACATCCATGCCCGGATGCAGTGTGTCGATGAAAGGTGCGAGCGCCCGCGAGGGGCGGACATTGGCGAACATGCCAAGCGATTTGCGCAGTGTAACATTCAGGCTCTTATACCCGCCGCCCTGCGGCGTCGTGATCGGACTTTTATAAAACACGCCGGTGCGCCGCAGGCTTGACCAGGTGTCGGGGCTCAGGCCCGAGCTGTGTCCCTCGTTGTATAACTTCTCCCCGATTTCGACTGTTTCAATGTCCAGCTTTGCGCCGGCGATACGCAGAACGTCGAGACAGGCTGTCATAATCTCCGGCCCGATCCCGTCACCAGCGGCGACGGTGATCGGAACCAGAGATTCGGATGATGGCCTACCGACCGGTGCTCCCCCGGGAGACTCAGGGCGTTCCTGCACGCTCGCCCCGGAGAATTTGGATTCTGCCCGTGCAATCATGCGGTCACCCGACGAACAGGATGATGAACGAAACGATCAGGGCGAACAGGGCGATTGCCTCGGTGAGCGCAAAGCCGAGCAATCCGACCGGCTGTAGCTTCTCGCTTGTGCTTGGATTCCGTGCAATCGCGGAAAGCCAGTCCGAAAAGATCTTGCCAAGCGCGAGCGCGACACCGATCAGTGGCAGCAGGGCCAGGGCGGCGGCGACCAGGCGAAGTCCATCATCGGTCATTTTTTAATCTCCTTTGGGGTGGGGGCGAGTGAGAGGTCGGGGCGTTAATGCGGATGCAGTGCGTCCCGGATGTAGAGCGAGGTGATCATGATGAAAATGTACGACTGGACGAGAACAACCATGATCTCGACGCCGTACAGCACGGCCATGATGGCGAGCGGGAATACCGACAGGGCAGCGCCGGCAAGGCCTAGAGCATCGGTCATCATGTAAGCGAAATCGCCAAACAGCTTGATCATGATGTGTCCGGCGAGAATATTGGCGAATATCCGGACGCCCAGCGTAATCGGTCTGAAGAAGTAAGAGATCAGTTCAATCGTTACGATCAATGGCGCCATATAGATCGGCGTGCCTGTCGGCATGAACGATCGGAAGAACCCAAACCCCTGTTTCTGAAAAGCGAGATAATTGACGTAGGC
Source organism: Paracoccaceae bacterium (assembly GCA_047638395.1). GTDB lineage: Bacteria > Pseudomonadota > Alphaproteobacteria > MPNO01 > UBA830 > CAXBCP01. Next base: position 126,818 of record JBLIMV010000012.1, on the reverse strand, counting down.
GAACACCATCAACGACAGCGTCAGCGTCACGATCAAATGGCTGGTGAAGGTGAACTTCAGGGGCGTTATGCCAAACAGGCTGCCGAATAGGATGAAGACGAATAGCGTGAAAATAAACGGAATGGCCCGCTCAGCCTCGCGTCCGGCGATCTTGGTGACGGTGCCGGCAACGAACACATACACAAACTCCACGCTTGCCTGCAGGCGTCCCGGGATCAGGGCCGGCGAGCGTATTGCGTAGAGCATATAGAGGCTGACCAGTACGGTGGTCGTCACCATTGCCTGCGCCGATGTCGTGAACGAAATGTCGTAGCCGAAGAGATGGATGGGAATCAGGACATCGATTTCAAACTGGCGGATCGCGTAGGGCGCCTGTGGCTCATAATCGGACAACGAATTCTCTCCACCTGAACCGGCGCGGCGCCGATCCGTCGATAGAGGAAATATCGTTTTGTTCTACAAATAAGAAAGGCCGGTTTTGATAGAAAAAAACGATAAGATGGGCACCGCTCGGAAAGAGGGTGTCAACAATTGTTCAGAGACTGTGGTTTGCGGTGCGACCGCAGAGGCGAGTCAGTTGACGATATTGACCGCCTTGGTGCGCAATCTGAGGATGCCCCGCAGAAGGTCGGCGAGCGCGAGAAAATCATCTTTCTGCGACGACGGGTTACGCCAGACCATACCGATCAGGCGTGATGGCGGCCGCGTCTTGAATGGCAGCGTTGCGATCTGACCGTCGCCCTTTATCTCTGAATCGACGTAGAGTGATGGAAGAAACGTCAGTCCCATCCCCATCGCCACCATGTGTCGCAGAGTATCGAGGCTGGTGCCTTCGTAATCGAGCGACAGGTTCGCATTGTACTGTTCGCAAAGGTCCCGCACCTGATCGTGCAGCCGATGACCCTGCGCCAGGGCGAGAATGGTCTCACCTGCGAGGTCGGCGCGATTGAGCTCGGATTTTAGTGTCAGGCGGTGATCGTGGGGCGCAGCAAGAAGCAAGGGCTCGCGGAATAAAGCCGCTGTATCGAAGTCAGAGCCTCGCACTGGGAGCGGATAGATCAGGAGGTCGAGCGTGCCTTCGTCCAATCCCGTCAGAAGATCCTGGGGGATCGCCTCGCGAATATACAGCCGGAGATCGGGATACGCCTTTCGCAGATCCGGCAGGATATGCGGCAGCAGATACGGACCCAGTGACGGCAGGATGCCAAGCCGGACCGTTCCGCCGAGGAGTGTCTGCCCGTGCTTGGCGAGGTTTACGATCTCCTGAGCGTCGCGGAGCACGACCCGCGCACGTGCCGTTATCTCTTTGCCAATCGGCGTCAGGACAACGCGGGCGCGGCTGCGCTCTACGAGCTGGACCCCGAGCTTCCGCTCAAGTTCCCGCAATTGTCCGCTCAACGTTGGCTGGGTGACATGGTTGATTTCGGCGGCGCGACGGAAATGCAGGGTATCTGCGATCGCAACGAGATAACGGAATTGCTGGAGAGTGGGCATCGGCGGGTCTCCGAACAATCTGGCGACCGGGTGGGGCCAGATTTCCCTGAAAGGTTAAAACTATCGAAATCAACAAGAACATCGATTGGACAAAATTACAATCAAAACCCATCTGCTGTGTAGACGCGGCGGTAAGACGAATCCGACGCGCAGCGCGACAGATATCAACTGCCGTCAGGAGCCACCCCCATGCAGAGATTCAAGAACATCCTTCTCGTTTGCGACAATGACAGCATTCACGATGCGCTGGTGGAGAAGGCGATCTGGTTGGCGGCCAAAAACAGCGCGCGCATCACGCTGCTGGACATCATGGACGCCCCGGCGAGCGAGCTTGCCCGCTTTTTCTCGGCTCTGCCCGGTCGCGGAAATGCCACGCTGGAGCACGAACTCAAGGAGCACCATCGACACCGTCTCGGCCTCCTGGCCGAAAAATTCAGAGCGGCGGGAATTGAAACCCAGCAGATCATCCTTGAAGGCATAGGTTTCATAGAGATCATCAAACGGGTGCTCACGCATAACCACGACCTGGTGATGAAAGGCGTCTCAGCCGCGGTCTCCGATTCACTGTTCTTTGCCAGTTCGGACATGCATCTGCTGCGCAAATGCCCGTGCCCGGTTTTGCTCATGAAAAAGGCCCGCCGGCGTCAGCATGCGCGGGTCCTTGCGGCAGTGGATCCGGATCCGGGGGAATGGCAGCGTGACGCGCTGAACACGCTGATAATGGATCTGGCGACGTCTCTGTCGGAAGCGGACGATAGCGAACTGCACGTGGTCAACGCCTGGGAATTCGCCGCTGAAAGTACGCTCCGCCACAGCGGATTTGCCCGAATTCCCGGTGAAGAAGTGGATCGATTGTCCCGCGCCGAACGCAAAAGGAAGAAAGCCAACCTGGATCTGCTGCTGGAAGGCTACGCTATCGCTGACCGCAAGCGCCAGGTTCATCTGCTGAAGGGCGAGGCCCGCAAGATTATTCCGGAATTCGCGCGCCGCAAGCGTGCCGAGCTGATTGTCATGGGAACCGTCGGGCGTACCGGCGTTCAGGGGTTCTTCATCGGCAACACGGCGGAAGAAATTCTGAGCCAGGTCGAATGCTCGGTGTTAGCGGTCAAGCCGCCGGGTTTCGAATCGCCGGTGAAGGCTGATACGCCGGCGAATACCGACATGACCGTTCCAGCGCCATGACCGTTCCTGCGCCATGAACCGGAAATTAGAGCGCCGACGGTTTTCGCAATTCTCGTCAACCGGGCGCGCCGTCGCCTGACCGATTTTTCCGCATAACGCACTGGCCCAATAAACAGGAACAGAATGAACACTACCGAACGCTCGCCGGATAGCCCCGACGCGCCAGTAGCCCGGAGTAAGGCTGCGTCGCATCGGCTGTGGGGCATGCTGGCGGCTTTGCCGGCGGCAGTGGCGGCGGGCATCCTGTTGTCGTTCCTGCCGGCGGTCGGCGGTGGTGAGGTGATACGCTTTGCCTATGAGTGGGTGCCGAGCCTCGGCATTCGGTTGTCCTTCTTTCTTGACGGCCTGAGCCTGATCTTTGGTGTGCTGATCACCGGTATCGGCGCGATCGTGGTGCTCTACTCGAGCAGTTATATGGCCGGACACCCTCATTTTGGCCGCTTTTTTCTCTATCTGCTGCTGTTCATGTTCTCGATGCTGGGACTCGTCCTGGCCGACAACCTGATCACATTGTTCGTCTTCTGGGAGATGACGACAGTTTCTTCCTATCTCCTGATCGGGTTTGATCACACGTCGGCAAAGGCACGGCGTTCCGCGCTGCAGGCTCTGTTCGTGACCGGCGGCGGTGGGCTGGCTCTGCTGGCAGGATTGATTCTGCTGGGAGGGGCGGCGGGAAGCTATGAGCTTTCGGAAATCATCGCCATGGGCGATACGATCCGGGTTCACGATTCCTATCTGCCAATCCTGATCCTTATCCTGGCCGGTGCGTTCACCAAGTCGGCGCAGTTTCCCTTCCATTTCTGGCTACCGAATGCGATGGCGGCGCCGACACCCGTCAGCGCCTATCTGCATTCTGCTACCATGGTCAAGGCAGGCATCTATCTGCTGGCCCGGATGCACCCTGTGCTGAGCGGTACCGACGTATGGATCTGGACGCTGACCATATTCGGCGCGACGACCGCGGTGCTCGCCTCCGTGTTCGCGCTGCGGCAGACCGACCTCAAACTCGCATTGGCTTACACAACCGTCATGGCGCTCGGCACGTTGACCATGTTCCTGGGCGCCGAAGCACCGGTCGCGATTGCCGCGGCCATGACCTTCCTGATTGTGCATTCCTTATACAAGGCATCTCTGTTCCTCGTCGTCGGGATCATCGACCACGGGACCGGCACACGGGAAGCATCCCAGCTTCGGGGGTTGTCCCGTGCGATGCCATTGACCGCACTCGCGGCCGGCGCGGCGGGCCTGTCGATGGCCGGATTCCCCCCGTTCCTGGGATTCATCGGCAAGGAGCTCAAATACGAAGGCGCGCTCGCCATCGCATCGGAACCCGTCCTCGTTGCGACGGCAGCGATTCTCGCCAATGCGCTGATGGTGGCAGTCGCCGGCATCGTGGCGTTGCGGCCGTTCTTCGGGGCGCCGAAACCGACGCCGAAGACGCCGCATGAAGCCCCGCTTCGCATGTGGATCGGCCCGCTTGTCCTCGCCGCACTCGGTCTGACTTTCGGGCTCGCACCGTCGCTGATAGCGGGCAGCATCGTCCAGCCCGCGGTCACCGCCGTCCTCGGGCAGCCGGAAACGGTCAAGCTCGCCCTTTGGCACGGCCTCAACGTGCCCTTGTTGCTGAGTGTGCTGACCTTCGGTCTGGGTATCACGATCTATGCATTCCATGGCCGGTTGCGGTCATTGTTGATCGTTGCCGAAGCGCGCCTGCCGACCACCGCGGACCGTCTTTGGGACCGTGGTCTTGACGGTCTGAAGGCGGTCGCGGCGATGCAGACGCGTGTCCTCCAGGGCGGTGTTCTGAGGCACTACATATTTATCGTCTACGCCACTCTCGCGCTTGCGGTGGGTGTAACGCTGATTGTCGCAGACGCAATTCGGCTGCCGCAGGCCTGGCCCGATCTGTTTTTTCGGGAATGGGCAGTGGCGGCACTGATCGCCGCCGGTGCTGTGATGACAACCGTCAACCGTTCGCGTCTGGCGGCGGTCTGCGCGCTGGGTGTCGTCGGTGTCGGCGTTGCGCTGGTTTTTGTGATGTTTGCCGCACCCGACGTTGCCATTACACAACTCCTCGTCGAAACGCTGGTCGTGGTGCTGGTGGCGGTCACGATGCTGCGGCTACCAAGTCTCCGGGCCGCGACGCTCCGGCCGCGCAGGTGGTTGGATGCGATACTCGCGGTCTCGGTGGGGGGCGTGGTCAGTCTGACCTTGCTGGCGGTGGTTGAAGGCCCGATCAATCGGTCGGTGACCGCTTTCTTCGAGACCGCAAGTGTGCCCGAGGCGTTTGGCCGGAACATCGTCAACGTCATTCTGGTCGATTTCCGTGCGCTTGATACCTTCGGCGAGGTTGCCGTGGTTGCCGTGGCGGCGCTTGCCGCCTACGCGCTGATCCGCCGGCCGTCGGACAAGGATGCGTCATGAACTCCCTGATTTTGAATACCGCCACGCGGTTCCTTGTTTCGCTGATGCTGCTGTTCTCCGTGTACATGCTGCTCCGTGGGCATAACGAGCCGGGTGGCGGTTTTATCGGCGGGTTGATCGCCGCGATCGGCTTTGCGCTGTATGCGATCTCGCATGGTACCGAAGGTGCACGGCGGGCGCTGCGCAAGGATCCGCGCACGATTGCGATGGCAGGTCTGGCCATCGCGCTGTTTGCCGGGCTTGCTTCCGCGTTGTTCGGCGATCCGGCATTTTCCGGCCAGTGGTGGTTTATCGGCGCCACGGACGGGTCGAAAGGCTTTCCTGTCGGCACAGTGCTGTTATTCGATATCGGCGTGTATCTGGTCGTCGTGGGTGCCGTGATGACACTGGTCCTGGCGCTGGAAGAGGAGGACTGAGCATGGAAGTAGTGCTCGCCCTGCTCGTTGGAATTCTTGTCTCGGCAAGCGTCTACCTGATGCTTGGACGCAATCTGCTTCGGTTCGTGTTCGGGTTGGTGCTGCTGAGCAATGCGGCGAATCTGACCATCTTCGCGTCGGGGAGGCTGGTGCGCGCCAATCCGCCGCTGGTTCCCGACGGCCTTGCTGCACCGGCCGAAATTGTCGCCAATGCCCTGCCACAGGCGCTGATTCTGACCGCGATCGTCATCGGGTTCGGCCTGCTTGCCTTCGCGTTGGCGCTGATCCTGCGGGCGTACCGCACGCTCGGCACGCTGAACAGCGACGAGATGCGCGATGCGGAACCGGTACCTGGAGCAGCCAATCGCACCGCTGAGGTAGATAGAAAACCATGAGCTGGTATCTGTTCCTGCCGATTGCGTTACCGTTCGTCACCGCCGTTCTTGCCTTTGCGATGCGTCATCGCGGCGCCGCCGGTCGCTGGATCAGCGTGGTTGGTTGCGGGCTCTTACTCGCAGTGTCGGCGGCCTTGATGGTGCAGGTGTGGGCGCAGGGCGTCGTCGCCGGACAGATGGGTGGCTGGCCCGCGCCGTTCGGCATTACGCTGGTCGCAGATCTGCTTAGTGCGGTGATGGTGGTGATCACCGCGATCACGGGGCTCGCAGTGGCGGTCTATGCGCTGGTTGATATCGATCGTCGCCGGGAGAAGTTCGGATACCATGCGCTATTCCAGGTGTTGCTGGCAGGTGTGTGCGGCGCCTTCCTGACCGGTGATCTGTTCAACCTGTACGTCTGGTTTGAGGTCATGCTGATCTCCTCGTTCGGTCTGCTGGCGCTGGGCGGTGACAGGGCACAGATAGACGGTGCGGTGAAATACGTGGCGCTGAACCTGGTCTCCACCGTGGTCTTCCTGTCCGGGATCGGTCTGCTCTACGGTATGACCGGTACGCTCAATCTCGCCGATCTGCATGTCGCGGTGCGCGACGTCGAAAACAAGGGCCTGCTGACGGTGGTGGCGGTGCTGTTCATGGTGGCGTTCGGTATCAAGTCGGCGGTATTCCCGCTCTTCTTCTGGCTGCCCGCTTCCTATCATACGCCACCAGTGGCGATCTCTGCGGTATTTGCAGGCCTGCTGACCAAGGTCGGCGTGTACGCAATGATGCGGATGTTCACGCTGGTCTTTACGCATGATACCGCCTACACGCACGGCCTGCTTCTGGTTGTTGCCGGGCTGACCATGGTGACGGGCGTGCTTGGCGCGGCAGCACAGTCGGATATCCGCAAGATCCTGTCGTTTCATATCGTCAGCCAGATTGGCTACATGATGATGGGGTTGGCGCTTTACACGCCATTGGCAATGGTCGGCGCGGTCTTCTACCTGGTTCACCATATTATTGTGAAAGCGAATCTCTTTCTCGTTGCCGGGGTCGTAAAGCGCCTGACCGGCTCGTTCGAACTTTCACAGATCGGCGGGCTGTATCGCGCAAGTCCGCTGCTCGCGGTCCTGTTCCTGATACCCGCATTCTCACTCGCCGGGTTTCCGCCGCTATCCGGCTTCTGGGCCAAGTTCCTGCTGATCAAAGCCAGCCTAGACATTGGCGCATACGTGATCGCCGCCACCGCATTGATCGTCGGCCTGCTCACCGTCTATTCGATGACCAAGATCTGGACCGAGGCGTTCTGGAAACCGCACCCAGACGGCATTGAGCCGGCGTTGGCTCAGCTCGATGGACGCACCCGTGCGGCCCTGTTGCTGCCGGTAGCAGCGCTGGCGGCGATGACAGTGACCATCGGATTCTTTCCCGACCCGTTCATCGCCTTCGCCGAACGCGCCGCCGCGCAATTGATGGACCCGACCGCTTATGTTCGCGCCGTCACCGGAGCCGCCTCATGAAGTTACTCGTTCTTAACACCGCACTTGCCTTTGGCTGGGCTGCCCTGATGGGTACTTTCTCGCTTGGCGGGTTGCTGCTTGGTTTTATCATCGGCTATGTCGCAATCTGGGTGGCGCGGCCGCTTTTCGGTGAGACCACCTATTTCGAGCGTGTCTGGCGGGTGCTTCGGCTCGCGATGTTGTTCGTCTACGAATTAATCGTCTCCAGTCTGCGGGTTGTTTGGGATGTCGTGACTCCGACCCATCTGAGCCGTCCCGGAATCATCGCCATGCCGCTCGACGCAAAGACCGACGCCGAGATTCTCACCGTTGCGAGCCTGATCTCGCTGACCCCGGGGACGCTCAGCCTCGATGTCTCACCTGACCGCCGCACCCTGTATGTCCACGCGATGTTCGTTGAGGATCCGGACGAGGTGAGGCGCGAGCTTAAAGAAGGTATGGAGCGTAAGGTGCTGGAGGCAATGCGATGATGTTCGAAGAAGGCTACGTCCTCGATCTCGCCATCCGGTTCGGTTTCCTGTCGATCACTGCCGCGATGGCGCTCGCCTTTGTCCGGCTGGTTCTCGGCAAGAGCCTTCCCGACCGTGTCGTTGCACTGGATCTGATCACGATGCTGGCAGTCGCCTTCTGTGCGCTGTTCGCGATCTCGGCCGACCATGCGGCGTTTGTCGACGTTGCGATCTCCCTTGCCCTTGTCGCTTTTCTCGCGACCGTGGCCTTTGCACGGTTCGCGGAGCGCCGCGCGCAAGAACGGCCGCTCCAAAAGACGGGGAGGTCTGGAAAATGAGCGAAATCGTGACATCATTCTTCATTATTGCCGGCGGGTTTTTCGCCTTTGCCGCCGCGCTTGGGGTGCTTCGCCTGCCCGACGTCCTTACCCGGATGCACGCATCGACCAAGGCCGGGACCCTCGGCTGCGGCCTCATCCTTGCGGCTGCGGCGCTACACTTCGGCGATACTGGCACCGTTGGGTTGTGTGTCGCGGCGATTGTCTTTCTGTTCCTGACCGCGCCGGTCGCCGCCCATATGATCGGGCGCGCCGCCTACCGCACCGGTGTGCCGCTGTCCGACAGGACGGTGATTGATGAAATGGCCGCCGGACAAGATGGCGCTCCGGACGCTGCCGCAGCCAAAAAACAACCCGTCAACAGCGCGCCGCCCTAGCCCATCTATGGTGTGTTTCACCATATTTCTGGCGCTCGCCCGGGTTTCGCCCGTTTCGGCCGAAACAGCAGGTTAAGATTGTTGCCCTCCGGGCCCACCAATTTTTCATATGACATAGTCGGCCGTTCGCCGAAGCGTTATTTAGCCTCGGCACCGCTTCGGGATGCCAGCCGGTCGATTTCTTCGTTGTAGATGACGTCGTCGATGAAGCCGATCGGCCCGGGTTTGCCGGTACCGATCATCGTCTGCATCAGGACGTTCTCGCTGCCTTCGTTCATAAAACCATGCGGTATGCCGGCCGGGCAGGAAACGGCGTCGTATTTACCAAGTTTGGTGGCTGCCTGATTACCGGCTTGGTCCTGAAAAAAGACGGTGAGCTCACCCTCCAGGACGAAAAATGCCTCTTCTACCTCATGCGTATGGGCGGAGCCGCCCTGGCCCGGCGGCAAAATCATGATCGATAATGTGAAGCCGCCCGCCGGTAAGGCATTGGGGTCGGGCTTGCCGGATCCGCCCGCGCCGATCAGACGAAATTGGCCGCGCCGCCTGCCTTCGATCTGGGAATCTGCAAAGGCATCCCAGTCGGGTTCCAACTCGCTGTAACGAACGACCCGTCCGTCTGCGAGTTCCTCGATCGATACATGTTTAAGTTCGGGCGAAATGGTGTGCTGAACCCGGTCCATCATAGAATCTCCTGATATTCTCAATGTGCAGCGGTTGATGTGACGGTCGCATAGCGTCAGATGGCTTGCAACTATCCTCTGTCGCGATATTCGATGAGGGGAACGTGTTCGTTTGCCGCGCGTCCGGCACGTCGCGCCGGCGCGGGGCGCCGATTTGACGTCTGTAATTTTCTATGACCCAATTATCGTTAGGAAACGAACGAAATACGCCAATACAAATAAGGCCAGCCTTTTTCGAAGCAGGTGAGATGTGATGCCCGAAGACGTCCTTCAGACCAGTACTCTTTCGCCTGAAGAATCCGCAGATGCGCTGATCGAGGTCGACGGCGTTGGAAAAACCTTCACCGGCCAGGATGGCGAGCAGATTGTGGCGCTGGAAGGCACCGATCTGCAAATCGGCCGTGGCGAGTTTCTGTCCATTCTCGGCCCCAGCGGTTGTGGCAAGAGCACCCTTTTGTCACTTGTTGCCGGGCTGCTGGAAACAACCATCGGGGAAGTGCGCATCGACGGTAAAACCGTCGACGGTCCGTATACCGATCTCGGTTTCGCATTTCAGAGCGATTTGTTGCTTGATTGGCGCACTGTGCTGGGGAACGTGCTGCTGCAATGCGATATGCGGGGCATCGATTCCAGGAAACATGTTGCGCGGGCACGCGAACTGCTGAGCTCCGTCGGGCTTGACGGGTTCGAGGACAAACGGCCGTTCGAGCTGTCGGGGGGTATGCGCCAGCGCGTCGCGCTGTGTCGGGCATTGCTGCTTGATCCGCCAATGCTGCTGATGGATGAGCCGTTCGGCGCGCTTGATGCGCTCACCCGCGAACAGATGCAGGCCGATCTGCTGGCAATGTGGCAGGAATCGCGGAAGACGGTTCTGTTTGTCACCCACAGCATCAGCGAAGCCGTGTTTTTGTCCGACCGGATTGTTGTGATGTCTGCCCGCCCCGGCAGGGTACGGGAAATCATCGATGTCGATCTGGTACGGCCCCGTGATGTGAATATCCGCGATACGCCGGAATTCGGGGCAATCGTTCATCGCGTCAGGCTGCTTTTTCAGGAAATGGGCGTCATTCACTAGGGTATCTACGAGGGCACTAGCGCATTTACGAGGGATCAAAGGTTATGGCGGAACGGGAAAAGAAAAAGGGATTTGGGTTCTTCTCCGCAAAGCGGCGCGGGTGGCATGTCGATGCGTTCTGGATGCTGCTCTCGCTTCTGATCATCCTTGGCCTGTGGGAGGCCCTGGTGCTGGTCTTTCAATTCCCCGGCCATCTGTTGCCGCGCCCGCTCGCGGTCGTCTATGCGATCATCGAACACTGGGAGACCATCGTCACGAATTCCTACGATACGATCCTGGCGGTCCTGGCCGGGTATCTTCTTGCGGTGGGTTTTGCGGTGCCGGTCGCGGTCCTGATCGTGATCTCGCCGCAGGTTGAACGCTTGTTATATCCACCGCTTGTCGCCACCCAGAGCATCCCGAAGATCGCGCTGGCGCCGCTGTTTATCGTCTGGTTCGGGTTCGGCATAGAGACGAAAATCTCGGTCGCCTTCCTGATCTGCTTTTTCCCCATCGTGGTCGACACCATCGTCGGTCTGCGGACGATCGATCCGGCGTTAATCCAGCTTGCCCGCTCAATGGGCGCGTCGCCTTCCCGCATTTTTCTGAAACTTCGTTTACCCGGCGCGCTGCCCAGCATGTTCGGTGGCCTCAAGGTCGCCTCTGCGCTGGCCGTCGTCGGCGCGCTGACGGGCGAATACATCGCGTCTGATTCAGGGCTCGGCTACATCCTGCTCAGCGCATCAGGGGAAATGAATACGTCCCTGTTATTCGGCGTGCTGATCGTGCTGTCGGTCCTCGCCATGATTTTTTTCTACGCTATCGAACTGCTCGAAAAACTACTGATCCCGTGGCACGTGTCACAGCGGAGCCACGCGCAATAACACCAAGAAACAGCCAACGACCGACGACTGAGACAACCAATGACTGAGACAATCAACGACTGAGACAATCAACAAACCAACGGAGGACAAGATGAAAACGAGAAAAACAATACTTGCCGTCACCGGATTGCTTGCGGCGCTTGGTACGGCCCCGGCCCATGCGGCAGATGATGTAACGCTTCGACTCGATTGGGTTCTCGGCGGTTATCACGCTGTCTGGCACTATGCCAAGGAAAAGGGCGTGTTTGCCAAGAACGGTATAAATATCAATCTGCGTGAAGGCCGCGGATCGATGACCACGTCGCAGACTGTCGGCAATCAGTCGGATGAGTTCGGAACTGCCGATGGTGGCGCGATGATGGTGCTGCGCTCCAAAGGCCTGAAGGTCAAAATGGTGGCAGGCTATCTGCGGACCGGGCCCAGTGCGCTGATCTTCCCCAAATCCAAGGGCTGGAAAAGCTGGAAGGACGTCAACAACGCCAAAATCGCGGACTCCGCAGGCGGCAACACGATCTTCCTGTTCAAGGCCGTGCAGAAGGCGATGGGGTTAACGGGCAACAAGATCATCCTGGTGGCGCCGCCCGCCAAGGTCAGTTCGGTCCTGTCCGGCAAAGCCGACGGCACCAATTCCTTTGGCTTCCTGCAGAAACCGATTATGGAATCCAAGGGCACGCCGGCCGCATATCTCAGTTTTGCGGATGCCGGAATCAACATGCCGGGCCTGGCGATTATCGCCCATGAGGACCTGATCAAGAACAAGGCTGATCTGGTTGGCCGGATGGTCGCGTCTGCGCAGGAAGCGATGAAGATCGTTCAGGAGAACCCGGAAGCGGCGATCGATGCGCTGCGCAAGATCAAACCGACCATGAACCGGGAAGTGCATCTCGCGATCCTGAAATCGTCGTTCGACCTGTATCACAGCGCGGCGAGCAAGGGGAAACCGCTCGGCTGGATCCCGCCGTCGGATATCGAAAGTGCCCAGAAAATCCTGGTCGAATACGAGCAGATCAAGACCATGGTGCCGGCGACCGATTACTACACCAACGCGTTCATCCGCTAGGAGAGCGTTCATGGCGGACCATATCGCGCGCCATCCGCGTCCGCCTGAATTCGAAGGCATGGGCATCGAGGAGATCGCAGACCGGCAGGTGGCCCATTTCAAGGACCGCAAGCCGGACTGGGCAGCGTTCTCGGACGCCCTGATCGATGGCTACCGGCGGGCGCAGCATCGTTTCATCGGCAATACCAGCGGGAAGGCGGACACATCCGTCATTCCCGCTGGCGCTTTTACGCTGAGCGTCATGTATGTGCCTTCGGGGGAAGGCAATGCGTCACATACCCACGAGGTTGAAGAAATTTTCTTCATTCTCCAGGGGCATCTGATGGTGTTCCTGGAGGAAGAAGACGGTCACAGGATCGAACGTCATCTAGGCCCGTGGGATTGTATTTCCTGTCCGGCTGGCGTGATCCACGGCTATCAGAACGACAGCGTGGAGCCGGTTTATATGCAGGTCATGCTGGGCACCGGGCAAAAGCCGGACCTGATGGGCTATGCCGACGACGAATTGTTCCGTGATCGCGATGCCCATCTCAGCCGGTAGCGACAGATTTAGTTAAAGCTGAGACCGCCATCCGGCTCGAATATCTGGCCGGTCATGTATTTTGCTTCTTCCGAGCACAGGAAAAGCATCGGCTTGGCGAGATCCTCGATGGTTGTCAGCCGGGGCAGGCACTGCTGGTCGCGGAACATCTCGAACACGGCATCCGGCGCCGACGGGCGCGGTACTTCGGTTTTGATGATGCCGGGCCAGAACGTATTGACCGTCACGTTCCACGGGCCCAGTTCACGCGCCATCGAACGCGTCATGCCGATCATGGCGGATTTCGACGTGATGTAGTGCAGGTAGTTGGCCGAGCCGAGTGCCACCGTACCCGAGGTGACGTTTACAATGCGTCCCCATTTCGCTTCCTGCATCGCGGGCACGACGGCGCGGGCGCAATAGAACGAACCGGTCACGTTGACCTGCATCGCGCTATCCCATTCGTCGAGCGGCAATTCCCAGAACGGCGCCATGGTGATCCGTGAAAACACGGCGGCATTATTGATCAGGACGTCGATGCGTCCTGTTGCGCTGAGGGTTGCCTCGGCCATGGCCGAGACCGAGTCCATCGACCCGACATCGGTCTCAAAGGCATAGGCTGTGCCGCCGGCCTCTTCGATCTCGCGTTTTACGTTCTCGCCGTTTTCGCCATTCAGTTCGGCGATGACCGGTATGGCCCCCTGGCGTGCAAAGTGCCGGGCATAGCCGCGCCCAATTCCCTGACCGCCGCCGGTGATGATCACCACGCGGTCCTTGAGGCTTTCATAGTGTGCCGTGACGTCGATGTCGTCAGTCATTCTATTTTCCCTGTCGCGATTTTAAACAACGGTAGCATTGTCGTCGATTAGGGCAAGGGGGGACGGACTCTTGTCGAACGCCTGATGTGGTATTCTGGCTGTCCGCCCGGTCAGTTCGTTTCCCGCTTCCACAAGGCCTCTTTATGCATCTTCTGACGGATCTGCTGTTTTGAAATCGAGGTATCTCGGTTTTCTTGTTGAAAACCGTCGCTTTCTCGCCTTCGGCTTTCTGATGGCGTTCTTTTCAAGCTATGGGCAGACGTTCTTTATTTCGGTATTCGGCGGTGAGATCAGAGCAGAATTCGGCCTGAGCCATGGCACGTTCGGTCTGATTTATTCGGCCGCGACACTGCTCAGCGGTGTCTGCATGATCTGGGCCGGCAGACAGATCGACCGGGTCGATTTGCGGCGTTTCACAGCGGCGGTGTGCGCTGGTCTGATGGTCGCCAGTCTTCTGACCGGCTGGACGACGTCTGCCTTCATGCTGGGCGTTGCGATCTTCGCATTGCGGCTGTCGGGTCAGGGACTGATGAGCCATACCGCCATGACGGCCATGGCGCGTTACTTCGAGCAGGATCGCGGCAAGGCGATTAGCATGGCCAATCTCGGGTTCCCCGCCGGGCAGGCGATCTTCCCGGTCATCGGTGTCGCGCTGGCCGCGGCCATCGGCTGGCGCCAGACATGGTTCGTCCTGGCATGCGTCGTGGCTGTCATTGTTCTGCCGTTGCTGCTCTGGCTGCTCAAAGGCCATGGTGATCGCCACAGACGGATGGAGATCCGGACTGGCGAGGGGGCTTCGGGTAACGGCCCCGCAGTGAAGCAATGGACGGGCCGCGAGGTTCGCCGCGATCCCCGCTTCTGGTTAATGGCGCCGGGATTTCTCGGTCTCTCCTTCGTCGGCACAGGCATTATTTTTCACCAGGTGCATCTGGTCGAATTCAAAGGCTGGTCACTTGCCTGGTTCGCCGCAAATTACAGTGCCATGGCGGCGGCGTCCGTTGTCACCTCTCTCATCATCGGGCCGCTGATGGACCGGACCAGCGCGCTGCGCATGACGCCCTGGTATCAGGTGCCGGCGCTGCTTTCGCTGCTGTTCCTGGCCGGGAGTGATGTCCTCTGGGTGATACCCGTCTACATGGTGCTGTCCGGCATTAGTATCGGTATGTCGCGCGTCGTGATCAGCGCGTTATGGGCTGAATGGTATGGTGTGCGCCATCTCGGCGCGATCCGGGCCCTGGTCGCCGCGATGATGGTGATGGCAAGCGCCGCGTCCCCGGTAATGTTCGGGTGGATGATCGATGAGGGCATTACCATGAATGCCATCCTGTATATGTCAGCCGGCTACACCGCCGTGTCGATTGTCCTGATTGTGATTGCCGGCCGGGTGAAGGGACAGCCGGCCGATGCATCTGGTTGACCGGCCATTGTCTGTCGCGGTAATCCGGAAATTCAGGCCGTTGGCTCAATCAGCCGCATCGGTTCAGTGCCGGTTGCATTGATCTCCGTCGGGGGGAAGCCGCAAAAACGGACGTCGCGAAGTCTGAATTCAACCCGATAGCAGACATGATTGCCGGGCCCGGTCAGGGCCGCTTCTGACCCAACTCGGACATCCAGACACAAAAAAACGGCGGCTCCGAAGAACCGCCGTTTCGTCTAACTGCCGGGATTTGGCGTCAGGCAGCGCGTTTGCGTCTTGCGTAGCCGAGACCGACTAAACCGAGACACAATATTGCAAGGCTGGCGGGTTCGGGCGCTTCGGTGGCCTCACCGAAATTAACGATGCTGGAAATTTCGTTGGCCGTCAGTCCAGTAAAAAAGGGATTCGCCTGCAGATTAGCACCGGTGGACAGTGCCAATGCAAGATCGCCTGAGCGATTCGAAGTATCGCGAGCGAGGAAGTCAAAATAGGCCAGTCGCACCGTCTCGCCAGCGTTGACAGTCAACGCGGCGGTAATCATTAGATTGTCAGGCAAAAAACTCGTTTGGCCTTGACCCGGGAACGGGACCCCAGTCGCGAAGTTCATGTTGCTCGCCGCGAATGCATTGTTTCCGAACACGTGGGCGATTACCGGATCGGAGTTGACCCCGTCACTAGTCACCGCAAAACCCGCAGCGTTGTGGTTAACAGTAGTAGAGCCGTCCGAGCCAAGATCACCGAAATAGCGAATGTTGGTGGAAATTTGGCTGGCTGTGTTGTTGGTGAAAGTCTCGATCCAACGATAAATATTGTTCGCGGCGAACGTCTCGGTCCGACGGGTGTGCGTCAGCCCCGACAATCCGTCAATGCCACCCATCCAGTCGTAGGCATCGTATCCGCCATCAGAGACGGTTCCCTGGTTGTTGGTGGAAAACAGCACCGTGTTTCCTCCAGCCCCGACGTAACTGTTCCCCGTCACCGAACATGTGCTGTCGCCGCATACTTGGCTTGTGGAAATAGTGAATTGTGCTGCGTTAGCGACCGAGACTTGGGCCAAGCCGATTGCGGTTGCCACCGAGGCGACTGCAATGAGTTTCTTTAGCATGATGATCTCTCCGTACTACTGACTAAATATTTCGACTAATTGACAGGCTTGTACTAGCAAGAAACGTGCCATCAATATTTTTTGTTTAAAATCAATGGGTTAGATTTTCACAGGCCGCACCCCAATCTATGATTGTAAATAATACCGACAGTGGTAAGCAGCCTTTAATGTCAGGTGTTGGCTAGAAACGGCTGTTTTCCGACCTATCCGCCAATGTTTGCTTCCGGGTGAATAACGGACACCCTTGGAAACCCGCGGTTTTGAATGTGTAAAATTTCCTGACGGTGCACCGGGAAACCCCAGAATGTCCGTTGTTGGCTACAAACGGCTGTTTTAGAGCTGTTTGCTAAGGTCCGATATCGGGCGCATACCGGACACCCTTGGAAAGCCGCAATTTTTGAATGTGTAAAGAAATCCGACAATGCGCCGGGGAAACCCCGGAATGTCGCCTATTGGCTCTAAATACGCCCTGTCAGTTCATTGTCGCCGGTGTCCAGTCCTGCGCCGAAATCGGACCTCGGTCACCCACGTTGACTCCGGCGGGTGCTGCGGCGGCTCCACGTTTGGTCCGCCTGTGGCTAGAACCGTCACTCCCGCGAAGGCGGGAATCCCCCGGTCACCATGCTCGTCAAGAGATTCCCGCCTTCGCGGGAATGACAGAAAAATCCGATATTTTGCGGCCCCTCGTTCTGATTTTGGTCTTTTGCGTGATAGGCTTTTTCCGATTGCGCGGAACAGGGCACGCGGCGGCAATGCCGGTGCGCCTGCCGCTGCGTGTGCCCGCGTTGCCGGGTGGCCCAAAACCGATGCCGGGATCGATGCCCGGACCGAAGCCGGGATCAATGTCGTGGTGGCGCATGAGGAGATGTATTTCCGGGTGTGCAGGTGTTTAAGGTTGTTTTCGGTATTTCGGTTTCCGGAACCCCCTATACCGACCGTTCGGGTGCATGGGGTTGTTTTTCATGTTTTGGGCTGCCCGGTCTTCGGGCGCAGGGATGGGCAGAGGGATGGGCAGAGGGATGGGCGGTGGGGCGGGCGGTCCGGCGCTGCTGGCCACTCGGGCATGCGGCTTCGGAAGATCGGCGCATTTCCCCCGCGACGGGCCTGTATTCAAACCCGCCGCGCGCCTAATATAGGGCCGGCACGAACCTGCCAAGCCTCCTGGATTCGCAAAACCAGCCAGAAAGAAAATAATCATGAGCCAGATCGGTAAACCTGTCCGCCGCGAGGAAGATTTCAGACTGCTGCAGGGGCGTGGCCGCTACCTGGATGACGTCTCGGCGATGCGCGAAACCCACGCGATTGTTTTGCGCAGCCCCGTTGCCCATGCCGATATCGTGTCGGTTGATGTGACGGCGGCGCTGGCGTCGCCCGGCGTGCTGGCGGTGCTGACGGGGGACGATCTGGCCGCGCGTGGGTTGGGCACAATCGGGGTTCTGAATCCGTGCGCCAAGATGGACGGCTCGCCCGGTTTCGTGCGTGAGCGGCCCTTGCTGGCACAGGGCAGAGTTCGTTTTGTTGGCGAGGCGGTGGCCTTCGTTGTCGCCGAGACGATCAACCAGGCGAAGGATGCGGCGGAACAGATCGTCGTCGACTTCGACACGCTGCCGGTACTGGCAAGCGTCGATGCGGCCCTTGCCGATGGTGCCATGGCACTGTGGGACGATAACCCCGACAACCAGGCCTATACCTTCAAGCGCGGCGATGCGGCAGCGACCGATGCGGCCATTTCCCGCGCGGCGCATGTCGTGCGCCACCGGGTCTGCGTCAACCGTGTGGCGGGGAACGCGATTGAAAACCGGGGCTGTATCGCCAATTACGATACTTTTGAAGACCGATACACATTGCGCGCCACCGTCCAGTCGGTGCACGGCATACGCCAGCAGATTGCCGAGCAGATCTTCCGGATTCCGCAGACCCAGCTCCATGTTGTGTGCGACAATATGGGCGGCGGGTTTGGCGTCAAAGGTGGGGTTTACCCGGAATATTCGCTGTCGCTCTGGGCATCGGAAGTGACGGGCCGGCCGGTTAAATGGATGGCGGATCGCTCCGAAAGCCTGCTGACCGACGATCATGGCCGGGGCGGGCTGGTCGATGCCGAACTGGCGCTCGACGCGGACGGTAAATTCCTGGCGCTGCGGACCCACACGAAGGTGCCGATCGGGGCCTATTACACCACCGACCGCAATGTCGGCTGTGCCACCAGCGGGCTCGGCGGGCTCGCCGGGGTATATGGCGTTCCGGCGGTGCATGCGCAGGTGACCGGTGTGCTGACAAACATGATGGGCAACGCCCAGTATCGCGGCGGCGCCAAGCCGGAACCCGTGCATGTGCTCGAGGTGATGGTTGATCTGGCGGCACGACAGCTGGATATCGATCCGGCGGACCTGCGCCGGCGCAACACGCTGGCGCCTGACGCGATGCCGTTCAAGACGGCGCTCGGCGATACCTATGACTGTGGTGATTTCACCGGCAATTACGAAGATTGCCTCGCCACCGCAGATTACGCCCGGGCCGATGACCGCCGCGTCGAGGCCAGATCCCGCGGCAGGTTGCTGGGGATAGGTACGTCGAATTCGGTCACAGGTGTTGCAAGCACCAATTTCGAACATGTCGAGATCCGGTTCGATGCATCCGGCGGGGTCACGCTGCTCAGCGGTGCGATGGATCATGGCCAGGGCCACGGCACGACGTTCAAGCAGGTTCTGTCAGACAAGCTTGGTATTGATGCCGGAAAAGTCGCTTACCGGTATGGCGATACCGACAAGGTGGCAACCGGGGTCGGAACGTTCAACGCGCGTGTTGCCGTCTTTGTCGGCTCGGCGGTGGTCGATGCGGCCGACAAAATCATTGCCAAGGGATCGCGCATCGCCGCCCATATGCTCGAAGCGGCAGACAGCGATATCGAATTTGCCGATGGCCGTTTTACGGTTTCCGGCACCGACCGGTCTGTCAGCCTCGATCAGGTGGCGCGCACAGCGTTCAACAAGGCGAAACTGCCGCCGGACATCGAACCCGGCCTGTATGAGCATGGCGAATTCGGCATGGGCCAGGGCCAGGCCCCGGTCTTTCCCAATGGCGCCCATATGGCAGAGATCGAGATTGACCCGGATACCGGCAAGGTCGCACTGGTGCGGTACACGGCGGTCGACGATGCCGGCACCATCCTTAACCCGATCCTGTTCGACGGTCAGGTCCATGGCGGTATCGTGCAGGGGGCGGGCCAGATTCTGATGGAAGACGTCCATTACGATCCGGAGACCGGCCAGCTGATTACCGGGTCGTTCCAGGATTACTGCATGCCGCGGGCGGACGATTTCTGTGATTTCAATATTGCCGCCAAGGAAATCCCGACGGCCCGCAACCCGCTTGGCGTCAAAGGTGTCGGCGAGGCAGGCACGGTGGGCGCGATGCCGGCGATCATGAACGCCGTCAACGACGCCCTTCACAGGGTGGGCGCACCGAGTATCGAAATGCCGGCGACGCCGGAAAAGGTCTGGCGGGCGCTGCAGGAGGCTTAAGCCCGCTGCGTTTTCCTCTCGAAATCAACCAACGCATCGCGTTCTCAGGAGATACCAATCGTGCCCGCCTCACCACCTGCCCAACCGCCCGCACCCGTCGCTGCCCGCAAAGAACACCTCGTCGAGCGCCACGGGCGGACAATAGACGATCCGTATGCGTGGCTGCGCGATCCTGACTGGCAGCAGGTGATGCGGGAGCCCGAGGTGTTGCAGCCGGAAATCCGCGCGCATCTGGATGCAGAGAATGCCTATACCGAGGCGGCGCTGGCACCTATCGGCGCCTTGCGCGAGGAACTGGTCGCGGAACTCAAAGCGCGCATCAAGGAAGACGATTCATCGGTGCCGGCACCGGATGGAGACTGGGCCTATTACCGCCGCTTTGTGCCTGGCGGGCAATATCCGGTGCTTTGCCGCCGGCCCGTCTCAGACACAAACGACACGAATGAGCAGGTATTGCTCGACGGGGATCGTGAGGCCGATGGCGGGGCATTCTTTTCCATCGGCGGTGCGTCGCATACCGCCGATCATCGATTGTTCGCCACGGCGATTGACCGGAACGGGTCGGAATATTGCGAGATCACGATCCGCAATCTCGACTCCGGCGAAGGTCTTCCTGATATCCTGCCCAACGCGCAGGGCGATATGGTCTGGTCGGCGGATGGAACGGTACTGTTCTACACCGTGCTGGATGACAATCACCGCCCGTCCAAGGTGATGCGGCACCGCGTCGGCACATCCGCGGCGGAGGATGCGCTTGTCTATGAGGAGACCGATGCCGGGTTCTTCCTCGGCATTGGCAAGACGGAAAGCGGGCGCTTCGTTGTTATCGATGCGCATGATCACGCAGACACATCGGAGGTCCGCCTGATCGACGCGGCGGACCCGACTGCCGCGCCCCGTTTGCTGGTGCCGCGGGACACGGGTGTCACCTATGACGTGTCGGATCATGGCGAGCGGCTGCTGATCCGCACGAATGCCGCAGATGCGGTCGATTTCCGGATCGCCGAGGCCCCTATTGATGCTCCCGGCCGGGAGAACTGGCGCGATATCGTGGCCCACCGGCTGGGATGCCTGATCCGCTCGATGATCGTGTTCGAAGGTTTTCTCGTGCGGCTCGAACGCGAACGGGCGTTGTCCCGTATCGTGATCCGCTCATTGGTCGATGGCGCCGAACATGAAATCAGCTTTGACGAGGAAGCCTATGACCTGGGCCTGATGCCGGGCTATGAGTTCGATACGACGATGTTGCGTTTCTCCTATTCGTCGCCGACCACGCCGCAGCGCGTCTACGATTACGACATGGCGACGCGGACGCGCACGCTGCGCAAGGAACAGGAAATTCCGTCGGGCCACGATCCGGATAAATACGAATGCCGGCGCGTGTTTGCCAAAAGCCATGACGGCGTGCTGGTGCCGGTCACCGTGTTGCGGGCAAAAGACACGCCGGTCGATGGTTCCGCACCGATGTTGCTTTATGGATATGGCTCCTACGGGTTCGCGATGCCGGCGTCGTTCTCACCGCATGTGTTCAGCCTGGTGGATCGTGGTTTTGTCTATGCCATCGCCCATATTCGCGGCGGCACCGAGAACGGGCAGGGCTGGCATCTTGACGGCAAGCTCGACACCAAGAAGAACACCTTTCTGGATTTTATCGCCGCCGGCGAACATCTGATCGCCGAAAAATTCACGTCGGCGGGGCAGATCGTGGCCCAGGGCCGCAGTGCGGGCGGCATGCTGATGGGGGCGGTGGCCAATATGCGCCCGGACCTGTTCTGCGGAATCCTCGGTGAGGTGCCGTTTGTCGATGTGATGAACACCATGTGCGACGAGACCCTGCCACTGACACCCCCCGAATGGGTGGAGTGGGGCGATCCGATCCGTGATGCGGCGGCGTTCGACTACATGGCGTCCTATTGCCCCTATACCAACGTGACCGATCAGAAATACCCGGCTGTGCTGGCGACGGGCGGGCTTACCGATCCGCGCGTGACTTATTGGGAGCCGGCGAAGTGGGCCGCCAAATTGCGCCATCACAATACGGGCGACAGCGAAATCCTGTTATACATGAACATGGATGCCGGGCATGGCGGTGCATCGGGGCGTTTCGACCGGCTGAAAGAGGTCGCGTTGTCCTACGGTTTTGCGCTGATGGTCACGGGGTGGGCAGAAACCGCTTCCTAAAGGATGGAATCCAGCGCCAGGTTGATCGCGCCCGACAGGAAATTGCGGAGCGCGTCGTAAATCCGGTTCACGGCGGCCTCGACCTCGGTGAACAGTAATTCAGTGGCGCCCGAAATCACCGTTGCTGCCGCGCGGCGTGCCATGTCGAGCAGCTGTGCAGCACCGCCCGGGGTGTAATCGCCCTCGGCCAGCCCGTCGATGACATCCCAGACGGCGGTGGCGATCTGGCGCATCTGGTGGATGATCACGGTTTTGGCGGTATCCATGACGCCAATGCGGACGTCATTGAAGGCGCCGACGGCTTCGGTCTTAACAAGGTCGAACAGATCGTCGAAGGAGGCGGTGGTGTCGTTGGGCATGAATTCGGTCTCCTGAAATTGGAAAGGCGATATGTCGGGCTGTGTGGCGCAGGGCTTTTAGAGAGTGCGTCGTTGGCTCAACACACGTTTGCGCTCCTGTACTTTGAGAATTACCTGCACCGGTACACCGATCAGGATCACGACTGCCTGGCGTGGCGGGATGCCGAGGTTAAGCTGCGCCATGTGAAAACGCTCCATCGCGGCTAACTGGTCGTTGAGATAGGTCAGCATCTGGGTCGTGCAACCGCCTTTGACCGTATTGAAGCTGGCGCTTTTTGGCAGCGTCGCTTGGCGCCTGGCGCTGATCATGGCGCCGCGGATGCGGTTCACGGCGTTCTGCCATCGATCTGCCCGGTCGGCCAGGATCCGGTATCGCGCATCGATCGGTGCAAAACCGGACAGGTCGACGTTGTTTTCCTGCGCCGTTTTTTTGATCTCGGCGAGCGAGCCGCGGGCCCAGTCCAGGGCAGGCCGCAGGGTGTCGACGGTCGGTTTTACCAGTGCGGCATCACCCTTTTTCAGCGCGTCGTCCAGCGTGGTAAAACCGCCGGCGATCACCGAATCCAGGTCGTCATCGGGCCCGCAGCTCTCGCCGACTTCGCTCGAAATGGCCCGGTTCTTGATGTGCCCAAGCTCAATGTTCCAGGTTTTGTAAAAATCGACGTTTTCGCCATAGGTCCCTTTCGGCGTTCCCGCCAGACCCTGCATGTCGGCGACAAACCGCATGACCGCCTTGTCGAATTTCTCGACGGTCTTTTCGATGACCGGGTCATAAGGTGTTGCAGGCTGCAGGGTGCCGCACGCGGCAACGGAGATTGTCAGGATAGCGGCGGCTAGGACGCGGCTGAGCCTCGGTGTATAGGGTATGGGACGCACGGTGTTCTCTCCTGTGGGTTTAGACGTTTTTATTCAGAACAGCTGCCGGACGCCCGAAGACGATAGCGCAACAGGAAAAGGGGGGGAAGCCGTGATAAGCGGGAAGGGTTATATCCGGCGACAAGCGGCTATCATTCCGCCTTTCACCGCGCAGAATTTCGACAGTTCGGTCCGGTCTTGGGTACCGGTATGCGCGTATGGCGTTCTGATAATCAGCAGGGACGCTCTTCGATCGTGGGGATTCTCGCATTCACGTTTTGCAGTGGATCGGCGAGCGCCCGCGTGTCGCAGGATTGCTGCAGAATGTCGTAGGCGACGCGCGGGTAATTTTCGATCGCCTGCAGGCGCGTAACGATGCTCGCACCCGTAAGGCCTATTCCGGCGAAGATCAGTCCAGCCACGAATAGCCTTCCCCATACCGGGGGTTTCTCGACTTGTTCCATTGCCAACCCTTTGATGAACGTGTCGATAACGCGATGAAGTCACCGGATATTCCGCAGGTACTCACTGCGCGGCCCATTCTATCTGTGAGACGGGCTGTCCCGATCCGGTGATATTCATCCTACAGGCTGTGGATAGCCCCGGGCGTGACATGGGCGTGACAAGGGTGTGGCAAAAAAGGGGCGAATTTGAGGGTGGGAGAATTCCCACTCCAGCGGTAACGGTCAGTAACGGCCGTCCAGTGTGCGGTAATCGGGCGGTGTTGTATCGATCGCCTCGCCCGCCCGCATGACTGCGCGGTCGTGTTGCGGGCGCGACAGAAACTCCGAATAGCTTCTGGCGCTGAAGATGACCATGTCGGCGGGGCCACCTTGTTTGAGTCGGCCTGTATCTGGCAGTCCCATGGTATCCGCCGGTGTCCGCGTGATCGCCGCCGGCCAGTCGCCGACCGGGTGATCCAGGTGGGCGATGCGGACGGCCTGGGTAAACACTTCAGCACCGTCCAGGTCGCCATAGGCGTAAAATGGATCGCGCGTGTTATCGCTGGAAATTGCCACTGGAATACCGCGGGCCTTCATTTCATGGAGGATCGTGACGCCGCGCCAGCGCGGGGTGCGGGGCGGTGCGCCGGGCTCGGGGCGGTCCTGAAGGTACATGTTGCACATCGGCAGGCTGGTGACGCGCATATTCGCCTTTACGGCGAGGTCGAGCGCGTGATCGATCTCGGCCTGCGGGCGAATGGCAAGGCTGCAGCAATGACCGACATTGACCGGCTTGCCGAAATCGTTGCGGATCAGTGCTTCGGCGATGTGGTCAAATGAGTTTGCCGCCGGGTCGTTCATTTCATCGACGTGGAAATCAAGCTCCAGCCCCCGGTCGATGGCGAGACCGATAACAAAATCGAGCAGCGCGTCGGTATCGTCCTGAACATTGAGGACAGCGCCCATGATCCCGCCGTGTTCCACCATCATATCGGCGATCTCGACCCCGAAGCCCCGGTCGGCATAGCCCCAGATCGGTTCCAGACATACGGCCTGCAGGTCTATGCGCCCGGCCCAGGTATCGCGCAATTCGCTGACCACCGGCCATGTAATTTTATGCTGTGGCGGCGTCGAATCGAGATGGGTGCGGATTGCGGCCGTACCGTGCGCATAGGCGCTTTCCAGTGAAAAATTCATGCGCGCCCGGACGTCTTCGGCCGTCCAGTTCGCGGCGCGGTCGGCGCCGGTGGATGACAGGGCCCCCGCGCGCGTGCCGTTGGGGTTGCGCTGGCGCGGCCAGATATGACCCTTGTCGATATGCGTGTGCACATCGACGAAGCAGGGCCACACCATACTGCCGTCGAGGTCGACCTCAGATATGCTGCTATCATCCTGACCCACCGGCGATATCCCGGATATCCGGCCGTTATCGACACTCAGATCGGTGTGGAACAGGCCATCGGCGTCTATGGGGGAGGCTGGGGGCAGGCCATCAATCAGGCAGGCGGGTATCGTGGCGTTTCGAAGCACGAAACGGTCCCGGTCCGGTATTTCGATGAAGCTGGTCATTTGTCCCTAATCCCATGGTCAGTCTGTTCGCTTGTATGGCGCAATTCTATAGACTACGGCCGCAATTCAACACCTTGAAGGATCAGGGAAATGGGTCAGTCCGGAACTGGACGACGCGGGGTCCCGGCGATGCTCCGGACACCGCGGCAGGCCGCGCAGCGGACGAGAATATGACCGTGCGGCTTCGCGTCGGGTACGAGGCGGATTTCGCGCCATTGACCTTCTCAGAGGACGGTAAGGCCCGGGGGTTGATCATCGAATCGTTAATCCGCGTATTCGACGTTGTCCGGTGTGTCGCGGAATTCGTGCCCGTGGCGTTGCCCGATCAGGAAAAGGCGATCAGTGCGGGTACGATTGACGCCATCGCTTTCAAGGCGGCCACCCCGGAGCGGGCAGCGTCGTATGATTTCTCGAAACCGATCTCGACCAGCGGTGCCGCATGGTTCGCTTTCCCCGGTATTCTGTCCGCAGATCGTCCATCCACCGGACAAAGGATTGCAACACCACGTGCAGGACCGCTCTTGGCACAGTTACAGCGTGAATATTCTGACCTGGTTTACCTGGATGTCGCAACCTACGCCGAGTCCCTCGAGGCTGTGGTCACCGGCGCTGCGGATATTGCGGCGCTGAATTTTCATGTCGGGTGTTATCTGGCCAATCGCGATCACCCGGGCCGTTTTAATCTGCCGGACGTGCCATTCCAGAAACTTTTGCTCGCGCTGGCAGTCGCAAAGGGCACGCATGCGTCATTGCTTCGCGATTTCGATGCGGCGCTGGTAGAATTACGGGAAGATGGATCGCTTGAAGAGATCGAAAAGCGCTGGGCCCGGATTTAGGCGCTCGGCTGTCGCAGGCCCCTAAAGCAACAGCTTGTTATGGGCGTCCAGCGCGGCGACCTTGTAGCATTCTGCCAAGGTCGGGTAGTTGAACACGGTCTCCAGGAAATAATCGAGCCCGCCACCCATTGCGTAGACGCACTGACCGATATGGATCAACTCGGTCGCGCCGGTACCGATGGCGTGGACGCCGAGCAACCGCCGGTCGTCGCGGTGGATGTTCAGTTTCAGAAAGCCGGTATTGTCGCCAAGGATGTGGCCCCGTGCGATTTCGCGGAACCGGGCGACACCGGTCTCGTATGGAATTTTCTTTTCGGTCAGTTCGTGTTCGGGGGCGCCGACCATCGATACTTCGGGCACCGAATACACACCGATCGGGAAATGTTTCGACATCGGCTTTGCATTGACGCCGAACGCGGCGCAGGCGGCAAGGCGTCCCTGTTCCGATGATGTCGCGGCAAGGCTTGGATAACCGATCACGTCGCCGGCGGCGAAGATATGAGGCTGTACGGTTCTGAAACTTTCATCGACGACCAGGCGCCCGCGCTCGTCTGCTTCCAGTCCGGCGGATTCGAGGTTCAGGCTGTCGGTCGCGCCGACGCGCCCGGCGCAGACCAGGGCAAGATCGGCGGCAAGCCGCTTGCCCGATGCGAGGGAGACAACGACGACGTTGCGCCCGTTGCGTTTAACGTCGACCGCCTCGACCGTTTCGCCAAGGCGGAACAGAACGCCCTTGTCGCGCATCTGATGGACCAGCTCGTCGATAATTTCGCTATCGAGAAATTCCAGCGGGCGCTTGCGTCCGTCGACGACGGTCACGTTCACGCCAAGGGCTGCGAACATGGATGCGTATTCGATTCCGATTACGCCGCAGCCGACAACAACCACACTGCGCGGAATTTCCTTAACCTTGAAGATATCGTCGCTGTTAATCACAAACTGGCCGTCGATCGCGAAATCGCGCGGCGGTGACGGCTTGGTGCCGACTGTAATCAGAATATTGGCGGCGGTAATCGTGCGAGGGCCGTCTGCGGTGCTGATGCGCAATGTGTGCGCATCCGTGAAGGTTGCTGCACCCTCAATCACCTCGATGTCGTTGCGCGAAAGCTGATCGTCCTGGACCGTGATTTCGCTTTCAACGATCGACCCGACCCGCCCGAACAGTTCGCTGGCATTGGGTTTGCAGCGCGTCGTCTTCGTTGGTGCGTGATCGTCCGGTGAGACACCGTTCGAGAACCCGTTCGCGATATTGGCGAAGGATAGAACCGCTTCGCGGAACGTTTTGCTTGGAATGGTGCCCGTGTGAAGACAGACGCCGCCGACGGCGCGCTGTTTTTCGATAATTGCCACGCGCTTGCCGAGCTTCGCGGCCTGAACCGCACCGCGTTGGCCGGCGGGCCCGCTGCCGATACAGACGAGATCGTATTCGAAGGTCATTGAATTCACGCTTATTCCGAAAGGGCACAGTTTTCGACTGTTAACCATAGAGGGTGAGTAAGAACGTATGATTAACGCTCAAAACGGTGGCCGGCGGCGTTATTTGGGCAGTTGCAGGCGCACTTGGACTCTAATTTGACACAGGCCGGTGCGCCTAAAATCCGTATTCTGCCGGCTGAACCCGAAACAGACGGAGAATGCCCCGGTGTCTCTAAATATGCCTTTTAAATCTCTCAGCCCCAGACTTGCGATACCTGTTGTTCTTGCCGGTGCTCTTTTGCTGGGCGGGTGTGAAAACATGAACAAGCAGTCCCAGCGCATGCTTAGTGGCGGCGCTATCGGGGCGGCGTCGGGGGTGGCTGTGACCGTGATTACCGGTGGGTGTGTCGCCTGCGGTGCCGCTGTCGGCGGCGCTGTGGGCACCGGGGTCGGCTATGTCGTCAACGAGATGGAAAAGAAGTAACTCTGCGCATCCCTGTTTGCAGGCATGAAAAAGGCCGCCCGATTGGGCGGCCTTTTCCGGAACAATTTGTCGTCGTTGCTCAGTCGAACGTGCCGTCGACCAGCGAAAACATCATGTGGCAATCGGCATCACTGCGATTGGACCAGGCGTGGTTGGTGCCGCGCTGAACGCAGGTGTCGCCCGTTTTCATCAACACTTCTGAATCGTCCAGTACGAGATAGATCTCGCCCTGCAGGCAGATCGCGTAATCGACGGTTTCGGTTTTGTGCATCAGCGGATGCGGCGGCTCGCCCTGGTCGGAAGCGCCTTCGGCGCCGATCGAGGCAAAGCTGCTTTTCGCGGCTTCGGCGTCGACGTCGTCGATCCAGTCTTTTTCCGGCGGAAACTTGATGACCCGGAAGACGGAGCCGTTCTTCGGCGGCAGAAGGCCGATCTTGCGATCGACAGATTCTTCCGGTCCGTGCACTTTGACCGGTGCTTCATCCATCACCCACAGATTGTGGATTTCAACGCCGGGGCGATTGTCCGGCTTCAACACGTTCGGGGTGGGACCGTCGGAGACGACAATGGCTTTGCCATCGGCGTCATGTCCCGTCACAATTCTTCTTACGTCCATTTTTAGAGCTTCCCTTCGATAACATAGTTGAGGATACGAACGACCTGTTCGGGTGTTTCCGTCACGGCAAGTGCTGCGGCATCGACCTCTTTCAGGGCGTGGGTATGGTCTTCGGAATGCACCGTGATCATTGGTTTGCCAAGGGCTGCGGCGAACCCTGCGTCGAACGCGGCATTCCACTGTTTGTATTTCTCGCCAAAACGCACGACCACGATATCGGATTGTTCGATCAGCGTGCGCGTACGGATGGCGTTCATCTTCGCGCCCTTGTGATCCTTCCAGAAGTCGTTGCCTTCCGCGCCGAGGATCTCGACACCGCAATCGTCACTGGATTCGTGGTGCGTGACCGGGCTGTTGAATTCGACCGGGAGGTTGGCCTTTGCCGCGCCGTCCTGAATGCGTTCGCGCCAGTCGGAATGAATTTCGCCCGACAGATAGACGGACCAGATGTTTTGAGCCATGCAGCTTTTCCCGCTATTGGGGCGAAAACGCTCTGTTTATCAACGTTTCAAGAGCCGTTTTCCGCCGAGATTGATCGTGAGGTCTTTTATCACTTCATGTGCCGCGCTGCAAAGCCACCTGCTTAGGCAGACGCCGCCTGCTTCAGGACTTCCGAGACATCGACAAGGGCCCCGCAACCACGACAATGCGTTTCCTGTAATTCAAAATTCGGGCCGTCGCCATCGTAGCGCCGGGCGATCCAGGGGCCGGCGCGGTACATCGGCTGGCGGGATCGGGCGATACCGTCGCTATTTCCACAGGCGGGGCAGGGTTCGCCTGTTTCCGCATCGGCGGTATCGATACCCGCCCGTCGGGCAGCACCTATCTCATTTCGCAGCGCGGTTGTCGCCTGTTCGTCGACTGAGTTGTCATCGCCGACAACAACGCCATAGAGGCGTTTGGCTTCGGACGCGGACACAATGGCGGTCCGAACGTCTTCGGCGACGTTCTCCGGTGAGCGTCGCAGCGGATCGCCAAAACCGCCGCCGCCCGCCGCCCAGAAACTGTAGACATCGCCTTTGCGGATAATCTCATCCGCCTTGGAGGGAAGCCAGGCGAGGGTGCCGTTGAGCTCTTCCAGGCTGGAAACCGATCGATCGCCGGAAAGGCGCGCGTCGATATCGGTTTCCCGCACGATGACCGATTGCGATCCCGCGCCCGGGTAGCCGCCGTTGATGCCGTGGGCGTTGGTCTGTTCGGTGCCGGCGGTATTGGTCAGCTTCAGGGTAAGTTCGTCCACGCCATAAGGGGTGATCGCGACCTCCGACGTCGCACCGCCACGGAACTCGCCGGCACCGGCGGAATCCGTCAGGCGGCGCCGATAGAGATAGAGTATCGGCAGCTTCCATTCAGCGCTTTCGACATTCCCGAGGCTGCTGGCATAGGAGGTGACCGTGCCTGCGTGATGAAACCCGTCGGCGAATGACCGCCCGGCGGCGCCCGATCCGCGGTGGTCCGACAGCAGCGAGCCGGTACGCCGGCCGTCGGGCAACATGGCGAAGATATTGTTGCAGTTGCTGGATGAATTCCACGATGGGCAGGCGCGATCGCGATATTTGTCGGAGCTGTCGAACATGCGGGCCACCGCCTGAGTGGCGGCGACCGTCACGAGCCAGCGGAATCCCACGGTCGAGATGCTGACCGGGGCCGGGTAGGTCGCATTGACGACCGTGCCTTCGGGGGCGAATACATCGATGCAGCGTTTCAGGCCGTCATTCCAGTCGATATCGCCCTGGCACAGGAAGCTGTAGAGCGGCACGGCGGACCCAGCGACGGTGGCTGACATGGTGCTGTTTACCGCGGCGTCTACCTGGTCCGACGACCCGGTGTAGTCAAATCGCAATGTGTCGTCCGCGCAGGTCAGTGTCAGCGCGACCTTGCAGATACGCTCGTCGCCGACCCGCACGCCGTCCATATAGGCTTCGCCGGTCCATGATCCGTCCGGCAGGTCGCGGATAAAGTCGCGGACCTGGCGTTCGGCAAGATCGATCGACTGCGTCATGACATCCCGCACGATGTCTTCGCCGCGCTCGTCGAGCAGCGCCTGCAATCGCTCGGTGGCAACGTTGATCGCACCTATCTGGGCGCGGAGGTCGAGTGCTACCGCATCGGGCAGGCGGGAGTTGTTGACGAATATCTGTTCGGATTCGGTGACCAGTTCGCCGCGGTCGAGAATTTTCATGAAGAAGCGTGGTGGGTCGTCGTCCAGCGTTCGCGCATTTATGCAGAAGCTGCCCTCATCGATACCCCCGACATCGGGGTGATGCAGCACGTTGGCGATCCACATGAAAACGCTGCCGTTGCGTATCAGCGGGCTGGCGACCACCACATCGCTCTGATGCAACGCGCCGAGAAACGGATCATTCAGCATATAGGCGTCACCCGCCTGCAGGTTGTCGGCGCCCCGGATGACGGACGACACGGCGTCACCCATCGTTGTCACATGGACAAGCGAGCCGATCCCGGCGGTGACCAGTTCCGCGTCTGCGGTAAAAAGCCCGACATTGTAATCATTGCCTTCGACCACGATCGGCGATGCCGAGATCGTCTTGATCGCCAGGCCCTGCTCGTCGTTGATCTGCCACAGGCGGTGTTTGACGACTTCGAAGGTGATGGGATCGATCATGATGACGCCTGTGGGACGATGGCGATGTTGCCATATATATCCATTGTCGCGGTTGCGCCGGGCGGAAGCCAGATCGTTGTCGTGTCGCGTTCAATGACGGCGGGGCCCTGGTATACCGGTCCGGATTTCAGCGTCGCGAAATCGATTATGTCGGCATCCACATAACCGGTACCCCTGAGATAGACCGGGCGGGTTTTTGGGCCTGACGGTGCGATGGCTGTTTCGTCCAGCGCGGCAAGGTCAGGGCGGCGGGTCGCATGTGTTGCGTCGACGCGGAAACTGATCAGTTCGAGGGGCGTCTGGGCCCGGATCGTGCCAGCGCCAAAGCGTTTTTGATAATATGCCTCGAACAGATTGCGGAGAACGTCGATATCGTTCGCGTCGAAACTGTCCGACGGCCAGTCGAGTGTGACCTCGTTCATCTGTCCTCGGTATCGCATCTCGATCCGGTGGCGGAATGCACAGGCGGCGGGGTCTATCCCGGCCGCTTCCATATCTGCCGCCGCGGCTGCGCGAAGATCCGAGAAATTGCGGTTGATGGCCTCTATACGGTCTGGCGCCAGCGGCATCGGTTCGGACCGTGTGTGCCGGTAGGCGATATCGGCGATTGCCACGCCAAGCGCGGAGAACACGGGGCCTGCATAGGGCAGGATCAGGTTGCCAATGCCGAGATGCCGGGCGAATTCGGCACAATGCGCACCGGTCGCACCGCCATACGCATAGAGCGCAAAATCGCTTGGGTCATGACCGCTTTCGATGGACACCTTGCGGGTCAGATTGGCCATCCGCGCATTGACGATCTCGAGGATGCCGGCGGCGGCTTCTGGCACGTCGAGGCCAAGCGGCTTTGCGATGCGATCGGCGATCGCGCGCTCGGATAAATTGCGGTCCAGCTTGTAGGCCCCGCCGAAAAAATTCTCCGGGTCGACAATACCGCAGACCACCAGCGCATCGGTGACTGTGGGCTCGGTGCCGCCCCGCCCGTACGCGGCGGGCCCCGGGTCCGCACCCGCACTTTGCGGTCCGACATGGAGGCGGTAGCCGTCGGTCCAGGCGATACTACCGCCACCGGCACCGATGGTAACCAGTTTGACCGCCGGCAGCGTCACCGGCAGGCCATGGTCCAGGAAGGGCCGGGGGTCTTCCTCGAGCGTGTCGCCGTCAATCAGCCCGACATCGAAACTGGTGCCGCCCATATCGGCGGTGATGATCTTTTCGTGGCCCAGCTGGTCGCCCAGAAAGCGCGCCGCCACCAGTCCGCCGACGGGGCCGGAATTCACGATGGAGACCGCCTGTTTGCCGACATTCGCCGCGCGGCTGGCACCGCCCGTGGAGGTGATCACCTGTATCGGGTTCGAAAGACCTTCGCCCGCCAGCCCACTATCCAGATCGCCGATGTATTTCTGTGTCAGCGGGCCGATATAGGCGTTGATAACGGTGGTCACGGCACGTTCGAATTCGCCCATTTTTGGGGCGATCTGATGCGACAGGCTGACCGGAATGCCGGGTGTGACCTCCGCGCATATGGTTGCAACACGTTCTTCATGTTCCGGGTTGCGGAATGCCCAGAGTAGGCAGACTGCAAGGCTTTCGGCGCCGAGGGCGATGAGGTCGCCGATGGATTGCCGCAGGGCGGCTTCGTTCAGGGGTGTGACAATACAGCCGTCAGAGCCGATGCGTTCGACGACGCCGCGCACCATATCCGGTGGCACGATGGGCGCCGGTGGCTCTGTATGGATAAAGTCCATCGCCTGGGATTGCGGCAGTCCCCCGACACGCCCGACCGGGCCGCGGGCGATGGCCAGCGTGTCTTCGAAACCGGCGGTGAAGAGCACGCCGACCCGCGCCCCGCGGCGCTCGATAAGGGCGTTGGTCGAGGCTGTGGTGCCATGCGCGAAGATGTCGGTGTGTGACAGGATATCGCTGACCGAGGTGTTCAGCGTCCTGGCGGCGCGCTCAAGCACGTCGAACACCCCCCGTTCGCGTGACTGGGGTGTTGAAAACGATTTTTCGGTGCGGACGATCCCGTCCGTATCGATCAGGACAAGATCTGTGAACGTTCCGCCGGTATCGACCCCGATATTCGAGAAATGGATCGGTCGGGAAGGTTCCATCAGTGCATAAACTGACCGCCATCGACATTGATGGTCTGGCCGGAGATGAAATCGCTGCCCTTCGACATCAGGAACATCACGGTGCCTGCAAGATCTTCAGGGTACTGATGACGCTGGATACAGCGATCCGACGGTGGGGCATTGTTCTTTGCATATTCACCCGATGAGGATATCTGTGTGTCGGACAGCGTGAAGCCCGGCGTGATGGCGTTGACGTTGATGTTGTCGATGCCGACCTCGCGCGCGAGCGACCGGGTAAGCCCGATAACGCCTGCCTTCGATGTTGAATAATGCAGGCGGTTCGGTGTGCCGTTCCAGAAACGTCCCGACGAGATATTGACGATCTTGCCGCCGCCCTGTTCCTTCATCTGGGGGAACACGGCCTTGCAGCACGAAAAGATACCGCGAAGATTGACGTCCATCACCTTGTCCCATTCGTCGTTCGGGATCTCTTTCCAGTCACGGCGTTCCAGCACGCTCATCAGCGACGCGTTATTGACCAGCCCGTCGATCCGCCCAAAGGCCTCGACCGCTTTGCGGGCCATTTCGGTGGTTTGTTCGTCATTCGATACATCGGTCGTGGCGGTGATGGCGTCGCCACCGGCGCTGCGGATTGCCGCGACCGTATCTTCATTGGCATCGTGGTCGATATCGGCGGACACCACCTTTGCGCCAGCCTTGGCAAATTCCTGACAATAGACACGCCCGATACCCTTGCCGCCACCGGTTACGATGATGACTTTGCCCTCAATGCTGAGCGGATTACTGGACATGTTTCCCGATCCCTCCATCATGTGCCGCGTCAAGGAGACTCGCGCGGCTCTTTTTTAGTTCGATTTCTAACTATTAAGGCGAAAATACTCGGGGTGTGCCCCGTGAGCAAGGGAGCTCTTCGTTCTTGATTGAGAACAATCAACCTGGGACGGCCTGATGTTAGTCTACCAGTATTGTTCGAAGGGATGTTCAATGGACAATTTTACGCCGTTCGCGGGTCTGGGTGGCGGGTTGCTCATCGGGGCCGCCGCCTCGCTGTTTGTGTTGATCTACGGTCGGGTCCTGGGGATCAGCGGGATTCTCGGCGGATTTTTCGGTGGCACGCGGGAAGAAATTTTCTTTCGACTGGCGCTGCTCGCCGGAATCGTGATCGCCCCGCTGCTGTTGACCTCGGTCGGCACCAATCTGCCCGATCTTACCGTCTCTTCATCTGTGCCCATGCTCGTCGTGGCGGGGTTGCTTGTCGGGTTTGGTACACGGCTCGGTAACGGATGTACCAGCGGCCACGGCGTATGTGGTCTTGCCAGGGCCTCACGCCGCTCCGTCGTTGCCACAGTGATTTTCTTCGCCACTGCCGCATTTACCGTTTATGCCGTCCGCCATGTCTTCGGCGGTTAGGCGATGATCAGGATTGTCGCGGCGCTTATCGTTGGCCTGCTCTTCGGGGCAGGTGTCTCGGTGTCGGGCATGATAAACCCGGCCAAGGTACTGGGGTTTCTGGATTTTGCCGGCGACTGGGATCCGACGCTCGGCCTTGTCATGCTGGGTGCCCTGATCGCCGCTGCGCCAGGCTATGCGCTTGCCAAACGGCTTGATGCCCCGCTGACCGACCACAGATTCCATATCCCGACGACGCGGCACATTGATGTGCCTCTGATCGCCGGTGCCCTGATGTTCGGTGTCGGCTGGGGGCTCGTTGGGTTTTGCCCCGGGCCCGCGATAGCAGCCATTGCGACCGGGCTGCAGGATGTCCTGATCTTCTTCGCAGCGATGGTCGCCGGCATGGGTTTTTTCCGGGTTTTCTCAATCTTTCGTCGAGAGAGGGCATGACCACAATCGAATATGTTGTCGTGGCGCTCTCTGTAGTTTTGCTCGGCGGTTATCACGCGACTTTTTTCTACCAGACGAAGAAGACCCCCGGGCGAACCGAAGTCGGAAAGGCGCATGCACGACGCGCTGTCTGGGTAGACAGAATGGTTGCCCGCGACGACAGGATTCTGGCGATCCAGACGCTACGAAACTGGACAATGTCGGCCACTTATCTCGCCTCGACGGCTATTCTGATCGCTGCGGGTTTGCTCGGGTTTCTGGTCAGTGTAGACAAGATATCCACCCTGGTCCTTGAAATGAACGTTCTGGGGAGCCAAGACGCATCGCTAATCACTCTGAAACTGGTCGCGCTTATTGCAAACTTTTTCGCAGCGTTTTTCAACTTCACCCTTTCGTTGCGATTCTACAATTATGTCGCTCTGGACATCGGCGCTGCTGATCAGTCTGCCTCCTCCGATGAGCGAAAGGAAATCGTGGGCCACCTGAAACGGGCTGCATATCACTATACATTGGGCATGCGCGGTTATTACCTCTGTATCCCGATCCTGCTCTGGATTTTCGGACCACTATGGCTGCTGGCCGGATCAGTCCTGACGACGATTGCGCTGTATCGGCACGATCGCGTCGCCGGTCACCGGTCGATATAAGGCTGCCGGGGAGCAGGCTTCATGCCGCCCGCTTGAAACCCTCGATCGTCTCCTTCTCGAATGCGAGCAGCTTTTGCACGCTCGGGCGGGTCTGCATCCGCTCAAAATGCGCCATGACGTTGGGGAAAGCTGACATATCCAGCTTGAACTGGGTGGCACGGCGGGTGCACCAGAAAAAATGGGCGTCGGGCGAAGTGAAGTCCCCCATCAGATAATCCCGATCATCGAGAATCTCATTCGCCAGGGAGAAATTTTCCCTCAGGGCAGCGGTAGCGTTCGCGACGACGCTTTCCGCCGAGCCGTCCGCTTCGCAGACTTTTGCCGGATTGTTAACGCGGCTGAGATACGGGTGGATACCGCCGGAGCACCAGGACAGCAACGAGACCGTCTGCGCCTGTTCCCACGGGTCCGCGGGAATGAGATGCGCGTCCGGAAAGGTGCGCGAAATCCACAGGTGGATTGCCACGTTTTCCGTCATTTTCCGGCCGTCTACGACCAGCATCGGCACTTTGTGTTTCGGATTGATCTTCCGGTATTCGGGGGACAGGTGTTCGTTCGTCCGGAAGTTCAGCGCATGCGTCTCGAAGTCGGCACCGGCCTCCGTCAGTGCGATGAAAGGCGCCATCGCGCAGGTTATCGGTGCGTAAAAGAGCTCGATCTTCATGGGTATTCCCCTTCGTATTAACGCGATTGATTTAGTTGGTTATGCCATTTTTCGGGCGTCACGAATATATCCTTCGGCGATATCGGATGCCTGGGCGGCGGGCGTGCGCTTCGCCGGATCGCCGTAGCCACCGCCGCCGGCCGTTTGCAGGCTGAACCGGGTGCCTGCCGCAAATTCTTCGCGAAACGAGGCCGGAAGCTGTTTCTCGTTCCCGGTACCGGGAGAGAGCAGAAACCGGCTCTTGGCGCCATCGTTGCCGCCGGCAAGCCCGCTGGGGGCGATGGCTGCCCTGTCCGCGCGGTAGACAACGCTTGCGGGTGCCAGCAGCTCATAGTCCCGCCGGTAGGCAAGCCCGCCCCGGAATTCGCCGGTACCGCCGGTATCGGGCAGGGGCTCATAGCGGGTTATCCGGCAGGGAAACTCGGACTCGATGACTTCCAGCGGCGTGCCGTACAGATTTGCCAGATGGGTGGTGACACCGGTTGCACCGTCATTGTTTTGCCCCGCGCCGTATGCCGAGCCGAAAATCTCATACTGGTTGCCGCGACCGGGCGCTGCATCGCCCCATGCGACAACAATACTGCCGCCGCTGCCGCCTGCATTCGCGACCGCGCGGCCGGGCAGAAATGGGTCAAGTGCCTGCAGAATAACATCCACCAGCTTGTGACAGGTCTTCATATAGGAAGAACACGGCGCCGGCGCTTGCGCGTTCAGAACCGTGCGGTCTCCGAATGTGAACCGGACCAGGTCGCGCGCGGCATCGCTATAGGGAAGATTGGCGTCGAGAAATCCGATCAGACAATAGAAGACGCAGGCTTCGACCATCGCAAGGCGCAGGTTCGCGGGGCCACGTGTCTGCGGGGCGCAACCGGAGAAGTCGAAATCGATGTCGCCGTCGCGCACCGTGATCCGGACATGCAGTTTTACCGGCCGATCCCGGTCGACACCGTCATTGTCCAGCAACCCTTCGGAACTGTATTCGCCGTCGGGTAGGCGTGCGAGGGCTGCGCGGAACTCACGGTCGGACGCGGCGATAATCTCGTCCATCGCGCCGGTGAAAACACCGGCGCCAAATGTATCGCACAGCGCTTTGAGCCGGTCGCGGCCGATGCCGGTAATCCCGATCTGGGCGTTCATGTCGCCCAGGACCAGCTCCGGTGCCCGGGAGTTTGTCGCGATAAGGCGCTGAAGATCGTGATTGGGCTCGCCGGCGCGAACGATTTTGACCGGCGGCAGGAGCAGACCTTCCTGAAACAGCTCGGTCGCCTGACCCCAGGTGCTGCCCGGCACGGCACCGCCCATATCCGCCTTATGCGCGATACTGGCGGTAAAAGCGATGAGGTCGCCTTCGTGAAAAACCGGTGTGACCAGTGCCATATCCGGCACGTGGGGCAGGTTCCCCTCATAGGGGTGATTGCAGACCAGCGTATCGCCGTCAGCGAGACCGTCCTCGCCGTATATTTCGAGGATCCGGCCGATGAGATGAAAATAGACCGGGCCGTGAAAAAACATCGGCGGCGCGACGGCGAGGCGTCCCTGGCGGTCGGTGACGACGCAGCTGAAATCGCGGGATTCACGCACGATTGTCGAATATCCCGAGCGGTAGAACCGGTAATCCATTTCTTCCATCAGGCTGGAGACGCGGCTGCGAAGGATCTGGACGGTTATGGGGTCTGGACGCGGCATGTTTCTATCTTGGTCTCTGTCGGGGCTCTATCGGGATGCTCTGAAAAATCCCGTCTATCGTATCAGAGATTGCTTCGGCATTCGCGCCATCCCTGCTATTAACCCGCCACAAATCCAGGGTCTGGAAAACTGCGCCGCGGGGCGCTAACAAAGGCCCGAATTTTCGCCCACAGGAGACTGATACGCCATGGCGTCCTATCAATACGTTTACACGATGAGCCACCTGACAAAGACTTTCCCGGGTGGCCGGGAAGTCCTGAAGGACGTCACACTTGCGTTCCTGCCGGGGGCGAAGATCGGTGTGCTGGGTGTGAACGGCGCCGGTAAGTCGACCCTGATGAAAATCATGTCGGGCGAAGAAAAAGAATATAACGGCGAGGCTTGGGCGGCCGAGGCCGCAGAGGTCGGTATCCTGCACCAGGAACCGGAACTCGATCCTAAAAAGGACGTGTACGGCAACGTGCTCGAAGGCATGCGTGAAACCCATGAGCTGCTTCAGGAATTCGAGGAAATCAGCCTCAAATTCGCCGAGCCCATGGAAGACGACGAGATGAACGCCCTGATCGAAAAGCAGGGTGAATTGCAGGAAAAGATCGATGCCGTCGGTGGCTGGGATCTGGAACGAAAACTCGAGATTGCCATGGACGCGCTGCGCTGCCCGCCGAAGGATGCGGATGTGAGCAAACTGTCGGGCGGTGAACGCCGCCGGGTAGCACTTTGCCGGTTATTGCTGCGCCAGCCCGACCTGTTGCTGCTCGATGAACCGACGAACCATCTGGACGCTGAATCCGTTGGCTGGCTGGAGCGTCACCTTGAAGATTACGAAGGCACCGTGGTTGCGGTGACCCATGACAGGTATTTCCTCGACAACGTCGCGGGCTGGATCCTCGAGCTCGACCGTGGCCGGGGTATCCCCTTTGAGGGCAATTATTCCGGTTGGCTTGAACAGAAACAGAAACGTCTCGCCCAGGAAGAAAAGCAGGAAAAGGCGCGCCAGCGCACGGTTGAGCGCGAACGTGAATGGATCAGCTCGTCGCCCCGCGCCCGCCAGGCGAAGAACCAGGCGCGTATTACCTCGTATGAGAAGTTACTTGCGGATGCCAAGGACAAGACGCCGGATTCTGCACAGATCATTATTCCGCCCGGGCCCCGGCTCGGCGATCTGGTGATCCAGGCCGAGGGGCTTAACAAGGGCTTCGAAGACCGACTGCTGATCGAAAACCTGGACTTCAAGATCCCGCCCGGCGCGATCGTCGGGATCATCGGGCCGAACGGCGCCGGTAAAACGACGCTGTTCCGCATGATCACCGGTCAGGAAAAGCCCGATACGGGATCGCTCCGGATCGGCGATACCGTCGAACTTGGCTATGTCGACCAAAGCCGGGAATCGCTCAGTTCGGATAAAACCGTCTGGGAAGAGATTTCGGATGGCGAAGACATTGTCGAGCTGGGCAACAATAAAATGGCGAGTCGGGCCTATTGCGGCTCGTTTAATTTCCGAGGGCCCGACCAGCAGAAAAAAGTCGGTCAGCTATCGGGCGGCGAGCGCAACCGCGTGCATCTGGCGAAAATGCTGAAATCCCAGGCCAATGTTCTGCTGCTTGACGAACCGACCAACGATCTCGACGTCGACACGCTTCGCGCCCTCGAAGACGCCCTGCTGGACTACGCCGGCTGCGTGCTGGTCATCAGCCATGATCGCTGGTTCCTCGATCGGATTTCGACCCATATCCTGGCTTTTGAAGGCGACAGCCAGGTGACCTGGTTCGAAGGCAATTACGACGATTACGAGAATGACCGCCGCCGGCGGCTGGGCGACGATGCCAACAACCCCAAGCAGATCAAATACAAGCCGCTTACTCGCGGATAAACCGCGGCGGGTTTGCGTATAGAAGAGAGAGCAGGGCAGTCAGGGGCGTCTGCGAGGAGAGGGTCAGTTCGATCCGGTCTTGCGGCGCAGCGCCTTGATCAGGCCGCCGACCTTACCGCCGGTCTGGCGGATAACGGCGGCGAATTCATCCCGCTGGGTCACACTCATACTGATACCTTCGACCATCACGTCGACGATCTTGTGGACGTTGTCCTTCGAGCGGACGCGCCAGTTGATCTTGACCGACGGCTTGCCGGGAATAGCGATTTCCGAAAGGACCAGCGCCTGAGAGGCTGAAACTTCGCGTGCATTGATGACGTTGAGTTTTTTGCCGCTCATATCCTGAAAGCGGGTGGAATAGGCCTGAATAACGAATTTCTCGAACAGCTTCACGAATTCGGCTTTTTCTTCATCGGTTGCCGTCCGCCAGTAGCGGCCCAGGGTAAACCGGGCGATTCTGGGCAGGTCGAAGGCATCGTTCAGGAGGCCACGAAAGCGTTCCGTGCGCTGATCCTGGGTCAGCCCAACCTCACTGAGTGAGGCAAACGCCTTGTCGCCCATGTCTTTGACGAAATCTTCCGGGTTTGCGGCCTGCGCCGGTGCTGCGTACACCAGAACAAGGAATACGAGCGCGCTGAACGCTTTAATCGGTGATTTTGTCATCTACTTATCCGAAGTCGTCGCTTTGCTTTGCTGTCCGTCTGTTTTCTGCGGTACGACGGAAATTCCGCCCGGGACCGATGGCCCGGAGGCTGGCGCACCATTGCGGATTTCGTCTGCACGCCGCTGCCGGTAAAGGCTCCGGATCGCTGCGTAGAAATCAAGCGAACTCTTTTCCAGGTCGTTGATCTGATCGTAATTCCGCGCGCGACGGTCGACGGCGGTGCCAACTGTCCGGCCGATCCGGAATTCGAAAGGCGTCAGCCAGGTGAACGGATCCATAAGGCTGTCGGCCAGAATGCCAACGCCATCACGCGGGTTTGACGGACCGAAAATTGGCAAAACCAGGTAGGGGCCATCTTCGACGTCCCATGTCCCGAGGGTCTGACCGAAATCTTCGGTATGCCCGGTAATGCCAGCCTCGCCGGCAAAATCGTTGATGCCCAGAATGCCGATGGTCGAATTCATCGCAAAGCGCAGCAGCGTGTTGCCGGCGCGTTCGAATTCACCCTGGAAGAGGTCATTTGCAAAAATCACGGGGCTGCGAAGATTGGACAGGAAATTTGTAACGTTGATCTGAAGCGGATCCGGCACGCCTTCTTTATAGACATAGGCCACCGGCGCTAGGATCGCTTTGTCCAGCGCAAGGTTGAAATCCAGCATCGCCCGGTTGAAGGGCTCGTACGGATCGTTCGCTTCGTTAAAGGCTGCGACCGCGGCCTGGTCACTAGCAGGCGGCGGCGTTGCACAGCCTGCAGCAAGCAGTCCTATGCAGGCAGCCGAAGTTATCATGCGGGCCATACGCCCGGGCATTACCCTAACCACTTTCACAATACACCTCGCCCTTCGTCCACGTTGCTTACTAAACACATGTTCTTAAAGGCCTGACCCGCCTTCGGTCCCGACACTAAGGCAATTCCCGAACCGATACAATTGGATCGATTCCATCGCCTCGCCATGTCGCGACCGCTCACGGCCTGCCCAACGATAGGAATATCACGTAAACACACACTTAACGTCACGCGGCTATCCTGTCTTTATTCATCTCATCCACGGGCCTTAATATTTGAAATGTGGATAACCCGTCCACTTTCAAACAGATAGTTCGCTCAAGATCAATCCCAACGTTGTGATCCCGTAAGATGTATCCCTCAATTTGTGGTGATGAGAACATCTGATTGCACTTTCGGTATGATAACGATATATAAATATCTTTATATCCTAATTCCATAATTGTGAATCATCCTGGAGCGATCTCGTTCGTGGAAATACTGCTTAATCGACTAAAAGCTGCGGCAGAGCCGACCCGACTTCGCATTCTGGCGATATGTGCTCAGGGCGAGCTCACCGTCAGCGACCTCACCCATATCCTCGGCCAGAGCCAGCCGCGGGTGTCCCGCCACCTCAAACTGCTCTGCGATGCGGGCCTGCTGAACCGGTTTCAGGAAGGTGCCTGGGTTTTCTACAGGCTTGCCGACCGGACCGGGTCGCGGTCCTATACCCTGTGTCAGCAGATAATCGGCCTTATTCCCGAGAACGACCCTCAGGTAAAACGCGACATGCAGCGACTGGCTGATGTCCGCCGCGCGCGTCACGATCTGGCAGATGCGTAT
Organism: Paracoccaceae bacterium; assembly: GCA_047638395.1. Taxonomy (GTDB): domain Bacteria; phylum Pseudomonadota; class Alphaproteobacteria; order MPNO01; family UBA830; genus CAXBCP01. The sequence goes on along the minus strand of JBLIMV010000012.1, from coordinate 84,719 downwards.
TTTCGTGAAAATGCCAGCCGATGGGACCAGATCCGGTCGATGCATGTCGATGACGCGGAGGTCGAAGCAAAGCTTCTGGCGGCACTGCCGCATGACGCCGAAAAGCATCTGATCGATATCGGCACCGGAACAGGCCGTATTCTCGAACTCATGGCGCCGCGCGTTGCACGCAGTGTTGGCGTCGATTCGTCTCGTGAGATGCTTGCCCTTGCCCGGTCGCGGCTCGATAGCCTGGATATCAGGGGCTGTCAGGTGCGTCAGGGCGATATGTATCAGTTGCGCGAAGACGATGCGGGCTTCGACATCGCTATCCTGCATCAGGTGCTGCACTACGCTGATGATCCTGCCGCCGTCGTTATTGAAGCCGGCAGGGTTCTGGCACCTGGCGGCACACTGGCGATCGTCGATTTTGCGCCGCACGATGCCGAAGAGCTTCGTGATGTTCATGCCCACCGTCGCCTCGGCTTCGGGGATACAGAAATTGCCGGACTGTTTGAGGATGCCCACATGCGCACGGTCGAAATGCACGAACTGCCGGGACAGCCACTGACAGTCAAAATCTGGATCGGGCGAAAATCGGGCGCGGACAAAATGACCGCCGACGTTCCCGCCGAGCTTGCCGCCGGCGTTTCCGCACGTGGGGAGGCCAGCCGATGACTGTTTCAAACCTTAAAATCTCTTTCGAGTTCTTCCCGCCGAAAACCGACAAGATGGCCGAAACACTCTGGGAGTCGGTCAAGCGGCTTGAACCGCTGAACCCGCGCTTCGTATCCGTCACCTATGGCGCTGGCGGGACAACGCGTGAGCGCACCCACAGTACTGTGACGCGGATCAATACGGATACCTCGCTCTCGGCGGCAGCTCACCTGACCTGCATCGGTGCGACGCGGGATGAGGTGAACCGGGTTGCCCAGGAATACTGGGATGCCGGCATTCGCCATATTGTTGCTCTGCGTGGCGACGCGCCGGACGACGCGAATGGCTATACGCCGTATCCCGGCGGCTACGATTATGCCTCCGACCTGGTCGCAGGATTGCGTGACGTCGGTGATTTTGAAATCAGCGTTGCCGCCTATCCCGAAATTCATCCTGAATCTGCCAATATTTCTGACGACCTCGATAACCTGAAACGAAAGCTCGATGCGGGTGCGACGCGGGCGATCACGCAGTATTTCTTCGAGGCGGAAGTGTACCTGCGGTTCGTCGAGCGGGTCCGAAAGGCGGGAATCGATGTCGAGATCGTGCCCGGCATCCTGCCGGTTACGAACTTCGCGCAGGTCCAGAAGTTCAGCGCGATGTGCGGTGCCGCCGTGCCGGGCTGGATGGCAGACCTGTTCGAGGGGCTGGATGATGATCCGGAAACCCGGCGGCTGGTCGCAGCGACGACTGCAGCCCAACAGTGCCGGACCCTGCAGGCCGAGGGAATCGACGCATTCCATTTCTACACCCTGAACCGGGCCGATCTTTCTTTTGCCATCTGCCACATCCTGGGCGTTCGTCCGGAGAGTGCCGAAACGTCGCAGGAAACAGACACATGAACTTCGAAAATACGAATATTCCGCGCGACGCCGTCGACCATGCCGGCGGTTCAACGACGGGCACGCCCACCTTTCGACAGCCTGACCGGACCGCAGAGCTCCGCAAGCTGCTCGAGAGCCGGATTCTTGTGATCGACGGTGCGATGGGCACCATGATCCAGTCCTATAAGCTGGACGAAGCAGACTACCGTGGCGACCGGTTCGCCGATCATGCTTTCCCGCAGAAGGGCAATAACGACCTGCTGACGCTGACGCGGCCCGAGATTATTGGGGAAATTCACCAGGAATTCCTTGATTCCGGCGTCGACATTCTGGAGACCAATACGTTTAATTCGTCCGCCATCGCGATGGCGGATTACGGGATGGAAGAGCAGGTCTATGAGCTGAATTATGCCGCTGCGCGCCTGGCCCGGAAGATTGCAGACGGGACATCAGCTAAAACGCCTGACAAGCCCAGATACGTTGCCGGGGTTGTCGGGCCGACCAATCGGACATCGTCTATTTCACCCGATGTCAACGATCCGGGCTATCGCAACACGTCGTTTGAGGAGCTTGTCGGGGTCTACACGGAATCGGTGACCGGGCTGGTTGATGGCGGCGCCGACGTGCTGCTGATTGAGACCGTCTTCGATACCCTGAATGCAAAGGCGGCCATCTTTGCGATCCTGCAGTTCTTCGATGATGCCGGTATCAGGCTGCCGATTTTTATCTCGGGCGCAATTACCGACGCGAGTGGGCGGACCCTGACGGGTCAGACCACCGAAGCATTCTGGAATTCGATTGCGCATGCGGAGCCGCTGATCGTTGGTCTGAATTGTTCGCTCGGTGCGCAGGAATTGCGGCCCTACCTGCAGGAATTGTCGCGTATCGCCGGCACATTCGTATCCTGTCATCCGAATGCCGGTTTGCCGAACGCCTTCGGTGAATATGACCAGACGCCCCATGAAATGCAGGAGATCATGGGCGAATTCGCGGCGAACGGGTTCGTGAACCTGATCGGCGGGTGCTGCGGTACGACGCCGGATCATACGCGGATGCTGGTGGACAACGTGGCAATACATCCGCCGCGTGAAGTGCCGGATGTGGAAGCCCGCTGCCGTCTGAGCGGACTGGAACCGCTCAATATCGGACCCGATACCCTGTTTGTGAATGTCGGCGAACGGACGAACGTGACCGGATCGGCGCGCTTCGCGAAACTTATCAAGGAAGGCGATTTTGATACCGCCCTCGATGTTGCCCGCCAGCAGGTCGCCAATGGCGCGCAGATCATCGACATCAACATGGATGAAGGTCTGATCGATTCAGAGGCCGTGATGGTCCGGTATCTCAACCTTTTGGCCGCCGAACCCGATATTTCGCGCGTGCCGGTGATGATCGATTCATCGAAATGGTCGGTTATCGAAGCGGGCCTGCGCTGCGTACAGGGCAAGGGTGTCGTCAATTCGATCAGCATGAAGGAAGGCGAAGATGCCTTCCTCGCACAGGCGAAGCGCGTGCGCTGGTACGGTGCGGCGGTCGTCGTGATGGCGTTCGACGAAGACGGCCAGGCAGATACCGCCGACCGTAAGGTCGAAATTTGCACGAAGTCCTATGACCTGCTGGTCAACAAGGCAGGGTTCGCGCCGCAGGATATTATTTTCGATCCCAACATCTTCGCCGTCGCGACGGGGATCGAGGAACATAACAATTACGCGCTCGACTTTATCGAGGCGACATCGCGGATAAAAGAAACGCTGCCGCACGTGCATATTTCCGGCGGGCTCAGCAATATTTCGTTTTCGTTTCGCGGTAACGATCCGGTCCGTGAGGCGATGCATTCGGCCTTCCTGTATCACGCGATCCGCGCCGGCATGGATATGGGCATCGTCAATGCGGGCCAGCTGACGGTCTATGAGGATATCCCGGCCAAGTTTCGTGATCTGGTCGAAGACGTGCTGTTGAACCGTCGCGACGATTCAACCGAGCGTCTCGTGGATGCAGCCGAATCGTTCAAGGGCGAGAAAAAAGAACGGATCGAGGATCTGTCCTGGCGTGAAAAGCCGGTTGGTGAGCGGATCACCCATTCGTTGGTCAGCGGGATCGCCGATTTTATCGTCGAGGATACCGAAGCCGCCCGTCAGGAAGCCGAGCGGCCGCTGCATGTCATCGAAGGGCCGCTGATGGACGGCATGAACGTCGTCGGCGATCTGTTCGGTGCGGGCAAGATGTTCCTGCCGCAGGTGGTCAAAAGTGCGCGCGTGATGAAGCAGGCGGTTGCCTATCTAATTCCGTTCATCGAGGACGACAAGCGCGAAGGCGAGGAGAGCAGGGCAAAGGGCAAGATCCTGATGGCGACCGTGAAGGGCGATGTCCACGATATCGGTAAGAACATCGTCGGCGTCGTGCTCCAGTGCAACAATTACGACGTCATCGATCTTGGCGTGATGGTGCCGTCGCAGAAGATCATCGAGACCGCGCGGGCAGAAAACGTGGACATCATCGGGTTGAGCGGCCTGATTACCCCGTCGCTGGACGAGATGGTGCATGTCGCCGCCGAGATGGAGCGTGAGGGTTTCACGATTCCGTTGATGATCGGTGGGGCGACCACGTCAAAGATACACACCGCTGTGCGGATCGAACCGGCCTATTCAGGCACGACCATCCATGTGCTGGATGCATCGCGCGGGGTTGGCGTCGCATCGAACCTGTTGAGCGACGATCTCAGTGCGGATTTTGTCAAAAAAACCCGGGCGGAGAACGAAGACGCGCGGCGTCGGCATGTCGCGAAAGACAGCGCCGGGCGTTCGCTCAGCCTTAAAGAGGCTCGGGCCAACAAAGCCGATATCGACTGGTCCGGTTGGCAGCCGACCACGCCCGCCATGCCCGGTGTGCATGTTCTGGACGACTATTCGCTGGCGGAACTGCGCGACCGGATCGACTGGACACCGTTTTTCCGCGCGTGGGAGCTGATCGGGACTTATCCGAGTATTCTGGAAGACGATATCGTCGGTGATACCGCAACCGCGTTGCTCGAAGACGCGGAACGGATGCTCGACCAGATCATCGATGAAAAATGGCTGACGGCGCGGGGTGTGTTCGGTCTGTTTCCCGCAAACTCCGATGGCGCCGAGAGTATCCAGATATATGCCGATGAAGACCGCACCGAGGTCGTGTCGCATTTTCATACGATCCGCCAGCAAATCAAAAGAGACGGCGGGGCACGAAAAACGCGGGCCAATTTCGCGCTCGCCGATTTTGTGGCACCGGCAGATTCCGGCGTTGGCGATTACATCGGTGGGTTCGCGGTCACGGCCGGTATCGGCATCGACGAACATGTGGCCCGCTTCGAGGCCGCGAATGACGACTATAACGCGATCCTGCTGAAGGCGCTGGCCGACCGGTTGGCGGAGGCTTTCGCCGAACGCTTGCATGAACGTGTCCGCAATGAGTTCTGGGGCTACGCGCAGGGCGAGAGCTTGGGCAATGCTGATCTGATCAAAGAGGCGTATCAGGGTATTCGTCCGGCCCCGGGTTACCCGGCCTGTCCCGATCATACCGAGAAAGACGGACTGTTTTCACTGCTCAGTGCGACCGACAAGGCCGGGATCGAACTCACCGAGAGTTTTGCGATGCTGCCGACCGCTGCGGTGTCCGGATTTTATATCGCGCATCCCGACGCGCGTTTCTTCGGGACCGGTAAAATTGCAAAAGACCAGGTAGAGGATTATGCACGTCGCAAGGGGATGGACCTCGCGACTGCAGAGCGGTGGCTGGCGCCTGTCCTCGGCTACGAAAGATAACCATTCGACGAGGATCGTATTTTGCAAACCACCGGCGTGAAGCGCCTTATCCAGAAAGCGCTGGCTTCGGGCCATGGCGCGTTATCCGAATATGACAGCAAGCGGCTCCTCTCGGCATATGGGGTTCCGGTCACACGCGAAAAGCTCGTCAAAAGCGCAGCCGATGCAAAAAAGGCAGCGGATGGACTGGGCTACCCGGTCGTCCTGAAGGGCTGCGCCCCGGATCTGCTGCATAAGACAGAGGCTGGTCTCGTGGCGGTCGGGCTGGGCTCGGCGCGCGATGTTACCGACGCTTTCAAAACGCTGTCCGGCCGCGCCGGCGCTGATTTCAAGGGCGGTTACCTGGTTCAGGAAATGGTCAAGGGAAGCCGCGAGCTGATGATCGGCATGACCCGCGACGAACAGTTCGGCCCGTCCGTAATGTTCGGGCTGGGCGGTATCTTTACCGAAGTGCTCGAAGACGTCTCGTTCCGCCTGGCGCCGCTTACTCTCAGCGACGCCCGCGAGATGATGAATGAAATTCGCGCGGCACGTATTCTCGACGCTGTGCGGGGCATGGCGCGCGTTGACCGGGCAGCGCTTGCCCGCGCAATCGTCGGGGTTGGCAAGGCCGCGGTCGACAATCCCGAAATCGCTGAAATCGACATCAATCCGCTGATCATTAATGGCTCCAAGCCTGTCGCCGTCGATGGCCTGGTCATTCTTAAAGCAGTGGGAGACGCCAAATGACCGCGAAAAGAAATCTCAAACGCTTCTTTGCACCCCGCAATGTCGCCGTTATCGGCGCATCCGCCACCAAGGGGCGCCCGGGACGTGTCGTTATCGAAAACATGCGTGCCAATGGGTATGCCGGGAACATCTATCCTGTGAATCCGCGTGGCGGGCGGTTGCTCGGGCTCAAGGTCTGCAAGACCATCGAAGAGCTGCCCTCTGGCATCGATCTTGCCATCGTGATCCTGCCCGCGCAGGCGACACCGCAGGCGGTACGTGACTGTGCCGCGCGAAAAATCGGCTCGATCGTGCTGGTCGCCGGTGGCTTTGCCGAAGTCGATCATGCCGGCGAAGATCTGCAGGAAGACCTGGCCCGTGCCGCGCGCGAAACCGGCGTGCGGGTGCTCGGCCCTAATACGGCCGGTCATATCTCGACACCTGCCGATTTCACGTCGAGCTTCTTTCCGCTCGGCAAGATCCCGAAGGGCGGTATTTCCTACGTGGCGCAGACCGGAAATTTCACCGGCGCCATGATGAAGCACATCATGTCGGCGGAGAATTACGGCGTTGCGCGCTGCATCGGGCTCGGCAATACGGTCGATATCGACGAGACCGACGTGTTCGAGTTTCTGGCAACCGACAAACACACCGATGCGATATTCTTCTATCTTGAAAGCCTCCGCCGTCCGCGCGACTTCATCGAAATCGCGCGCCAGGTTACGCCGAAGAAGCCGGTTATCATGCTCAAAGGCGGGGCAACGCCGGACGGTGCCGCGGCAGCGCTGTCGCATACCGCATCGCTTGGTTCGGACGACCGTATTCTCGATGGCGCCCTGCGCCAGGCGGGCGTGGTCCGGATCGATGAATTCTCGCATCTGTTTCTTGCCGCGAAGGCCATCGCGCCGATGCCGGTGCCTGCTGGTAACCGGGTCGGATTCGTGTCGCCATCGGGAGCGTTTATCGTCCATATCAGCGATCTGTGCCGCCAGCGGCTCAATCTTACCTTTCCGGACCTGACGGCAAAGACGATGGACAGGCTCAAAGAAATCAGCCCCCCGTTTATCCGTCTCAGCAATCCGGTCGATATCTTCCCGAGCGCTACTGTGCACGGCATGGAATATGCCTATCGTGAATCCATGGAGGCCGTGTTCAAGGATCCGAATGTCGATGCGGTTGTGTCGATCATGATCCTGACCAAGGAGCTGGGCATGCCGTCGCTCGAATTCATTCCTGAGCTCGCCGCTAAATATCCGAAGAAGCCCGTCTATATCTCCTTCAGCGGCGACCATGCCTGTAACGAGGAAGCCAAGGCGTTTCTCGAGCCGCGTGGCGTGCCGACCTTCCCGTTGATCGAGGATGCGTTCAAAGCGCTGGATATTTTGGTCCGTGCCGGTCAGGCGCTGAAACGCTGATGGGCGGGGCGGCACTTCCGGCAATCTGGCGGGAGACCGTTCGAAGCGAGTGGTGCGACTATAACGGCCATCTGAATATGGCCTATTACGTGCTGATTTTCGATCACGCGACCGACGTTTTCCATGACAGTCTCGGGATAGACAAGCCCTACCGGCTGGACACCAACTGCTCGACCTTTGCGGTCGAAATTCATACAACGTATCTCGCCGAGGTGCTCGAAGGCGACGAGGTGTCGGTTTCGACACAGCTGCTGGATCACGATGAAAAGCGGCTGCACTATTTCCACAGGATGTATCACGCCGAAAAGGGTTTCCTGTCGGCGACCAACGAGATCATGACGGTTCACGTCGATCTTGGCGTCCGGAAGGTCGTGCCGATGTCAGACACAATCCGCCAAAAGGCGACCGGTATGTTCGCCCTTCACCGGGATCTACCCGCGCCGGACCAGCAGGGTCATACGATCGGCATCGGGCGGAAATAGAAGCGGGGTCGGTAATTTGAGCTTTTCGCATACATCCCGGCGCGATACATCTATCCGGATGGTTTCCAACCGATTGAATCCGTTTTGTAAATTCTTTGTCACCGGGTTGTTTTTCCCGGGCGGTGCGGCGTGACAGGTAAGCCCTTTCTGGAACCGGTCTATCGGTTTATTCGCAATCAGCAGCTTATTCTTATTCTGCTGGCCGTCCTGACGGGCTCGGCCGCCTCGTTCGGGGCCATCGTATTTCGCGAAGCCGTTGTCCTTTTTCAGACGGCCGCGTTCGGGGCATCGCTCGAACAGATGTCGGGATTTATCGAGGCTTTGCCGAACTGGCAGATTGTCCTGGTGCCGACCGCAGGCGGGCTGTTCGTCGGTCTGATGGTGCACTATGTGATGCCGGGGAAGCGCCCACGCGGTGTCGCAGATGTCATGGAAGCGGCGGCGCTACGCTCCGGTGCGATAACCCTGCGTGAAGGACTGGGCGCGGCCGCGGTGAGTGCGGCGTCGATCGGCGTCGGTGCATCCGTCGGCCGGGAAGGGCCCGTCGTCCATCTCGGTGCCACCCTGTCGTCCTTCGTGGCAACCAGGCTCCGGCTCAGCCGGTCGCAGGCAGTCACGCTGCTTGGCTGTGGCGTTGCATCGGCCGTCGCGTCTTCGTTCAATGCGCCGATTGCCGGGGTGTTTTTTGCCCTTGAGGTCGTGATCGGGCACTACGCTCTCAGCGCTTTCGCGCCGATCGTGATCGCCGGCGTTACCGGAACGATCATCACACGGCTCTATTTTGGCGATTTTCCGGCATTTAACATTCCGGGGCAGACCATTGTGTCTTTCTGGGAGTTCCCGGCATTCGCTCTGCTTGGCGTCGTCTGTGCGATGTCGGCCATCATTTTTCTACGGTCGATTGAGTTCTCGGCCGATGTCTTTTCCCGGATACCGGTTCCTGCCTGGTTGAAGCCGATGTTTGGCGGGCTCTGCGTCGGGGTCATCGCCCTGGCTTTTCCGCAGGTTCTGGGTGTTGGTTACGAAGCCACCGACGTTGCCCTGAAAGGGCAATACGAACTCGCGGTGCTGATCGCGTTGATCGCCGCGAAGACGGCTGCCACGGCGATTTGCGTCGGCGCTGGGTTCGGCGGCGGTGTCTTTACGCCGTCGATGTTTATCGGCGCCATGGTCGGTGGTGCGTTCGGGCTTATCGCGACACAGTTTTTCCCGCACCTGTCGTCTGGCCATTCGGCATATACGCTGGTCGGATTGGGGGCGGTGTCGGGTGCCGTTCTGGGCGCGCCGATCTCTACCATTCTGATCGTTTTCGAGCTCACGGCGAATTACGCTCTGACAATTGCAGTGATGATGGCGGTGGTGATCGCCACCGTGATCACGCAGCAGGTTCGCGGGAATTCATTCTTCACATGGCAGCTCGACCGGCGCGGTATCAATATCAAGGGCGGGCGCGAATCCAGCCTGATGACCACAACGCATGTGTCAGATGTGATGAGCCACCAATTCACGCCGGTCGCGCAATCGCTGAAAATAAACGGTGTGCGCGAAAAACTACTGACCGCGCCGCATGGCGAATTATTTGTCGTAGACGATAAGGGTGCCCTGTTCGGGACGATCACCCTTGGCGACCTGTCCGACAGCGCGTTCGACCATTCGATCGATGATGTGGTCAATGCCCGCGACGTTGCGCGTCTGCACCCGCCGTCGCTGTCCGCTGGCGATACGCTGGAGGCTGCCCTGAAGATGATGCAGGACACAGGCGAGGAACATGTCGCAGTGGTGGCCGACCGGACTTCGATGAAGCTTGTCGGGTTTCTTCATGAAATCGATGTGATGCTGATTTACAACCGCGCCCTGCTAGATGCCCGGCGCGAGGAACGCGGCGAAATCTGAGCACCGTTTCGTTCGGCTGATCCTGAAGACGGCGCTGACGTCAGCGTTTGAGGTCCAACAACGAAATACCGTCGCAGCCACGTTCAAACGCGCCGATCAGTAAATTGCGCCCATGGTTCCGCAGATCGGCCTTGTCCAACCCGTCAGGTGCGTTTTCTTCGCGAGTGGCCATCCCGGCAAGCGTTCCCAGCATCAGTTGAATATCAGATGTCGATATTTTCTCGTCTTTAAGGGATACCATTACGGCAGCGCTCCATGTCGCGATATGTTCGCGGCGTTCCGCAGAGAGGCCGCTAAACCGCGCTTCGGCGAAAGCCTCACAGGCTGTGAAGTAGCTGGATAGCTCGGGGCTGTGGGCGAGTGTTTGCATGCTATCACTACCTATGATTGTTGCGTCCGGCCCTCCGGAACACTATCCGAGAGGTGGCCGATATTCAAATAGAATTGCAGCCTTGGTTAACATCGGCTCAAGCCCTGGCCAAAGCCGATGCGATTCGGATTTCCCCCCGGATTTCCTCGGTTTCGCCGCGCCCCGGATGCGCCGGACTGATATAATCGGCGCATGACAGCCAATTCAGATTCACTCGATGTACCTGCGGTGCCCACGGCACCTTATCTTCAGGGGCTAAACGGCCCCCAGCGTGAGGCGGTTGAAGCCGTTGAAGGCCCGCTCCTGGTGCTGGCCGGCGCCGGCACCGGTAAAACACGCGTTCTCACGACCCGGATCGGGCATATCCTGGTGACCCGCCGTGCCTGGCCGAACCAGATTCTTGCCGTGACGTTCACCAACAAGGCGGCGCGTGAAATGCGTGACCGTGTGGCTGCGATGATCGGTGGGGCGTCCGAAGGGCTGTGGATCGGCACGTTCCATGCGATAGCCACACGGATGCTGCGCCGGAATGCCGAACTGGTCGGTCTGCAATCGAACTTCACCATTCTGGATCAGGACGACCAGATCCGGCTGGTGAAGCAGATCATCGAGGCCGAGGAAATCGACGACAAGCGCTGGCCGGCACGCGCAGTCCATGCCGCGATTGAGCGTTTCAAGGACCGTGGCCTCACCCCGGATAAGGTCGGTGTCGCCGAGGCAGGCGACATTGCCGATGGTCGTATCGGTGAATTGTACAAGATCTATCAGGATAGGCTGAAGGTTCTGAACGCTGCCGATTTCGGTGACCTCCTGCTGCATTGTGTGACGCTGTTTCTGGAGCACCCGGATGTGCTCGCCGATTATCAGCAACAGTTCCATTATGTTCTGGTCGACGAATACCAGGATTCGAATGTCGCCCAGTATCTGTGGCTGCGCCTGCTGGCGCAGGGCCGTAACAATATCTGTTGTGTCGGCGATGACGACCAGTCGATCTATAGCTGGCGCGGGGCCGAGGTCGGCAACATCCTGCGTTTCGAGAAGGATTTTCCGGGCGCCAAGGTGATCCGGCTCGAACAGAACTATCGCTCGACACAGCAGATTCTGTCCGCCGCATCTCAGATGATCGCCCATAACAGCGGGCGGCTGGGCAAAACCCTGTGGACCGAGGCCGAAAGCGGAGAGCCCCTGCATATCCGGGCGGTGTGGGACGGCGAATCCGAGGCGCGATTCATCTGCGATGAAATCGAAACCCTGCAGCGCGGTGGTGCGTCGCTCGATGATATGGCCATCCTCGTGCGCGCCAGTTTCCAGATGCGTGAATTCGAAGACCGTCTGAACACGCTGGGTGTGCCGTATCGCGTTGTCGGCGGGCCGCGCTTCTACGAACGGGCTGAAATTCGCGATGCAATCGCCTATCTGCGGGTCGTCGCTCAGCCGCATGACGATCTTGCTCTGGAACGCATCATCAACACCCCTAAACGGGGGCTTGGCACCGCGACGCTGCAGACAATTCATGGCCATGCCCGGGCGCAGAACATTTCGCTTTATGAATCAGCTCGCCAGATCATCGAGACCGATGAGATCAAGCCGCAGGCACGGTCGTCGCTGCGTAAACTGCTCGAAGCCTTCGATCGCTGGCGGGCCATGTCGCAGGCGGTCGACCAGAAGGAGCTGGCGGGCACGGTGCTGGATGAATCCGGCTATACCGACATGTGGCAGAAGAACAAGGCGCCGGATGCGCCGGGCCGTCTGGAAAACCTCAAGGAACTGGTCTCTGCGCTTGGCGAATTTGAATCGCTCGAAGGGTTTCTCGAACATATCAGCCTTGTGATGGACCGTAACGATGGTGCCGCCGGTCAAATGGCGAGCGTGATGACGCTGCATGCTGCCAAGGGACTGGAGTTCGATCATGTATTTCTGCCGGGTTGGGAGGAAGAGGTCTTCCCTAACCGCCGGTCGGTGGACGATGGCGGTTCTGCAGCGCTGGAAGAAGAGCGCCGGCTCGCCTATGTCGGTATTACCCGGGCACGGCAGCGGGTGTGGATCTGCCATGCGTCCAGCCGTCGGGTGTATGGCCAATGGCTTTCCTGTGCGCCGTCACGTTTCATCGATGAATTGCCCGAAGAGTTCGTCGAACATGTGGTCGAACCGGGGCTCTACGGCGGTATCGGAGAGCCTGGCATGACATCGTCCGGTGACACCAACTGGGGTGCGGGCCAGCAGGGCCGTGGACCCGGTTATCAGCGGATGCGGTCCGGCGGCAGAAGCGCGGAGCAGGTATCGCGCCCAAATTCAGTGGAAGCGCACGCATCTTCGGGTCAGTTCGCGGTCGGTATTCGGATATTTCATCAGAAATTCGGCTATGGCACCGTGCAGTCTAACGAGGGCGGTAAGCTGGAAATCGAATTCGAGAAGGCCGGCACGAAGAAGGTTATGGAAAGCTTTGTGGAGCCTGCATGACCTATCCTGAGATATGGGAAATTGTGATCGAATTGCCGACCGGCGATCACCGGCCGGCATTTGAGGCGTCTATCGAGGCATTCGTGACCGGCCACGCAATATTCGAGGTCGAGGGCACCCCGCGCTGGCGCCTGACCGGATACACCGAGGGTCCGCCGGATGAGGCGGCCGTTGCGGCAAGCGTTTCGGCGGCGGCGGCAGCGGCCGGGGTAAGCGCGCCGGATATCAGCTTTGCCCCGGTTATCGAAAAAGACTGGGTCGCCGAGTCCGAAAAGTCGCTGACGCCCATTCATGTGCCGCCGTATTACGTTTTTGGTTCTCACATTTGCGACACACCGCCGGCGAATGCCATCGCGATCCAGATTGACGCGGGGCTCGCCTTCGGCACCGGCAATCATGAAACGACCCAGGGTTGCCTGCTGGCGCTTGAAGCGGTTTTGGCGGATCAGCCGCCGAAATCGCCCATCGATATCGGCACCGGCAGCGGGCTCCTCGCGATCGCGGTTGCCAAGCGGTTCGACGTCGACGTTATGGCCAGCGACATCGATCCGATTGCTATCGATGTGGCCCGCGAAAATGCGGTGATCAACGGTGTCGAAGACCGGATCAGCTTTGCGGTCAGCGACGGTCTGGACGATGCCCGGATTATGGCATCCGCGCCATATGATCTGATCCTCGCCAATATTGTCGCGAACCCGCTGATTGCGCTGGCCCCCGGGATCTCATCGATCGCTGAGGCCGGTGGGCATGTCGTCCTGTCGGGTATTCTGCTGGAGCAGGCAGACAGCGTGATCGCCGCTTACCGTGACGGTGGACTGACACTAAAAAAGCGGATCGATCTTGGAAACTGGACGACGTTAATTCTGACCAATCCGGCGTCCTGAAACGGTCTGTCTGACGTTACTTGGTCTGGAGGTCCATAAAGCCCGCCGCAAATCCTTTCAGGGAAAATTCGACGCGCAACGGCTGGCCGTTGGGCTGGCGGAAAATGACCCGGCCTTTTTTACCTGCGGTGAACAGTTTCTGCATGTCTTCGGTGATCGGAAACTGTCCGCGGCAGCCGTTGATATTGCAGAACCGAAGCGGAAACCGGACCAGTTCCTTTTCATCGACATGAAGCGTCAGCCCGGCGGGCAGGAGAATGCCAAGCGGTGCGGTAATGGCGGCAACATAGGGCTGTCCCTTTGCCGGGCGCGCGATCGAGACGTTCAGGATGCGCTTGCCGCTGGTCTGCCACAGAATATCCTGGAACAGGACGCATCGCTCCGGGCCGTCGGTTTTCAACTGGCGGCAGGAAAGCGCCCAGTCACCAAATTTTTTCGTCGTCTTTGGCGTTGACTGCGCTGCTGCAATGCTCGTGCCGGCGGCGATGATGGCCGCGGCGATCAGGATGATTTTCCGCACGTTTTACTCTCGCTTACCCAACATACAATCGACCGCTGGTGATACGACAGCGACCCTGGGACCCTACGGCAATCTGACGGTCATTCGCAATCATATTGTCCACACCGCGCCGGGGCGCTACCGTGCGCGCCAATGACGGACTGAAACGGCGGATTTCCGCCATACTGGAGGCCACGATCGATAATACTCTGCTGGAAGGAATTGCCGCTTCGGCGTTCCTGACCGATGTTGACGGTGCCGATGAGGTGCTTGCCGAGCTTTTCGGAGACGAAAACCCCGCAGAAGTGCGCACGCGTATCGATGCGCTGCGCGCAGAGCATCATTTCGGTCTGGGGCAGGTTCCGGCTCCACCGGAACGCCAGGCGGCTTTGCGGACCGAACTTGCAGAACAGCAGCTCCACGGATTTCTGGTGCCGCTGGCCGACGAGCACCAGGGTGAGTTTATCGCCAAAAGATCACAGCGCCTCGCCTGGCTGACAGGTTTTGGCGGATCGGCCGGTATGGCCATTGTGCTCGCAGACAAGGCGGCGATATTTGTCGATGGCCGCTATACGCTGCAGGTCCGCGACCAGGTCGATACCAACGCCTTCGCGCCGGTTGCGGTGGCGGAAACTTCTCCGGATGCGTGGTTGCGGGACAACCTGCCAGAAGGCGCACGTCTGGGTTTTGATCCGTGGCTTCACACATCGTCCGGGACAGCGCGTTTGCGGGTGGCCTGTACGGATTCCGGCGCCGAGCTTGTCCCGGTGGAACAAAATCCGGTCGACCGCGTATGGGAAGATCAGCCGCCCGTCCCACTGGGACCTGTCATGTCTCGGGCGCAAGAGCATGCCGGGGTGACATCGGTTGAAAAACGGCGCCAATTTTCCGAGGGTCTGGCGGAGGCGCAATGTGTCGCGTCGGTCCTCAGCGCGCCGGATTCAATCGCATGGCTTCTGAATATCCGCGGGTCCGACGTTCCGAATTCGCCGCTGGCACTCGGATATGCCACCGTGCATCTCTCCGGCGATGTCGACTGGTTCATCGATACCCGGAAAATACCTGCATCTACCCGCGACAATCTCGATCCCGGTATTTCGATCCAGCCGCCCGAGGGTTTTGCCGACGGGCTTGCAGCGCTGGTAAAATCGGATGGCGCTGTTCGCGTTGATCCGGCAAGCGCGCCGGAGTGGATTCGGCTGACGCTCGCTGCCGCCGGTGTTTCGCTTTCCGCGGGCGTGGATTTGTGCGCCTTGCCGAAGGCGCGGAAGAACAGTGTCGAGGTTGCGGGAACCCGCACGGCGCATATTCGCGATGGCGCCGCATTGACGACGTTTCTCGCCTGGCTGGCGGACGCTGGGCCTAAAGGCGGGGTTACAGAGATATCGGCCGCCAATCACCTGTATGAGCGCCGATGCACGGATGCCAGGTTCCGGGGGCTGAGCTTTGATACGATATCGGGGAGTGGGCCGAACGGGGCGATCGTGCATTACCGTGTGACGCAAGAAACCGACCGGTCCCTGACCCCCGGAGACGTCTACCTGGTCGATTCCGGTGCGCAGTATCTCGACGGCACCACGGATGTCACCCGGACCGTGTTTATCGATGACGGGAAGGGGGCATCCGCGCAGATGAAGGACCACAATACCCGGGTCCTCAAAGGCCATATCGCGGTCGCCACGGCGCGGTTCCCGTCGGGCACCCATGGCAGCCAGATAGACGCCCTGGCGCGTCTGGCGCTGTGGGAGGCGGGACTGGATTACGATCATGGCACGGGGCACGGCGTCGGCAGTTATCTCGGCGTTCACGAAGGGCCGCAGCGTATTTCGAAGCAGGGCGGCGGCGTCCCGATGGAGCCGGGCATGATCCTGTCCAACGAGCCGGGATATTACCTGGAGGGCGCTTACGGCATTCGTATCGAAAACCTGGTCGTGGTGACCGAAAGCGCCGGCAATGCAACGTCCGAGCGGAATATGCTGGAATTCGAGACCATCACGCTGGCCCCGATCGACAGGAACCTGATCGACCGCGATTTGCTGACGGCCGCCGAACGGGACTGGTTCGACGCCTATCATATACGCGTCCGCGAGACGCTCTCGCCGCTGGTCGATGAACATGTTCGAAAGTGGCTAAAGACGGCAACGGCACCGATCTGACGGTTTCAGCCGCGACACGGACGTTAAGCGATCATCGCCTGCCATTCGTCTTCTGACAGCACGGTTACGCCCAGATCCTGCGCCTTTTTGGCCTTGGAACCGGCATCGGCGCCCACAACGACGTAGTCGGTCTTTTTCGACACCGACCCGGATACCTTGGCACCGAGGGATTCCGCCTTCGCCTTGGCTTCGCCGCGGGTCATCGTGAGCAGGGTTCCGGTAAAAACAACTGTCTTGCCGGCAACGGCGGTGTCGGCCTCCGGCGCCTCCAGTGCTTCAACTTCAAGACGCTCTTCCAGCCCTTTCAGGATCTCCAGATTATGGGACTCCGAAAAGAACGCCGTAAGCTCGTCCGCAACGCTGATGCCTATCTGGTCGATATTGCACAGATCGGCATAGTGTTCGCCGACCAGTTCGGGTTTTTTCATCTCGTCGGGATTTTCGGCCCGTTCGGCCGCCGCGGCTGTCATGGCGTTGTGCCACGCCGCCAAATCGCCATATTGGCGGGCAAGCAGGCGGGCCGTCGCCTGGCCGATCTGGCGAATGCCGAGGCCGTAGATCAGGCGGTCAAAGCTAATGGATCGCCGCGCATCGATCGCCGCAAATAGCTTGATGACGGATTTTTCGCCCCAACCTTCCCAGCGCTGTAGCGGATCCAGCGCTTTGCTGTCATTTTTCTCAAGATCGAAGATGTCGACCGGGGTGCGGATCAGCCCGCGGTCGAAAAACGCTTTGACCTGCTTTTCGCCGAGCCCATCGATGTCGAAGGCATCCCGGCTGACAAAATGGCGGATACGCTCGACCTGCTGATAGGGACAGGCCAGTTCGCCTGAACACCTGGCAACGACTGCGCCTTCCTGGCGGATAACCGGAGTCTGCAAATCGCACGGACAGACGGTCGGGAATATAAAAGGCTTGGATGCCGGGTCGCGCTTTTCCTCAACCACACGCACGATCTGGGGGATGACATCCCCGGCGCGCTGAATGATGACGGTGTCGCCTTCGCGCACGTCCTTGCGGCGGATTTCGTCTTCGTTATGCAGGGTGGCCCGGCCGACAACGACGCCACCGACGGTGATTGGTGTCAGGTTTGCGACCGGCGTGATCGCCCCGGTGCGCCCGACCTGGATGGTGATTTCTTCGAGAACCGTTTGTGCCTGTTCGGCCGGAAACTTATGGGCGATTGCCCAGCGCGGCGCGCGGCTGACCATGCCGAGGCGTTCCTGCCAGTCATGCCTGTTCACTTTGTAGACGACACCGTCGATGTCATAGGGCAGCGCTGCGCGGCCCTCGCCGATCGCCCGGTAGGTTTCAAGAACCTCGGCGGTTGACTGGCAGCGTGCCGATTGCGGATTGACCGAAAAGCCCCAGTCTTCGAGCTGTGCCAGCCACGCCCAGTGGCTGTCGCCGACGGGTTCGGATAATTCGCCGGCGGCATAGGCGAACATCTTCAGGTTTCGCGAAGCGGTAACGGATACATCAAGCTGGCGGAGCGATCCCGCGGCGGCATTTCTGGGATTGGCGAATACGGCCTGATCGCTCTCTTCGCGCGCGCGGTTCAGGGCGGCGAAATCGTCATGCCGTATATATACTTCGCCCCGGATCTCAACAATGTCGGGCGCCCCGGGGCCCAGAGTATCGGGTATATCCGAAATCGTTGCCACATTGGCGGTAACATTCTCGCCGACGGCACCATCGCCGCGGGTTGCTGCCTGCACGTATTTGCCGCCTTCGTAGCGGAGTGAAATGGACAGACCGTCTATCTTGGGTTCGGCGACGATCTCGACGGGTTCGTCTTCACTGAGGCCCAGAAACCGCCGAACCCGGCCGATGAAATTTTCTACATCTTCGCCGTCAAAAGCATTGTCGAGCGACAGCATGGGCCGGCTGTGGGTTACCTTGCTGAAACTGGCGGCGGGTGCGGCACCGACATTCTGACTGGGGCTGTCGCTTCTGATCAGGTCCGGGAACTGCGTCTCAATAGCGGTATTGAGACGGCGCAGCCGGTCGTAATCCGCATCGGAAATCACCGGTGCGTCTTTCTGGTGATAGGCTGTGTCGTGCCGGTCGATTTCCGCGGCCAGTTCTGCCAGTCGGGTCGCTGCTTCTTCCGCGGTCAGGGTGGCAAGCTCGGGAAATTCGTCTTCGGTTTTCATTCTTCGCCGGTCTTTATTGTGACTTCATTGGGCAAATTCTTCGATCAGGCTATCGGCCGCTGCCCGGGCTTCTTCCGTGACCGTCGCACCTGCCAGCATCCGCGCGATTTCCTCGCGCCGCTCGCCTGCTGAGAGCTCTGTTACCGCGGTAACGGTGTTGTCGCCGCCATCAATCGTCTCAATCGACTTCATGACGTGGAGGTGGCGTGCCCCGCGGGCAGCGACCTGTGGTGAATGGGTAACGACAAGCACCTGAACGCCGTCGGACAGCCGCGACAGGCGTTCGGCGACGGATGCGGCGGTCGCGCCACCGACACCGGCGTCCACCTCGTCGAAAACCAGTGTTGTGACCCGGTTCGACGTCGACAGCGCTACTTTGAGCGCAAGGAGCAGGCGGGCAAGCTCACCCCCCGATGCGACCTTGTTGATCGGCCCGGCAGGCTGGCCCGGGTTGGTCGTCACATCGAAGGTCACGTTATCGATGCCGTGGCTCGACCATGCCGTCTCGGCAAGTTCGGTAACCTGGGTGGCGAACTCTGCTTTTTCGAGCCGCAAATGCGGCAGTTCGTTGTTGATCGCCGTATCCAGCGCACCTGCGGCCTTGGTTCTCGCATCATGAAGACCGCGTGATGACCCTTCGTAAGCGGCCCTCGCTTCCCGCGCCTCCGTCTGAAGACGGGTCAGGTCGCGGTCTGCGTCATCGAGGCGTTCCAGTTTCTTGGCGAATTCGGCGCGCAATGCGGCAAGAGAATCCACGTCGGTATTGTGCTTGCGTGCCAGGGCACGAAGTCCGAACAGGCGCTCGTCGAGGCGTTCCAGCTGCGCCGGGTCCTGATCGAGAGATCGCAGGGCGTCGCCGAGCAGGTCGACCGTCGTGGCGGCTTCGTTACCGGTGATCTCCATCGATTCAAGGACGCTTTTGAGCGTGCCGGACGCCTGTTCATTGGCACGCTCCAGCGAACGTGAGGCTTTTGATAATGCCGTCTGAAGGCCTTTGTGGCCGGCCAGCGTGCCGAGGGCCTGATGAATGGCCTCGGCGATCTTTTCGCTGTTCATCATCAGGGAGCGGGATTGGGATAGTTCGGCTTCTTCGCCTTCCTGCGGGTCGAAATCGTCTATTTCTGCAAAAACATGGCGAAGGTAATCGCCTTCGCTGGCGATCCGGTCGATTTCGTCATGTGCAGTGGCCAGCGCTTTCTCCGCCGCTGTCATGGTCGTCCAGGCGACCCGGGTCGCCGTCACCAGGTCTTCTAGACGTCCGAACGAATCGAGGGCGTCCCGATGATTGGCGGGATCGAGAAGCCCATGGCTTGCAAACTGGCCTTCGATCTCGATCAGGGTTTCGCCAATACTGCGGAGTGCGCCTGCGCTTATTGCCTGGTCGTTGACGAAGGCGCGGCTGCGGCCGTCACCTGTGAGGGTCCGGCGCAGGATGAGCGGCTCTCCGGCGTCGGGCATCTCGATATCGTTCTCGGCAAGGCGCGCCAGGGCCTCGTGGTCGTGGGGAATGTCGAAGGCCGCGGTGATCATGGCTTTTACGCCGGAATCAGGGCCGCCGCGCACAAAAGAGGAATCTGCCCGTCCGCCAATAGCGAGGCCCAGCGCATCGAGCAGGATGGATTTTCCCGCGCCGGTCTCACCGGTGAGTACGCACAGTCCTCTGCTGAAATCGATATCCAGCCGGTCGATGAGGACAAAATTGCGAATGGAGAGCGATGCGAGCATCGCAGATCAGAACAACCAGTCCCATGTCCGCGTGAGAAAACCCCGGTCTTCGGGGCGCTCGCGCAGATCTGGTCCGGCGGCAACCGCATAGCTGTCGAGGTACCAGTCGCTGCCCGGATAGTTATGTCCGAGGACGGCAGCAACACGGCGTGCTTCGTTAATTACGCCAAGCGCCGTATAGGCTTCGACCAGGCGGTGAAGCGCTTCCGGCACGTGGGTGGTGGTCTGATAGTCATCAACGACCACTTTGAAACGATTTATCGCGGCCAGGTAATGGTCTCTGTTCAGGTAAAACCGCCCAATTTCCATTTGTTTGCCCGCCAGATGGTCGCGGGTCAGGTCGATTTTCAGCTTTGCATCCCGGGCGTATTTGGAATTGGGAAAACGCCGGACGATATCTGTGAGCGATGTCAGCGCCAGTTCGGTCACGAGCTGGTCACGCGCGACATCAGAAATTCGCTCGTAATAAGAGAGCGCTTTCAGATAATAGGCATAAGCGATATCGCGGTTACCCGGATGAAGGCGGATGAACCGGTCGAGGCCAATCACCGCCTCGTCGTATTCGTTCGCCTGATAATGCGAAAACGCTGCCATAATCTGGGCCTTGGTCGCCCATGTCGAATAAGGGTGCTGGCGTTCGACCTCGTCGAATTGCTTGGCTGCGTCCTTGTATTCGCCTATTTCAAGGGAATTGACGGCAGTATTGTAAAGAATTTCGACTTTCTGTTCGACATATTGCTCTTCGTCACTGCCACTACACGCGGTCAGGGCGGCACAGATGGATAAAATGGCGGCAAAGTGCCGGAAGCGATAGGTCGGCATTAAATTTCTCAACCCGAATAAACTGTCGGTCAAAGCAGACTGTATATAGCATCTAAAGGTCATGGAAAGTAGGCCGGAACGAAAAAAGGCGCCCATCCGGGCGCCTTTGTTGAATTTGCTTGTTACGCCGTTCAGGCGACAGCGGCGACCATCTGCGCTGCTTGCTGATCCGATGATTGCGGCGCATCGATGCGCACCCAGGCGTCGTCGTCCGCAAACACGGCGCGAAGCAGGGCATTGTTCAGTTCGTGCCCTGATTTGCTGGCAATGACTTCGCCAATGACCGGGCCGCCGGCGAGATATAGATCGCCAACGCAATCCAGAATCTTGTGACGTACGAATTCGTCGTCGAAGCGCAGCCCGCCTTCATTGAGGATTTTGTCGCCGCTGACCACGACCGCGTTTTCAAGCGAGCCGCCGCGGGCCAGGCCGGCGTTGCGCAGGGCTTCTACTTCATGATCGAACCCGAAAGTCCGCGCATGCGCGATATCGGATTTGAATTCTGAACCGACGCGCTGGAATGTCCGTTCCTGACGATCGATTACCGAAGAGTCGAAATCGATTTCGAATGCCAGGCTGAATTCCTTGGCGGGAAGGATCGACAGGGACCGGGTTTCGTCACCGACGGATACCGGCTTGAGAATTTTGATGGCGGTGCGCGCGGCGCTCTGTTCAACGGTGCCGGCACATTCGATCAGAAACACGAAAGGCGCTGAGCTGCCATCCATAATCGGAATTTCGGGGCCATCGACCTCGATCAGAACATTGTCGATTTCGCAGCCGGCAAGGGCCGCCGCCAGATGTTCCACCGTGCTGACGGTGGAGCCGTGATCGTTGCCGACTGTGGTTGCCAGCCGTGTGTCGACCACATTGTCCCAGTTCACGACGATTTCGCGCGCGCCGTTCAGGAGATCGGTGCGGCAAATCCGAATGCCGGTATTTTCTGCTGCCGGTTTCAGGGTCAACGAGGTCTTGCGCCCGGAATGCAGGGCAACACCGGCGCAACCGATTTCGGCTTTCAGCGTTTTTTGTTTGATCGTACCAGCAGCCATTATTCTGTATTACCCTTGGTTTCGTCCTGCGTCTTCTCGGATATTTCCGGGCTAGGCAGGGTGGAAACCGTAAAATGCCTTAAAGCGGATTCAAGGCCTCGGAGTATGTTTACCAAACACACCCCGAGGAACTCAAATCAACAAATGTTACAGAATGTTACGTACTTAGAAGGTTAACACCCTGTTAATTTGCCTGCCGGCGAAGAAATGCCGGAATTTCCAGTAAATCGTCGTCCGACTGAGAGGTCTTGAGCCGGTCTTCCGGATCGACACCGGACAAACGCGCCTGCTGCGGTGCAGGCTGATGGGCCGTTTCCTCGGGCTTTTCCGGTTTGGACACGGCAGCGGGTTGTTCCGGTGCGGGACGTGCCGCCGGCGGAGTTGCCCTTGCAGCGGGCATTTCCTGCCTGGAATCACGGGCGGCACCCGTGATCCGCTGGAACAGGTTCGGTCCCTTGCGGCGCGAATCGTCCGCACTGCCACCATTGACGAGATCGGCCTCTTTGAAGGCGTCCGATGCCGTGGCAGCTTTAGTGGTTGCATTCGGGTTAACCGGCGGTGGCGGCATGAACGCGTCGTTCTTGGCAACCAGACGGGGTGCTTCGATCGTCGGCGCTTCCACCGCCGGTGCGGGCGGTGCCACAGGCGCGGCTTCTACCGGCATTGTCGCCGCAGGTGCTGCCACGAGTGTTTCGGCAGGCGCAGAAACAGCTTCCTGCGCAGACGCGGCAACCGGCATTTCGACCGGTGTTTCGACCGGCATTTCGGCGGGCATTTCGACGGGCGTCGACATCGCTGCGGGAGCGGTTACGGCAGGCGCCGGCGGCTCTGCCGTGATCGGGGCCATCTGGGACATCGGGGCCGGCGGTGCAACGGGTTGCGGAACCGGCATCTCGGCGACCGGGGCTGCGGTTGTGGCTGCGGTTGTGGCGGCGGCTGCGTCGCCGGTAGCCGTTGCCGGCATGTCCGGAGCGTCTTCTGCGACTTCTTCGGTTTCCTTGGTCCGTATCAGTTTCTGCGGGGCCGAGTAGACCTTGAGAACCGGACGTGGCTGCGTTTCGGCAATCGCGTCGATGCCGGTGGCGACAACTGAAACCCGCATTTTGCCCTCGATGGACGAATCCATCGTGGAACCGAAGATGATGTTTGCATCCGGGTCGACTTCCTCGCCGATACGATTTGCGGCTTCATCAACTTCGAACAGGGTCATGTCCGGCCCGCCGGTGATGTTGATCAGCACGCCGCGCGCGCCTTTCATCGATACATCGTCGAGCAGCGGGTTCGAAATCGCGGCTTCGGCTGCGAGCTTGGCGCGATCTTCGCCTTCGCCTTCACCGGTTCCCATCATCGCCTTGCCCATCTCGCTCATGACAGCGCGGATATCCGCAAAGTCCAGGTTGATCAGGCCGGGAACGACCATCAGGTCGGTGACACCGCGAACGCCGGAATGAAGGACTTCGTCTGCCATCGTGAAGGCATCAGCGAATGTGGTCTTTTCATTGGCGATCCGGAACAGGTTCTGGTTCGGGATAACGATCAGCGTATCGACATATTGCTGCATCTCTTCGATGCCGGCTTCTGCGATGCGCATCCGGTTGATGCCTTCGAACTGGAATGGCTTGGTGACAACGCCGACAGTCAGAATGCCGTGTTCCCGGGCGATCCGGGCGATCACAGGGGCAGCACCGGTGCCGGTGCCGCCGCCCATGCCCGCGGTGATGAACACCATGTGGGCGGAGCCGATGGATTCCATCAGGTCTTCCATCGCTTCTTCGGCAGCGGCGCGGCCGATATCGGGCCGGGAGCCGGCGCCGAGGCCGTGGGTGATGCCCGGTCCAAGCTGAATGGGTTTTTCGGCCAACGTCTGGGCAAGTGCCTGCGCATCGGTGTTCGCGACGACGAACTCGACGCCTTCGAGCTGTGACGAGATCATGTTGTTGACGGCATTGCCGCCGGCGCCGCCGACGCCGATGACGCTGATCCGGGGCTTAAGGTGGTCCTGGGCAGTGGGGGGTACGGTGAGATTGATGGTCATAAAGGCCTCCTAGTACAGGGAAGGGACGAAATGGGTGGTGTGATCCACCCGTGCTGAGATATCCGCGAAAACGACGCGGCAGTGGGGTTGGGTTTCGGTCGGTTCTTGGCGTGGGTGTGGGGTCTGGTTTTCATCGGACTAAAAACTTTCCTTGAGCCATTGGCCGATCCGGGCCATCCGGCCGACCGGGGCTGCATCGTTCGCGGGAGTGTCTTCGATCGTGCCGGCGAATTTCTCGACGCCGTAGCGGAGCAGGCCGGCACAGGCGGAGAATGCCGGACCGCTGGTTGCCTCGGCGAGACCGCTTATGCGGAGCGGACGCCCGATGCGGATCTGTTTTTCGAGCACCATGCCTGCGAGTTCGGGAATGCCGTGAAGCTGTGCGGCGCCGCCGGTCAGAACCATACGGCGGCCGGAAATGCGGTCCGCGCCACTGATTTCGAGCCGTTCGCGCACGAGCTCAAAAGTCTCTTCCATGCGCGGCCGGATGATCCCGGTAAGGATCGACCGCGGCACGTGATTGGCCTGGTTGTGATTGTCTTCGCCGACCAGCGGCACATCGATGATCTCATTGTCATCGGATTGCGTAGGGACCGCGCTGCCATAGAGAATTTTCATCCGCTCGGCATGAACCACCGGGGTTGATAGTCCGCGGGCGATGTCATTGGTGACGTGGCCGCCGCCGACCGGGATTGAATCTGCAAAGACCACCTGGCCGTCATAGAACACGGCAATCGTGGTTGTGCCGCCGCCCATATCGACGAGGGTGACGCCGAGGTCTTTTTCGTCTTCGACGAGGCATGACAGGCCCGCCGCATATGGCGAAACGACAACTTCCTCGATATCCAGGTGACACCGGGCAACGCAGTTTTTCAGATTCCGGACCGGGCCGACGGCCGCGTTGATCCGGTGGAAGCTGACGCCGAGCTGCTCGCCGAACATGCCGCGCGGGTCGTGAATGCCGCGATTGCCATCGATCGAGTAACCGACGGGCAGGCAATGGATAAGATCGCGGTCTTCCGGCTGTTCGATCTGGAAGTTCCGCTCGCGCGCGCGGCGCAGGTCGGTTTCCGCAATTTCATGACCGGCGATTGAAACGTCGATCTCCTGCACCTGGGAATACATTTTTCCACCCGACAGATTGACGAATATCCGGTCGATGCGTTCACCGGCGAGTTCTTCGGCGGCGCTGACGGCTGTCAGCACGGCGTTCTGCGCGGCATCCATGTCGACGACAGTGCCATTACGCACCCCGGCAGAAGCCTGCTGGGCGACGCCGATAACGCGGATCCCGCCTTCTGTATTGGCATGCGCAATGAAACAGCACGTCTTTGAACTGCCGACGTCGAGTGCCGCGATAATACCTGTGCGAAGCTTGGCCACTGTCAGACGGTCTCCCGGTTCATAGATTGCGAAATGAGGCAGTTCATCAGGTGTTCTTTCCCTTGCGCCGGCCGGGCTTGCGATCGGTTGCAGGGCGGCCCGCACGGGTGCGGACAATGAGCTGGTCGGGAATACGAAGATCGATCGACAGCAGATCCTGTTTAAGGAGCTTGTGCTGGCGTTCAAGACGGGCGAAGCGGCGCCATGCCGCAAGGGCATCCGTTTCGGGCAGGCGCACATAGACGCCGTTATCCATGCGGATGTTCCAGCGCCGGTCACCGACGCGGACAGCGGCGTTGACGCGCTGCTTCAATTTAGGCTCATGGGCGAGGATCGACAGCAGCGATGTCGCATGCATCGGGGCATCCTTACCGACCAGCACCAATAGATTGGGGAACCGCCCAAGTTTTCGCGACGTGATCACGCCACCTTCATCGTCGACCAGAACCAGTTCGTTCTTACGCTGCCAAAGCGCAAGCGGGCGGCGTTCGACGATGCGCACGCGTACGGTATCGGGAAATTCGCGCTCTACACTGGCAACGCGGATCCACGGCAGTTCTTCCAGCCGGGTCCGGGCGGATTTCAAATCGACGGTCAGCAGCGGTGCGCCGCGCGAGATATCGAGCGCCTGCATGATCTGGGCCGACGATTCATTGTGGCGGCCCTCGAGCATCACTTCCTCGACGCGGAATCCTGCATTGCCAAGTGATTCAGCGGCCGCCCTGAAGATCGAATTCGATGCATCTGCGACCCAGCCTGACTGCCATAACCAGGTGGGACCCGCGAGGGCGAGACCGAAAATAGCGACTGCTGCGCCGCCACGGACGGACCGTTTTGCCCAACGTGGCATCGGCCTGCGACGGGCGCCCTTCGCTTTGCTCCCCGTCTTGCCGGTTTTCTTTCCGGCTGAGGGTTTACCCAGATTTATCCATCGCATGATGCGTTCTCCACCATCCAGCGAACCAGGTCGCTGAAGTTGATTCCGGCATGCGCTGCCTGCTCGGGGACGAGCGACAGCGGTGTCATGCCGGGTTGTGTATTGACTTCCAGAAGGATCAGCTCACCCGGTTCACCCTGCG
This sequence comes from Paracoccaceae bacterium, assembly GCA_047638395.1. Lineage (GTDB taxonomy): Bacteria > Pseudomonadota > Alphaproteobacteria > MPNO01 > UBA830 > CAXBCP01. The sequence continues at coordinate 58,283 of JBLIMV010000012.1, read as the reverse complement.
AATCGTCGTACCGGAAATCGGCACGGGAAACGCCGCGGCAGCCGAGCGTGTTATGGGCGCGCACGGCGTAATCCATCGCAGCCGCGTAAATTTCGTCGCAAACCGGCGCGGGGATCAGATGTTCCGCTTTTCCGTCGGTGTATTTGGCGGTGTAGTCATAGAACCCGCTGACAGGTTTTATTTCGGTGACACCCAAAGCGCGGTCGCCCATGACGGCGACCGTCAGTTCGCGGCCGGGAACGTATTTCTCGACCATGACGGTGTCGCCGAACGTCCAGGAATCGTCATCCAGCGACGGCAGGTTGCTATCCTCGAGCACGACCGTCACGCCGACACTCGATCCTTCGTTCATCGGCTTAATGACGAAGGGCTTGTCCATTACGTTGCCTGATTTGAAATCGGCGCGTGTCGCGATTTCATGGGGCGCGCACGGAATCCCGACGGACTCGAACAGCCGTTTGGCCATCGGTTTATCCATCGCCAGGGCCGAGGCCATCACGCCCGAATGGGTATATTTCAGACCCAGGCATTCAAGAATCCCCTGGATACATCCGTCTTCACCGTACCGGCCGTGCAGGGCATTCAGCACGACATCGGGCGCGGGTGTGAGCTTGGTAACGAGGCTGGCGACATCGCGGCGGACGTCGATCGCGCGGACATCGAATTCGGTATCCGCCAGCGCATCGACGATTGCGCCGCCACTGACGAGAGACACTTCACGCTCGCTGGACCATCCGCCCATCAGCACTGCCACGGACGCGTTCATGACACGCCGCCTTTCAGCTCAATGCCGATACGCCGGATTTCCCAGTCGAGAACAATCCCGGAATGCGCTTCGACGCGCGTGCGGACTTCTTCGCCCAACGCTTCGAGGTCATGGGCAGTCGCGTCGCCCTTGTTGATCAGGAAGTTGCAATGCTGTTCGGACACCATCGCATCTCCGATGGTCAGCCCGCGGCATCCGGCAGCGTCGATCAATTCCCAGGCTTTGGCACTTGGCGGATTCTTGAAGGTAGACCCACCGGTGCGGGACTGGATCGGCTGTGACGATCTCCGGTCTTCGGCGATTTCGGTCATGCGCTGGTCTATCGCCGCCCGGTCGCCGGGCTCGCCGGCAAGACGGGCGGAGAGGAATATCCAGCTTTCGTCGATGGCGCTGTGCCGGTACGAGAAATCAAAATCGGCCGGTGTCAGCGAATGGACATTGCCATCCCGGTCAAGTGCCTCGGCAGACAAAAGTATGTCGCTTATTTCGCGGCCATAAGCCCCGGCATTCATCCGAAGCGCGCCACCGATGGTGCCGGGAATACCGCTGAGGAATTCAAGCCCGCTAATGGACCGGTCGCGTCCTGCACGGGCAACGGCGACGTCGAGTGCGCCTGAGCCAGCGGTTACTTCCGCGCCGTCGAAGGAAACCTCGCCCAGAGCTTTGCCGAGATGAATCACCACACCCGGCAGGCCGCCATCGCGGATCAGGGCGTTGGAGCCGAGCCCCAGGACGGTGCGTTCAATGTCGGCGTCGAGCGCGGACACAAAATCGATCAGGTCTTCGCGGTCGGCGGGATGGAACAGAACCTCTGCCGGACCGCCGGTCCTGAACCAGGTGATGCCCGATATCGGCGCATTTTCCGACAATGTCCCGCGGACAGGTGGCAAACGGTCGACCAGACGGGGCAGGGTGTGCGCCAGCATGATCAGGCGCCCCCCGAAGTTTTGGCCGAAGTTTTGGCTGACGTTTCAGCCGGGCGCTCTGCCCAGATGGCGGTCAGCGCATCGGGCAAATCGTTGGCCCACGCTGTGATGTTTCCGGCGCCGAGACACAAGACGAAATCGTCGGGTTGGGCGAGATCGGCAATCAGCGACGGCAGGCTGGCGGCATCTTCGAGCGGCACGACATGGCGGTGCCCACGCGCGCGCAGGCCGTCAACGAGCGCATTGCGATCGATACCGGGCAGCGGCGCTTCGCCCGCCGCGTAGATGTCGGCGACGACGACTGTGTCGGCATCGTTAAAACAGGTGCAGAACTCGTCGAACAGATCCTGGACACGGGAATACCGATGCGGCTGCACCACTGCGATCACGTTGCGCCGCGTGCTTGTGCGGGCCGCGGCAAGCACGGCGGCAATTTCTGTTGGGTGATGGCCGTAATCGTCGATAATCGTGACGTCTTTGACCACGCCGGTGCGCGTGAAACGCCGTTTCACGCCGCTGAAATCCATCAAGGCGCGTTTGAGAACATCGGGCTCGATGCCCATTTCCTGCGCAATGGCGATGGCGGCCAGCGCATTCTGGATATTGTGATCGCCGACCATCGGCATTGTAAAGCGGCCAAGATCAACCGTCGTGGACGACACGCGGTTCGACACAATGACGTTGAAGTGGGATCCGGTCGGGTCGGCTGAAATTTCGGTTGCGCGGATATCTGCCTGCGGGCTGAGGCCGTAGGTAACGATACGCCGGTCCGACACGGCCGAGATAAGCGCCTGCACCTCGGTGTCGTCGATGCACATCGTGGCGAACCCGTAGAACGGGATATTCTGGACGAACGTTACGAAGGCGGCTTTTAGCGTGTCGAAATCGCCGTAATGATCGAGATGTTCCGGGTCGATATTCGTGACCACCGCAATCGTTGCCGGTAATTTCATGAACGTGCCGTCGGATTCGTCCGCTTCGACCACAATCCAGTCGCCGTCGCCGAGCCGTGCATTGGTTCCGTATGCGTTGATGATGCCGCCATTGATGACGGTCGGATCAAATTGCCCCGCATCCATCACCGCAGCGACGATGGATGTCGTTGTTGTCTTGCCGTGTGTGCCGGCGACCGCGATGCCCCATTTGAGACGCATAATCTCAGCCAGCATTTCGGCGCGCGGGACCACCGGGATCAGCCGGGCGCGGGCTTCGATGACTTCGGGGTTGTCTGATTTTACCGCCGACGAAATGACGATGACTTCGGCTTCTTTCAGGTTCGCGCCGTCATGGCCGATGGAAATATCGATTCCGAGGCCGCGGAGTCGCACGACATTGGCGCTTTCGGCGATATCACTGCCTTGAACGGCGTAGCCGAGATTGTGCAGAATTTCGGCAATCCCGCTCATACCGATCCCGCCGATCCCGACGAAATGGATGGTACCGATGCTCAGAGGCAGCGTCTTCATGCTGCGATCTCCCGCACGGGGGCGATGCCCGGTCCACGACCGCCGTTGAGTCCGACGCCCATCAGCTTCTCTGCCTGGTCGGCAAGGGCGGCTGCCGCAGACGATCCGCCGAAATCGCGTGCGCATTTCGCAGCGTCGATCAGGATATTCTGCAGGTTTACAAAACTTTCGAGGCGCATCGTCAATGCATCGGGCGTGAATCCGTCCTGCGGGATCAACCATCCCGCACCACTTGCTTCGATAGCGCGCGCATTGGCGGTCTGGTGATCGTCGGTCGCATGCGGGTAGGGGACGAGGATCGCCGGACGGCCCGCCTCTGCAAGTTCCGCCACGGTCGACGCGCCGGCGCGGGTAATCACGATATGGGCTGCGGCCATGCGATCGGGAACGTCGTCGAAGAACGTCGCAAGATCTGCGGAAACACCGGCTTCGGCATATATCTGTCTGACATTGTCGATGTCTTCAGCACGGCATTGTTGGGTGACAGCAAAGCGCCGGCGCAGCGTTTCGGGCATTTCCTGCAATGCGCGCGGGACCACTTCGCTCAGGATCGTGGCACCCTGACTGCCGCCCATAACGAGGATTTTGACGCCTTCGCCGTTCGGTCCGATCGGCGGGTAATCCTGGTCGCGGACGGCACTGAACGTTGCGCGGACAGGGTTCCCCGTCAGGACGACCTTATCGTCGCTTGCCGTGGCGATGCCCGACGTTTCCGCGAACGACGTCGCGATAGCGGTCACGCGTTTCGAGACCAGGCGATTGGCGCGTCCCAAGACGGCATTCTGTTCGTGGATAATCGTCGGCAGGCCGCGTGATGTTGCGGCGATCATTGTCGGCACAGACGGATAGCCGCCAAAGCCGATCACGCATTCCGGGCGAAGCTTCCGGAACAGACGTCGCGCCTGCAACACACCGAGGCCGATTGAGACTGCAGCACCTGCTTTCGCCAGGAGTCCGCCCCTGACACCCGACGCACTGATCCGGTGTACTTCGACACCACCGAGCGATTGGCCGAGATTCGTGCCGCGGGCATCTGTCGCCAGTGCAACCGTGTGGCCGCGCGCCATCAATTCTTCGGCGACAGCGATTGCCGGGAAAACATGTCCGCCTGTACCGCCGGCCGCGAGAAGAATGCTGCGTCCACTGGTCATCGCAGAACCTCCGTACCGACACGTCTGCGCGTGAGAGCCAAAAGGAACCCGATGCACAGGCCCATCGCGATCAGCGATGAGCCGCCGTAACTGACGAAAGGAAGTGTCATGCCCTTGGTCGGCATCAGCCGAAGGGTCGAACCCATATTGATGACGGCCTGAAGACCGAACTGTACGACCAGACCGGATGTTGCGAGCAGGATGAACAGGTCCGTTTCCTGCAGCGCCTTTGCAAAACCACGCAGGACGACGAAGCCGAAAAGGCAAACAATGATCAGGCAGACGAAAAGGCCGAACTCTTCGCCCGCGACGGCGAAGACAAAATCCGAATGGGCATCGGGGAGAACTTCTTTCACGGTGCCCTCGCCCGGGCCGCGCCCGAACAGACCGCCATTCATGAAGGCCTCGAGCGAGCGGTCGACCTGATAGCTGTCGCCGGAAGAAGGATCCAGAAAGCGGTCGACACGGCTCGCGACATGCGAAAGCGTATAATAGGCGAGCACGAAGGCCGCGACGCCGCCGACGGCGAGGCCGGCCGCCCAGAACAACGGCAGACCTGCGAGGAAAAACTGGCAGGCCCATACGGCCGAGATGACGACAGCCATGCCGACATCGGGCTGCAGCAGCAACAATCCGACGATCAGGCCATAGGCGCCGATCGACATCAGGTTTCCATGTTTCAGCTCGCCCGTACGCGCGGACGCGAACAGCCAGGCGGCGACCACGGCGAATGCGGGTTTCAGGAATTCTGACGGCTGGACAGATAACGGGCCCAGTGCGATCCAGCGTCGTGCGCCCTTGATTTCCGTTCCGAACACGAAGGTCGCGAGAACCAGAACGGCGAAGATAATCAGCGTGATCGTTGCGACACGAAAGACCCCACGCGGCGACAGCAGCGAGCCGCCAACCAGCAGCGCCAGCGCAATGGGCAGGTAGATCAGCTGACGGCGGGCGAAATAGAAATAATCGAGGCCGATGCGTTCGGCGACAGCCGGGCTGGCGGCCAGGGCCATGATAATGCCAAACGCGATCAGTGCGCCGATGGCCGTTAACGTCCAGCGGTCAACGGTCCACCACCAGCGGCCGAGGATAGATGTATCGGAGCGCGCAAAGACAGTCATGCCGCGCCCTCCGTCCGAAGGCCCGCGACCAGGTCGCGGAAATGATCGCCCCGCAGCGTGAAGTTCGGGTACTGGTCGAACGATGCGCAGGCGGGCGACAGGAGGACCACAGGGGCATCCGCGCCGTCGGTGGCGGCGCAGCGCCCGGCGGCTTCTACAGCGGTCGCAAGATCGCCCGACATCGTGACCGGAAGCTTGCCGTCGAGCGCGGTTGCGAACGCTTTGGCGGCTTCGCCGATCAAAAAGGCGTGCCGGACATGGTCGAGATAGGGTTCCGTCGGGACAAGCCCGTCTTCCTTGGCGACCCCGCCGGCGATCCAGTAAATATTGGAGAAACTTGCCAGGGCGCGGGCGGCGGCTTCGCCGTTTGTGGCCTTGGAATCATTGATATAGCGGATGCCATCGATTTCGCCGACGGCTTCCAGGCGGTGAGGCAGACCGGGATAGGTTTCAAACGCCGCGGCAATCTGTGCCGGCGTCAGCCCGCGGGCCCGGGCGACGGCCCAGACCGTGGCTGCATTCTGCCAGTTATGCCGGCCGCGCAGGGTGTCGATGTGCCCAATTGCACAGGTGTGGCCATCGGCGTCGTGCAATTCGCCGTCGATGACGCTTATGCCGCCCTCGACAGGGTGTTCCACTGATACCGGCATGACCTGCCATGCGTTGTCGTCGGCCAGGTCGTTCATCGCGGCCCGGCCGTAATCGTCGTCGATCCCGATCACGGCGATCTGCTGGCCAGCACCTGCGGCGGTGCGGAAAATTCTTTTCTTTGCGGCCACGTAGCCTGCCATGTCGCCATGCCGGTCCAGATGATCGGGTGTGACGTTCAGGAGGACAGCAATGTCGAACGTCGCCGTCTGTGTCAGGTCGAGCTGGTAGGACGACAGCTCGAGGACGACCGTGTCTCCGGTTTCCGGTGGTGTCAGGCCGAGCACCGGCGGGCCGAAATTTCCACCGATCTGGACCGCGACGCCGGAGACCTGCAATACATGATGCAGCAGCGCCGATGTCGTAGACTTGCCGTTTGTGCCGGTAATGCCGATCAGGACGCCGCCGCTGATGTTCTCGGCAAGTAGCTCTATATCGCCAATCACCGGCCGGTCGGCTGTCTTCGCGCAGGCGACAACCGGGTGCGGTGCAGGGTGAGTCAGCGGGATGCCGGGACTCAGCACCAGCGCAGAAAAATCGGACCAGTCCGCGCCGGTAAGATCGGCGAGGGGAATATTCTCGTTCGCTGCTTCCGCGCGGGAGTCGGCATTGTCGTCCCAGGCCGTGACACTGGCGCCCCCCGCCATCAGCGCATGTGCGGTCGCGCGGCCGGAGCTGCCGAGTCCGAAGACCGCCAAGTGCTGTGAGGAACGGGATGTCACGGGGATCATGATCTTCGGGCTACCTCAGCTTCAGCGTTGCGAGGCCGACGAGCGCCAGGATCGACGCGATGATCCAAAAGCGGATGACGATCGTCGATTCCGCCCAGCCTTTTTGCTCGAAATGATGGTGCAGAGGGGCCATCCGGAAGACGCGTTTTCCCGTCAGCTTGAACGAGGCGACCTGAACGATCACCGAGACGGTCTCCAATACAAACAGCCCGCCGATAATGGCGAGCACGATTTCGTGTTTGGTGACGACGCTGACAGCACCCAGTGCGCCGCCAATGGCGAGCGAGCCGGTGTCACCCATGAAGACCATGGCGGGCGGCGCGTTGTACCAGAGAAACCCCAGGCCGGCGCCGACAAGCGCTCCGCAGAACACGGCAAGTTCGCCGGCGCCGCGCACGAAATGAATTTGCAGATATTCCGAAAACACGAAGTTGCCCGATACATAGGCGATCAGCGCGAAGCAGGCGGCGGCGATAAGTGCCGGCATGATCGCGAGCCCGTCGAGCCCGTCGGTCAGATTCACAGCGTTCGATGCGCCGACCAGGACGATGACCGCCCACGGAACAAAGAACCACCCCAGCGGTACCAGCAGTTCCTTGAAGAAGGGCAGGGCAAGTCCGGTGGACAGCGCACCTTCTGACAGACTGGTAATCCACACCGTGACGCCGCCACCGATGATGATCTGTCCGAGAAGTTTCAGGCGACCGGACAGGCCGTTGCTCGATCGCTTGGTCAGCTTGATGTAGTCGTCGACAAAGCCAATAGCGCCGAAGCCGAGCGTGACAGTCAGGACCGCCCAGACATAACCGTTGGTCAGATCCGCCCAGAGCAGCGTTGCGATGCCGAGCGCCAGCAGGATCAGCACGCCACCCATCGTCGGCGTGCCTTTTTTCGTCAGCAGGTGAGATTGCGGGCCGTCTTCACGGATCGGCTGGCCTTCGGCCTGCTTGCTTTTGAGCCAGCGGATTACCATCGGGCCCAGAACGAAACTGACGAAAAGTGCCGTGACGACCGCGCCCCCGGTCCGCAGGGTGATGTAGCGGAAGAGGTTGAACGCGCCGATTTCGTCGGCGAACGGGAACAGGAGGTTATAGAGCATCTGTTGCGATCTCCTGCTTCAGGTGCCGTTCGCGGCGCGTTTGTCGGGCGCCGGATCGGTCAGTTTTTTTATGATGCGCGACAGTCCAATTCCGTTGGATGCCTTGACGGTGACGACATCGCCGGCCTGCAATCCCGCCAGAACAATCGGGAGCAGTCCGTTGGCCGTATCGGAAATACCGCCCAGCGTGGCGGGCGACAGCGCATCCGCGAGGGCGGTCATTTCGCGCCCCGCCAGGAACACGGTGTCGATGTCGTTCTTCGTGATCTGCGCTTCGAGCCCGGCATGGGCCGCCTCGGAGATATCGCCGAGTTCGAGCATGTCACCCAGGATGGCGACGCGCCGGCCGCCGTCTTTTGGCATATGCCCGAGCGTTTTCAGCGCGGCGTTCATGGATTCGGGGTTGGCGTTATAGGAATCGTCGATCAGCCGGATCGTGCCATTTCCCCAGGGAATAACATGCACGGCGCCCCGGCCCGGAAGTCCCGGCAGTGAAGCGAGCGCGGATGCGGCGGCATCCATATCGGCGCCCAGCGCATGGACCGTGGCGAGCACGGCAAGACTGTTATAGGCCCAGTGCACGCCGGGTTGTCCGACGCGGAATTTCAGTGGTTTGTCGTGCCAGCGCGCATCGACGCTATTGCCCGTCGTGTCGCTCAGACATTCGATCAGCCGCATATCGGCCTCGGCACTGCGCCCGAAACTGATGACGCGGTCGGCGCCGGTTGCCAGCGCGCTTTGCGCCAGCAGATCGAAATGTTCGGTGTCGCGGTTGATGATCGCGATCCCGCCATCAAGGCCGGAGAAAATCTCAGCCTTGGCGCGGGCAATCTCTTCGAGCGAGTTGAAGAATGCCATATGGGCCGGTGCAATGGCGGTGACGACGGCGACATGCGGTCGGGCGAGCCCGACCAGGGGCGTGATTTCGCCCGGATGGTTCATGCCGATCTCAAAGATGCCGAATTTACTGTCTGCCGGCATGCGTGCGAGCGACAGCGGCACGCCCCAGTGGTTGTTGAGGCTGCTCTTGCTGAAACTGGTCGACCCCTGGGGTGCGAGCACATGGGCCAATGCTTCCTTCGTGCCGGTCTTGCCGACACTGCCGGTAATGGCAGCGATTTTTGCATCGGTCCGCGCGCGACCGGCCGCCGCCAGGGCGCGAAGTGCATCGAGTGTATCGGCAACGATCAGGCCCGGTCTGCCGTCGAGGCTTTGCTGGCCGGTCTCCGATACCAGGGCAGCCGCTGCGCCGTTCTCGAAAGCGCCGGTGACAAAGTCATGCCCGTCGAAATTGGGGCCCGAAAGGGCGACGAACAGGTCGCCGTTCTCCAGCGACCGGGTGTCGATTGATATACCGTTCGCCATCCAGTCGCCAGCTTCACGTCCGGCGGTCGCGGTGGCGGCGTCGCCTGCGGTCCAGAGCGATAAGGAGGTCATAAGGCCCCTCCGTCGCTGTCTGCAATCGCGGTCCGGGCGACGCGCAGGTCGTCGAACGGGCGGATGTCGTTACCGATGATCTGCCCGGTTTCATGCCCTTTGCCGGCAATCACCAGAATGTCACCGTCCGACAGCATGGAGACGGCTTCGCGGATGGCGGCCTCGCGGTCGCCGATATCGCGCGCGCCCGGGGCGGCGGTCAGAATATCGCGGCGGATCGCGTCCGGCTGTTCCGAGCGCGGGTTGTCGTCCGTGACGATCGCGATATCCGCCAGGTCGGTTGCAATCCGGCCCATCATCGGCCGTTTGCCGCGGTCGCGGTCGCCGCCGCAGCCAAAGACGACAATCAGCCGCCCCGTGGTATGCGGGCGCATCGCGTTCAGCACGTTTTCAAGAGCATCCGGCGTATGGGCGTAATCGATATAGACGCTGCCGCCGTGTGAGGTCCCCGCATGTTCCAGCCGACCCGGGACGCCCTGCAGCCGTGACAGGCATCCCAGAACGTCGGCTGTGTCAGCGCCGCAGGCAATCGCGAGGCCGGCGGCGCAGAGGATGTTAGAAACCTGAAAGGCGCCGGCCAGCGGCAGGTCGATTTCAATTTTGTGTCCGAATGCTTCCAGCGTGATCTGTGTCCCGCTATGGGACGGCTCGGCCGCCAGCAATTTTAGCTCTGTACCGTTGCGCCCATACGAGATCACCTTGCCGCCGAACGCGTCGCTGAGGGAGACCATCTCGGGGATGTCGGCGTTCAGGACGGCAATGCCGTCGGCCGGCAGAAGGGTGCTGAACAGCCGGGCCTTGGCGTCCAGATATGCCTCGATCGTGCCGTGATAATCCAAGTGGTCGCGGGACAGGTTTGTAAACGCGGCGGCACGCAGCTTCACGCCATCGAGCCGACGTTGATCGAGGCCGTGGCTGGAGGCCTCCATGACCACATGATCGACGCCGTCCCGCGCAAGCCCCGCGAGATCCGCATGCAGCGTGACCGGGTCCGGCGTTGTCAGGCTCGGTTTGACGCTGCCGTCCGGCAGCTGCAGGCCAAGTGTGCCCATGCTGACGGCCTGGTGGCCCAGCAACGACCATATCTGGCGGGTGAAATGTGCAACCGAGGTTTTGCCGTTGGTGCCGGTGACGGCGGCGATCGTTTCCGGCTGGTCGGCATAGAATGCAGCGGCAATGTGGGCGAGGGCTGCGCGCGCATCTTTCGATGTCAGCAGCGCGACATCGTCGGCTGAAATTTCTGTGCCGTCGGGTGCGAGAATGGCGGCGGCGCCCTTTGAGATAGCAGCGTCGATGAATTTGCGGCCGTCAACGGCTGATCCCGGCAGTGCGGCGAACAGGAAGCCGGGTTCGACGGCGCGTGAATCCGCGGTCAATCCGGTAATCTCTGTTTCGCGCAGTTCCACTGTCAGGTTCACCTGTGTGACTTCTCCCGGTAGTAGGTCAATGAGATGCAACCCGCGGCTCCCGCGCCGATTTGTCCGAAATATCGATCGACAATGTGTCCCGGACCGCATCTGTCTCCTTGATCGGACGTAAACCCAGAACCGGGGCGATGCGGCGGACCACGGCGCCGACGACGGGCGCGGCAACCCAGCCGCCCGTCGCGTAACCGAATGTTTCCTTCGTACCCTTGGCTTCATCGAGCATTGCGAGAATGACGTATCTCGGCTTGTGCATCGGGAATGCCGCGACGAAGGAGGAGATCAGCGCCTTTTTCTTGTACCCGCGACCCGAAACCTTTTCGGCCGTCCCGGTTTTGCCGCCAACGATATAACCGGGCGCTGCCGCTTTTCTGCCTGTGCCGTTTTTCACGACGAGGCGCATCAGACGGCGCATTTTTGCAGATGTCTCGGCAGTGACGACGCGCTTTCCTATGGGTGTTTCCGAAGGCGCGCGGCGGATCAGCGTCGGTGTGCGATAAATGCCGCCATTGACCATTGCCGATACGCCGGCCACCAGATGAAGCGGGCTGACCGCCAGGCCATGGCCGAACGAGATCGTCATACTGTTGATTTCACGCCAGCGCGTGGGCGAGAGCGGCGAGCCGGTCTCGGACAGTTCGATCGCGACCGGTTTCATCATGCCGATATTGGTCAGGAAATTCCGGTGGCCCGATATACCGACATCGAGCGCCATTTTCACGGTGCCGATATTCGATGAGTACATGAAGATTTCGGGTACCGACAGCCAGCGTTTCTTGGCGTGGAAATCCCTGATCGTGAAGCGTGCGACGCGAATTGGGTTCGTTGCATCGTATCCGCCACGGAGGCTGACCGTGCCCGCATCGAGCGCCATCGCCGTCGTGAAGATCTTGAAGGTCGATCCCATCTCATAGACGCCGAGCGTGGTCCGGTTGAAGCGGAGATCCTGCGCGATTGCGCCCGGCTGGTTCGGATCGAAACTCGGCAGGGACGACATCGCGACGACTTCGCCTGTGTCGACGTCCATCACGAGGCCGGCGGCGCCGATGGCGCTGAATTTCTTCATCGCCAGACCAAGTTCATGTTCCAGTACGTGCTGGACGCGGACGTCGATCGACAGGGCCATGTTGCCCTGCCGGGTGCGAAGTTCCTTGTCGAAATAGCGCTCGATGCCCGACAGGCCCTTGTTGTCGATATCCGTGAAACCAAGTGCATGCGCCGCCAGCGGGCCGAGCGGATACATCCGTCGCGCCTCACGCTGAAAATTAAGCGCCGGAATGCCGAGCCGGTTGACGGCATATTGCTGACGCGGCGTCAGGTGGCGTTTCAGCCAGACGAAACCGCGATCCTGCCGCAGTTTCTTTTCGATCGATTTGACATTGATCCCCGGGAGCGCGGTCGCGAGGCGGATCGCCGCCTGCTCCGGGTCGAGCACCAGCCGTGGATTGGCGAACAGCGACGCTGTGTTCAGGCTCGTCGCCATCAGGATACCGTTGCGGTCGACAATATCGGCGCGACCGGTGTGTTTTTTGTCTTTCGCAATGCTCCGGGTGTAGCGGGGCTCAGTGTTATCCGAAAACACGGAGACATCGACAACGCGGATCCCGATGACTGTAAATGCTGCCGTGAACAGTGCGCCGGCAACCATCAGGCGGTTGCGGCCGGTTTCGATAGCGGTCTTGCGATCGCCTTCTATGCGAATTTTTTCGGGTGGGGCCTGCCGTTTCCCGATCATTGGCTTTTCTTCAGCTTGGCAAGGATTGGCTTGAGCCAGTCTTCGTCTTCGGGTGCCTGCGCCGGCGCTGATTTTCGAAAAGGCGCCGGCCTGAAGGCTGGTTTTTTCTTGGTGGCGACCTCGGTCAGCGACGCTCTGTCGGTTTGTTCCGGCGTGGATTGTTCCAGAAGCTCCTGCATCGACACGGTCTGTGCCGAGACGGGCGCATCCATCCCCAGCAAGCGCTTGCTCAGCGCTTCGAGCCGCGCCGGCTGGTTCAGATAGCTCCATTCCGCCTGCATCACCTGTATGGCGTCGCGGTCGGTAATGATCTCTGCATTAAGGGCGTGCAGCCTGTCTTCAAGGTTCTGAACGCGATGCTTTACCACGAACAGTCCGATCACCACCGTGATGGCGAGAAAGGACCAGAGAAGGGTGGATCTGCGCATGGCTCAATCCCCCGCCATTGGCGGTGCAGACGTGCGTTCCGCAACACGAAGCCGTGCGGATCGCGACCGGGGATTACGTTTTGTTTCTGCGTCGCTGGGTTTCAGCGTGCCGCGTTTGACCAGCGTGAAGCAGGGCGCCGGACCGGCCGGCGCTGCGGCGGGCATGTGCCGGGATACCGTCGGTACTTCGCCCGAATGGGTGCGCAGGAACTCTTTCACGATGCGGTCTTCGAGCGAATGGAAAGACACCACCGCAAGCCGCCCGCCGGGTGCCAGCACGATTTCTGCCCCGTGCAGGCCGCGCTCGATCTCGTCCAGCTCCTCGTTGACCTGGATGCGGATGGCCTGAAATGTCTTGGTTGCCGGATCCGTCTTGGAAGACCTTCCGCCGCGATAGGTGTTGCGGACGATATCGGCAAGCTGGCCGGTCCGCGTGATGGGCGCTTCGGCCCGGGCGTTGACGATCGCGCGGGCGATGCGCCGCGCCTGTCGTTCTTCGCCGTATTTGAAAATGATGTCGGCAAGCACGCCTTCATCCGCCTCGTTGACGAGATCGGACGCGGACAAGCCATCCTTGCCCTGGCGCATGTCGAGCGGGCCATCATTGCGAAAGCTGAAACCCCGGTCCGGGTCGTCGATCTGCATCGAAGATACGCCGAGGTCGAGCGCGATTCCGTCGACCGCCTCAATTCCCTGGCGTGACAGAATTTGCGCCATATCGCCAAAGCGGCCTTCGATGACGGTGAGGCGCCCGGCGTATTTTTCGATAAGTTTGGCGGCACCGGCGACCGCATCGGGATCGCGGTCGATGGCCCAGACGCGGCAATCGGCGGCATCGAGGATCGCCGATGTGTATCCGCCTGCGCCAAAGGTGCCGTCTACGTAGCTTCCGCCGTCACGCGGCTGCAGTGCTTTGAGCACCTCGTTGATCATTACGGGTTCGTGGCCGAAGGTCGGCTGTGCGTCCGACCGGGCGTTCACTGGATAGCCCCGCCGCTTAGTCGGGCGCGCAAGGCTTCGACCTCTGCCGCCTGATGCTTTTCGTATGTTTCCGGTGCCCAGATCTGGAACCGGGTGCCGCGGCCGACAAAGGTGGCGCGGTCGGTAATCCCGGCATGTTCTGCCAGCCTGGCGGGCAGGATGATTCGTCCCTCGCCGTCGAAAGGCAGCTCGCTGGAGATTGCCATGATCGTCTCAACCAGGCCGTCATCGGACTTGCCGACCAGTGCCTGGGTGAAGTCGCCGCCGTCGAGCGACTGGTCAAGACGCCGCCGGTTAAGCTCTTCCAGGGTACTGCGACCGAACGCTTCGATAACGGGGTCGGTGAAAGAAGGATAGGCGATAACCCCTTGATATGCCTCGGTTCCGAGCGCCGAGCGATAGGCAGCCGGAACCGATACGCGGCCCTTCCGGTCAACCTTGTTCTCGTATGTCGAAATAAACGACGTCACGGGGCGATCCGACTTTCCTGTCTTTTTCCGCCGGCGAACCGGCTTGAAACCACGTCCCTGTAACGCATTTGGGACATGGTGGAATATCATGGGTATTTATGGGAGTCAACGCCATTGATAGTAAAGAACCAGTTAAGAACGGGCATTTAGAAGCATTCGTTCAAGTTGCCATTCGACCTGAACGGGCATTCAAAATTGACCCGAAGGTTGGACGACGAATTCTTTACCGGCTAATTGTGGCAGAACTGTGTTCTTATTATGTTCTCATTTGGGCGCGTCGTCATGGCTGGTCACAAAAAGTGATGGCTGGGTACACAAATACGAAAACCGCGCCCCGTTTTCACAGGGCGCGGTTTCTGACTCCTGGAGCAGGGAGGAGGAAGGCCGGTATCCGACCGTTACCTCGTGCGTGTGGCGTTACTTCCCGCCTTTGATGGTGATCACCACCCGCCTGTTTGCGCGAAGCCGTGTGCCTTCCGGTGTCTGAACGGCAAGGCCGGCTTCGCCGACCCCGTTGGCGGTGATCCTGTCTGCCGGTATCCCGCGTTCGACAAGGGCGTTTTTGACGTTCCCGGCGCGCCGTTCGGAAAGCTGCGTGTTATAGGCGTCAGTCCCGGCCGTATCCGCGTGACCGATCACATCGAAGGTGACCGGTTTGTTGCGCCAGTCTGCGGCAATCGGATCGAGTTGTTTACCGATCGCGATGCTGATCCGGGATTTGTCGTATCCGAATTCAATACTGTGGCTCATTGGCTTGGCGGGCGTTGCGGGTTTTACAGGGGCCGGCGTTGGCGGGGCGGGTTCGACGGCGGCGACGCGCGGGCCTTTCAGACGGTCGCCGAGCTTGAATGTCACGAACCCGCCGCCGATCCCGAAGCGCAGACCGGTCTCGTCGGAATCGACGTCCAGAACCACGTCGTTGCTGCGGTTCCTGAGGCCGGCCTTGCCGCCCCCGTGGCCCAGGATTGCGGCACCGCCGACAGCACTGTATTCGCCCGACAGGTCTTCCGGTTTCCGCAGATTGTAAACGCGGCCCGTTGCCGTCGCGACCGAATAGCCGAGTCCGGCCAGGCTGTAGCCGTCTGCCTTGAAGGCATATTCGGAGCCATCGTTAAGGACAATCCGCCCCTTGCCGGTGTGAAATCCGATCAGGCCGCCGACATTGTCGTAGGTGACCGAATAGGTACCGCTCGGCGTCTGGTTGGTTTTCTGCTGGCCGGCGCAAGCGGCGGTAGCCAATACAGCGACAATCGAAAGTGATTTCAGAATGTGTCCGGCGGAGATCATGGCGAGTACCTCGTTTTCAGTTGGAAGGGCGTGCCTTCTGTCTCTGCAACTGGATACGCTGGAACAGGTTCACAAGACTTGATCGAAAGCAACCAGCTCGCCGTCGATGCCGGCAAAATCCCCAGATGTAATTTTCGGCAGATTTCTGACGGTTTTTCGCCGGTTTTCGGTGTGCGTCGCGGGCTGTGACAAATTTAGGTCCAGACGGTCTGTAAGCCGGGTTTTGTCCCCACCCGGGCCGAAACCCGGGCGATAGATGGCCATTCATCTGGGGCGCCCGTCGCCGGACACCTCGTCGCGACCTACCCGGACAGCAGCGCAGAAACCCGCCTGCGAACTTGCGTTCGCGTGCCGTCCCTATTCGGTCTTGCTCCCGGTGGGGTTTACCTTGCCATCACCGTTACCGGCAACGCGGTGCGCTCTTACCGCACCCTTTCACCCTTACCGTCTGTAAACAGACGGCGGTCTGCTCTCTGTGGCACTTTCCCTGGGGTCGCCCCCGCCGGCCGTTAACCGGCACCGTGTTTCCGTGGAGCCCGGACTTTCCTCCCCCCGACGGGTTTCCCCATTGCCGAAAGGCGGCCATCCGACCGTCTGGACCGCCTGCACACTCGGCGCAAACGTGTTGAGCGTCAACTGTTTAAGGCGTGCACCGCGGCGATGATTGTACGGGTTGTGTCATCAAGCGCGCCGGTCACGCCGGCGGGAATAAAGCGGCGTTGGAACGCCGTTACCACGTCTGCGAGCGGCGCTTCAGGGTCATAGCCGATGTTGGTCAGATAGCGCCGCGCGTCAACCGGGGCGGTGGCGTCACCGATGTCACCAGTCGTTGCCGGCCAGACAGAAAGACCTTTATCGGCAAGCCGCTTCCAGTCGAACAGTTCACCGGGATCCTGTTTGCGGGTCGGCGCGATGTCAGAATGGCCGACGACGCGCGCTGGCGGAATCCGATGCCGCTCAACAATCTGCGCCAGAAGTTCCTCAACGGCCGCCATCTGTGCTTCGGGAAAGGCGCGATAGCCGAATTCATGCCCGGGATTGACGATCTCGATGCCGATCGAGCGATCGTTGATATTCACCGCACCGGACCAGTGGCTGAAACCGGCATGCCAGGCGCGCCGGTCCTCCGCGACCATCCGGTATGTCGTGCCATCTTCGTCGATCAGATAATGAGCGCTCACCTTGGCATCCGGGTCGCAGAGCCGGTCGAGCGCAGCCTTGCCGGTCTTCATGCCCGTGTAATGGAGAATGACCATATCGATCGCTGTGCCCACAGGGCGGTCATTCACATTGGGGGAGGCTCTTTCAATGATTTCCATCTATTCAATCCGGTGCGGTTCCGGGGGGTGTCGTTGTTTTGCTGCGGCCCGCGCCACGGAATACGATGATCGCAACCCCGGCAATGGTGACCAGTCCACCGGCGATTATATGCCAGTTCAGGGTTTCGCCCAGCAATACGATCCCCATGCTCACACCGAACACCGGGATCAGCAGCGTAAACGGCATGGTCTGGTTGGTCTGATACTTGGGGACGAGTTGGTACCACAGTCCATGACCGACGATGCTGACGATGATCCCCATATGCGCGATGGCGATCCAGGTCTCGGTGCTCGCATTTGTGATGGCATCGATCTGGCCGGTCTCGAAGATGAACGACATGAGCGCCATCTGCGGTATGGCGAACACGGCCATCCAGCCGTTGATGGCGAATACACTGACGCCCCCGAGACCGCGCAGCTGCAGGTTGGCGCCGCCAAACGCCAAAGCGGATATCAGCGCCATACCGGCATAGACCAGGCTGTCCGATAGCCGGGGTTCGCCGACGACAAGGGCGACACCAAAAAAGCTGATTAGGATGCCCGCGGCCCGGTACCAGCCGAATTTTTCGCGAAAGAATATAAGCGCCAGCAGCAGGGCGAATGGCACCGAAGTCTGGATGATCAGCGCCGCGGTGCCGACATGAATGTGCTGAATTGCGACAAACATCAGCCCGAAATGCAGCGTGCCCATCGTGACGGACAGTCCGAATATCTTCTTCAAATGACCATGCGGGATAGCGACGAACGGCACCAGTGTCACGACGATAACCAACATCCGGACCGTGATCAGTGCCCAGCCGGGAATCTCAGCCGCGGCAAACCGTGCCGCGGCGATATTGGATGCCCAGACAGCCATTACAAGAATGGCAAGGGCGATATGGGCGGGTTTCATGGCACCGGAGAGTCGGTGCAGGGGGGCGGGAAGTCAAACGGCGAATGCGGGCTACCGGAATTAGCATGGCGTTATATCGGCCCTGTCTCCGGACCGAATGCATGGTAAAATGGTGACCGTAAATGAAGCTTCAAAAGAGATGCAGATGTCAGGTCAGATTATTGCGGTCAGCCGCGCCGCCGGGAACGTTTTCACAAAGCCGGTCTGCGACGCGATAACCCTCGTTAAAGGTCTGGGTGTCGAGGACGATGCGCATAATGGCGTGACGGTTCAGCACCTGTATCTCAAAAACAAGGATGCCTCGGCGCCGAACCTGCGTCAGGTTCACCTTATACAGTCTGAGTTGTTCGACTATCTGCGCGAGAACGGTTTTGACGTCGGCGCCGGCAACCTGGGCGAAAACATAACGACCTCCGGCCTTAGTTTGACGGATCTTCCGGTGGGCGCCCGTCTGAAGATGGGAGATACCTGTGTCGAATTGACGGGCCTGCGAAATCCCTGCAAGCAAATCGATGGTTTTCAGAAAGGTCTTACGAAAGCCGTTACGGCGAAGAACGCCGACGACCGCGCGCATCTGAAATTCGGGGTCATGGGTGTGGTGCTGGCCGGCGGTACGATCAAGCCGGGCGATGCTATCTCGCTTGAGTTGCCTGAGGCACCGCATCGCGCGCTTCAACCCGTTTAAACCGGTGACTGAGGGCTATTCCATTGTCGCCGCCGGGACGATAGGTTGACGGTCTAACTGGAGATTTTATGTCCCGCTGATTCCGGGGAGCCAAGGTGCTCCCCTGCAAGCTGAACAGAGCTGTTGAATGGCGCGCCTATGCGCCCAATGTCTGTTCCTTGCCTTTCTACAATTGGAATCAATACGGCCTCGCTCACTCCCGAGGCCGTGAAGCGAAAGACATGTCTGAAAATGATCAGAAAATTTAATGACGAAGACGCGGATGCTGTGGTTTCGACCTGGCGGGCCGCCAGCGAATTGGCTCACCCTTTCCTGACGCGCGAATTTCTCGATCGGGAGGCCGATGCGGTCAGGAACGTTTACCTCGTATATGCCGAGACCTGGGTAACCGAGGTCGACGGTGAAGTTGTCGGCTTTATCGCTCTTGTCGATGACGAAATCGGCGGATTGTTCCTTCACCCACGGCTCCATGGCCAGGGGTTCGGCAAAGCGATGGTCGATGAGGCGGTTGCGGAGAAAGGACCTCTTCGGGTCGAGGTGTTCGAGAAAAACGAAATCGGCCGTCGGTTTTATGACACCTATGGCTTTTCGCGTTCGGGGGAGTTCGTCCACGAGCCGACAGGTGAATGTGTGATCCGCATGGCGTTTACACCGCAATAGATCGCGCCCGTAGATCAAGCAAAGGGCGCGCTGAATTTCGGTGCGCCCTTTGTGGCTACTTCAGGCCGCGCTGCTTCTGAATGTCCGTCCAGGCATCGTTGATCGTCGCCATCTTAGCGGTCGCCATATCGATAAAGTCCTGTGGCATGCCTTCAGCGACGAGTTTGTCGGGGTGGTTTTCCTTGATCAGGCTGCGCCAGGCGGCACGCACGGCAACATCATCGGCGTCGTGGGCAACGCCAAGGATCGCATAGGGATCAGAGGCATCCGCGCCGAGGTGGCCGGCCCGGATGCGGGCGAACTTGGCGTCGTCGAAGCCGAAGATCGTTGCGACATCGTGCAGGAACTCTTCTTCCTGCGGATGGATGATGCGGTCGGCCTTTGCGATGTGGAATAGTGCATCGAGCAATTCTTCGAGCACGGCAGGGCGGTCGACGAACATCTTCGCGACCTGCTTTGCATAGGGCTCGAATCCCCGCGCGTCCTTGCGCGCAACATCGAACACGCGGCCGACGTTTTTGAGCTCTTCTTCCGGCACATGCAGGATCTGGCGAAATGCTTCGACCTCGTCCGGCGTTACCTGACCGTCGGCTTTTGCCATCTTGGCACTCAGCGCGATGACAGCGATGGTGAAGGCGGTCTGGCGCGTCTTGTCGCTGGTGTCCTCGTCTGTACCGCGCAGGCGGTCGACCGCATGGCCTGCCGCCGCACCGACCAGTGCGCCAAGCGGGCCGCCAATGGCGAAGCCCGCCGCGCCGCCTATAATTTTTCCGATAAGAGCCATAGATCTTTTTCTATTAGGGCCTACCCCAGACCCGGTTTTGGAATCGTGATCTTTTCACCCGTAAATGTGGCGACAAAATGGCCTCCGTATGACACGGCATGACCGACACCCGCCAGCCGGGTACAGGGCCATATTATACGTAAACGCTCTCATTTGGTATCGGCTGGATAATTCGGCTGAGGTCTGCCAATTGCCGCGATAATCGCCGTCAAAATATTAGCTGCCATCAGGCTGACACACGCCGCCGTGGTTGATACATTCCGCGCCTGTGATAATGCGTGCTCAACGCGCAGATTAACGACCCATTTACTAAGGAGCGGACAATGGCGAGCAAAAGTGGCAACAAGATCATTGCGATTGAGGAACACTATTTCGATCCGGAAATCGCGGCTTTGTACGACGATAAATCCGGATTCACCGGCACGCCGATCCGCGCCAAGATGGATGATCTCTATGATATGCGCATCAAGGACATGGATGCGTCCGGCATTGATGTGCAGGTGCTGTCCCAGGGCGCGCCCGGTGTGCAGCGATTCGATGGTGAAACCGCGACCAGACTGGCCATCGCCGCGAACGACCGCCTGCATGAAACGTGCCAGCGTCATCCCGACCGTTTTGCAGGCTTTGCAACCCTTGCATCGCCGGCGCCCGAAGCGGCAGCCGATGAGCTGGAACGCACGGTAAAGGATTACGGTTTCAAAGGCGGCATGATCCACGGTCTGACGAACGGCGAGTTCATCGACCAGAAACAGTTTTGGCCGATCTTCGCCCGCGCCGAAGCGTTGGGTGTGCCGATCTATCTGCACCCGGCAGTGCCGCATCAGGATGTCGTGAAAGCCTATTACAAAGATTACCTGCCCAAATACCCGTCGCTGCTCACGGCTGCCTGGGGCTTCACGGTGGAGACTGCAACGGCCGGTATCCGAATGGTGCTGAGCGAAGTGTTCGAAGAATACCCGAAGCTCCAGATTGTGCTCGGCCATCTTGGCGAGGGGCTGCCGTTCCTGTTGTGGCGCATCAGCGATGCCCTGGCGCGGGACAACGACTATCCGTTCCGCGAAAAATTCTGCAATCATTTCCACATTACGACATCCGGCAATTTTTCCGACCCTGCAATGGTGTGTTCGATGATGGAAATGGGGATCGACCGGATCATGTTCTCCGTCGATTACCCGTTCGCCCCCAACCTTCAGGGCACCGAGTGGATGGAGAACATCTCGCTCAGCCCCGACGACAAGAAAAAAGTGCTGTCGGGCAACGCGGAAAAACTGCTGGGGATGTAATCCGGGTTTTCCGGAACGCGGCAGCTCACACTTACAAAGACGGAAAGACACGACATCATGGCCGACGGGAATGTATCGACCGACAAGTGGCAGTTCTGGATCGACCGGGGCGGGACGTTCACCGACTTCGTGATCCGGGCACCTGACGGCAAGCTGACCACGCATAAGCTGTTGTCGGAAAATCCCGAACGCTACAAGGATGCCGCGCTGCAGGGGATCCGGGAGACACTTGGCGTCGAAGGTGACGCCCCGCTGCCGGACGGTATCGTCGAAGCCGTGAAGATGGGCACAACCGTTGCCACCAATGCGCTGCTGGAACGCAAGGGGGAACGCACCCTGCTGGCGGTCACACGGGGTTTCGCCGATCAGTTGCGCATCGGTTACCAGAACCGGCCCAATATCTTCGCCCGCAGGATCGAACTTCCCGAACTGCTCTATGAATCCGTCATCGAAATAGATGAACGCCTGACCGCTGAAGGCGACGTTCTGACGCCGCTGGACGAAGTCGCTGCTCGTCAATCGCTGCAGGCGGCCTATGACGATGGCATCCGTTCGGTCGCAATCTGCTTCATGCATGGCTATCGCTATCACGATCACGAAGCCGCAGTTGGCAAAATTGCCCGGGATATCGGTTTCACGCAGGTCTCGGTCTCGCACGAGGTCAGCCCGCTGATGAAATTTGTCGGCCGTGGCGACACGACGGTTGTCGATGCCTATGTGTCGCCCATCCTGCGGCGCTATGTCGATCTGATCGCAGCACAGACGGGTGATGCCCGACTGATGTTCATGCAGTCCAATGGCGGACTGGCTGATGCCCGGTTCTTCCAGGGCAAGGATTCCATCCTGTCCGGTCCCGCGGGCGGTATCGTCGGTGCGGCACAGACTGCGCATATGGCCGGGTTCGACAAGATCATCGGCTTCGACATGGGCGGCACATCCACCGACGTCGCGCATTACAACGGCGAATACGAACGTGCGTTCGAAACGCTGGTCGCCGGGGTGCGCATGCGTGCGCCGATGATGAATATTCACACGGTCGCCGCCGGTGGCGGATCGATCCTCCATTTTGACGGCTCGCGCTACCGCGTCGGTCCCGACAGTGCCGGCGCGAACCCCGGACCTGCCTGCTATCGGCGGGGCGGTCCACTTTGCGTCACCGATGCGAATGTCATGCTGGGTAAAATCCAGGCGGAGTTTTTCCCGCGGGTGTTCGGGCCCAAGGCCGACGAAGCGCTGGATGATGCGGTCGTGCGCGAGAAGTTCACCGCCATGGCGGCCGAGATCGAAACCGCCACGGGCGACAAGCGTTCGCCGGTTGAAGTCGCTGACGGGTTCCTGAAGATCGCCGTCGACAACATGGCGAATGCGATCAAGCAGATTTCGGTCCAGCGCGGCTATGACGTCACCCACTACACGCTGAACTGTTTCGGCGGTGCGGGCGGGCAGCATGCCTGTCTGGTCGCCGATGCCCTCGGCATGACCAAAGTCTTCGTGCACCCGTTTGCCGGTGTGCTGTCGGCCTATGGCATGGGGCTTGCGGAACAGCGGATCATTCGCGAACGCGCTGTCGAAAACACGCTGACCGACGCGTTGGTTGCCGAGCTCGAGGTGGCGATTGAAGAGCTTGCCGTCGAAGGACGCCGCGAAATCGAGAGCCAGGGCGTCGCGGCGGACGAAATCTCGTCCATTGCAAAAGTGCATCTGCGCTACGAAGGCACCGACACGGCGCTCATTGTCGATTTTGCGCCCATGAGTGACATGATGGCGGCGTTCGAAGCCGCCCATATGCAGCAATTCGGATTCATTGCGCCGGAGAAAAGCAACATCGTCGAAGCGCTCACCGTCGAGGTGATCGGCGGCGGCCAGGATGTCGAAGACGCCGAAGTGGCGATCGATCCGAACGCGGTGGCGGGCGACCCGCTCGGCCATGCCGACATGTACGCGGCCGGTGAAAGCCGCCAGGCAGCGGTTTACGACCGTGACGATCTGCCGCCCGGCGTGCGGGTCGACGGACCCGCCGTCATCATCGATGCGAATGCAACAACGGTTGTCGAGCCCGGCTGGCAGGCGGAAATCACGGCACGGAATCACATGGTGATCACGCGTGTCGAGGAACGCCCGCTGGAACATGCCGTCGGCACGGAGGCCGACCCGGTGATGCTCGAGGTTTTTAACAATTTGTTCATGTCCATCGCCGAGCAGATGGGCGTCGTTCTGCAGAACACCTCCTATTCGGTGAACATCAAGGAACGGCTCGATTTCTCCTGCGCGATCTTTGACGATAACGGCAACCTGGTCGCCAATGCACCGCATATCCCGGTCCATCTGGGCTCGATGAGCGAAAGTGTGCAGACGATCACGCGCGAACGCGCCGGCACCGTGAAGCCGGGCGACGTCTTTGTGCTGAATGCGCCGTATAACGGCGGCACGCATCTGCCCGATGTTACCGTGATGACGCCGGTCTTCGATGAAGCCGGGAACGATATTCTGTTCTATGTCGCATCGCGCGGTCATCACGCCGAGATCGGCGGCAAGACGCCGGGCTCCATGCCGCCCGATTCCCGCCATATCGATGAAGAAGGTGTGCTGATCGATAATTTCCAGCTCGTCGATCAGGGTCGTCTGCGCGAAAAGGAACTCGAAGAGTTGTTTATGAGCGCGCCATACCCGACGCGGAACTTCCAACATAATCTGGGGGATCTGAAAGCGCAGATTGCGGCCAACGAAAAGGGTGCGCAGGAACTGCGGAAGATGGTCGGCCATTTCGGGCTCGACGTCGTGCTCGCCTATATGACGCACGTACAGGACAATGCCGAGGAATCGGTCCGCCGCGTGATCGAAAGCCTGTCCGACGGCGAATACGAATACGAGATGGATTTTGGCGCGAAGGTCAAAGTGGCCATCACGGTTCACCCCGAAACGCGTACGGCCACGATCGATTTTACCGGCACCTCGCCGCAGCAGGACAACAACTTCAACATCACCCACGCGGTTGCCGTGGCGGCGGTGCTGTATACGTTCCGCCTGATGGTCGATGCCGATATTCCGCTGAACGCGGGCTGTCTGAAACCGCTCGACATCATCGTGCCGGAAGACTGCATGCTGCGGCCCAAATACCCTGCCGCCGTTGTGGCCGGGAACGTGGAAACGTCACAGGCGATCACCGATGCGATCCTGGGTGCGCTCGGCCTGATGGGCGCGTCGCAGGGCACCATGAACAACTTCACCTTCGGCAACGCCAATTATCAGTACTATGAAACCATCTGCGGTGGCGCCGGGGCGGGTGCCGAATTCGACGGGACAGATGCCGTCCACACGCATATGACCAACACCCGGCTGACCGATCCGGAAATCCTAGAATGGCGTTTCCCGGTGATCCTGGATTCATTCGAGATCCGGCGTGGCTCCGGCGGTGCGGGTAAACACCGTGGCGGCGACGGCGTGGTGCGCCGTGTGAAATTCCGCGAACAGATGACCGCGTCCATGCTGTCGGGCCACCGCATCATTCCGCCTTACGGCATGAAGGGCGGTATGGAAGGCCAGGTCGGGCATAACTACGTCCAGCGGGCCGATGGCTCGGTCACCGAACAGGGCGGTACGGATTCGACGGAAGTGTATGATGGTGATGTCTATGTCATCGAGACACCCGGCGGCGGAGGATACGGCGCCCCATGACATTCTATGCAAAACCAGGCGATCTGCGCGCCGCCTGCCGCAGTGGCGCGTATGACGGGCCGACATCGGGTCATGCTCAGGGGTTCGTGCAGGCCAATATGGTCATATTGCCGGCGGCGGATGCGGAGGAGTTCAAACAGTTCTGCGCGAATAATCCAAAGCCGTGCCCGGTGCTGGAGATTCTCGAACCCGGTGATCCTGAGCCGAAAAACAGCGCCCCGGGGGCGGATGTCCGGAGCGACCTGTCCCAGTACCGTGTGTTCCGCGATGGCGTGCCGGTCGGCGACGTCACCGATGTCGCAGATATCTGGCAGGACGATTTCGTCACGTTTCTGCTGGGCTGTTCCTTCACCGCCGAAGAAGCGCTGATCGCCAACGGGCTTGAGCCGCGCCATATCAAGGAGACCGGGATCGTGCCGATGTTCCGGACCACGAAGCCGACCGTAGGCGCGGGCAAATTTACCGGACCGTTCGTCGTCAGCATGCGGCCCTATACGCCGGAAGACGCAGCGCGGGCAGCGGCGATAACCGAGAAGTACCCGATGGCGCATGGTGGGCCGATCCAGATCGGCGATCCGGATGCGCTGGGTATCGTCGACATCAATAATCCCGAATACGGCGCGGCTGTCACCATAGAAGACGGCGAGATTCCCGTGTTCTGGGCCTGCGGCGTCACCCCGCAGGAAGCGATCCTGAACGCCAAACCGAAGATCGCGATTACCCATGCGCCCGGCTACATGTTCGTGTCCGACCTATTGTCGGATGCCGGAAAGGAATAAGCGATGGACGGTGCCGCGGGCGAGATTCAGACGGCGATCGATATTCTGAAACAACGCTTCGGCGACCGGCTGACGACCAACCAGACGATCCGTGACCGCCACGGTACCGACGAATCCTACCACGCGCCCAAGGCGCCGGACGCCGTCGTGTTCCCACAGACCACCGACGACGTGATCGAGATCGTCAATATCTGCCGTGAGCATCGCACGCCGATTATTCCGTTCGGTGTCGGCACGTCGCTCGAAGGCCATATCGCAGCACTTCATGGCGGGGTGTGTATCGATCTCGGCCAGATGAATGCGGTCCTCAGCGTCAATGCCGCAGATCTGGATGTGACCGTGGAGCCCGGCGTCACCCGCAAGCAACTGAACGAGCATCTGCGCGATACCGGTTTGTTTTTCCCGATCGATCCCGGCGCGGACGCGACCATCGGCGGCATGACGGCGACCCGGGCGTCAGGCACAAATGCCGTGCGTTACGGCACAATGCGTGAAAACGTTCTGTCTCTCGGCGTTGTGCTGCCCGACGGGCGGTATATCCGCACCGGCAAGCGCGCGCGAAAATCATCCGCGGGCTACGATCTGACGCGGCTGTTTGTCGGTTCCGAAGGTACGCTCGGTGTTATCGTCGATGTCACGCTGCGGCTTTACGGTATTCCCGAGACGATATCGTCCGCGGTCTGCACCTATCCAAGTGTCGATGATGCGGTGAATACGACGATCATGACCATTCAGTCGGGCGTGCCGATCGCGCGGATCGAGCTTGTCGATGAAATGCAGATGCGCGCGCTGAACAAGTTTTCCGATCTCGGGTATGCCGAACGCCCGACACTGTTTTTTGAATTTCACGGCACCGAGGCAGGTGTCGCCGAGCAGATCGAAAACGTGCGCGCGATCAGCGACGAATTTGGCGGTGCCGATTTTGCCTGGGCGTCCCGGCCCGAAGACCGCAGCAAGCTGTGGCAGGCCCGTCACGATGCGCATTACGCAAACATGCAGCTCCGGCCCGGCGCCAAGGCGTGGCCGACCGATGTCTGCGTGCCGATCTCACGGCTGGCCGAATGTATCGCGGAGACCCGCAAGGATATCGAGGAGGCCGGCCTGATCGCGCCGATTGTCGGTCATGTCGGCGATGGCAACTTTCATGTCGATATGGTGCTCGACCCGGACGATGCCGAAGAGGTCGGCCGCGCCGTCGCGCTGAATGACCGGTTGGTTGCCCGGGCACTGGAGATGGACGGGACCTGCACGGGGGAACACGGTGTCGGTCATGGCAAAGTCGGCAAGCTTGCCGCCGAGCATGGCGATGCGCTCGATGTGATGCGCAGCGTCAAACTATCGATCGATCCGCTGAATATTATGAACCCGGGGAAAATCATCTCTATCTGAGCCGGCCTTCGGCGGCCCTGAGGCGAGCCATTGTCCCTAGGCGTCGTCGTCTTCGGGGGAAACTTTCTTGCCGTCCAGTGACTTGTCGCGCGCCGCCCGGGCAGAATCGGCGGCTTCGCGCTCGGCTTTGGTGCGGCCGAAGCGCACGCGATTTGCTTCCGCCGCCCGCTTTTTCTCTGCGCGCCGCTGATTTTTGCGGAACTGGTTCAAATTAACGACATCTGTCATCGCGCGTCGCCCTTCAAACGGTGCAAATCGGTTACTATGTAGACGGTGCAATCATATCTGCTCCGTGCGTATCTTTAAACAGCCGCCCGTCCGGCGGGGAGAATTTCTATGAAAAAGGCCGCTTACGGCTTCCTTGGCCTGATCGTATTGCTTGTTGCGGCGGCGCTGATTGTCCCCAGTGTTATCGACTGGAATGGGTACAAGACCGAAATTACCGCCGAAGTGCGCAAGGCGACGGGCAGAACGCTCGACATCGCCGGCGACATTGAATTCACCGTTCTGCCGGCGCCCCGTTTGAGAATATCGGGTGCGCGTCTGTCGAACGCCCCGGGCGCAACTGCATCCCATATGGTGTCTCTCAAGGAATTACGGGTGAGCGTGGCGCTCCTGCCGCTGTTCCAGGGTGATATCGAGATCGGGCAGGTCGAGCTTATCGATCCGGTCATAGAACTGGAAAAACTGCCGAGCGGGCAGATGAACTGGCTGTTTGCTGCCGATTTTGCCGCCGATTCTGCCCCCGATTCTGTGGGCGAATCAGCCGGTAGTACCGGTAGTGCTGCCAATTCAGCTTTGAAGTCGTCTGGCGCACCTGCAAAATCTGATGCAGGACCGAAAAGCAGCGCATCAGCATTCAAACTCGATGCTTTGACGATCATAAACGGCACCATTGTTTATCGGGATACCGCGTCTGCAACGGTCGAGCGTATCGAGAAGCTGACAGCCGATATCTCCGCCGGGTCCCTGACCGGACCGTTTACATTTAGAGGCGGGCTAACTTTTCGCGATACACCGCTGACGGTCACCGCAGAGGTCAGGCGTCTGGTGGAGAACGGCGCGGTGCCGTTTCGTATGACGCTCGGCACGCCCGCGACCAAGGCCGAGATCGGGTTGACGGGTACTCTCACCGACGTCGAAACGAAACTGTCGATTTCAGCGAAGCTGGACGGCAAGGGGGATAATCTCGGCGCGCTTCTAGCCTCTCTGACCCGGTCCGCACCTCTGCCGTATCTTGGCCAGGCTTTTGCGGTCTCTGCGACGGTCGCAGGTTCTGATGAGGCCGTTACCGTGAACGATCTGGCCCTGCAGCTCGGTGCGTCCAGCGCGACCGGAAACATCAAGATCGCGCTGCGTGATGGTGTGCGCGCGGATATCGCATTGCGCATGCCGTCGCTTGATGCCGATGCTCTGATGGTTGCCGCGACCAGGTCCCCGCCGACGATTACGACGCCGATCACGCCGCCGACTGCGACCTCATCGACCCCGGACCAAGCTGCGGCCTCGCCGTCGACGCCGGATGCCCAGACAGTGACGCCGGCACCGAAATTTAAATTGCCGGGCGACATCGAAGCCAATATCGATTTGACGATAGATGAAGTGATCGCGATGCAGGATCGCGTTCGTGCGGTACGGCTCGCCGCATCGCTCAGGGACGGGGCGGTAACGCTGAATACCCTGACAGCAGGATTTCCCGGCGCGACAGAACTGTCGGCATCGGGAACACTGACGGCGCCCCAGGGTGCATTGACGTATGCCGGCAAGGCGGCAATCCGGTCGACGAACCTGAGACGTTTTCTGACCTGGGCCGGTGTCGATATCGCGGCGGTTCCGGCGGACAGGCTGCGGCGGTTCAACGTCAGCGCCGATGTCAGCGGAAATGCCGAGCAGGTTCAGGCTGTGGGCATCGTGGCTCAGCTCGACGCGTCGCGTATGAGCGGCGGCCTGACGGTCGCGCTCCGCGACCGCGCGGCATTCGGTGCAAGTCTCAGCATCGATCAGATCAACGCAGATGCCTATATCGGCAAACCGGCCCCAGCTGCTTCCGAGCCGGTTTTGAAGGAGGGCGGCGAGACACCTGCCGCGCCGGGACAGGATCCGGTGCCGAAGCCGGAATCGAAGGGGCCTTTTGCTGTCCTGAACGATTTTGACGCCAACCTGACCTTTCGGGTCGGCAGCCTGAGCTATCAGCGCATGGCGATCCAGGGCGTCCGGCTTGACGGCACGCTGGTAAATGGGGTGCTGACCCTGCGTGATGCGAGCGTCCGAAACCTGGCCGGGACGAGCGCCCAGGTGAAAGGAACGCTGTCCGGTCTGGCGGGTATCCCCGCATTCAATGGCACGGTCGCGGCCGCATCGGACGATTTGACGGGGCTTTTCAAAATCGCCGGGATCGAGCCGCCTGTTTCCCCGCGAAAGCTCGGAAAGATGCGCCTGACCAGCCGGACCGATGTATCCAAATCAGGCCTGACAATCGATGCGAGCCTGCAGCTTGCAGAAGTTACGGCGAAGATCGCCGGGAAGGTTGCCGGCCTCGCGGCATCGCCTGTGCTTGATATCTCGGTCGATGCGAAGCACCCCGAATTTGCCCGTCTTGCCAATCTGTTTGCCACCGGAAAACCGGGTCCCGCGGTCGGCCGGGTGGGGTTAAAAATGACGCTCAAAGGCGATGCGCGCGCCGTTGCGCTCGATGTGAATGCGGGCGTCGCCGGGGGGGCGTTCAAGATTGCCGGTACGATTAATACACCGCTTGAGGTTCCGAAATTTGACATAAGCGCGGACATAAAACATCCGAACCTCGTGCGCTTTGTCAGGGCGTTCGATCCGGGCTTCAAACCTGCCAACCCCCGGCTCGGGGGGCTCAACATGGCGGTTAAACTGGCGGGGTCGGAGGAAAACCTGGCGATCAGCGGCCTCACCGGAAAAATCGGGCCGACCAGCATATCGGGGCAGGGATCCTATCGGGCAGCCAAAGCAGGCGCCGGCAGGCCGGACGTGAAATTGTCTCTGGTCACGTCCACGATACCGCTCAGTGATTTTCTGGAAGCACCGCCTGGCGGCAACCGGCCACAGAACGGGGCTCGGACCCAGCAAGGGGCTAGGGGAGGTTCCGGCGCAGGTGCGACGTCGGTGAAAGCCGGTCAGAGGTGGTCGACGGATCCGATCGATACGGACGCGCTAGGTCTGGTCGACGCCAATATCGACCTTCGGGCCGAGGCTGTCCTGTATCAGACGTTTCGGATCGATCAGCCAAAGATCGTCGCCGTCCTTAAAGACAAGGTCCTCGACATCCAGCAAGTCACCGGCACCATGTTCGATGGTGGCTTCGAGATGCGTGGCAAGGTAGACGGGCGTGGTGTCCCCGTGGCGACAACGTCGCTGACCATCACCAAAGCAAATGTCGGGAAAGCTTTGTTTCAGGCTGCGGAGTTCGATATCGCGACGGGTATTCTCAGTGTCGGGATGGATTTATCCGCGCGCGGCGAAAGCCAGTTCGACATGATCAAGGCTTTGTCAGGGAAAGGGAAAATTGACGTGGTCGACGGTGTCGTCAAAGGGTTCGACCTGAAAACGGCCAGTGATAATCTGAACAACATAAACCAGCTCGCCGGCCTGCTCGGTGTCCTGTCATCGGCAATGAATGGCGGTGAGACCCAATTCTCATCTCTGAAGGGAACCTTTGAAATCACAAAGGGGATCATCATCACCAACGATCTGGCACTCATCGCCGACGCGGGCGCCGGGAATGCACGCGGTTTTGTCAATTTGCCGAAATGGAACATGGATATGTTCGCTGATTTCCGGCTGACCGAGCATTCGAGCGCGCCGCCGTTCCGTGTTCGCGCGGTCGGGGCGCCGGATAATCCGAGGCGTCTGTTCGATTTTCAGGCCCTGCAGGCCTGGGTTCTGCAACGGGGTGTCGGCGGGCTGATACAGAAGCTGGTGCCGGGCGCGAATAACAGTGGTGGTTCCCAGCAGCAGCAACAACAACAACCGAAGCCCGAGGATATTATCCGGGGCTATTAAAGGGGCTCGGACGCTAGCAGACTGCTTCGGAGACTCGCGGTGCAACTTGTGGGGCGTCTTGTGCAGTTCCCTTGAGATTAGCGAGCACATGAAGCCGGATTGCCGACGACAGGTTTGTCGCGCGTGCTTCATCGATGGCGGCAATCAGGCTGTTGAGCGAGGTTCGTTTCTCACCCGCAATCCTGACCAGTTCTGACCAGAATTCATCTTCCAGCGAGATGCTGGTGCGATGGCCGGCAATTGTAACGGATCGTTTTCTCAGCACGGGACTTACTTTCTCCGTCCGGCAGGGGACGGCTTTAACATGTCATTGGGATTTACCCAGCGGTCGAATTGCGCTGGTGTGACGAGGCCGCTGTCGATCGCGGCTTCACGAAGGCTCGTGTCATTGGTAAAGGCGGATTTGGCAATTTGCGCGGCATTGTCGTAGCCGATATGCGGGGTCAGCGCGGTCACAAGCATGAGCGATTTGTCGACCAGATCACCGATCCGGCGCTCATTCGCTGTGATGCCGTCGACGCAGCGCTGCGCAAAACTCGTGGATGCATCGGCAAGAAGTTCAATCGACTGAAGCAGATTGAAGATCATGACCGGCTTGAAGGTGTTGAGCTGGAGATGGCCGTGTGATCCGGCGACCGTAATCGTTGTGTGGTTCCCCATCACCTGAGCGCAGACCATCGCAAGGGCCTCGGCCTGGGTCGGGTTCACCTTGCCGGGCATGATCGACGATCCCGGTTCGTTGGCGGGCAGGTTGATCTCACCGATGCCTGCCCGCGGGCCGGAGGCAAGCAGGCGGATGTCATTAGCAATTTTCATCAGGGATACAGCGACGACGTTCAGCGCACCGGATGTCTCCACGATTGCATCATGAGAAGACATCGCTTCGAACTTGTTGGCGGCGGGGCTAAACTTCCGACCGGTCAGTTTGCGCAGTTCGGTGCAAAAGCGTTTGTCGAAGCCGCGAACAGAATTCAGGCCCGTACCGACGGCAGTGCCGCCCTGGGCGATGCTGAGCAGCCGGGGGAGAGTATCTCCAACCCGGGCGATACTGTGATCGAGCTGGGCCACGAAGGCCGAGAATTCCTGACCGAGGGTCAGGGGCGTCGCATCCTGCAAATGTGTCCGGCCCGTCTTGACGATCTTCGCGAACACCGCTTCGCGCCCCGCGAGCGCTTCCCGCAGCAGGGTGAGCCCGGGCAGGAGGTGGTCCTGGATCCGGGTAAAAGCTGCTATATGCATGACCGTTGGAAAGGAATCATTCGACGACTGGCCAAGATTTACATGATCGTTCGGATGGACCGGGGCCATGGTGCCGAGCGGTTGGTCGAGGATTTCGTTGCTGCGGTTCGCAATTACTTCATTGGCATTCATGTTGGTTTGCGTGCCCGACCCGGTCTGCCAGACCACCAGTGGGAAATTATCCGAGAGCTTTCCGGATGCGACCTCCGCGGCGGCCCGGGCAATCGTCCGACCAAGTTTTTTATCAAGGGCGCCGAGGTGCATATTAGCCAGTGCGGCTGCCTGTTTCTGAAGGCCAAAGGCGCGGATGATGGAATCCGGGAACCGTTCCGTTCCAATCGGAAAGTTCTTCAGGCTGCGCTGTGTCTGGGCGCCCCAATAGCAATCCGCTGGCACAGCAACCTGCCCCATTGAATCACGCTCTATCCGGGTTTTTTTTCTGGCCATATTCTCTATTTTCGCCCGTTTCTCGGGGGAAACGGGTTCTTATTTCGCGTTCGCCGACACATACTGAATAGTCAGTAAAATGTCGTCCAGATTGTAATACGACAGCCTGCGGCGTTTGGATTTCGCTCGAATGTTCGGGCGCCGAGGGCTGTATTCTCTGAAATCACGCTTGTTTGGATTATCCGCCCAAAAATAGCGGTGGTAGACACGCGTCAGGTCGATCACGGCTGATTCCTCGTCTATGATGTCTTCACCATGCGCCGGGCAAACCGTGTAGGAGTGAATTATGGCTGGAAATATCGAAAGCAAGCTTGCTGAAATGGGAATTACGCTGCCGGTGGCCGCAAGCCCGAAGGTTGCGAAGATTCTGAACTGGAAAATGGCGGGCGATCTATTGTTTGTCTCGGGCCAGGTTCCCCGCATCGACAATGAAATTTCGTTCATCGGCAAAGTCGGCCGGGAATATTCGCTTGAAGAAGGCCAGCTTGCCGCGCGGACCAGCGCATTGATGGTGCTCGCCTGTATCAAGGAGGCCCTGGGCGATATGGACCGGGTCAAGGAAGTGGTCCGGATAAAGGGCTACATAAACGTCGATCCCGATTTTACCGATGTGTCCGCCGTCCTGAACGGGGCGTCAGAGCTGTTTATCGATCTGTACGGCGATCCGGGCCGTCATTCACGGACGGCCATTGGCGTCGCCTCGATGCCGTTCGGTGTTGCGATCGAGGTCGAGGGCGTTTTTCAGGTCGTCTGATTTCACGATACCGGCGCCGCCAGCGGGTCGAAATCTATCTCCGGATACAGCCCGGCTTCGCGCCCGCGTTGCCGAAGTAACGCGTAAACAAGATCTATCATGGGTGTTTCGACACCCGTCAGCCGGCCGAGCTCGACAACGGCGCCGGTAATCCCGTCGACTTCCATCGGGCGGCCAGCTTCGAGATCCTGCAGGATAGATGTCTTGTGGCCGGATACTTTGCGCGTTCCCGCCACTCGGTCGGTAATTTTCTGATGGAATGTCACGCCAAGCGCCTCGCCGACCGCCTGCACTTCTTTCATGACTGACACGCCCAGCTGCAACAGGTCGTCGCGTTCGACCAGAGGGCCGAGTTTCGACATGGTCAGGGCCGCCATCGGGCTGAACGAGACATTGCCCCACATCTTGACCCAGACTTCGCTGCGGATCGCCTCGGTCATCGGAGCTTCCAGACCGGCATCGGTCAGGATTGCGGCAATATCGCTCAGGCGCGGTGACAGATTGCCGTCGGGCTCGCCGATCGCGAATACCCGGTTGCCGATGTTGCGGACGACGCCCGGCGCCTCAACCGTGTTGCTCGATGTAATCACGCAGCCGATCACGCGCGCGCAGCCGATGCTGTCGGCGATCCGCCCGCCCGGATCGACCGTCTGCAGCGTAGAGCCATCGAGCGGCCCGCCATGGGCATGGAAATACCAGAACGGAATGCCGTTCTGCGCGGACACGATGACGGTGTCCGGTCCGATCAGCGGCCGCATCGCCTCGGCTGCCGCCGTCAGGGCATGGGCCTTTGCGGACAGAAAGACGACATCCTGTACACCAAGGTCTGTCGGGGTGTCGGTTGCCGGCGGCGTGACGGTGAATTCCGCATCCGGGGTAATGACGCGCAGGCCGTTTTCCTGCAATGCCGCGAGGTGTTCGCCCCGGGCGACCAGAGAGACCTCGGTATCGGTGCGGGCAACCATCCCGCCGACAAATCCGCCAACCGCACCTGCGCCGAATACGCAAAACTTCATTGCCCGTTCTCCTGTCGCCGAATGGCCGCCTGATGAATTTCCCCCAGTCTAATCCATGGCTCGATCGACCACCAACGACGTGCGGCCCCTGAAGGCGAGGGAAGGACGAATATGCGTGTCGTGCCGATTGTGACCGATTGTTCGCCATAGTCTTTCAGCGTGGCGCCAAGCGCTTCGAGCAGAAATATCCCGGCGGGCCGCTTGCCGGTAAAGGCGAGATGTAGCGGTTGGCATGCCTCTATTTTTTCCAGCAGCGCGCCTGCGTCATAGGCATTCGACGACAAGGCGATATCCATGCCTGATTCATGCTTGGCGAGATCGGTGATGCCGATACCCAGATCCGGCAGACGCCGGAATTCGGAGGGTGCAAACAGGGTGGGGGTCAGGCCCGCCTCAAACAGCGCCGGCCAGAAGCGGTTGCCGGGTCCCGCGTAATAAGCGCCGAGCCGCGCGGATGCCGAGCTTGCCGCCGATCCGCAAAAGATCGTTGTCAGGCCAGGTTCGACGATGTCCGGCAGTATTGCCATGGCGCACCTGAACCGGGCAAGCCGTCAGAGATTTGCGAAGAAGTCGTTGCCCTTGTCATCGACGACGATGAAGGCCGGGAAATTCTCAACCTCAATCCGCCAGATCGCTTCCATCCCGAGCTCGGGGTACTCGATGCATTCGACCTTTTTGATGCAGTCCTGTGCCAGCCGTGCGGCGGGACCGCCGATGGAACCGAGGTAAAAGCCGCCATAGGCTTTGCAGGCATCGGTTACCTGTTTGGACCGGTTGCCCTTGGCCAGCATGATAAAGCTGCCGCCCTTGGCCTGGAATTCCTCGACGTAGGAATCCATCCGGCCCGCGGTGGTCGGCCCGAACGAGCCAGATGCATAGCCTTCGGGTGTTTTGGCCGGGCCTGCGTAATAAATAGCGTGATTGCGAAAATGATCCGGCATTTCTTCTCCGGCATCGAGGCGTTCTTTGATCTTCGCATGCGCGGCATCGCGCGCAACGATCATCGAGCCGGACAGGGACAGCCGTGTCTTGACCTCGCAACCGCTCAGGATTTTTTGAATCTCGGCCATCGGCCGGTTCAGGTCGATCTGGACGACTTCGTCGGCAAGATCGGTCGGCTCGACGTCCGGCATGTATTTCGCCGGGTTCATCTCAAGCTGTTCGATGAACACGCCGTCCTTGGTGATTTTGCCAAGTGCCTGGCGGTCGGCAGAGCATGACACACCGAGCCCGATCGGCACGCTGGCGCCGTGACGCGGCAGGCGGATGACGCGGACATCGTGGCAGAAATACTTGCCGCCGAACTGCGCACCGATCCCCATCTGACGGGTCAGCTCCAGAACCGTTTGTTCCATTTCGAGATCGCGGAACGCCTGGCCGTATTCGTTGCCGTGTGTGGGCAGATTGTCGAGATAACGCGTGCTGGCGAGCTTGACCGTTTTCAGGTTGAGCTCGGCCGAGGTGCCGCCGATGACGATCGCAAGATGATAGGGCGGGCAGGCGGCTGTGCCGAGCGTGCGGATTTTCTCATCCAGAAACGCGACCATCTTGTCTTCGTTCATGACAGCGGGTGTCTGCTGAAACAGGAAGGTCTTGTTGGCCGATCCGCCGCCCTTGGCGACGAACAGGAATTTGTAGGCATTGCCCCGGGTTGAATAGATGTCGATCTGAGCCGGCAGGTTGTTTCCGGTATTCACTTCCTGGAACATCGACAGTGGTGCCACGTTCGAATAGCGCAGGTTGCTTTCCTGATAGGTCTTTAACACGCCGTCCGAAATGGCGGCTTCGTCATTGCCCTTTACCCAGACGTTCTGGCCTTTCTTGGCCATGATGATCGCCGTACCGGTGTCCTGACACATCGGCAGGATGCCGCCGGCCGAAATATTGGCGTTCTTCAACAGGTCAAGTGCCACGAACCGGTCGTTGTCGGATGCTTCCGGGTCGTCGAGAATATTGCGCAGTTGTTGCAGGTGTCCGGGGCGCAGATAATGTGCGATATCGACAAAAGCCTGGGCCGATAACTGTTTGATGCCTTCGGGATCGACGACGAGCACTTCTTCGCCGTCGAATTCCGCGGTGGAGACATAATCCGATGTCAGTTTGCGATATTCGGTCGTGTCTTCGCCGAGCGGAAACATCTCGTGAAAATTATCATCAGCCATTGGGATAATCCCCGGGGTAATTCAGGAGTGGGTCAGGTTTTCTTTTTGCGAAAGGCGTCCAGCGCGACCACTTCGCCGGTCTTCTGTTCGCCGTCGCTATTGCTGTCTTCGGGGATCGGCGGTGCATCGCTGCCGTCGATTTCTTCGATGTCCTGCGTTTCGCCGGGCCCGATTTCGGCAAAGTCGCCTTCGGCGGCTTTGAACTGCAGGCCGAAATTTACCGACGGGTCGGCAAAGCCGACGATTGCATCGAACGGGATATACAGCCGTTCGTTATTGCCCGAGAAACTGAGCGTGATTTCAAAGGCATCTTCCGAGATTTCGAGGCCCCAGAACTGGTACTGAAGAACGATCGTCATTTCTTCGGGATATTGCGAGATCAGGCGGTCGGTAATCTCGACGCCTTCGTCCTGCGTTCTGAACGTGATGTACAGATGATGCTCGCCGGGAAGTCCATCCTTGCCGACCTTCAACAGGGCCTCGCGCACGACACCTTTCATCGCGCGTTCAACCAGTGACTGATAATCCATCATATCTTCGGACATGGCGGGGACTCATATGGCATGCGGGCCGGAACCGCAAGCTGAACTGTGCGCACTGCATACCGATATATGTTCAGGAATTAGTGGAGGGGCTTCTGTTGCCCGGCGCCCCCCCGAACCGCGCTTGCCTAATTAGGCAGCGAGGGCCAAGTCATTATCATTGGCTCTTGTAAAAACGGCCCGCTAACGGCGGTACCATACCGGGCAAAAGACAAGTCTTTACACGTGTGTCGATCCTGTTTCGCCCCCAAAACCGTGTGCGGACCTCGTTGTCAGAGGCCGGCCAAGCCGGAAATTTGGTGGAGGCGCCGGGTACTGCCCCCGGGTCCACTCCGTTTATTACACAAGTCGTTTATCACCATAGCTGGCAAGCCAGCACTTCTAATATAGGGTGATTCGGCCTTAAATTAAAGTGAAGCTTGGCAAATTTGTCAGCGCGCCGAATTTGGGCCAAAAAGAGAACCATGCAGCAATATCTCGATCTTATGCGGCGTGTCCGCGAATCCGGCGTCTGGAAGGACGACCGCACGGGCACGGGCACCTACAGCGTGTTCGGCCACCAGATGCGGTTCAACCTGGCCGACGGGTTTCCGATGGTCACGACCAAGAAGATTCACACCAAATCCATCATCCACGAGCTTTTGTGGTTTCTGCAGGGCGATACCAATATCGCGTATCTGAACGACAACGGTGTGTCGATCTGGAACGAGTGGGCCGATGAGAACGGCGACCTGGGCCCGGTCTACGGCGCGCAGTGGCGGTCCTGGGACACAGGCGACGGTACGACCGTCGATCAGATCGCGCATGTCACCGACCAGATCAAAACCAATCCTGATTCGCGCCGCCTGATCGTGAGTGCGTGGAACGTGCCGCAGATCGAGACGATGGCGCTGCCACCCTGTCACTGCCTGTTCCAGTTCTACGTGGCGGACGGAAAGCTTTCCTGCCAGCTCTATCAGCGCAGCGCCGATATATTCCTCGGCGTGCCGTTCAATATTGCATCCTACGCCCTGCTGACCCTGATGATGGCACAGTCGACGGGGCTGCAGCCCGGTGAATTTGTCCATACGCTGGGAGATGCGCATCTCTATTCCAATCACATCGAACAGACCGATGCCCAGCTTGAGCGGGAGATCTATCCGCTGCCGACAATGACACTGAACCCCGACGTCACCGATATTTTCGGTTTTAAATACGACGATTTTGCGCTCGACGGGTACCGGTTCCACCCGCATATCCCGGCGGCTGTCGCAGTTTGATCCGGTGGATGGCGCGGGGTCTCAGGACGTGACTGTCGCCCTGATTGTCGCCGCGGCCGAGAATGGTGTCATCGGGCGCGACGGCGGATTGCCATGGAGGCTGTCCGGCGATCTCCGTTATTTCAAATCTGTCACGATGGGCAAACCCATCATCATGGGCCGTAAAACGTTCGAGTCCATTGGCCGGCCATTGCCCGGCCGTCCCAATCTTGTGGTCAGCAGGAATCCGGATTTTTCCGCCGACGGTGTGGAGGTTTTTAGTGATCTGGAGGCGGCGGTCGCCCATGCCGGAACGCTGGTTGACGACTTGGCAGATGATGACGTGATGGTGATCGGCGGGGCGGGGCTCTACCGCGCGGCGCTGGCGATTGCGGGGCGGATCTATCTGACCGAGGTGCACGCGGCGGTGGTCGGCGATGTGACCTTTCCGGCGTTTGACCGGGCGGACTGGGTCGAAACATCGCGTGAAAGACATTCAGCGGGCGAAAAAGACGAATTTGACCATTCTTTCGTCGTATTGGAACGGGTCACGTCTGCGTGACGGGCGGCCACTTTTTCGCACACAATTTGCATTGTCTTAACCTTTTGGTCTAAATCTGTTTTTCAACGTTCAACCCATGGAAACGGGGCTGGCAGTGCGAACGCTGATTACGCTTATTTTTACAATGATGGTCTCGCTTGGCGGCCCGGCTCATGCCGCGCCGAACGACGTCGCATTGTGGACGCCGTTAAAGGCCGACCGGCTGGTCGTGCTCAAGGGTGAGCGCCGGCTGGTGCTGATGCGCGGCGACCGGGTCATGAAGGTTTTCCGTGTTGCGCTGGGCCGTTACCCGAAGGGTCACAAGACGCGCGAGGGCGATGCGCGGACACCGGAAGGCACCTACACCGTCGATTACCGCCTAGATACCAACAAATCGAAATTCTATCGGGCACTGCATATTTCCTATCCCAATACGCAGGATCGTGCCCGTGCGCGCCAGCTGGGCGTTGATCCCGGCGGGCAGATCATGATCCACGGACTGCCGACCCGATGGAGTGCGAAGGATGTCGGCCATCCGCGGATTGACTGGACCCAGGGCTGCATTGCGCTGACCAATCGCGAGATGGATCAAATCTGGAAGATGGTCGACGACGGCACCACCATCGAAATCCACCCCTAGGAAGCTTCCCCGGATTGAAGGCTGAACGCGGCAACTAGTTCCGGCTCGGCGGCGCGAAGATCGAATCGATTGTCACCGGGCCATCGCAATCTGCGCGGTTTGTTTCCACCATATGTTCCATGTGTGCCAGAACCGAACGCGATGCCGGCCCATACATTTTCTCCGGCAGGTGGGTGTACATGCGGCGCACCATCTCGGAGATGGTCGTGTTGCCGCGTTCAAGACACTTTGTGATCTCGCCTTCCCGCATCAGACGATGGGTCAGGTAGGCGCGCACGAATGGCGCTGGCTTCTTGATTTCAGGTCCGTGTCCCGGCAGGTACATGACCTCGTCGCGGGCGATGCAGACGCGCAGGCTGTCGAGATATTCGCGCATGTTGCCGTCGGGCGGCGACACGATCGTGGTGTTCCAGCCCATCACATGATCGCCTGAAAACAGGATATTGCCCTCACGCAGCCGGAAGCAGTGATGGTTCGACATATGACCCGGCGTAAACACCGCATCCAGCGTCCAGCCGGGCCCGCTGATCTCGGCGCCGTCCGAAATCTCGATATCCGGCGCAAAATTCTCCTGCGACGCTTCGACCGCTTTTCCATCCCCCTGCGGGCGCGGCAATGCGCCGACGATGGGCGCTCCCGTCAGTTCCTTCAGCCAGTCCGAGGCCGGGGAATGATCCATGTGCGTATGGGTCACCACGATGTGGGTGACGGTTTCGCCTTCGAGTGCGGCTTTGATGTTTTCGACATGCTCTTCGATCATCGGACCGGGGTCGATCACGGCGACTTCACCCTTGCCGACCACATACGTGTTGGTGCCGACATGGGTGAAGGAACTCGGATTCTCCGCAATGATGCGTCGGACGCCCGGGGCGACCTCCGCGGCGACGCCGTATTCGAATGGCATCTCTTTGCGGAAAGGTATCTCGGCTGAACTCATGTCGTTTCGCTTTCTCTATTCTGCGCCGGTCACACCGAATGACGGTGTCCGGTGGGGCGGTGACGGGGCCTGGGTGGGGCCTGATTACTCAAACGATATATTTGGCGCGTCGGGTTGAGATGCCCCCGAGCCGACTTTTTCCCACACTTTTTCTGCGATGGCGCGATAGGCTTTTGCGTAGGCCCCGTCGGGCTCGGAAACCGTGATGGGTGTGCCGTCATCGCCGCCGGCACGGATCGCCATGTCGAGGGGAATTTCGCCCAGGAAGTCGACACCCATCTGCGTTGCCGCTTGCGCCGCGCCGCCATGAGAGAAGATGTCCGACCGTTCGCCGCAATGGGGGCAATGGAAATAGCTCATGTTCTCGACGATCCCGAGCACCGGTACTTCGACCTTGCGGAACATGTTCAGACCCTTCTTCGCATCGATTAGCGAAAGGTCCTGCGGGGTGGAGACAATCACCGCACCGGCAATCGGCACGCGTTGGGCCATGGTCAGTTGTGCGTCGCCCGTGCCCGGCGGCATGTCGACCACCAGGATATCCTGAGGCCCCCACTGAACGTCGCCCATCATCTGCTCAAGGGCGCCCATCACCATGGGGCCGCGCCAGATCATCGGGGTGTCCTGCGGTACCAGGAAGCCGATCGACATGCAGGTCACGCCATGGGCTTCCATCGGGATAATGATTTTACCGTCGGGCGATGACGGCCGCCCCGAAATGCCCATCATGGTTGGCAGGGACGGGCCATAGATATCGGCGTCGAGCATTGCCGTGCGCAAACCCATCTGTCGGAACGCGACCGCCAGATTCGCAGCCGTGGTCGATTTGCCGACGCCGCCTTTACCCGACGCAACGGCGATGATCGCGCCAACCTGCGGCAGGAGCTTTTTCGGTTCTGGCTTGGCTTGCTGCTGCGGCGGTTGCTGTGGCTGCTGTTCCGCCTGCGTATGCGCTGTGAGAACCGCCGTGACCGACAGAACGCCTGCAACGCCTGCGGCCGCCTGTTCCGCCTGTTTTCGGACAGGTTCCATTTTTTCGGCCATTGCCGGGTCGATTTCCAGCGCGAACTGGACATGGCCGTCTTTTACGACCAAACCAGACGCCACACCCGCGTCGATAATGTTATGATCGGTATCGGGTAATTTTACCGATTTGAGGGCGGCAATAATTTCGGTTTCAGTAACCTGCGTCATCCTTGACTTCTCCGGTAGTGCCACAATATCGCTATAATGCAGGAATAACCCACATTTGCGCGACAGAGCGAGCTATCATATAAGGCAGCCCGGTCGGGCTGGAAGGTAACGGCTGAGGGACAATTCGGCCAAACGCGAACAAAACCATCACCAACTCATCAGGATAGGAATTAGCGTCATGCCATGGAAACAGCAAGGCGGGGGCGGCGGCGGCCCCTGGGGCGGCGGCGGAAACGGCGGCGGACAAGGCGGCGGACAAGGCGGCGGACAGGGCCCCTGGGGCGGTAAACCGGCTGGTGGCGGCGGCGGCGGCGGCGGTGTCCCTCCGGATATCGAAGAAATGATCCGCAAGGGTCAGGATCGTTTCAAGAGCCTTATGCCCGGCGGTTTTGGCGGCGTGAAGGGCATTTTGCTCGGTCTCCTGATTATTGTCTTTGTCTGGCTACTCAGCGGTCTTTACCGCGTACAGCCCGGTGAAAACGGTATTGAGCTTATGTTCGGCAAGTACGTGAATACGACGGAGGCCGGTCTGAATTTCTGGGCACCGTGGCCTGTCGGGTCAGTGATGACGCCCAATGTCGAAAAGACGAATCAGATCAATGTCGGATTCCGGTCTCTCGGGGCCCAGGGTCGTACCGATACGTCGCGGGACGTGCCGGAAGAGAGCCTGATGCTGACGGGTGACCAGAATATCATCGACATCGATTTCGTTGTTCAGTGGCGTATCAAGAGCGCCAAGGATTTTCTGTTCAATATTCGCGATCCTGAATCCACCGTGAAGCTTGCGGCGGAAAGCTCGATCCGTGAAATCGTCGGGCAGACGCCGCTCGAAGAGGTCCTGGCGACAAAGCGTACCGAGGTGGAAACCCGGACGCGCGACGTTCTCCAGCGCATCATGGATGATTATAAAGCCGGTGTGTTTATCGCCGAGGTGAAGATGCAGAAAGTCGATCCGCCGCAGAAGGTGATCGATGCGTTCAATGACGTGCAGCGCGCGCGCCAGGATAAAGAACGCCAGCAGAACGAAGCCGAAGCTTATCGGAACGACATTGTGCCGAAGGCAAAGGGTGAAGTCTCCCGTCAGCTCGAACAGGCAGCCGCTTATCGCGAACGTCTGATCAAGGAAGCGGACGGTGAAGCGAAGCGCTTTGTTTCTGTCTACGAAGCTTATCTGACGGGCAAGGATGTCACTCTGCGCAGGCTCTATCTCGAGCGGATGCAGGAAGTTCTTGGCAAGGCCGATAAGGTTATCATCGATAAGGGCCAGGGCGGCACGGGCGTCGTTCCGTATCTGCCACTGCCTGAAATTAAAAAACGTTCGCAGGGAGCGCAGTAATGACCAACCTCAGATTTATCGTCGCGGGTATCGCGGTCATTGTTATCGGCCTGTTCGCGTTTAGCAGTGTCTATACGGTTCATCAGACCCAGCAGGCCCTGATCCTCGAATTCGGTCAGCCGAGGGACGAGGAAACCGAACCGGGACTGCACTTTAAACTGCCCTGGCAGACGGCAACTTTCTACGACAAGCGCGTCCTCAGTCTGGACCCGCCTGCTCAGGAGATCATTCTGTCGGATCAGAAGCGTATCAATGTTGATGCCTTCGTTCGGTATCTGATCGTGTCGCCGAAGCAGTTCCGGCTGCGTGCCAATACCGAGGCGAACTTTGTCGACATCTTCGGCCGTATCCTCAACTCCGCCGTTCGTGCGGAAGTCGGCCGGGTGCTGCTGGCAGACATGTTGTCGAACCAGCGTGACCGCGTGATGGCGAGAATCACGACGGAGCTTAAACGCCAATCGACCGATTTCGGTATAGTCGTGGTTGATGTGCGTATCGGGCGGACCGATCTGCCGCCGACAACGAGTGAATCGGTCTATAACCGGATGCGTTCGCAACGTGTTGCGCAGGCCGCGAAACTCCGGGCCGAGGGTGCGGAAATCAAGGCCCGTATCCAGGCCGAGGCAGACCGTGAACGGACGGTTCTACTCGCGGAAGCCCAGCGGAAAGCGCAGATCCTGCGTGGTGAAGGTGAGGGCCAACAGACCCGTATCCTGAACGGGGCGTTTGGCAGGGATCCGGATTTCTTCGCGTTCTACCGGTCTATGGAGGCCTATGGAGCAGCACTCGGTGAAGGGACGACCATGGTCCTGTCGCCCGATAGCGAGTTCTTCCGGTTCTTCAACGACCTGCCGGGAGACAGCAAGCGCGGTCAGTCGGAAATCGACAAATCGCCCAGTAACTAGCCCCGTGATAGGGGTAACTAGTCCCGTTATCGGATCACCCAGGTTCCGTGCCTGACGAACTGATAACGGCCATTGCGCTTATCCTCGTGATCGAGGGCGGCTTGTACGCCCTCTTTCCCGAGGGTATGCGCAGGATGGCGCTGCAGATAGAAAAAGTATCGCCATCTTCGCTGCGCAGTACCGGACTGCTCGCCGCCACGGTCGGCGTCGGCATTATCTGGCTGATGCGGTCCTGAAAGAATTTTTTCATCTTGTTTGTGCGATTATCCGGCGGCGGGATAGATAGCTGATTTCCGTGAGGAAATTTGGCAGTATAAATCTGGCAAAATTAAGTGCGCGCCCGATGACGATCCGGACCGTGTGCTAGGAACGTATATTGTTTGCGCAGAACAGCGCGAAACAGAACAGCGCGACAGGAGATTATCAGTGACACATTTTCGGCGAGTGTTTCCGGCTCTTTTGATTTTGGTGGCTTGCGTCAGCTGGGGACATGCGCCGGTCGCGGCGCGCGGCGCGCCCGAGAGTTTTGCCGATCTGGCTGAGAAGCTGCTGCCTTCGGTCGTGAATATTTCTTCGACCCAGGTTCAGAAAAAAAGCAAAGATAGCGAAAAGGGTGGCCCCGAAGTTCCGAGGTTCCCCGAAGGTTCGCCGTTCCAGGATTTCTTCAAGGAATTCTTCGATCGTCAGCA
The DNA here is from genome assembly GCA_047638395.1 of Paracoccaceae bacterium. Lineage (GTDB taxonomy): Bacteria > Pseudomonadota > Alphaproteobacteria > MPNO01 > UBA830 > CAXBCP01. Next base: position 13,478 of record JBLIMV010000012.1, on the reverse strand, counting down.
GCGCGAGGCGCCGCAACGGCGTGCGTCATCACTCGGCTCCGGCTTTATAATCGATTCCAGCGGCCTTGTTGTGACCAACAACCATGTGATCGCCGATGCCGACGAGATTACCGTCACGTTGCATGATGACACCAAACTTGAAGCGGAACTGGTCGGCCGCGATCCCAAAACCGATCTGGCTCTGCTCCGCGTGAAACCGAAGAAGCCGCTTGTTGCCGTGCCATTCGGTGATTCCGGAAAGTCGCGGGTTGGCGACTGGGTGGTCGCGATCGGCAATCCGTTCGGGCTTGGCGGTACGGTAACCGTAGGCATCGTTTCGGCACGCCAGCGCGACATCAATTCCGGTCCCTATGATGATTTCATCCAGACCGACGCGTCGATCAACCGGGGTAATTCCGGCGGGCCGATGTTCAACCTCGCCGGTGAGGTGATCGGTATTAACACGGCTATTTTCTCCCCGTCCGGCGGCAGTGTCGGTATCGGTTTTGCGATCCCTGCCAACCTCGCGCGTCCGATCATCGAGCAGCTGCAGAAATTCGGTAAAGCCCGTCGGGGCTGGCTTGGGGTGCGTATCCAGAGCGTGACCGAAGAAATTGCGCAAAGCCTTGGGATGAAGTCGGCGACCGGTGCGCTGGTAGCGTCTGTCACCAAGGATGGCCCGGCCGAGAAATACAAGATCAGGGTCGGCGATGTGATCCTCAAATTCGACAACAAAATCGTCGGCGAAATGCGCCGGCTGCCGCGGATCGTGGCCGAGACCACGGTCGGCAAAGCGGTTTCCGTGGATGTCTGGCGCAAGGGTAAGCCGGTCCGGCTGCAGATTACGCTGGGTGAATTCCCCGAGGACGACGCGAAGCTCGCATCGGTTGCGCCGGAGCAGAAACAGGAAACGGCAACCGCGCTGACCATCGGTGAACTTGGCATGACGCTGTCCACATTGACGCCTGGGCTGCGCGAAAAGTTCAAGCTCGAAGAAGATGCCAAGGGTGTTGTCATTACCGAAGTCGCACCGACGGGCCCCGCCGGCGAAAAGCGGATCCCGGTTGGTGCGATTGTCCGTAAGATCGGTCCGGACCAGGAAATCGTCACATCTCCGTCTCAGGTGCAGGCGAAGGTGAAGCAGGCCCGGAAGGCCAAGCTGAATACCATCCTCGTTCTGATCGAAACCGGCGGCACGCAGCGCTTCGTCGCGCTCAATATCGCAAAGGGTTGAACCAAAAACCTGTCATTGTCATCGGCGGGCCGACCGCAAGCGGTAAGTCTGCAACGGCGCTGGCGCTGGCCGGGCAATTCGGCGGCGAGATCGTCAATGCAGACTCCATGCAGATCTACGAGGATCTGCCCATCATCACCGCGCGCCCGGATTCTGCGGATTGCGAGTCGGCACCGCATCACCTGTATGGCGTTCTCGGCATAGGCGACCGGTGCTCTGCCGGCCAGTGGCGTGGTCGTGCCCTGGACGCGATCCGGGACATTCAGGGGCGGGGCGGGGTTCCCATCGTCATAGGCGGGACGGGACTGTACCTGAAGGCATTGATGACCGGGCTGCACGATTTGCCTGCCGTCCCGGCTGAAGTTCGAGACGGTCTCAACCAGCGGCTTGAGGAAGAGGGCCCGCAGGTGCTTCATGCCGAGCTTTTATCCGCAGACCCGGCCACCGCAGATGGTTTGAACCCGGCCGACGGTCAGCGCATCGTTCGCGCGCTCGAGATTTACATGCATACCGGTCGTGGGCTCCGAAGCTGGCAGGCGGAGGAGATGGAAGCGGCGCCCGCGGACCTGCAGTTCTGCCCGCTCGCACTGCTGCCGCCGCGCGAGGATCTCTATGCCATTGCGAATGACCGCTTCGATGCGATGCTCGATCGTGGCGCCGTAGAGGAGGTGGCGTCATTGCTGGACCGGTCGCCCGCTGAAGATTTTCCCCTGCTGAAGGCGGTCGGCGTGCCGCCGATCCGAGCCCATCTCGCCGGTGAAATAGACCGGGAGCGTCTGAAAGAACTGGGAAAACGTGACACGCGCCGTTACGCGAAACGCCAGATGACCTGGTTTCGTCGTCAATTTATTCCACAAATGACCATTGAAACGAAACATTCGGAAATTAATCAGGATGAAATCTTTTCAGAAATTAGGAAATTTCTGTTGACCGATTGAATTTCGGCCTATAGTTTCCGCGCCTCATACTGATTGTGCAGTGCAAAATTTCTTCACAGGTTTCTCGGAAAAACCGGCCGTATGAGCCGGTTTTACGCTACGGGAAATGCTGGGAGGTAAACCAGCGGATGCCATATCCGCCAGTGATTTAACGGGGAACGAGAGATGGCTGATCGGAAACTGACCGGCTCGGAAATCATCATCAAGGCGCTCGTGAACGAGGGCGTGGACACCGTATTCGGGTATCCCGGCGGCGCTGTACTGCCGATCTACGACGCCATTTTCCAGCAGAACCAGCTGAAGCATGTGCTTGTCCGCCAGGAAGGCGGCGCGGTTCACATGGCTGAGGGTTATGCCCGGTCGACAGGCAAGGTCGGCTGTGTGCTGGTAACGTCGGGACCGGGTGCGACGAACGCGGTAACCGGTCTGACCGATGCGATGATGGACAGCATTCCTCTCGTCTGCATGACCGGCCAGGTGCCGACGCATCTGATCGGCAACGACGCCTTCCAGGAAGCGGATACCACCGGTATCACGCGGGCCTGCACCAAGCACAACTACCTGGTGAAGGACATCGCGGACCTGCCGCGGATCATGCACGAGGCATTTTATGTCGCGCGCAGCGGCCGGCCCGGCCCGGTCGTGGTCGATCTGCCCAAGGATATCCTGATGGCGCTGGGGACCTATAAGGATCTGACCCAGGTTGAACACAAAACCTATCAGCCGCGGCTGAAGGCTGAGAAATCCGAGATCGAAAAAGCGGTCGCCATGATCGCCGCGGCGAAGAAGCCGTTGTTCTATTGCGGCGGCGGCGTGATCAATTCGGGTCTCAAGGCATCGAAGCAGCTCGATCGCCTGATCAAGCTGACCGGTGCGCCTGTTACGCTGACCCTGATGGGGCTTGGCGCATATCCGGCCTCGGACAATCAATTCATCGGTATGCTCGGGATGCACGGCACCTATGAAGCCAATCTCGCGATGCACGATGCCGATCTGATCGTGGCCGTGGGGTCGCGGTTTGATGATCGGATCACCGGCCGGCTGGATGCCTTTGCGCCGAATTCGAAAAAAATTCACATCGATATCGACCCGTCATCGATCAACAAAAACGTGATGGTCGATCTGCCGATCGTCGGCGATGTTGGCACAATCCTCGATCAGATGCTTCGCGTCTGGAAAGCCAAGGGCCTGAAAACGAACCAGAAGGCGATGAAAGTCTGGTGGAAACAGATAGATGAATGGCGCAAGCGCGATTGTCTGAAATACAATCAGACGGGCTCGGTGATAAAGCCGCAATACGCGATTGAACGCCTGTATGAAGCGACCAAGGACCGTGATTGTTACATCACGACCGAGGTTGGCCAGCATCAGATGTGGGCGGCACAGTATTACAAGTTCGACGAGCCGAAACGCTGGATGACATCCGGTGGGCTCGGCACGATGGGCTACGGTTTGCCGGCCGCCATCGGTGTTCAGGTCGCGCATCCGGAATCGCTGGTTGTCGATATTTCCGGCGAAGCGTCGTTCCTGATGAACATGCAGGAAATGTCGACCGCCGTTCAGTACCGCGCGCCCGTCAAAGTCTTTATCACGAACAACCAGTACATGGGGATGGTGCGCCAGTGGCAGGAACTGATGCATGGTAGTCGCTATTCCGAAAGTTATACCGATGCGTTGCCTGACCTGGTGAAACTGGCCGAGGCTTGTCACTGGGTCGGCCTGCGGGCGACGAAGGCGGATGAAGTCGACGATGTGATCCAGGAAATGATCTCGATCGACCGGCCGGTCATCGCGGATATCTGGGTCGATCAGAAAGAAAACGTTTTCCCGATGATCCCGTCGGGAGCGGCGCATAATGAAATGCTGCTTGGTCCCGATGACGTAACGCAACCGTCCGGTTCCGAAGAAGGCATGGTTCTCGTTTGATCCGAGCCGGAACGCGATAAAGCAACAACACTCGAACACGGAGCGAAAAAGTGGTCGTAGATTTGACGATTGAACGGCACACGATTGCCGTATTGGTGGATAACGAGGCCGGTGCGCTTGCACGGGTGACCGGACTGTTCTCGGGCCGGGGTTATAATATCGAAAGCCTGACCGTCGCGGAAACCGATGCGGCCGATGCGATCAGCCGTATCACGGTTGTGACCAGTGGCACGCCACAGATAATCGAACAGATCAAGGCACAGCTCGACCGACTGGTGCCTGTCCACCGCGTAATCGACCTGACCGCAGACGGTGCCTGCGTCGAACGTGAACTGGCACTGGTAAAGGTTGCCGGGAAGGGCGATAAACGCGTCGAGGCGCTGCGGATTGCGGATATATTTCGGGCCCGCGCGATCGACAGCACGAACGAGTCCTTTGTGTTCGAAATATCCGGCGCGACGGAGAAACTGAACGCATTTATCGATCTGATGGTACCCCTTGGGCTGGTCGATGTTTCAAGAACAGGCGTCGTTGCTATTGCACGGGGCAAATCCGCGCTTTAGAAAGCGCGCCACAACAGATCAGACAATCTGGCTTTTACGGAAAGGTAGAGCGATGCGAGTTTATTACGACCGGGATGCAGACATTAATCTTATCAAAGACAAGAAGGTCGCGATCATTGGCTATGGTAGCCAGGGTCACGCCCATGCGAACAACCTGAACGATTCCGGCGTTAAGGAAGTCGTTGTCGGGTTGCGCGAAGGGTCTTCGAGCATCGTCAAGGCGGAAAACGCCGGCCTTAAAGTGATGACGCCTGCCGCTGCCGCGGCCTGGGCGGACGTCACCATGATCCTGACGCCGGACGAATTGCAGTCGGATCTCTATGTCGCGGACCTGCGCGATAATCTGAAGAAGGGTTCCGCGCTGGCGTTTGCACATGGTCTGGCCGTGCATTTCCAGCTGATTGAGCCGCGTCCCGACCTGGACGTCTTCATGGTCGCGCCGAAAGGCCCCGGCCATACGGTGCGCGGCGAATTCGTCGGTGGTGGCGGTGTTCCCTGCCTGATCGCGGTTGAGCAGAATGCCTCCGGCAATGCGATGGAAATCGGTTTGTCCTACGCCTCGGCAATCGGCGGCGGACGCTCCGGCGTTATTGAGACGACATTCCGCGAGGAATGCGAAACCGACCTGTTCGGTGAGCAGGCCGTTCTGTGCGGCGGCCTGACATCTCTGATCACGGCGGGCTTCGAGACCCTGGTTGAGGCCGGTTATGCGCCGGAAATGGCGTATTTCGAGTGCCTGCACGAGGTCAAACTGATCGTCGACCTGATCTATGAAGGCGGCATCGCCAATATGCGCTATTCGATCTCGAATACGGCGGAATATGGCGATCTGACCCGTGGGCCGCGCGTGATCGACGAAAACGTCAAAAACGAAATGCGCAAGATCCTTAAAGAAATCCAGTCCGGCCAGTTTGCCCGCGACTGGGTGCTCGAAAACAGGGCCGGCGCGCCGAGCTTTAAGGCAATGCGTCGTCATGGCGAAGAACATGCCATTGAAGAGGTCGGCGGCAAGCTGCGGGACATGATGCCCTGGATCAAAGAGCGGGCGCTCGTCGACAAATCCAAAAACTAAGACCGGTTTTTATACCCGAATTCGGCGGCAGACCTGCCGGATTCGGGTAAAAACCTTCCGTTTTGCTCTATAAAACCGTTGCGCTGGCAATTAAAAACGGCGTAGTAATAATTCGTTAACCCAAATTGTTAACAGTCGTCATGCATTAAAGGCGCTATCTGGTGCCCCATATGCTGAAAACTGGTTTGGGACCCGCTTTTTTGTGAGCGATAGAGATGGTAACGGCAAGAAGCAACGATTCACGGGCGATCGACCCTGCAGAGGTATTCTGCGGGCCGGTATACGTGCGTGCGCCGTTTGCGCTTCAGCTGGTGCTTTGCGTTGGTGATGGGGCTCTTCGACTTAGGTGCCCCTGAATACGATTGCGCCACAGGCGCGACTGTTCAGGGGAAGTTATTTTTTAAGCCTGAGTCAATGACCATAGAGACACAAGGAGCTCACCAATGAGCGTCAACACCGATTCAAACCGCGTAATAATCTTCGATACAACCCTGCGTGACGGCGAGCAGTCGCCCGGCGCTTCCATGAATCTCGACGAAAAACTGCGGATCGCAGAAATGCTCGAGGAAATGGGCGTCGATGTTATCGAAGCAGGCTTCCCGATCGCCTCCAACGGTGATTTTGAAGCCGTCAATGAGATCGCCAAGCTGATCAAGGAAGCGACGGTCTGTGGCCTCGCCCGATCGGCGAAGGGTGATATCGAACGCGCCGCCGAAGCACTGAAGCCCGCCGTGCGTCCGCGGATTCACACTTTCATCGCGACCAGCCCGCTGCACATGAAATTCAAACTGCAGATGGAACCCGATGAGGTTTATCAGCAGGTCGTCGACAGCGTCAGTTATGCGCGTAATTTTACCGACGATGTCGACTGGTCACCGGAAGACGGTACGCGGACCGAGCACGATTTTCTGTGCCGTTGCGTCGAAGCGGCGATCAAGGCGGGGGCGACCTGCATCAACCTGCCGGACACGGTCGGCTATGCGGTGCCCGAGGAATTCGGCGGACTTGTCCGTATGCTGATCGAGCGCGTGCCCAACAGCGACAAGGCAGTTTTTTCGACCCATTGTCACAACGACCTGGGGCTGGCGGTCGCCAACTCGCTGGCGGGTGTCGACGCAGGCGCACGCCAGATAGAATGCACGATCAATGGTTTGGGCGAGCGCGCCGGCAATGCCGCGCTTGAAGAAATTGTCATGGCCCTGCGGACGCGCCAGGACGTGATGCCCTACACCACAAACGTGAAGACCGAGATGATTACCAAGGCATCGCGCCTGGTGTCGACCATCACCGGGTTCACGGTGCAGCCGAACAAGGCGATCGTCGGGGCGAACGCGTTTGCGCATGAATCCGGTATTCACCAGGATGGCATGCTCAAGAACGCCAACACATACGAGATCATGACACCGGAATCGGTCGGGTTGTCTGAATCCAAGCTGGTGATGGGCAAGCTGTCCGGCCGTGCCGCGTTCAAAGAGAAACTCGGAGAACTCGGCTACGACATGGGTGACAACGCATTCCAGGATGCCTTCCGCCGTTTCAAGGCGCTGGCAGACAAGAAGCGTGAAATCTTCGACGAGGATATCGTTGCTCTGGTCGATGATGAAATCGTCCGCGGCAATGACCGTATCCGTTTCGTCTCTCTGCAGGTCGTCTGTGGCTCCGAAGGCCCGCAGACCGCCGACCTGACGCTCGAAGTAGATGATGATACGCGGCAGATGAAGGCGACCGGCGACGGTCCTGTCGATGCGGTGTTTAACGCTATCAAGGAACTGACTGGCTACAACGCGCGCCTGCAGCTTTACCAGGTGCACGCCGTGACCCAGGGAACGGACGCGCAGGCGGAAGTAACCGTGCGACTGGAAGAAGGCGGCAAGACCGTAAACGGTCAGGGCGCCGACACCGATACGCTGGTTGCCTCGGCTCGTGCTTATATGAATGCGCTCAACAAATTGCTGGTAAAGCGGGAAAAGACCGCCCCCAGCGCGCTGAGCGCCTGAGACAGGATAGGATGTCGGCGGGGGTGGGAAGTTCCGCGCCGGCACCTATTGATCGCTTGAACGAAGAATGATGTGAGGTTGTATGTTCTCTAAACTACTTGGCGTTTTGTCCGCAGACATGGCCATCGATCTCGGTACCGCGAATACCCTGGTTTACGTCAAAGGTCGGGGAATCGTGCTGAACGAGCCATCTGTGGTGGCGATCGCAAACGTCAAAGGCCGCAAACAGGTTCTTGCCGTCGGTGATGAAGCGAAGATGATGCTCGGTCGTACGCCGGGTAATATCGAAGCCATTCGGCCGCTCCGTGATGGCGTGATCGCCGACTTCGAAATCGCCGAAGAAATGATCAAGCACTTCATTCGCAAGGTGCATAACCGCCGTAGCTTTGCCAGTCCGCAGGTGATTGTCTGTGTGCCGTCGGGGTCGACCGCGGTCGAACGCCGCGCCATTCAGGAATCTGCCGAAAGTGCCGGCGCGCGCCGGGTCTTCCTGATCGAAGAACCGATGGCCGCGGCGATCGGTGCCGGGCTGCCGGTGACCGAACCCACGGGGTCGATGGTTGTTGACATCGGTGGCGGCACGACCGAGGTCGCCGTTCTGTCTCTGGGCGGGATTGTCTATTCGCGGTCCGTCCGCGTCGGCGGCGACAAGATGGACGAGGCGATCATCGCCTATATCCGCCGCAATCATAACCTGCTGGTCGGTGAAGGCAGTGCTGAGCGGATCAAAAAGGAAATCGGGTCCGCCTGTGTGCCGCCGGACGGCGATGGCGGCGTGATGGAAATCAAAGGTCGCGATCTGATGAACGGCGTGCCGAAGGAACTGGTTATCAGCGAGCGCCAGATTGCCGAAAGCCTGGCCGAGCCCGTCAGCGCGATTATCGAGGCCGTAAAGGTTGCGCTTGAACATACGGCGCCGGAACTGGCGGCTGATATCGTCGATAAGGGGATCGTCCTGACCGGCGGTGGTGCGCTGCTCGGAAACATAGATCTCGTTCTTCGGCATGCAACGGGACTTCCGGTGACGCTCGCCGAGGAGCCGCTGTCATGTGTCGCGCTGGGGACCGGGCGATGCCTGGAAGAGATGAAAACCCTGCGCAATGTACTGACAACAATGTATTAATGTTTGGATGAATTTAACCAATTGTTAACTGCTTCCGACTGATCTTGGTAGGCGGATGGTAAAGGAAACGGCGTGAAACACCGCGCAGAGTCAGTAGCGAAAGTCACAGTGCCCCTTCGGGCGCTGCTGAATCGCTTTGCGCTGCTTTTCTTGATCATCGCGGCTTTCGCCATCATGTTGCTTGGCAAGGCGGATACGTTTGTCGTCGAGCGTGCCCGGTCCGGCGTTGTCGACGTGGTCGCCCCGGTAATGGACGCTCTTTCCCGCCCGATTGCGACAGTCTCTGAAGGCGTTGATCGCGTGAACCGGTTCTTCAGCGTCTATGAGGAAAACGCCCAGTTGCGGGAACAGAACGCGCGCCTGCTTGAATGGCAAAGTGCGGCACTCGCCCTTGCAGCCGAAAATTCGACATTCCGGAAGATGCTGAAATTTGTGCCCGAGCGTGGCGCGTCGTTTGCCGCCGCCCGTGTGATCGGTGATTCCGGCGGCGTCTTCGTACGCTCCGTGCTGATAAACGGGGGCACCGTGGACGGTATCCAGAAAGGCGATGCCGTGGTCAACGGCGATGGTCTGATCGGCCGCGTGGCCGAATCCGGCCGCCGTTCAGGACGGGTGCTTCTGGTTTCCGATCTTAATTCCCGCATTCCCGTGGTTGGCGAGAAAAGCCGGGTTCGGGCCATTCTCGCCGGCGATAACAGCCCATCGCCCAAACTGGCCTTTTTGCCGCCGAACGCCCAGCTCGAGCTTGGCGATCGTATCGTGACATCGGGGCATGGCGGGGTCTTTCCCGCAGGATTGCCGGTCGGTCGGATTTCCAGCATTGGTGAAGGCGGTATCCGGGTGCAGCCCTTTGCCGATTTCTACCGCCTGGAGTATGTGCGGATTATCACGGAGTTTCCTGGCGAGGTAGCGGGCCAAATCGTGCCGTCAGCCGCCAGACCATCGCCGCGGAAATGATCACGGCTGCCTTTCAGCGTCTGGATCGTTCCGCAAGGCAGCTCGCGCCGTTCGTTACAAGTGTATTGCTCGTTATGCTTTCGGCGCTGCCGGTCTACCTGCCCGGATACGGGCAGGTTGCGGTCGATGTCGGCCTGATGACGGTGTTTTACTGGGCGATCTACCGGCCTGACCTTTTCCCCGCAATTGCCGCCTTTGTCCTGGGCCTTTGGCAGGACATCCTTGTCGGCTCGCCGATTGGCCTTCACGCCCTGATCCTGCTTTTGGCCAATTGGGCGATCGTCTCGCAGCGGACGTTTTTTCAGGGCAAGTCATTTGCCGTTATCTGGTGGTGTTTCTCGCTCGTCGCACTCGCCGCCAGCCTGGCATCGTGGATTATCGTCTGCGGGCTAAACGTAACGCTCATGAGCCCTGTCCCGGTTCTGTTCCAGGCTGCGCTGACGGTTGGCGTTTTCCCCTTTATGGCGTGGCTGCTTGCCCGGGCGCAGCACGCGATCATCCGGCCGCTCGATGTATAAGGATTCGAGCAGGTTCAAGTCGTTCTCGCGCCGCGTCGCATTTCTGGGTGGCGGCAAGGTCCTCCTGCTCAGCCTCCTTGCTGGCCGTATGTACCAGCTCCAGGTCATCGAATCCGACAAGTACAAGACGCTGGCCGATGAGAACCGGATCAATCTCCGTTTGTTGCCGCCGCCACGCGGCACGATTGTCGACAGGTACGGACGTGCGCTCGCGGTAAATAAGGAAAATTACAGGGTCACCCTGGTTGCCGAACAGGTGCGTGACATCAACACAATGCTCGATACGCTGTCCGGGATCATCTCGCTGGAGGATTACGAGCGCCAGCGTATCCTGCGCGAGGTCCGTCGCCGCCGTGGCTTCGTGCCGGTTACCGTGCGTGAAAACCTCAACTGGCGTGATGTATCGCGGATCGAGGTGAATGCGCCTGATCTGCCTGGTCTGTCGATTGAGGTCGGGCAGAGCCGCCAATACCCGTTCGCCGAAGATTTCGCCCATGTGCTCGGCTATGTCTCGGCGGTATCGGAAAAGGAAGTTACCGGCGATCCTCTGCTCGAGCTTCCCGGTTTCAAAATTGGCAAGAACGGAGTCGAACGGGTCTTCGATCTGAACCTGCGGGGCAAAGCCGGGAATACCCAGGTCGAGGTGAATGCTGTCGGCCGGGTCATCCGAGAACTGTCGCGCCAGGAGGGGCAGCCCGGCGCTAATCTGCGCCTCACGATCGATCGTGATCTCCAGAAACTTGCCGCGGACCGTTTGAAGGAAGAAAAAAGCGCATCGGCGGTCATCATGGATATCCATAACGGGGACGTGCTCGCGCTGTCTTCGGTGCCGGGGTACGATCCGAATGAATTCGTCACCGGGTTGTCGTCAAAAACATGGCGCAGGCTGATCAACGATCCACACGCACCTCTGACGAACAAAGCGATATCGGGACAATATGCACCCGGTTCGACATTCAAGATGGTGGTGGCACTTGCCGCGCTGGAAGCCCGTATCGTGGCGCCGGATCACCGGGTGTTCTGCCGCGGGCATACGCAGCTCGGCAATGCGCGATTCCATTGCTGGAAACGTCACGGCCATGGCTGGCAGGACATGTATGACGCGCATCAGAATTCCTGCGATGTCTATTTTTATGACATTGCCAAACGGATCGGTGTCGACCGGATCGCCGAGATGGCCAAGCGTCTGGGCCTCGGCGCCAAGACCGGGATCGATCTGCCATCGGAAAAAAGCGGCGTGATCCCGACGCGGGCCTGGAAGAAAGCGCTCATCGGCACGCCCTGGCAACAGGGCGAAACGCTGATCTCTGGCATCGGTCAGGGTTTTATCCTGACCACACCGTTGCAGCTCGCGGTCATGACGGCCCGGATCGCCAATGGCGGCAAGGCGGTCCTGCCGCGCCTGATCCGGCCGGTCGGAGAGGACGGCAAGGAGGTCGAACCGGTATTCAAGGACCTTGGGATTTCCAAGCGCGCTATGGATGTCGTTCAGGAAGGGATGAACCGCGTCACCAACGTTCGGCGCGGCACCGCGTACCGGGCAAGAATTTCCGAAGAAGGTATGGAAATGTCCGGCAAAACCGGTACCGCCCAGGTGCGCCGGATCAGCAAGGCCGAACGCGAGACGCGGGTGCTCAAGAACCATGAGCGTCCGTGGCGTCAACGCGATCATGCGCTTTTCGTCGGCTATGCGCCGTCGGACAACCCCAGATACGCCGTTGCCGTTGTCGTCGAACATGGCGGGGGGGGCTCCAAGGTGGCGGCGCCCATCGCGCGCGACCTGCTGCTGGAAACGCAGAAACGCGATCCGGCCAATCGGACCGTCGCGCCTGTTGCGGCAAAAGCACCGGCAAAAAGCGAAGATATTTGATCATGTCGATGCACGGATTCGCCCCGTCTCAAAAACTCAGCCTCGGCCGCAAGGTTCTGCAGATCAACTGGGGTCTCGTACTCCTGATTACCGCGACCGCAGCGATCGGTATCGCCATGCTGTATTCAGCCGCGAACGGGTCGTGGAACCCCTGGGCAACGCGCCAGATCGCGCGCTATGGCATCGGGCTTGTTATCCTTATCACGATTGCCCTGGTCGATATCCGGTTCTGGTGGCGCTATGCCTACCTGATATACGGCATCCTTCTGGCAATGCTTGTCGCGGTCGAGGTTGTCGGCTCGGTCGGTATGGGCGCGCAGCGCTGGATCAACCTCGGGGTTATCAAGCTTCAGCCGTCAGAACTGATGAAGGTCGGGATCGCGCTGGCGCTGGCGCGGTATTTCCACGGGGTGTCGGCAGAAGATGTCAGGCGGATTCCCTATCTTCTCGCACCGATACTGATGATCGGCGCGCCGTCTGCACTGGTGCTCAAACAGCCTGATCTCGGGACCGCGCTGTTCCTTGTTATGACCGGCGGTGCCGTGTTCTTTGTCGCCGGCGTCCGCCTATGGAAGTTCGGCCTGGTTTTTGCGGCTGCCGGGGCCGCCGTGCCCATTGCGTGGAGCATGCTGCGCCCCTATCAGCAGAAACGTATCTTTACCTTCCTTGACCCCGAAACCGACCCGCTTGGGGCGGGCTATCACATCCTGCAGTCGAAGATCGCGCTCGGCTCGGGCGGGCTATTCGGCAAAGGCTTCATGCAGGGCTCGCAGAGCCACCTGAACTTCCTGCCTGAAAAGCAGACCGATTTCATCTTTACCATGCTGGCGGAGGAGTTCGGCATGGTCGGCGGTCTTGTTCTCCTGGGCCTCTATATGCTGATCATGGTGTACGGCTTTGCCATCAGTCTGCGCTCGCGCACGCATTTCGGCCGCCTGTTGGCGATGGGCATTACCAGCATGCTGTTCCTGTATGTCTTCATAAATATAGCCATGGTGATGGGGCTGATCCCCGTCGTCGGCGTACCGCTGCCGCTGATCTCTTATGGCGGCACCGCAATGCTCACCCTGATGATCGGCATGGGCTTCCTGATCTGCACCTATATCCACCGCGATGTGACCATATCGCGCCATGGCGGTGGCGACGGCTGAGATAGAGGCATTTAGGGGCTGCGCAGCCTATCGACAAGCATGAGACGCTCTGGTATCTGTCTCGCCGCTTGAGGGCGATTAGCTCAGTTGGTAGAGCAGCTGACTCTTAATCAGCGGGTCGACAGTTCGAGCCTGTCATCGCCCACCAAG
>JBLIMV010000011.1:0-151965 GCA_047638395.1 Paracoccaceae bacterium | reverse complement strand
ACACTCGTCTGACCGGACGACGCCTGCGCTATCAGCGAAAACAAAGGGCTATCCGGCGGCAGGAGCTCATTCAGACGGCGGCCCGTCAGACCTTTGGCACCCTGTTCGAAAAACTGCTCTGCCGCGCCGTTCATAAAGGCAATTCGGCTATCCTGATCGATGACGAGCACCGCAAACGGCAAAGCGGACAAAGCGTTGATCGGGTCAAACGCCACCGGCTTTTCTCGTTCCGATAATGTCGATAACTGCATCACGCCACCTTCGGGAACCATGTCCCGTCAAAGAATGCACCTATCTCGGAAAACACCTGAGGAGCATCGTCCATCGTATTGATTTTATTCCTAAATTCGGCCGAGAACTTTAGCCCACGGCTGTACCAGGCGATGTGTTTTCGCGCCATCCTTAGCCCGGAATGGGCACCAAAGTGGCTCAACATGTGGTCAATATGTTCGCAAACAATTTCACCCCGCTCGGCCGCCGGTGGTGCCTCGAGCCGTTCTCCGGTCTCCATGTAATGCATCACATGCCCGAGAAACCAGGGGCGCCCCGTTGCACCGCGCCCAATCATGACGCCATCGGCGCCCGACTGTTCCAGTGCCGCGTCGACATCATCGAACGTGCGAATATCACCATTTACGATCACAGGTATATTTACGGCATCGCAGACCTTTCGGATGAACTTCCAGTCCGCTGCACCGTTATATAATTGGCAACGGGTCCGACCGTGAACCGTCAACATCCGGATGCCGGCATCTTCAGCAATCTGCGCCAACTCCGGCGCATTCAGGCTGTCATCGTCCCAACCCTTCCGCATCTTCAGCGTCACGGGGATGTCGACGGCCTCGACTGTCGCTTCGATGATCCGTCGGGCGTGGTCAAGATCGCGCATCAGGGCCGAACCCGACTGCTTATTCACCACCTTCTTCACCGGACAACCCATATTGATATCGATGATCGCTGCACCGCGGTCTTGGTTCATCCGGGCGGCCTGTGCCATCAGCGCCGGCTCATACCCCGCCAACTGAACCGCCATCGGCTGCTCATCGGCACAATTGGTGACCATTTTCATGGTCTTGCCGCTGGCATTCACCATCGCCTGGCTTGCGATCATCTCTGATACGACAAGCCCTGCCCCCCAACGCTTCACCAGGCGGCGAAACGGCAGGTCGGATACACCGGACATGGGTGCGAGGATCACAGGATGCGATATTTGGACGGGGCCAACAGAAATGGTCATAAATTAGGCAACTGAGTCATGGTGACTAAAACGCAGGCAAACCATAATGCTGCAGCGCAACAAACACAATGATTTGATGCAATTAGGTTAAGATGACATCCGTCACAAATTTGACGCCTGGATAGGCCAGCGTAATCAACAGATACGCGATCAGGAAATAGCGGGCTGCCCGCCTTCCCCGTATGCCCGTCCGGATATGAACGAACAGAAGGATCACAATAATCAGGAAGGTAACGATCGACAGAGCGATTTTATGAGAGAATTCAATCAGATGACCGGTCTGATAGAACTGTGCCGCCATCCCGCTTAGCAGTCCGCACCCGAGGATGACGGCCCCCGCGGTCAACAACGTGACCTGAATACGCTCCCCATCCGCGACCGAAGGCAAAAGCCGCGTCAGCTTGCTCGGCCGTTTTCGTTTCAGCGCGTGTTCCTGAAGAACGACCGCAAGGCCAGCGACCGCACCAATGGTCAGCAATCCATAGGTCAGGACAGATACCAGGATATGAAACTGAACCCATGCAGAGGGAACAACACCGTCCAGCGGGCGCTCCGGCTGGTGTAACCAGATCGTCGCGAGAACACCGATAATCGCCAGATATGGCAATAGAAGCGGCACGAGACGCCAGACTTCACGCATTACAGAGGCGAGGCATGCGAACAGCACCAGACTGACAAAAACCGTAATCCAAAGTGCCGAGGCCAGTCCGGTGTGCCACCCGGTCCCGAACGAGTTCCAGATCCAGAGGGCGGGTCCGGCAACGGCAACCGCCAGCATGAGCCAAAAAACCGCATCACGCACGGGCGCGCGCCTGAACGGCAATACCATTGCCGGCACCAGCGCGGCGACGGCAGAGATTGACAGGATCAGTGTGTTCATCATCGCACGCATAATAGCACCTGCGGACGGTCGGAGTAGCGACGTATTTCGATCCGCGTAGAAAATGCTGGCCGACGACCGGCGGTTGGCCCGGCGGCCGGATTCGCCTAGTTTGCCTTTGCAATCAAGGAACATCGTCAAATGGCCCGCTGTGCCGTTCTTATTCTAGCCGGAGGCTCCGGCTCCCGCGTCGGATCCGATATACCAAAGCAGTATCTGGATCTGGGTGGCGCTCCGGTCATCCGGAGAACTGTTGAGGTTTTTCTATCGCATCCGGCGGTAGACACCGTGCAGGTCGTCATCGGCGCCGAAGACCGCGAACGGTACGCGAATGCGCTCACCGGGCTCGATCTCCCCGCCCCCGTCACCGGCGGTGCTTCACGTCAGGGCTCCGGCCGCCGCGGCCTTGAGGCGCTTGAAGACAACGCACCCGATCATGTTCTTATCCACGATGCCGCCCGTCCTTTTGTCGATCACGCAACGATCGACCGCGTCTTGCAGGCGCTCGAAGGTGCATCGGCGGTTTTGCCGGCCCTCCCGGTCGCAGACACACTGAAACGTGGAACCGGCGCGCCGCCTGTTGTCGCGGCGACGGTGGACCGTCAGGATGTATGGCGCGCCCAGACGCCTCAGGGCTTTCGCTACGCTGAGATTCTCGCGGCACACAGGCAGGCGAGCGGTCTGGAGATGACCGACGATACGGCAATTGCCGAACACGCCGGACTCGCCGTGTCACTTGTCCTCGGCGATGAGGACAATTTTAAAATTACGACGCCGGAAGATCTTCAGCGTGCAGAAAGGATGACCACAGCAATGACCGGTGAGACGCGCATAGGAACAGGCTTCGATGTTCACGCCTTCGGCGAAGGCGACAAAGTGATTCTGTGCGGCATTGAGATTTCCCATGACCGGGCGCTCCAGGGTCATTCTGATGCTGACGTCGCCCTGCATGCGATAACCGACGCCTTGCTTGGTGCCATTGCCGAGGGGGATATCGGATCGCATTTTCCGCCATCGGACCCGCAATGGCGCGGCGCACCGTCTCGCGTGTTTCTGGAACACGCAGCGTCGCTTGTGGCGGGCCAAAACGGATCAATCGGCAATATCGATCTGACGATCATTTGCGAAGCGCCGAAAGTCGGCCCGCATCGGGACGCGATGCGACATTCGCTGAGCGATATTCTGAACATCGAAGTGGGCCGGATCAGCGTGAAAGCGACAACGACAGAGAAACTCGGCTTTACCGGCCGTGGCGAAGGTATTGCCGCACAGGCTGCCGTCACCGTCCGGCTTCCCTGACCGATGGTACTCGGACAACTCCCGTCCGGATTATCCTTCTGGCACCCCGCCGCGCTATTGGCGACCTGGGGCGGGTCCGGACTGTTGCCTCGCGCCCCCGGGACCTGGGGGTCTCTGTTTACCCTGCCGTTCGCCTGGGTGATCGCGGACAGATGGGGCAGTGACGCGCTGTTCATCGCCGCCGCCGCCGCTTTCCTCATCGGTCTGTGGGCATCCGCGCAATACCTGAAATTTTCGACAAGCAAAGACCCCGGCGCCATCGTCATCGACGAAACTGCCGGGCAATTTCTGGCGCTCGCCCTCGTTCCTGTTGAATTCTGGTGGTATGCGGCCGGCTTCGTTCTCTTTCGCATCGCCGATATCTTCAAGCCCTGGCCGGCTTCATGGGCCGACCAGTCGCTTAAAGGCGCGATGGGCGTGATGACCGACGATATCTTTGCGGCGGTCTACGTGGTTGTCGTACTCTATGGCGCACATCTCCTTTTAGCGGGCTGACCATGATCGACACGGACGTCTTTGAGCAGGCTGAGGCCCTACTGCAAACATGCCGCGACGCAGGTATCACCGTCGCAACTGTGGAGTCCTGTACAGGCGGCCTCGTCGCGGCGTCCCTGACCGAGGTCGCGGGATCGTCCTCCGTGGTCGACCGGGGGTTCGTGACCTACACAAACGAAGCCAAAAACGAGCTTGTGGGTGTGCCGATGCATTTGTTCGAACAAGTTGGTGCCGTCAGCGAGGAAGTCGCCCGTGCCATGGCGGCCGGCGGCCTGGCCCATTCAAACGCAACGATCGCTGTCGGCATTACCGGGGTCGCCGGGCCGGGTCAGAGCGAAAACAAACCCGCGGGACTCGTTCACATCTGTGCCGCACGGAAAGATGGCGATGTTGTGCACGAGCGCTGCATGTTCGAGGGCGACAGAGCAGCCGTACGTAAAGCCGCGGTTCTCAAAGCGTTCGACATGATCGCCGCCCTGGCGTGAGCCTTCGCACCCAGGTCGCAGGTGTCGATTTTTCCGGTGCACGCGTGGCCGGCAAGAACATCTGGATCGCAGAAGGCACCGTTACATCTGAGGGCGTAAAGATAAAGAACCTCACACGTGCCGCCGACCTTCCAGGTGGGGCAATCGCATTTGACGCGGCCATGATCGCCCTTGTCGATCATGTCGCGACGCTCACCGACCATGTTGTCGGCTTCGATTTCCCGTTCAGCCTGCCGGCAAATCTCATCACACAGGATACCTGGCCGTCATTCGCGCGCAGCTTTGCCGTCGACTACACCACCCCGGAGCAATTTCGGGATCACTGCCGCGAGCAAACCGGAGGACGGGAGTTCAAACGCGCGACGGATACCGAAGCCCGGGTTCCCTGGTGCGCCTACAACCTGCGCCTCTATCGCCAGACCTGGGCGGGTATTCGCCATATCCTGTATCCGCTGGTCGAACAGCGCGGCGCGCGTGTCATCCCGATGCAGAAACCGTCGAAAGGTAAACCGCTGCTTGCGGAAATCTGCCCTGCCTCCACGCTTAAGGCGGAGGGGCTCTACGTTCCCTATAAAGGCCGCGGCGACGGTTTACGTGCCGCCCGCGCGGACATCCTTCGGAGCGTCACACGCCGGGGTCTGCTTTCCCCGGTACGCGGCAAACTACGTGAAACCATTCTGGAAAACACCGGTGGCGACGCGTTGGATGCTGTGCTGTCGGCCATCGCGGCGGCACGTATCGACACCGCAAACCCCCGCAACGATCTCGACCGGATCGAATCCCGAGTCTACTTCTAAGCGCAGAAAATTCAGGAGTATCGCTCGGCGGCACGTTTTTCGAATGCGCGCACCATCCGGCGCACAGCCTCATGGAACAGCGGTTCCATAATCTTCTGCAGCAGACGCGAGCGGAATTCGAAATCGATAAAGAAGTCGATCTCGCAGCCGCCCTCTTTTTCAACAAACAGCCAACGGTTCTCGAGATACCGGAACGGCCCGTCGAGATACTCGACATCGATCCGTTCCTTCGGTGTTAGCGTGACCCGGGATGTGAACTTTTCGCGGAGCATCTTGAAACCCACGACCATATCGGCTCGGATCACATCATTTTCGTGGCTAGTTACCCGCAGCGCGACGCACCAGGGGAGGAAATTCGGATAGTCCTCAACGTCCGAGACCAGATCGTAAATCTGGTCCGCGGTTTGCGGCAAAAAACGTGTTTCATGATGGGTCGGCATTGTCCGGGAACCGCTTACTTCGCCGCCAGTTTGGCCTCACGAGCGGCGCGCATTTCCGCGAAATCGCTGTCGGCGTGATAGGAAGACCGGGTCAGCGGCGACGATGACACCATCAGGAAGCCTTTGCCGTAAGCGGCAATCTTGTATGACTCGAACTCATCCGGGGTGACGAACCGGTCGATCGCGTGATGCTTTACCGTCGGCTGCAGATACTGGCCGATAGTCAGAAAATCGACATCCGCCGCCCGAAGGTCGTCCATCACCTGAAGTACCTCGTCTTTGCCCTCGCCCAGCCCGGCCATCAAGCCCGACTTGGTGAAGATCGTCGGATCCAGCTGTTTGACTTCATCCAGCAGGCGCAGCGAATGGAAATACCGCGCACCGGGCCGAACCGTTGCGTAAAGCCGCGGCACGGTTTCGAGATTATGGTTGAACACATCGGGGCGCGCTTCGACAACTGTCTCGACAGCGCCGGGTTTCTTTTGAAAATCCGGCGTCAGAATTTCAATGGTCGTATCCGGCGAGTTCTCGCGGATACAGGTGATCACTTTAGCGAAATGCCCTGCCCCGCCATCGTCGAGATCGTCACGATCGACCGATGTGATCACGACATGCGCGAGGCCCAGCTCGGCAACGGCGACGGCCACGTGTTCCGGCTCGAGCGCATCAAGCGAACCCGGCACACCCGTGGCGATATTGCAGAACGCGCAGGCACGGGTACAGATATCGCCCATAATCATCATGGTCGCGTGCTTTTGCGCCCAGCATTCGCCGATATTCGGACACGCGGCTTCCTCGCACACCGTCACGAGGTTCAGCTTGCGCATCAGATCGCGGGTTTCCTGATAGACCGGCGATGTCGGTGCCTTCACCCGGATCCACGGAGGTTTCCGCTGGATCGGGTTATCCGGCTTGTGCGCCTTTTCAGGATGACGCGGACGTGTCGTTTCTGCTGGAATACTCATAGATCAGAAATGGACCGCGCGACCATAAGCGTCAAGCACGGACTCGTGCATCATTTCGGAAAGTGTCGGATGCGGGAATACGGCTTCCATCAGCTCCGCTTCGGTGGTCTCGAGCGTTTTGCCGACCATGTAGCCCTGGATAAGCTCTGTCACCTCGGCACCGATCATGTGTGCGCCGAGTAATTCGCCGGTTTTTGCGTCGAATACGGTCTTGACCATGCCTTCGCTGTCGCCCAGCGCGATGGCCTTGCCGTTCCCCATGAACGGGAACCGACCGACCTTTACCTCATGCCCGGCCTCGATTGCCGCGGCTTCAGTCATGCCGACGCTGGCAACCTGCGGGCGGCAATAGGTACAGCCCGGTATTAGCGAGGTGTTGAGCGGATGGGTTTTCTCGCCCGCGATTTTTTCGACGCAGATCACGCCTTCATGGCTTGCCTTATGTGCCAACCATGGCGGGCCCGCGAGATCGCCAATCGCGTAAACACCGGGCTCGCCGGTCTCCATCCACTCGTTGATGACCACGTGTCCGCGGTCGACCTCTACCTTGGTGTTCTCCAGCCCGATGTTTTCGACGTTGCCGGTGATACCGACCGCCAGGATAACGCGGTCGACGGTGATCTCCTCGACCTTGCCGTCGCCCATTTCGACCGTTGCTGTGACGCTGTCGGAACCGGTCTTCAGCGCCGACACTTTTGCGCCGGTATGAATGGTCATGCCCTGTTTTTCGAACGCTTTCAGCGCCATCGCCGAAATCTCTTCGTCCTCGACGGGGAGCACGCGGTCCATAACCTCGACAACGGTCACATCTGCACCAAGATCGGAATAGAAACTCGCAAACTCGATACCAATCGCGCCGGAGCCAATCACCAGAAGCGATTTCGGCATTTCTTCGGGCACCATCGCTTCGCGATAGGTCCAGATCAGCTTTCCGTCGGGCTCGAGCCCCGGCAGCGTCCGCGCCCGGGCACCGGTCGCGAGGATAATGTGTTTGCCGGAAAGCTCCGACGTTTTGCCGTCGGTGTCCGTGACAGCGAGTTTGCCCGCGCCAGCCAGCGCGCCGGAGCCCATGATGACATCGACCTTGTTCTTTTTCAGCAGATGGCCGACGCCCTGATTGAGCTGCTTGGCGACCCCGCGGGAGCGTTCGACGATCTTTTTCACATCGAATGAAACCTCCCCGACAGAAATACCGAACTGCTCCGCATTTTCGATCAGGTGCTTGATCTCTGAGGTGCGCAAGAGTGCCTTGGTCGGGATACACCCCCAGTTCAGGCAGATGCCGCCGAGATGTTCACGCTCGACGACCGCTGCCTTCATCCCGAGTTGCGCCGCCCGAATCGCTGCGACATAGCCCCCCGGTCCGCCGCCAACCAAGATGATGTCGTATTCAGTATCAGCCAAGGGAATTCCTTTCTCGTCCATCGTGAGTGAGCCTGCCGGCCACCCCCGAACATAACGCCAATATCGTTAACGTCCTTCTACGGGATTTAACCAATGAATTCGAGTATTGAATTAACCAGGTCACGACAATTTCTTGCGCCGAACCAGACCTGTCGCTATGTTTTTTTCCGCTCGATAAGTAGTGCGTCAGACATTCGTCCGGAGAGTAAAAATCAATAAGTTCCATGAACTGTTACTAGGCACGAGTGCGCTGACCTTGGTGACCCTCAGTTCGGCCGCAGCGGCGCCGATTGTTGAATCCGGGGACTTTGGCGATACATTCGCGACACGTACCATTCTTGCCGGTCAGGGGCCCATTTATGGCAAGCTTGGCGGCGCGGATTTATTCGATTATTTCCAACTTTCCGGTTTCGGTGGCGGCCAAACACTCCGTATCACCTTGACGCAGATTGCCGAACTTCCGGCCCCCAGTGCATCTGCCTCGGCAAGCGCCAGCACCGAGCCAAGTGCCTCCGGCTCGTCCGATCCGAGCGGATCTGCCTCTGCAAGCGCCAGTACCGATCCAAGTGCTTCGGGCTCATCCGATCCGAGCGGATCTGCCTCGGCAAGTGCCAGTACCGATCCAAGTGCTTCGGGCTCGGCCAGCGGCGAGCCGACAGATGTCGGGTTTACCCTTCATCTGCTCGATGAGACAGGCGCCTTCGATCCGCTGGCAGGCGACAGTGGCCCGGACACCGAGGCAAGCAGCGCCGCCTTCCCCGCTGGTCAGATTTTCGGACAAAGGTCATTTACCTTCGATCTGGATACATCGACCCTTCCGACGGGCGATTTGAATCTGCGCCTGGCTTTCGCCGGAACCGAGGACGCTTTTTATCAGGTCACCGTATCGACGCAGAGCGCTTCGGGTATTTCCGAACCGTCCAGTATTCTGCCCCTTGCCGCCGGCGTCGCGAGCCTCGGGTTCCTCGCGACAAGGCGACGCCGGCGCAAGAAATAAATTCCGGGGTAATCTGCGCTCATGACCGAGCCATCGGCAGAAAACCCCGTTCGAATCTATATCGACCTTATCGGCGACCTGTTTCATGCAGGCCATTTGCGGCACCTTGAAAAGGCAAAATTGCTGGGTGATATCCTTGTCGTCGGCATATTTGACGATGAAACAGCCACCCGGCTCAGCCATGTACCGGTCATGCAAATGGAAGAACGGGTTGCGGTCATCGCTGCACTCCGGTGCGTCGATGAAGTAATTCCTTCGGCGCCGGCGATCCCGGATACGTCATATCTGGAACGCTATGAAATCGATCAGGCGTGTCTAAGTGACGACTTCGGCGATCCGGCACGACAGGAAGCCCTCGCCGATCTTCTTGAAGACGGCACCGGCATCGTCCTGCCCTATACCGAAAGCCTTTCGACCGTGAAGGTTGTTTCACGAATTACGGGCGTACAGCCGGACGCAGCAGACACTGGCGCCGGCGATGCTTCAGCAAGAATTCACGAGCCGGAACCACCAGCAGAGACAAACGCGATGCAGATGCTTGGCGACATTCAGCAGATGCAAACCACCACACTCGGTATTCTCGGCTCGATTGCCGGCGCACAGTTCAAACGGAGCTGGTTGCTCGACCGGGAGCGTATCGGTGATGAAAACTGGGTTGCTTTCAGTAAATGCCTCGCCCGTAACGAAATTGAACGGGCACGCCATTTCGAGACAGACCCCAGATTTGTCGCGGCGCTTCTATCGCTGACCGAGAAGATTTCGGCGCCTGGCAAACGTATAAACCTGATCGGCGCTGCCGCCCCGCTTGTCGGTTCTGCGCTCACAGCCCTGGACCGTCACGTAACAATCATCCGACCGGGGACAACTCCACCATCGGGCCCACCATCCGGCACCGACGGGATTGGTACGGATGAATACGATATCGTTCATTGCGGATGGCACGAATTTCCCGATGCCTGTCCTGCCGCCGATTCAATGGCCGTACTCGACCCGTCAGCGGCAGCGGTTATGGTTATGGATAGCGAATTTTTTCTTGCCGCAACCAGCCGCATAAAACGCGACGTTCTGCTGTCCGTCGATTTTTCACCAGAAAGCGGCACCAATTTTTCGCCGCGTAGCGACGACAATCATTTTGTCTTTTCGGATGTCTTTACGCGCAACGTGTTTCACGGGAACAATTTCTTCGAAGTGCGTGACGTCCTCACAACTGCGGCAGGCGTTCCCCGGGCTGAGGGCGCAAGCGGGTGTAACCGGGTTTCACGCGTGAGCATGGTCGACGAAGACAAGCATGGGCCCAACTTCCGCTATCTCGATGGAGAGCCAGCAACAGCCACCGGCGCGCCCGACGAGGGTAATTTTATCCGGTGGTATCACGGATCGGTTCTTCCAATCGGGGAAACCCCGGCGTGAACGAGCAAAAGCCGCTATTTGTTTTTTTTGGTGCCGAGAGCGAATACGTGCTGCACCCGATGTTCTCCGAGATGACGAAACGGGGCCACCGCTGCGCCGAACTACATGCCACGCCCGAACATTCGATCGCCGGGGAGCTCGCATCGGTCATAGCCGATCCCGCCCCAAAGGTACTGGTTACCTCCTCCCATTTTTCATGGGACGACCGCTACATGATGTCGGCAATGGGGGTCCCGGATTGCCCTGCGCTCGTCGAAATCATTGCCGCCCTCCAACCCATCTACACGGTTTATTATCCGCATGACCTGTCGCAGCCGCTGCTCACGAATGAGACCAGTTGTCTGCCGCTGATCGATCTCTATCTCGCCGCGACGCCGCTGGAACGGATGTTCTCCCGCGGAACCCATGTAAAAGAAGTCGGCTGGATCAAGACGCCTTCCGATATTGGCGTTCCGGCGGACAGATGGGGACGCGGGCTTTGGCTGACGATGAGCATGGAATACATTCTCGTAGAGAATGGTACGGAGAAAACTCTCGGCTATATCGAAAAATGGCTGCATGACTGGCTGTCGATAAAATTTGCGCCATTTCCGCAATTCGCCGAGCTTGAAGGCATTTTGACCGACCGCGGCATCAACATTATCGACCACAACATGACTCCGCCGGACGCAGCGCGTCACTTCGATTTTGTCGTCACGAACGGCGAATCCTCAGTCGTTCGCGAAAGTGCGATGATGGGAATACCAACCTATATCGTTACCGGGATCGGGCTGTTCGGCAAAACGTCCAGCCGGAACATATGGCAATTTAACGACCTGAAGAACGTTCACATCGTTGAGACGCTTGATGACATCCCCGACGAGACACGACATACCCCACCCACAATGCTGCCGTTTGACATGGATACTGCCATCGACGCAATCGTGACAGGTTATGAACAGAACGTCGGTCACTAATCAGATGAACTGGAAAGACGTCTGGAACTGAAAGAGCGCCGATGCCCACGCGGGGCCTTCTGTTGCCGACCTGATGAGCCGCAATGGCTCCGATTCAGGTGTTGAAAATCCTGACGGATTGACGTCAGAGAAGCATCAGCGCCGGGTTTTCAATATAGCGTTTAATCGCCGCCAACAGTTCCGCCCCGATGGCACCGTCAACAACGCGATGATCTACCGAGAGCGTGCAGCTCATCACCGTCGCCGGGACAATCTGGCCGTCTTTGACAACTGGGCGCTGTTCCCCTGCCCCGACTGCAAGAATGCAGGCCTGGGGGGGATTGATGACCGCATCGAACTGTTTCACGCCGAACATGCCAAGGTTCGAGACCGAGAACGATCCTCCCTGGTATTCCTCAGGCGCCAGCTTGCCGTCACGAGCGCGGGTTGCGAGGTCTTTCATGTCAGCCGAAATCTGCTTAAAACCCTTTTGCTCGGCCGCGCGGATGATCGGGGTGATAAGTCCACCGGGAATAGCGACCGCCACCGAAATATCAGCCGTATGGAACTGGCGCATAACGCCCTCGCCTTTATAGGCGACATTGGCGGCAGGCACTTCCATCAGCCCCATTGCACAGGCACGGATGACGAAATCGTTGACCGATATCTTCACGTCTTCCTGAGCGGCATTGAGCGCTTTGCGAACCTTGAGAAGCTCGTCCAGTTCGCAATCCATCGTCAGATAGAAATGCGGCACCTGGGTTTTCGATTCCAGCATGCGCTGGGCGATAACCTTGCGCATCGTGGACAGCTTGACGATTTCGGACGTGTCGCCACGTACCGGTGACAGTTCTTCGGCAGGTGCGCCGCCGGTTGACGCCTCAGGCTCGACCACGGTCGAGACACCTTTGGCGATGGCATCATCGACATCGCGTTTGACAATACGACCGTCCGGACCGGATCCCTGCACACTGCCAAGATCGACACCCGACTGCGCCGCCATACGCCGCGCAAGCGGGCTGGCAAACAGACGGTTGCCACTGGCATCCACGGCAAGCGGTAACGCGCCGGACGCTGAAATCTCAACGCTGTTCTGTTGTTTGGTTGCGCCGCCGCCGGACATTGCTGCCTCGACATCGGACCTGACGACTTTGCCGTGCGCGCCCGATCCCTGAACAGCACCGATATCGACCCCAGCCTGTTCCGCAATGCGGCGGGCAAGCGGACTGGCCTTCACATCGGCCACATCGGCACCCGCAGCTGTCGTCGTCACCGGGGCAGCCACTGGAGCAGCCGCTACGGGGGCTTCTTCCGCACCCGGCGCAGTTTCAGCAGCTGCCGGAGCCGCCGCTCCCGTCGGTGTTTCCG
The DNA here is from genome assembly GCA_047638395.1 of Paracoccaceae bacterium. Lineage (GTDB taxonomy): Bacteria > Pseudomonadota > Alphaproteobacteria > MPNO01 > UBA830 > CAXBCP01. The sequence continues at coordinate 139,253 of JBLIMV010000011.1, read as the reverse complement.
CCGGTGTCTCCGCTGGGGCCGCCGGCGCCTGGGCGGCAGCAGCAGCGTCTTCACCGTCTTCGAGAAGAATGCCGATGATTTCGTTTACCGGAACCCCTTCGGTTCCTTCTGCAACGAGAATTTTACCAATGATGCCTTCATCGATGGATTCGACCTCCATGGTCGCCTTGTCGGTCTCGATCTCGGCGATCACGTCGCCCGGATTGACCTGGTCGCCTTCCTTGACGTGCCACTTGGCAAGATTGCCCTCGGTCATCGTTGGCGACAGTGCCGGCATGAGGATTTTAATGGACATATCCGAGATCCCGCCCGATCAGTCCGCGTAGCAGACGGCTTTTGCCGCCGCGACCACGTCTGCAATCTGCGGCAAAGCCAGTTTTTCGAGGTTGGCTGCATAGGGCAGCGGAACATCAACCGCGCAGACGCGCTTTAGCGGCGCATCGAGCCAATCAAAGGCTTCTTCCATCATGATCGCCGCCATCTCGGAGCCCATGCCGGCGACCGGCCAGCCTTCCTCGACCGAGACGATCCGGTTTGTCTTCTTGACCGAGTTCACGATGGTCTCGGTATCGAGCGGCCGCAGGGTTCGAAGATCGATGACTTCGGCTTCGATCCCCTGGGCAGAGAGTTCCTCGGCGGCGGCAAGTGCATGCCCGACCATGATCGAGAACGCGGTGATCGTAACATCGCTGCCTTCACGCACGATCTTCGCCTTGCCAATCGGCACGGTCCAGTCATCATCGTCAGGCACGTCGAAGCTCTGACCGTATAGCATCTCATTCTCGAGGAAGATCACCGGGTTCGGATCGCGAATGGCCGCCTTCAACAGACCTTTCGCATCCGCTGCCGAATACGGCGCCAGAACATAAAGCCCCGGGATATGGGCATACCAGCTCGCGTAACACTGCGAATGCTGGGCACCAACGCGCGCAGCAGCACCGTTTGGCCCCCGGAATACTGCCGGGCAGCCCATCTGGCCGCCGGACATATAGTTGGTCTTCGCCGCCGAGTTGATCAGATGATCCATCGCCTGCATGGCGAAATTGAAGGTCATGAATTCAACAATCGGCTTCAGGCCCGCAAAAGCTGCGCCGACACTCAGACCGGTAAAACCGTGTTCGGTAATCGGGGTGTCGATCACGCGCATTTCGCCGAACTCGTCCAGTAGTCCCTGGCTGACCTTGTAGGCACCCTGATACTGGCCGACTTCCTCGCCCATCAGGAACACGTTCTCATTCGAACGCATTTCCTCCGCCATCGCGTCACGCAGCGCCTCACGGACAGTTGTGCTGGTGGTCGGACCGGTGAATTCCTTCTCCGCCGCAACGGGCCTGGCAACAGGTGCGCTGACGGTGGCAGCAGTAGCAGGAGCAGGAGCCGCTTCGACAGCTACCTCAGCGGCATCTGCCGGCGCAGTTTCCGTCTCAGTTTCCGTCGCTGCCGCGGGGGCAGGCACAGGTGCAGGTGCAGGTGCGGCATCGCTGATATCGCCGGCGCTTTCGCCCTCTTCGAGCAACACACCGATGATCTCATTCACTTTGACGTTCTCACTGCCTTCGGAAATGACAATCTTGCCGAGGACACCTTCGTCGACGGCCTCGACTTCCATCGTCGCCTTATCGGTCTCGATCTCGGCGATCACATCGCCGGCGGAGACCGCATCGCCTTCGTTCTTGTGCCATTTGGCGAGATTGCCTTCCGTCATGGTCGGCGACAGGGCAGGCATCAGAATATTAATAGGCATTTGTTTTTCCCTTCCCGTCTCAGGCTTCAACCAAAACGTCGGTATAGAGTTCCGACGGATCGGGTTCGGGACTTTCCTGCGCAAACTCTGCCGCTTCAACGACAATGGCGCGCACTTCTTTGTCCATCTCTTTCAGATCGGCTTCGGTCTTCGCACCGGATTCGACGATCACCTTGCTCAGGTTGGCAATCGGATCGTGGTTATCGCGCATGTCCGATACCTCTTCCTTGGTCCGGTACTTTGCCGGATCGGACATTGAGTGGCCGCGATAGCGATACGTCAGCATCTCCAGCACGAAGGGACCATTTCCGTCCCGGCAGTGCTTCACCGCTTTCTTTGCCGCCGCATTGACCGCAAGAACGTCCATGCCGTCGACCTGTTCGCCCGGCATGCCATAGGGCTCGCCCAACCGGTATAGGTCTTTTGCGGCCGAGGCCCGGGCAACCGACGTGCCCATGCCATAACGATTATTCTCAATCACGTAGATAACCGGCAAATCCCAAAGCTCTGCCATGTTAAAGGCCTCGTTCACTTGGCCCTGGTTGACCGCGCCATCGCCAAGATAGGTCAGCGAGACCCCGCCGGTATTCTTGTACTTCGCGGCAAACGCCAATCCGGTGCCGATCGGCACCTGCGCGCCGACGATCCCGTGACCGCCATAGAAGTTCTTTTCCTTGGAAAACATATGCATCGAGCCGCCCTTACCCTTGGAGTAACCGCCGCTACGTCCGGTGAGTTCGGCCATGACACCCTTGGGGTCCATGCCGCAGGCCAGCATGTGGCCATGGTCGCGGTAACTCGTCACAACAGCATCGCGCTCGTCGATGGCGCCCTGCATGCCGACAACGACTGCTTCCTGACCGATATAGAGATGGCAGAACCCGCCGATCAGGCCCATCCCGTACATCTGACCCGCACGCTCTTCGAAGCGCCGGATCAGGAGCATGTCACGGTAGTATTTCAAAAGCTCGTCCGCGTTCGCGCCGGACTTCGCTGAACGGCTGCGGGACGCGGACTTGGTCTTGCCTTTTCCGCCCTTAGCTTTGGAAGCTGCACCCTTGGGAGCTGTCGCCATAAAATCCTCCGTCTGAAATACGTGCATATGCGCGCATTTTCTTCTAATTGCTCGCGCACAGAATATAGAAACCGACAAAAGCCGCAACAGCGACCTCGGCAAGTATGTATCGTATTATATGGTTAAGATTTTAGATTATTTCAAAAACCGGAAATTACCGACTACCGGTCGAAATTCAGCCCGGGAGAAAACCCGGGGGGGGGGGGGGCTCCTAGGGCTTCTGAGCGGCCTGTGTCTCGATCACGATAAATTCGTCAGGACGGACAAGACCCGCCATGATACGGGCGCGCTCATCAAGCATGTCGGCATCAAGCTGCTCTGACCGCAGCAGGGAGATCCGCCGCTCATACGCAGTCCGCACGGATCTGGTTTCATCCACCGTCTGTTCCGCGACGGTAACCTGCTTCTGCAGATGCATCCAGGCGAGGACGCCACGATCACCCTGGAACGAGTGGACGAGAAAATAACAGACGAACAACGCCCCGACGATCGGAACGATCATCCGGCGGGACCGGCGTTTGATTTCGTGTGTTGCTCCCATAATCGAATCGAATCACATTTCGATTCGCCAGGTCAAGAAAAAAGACTCATATCACGAAAAATAATGTGGACAACCGCGGATTTCTGCGGTTTTAAGACTCACTATTTTTAATTGACTCTGAGAATTCTGTTTAGGCAAAAATGTCGCGACCGGGGTAAATCGCCGCCGGCCCGAGATGCTCTTCGATGCGGATTAGCTGATTATACTTCGCCAGCCGATCCGACCGCGCCAGTGATCCGGTCTTGATCTGACCGCAATTTGTGGCCACGGCGAGATCCGCAATGGTCGTATCTTCGGTTTCCCCCGACCGATGCGACATCACGGCGGTGTAGGAAGATTTATGCGCCATGCTCACGGCGGCGAGCGTCTCGGTAAGTGTGCCGATCTGGTTGACCTTCACGAGGATAGAGTTCGCGGCCCCCTGCTCTATCCCATCGCGCAGCCGCGCAGGGTTGGTGACGAACAGATCATCCCCGACAAGCTGGACACGATCACCGATTGCCTCGGTCAACGCGCACCAGCCCTCCCAGTCATCTTCGCCAAGCCCGTCTTCGATTGAGACAATCGGATAGGCTTTGCAAAGATCGTCGTAGTAGGAAACCATCTCGTCGGATGACAGAACTTTCCCTTCACCTTCAAGGTGATACTTCCCATCCCTGAAGAATTCAGTCGAAGCGGAATCAAGTGCCAGCTGGATGTTGTCGCCCGGCTTGAAGCCGACCTCCTCAATCGCCTGCATGACGAAATCCAGCGCGTCCCGGGTACCGCCCAGGTTCGGCGCAAAGCCACCTTCGTCACCGACATTCGTGTTGTGCCCTGCCTGGGAAAGCTTGCTCCGCAACGCGTGAAAGATCTCCGCGCCCCACCGGACACCGTCGCTCAGCGTATCCGCGCCGACCGGCATGATCATGAATTCCTGAAAATCTATCGGATTGTCGGCATGTGCGCCGCCATTGAGGATGTTCATCATCGGCACCGGCAACACCCGGGCTGCCGCGCCGCCGACATAGCGATACAGCGGAAGTCCGGCATCGTCCGCCGCCGCTTTCGCAAGTGCCAGACTGACGCCGAGAATTGAGTTTGCGCCCAGACGGGCCTTGTTCTCGGTGCCGTCGAGCTCGATCATCCGTTCGTCGAGAACCGCCTGCTCGTCGGCATCCATGCCTGACAATGCTTCGAATATCTCGGTATTGACCGCTTCTACGGCGTTCAGGACGCCCTTCCCGCCATACCGGCCCTTGTCACCATCACGAAGCTCCACGGCCTCGTAAGCGCCGGTCGATGCGCCTGACGGCACCGCCGCACGGCCTGCTGCGCCGGTTTCGAGCTCTACTTCGACCTCGACGGTCGGATTTCCACGTGAATCCAGAATTTCACGGGCATGAATATCAACGATAGCGGACATGGCTTTCCCCCAGGGAAGCGTTTGCAATCAAGGCCGGAGTGATACCGTTCACGCCTGCACAGCGCAACGCCTGACGCCATAATTCGATCAGATTTGGATCAGATCTCGACGGGGTTTTCCTTGGCGATACGGTCGATTTTGACCAGGGTCTCTAGAATGGCCGGCAAATCCTTCAGATGGACCATATTCGGGCCGTCCGAGGGGGCGCTGTCCGGATCCTGATGGGTTTCCATAAACACCGCGCCCACGCCGATGGCCAATGCCGCACGGGCAAGAACAGGAACGAATTCCCGCTGACCGCCTGAGACCTCACCCTGCCCGCCCGGCTGCTGCACCGAATGGGTCGCATCGTACACAACGGGGCAACCGGTCTGGGCAAGAATAGGCAAAGACCGCATGTCGGACACCAGCGTGTTGTAGCCGAAGGAGGCACCGCGTTCACACAGCATGACCCTGTTATTGCCTGCGGCCTGAGCCTTTTTGACCACGTTCGCCATGTCCCACGGTGCGAGAAACTGGCCCTTCTTGATATTCAGGGCCTTACCGGTTTCCGCCGCCGCCACGATCAGGTCTGTCTGGCGGCTTAGAAACGCCGGAATCTGCAGCACATCGACTGCCTCCGCGACCGGTGCGCAGTGATCCGGCAGATGAATATCCGTCAGGACAGGACAGCCATAGGTCTCGCGCACGTCGGCGAGTATCGGCAGGCTATCCGCCAGACCCATGCCGCGTGGACTGTCCAGAGATGTCCGGTTCGCCTTGTCGAACGAACTTTTATAAATGAGCCCAATACCCAGCTTCGCCGTGATCTCAACCAGCGCTGCCGACATCTCCATCGCATGCGCGCGGCTTTCCAGAGCACAGGGCCCAGCAATCAGCACAAACGGCGCATCATTGGCGACCGTGACGTTACCGATCTTAATACGATTGGGGACAGTCATGCGCTAAACCAGCCGCGACCGGTCCATCGCAGCGCGGATGAACGAGGTGAATAGCGGGTGCGGATCGAAGGGCTTGGATTTCAGTTCGGGGTGGAACTGAACGCCGACATACCAGGGGTGGTCCGGCAACTCGATAATTTCCGGCAGAATACCGTCCGGCGACAGTCCCGAAAACTTCACGCCAGCCGCCTCCAGGCGGTCGCGGTAATTGATATTCACTTCATAGCGGTGGCGGTGACGTTCGCTGATATTCGCCTCGCCATAGATTTCACGCACGAGACTGCCTTCCGCCAGCGCACAATCATAAGCGCCAAGACGCATCGTGCCGCCCAGATTATCGCCACTACCACGGCGTTCGACTTCCTGGCCCCGCGTCCACTCGGTCATGAGCCCCACGATGGGCTCGGCGCAGGGGCCGAATTCCGTCGACCCGGCGCCTTCAATCCCCGCCAGACTTCGTGCGGCCTCAATCACGGCCATTTGCATACCAAAACAGATGCCGAAATACGGCACGTTGTGCTCGCGCGCAAACTTTACGGCAGCGATTTTACCCTCCGCACCGCGTTCCCCGAACCCGCCAGGCACCAGGATGCCTTCGACATCGGACAGATAATGCACCGCGTCTTCGGACTCGAATATCTCGGAATCGATCCAGTTCATGTTCACGCGAACATTGTTGGCGATACCGCCATGATCGAGCGCTTCCGCGAGCGATTTATATGAATCGAGCAGGTTCGTGTATTTGCCGACGACGGCGATCGTTACCTCACCTTCCGGGTTTTTCACCCGGTCGGTGATATGGCTCCAACGGCTCAGATCGAGGTTTTCGCCGTCATCTTCCAGACCGAAATGCTTGATCATCTGGCTGTCCATGCCACGATCATGATAGCAGTTCGGTACCTCGTAAATCGTACTGACGTCGGGTGCACTGATCACGTTGTCCACCGGAACATTGCAGAACAGCGCTATTTTACGGCGTTCACCCGTCGGAATATCCTGTTCACAGCGGCAGAGGATCATATCCGGCTGAATACCGACGCTTTGCAGTTCCTTGACCGAATGCTGTGTCGGCTTGGTTTTAAGTTCGCCGGCCGATTTCAGATACGGCACCAAGGTCAGGTGCACAAACATCGAACGTTCACGCCCAAGCTCGTTGCCAAGCTGGCGAATGGCTTCGAGGAACGGCAGGCTTTCGATATCGCCGACCGTGCCGCCGATTTCGCAGAGAACGAAATCCTCGTCATCCACGTTGCTGAGCGCGAATTCCTTGATCGCGTCCGTTACATGCGGGATCACCTGTACGGTTGCCCCGAGGTAATCGCCGCGACGTTCCTTCTCGATCACATTGGTATAAATCCGGCCCGTTGTAACATTATCGGTCCGCCGAGCCGCGACACCGGTAAAACGCTCGTAATGGCCGAGGTCCAGATCGGTTTCAGCACCGTCATCGGTGACATAAACCTCACCATGCTGGGTCGGACTCATGGTGCCCGGATCGACATTGAGATAGGGGTCCAGTTTGCGCAGTCGCACACGATAGCCCCGCGCCTGCAAAAGCGCGCCGAGGGAAGCCGAGGCCAACCCCTTGCCGAGTGATGAAACCACGCCGCCGGTGATGAATACAAACCGCGTCATGGAGTGACAAACTACATTAGTTCGGGAGGATTACGAACCCCGCGTGGGGGCTATTTCCAAAAAAAACGAATCGTTCTGTGGATATCTACTTCGCGACAGGAACCGCAGGCACGACAGGCGCGATCGGCGCCGGAATTGTCTGCTGTGTCGGCGCTGCGCCAGCACCGTCAAGGATCGACGTCGGCGCGCGGTTCGACGAGGACAGAATCGCAAGCAGAAGACTGGTCGTGATAAAGCATGCTGCAATAACCGCAGTCGCCCGTGTCAGCAGGTTTGCCGAGCCACGCGTGGTCATCATGCCCCCCATGGTGCCGCCGCCGCCCCCGCCCATACCGAGCGCGCCGCCTTCGCTTCGCTGCAATAGTATGATGATCACGAGACCGAGCGCGAGAAAGAGATGGATTATCAACAGAACCTGGATCATGAGCTTTCAGCCTTAATTACGCGGCGGAGATGTAATGCCAATTTGGCCATTTGGCCAGATATTTTGGCGATTTCCACCAATCTTTACTGTCTGTGGCGCTTCGGCGATCAAGACGCAGCCTCGGCAATCGCCCAGAAATCGTCGGCCTTCAGGCTTGCCCCGCCGACCAAAGCACCGTTTACATTGGCTACGGCAAGAATTTCAGTCGCATTTTCCGGCTTCACCGAGCCACCATAGAGTATCCGCACACTCTCAAAATCGTTCGAAACGTCTTTGAGCGCCGCCCGGATGGCATCGTGAACTTCCGCAATGTCGTCCAGCGTCGGTGTTCGTCCCGTCCCGATCGCCCAGACGGGCTCATAGGCCACAACCATGTTGGCCGCCGAAGAACCGCCGGGAATGGAACCGCGAAGCTGGCCGGTGACCACGTCTACCGCCCTGCCGGCCTCCCGTTCTGCCAGGGTCTCGCCGATACAGATGACCGGCACCAGCCCATTGGTCTGCGCCGCGGATGCCTTGGCGTTGACCGCGGCATCATCTTCGTCGTGATCCGCGCGGCGCTCTGAATGGCCGACGATAACATAGGCGCACCCTGCATCTTTCAGCATTGCCGCCGATGTATCGCCGGTATGGGCACCCTGCTCTGCCGCGTGACAATCCTGACCGCCAAGCGCTACCGCGGAGTCGCCGATAGCGGCGCGGACTGCGCCGAGAAGCAGGCCCGGCGGGCAAAGAAGCATGTCGACCCCGTTGTTTCCGGCGTCAGACATCTTATCTGCTAAGGAACCGGCAAGGTCGGATGCAAAGGCATTGGTGCCATGCATCTTCCAGTTACCGGCGATGAGAGGGCGAGGAGATTGGGTCATGGCGATCCATTTATCGTAAAATTGCGGGCGGCGCGGTATTTAACACATGGCAGGCGCACCGCCAATCGTCCGGCATTTGACCAATCGGCCGATCACGTACCGCCACCCAGCTCCGGTCACGCGGGAGTGCCTTGCCGCCCATGGGCCGCCTGCCTATGATGCGCGCGCTTTACAACGACTTTTCCGCCGGCGTCGCGGAAAGGTACTGGAGGACGAATGCTGCTCGAAAAAATGAAAAAGGGTGTTGGCAAGGTTGTCATCACTGTTCTTGCCGTTTTGCTGATCATCAGCTTCGCCGTCTGGGGCATCGGCGATATGGTCACACCGGGTGCAAACTATAATCAGGTCGCAGAGGTCGATGGGACCAGCATCACGCAGCGAGAGTTCCAGGAGCAATTCCAGCGCGAGATGAACCGGATCCGCGCGCGGATCGGCAATATCGACGCCCAACAGGCCCGCAATCTCGGCCTCGCCGATTCTACGCTGGACGGCCTGATCGCCCGCCGCCTTCTGGGGCTCCAGGCGGCTGATCTTGGCCTGCTTGTCAGCGATGAACAGGTCATTGAAGCAATCCAACGCCAGCCTGCCTTCCGCAATGCGCTCGGCCAGTTCGATCGCTCAGTGTTTCAGGTAACCCTCGCGAATAACGGTATTTCCGAAGGCATGTACGTGGCGTCTCTTCGCCAGGACACGCAGCAGGATTACATCGGTGGCGTCATCACCGCCGGTGCCGCAGCCCCGCCACAGCTCGCCGAGACCGTCTTCCGATATCGGAACGAGCGGCGATCTGCTGATGTTATCAACGTCAAGCGCGCGCCGATCACGAGCGCGCCGACACCGACCGATACCGATCTGAACGCCTACCTCGAAAAGAATGTCGACCAGTTCAGGGCACCGGAATACCGGCGCCTTTCAATTCTTCACATGGATCCGGATCAGGTCGCCAAGGAACTTTCCCCCTCCGCGGAGCAAATTCAGCGGGAATACGAGGACCGCCTCAGCGGACTCTCCGTACCCGAGCGCCGCCGGCTTGAACAGATCCTGATCAAGGACGAAGCCGCCGCTAAAAAGGCGCACGCGTCCCTGTCCGAAGGGCGCAGCTTTGAAGCCGTCTCAAAGGAGACAACGGGCAAATCTGGCGACGACGTAAAACTGGGGCTGGTGACAGCGCCCGACCTGCTGCCCGATCTCGCAACGGCGGCCTTTGCCGTCCAGAAGGGCCAGTTCACCCAGCCCACCAAATCGCCCCTGGGCTGGCATATTCTGCGTGTCACCGAGATACAGGCGGGCCGCGAGCCGAAGCTCGCCGAAGTCCGCAAGGAGATCGTCAGTGATCTCTCCAAGGAAATGGCGCTCGACGACCTTGTCACCCGTGCCAATCGCGTCGAAGACGCGCTTGCCGGCGGCTCTTCGATCGAGGACGCATCTCAGGAAGCCGCGATTCGTGTGACCAGGACCGAACCGATCGATGTTGCCAAGAAGCTCCTGTCGGGCACGGCTGCAACAGGACTTCCCAAAGATACCCGGTTTATGGAAACCGCCTTCTCACTCAAAAACGGTGCAACGAGCGATCTCATCGAAACCGCCGATGGCGGCTATTTCATGGTCCGTGTCGACGAGGTCGTTGAGGCCGCCAAGCGACCGCTCAACCAGGTTCGCACCGAGGTCGAAACAGCCTGGAAAACAAACAAGCTGAATGAAATCGCGCGGAAAACAGCCGAGAGTATCCGGGATGCCGCAAAGGGCGGCACGCCCCTTTCGGAAGCCGGCAAGAAGCACAACCTCCTCGTCGCGAACAGTAAACCTGTTTCCCGGTTCGGCACCGGAACCGACACAATCATCCCCCGCGCTTTGCTGCCCGAGCTCTTTAAGGCCAAGACAGGCGGCATCGTGATGCAGCAGACAGCAGACGGTTTCGCAGTCGCCCGCCTCAAAGACATTGAGAATAACCCGCCAAGCGCCGATGACGGCGACTTCAAGCGTCTGCAGGAAACGCTGACCAGCGCTATGGCAAACGATGTGCTGTCTGAATACACGCGGGCGCTTCGCAACGAATATTCCGTATCAGTAAATCAGGCCGGGTTAGAGGCCTATTTCTCCAGCCAGAGTTATGGCGGCTCCAGCGGGCGCTAACCGCGGCAACGAGTCCTGTCCCTGCCGGGACCTGTGATCACAGATTGAAGATATCGATCCCGTCATCGCCGTGTTCACGCGGCGGCAGCGGCGTTTTGACGACTTCGCGGAGGGCTCTGGGGTCGGCCATCACCACTGAAGTCTCGACCTGACGGTCGGGGATGTCCCAGTAGCGCCGGAGCAATCTGTTCTTCTCATCGCCTTCGACCAGACCGAAGTCGTGTTTCTCATAAAATCGAACTGCCCAGCGCGCGGCCTTCCAGGTCCCGATAAGCACCGGACGCGGTGCGTGGGCAATAAGATGCTTCAGAAGCTCCGAGCCAAGCCCTCGATTCTGGCGACTGGTCTGAACGTAGGCATGACGAATAAGGATGACGTCGTCGACCGGCTGGACACCCATCACACCGACGAGACTGCCGCCTGCTTCCGCACCTGAAAACGAAACCCCCGACGCCATTTCATGACGCAATTCATCGGCGGGCATGTAGGGTTCTTTCCAGCGGTCCTCGGGGATGATGCCCCGATAGGCTTCCGCACCGTCATTCACGATAGCAAGAACGGCGTCAAAATCGGCGTCTGTGCAGGGGCGGATCAAGATCAAACCTTTAAGGTGGGTGGAAAACCCGACGTTATTCCGCTGTCTGGACCTGCGCCAGTATTTTCGGGCCTGGCCGCTTTAACAGCGTATCCAGCCGCACGAGATCGAAGCCTCTCGCCTTGAGACCTGATAACCAGGGAGCGAGCGCTTTCATCGTTGCGGTACGGGGATGACCAATGGCAATCGCCTGCCCGGTCTGCCGCGCGATGCGTTCGGTCTCGGCTATTCGGGCGCGGATTTTCTTTGGGTCAGGCTCGTGATCGAGGAACACGTCGCGGGTCGCGTGCGCTATCCCCGCATCGGCCGCCACCGCCGCACCGACGGAGCTGCCACTCGTTCGAGAATCGAGAAAAAACAATCCGCGTTTTTTGAGCTCGGAGATCACAATGTTCATTCTTGCCCGGTCACGGGTGAACTTGCTGCCCATATGATTGTTGACACCGGTATAGCCGCCAAACCGGCCAAGGATCTCCCTCAACTGACGCCTCAATTTCTCCGGGCCCGACGTGACCGACAACACGTTGGCACCCGGCTTGCCGCCATGATCGGGCGCTTCCATCGGCAGGTGCAGCATCACCGGGTGACCTTTCAGGCGCGCACGGCGTACCTGGGTGGCGACATCGGGCGCGAATGGCAGATAGGCGACCGTGACCTGCGGCGGCAGGCGAAGGGCGCGGGCAGAATTGGCTCGGTCAAATCCCATGTCATCAATGACGATCGCGATCCGGGGGCGGCGTTGCCTACCCTGAACAGGGGGCCGTGAAAGGACGACAGAAACCGATTTGGCGGCCCCGGGGTTGACGGCACCTTTATTGACCGCCCGTCTTTCCACAACCTGGGTCTTGGCAACGGGTGCCGCAGCGACCGGTGTGGGCGCCGGATCCTTGCGTGGAAGACCGTTCTCGATCCGCCGGGTAACGTCCGCCGCCTCTGGGCGCGGCGGCAATAACAGCGTTTGTGAACTGCGAGGCCCCGCTGGCGCAGCTTTTTCGGGTAAACCTTCGAAGGATTTTGCGGCTGGCTGAGCGTCTGAAACTGGTTTTACAGGCGGCTGTGACAAAAAGACAACGGCCAGCAACGCGCCGCCCACGGCGAGCCCCGCCGGGACCGGCCATATGGTCGGCCCGGTAAATGGCTCAAGTAGTTGATGAATGCGTTTCCACAAAACAGTTTGCCCGGAATCAAAATGACCCTGACCCAGTTTCCAGCGTTTATGGTTAAGGAATGGTTTCGAGCAAAACAGGCCCGGCCATAAAACCGTTTCGTGGCGCACCGTTTGCGCGTATTAACGCACTTCGCCAAAGTGTTCTATAACCACCGTAAATTCGATACCGGATCGGGGAGTCGATGGACTTCAAAAGCATACTTGCCCTCGCCGCAGACGGCGCGGAATTTGATCGCGACCAGGCCGAAACCGCCTTCGACATCATTATGTCGGGCGATGCAACGCCGGCGCAGATCGGTGCATTCCTGATGTGTCTGCGCATGCGGGGCGAAACCGTAACAGAGATCGCGGCCGCAGCCTCCGTTATGCGCGCAAAGGCCATCAAAATCCCGGCACCGCCCGACGCCATCGATATTGTCGGAACCGGCGGTGACGGTAGCGGCACGCTGAACATCTCCACGGGATCGGCGTTGACCGTTGCCGGTTGCGGCGTTCCGGTCGCCAAACATGGAAACCGCGCGCTCTCGTCGAAGTCAGGTGCTGCGGACGTGCTGATGGCGCTCGGGGTCAATATCGATGCCGACATGCGCCTGATCGAAAAATCCATCGCTGATGCAAAAATCGGCTTCATGATGGCGCCGCGCCATCATAGTGCGACACGTCATGTTGCCGGCCCCCGGGTCGAGCTCGCCATCCGCACCGTGTTCAACATGCTGGGGCCGTTGTCGAACCCGGCCATGGTAAAGCGGCTGATGGTTGGCGTTTTCGCGCCCGAATGGGTCGAACCGATGGCCCGCGTGCTGGCCGCCCTCGGCGCCGAGCGGGCCTGGGTGGTTCATGGCGAAGGCGGTCTGGATGAGCTTGCGACCAGCGGAATGGCGAACGTTGCGACGCTTGAGGACGGCAAGGTCAAGACCTTCGAAGTGACACCGGAAGACGCCGGCCTGCCCCGGTGCGACATCGCGGAAATCAAAGGCGGTGATGCAGAATTCAATGCGGCGGCATTGACAGCACTGCTTGCGGGAAAGCCAAGCGCCTATCGCGATACGGTCCTGTTTACCTCTGCGGCTGCCCTGATCGTCGCCGGAAAAGCCGACAATCTGAAAGACGGTGCGGCGGTCGCGGCAGAAAGCCTTGATACCGGCAAAGCACGCGCAGCGCTTGACCGGATGATTGAAATTTCGCACGAAGTCATCGTCGAAGAAGAGGATGAAGCCGGCAATGAGTGACGCCCTTACAAATATCTGCGCCGATAAACGCGACCATGTCGCATCGTCAAAAGTGCAAAAACCGCTTGCCGACGTCGAAGACGCAGCAAAACAGGCGGCCGCACCGCGCGGTTTTTACAACGCGCTGAAATCGGCAGCGGATGCCGGGCGTTACGGGCTGATTACCGAGGTCAAAAAGGCTTCGCCCAGCAAGGGGCTGATCCGGGCGGATTTCGATCCGCCGGCAATTGCCAGAGCCTATGAACGCGGCGGTGCGACCTGCATGTCGGTGTTGACCGATATTCCCTATTTTCAGGGCGAAGATGCACATTTTGTGGCGGCGCATGAAGCCGTATCCCTGCCCGCGATCCGCAAGGATTTCATGATCGATCTTTATCAGGTGCCGGAAGCCCGCGCGCTTGGTGCCGATTGTATCCTGCTGATCCTCGCGGCACTTGATGACGGGCTGGCCGCGGAACTCGAAGCCGCAGCGGCCGACTGGGGTATGGATGTACTCATCGAAGTCCACAATGCCGAAGAACTCGACCGGGCGATGAGGCTCAAATCCCCTCTCCTCGGCATCAATAACCGGAACCTGAAAACCCTGAAGACCGATATTGAAACCACCCGCCAGCTCGCCCCGCGGGTGATCGACGCAGATCGGCTGGTTGTCAGCGAAAGCGGTCTCTATACACCGGAAGATCTCGCCTCCATGTTCGACGCCGGCGCGCGGTGTTTTCTGATTGGTGAATCTCTGATGCGCCAGGACGATGTGGAGGCGGCGACCCGCGCGCTGCTCGACAGCCAGGCACAGGTTCGGGCGGCAGAATAATGGCAAAGCTCACACATATCGGTGACGACGGCGAAGCACGCATGGTCGATGTGTCCGACAAGGACATCACCGATCGCACGGCAACCGCGCGCGGTACCGTCCTGATGGCGCCGGAAACACTGAAACTCATCATCGACGGCACCGTCAAAAAAGGCGATGTGATTTCCGTCGCCCGGCTGGCCGGCATCATGGCGGCCAAACGCACCTCCGATCTTATCCCGTTGTGTCACCCGCTCGCGCTGAACAAGGTCGATGTCGACCTGACCTGCGATGCGGACCGAAACGCCGTGGATATCGAAGCGACCTGCCGCGTCAGCGGGCGTACCGGCGTTGAGATGGAAGCGCTGACCGCAGTATCGACCGCAGCACTTACCGTCTACGACATGTGCAAGGCGGTCGACCGCAGCATGCAGCTCACCGACATTCGTCTTGTTCATAAGGCCGGCGGCAAATCCGGCGAATTCATGGCCAACGAATTCAGGGCCAACGAATTCGGGGCCGACGAGTAATCATGGCCGGTAAGGACCTCCTTCCCGTCGCAGAGGCGCAACAACGTATCCTCGATGCCGTCGAACCGCTGCCTGCAGAACAAATATCGCTGGCCGATGGTCTGGGACGTGTTCTCGCCAAAGAAGTTGCTTCACGCCGCGATCAGCCGCCTATGGCTATGTCGGCAATGGACGGATACGCCGTTCGCGCCGCAGATGTCGCTACCCTGCCCGCCTCGCTTAATGTCGTTGGCTATGCCCCTGCCGGACATGCTTTCGATGGCGCCGTCGGCCCGGGTGAAGCCGTGCGTATATTCACCGGCGCGCCCGTCCCGGACGGCGCCGACACAATCGTCATTCAGGAAAACACAGAACAGTCCGATGAAGTCGTCCGTGTGGTCGATGGCAGCGCCCCTGTAGGCAGGTATATCCGGCCCGCCGGGCTCGATTTTGCCACCGGCGATGTATTACTGCCGCACGGTAAGGTGCTGACCGCGCGCGATGTCGGACTGTCGGCGGCGATGAACGTGCCGTGGCTGAGCGTTCACCGTAAACCGCGCATTTCAATCCTGGCGACCGGCGATGAGATAGTCATGCCCGGAGATCCGATCGGTCGTGATCAGATCGTCAGTTCCAATGCCCTTTCGCTGGCAGCTTTTATTACCGCTCAGGGCGGCACACCGCTCGATCTTGGCATCGCACCCGACGAAGAGGACGGCCTGCGCGCCCTGGCAACGGGCGCACGCGGCAGCGATATTCTTGTCACCACGGGCGGCGCCTCTGTCGGCGATCATGACCTGGTGCAGAGTGTTCTCGGCGATATCGGACTGGAAGTGGATTTCTGGCGTATCGCCATGCGCCCCGGCAAACCGTTGATGTTCGGCCGGATCGACGGAACCTTCCTGATCGGTCTGCCCGGCAATCCCGTATCGTCGCTTGTCTGTGCGATCATGTTTCTCGCACCAGCCATTCGAAAAATGCTCGGGATGGACAACCTGTTGCCGGAAACAGCTACCGCGCGCCTGGGTTCCGACCTGCCCGAGAACGACGAACGCGAGGACTATCTTCGCGCCAGCCTGACACGCGACGTGAACGGCGATCTGATTGCGACGCCCTACGGCAAACAGGACAGCTCGATGTTCGCCACAATTGCCCGGGCCGATGCCCTGCTCATCCGCAAACCGTTCGCCGAAGCGGCGAAAACTGGCGCGCCGGTACAGGTTATTCCCCTCAAAAACAGCATTTTCAGTATCTGAGCACCGCGATTTGTGCGTGATTCTTGACGGTTCAGGAGAACCAAACTAGAACATTCAGTAGTGTTTATGATTTGTTCCACATCTGGTGGACATTCCGACGGAGAAACTGAATGTTGACGCGCAAACAGCACCAATTGCTGACCTATATTGATAATCACCTGAATACTGACGGTGTTCCGCCTTCCTACGACGAGATGAAGGATGCACTTGGACTAAAATCCAAATCCGGTATTCACCGACTGATTACGGGTCTCGAAGAGCGTGGCTTTATCCGTCGCCTGCCGCACAAGGCACGCGCACTCGAGGTTCTGAAGAAACCCCAGAACATGATAGATGACCCACCGGCCAAAGGCGGGTTCGAGCCGCGCCTTGTCGATGGAAGCTTCGGGGTCGGCTCGCCGGACTCCGCGCCGGTCCAGGCTGCCGCTGTTGCCGAAGAAATGGTCGGCCTGCCCTTCTATGGCAAGATTGCCGCCGGTACGCCGATTGAGGCCCTGCGCGACAGTTCCCGCACTTTCGAAGTGCCGCCGGGCATGCTCGGTCGTGGCGATCATTACGCGCTTGAGATCGAAGGCGATTCCATGATCGAGGCTGGTATCCTGGATGGCGATACCGTGCTGATCCAGCGCACGGATACCGCCGATAACGGTGAGATCGTCGTGGCCCTTGTTGAAGGCCACGAAGCGACGCTTAAACGCCTGCGCCGCAAGGGTGCATCCATCGCGCTCGAACCGGCAAATGCCGCCCATGAGACACGTATTTTCGGCCCGGACCAGGTTCGGGTTCAGGGACGACTGGTCGGACTCGTTCGCCAGTACTGATAGAAATCCGGCGTTAGTCGAGGTACTTGCGCCGTTTCTCTGAAGTCCGGCTCCACGGTCGGTCACCGCGCCTCACGCGGGATGTCTCAACAATCGGGCCGTCCGCGGTGAAACGAACCGCGTGCGCCCCATCCCGCCAGATATGAAAGGTCGACAGGATGACCTTTCCCTCGCTACATAATCGGCGGGGAACGCGCGTCAGCAGGATGACATGATCCGCCAGGGCACAGTCTTCCATGGCAGCCGCAGGCTCGGTTACCAGCGCGACCGTCTTTCCGGCAATCACCACAATGCACCCGCCCGGGTCACATCCAATCCGCGACGTCGGATCGATTCCCCCCAATGGCCACCGCCCAGCTTCGCTGACGGCCAGCCGGCGCTGCCACATATCGCGCTCAAACCTGTTTCCCGTGCCGGATGACATCACCACCCTGCCCCCGCCCAGATTCACGGCCACAAGACCACCATCCCGATTGACGATCACGTCGGGCGCCGTCACCGACAGGATGCTGAGCAATCCGGCCGCAATCACCGGCAGGCCAAATAACCTTTTTTGCCCACGCATGACGCATAGCCATATCCCGCCAAGAGACAGGATCGCGAGACCGGTCGTCGGCATCGCCGGCACAAGCGCCACGGAGCCCGGTAGTGTCGCAACACTGTCAGCGACCCAGAGAACAGCCGAAATGCCCCACCCCATGGGCACCAATCCCAGGCTTTCCATCCCCAGCGGCATCAACAGAAAACTGAGGATACCAAGCGGCATAATCCACATTGCCATCACCGGGACCGCCACCAGATTGGCGAGTAATCCATACAGCGCAATCCGGTTGAAGTGATATATCGCGAAGGGCGCGGTCGCGAGACTGGCGACCAGTGTGGTCAGGAGCGTCGCGGCGACAAACAGACCAATACGGGATCCCAATAGCCCGCCCCGATGGCGGAGGCCCGTCATCCGCGGCGCTGCGGCCTCATACACGGCAACGAGCCCGACCACTGCTGAAAACGACATCTGAAAGCTGGCCGATAAGAGGCTTTCGGGCGCCAGCAAGAGTACCGCCATGGCCGAAAGTGCGACCAGACGCATGGAAATCGCCGTCCTGTCGATCATCACGGCCAGCATGACGATCGACACCATCAGGAAGGCCCGCTGCGTGGGGATTGTCGCACCCGAGATCAGCAGATATGCGAATGCGCCGAGAACGGCGCTCAATGCCGCAATCTTCTTGATGGGATAGCGCAACGCAACCGGCTCGATCAGCGCCAGACCAAGGCGTACCGCAAAAAACAGCAATCCGGCGACAAGCCCGATATGCAGTCCGGAAATTGCCAGCAAATGCGCCAGCCCGGAATCCCGCATATTGGCGAGTGCCTCCTTCGGGATGGCGCGGCGCTCGCCCGTCATCAACGCAGCCGCCACCGGGCCAATACCTTCCTGTGCGCCGACACCCGCCACAATCCGCTTCGTCATATCGAGCCGAAGCCGCGCCAGCCAGATCCGCCACGACGAGGATTCAGGTGTTTTCGTCACGGTGACTGCGCCAAGTGCAAACCCCACGGCCCCGATCCGCTCGAACCAGGCCTTCCGGGCAAAATCGTATCCGCCCGGCAATGATGGCGACGGTGGCGGCTGCAGTATTGCGCGCGCGGCGATCACGTCTCCCGGGTTTGGCGGCGCCGTCCGGGACCGGGCGGAAATCCTTACCCGCGCCGGCATTTCTTCCAGCCAGTTACCACCGATTGCAACCCGATCAAGTGTCAGTCGGTGCCCCTTCTCCGAAAGTTCGACCCGTATCACCCTGCCCGACAGGCTGACCGGACCGATCTGGCGTTCCAGCACCGGGGCCGAAACGACGGCATTCCGGACCTGGGCGGACCCGAACCCCGCGGCAGCGATCATGACCGCCATCAGCGCAAAGAACCCGCGTCCGCGTTGCTTTCTAAGCCAGAAAACGCAGATCCCGGCGCCCAGGAAAACAGCCATACCCAGCCAGATCTCAGGGTCCACAGGCAGCGTGAAATAGCCGCCAATACCGGCGGCAAACGGAACCGGCGTCCACAGCGCAATGCGCCCGTGGTTCAAGGAGCTGGTTTGTCCGGTGTCACGTTCCCGGCGTACCGCAAGGCGCATACGCAACCCCGCCGGAAGGCGGGTACGCAAAGACGACGCAAAATGCGCCGCGTTTCCCCTGATCTGCGCCGTTATTGTTGCCATGACTCACCCATGATCACGCCGACCGCCAGAGTGTACCGCAACCAGACGATATGTGTTAAACCCCGCGCGCATTGTCATTCATCACTTCAAGAGCGAACCGCGCATGAGCGTCGTAACCCGTTTCGCCCCGTCCCCGACGGGCTTCCTGCACATCGGTGGCGCCCGTACAGCGCTGTTTAACTGGCTTTATGCCCGCCACACGGGCGGCAAATTCCTGCTGCGCATCGAAGATACCGACCGCAAACGCTCTACGCCCGAGGCGATTGATGCCATTCTCGACGGTCTTTCGTGGCTTGGACTGGAATCCGATGAAGAGCCCGTCTACCAGTTCGCCCGCCGGGACCGTCATGCCGAGATCGCCCAGCAATTGATCGAGAGCGGCAATGCGTATCGCTGTTACTGCTCTCCCGAAGAACTCACAGAGATGCGTGAAGCGGCCAAAGCGGAAAAGCGCTCCATGCGGTATGACGGCACGTGGCGCAACCGCGATCCGGCCGACGCACCGGCGGATATCGAGCCCGTTATCCGTTTCAAGGCCCCGCAGGACGGTGCAACAGTGATCGAGGACGCGGTTCAGGGCAGCGTCACGGTCGCAAACACCGAACTCGACGATCTGATCATGTTGCGCGCGGACGGCACACCGACCTACATGCTTTCGGTCGTCGTCGATGACCATGATATGGGAATCACACATGCGATCCGTGGCGATGACCATCTGACGAATGCCTTTCGCCAGACCCAGATTTTCAATGCGCTGGGCTGGGATGCCCCGATATACGCTCATATTCCGCTGATTCACGGAGCGGACGGCGCAAAGCTGTCAAAACGCCATGGTGCGCTCGGGGTCGATGCGTATCGCGATATGGGCTACCTGCCGGAAGCGGTTTTGAATTATCTCTGCCGCCTTGGCTGGAGCCACGGCGATGATGAGATTTTCTCGATGGATCAGGCGATTGAGTGGTTCGATGTCATCGATGTGAACAAAGGCGCGTCGCGTTTCGACTACGACAAACTCTCCAGCCTCAACGCAAAATATATCGATGTCAGTGACAATGAGCGCCTCATCGCCCTCGCCCTGCCCGGTATCGAGAGCGTTCTGGGCAAACCCGTCTCCGACACGATACGTCAGCGCCTATCCGACGGAATGGACTCCTTAAAGTCTCGCGCAGAGACTATTCCTCAACTCATTGAATTATCGATGTTTTACTGCCTCGACAGGCCACTGTCTTATAACGATAAAGCAGCAAAAATGCTCGATGACGATGCACGGGCCCGGCTCGCTGAAATCAGAGCGCCGCTGGCGGAAATAGATACCTGGACCCAGGAAACGGTCGAAACCGCCGTCAAAGCCCACGTTGAAGCGAAGGAAATGAAGCTGGGGATGATTGCCCAGCCTCTCCGGGCCGCGTTAACGGGATCGAATGTTTCTCCAGGTATTTTTGAGGTCGCAGCGGTGCTCGGCCGGGATGAAGCCCTGGGCCGCATTGAAGATGCAGTTGCCCCGCGATAAATTTATTGTGCAGTGCAACGTTTGATTAAACTTGGTTAAAGCGCTATTTTCCGCGCATCAAATTGGCCGGCGACGAACTGGCCCATCAGGACACACCGAAAAATTGACGAAGAGGGATACCGACATGAGTCAGGAAACCGGAAGCAACGCCCCCAAAGACAGCGTAACGCTGATCGACCATTCCACGGGACGTGAACTTAACTTGCCGCTGATGGAAGGAACTGTCGGCCCCAAGGTTATCGATATCCGGAAGCTCTATTCGGAGCTCGACTATTTCACGTTTGATCCCGGCTTCATGGCAACCGGCAGCTGCGATTCAAAAATCACTTATATCGACGGTGACCGGGGTATTCTGCTCCACCGCGGCTACCCCATCGATCAGCTTGCCAAGAACTGCGACTTCCCCGAAGTCTCCTACCTCCTGCTCAAAGGCGAACTGCCGAGCGCAGAAGAGAAAGACAAGTTCGTTCATGACATCACCTATCACACGATGCTTCATGAACAGCTCAATAATTTTTACAGAGGTTTCCGGCGCGACGCCCACCCGATGGCTATCCTGTGCGGCGTTGTCGGTGCCCTTTCAGCATTCTACCACGATTCCACGGACATCTCCGATCCGCGCCAGCGTGAGATCGCCTCATACCGTCTGATCGCCAAAATGCCGACGATTGCCGCCTGGGCCTACAAATATTCGCTCGGCCAGCCTTTTGTCTATCCACGCAACGACCTGACCTATGCCGAAGACTTCCTGCACATGATGTTTGCGACCCCATGTGAGGAATACAAGGTAAACCCGGTCATCGCCAAGGCGATGGACCGCATCCTGACGCTTCATGCGGACCACGAACAGAATGCATCGACATCTACCGTCCGGCTCGCCGGCTCGTCCGGTGCCAATCCGTTCGCCTGCATCGCGGCCGGCATTGCAAGCCTTTGGGGCCCTGCCCATGGCGGCGCAAACGAGGCCGTGCTGGACATGCTGAAGGAAATTGGCAGCGTCGATAACATCGCTGAATACGTCAAAAAGGCGAAAGACAAAGACGACCCCTTCCGCCTCATGGGCTTCGGCCATCGCGTCTATAAGAACTTCGACCCGCGGGCGACGCTGATGCGTGAAACCTGCCACGAAGTCCTGGGTGAGCTCGGCATCAAGAACGAGCCGCTCCTCGACCTCGCGATGGAGCTTGAGCGTATTGCCCTTGAAGACGAGTACTTCGTCGAACGTAAACTGTACCCGAACGTCGATTTCTATTCGGGGATCATTTTCCGCGCGATCGGCATTCCGGAAACGATGTTCACGGTGCTTTTCGCTGTCGCCCGTACCGTTGGATGGGTCGCACAGTGGAACGAGATGATCGAGGATCCGACCCAGAAGATCGGCCGTCCCCGTCAGCTCTATATCGGCGATACGCAGCGCGATTTCGTGCCGCTCGACAAACGCTGAACAAAAACACGCTCATCAAAAAGCCCCGCAGAAATGCGGGGCTTTTTTTATGTCCGTTGACGGAAGGAATCGTCAGGCACGCTCGATCAATTCGATCTTGTAGCCATCCGGGTCCTCGATGAAGGCGATGACGGTGGTGCCATGTTTCATTGGTCCGGGCGGGCGCGGAATACTGACACCTTCTTTCTCCATCTCTGCGCACGCTCCATAAATATCCGGCACCGCAACCGCGAGATGCCCGAAGCCGGACCCGTGGGTGTAAGGCTCATCCTGATCCCAGTTGTGTGTCAGTTCGAGCACGGTATGCTCATTCTCGTCGCCGTAGCCCATAAAGATGTTGGTGAACTTCCCGCCAGGAAAATCCTTGTTGCGCAACACCTTCATGCCAAGATGGCGCGAATAAAAGTCGATAGATTTCTCTGCATCTTTCACGCGGAGCATCGTATGGAGCAGTCGAAAACCGGATGTCTCAGATGTCATTGTTCTACCTCTTTTATCACTTTGGGTTATCTACCGGGCCCAGTAACGACGCCACGACCGATGCCGCTGCGTCACTTGGCGAGCCGCTTTCAGGGCGGATCATCGAAAGCGCACTGTCGATTGATTTCATCTGATCATCCCGCACAGCAGGGTCATCGAGCAACTTACACATATAATCGGCGATAAGATCGCTGCGGCAGCGTTCCTGTATGAATTCCGGAATGATCTCGCGGTCCAGCAGGATATTCACGAGATTGACGAACTTCTGGTTCATACCATGAAGCAGTTTCACGATCCTGACGGTCAAGGCGTTCATCCGGTAGGCCACGATATGCGGCACACGGGCCATGGCAAGTTCAAGCGAGACCGTACCCGACGCCGCCATGGCCACGTCGCACGCCTGCATCGCATCGAATTTTTCTGATATGGAACTGACGACGACCGTACGGCCGGGCCACGCCTTGGCGAGTTCAGTCACCTGCGCGCTGAGATAGGAGACGGTTGGAAAGACAAACACCGCATCAGGGTGTTTTTCTGCGATCGCCGTCGCAGACTGTCGGAAGATTTCCGCGAGACGCTTCAACTCCCCACTGCGGCTGCCCGGTAAAACGCAGATCGCCTTGTCGCCGGGGGCGATACCATGCTGCTCCCTGAACCGCGCACCATCACCTTTATCGGCACCACCTTCCAGCACCGGGTGCCCGACAAATGTGCAATCCAGACCTTCAACCTCGAAATACGGCGGCTCGAACGGCAAGAGCGCCATCAGGTGATCCAGCTCACGCGCAAACTTCTTAGCCCGGTCAGGCCGCCAGGCCCAGACGGTGGGTGCTACGTAGTGCACCAGCGGGATCCCGGAGCCACGCAGCCCCTTCCACACATCGTAGCAGAAACCCGGCACATCGATGGAGACAACGATGGCAGGTTTGTCCTGCTTGATCTGCGCAATTGTCTCCCGCATACGGCGCTTGATCAGGGGAATGCGCGGAATGATTTCAATCAGCCCCATTACCGCGATATCTGAAATTGGAAACCGGCTTTGAAGCCCGGCACTTTCCATCGCTTCGCCACCAATACCGGTGATGCGAAAATGACCGCCTGCCCGCTTATTCAGAGCTTCTATCAGCCGCGCGCCGATAAGATCGCCGGATGGTTCACCGGCGATCAGCCAGATTAACGGTGCTTCCTCATTGTTGCTCATACCGGTGGCAATCAGCAGTCGCCGTCTGCGGCGTCAAAACCGTAGAAAAACACGCCCGCCCGATCGGCTTCGGCTGTCATTTCCTGGCGGTCCAAAACGAGGACCCCACCCGCCTCGACGGCAATTCCGCGAAGGCCCGATCTGATCACATTCTGCATTGTCGGCATACCGACGGCTGGAAGATCGATCCGTCGTTCCTGAGACGGCTTGGGCGCTTTGACGAAAACCCCTCCGGCCGCATCTTTGCTGACAAACTCGGCACAGCGTTCGATCAGGCGGTCGGTCCCCTCGGCGCCCTCGACACCCAGGATCCGTCCATTCTGGACGACTGCGCCCTGCCCTATATCGAGTGCACCCATGGTCCGGACGGCGAGGATACCGCGCGCAATATCTGCCTTGTCATCTGCACTCGGCTCAACTGCGCCATAGCTCCCGACAGTTGCGAGGATATCTTCAAGAATGACCTCCGGCCCTATGACGCGAAAGCCTTCGGATTCTTCTATTTCCCGGACAACGGCTGATAAAAGATTGTCGTCGCCCATCATCCGCGTGCCGACCTTGGCAAGGAACTTTGCAGACCTTACATCGCGCATCAGATCGAGCATGGAGGGACGCTGGATACCACCGACCAGAACCAGCTCTTCAACGCCTTCACGGCGGGCGATATCCAGGGCTTTGCTTATGCCGGATGCACGAATCCATTCCATTGGCGACCCGGCGAATGACGCCGGATCGGCACTGCCTTCAAAGGCTAGAACGAAATGAGGCCTTCCGGTATCGCGGCAGGCAGAAACAATCTGTCCGGGTAACGCACCGCCGCCGGCAATTATGCCAAGCTTACGCACCTTGCTCGGCTTTTGGCTGACAGATCGCGCGGCTCGAATCCGACCTCAGGAAGTCGAGTATTTCCATAATCGCCTCATGCTCACTGAAGCTTTCATGGACATCCTCCAGCCGCTCCGCCATCGTTCCCTCTTCTGCGAACATCAGGCGATAAGCTTTGCGCAGCGCCGTGACGTCCGAACGAGAAAATCCCCGCCGTTTCAGACCAACGACGTTCAGGCCACTCAACCGGGCGCGATCACCCATGACCGACCCGTAAGGAATAACATCGCTTTCGACGCCTGACATTCCTCCAACCATCGCATGACGGCCAATTCGGCAGAACTGATGGATCGCGGACAAACCGCCGATTATCGCGTAATCGTCGACGAAGACATGCCCGGCAAGAGTAGCGTTATTCGCCATGATGACGTGATTGCCGACGACACAATCATGCGCAACATGCGCGCCGACCATGAACAGACAGTTATTCCCGATGGAAGTCACCATTCCGCCGCCCTCTGTACCCGGATTAACCGTCACATGTTCGCGGAAGATATTATTTGCGCCGATCGACAGCGTCGACGGCTCGCCGTGATACTTCATGTCCTGTGGCTGATGGCCAATCGACGCAAACGGGTAAACGCGGCAATTCGGCCCCAGGGTTGTCCGGCCATCCAGTACGACATGGGACAACAATGCAGAGCCTTCGCCGATTTTTACATCAGGCCCCACAACGCTATATGGGCCGATAGCAACCCCGTCGCCGATCTCTGCCGAGGCATCTACGATAGCCGTGGGATGTATATTGCTCATCAAACTCTCAATCGGTCATAATCATGGCGGCGTAAGTGGCTTCCGCGACAAGGGTATCGCCAACCATTGCGCGGCCCGCAAACTTCCACACATTGCCTCGTGTCCGCTGCTTAACAACCTCGACATGGATTTGATCGCCCGGCTCAACCGGTTTTCTGAACCGGGCACCGTCGACCGACATGAAGTAGACCAGCTTACCTTCTGCATCTTTGCCAAGCGTATGGACGACCAATACGGCTGCCGTCTGCGCCATAGCCTCGATGATCAGCACCCCGGGCATAACCGGTTTTTCGGGAAAGTGACCGGCAAAATAAGGCTCGTTGATCGAAACGTTCTTGACGCCTGTGGCCTTCACACCGGGCACAATATCAATCACACGCTCGATCATCAGAAAAGGATAGCGATGGGGGATCAATTCCATTATCCGGTTGATATCGATCAGATCCAACTGGCCAGTTGTTTCCACAGTATCCATTCTACCTTCCTTTTTCGCCTGCTAGTCGCGCGAGCGCCGTGATACGCTTGAAATACTCGCGCAGCGGCACAGCCGGTGTGCCGCCAATTGTTGATCCTGCCTCGACGTCTCGGTGAACGCCCGATTGAGCAGCGACCCGCACCCCGTCACCTATATTGAGGTGCCCCGCGAGGCCGACCTGTCCACCCAACTGAACACCGTTCCCGATTTTGCAACTCCCCGCGATGCCAGTCTGCGCAACAATTATGCAGCCTTTTCCAATCCTGACGTTGTGCCCGATCTGCACCAGATTATCAATCCTCGTCCCCCAGCCGATGACCGTATCCGGCCCGGCCCCACGGTCGATGGTTGAATTTGCACCAACTTCGACATGGTCCTCAATTAGAACACGACCGAGTTGAGGTACCGTCACCGCGCCCGCAGGCGATACAGCGAACCCAAAACCCGGTTCGCCAATTCTGACCCCTGCGAACAGCGAGATGTCGCTACCCAATACAGCAAAACGAACCGACACCGACGGACCGATACTGCACCGGTCACCAATACGAACAGCGTCGCCGATATATGCGCTTGGTCCAATACGACAATCAGCCCCGATCTCCGCGTTTGGGCCAACAATTGTCCCCGAGCCAATAATCGTCCCTGAGCCTATGCGCGCGGACGGATGGATCGCCGGGTCTGAACCCGCCGGACAATAGGAAAATTCGACATTAGGATGAAAAGCCTCGGCGACACGTGCGTAGGCAAGGTAGGGCGTATCCGTGACGAGACAGACCATTCCGTCAGGAGCCTCGGGAACAAATTTCGGCGCGACGAGACAACACCCAGCGTCCGTCTGACGGTATTGGTCGACGTAAGCCTTGTTGTCGAGAAAGCTAATCGTATTTGCGTCAGCTTCATCCAGCGCCGCGACGTCTGAATAAGTCTGTCCCGCGGTCCCGGGCCCTTCAACTGCCGCTCCTGCGATCTCCGCAAGCTCTGCAGTCGTAAACGGCCCTGCTGCTGGGAAAAACCTGGGATCCGGCGGCATGACTAGTTTTTGCCTTTGCCAGCGCCCTGGTTTGCTTTGCCCAATTTCACGGCAAGTTTCGGCAAACGTTTATCCAACCGGGCAATGACGTCCTTCGTAACGTCCATCGTTTTTGCCGACAGAAATACGAAGCGTTTCTCAAGCAACATATTCAGCTTTTTTGCCTCGGCGACCTGCTGAGCGACAACAACAAGATTTTTTAGTATTTCGTTTTTGGTGTCCTTGAACGCCCGATCAAGCGCCCGACGCTGTTCCTGCACAGAGCTCTGCGCCTTGCGCGCTTCTTCGCTGAAGGCCCGACGCTTCTGGCTGAACGCTTCCGGCGCAAGAATAGCCCGCTGCCGGGTAAGCTCCTGTTCAACCTGGCGCAATCGCTGTTCCTGCGCGCTCACCTGTTTCTGAAAAGCCTTACGCATTTTCTCGAATTCCGGTCGGATACTTTTTGCAGCCTTGGAATCCCTAAGGACTTTCTGAACATCGACAACACCGATTTTCGGCGTGGGTATTTCTTGCGCAGCAGCGCTCGAAACGAATGCGCCGAGCGTCAGCAAGCCAGCAAGGCCAATAGAAACGCATAAGTTGCTTTTACCGGTCAAAATCTGGCCCCGAAACTAAACCTGACGAGTTCTGTCTCATCGAAATCTTCCTTTAATATCGCCTTGGCGAAATCGATGTTCACCGGGCCAAATGGAGAATCCCACAATATACCTGTTCCGATGGACATTCTAATAGATGCTGTATCGGTGAGGGTTGAGAATGAGCTGTCATTCTCTCCGATGCTGCCGGCATCCGTGAACACCCGGCCCTTCACGCCAAATTCATTCGGAAGGCCCAGAGGAAAGGTCAATCCGACGGTTGCCCGGTAAAACCAGTTACCACCAATGGCATCACCGGCTGCGGTATCGCGCGGACCCACGCCAGAATCCTCAAATCCGCGAAGCGTTTTTCCGCCCAGGAAGAACCGGTCGATGATGCGGATATCATCTCCAAGGCCGATAATATACCCGGCACCCGCGCCTAGATTGACGATCCATTTATCGTAGAGCTGATAAAATTTACCACCAGACAAATCATTGCGCAGGTAATTTGAATCACCGCCCAATCCCGCGACTGTATTCTTCAATTCGACAAAATACCCGGTCGTCGGATTAAGCCTGTTGTCCCGCTTGTCGTACAGCAGCGATTGCCCGATCGAAGACGTAATAAACGCGCCCTCCTGCTCCTGGATCGCAAGCGACGCGTCCGACGCAATATCCGTAATTTTATCCTCGCGCAGGGTATAGCGCCACGTTTGTGTTAATGGCTCGGTAATCCGGTATCCGGACCTCAGCGCAAAACCCAGGGTCTCTCGATCAAACGAACTTTCCGTCTGTAGATCCCGGCTGGTGCGAAAAACGTCGAAGCCCGCCGATAGATTCTTGTCGAGAAAATAGGGTTCTGTGAACGACAAATCGATCTGCTGCTGTCGCTCTCCAACCTGGACCCCGAGCCTTAAGTCCTGCCCGCGGCCGAGAAGATTTCGTTCACGAATGCTGGCATCGCCCAACACGCCACTGGAACTCGAGAAACCCGCGCCAAACGAGATCTCGCCCGTTGAGCGCTCTTTCACAGATACGTCGACGACTGTTTTGTCACGCGCCGATCCCGCCTTGTTCTCTATCTCAACCCGCTCGAAAAAGCCCAGGTTACGAATACGCTGACGCGTCCGTCGCAGTTTGGACGTATTGAACGCATCCCCTTCCACCAGCAGGATTTCACGACGAATGACCTTGTCCAGCGTACGAACATTGCCCGATATCTTGACCTGTTCGACAAAAACCCGAGGGCCTTCCTGAATGACAAATGTGACATCGATCGTCCGGGTTTTTCTGTCCCGGCGAACGCGTGGACGGATATCGACAAAAGCATAACCGAGAACGCCAACGGCATCGGTCAACTTGCCGATCAGTCCCTCGACCTCGTCCGCATTGTACCAATCGCCTTTCTCAATCGACTGTTCCGCGCGCAGTTTCGCGACATCCAGGTCCTTAAGCGCTGTGGTTATATCGATTTTTCCGAACTTGTAGCGTTCACCTTCATCCACAGTGAAGGTTACGAAAAACGCAGTACTGTCCGGCGTCAGTTCAGCCACACCGGATATTACGCGGAAATCCGCATACCCGTTCGCCAGATAATGCCGCCGCAGCAGTTCCCGGTCGAAAGTAAGCCGGTCAGGGTCATATGTATCGTCAGACGATAAAAACCGGTACCACGCAGTTTCACGGGTCTGAATCACTTCTCTCAGATCGCCACCGTCAAATTTCTTGTTGCCGACGAATGCAATCTTCCGAATTTCAGTCAACTCGCCTTCGGCTATCTCAAAGATGAGGTCGACACGATTCTGGGGAAGCTGAATAACCTTGGGCACGACTGTCGCCGAGAAGCGCCCGCTTCGGCGGTAAACATCCATTATCCGCTGAAGATCGGTCTGAACCCGGGCGCGCGTAAAGACAACACGAGGCCGCAGCTTGACCTCATCATTCAGAATGTCATTGGAAATCCGCTTATTACCCTCAAAGGCAATCCGGTTGATGATCGGGTTTTCAACAACCCGCACAACCACATCCTGCCCATCCTGACGTATGTTCACATCCGCAAACAGACCCGTCTCAAACAATGCCTTGAGAGATTTATCGAGTGCACCAACGCTAACCTGATCGCCGTTACGCAATCCCATATACGATCGCACGGTATCCGCTTCAATCCGCTGAGCGCCTTCAACCTGAATATTCCGCAGGCGATTGTCGAGGCTTTGCGCACTCACCGGATGAGCGAACATGGCGGCGATGAGCGGCATCGCAATAAACGCCACAAACAACCGACGGAACCCTCGTCGCACGCCCTCTAATCCGTCTGCAATCACACCGTTATTCTTCACGTTACAAGATTTACGAAAAAATCGACGACTTGCAGCTGAACCAAGTCGTTCCATGTGGCGAACACCATCAAGGCAAACACCATCGCAATACCTATCCTCAACCCGTATTCCTGCGCCCGAAGCCCCAAGGGGCGCCCCCGCAGGGCTTCGATCGCGTAAAAGAGCAAATGCCCCCCATCCAGCATCGGCACCGGGAACAGGTTTATGAGGCCGAGATTTATCGACAGTATGGTCGCAAACATCAGCACGCTTATAAGACCGGCCTGCCAGACGTTACCCGACATCTCCGCGATCCGGATCGGGCCACCGAGCTCCTTCGTTGAGCGGGTCCCTCTGATGATCTGCCCGAGAGCCGAGAATATGCTGCCGGTCAGCACATAGGTTTCCGTCGTTGCACGCCAGACCGCCGTAATCGGGTCGTGCTTAATAAGTTTTCTGTCGGTGCCCGCACGGGAAATTCCCAAACGGCCGATCCGCTGCTGGTTACCGAAACGATCCTTTTCATCGAGCACATCGGGCACAGCTGTGAGCGCAATTTCGCGATCTCCGCGCTGGACCTGAAAGATCATCGTCACGCCCGGATGCAGCTGAACTTTCCGGATCACCTGTTCGAACCGTTCGACGCGCGTGCCGTCTATGCCCGTGATGACGTCTCCGGCCTGGAAGCCAGCGCGCTCCGCAGCAGAATTCGGGTAAACCTTGCCGATATCAGACGGGGTGAACGGCTGACCGACGGTCATGAACATCCCCGCCAGGATCGCAATCGCAAACAGGAAGTTCGCCAGCGGTCCCGCAAATACAACGAAAGCGCGTTGGCCGAGCGACTTGGAATCGAAGGCATCCGGCGCACCGGTCGCTATCCCGCTGCCATCCGCTGCATCGGGCTCGGAACTTTCGCCGTCTGGCGGCGCATCCCTGTGGGTCTGCATTTCGCCGAACATCTTGACGTAGCCGCCAAAAGGAATTGCGCTCAGCTTCCATCGGGTGCCGACCTTGTCGGTCCAGCCGAAGAGTTCACGTCCGAAACCGACTGAGAACACCTCCACCCGGATGCCGCATTTCCGCGCGGCAAGGTAGTGACCCATCTCATGCACGAACACGAGCACGGTCAGGACCACCAAAAAGGGAATCACGTAGTCCCAGATCACTGCAAATAATTCGAGCATCAAATCACAATATCTTCTGTTTCAGCCCTAACCGTTCCGCCATCAAACCCGAAGACGCGTATCGGACATGATTTCTTCCGCAACCTGCCGCGCTGCCGCATCGACGGACAAAACATCATCGACAGAACCGATCTCGCTACTGGGCACCTTTTCGAGCGTGTCCGCAACAACTCTCGGGATATCCAGAAAACCGAGCTTACCATCGAGAAACCCAGCCACGGCAACCTCGTTCGACGCGTTCAAGATAGTAGGAGCTGAGCCGCCGGTTTTCAAGGCTTCGCGTGCTAACGCTAACGCTGGAAACCTTTCAGAATCAGGCGCTTCAAAGGTCAGTGTCGCGATTTCGCCAAGGTCCAGACGCGCACTCGGTGCGGTCATCCGCTGGGGCCAGGCAAGGGTATAGGAAATCGGTGTCCGCATATCCGGCGTCCCGAGCTGTGCCAGGACCGAGCCATCAATATACGACACCATACTGTGAATGATCGACTGGGGGTGAACCAGAATATCGATACGGTCTTCCGGTATACCGAATAGATAATAGGCTTCGATTAATTCGAGCCCCTTGTTCATCATTGTCGCAGAATCCACGGAAATCTTGGCACCCATGTCCCAATTTGGGTGCGCAACAGCCTGCGCCGGCGTGACCTTGCGCATATCTTCCAGGCTGGTCTCGCGAAACGGGCCTCCGGAGGCTGTCAGAATGATTTTTTCGATCGACTCGCGTCGCTCGAAGTCAAACACCTGGAAAATCGCATTGTGCTCAGAATCGACCGGCAGGAGGGTCGCACCGCTCTTTGCGATTTCCTCGAGCATCAGATCGCCGGCACACACAAGGCATTCTTTGTTCGCAAAAGCGACAACCGCCCCTGCCCGCGCCGCCTGCAACGTAGGTTCCAGACCAGCCGCGCCAACAATCCCGGCCATTACCCAGTCAGCATCCCGCGCGGCAGCCTCGACGATAGCTTCAGGCCCGGCCGCGATCTCCGCAGTAGTGCCGGACATCGCTGATTTAAGGGCTCTGTAACAGTCAGGGTCTGCTACCGCGACAAATCGGGCATTAAACTGCCGCGCCTGCTCGGCCAGAGCGTCCACGCTCCGATTGGCCGTTAACGCCTCAACCACATACGCGTCTGGATCCCGCTCTATCAGGTCAATCGTGCTGCAGCCGATCGACCCCGTTGACCCCAGAATGGTGACCCGTCGAGGCACGTCCGTGCGGGTCGGTTTTTCGTTCGTCATTAAATCCACCCTTTACCATACAAGACTAGCACGAATGCAGCTGTCGGCCCCGTCAATAACATGCCATCCAACCGGTCCAGAACCCCGCCATGCCCCGGGATCAGGCCACTCGTATCCTTAACGCCGAAGCGCCGCTTTACGGCGGAAACCGAAAGGTCGCCGAGTTGTGCGAGCACTGCAATACCAACCGCTGCGGCCATCGCAGGCCCGATCGCATGACCACCGCCCCAGGACAGCGCAGCCACGCTCCAGAGGGTCGCAAGCAAGATCCCTCCGGCAAGCCCAGCCCATGTCTTGTTCGGACTGATTCGCGGCGCCAGCTTCGGACCGCCGATCATCTTCCCGAAGAAGTAACCGCCCGCATCTGTAAACCACACGGCAACGACCAGCCAGATGACAAGTTCCAGCCCCGTATCCGGTAACGCTCTGAGCCAGACAAACGAAAGGCAGAACACGCTGATAATTCCCGCCCCCATACCCAGCCGAGCCGGGCTATCGTGCCGGCGGATGGCGGCGACGCCCATCACAACGATCACGACAATTGCTGCCGCCAGCAGCGAAAGCGCGGGATTACCTGCATACAATGAAATAAGGCAGGCTGCGATCCCCGCCTCCATCAGCCAGCCGACGAGATCGAACCTGCTGCTGGAACACATTGTCGCCCATTCCCAGGCCATCACCCCACCTGCCAGGACGATAAGCACATCGAACCAGGGAGAACCGAAATAGATTCCTGCAAACACGGGAGGCGCCAGAACGGCTGCAGATCTAAGCCGCAGCCCGAGATTCCGAAAACCATGATTGCCGGCTATGCGTTCAGGCGGTGGTTGCGCCATAACGCCTTTCGCGGCGACCGAATTCTTCGATTGAATCCTCCAGTTTTTCGCGCGAAAAGTCAGGCCACAGCACATCGGTAAAAACGAATTCCGCATAGGCGGACTGCCAGAGCAGAAAATTACTGATGCGTTGCTCGCCACTGGTCCTGACGATCAGGTCCGGGTCGGGAATATCAGAGGTATAAAGCCGGGCTTCAATCGCATTTTCATCGATAGAATCTGCATCCACGTCACCCGCTACAACGTCGTCAACCAGTTGACGTACCGCCGCCGTAATCTCTTGGCGGCTGCCGTAGCTGAGCGCAATCACGAGGTCGAGCTGGGTATTGGCCCTGGTCTTCTGTTCAGACATTTCGATCAGCGAGATGATATCGGGCTCAAGCAGGGAACGGTCGCCGATAAAGCGGATACGCACGCCTTCCTTGTGGAGTTCGGAGATCTCCTTCCGCAGATAAAGCCGCAACAGGCCCATCAGATCAGCGATTTCCTTCGCCGGACGTTTCCAGTTCTCAAGCGAGAACCCGTAAAGCGTGAGATACTGGATCCCGAGTTGATTTGCCGCCTTAACGGTACGTCGTACGGCCTCTGCGCCCTGCGCGTGACCAGCCGCCCGTGGCAGTCCCTTGGCTTTCGCCCACCTGCCGTTTCCATCCATAATGATGGCGACATGTACAGGTATGCCGTTTGATTCCGGCTGGGTGGGGGCTGGTTTCATACAACTATACCTGAAGGATTTCGGCTTCCTTCGAAGTAACGGATGCATCGATCGTCTTGATCGTACTATCCGTCAGCTTCTGGATTTCATCCGTCCAGGCACGCTGCTCGTCCTGGGAGATGTCGCCGTCTTTTTCCATTTTTTTGAGCATATCGATGCCGTCCCGGCGGACATTCCGTACCGCAATCCGTGCCTGCTCCGCATATTTACCGGCGATTTTGGTCATTTCAATACGCCGATCTTCCGACAATTGCGGCACCGGCACCCGAACGACATTACCCTCGGTCTGCGGGTTCAGGCCGAGGTTGGAATCCCGAATAGCTTTCTCGACCGAGCTGATCAGCGAATTATCCCATACCTGAACGGACAGCATTCGACCGTCCGGCGCACTGATCGTGCCGACCTGGTTCATCGGCATCGGTGATCCGTATGCATCGACAGTTATAGGCTCCAACAGCGCAGGTGACGCACGACCGGTACGCAAACCGCTGAATTCGTCGCGCAGTACTTCGAACGCGCCGTTCATCCGGCGCTCTATGTCGTCAATATCGGGGTCAGCCATTGTCTGAAATCCTTCTCACTCAACCTTCGTCACTGATTATCGTGAAGGTGCCTTCACCCTGCACCACAGCGGCAAAAGCGTTGGGATTGTGTATCGAAAAGACCAGAATCGGTATGTTATTTTCACGTGCCAGCGAGATTGCCGACGCATCCATCACCCGCAGGTCGCGCGCCAGCACATCCAGGTAGGTCAGCGTGTCATACCGTTCAGCATCCGCGACCTTGTGCGGGTCGGCCGAATAGACGCCATCCACCTGCGTGCCCTTGAAGATCGCGTCGCAATTCATCTCGGTCGCGCGCAATGCCGCCGCCGTATCGGTCGTAAAATAAGGGTTACCGGTACCTGCCGCAAAGATCACGACACGGCCCTTCTCCATATGCCGGATTGCCCGGCGTCGGATAAACGGCTCACAGATGGTGGACATCGGGATCGCCGACTGTACCCGCGTCGGCACACCGATATCCTCGAGCGCGCCCTGCATCGCAAGCGCGTTCATCACGGTCGCCAACATGCCCATGTAATCTGCGGTGCCGCGCTCAAGCCCGGCGGCTGCGCCGGAAATTCCGCGGAAGATATTTCCGCCGCCGATCACGAGGCATACTTCGGCCCCAAGGTCGGTTACAGATTTGATTTCATTGGCAATTCGGTTCGCGGTCTCGGGATCGATGCCATACGCGCCCTCCCCCATCAATGCCTCTCCCGAAACCTTCAGAAGGACACGTTTGAAGCGAAGTTGAGCGCTATCCGGCATCGGCTTTCCCCTGCTCAGCCGCCCGCCGTCGCGGCGACCTCCGCGGCGAAGTCCGATTCTTCCTTCTCGATGCCTTCACCGAGCTGGACACGGGCAAAGCCGACGATCTTGACCGGCGCACCGACATCACCCGCAGCAGCCTCAACCGCTTTCGAGATCTTGGTTTCGCCGTCAATCACGAATGTCTGATCCAACAGACAGACTTCTTCATAGTACTTGCGCAGACGGCCATCGACCATCTTCTGCACAATCTCTTCCGGCTTGCCGGATTCACGTGCCTGATCCGCCAGAACTTCACGTTCACGATCAACCGCCTCGGTGTCGACTTCGTCCTGCGACACCCACAACGGATTGGCCGCGGCGACATGCATGGCAAGCTGTTTGCCGAATTCGGCCAGTTTGCCCGCATCGCCGGCTGATTCCAGGCCGATGATAACGCCGATTTTACCTTGGTTCGGGGCGACCGCGCCGTGGACATAGCTCGCAACAACGCCTTCACTGACGGTGATCCCGACAGACCGGCGGAACGACAGGTTCTCGCCAATCGTACCGACCATTTCGGTCACTGTATCGGTGACGGACTTGCCGCCATCCATGACGGTTGCAGACGCCTTGTCGAAATCGCCGTCCTGGGACAGCGCGACCTGGCAGATACTGGCGACGAATGCCTGGAATTCCGGGTTCCGCGCAACAAAGTCGGTTTCGGAATTAAGTTCGATAACCGCACCCTTGGATCCGTCTGTGGCGACGGAAACGAGTCCCTCCGCCGCAACACGGCCGGATTTCTTGGCCGCGGCCGCAAGACCCTTCTTACGGAGCCAATCGACGGCTTCGTCCATGTTGCCGCCGGTTTCGGTCAACGCCTTTTTGCAATCCATCATGCCGGCGCCGGAGGATTCGCGCAGTTCCTTGACCAGCGCAGCTGTAATATCAGCCATAACTTACCTTCTCAATAAAAGTCTATAACAGCCTGATAATAATCAGACTTCTTATCAGGTTGCGGGTTTCTCTTCCGCAGGTGCTGCTTCTGCCGGTGCCGCTTCGGCAGCCGGAGCTGCCTCGACAACAGGCGCCGCTTCAACAGCGGCAGCTGCCACTGGCTCAGCAGCAGCCGGCGTCGCAGCCGGAAGCGCCTCGACCGGTGCCACTTCCGCAGCGCCAAGGTCTTCACCCGACGTGATGGCTTCCTGCTGCAGGCCGTCAAGCACGGCAGCAGACAGCAGATCGCAATACAGAGCGATCGAGCGGATGGCATCGTCATTACCCGGAATGGGGAACGTCACCCCGTGCGGGCTGGAATTGCTGTCGATCACCGCGATCACCGGAATATTCAGCGTCTTGGCTTCCGCCACCGCGAGTTCTTCCTTGTTGGTGTCGATGATGAACAGCATGTCCGGCAGGCCGCCCATGTCCTTGATACCGCCGAGTGAACGCTCGAGCTTGTCGCGTTCGCGTGTCAGGTTCAGCTGTTCCTTTTTGGTCAGGCCTTCGGCGATTTCCGCCGAACCGAGCATTTCGTCCAGCTCGTGCAGGCGTTTGATCGACTGCGTGATGGTCTTCCAGTTGGTCAGCATGCCGCCGAGCCAACGATGGTTGACGTAATACTGGCCGCAACGACCGGCCGATTCCGCGACAATCTCACTCGCCTGGCGCTTGGTACCGACGAACAGCACACGTCCGCCGCGCGCGGTTACTTCGCGTACAGCCGCCAGTGCCGCACTAAGCATCGGTACGGTCTGCTGAAGGTCGAGAATGTGAACTTTATTGCGAACGCCAAAGATGTATTGCTCCATCTTGGGGTTCCAGCGGCGGGTATTGTGTCCAAAGTGAACGCCGGCCTCTAAAAGCTGACGCATCGAGAATTCTGGCATAGCCATTTTCAGTGTCCTTTTCCGGTTAGACCTCCGCGGGAATGGTCAGGTATTTCAAGGGTTTGGAGGAATTCCGAACCCGGTCGGCCTGACACCGGATCGAACGATCAGCCTATGACGCCGCCGTCCGTAGCCCCGCGTGTGGATTTACGAAGCGGTTGATAGGCCTAAACCGCTGTTCCCGCAAGGGGTTTCTTGATCTCCGCGGGGCAAAAATCAAAACACGCAAAACAACCCCATGCACCCAAAGGGTCGGCACCCGTCTGGTGGGTTAAAGTGGGCGTTTAATCGGCATATGCCGGCCGAACGAGAATTCTGTTCCCTATGTGGAATGC
Organism: Paracoccaceae bacterium; assembly: GCA_047638395.1. Lineage (GTDB taxonomy): Bacteria > Pseudomonadota > Alphaproteobacteria > MPNO01 > UBA830 > CAXBCP01. The sequence goes on along the minus strand of JBLIMV010000011.1, from coordinate 101,736 downwards.
TTCCATCACCTGCATTTCACGTCCACCTCTGTTCATCGAACCCAGTAGCCTACCACAAAAAGGAACAAAACAGAAAAAACTGGCACTGTTTTTTAGCTAATTCGTCGGGAACCAGCCCCTACTCAGCAGTACCCCCACGGCGCCGTAAATATATGGCATGAAAGGACGGGTTTTATTATCCAACACTTAACCCCCCCGACTCGAGGTGATAAGTTAAAATTGCAGATATCAATAAAATAAAAAAAACTCGAACAGACCAACAAATATATTTCTCTGTTTTATTTTTTTGCTCAATAAATACAATTTTCAAAAATCGAATCAGATCAATTCTATGCCTCGTACCAAAATATTTTCTGAACACGAATACATTCACCATGAAAACAAGCCAAGAAAACAAGAAAAGGTATTCGTGATAATATTGCATTAGGTTACTTTTTAAGGTCGCTTCTTTTAAATTCTAGAGAACCTGTTCCTCGTCACCGGCCGTTGCCACCCGGTCAATGAGAACGGATGAAGCATAGACGGTTTTGCGCCTTCACCTTTGCCTACCTCGCCAGTCTCCAGCGCCTCTTTTACCCCGTCAATGTCTATGGGATCGGCAATGATGCCAACCGTCCCTCACCGATGCGATGAGGAATCCCTAGCCTAGAAAAATGGCGGGCCCAGGATCCAGCATACGAGACTTTTTCTCAGGCCCTTCGTCACCGGACGCACCCGGTGGAGGAGCAGGCTGGGAAAGACCACCATGTCGGCCTGGTTTCTGGATGTTTACGACGTTGGAGGCGAGCGGGGTTTCCTGAAAACCGGCATTCACCTCGAACTCACCGCCCTCGAATTCCCTGGCATCGTTGATCAGCACGCTGACGCTCAACTTTCGGACCTTGCCCGGATACATTGAGTTCGCATCGTACGGATAGCCCAGCGCATCGAAATGCCAGTCATAATAGCCGCCAGGCGCGTATTCGCCGTACTGCATCGGCTCCAGATCGCTGACGCTGACATTCCATTTCGCCTCGCGATTGGCGCGTAAAACGACGTTCTGCACCCTTTCGACGATCCACGGCTCGCTGAAAAACAGAATATCACTATTCCTCAGCCTGTTATCGACAACGAATTCCTCATTCGATGTTTTGGTCGCCACCGTCCCCGACTGAGTATCGTACTGCCGGGCTGCTTCCTCAATCTTCAGGCATTCGGCAGTGGTGAAGACCTTCTTGTACGTTTTGTAAACGGATGGAGAATTAAGCATTTTCGGTCACCTGATCGTTCCCGCTGAAATCCTGCGTTTCAAACTATCAATAGAAAAACATGTCTGAAAGAAAACAAAACAGGCAAATGACGAAGCCGGAGGCGATCTTTAAAAGCCCCGACGCTACGAATTTTTGACCTTCAGCATTGTAATTATTTGAAAACAAAATCTCGTATCCATAGAAAATTCTCCACCATTTTTTACTCCTATTGTTCTGTGCTTGGTGAAGATCGAACATCCCCATAATAAATATATAAAAACCGGAAAAGCCCACAATCAGCAACAACGTATCCAAGGGTTTCTCTATATCAATTAAATGTCATAGCCAGTTATAAGATGCGTTTCGTAGCGCAACAAACGTATATGCGGCGGGCCACTTATGTTTACGGATCCAACACCGTGACCACGCCCGGCAGATGCGCCACCGCCGCCCGGAAATTCCCCGTCAGGGCGATCTTTCGTGGCAGTTTGATTTCCACTTCCTGGTGATCGCCGACATCCAGGATCAGGGCGACCTTGCATTTGCCCACCTCGCCGGCCTCGAGCGCCTGTTTTACGCCGTCGATAGCGATCGGATCGGCAATGACGATCTTCAGCTCGGTCGAGGCACTTGCAAGCACCTCGTCGAGCGGGCGGATCAGGCTGGCGGACATGCGTGCCGCATCGCCGTCATCGGCGCGGACCTCGACGGTGACGATCACGCGCTGGCCGCCTTCGAGCAGGTCGCGGGATTGTGCCAGCGTTTCGGAGAACACGACGATTTCAAACACGCCGGAGCCGTCCGACATCTGCACGAAGGCAAAGCGGTTGCCCTTGGCGGACGTGCGTTCCTGCTTGCTGATGACCACACCGGCAACGTTCGGTGATGTCCCCGCCATGCGCGCGCTGATATCGGCCGCAGGCACGATCCGTAACTTACGCAACTGGCCGGCATAGGCATCGAGCGGATGGGCCGACAGATAGGAGCCCACGGCTTCAAATTCATGGGTCAGGCGGTCCATTATCGGCCAGTCGAGCGTATCGGGCAGGCGGAGCCGCGCGTTATCGTCTTCCTCCACCGCACCGCCGAACAGGCTGTCCTGGCCGCTATTGCGCTCCTGCGCAGATGCATTGGCGAGGCGCATCACGCCCTCCGACCCCTCGTACATGCGCTTACGATTGGTATCCAGGCTGTCAAACGCCCCTGCCCTCACCAGGTTTTCAAACTGGCGCTTATTGGCGCCGGATGAGCCCAGCCGGGTGGCGAAATCGGCAAGATCGGCGAACGAGCCGTTAGCATCGCGTTCCGCGACAACATCCGCCATCGCCTGCTGGCCGACATTCTTGATGGCGGCAAGCGCGTAGCGCACGGCATAGGTCGTCGTGCCATTTGTGATGGTCTCGACCATGAAGGTCACGCCCGATTTGTTCATGTCCGGCGACAACAGCGGGATATCGAGGCGGTCCAGCTCCTGGCGGAAGATATTCAGCTTGTCGGTATTGCCGAGATCGAGGGTCATCGATGCCGCAAGGAATTCGACCGGGTAGTTGGCCTTCAGGTACGCCGTCTGATAAGCGACCAGCGCATAGGCCGCCGCATGGCTTTTGTTGAAGCCATAGCCTGCGAACTTGTCGACCTGATCGAAGATCATGCCCGCCTGCGCCTTGTCGACACCGCGTTCCCCGGCGCCGTCGACGAAAGCTTCGCGCTGCGCCTCCATTTCGGCGGCGATCTTCTTGCCCATGGCGCGACGCAGCAGATCGGCGCCGCCGAGCGAATAACCCGACAGGACCTGGGCGATCTGCATCACCTGTTCCTGATAGATCATCACGCCGAAGGTCTCTTCCAAAATCGGCTGCAGGTCGGGATGCAGGTAATCCGGTTCTTCCTGGCCGTGCTTACAGGCGATGTAGCGCGGAATGTTGTCCATCGGCCCCGGCCGATAGAGCGCGACCAGGGCGATGATGTCTTCGAATGTATCGGGTTTGAGCTGGCGCAGCACATCGCGCATGCCCGAACTTTCAAGCTGGAACACGCCGACGGTCTCGCCGCGCGACAGCATCTCGAACGTTTTTGGATCGCTGAGCGGCAGGTCCAGCAGATCCGGTGCTTCCTCGCGCAGCTCGATCAGCTCAATCGCGCGCTGCAGCACGGTCAGCGTCTTCAGGCCGAGAAAATCGAATTTCACCAGCCCGGCGGCTTCGGCGTATTTCATCGAGAACTGCGTCGCCGGCATGTCGGACCGCGGGTCCTTGTACAGCGGTACCAGTTCAGCCAGACGCCGGTCGCCGATGATCACGCCCGCCGCATGGGTCGATGCGTGCCGGTACAGCCCTTCGAGCTTCAGCGCATTATCGATGAGCTGGGCGACCGTCTCGTCACTGTCACGCAACTGGCGCATCTGCGGCTCACCATCGAGGGCCTCCTGCAGCGTCGGCGGATGGGCCGGATTGAACGGCACCATTTTCGTAATTTTATCGACCTGCCCATACGGCATGCCAAGCACCCGGCCGACATCGCGCAGCACCGCGCGGGCCTGCAGTTTTCCGAACGTGATAATCTGGGCGACCTTGTCGTCCCCGTATTTTTCCTGAACGTAGCGGATCACCTCGTCGCGGCGATCCTGGCAGAAATCGATGTCGAAATCAGGCATCGACACACGTTCCGGGTTCAGGAAACGTTCAAACAGCAATCCGAATTTGAGCGGATCGAGATCGGTGATGGTCAGCGCCCAGGCCACCACAGAGCCCGCGCCGGAACCACGACCCGGCCCGACGGGAATACCCTTGTCCTTCGACCACTGGATAAAATCGGCAACGATCAGGAAGTAGCCGGGGAAACCCATTTCGATGATGACGTTGAGCTCGAACGCCAGCCGCTCGCGATAGGGTGTTGCCACTCCCTCGCGCGCAGCGGCATCCATGTCGTCGGTATAGACCTGCGCATCCAGCCGCCCCTCCAGCCCCTCCTCGGCCATCAGCTTCAGCGCTTCTTCCTCGTTCGAAACACCCTCCACCTCGAACGGCGGCAGGATCGGTGCGTGTTCCGTCGGCATGAAGGCACAGCGCCGCGCAACAACCACCGTGTTGTCGATCGCTTCTGGCAGATCGGCGAACAATTCGCGCATCTCTGTCGCCGAGCGGAAATGATGCTGATCGGTCAGGCGGCGGCGCTCGGACTCGGACACGTAGCGTCCGTCGGCGATGCACAGCAATGCGTCATGCGCCTCGTACATGTCCTGGGTCGCGAAATACGCGTCATTGGTGGCGACCAGCGGAATATCGCGGTCATAGGCGAGCTTCAGCAGGCCCGGCTCGATCTGGCGCTCTGACGCGAGGCCATGGCGCTGCAGCTCTATATAAAACCGCCCCGCGAAAACAGCGTTCAGCCGATCGCACATGGCTTCGGCGGCCGGGACCTGTCCATCGGCGATCAGACGCCCCAGCGGACCGTCCGGCCCGCCCGACAGACAGATCAGGCCATCGGAGCGTTCTTCGAGTTTCTCCAGCGTCGTATGCGTATCGCCGTGCTCGGTGGTCAGAAACGCGTCCGAGGACAATTCCATCAGGTTTGCATAGCCCGTCTGGTTCTGCGCCAGCACTACAAGCCGGTCATGCCGCCGCGCGTTTGCATTGTTGCCACCCTGGCGCTTCGCTTCGCCCTCGCGGGCTATATCGAACTGGCAGCCAATAATCGGCTGGATACCCGCCTTCGATGCGGCCAGCGAAAATTCGAGCGCGCCAAACAGATTATTCGTGTCTGTCACGGCAACGGCGGGCATTTTGAGCTGGGTCGCCAGCTGGATCAGCTTCGGCAGCTTGATCGCGCCCTCGGACAGCGAATAGGCGGTATGTACGCGGAGATGGATAAATCCTGGATCGGTCATGCGCTCAGTCTAAACCGAATCGTGCGCAGGCATAGCCTCAGGGGGCTTCGAGAAGACCGTTTTTCAGGACCAGTGTCCGGTCCATGCGCGCAGCGAGGTCCGGATTGTGGGTCGCGACCAGGGATGAGACACCGGTTTCACGGGTGAGACGCATCAGCAGCTCGAAAACCCGCTCCGCGGTTTCCTGATCGAGATTGCCCGTGGGCTCGTCGGCGATCAGTATTTTCGGGCTGTTGGCCAGTGCGCGGGCAATCGCCACACGCTGCTGTTCGCCGCCCGACAGCTTGGCCGGACGGTGGCCTTCGCGCTCGGACAGCCCGACCATGCCGAGCAGCTCACTGGCGCGTTTGCGCGCCGCGGATTTACTGACACCCGCAATCATCTGCGGCACGACAACGTTTTCCAGCGCCGTGAATTCCGGCAGCAGATGATGAAACTGATAGATAAAGCCGATGGCCGTCCGTCGCAGCGCCGTGCGCCGGTCATCCGACAGGCCCGAACAGGCTTCGCCGTCGACGATCACCTCGCCGCCATCGGGGCGCTCCAGCAGGCCGGCGATATGCAGCAGGGTCGATTTTCCCGCGCCGGACGGGCCGACAAGGGCCACGGTTTCGCCGGGCGCGATTGAAAGCCCGGCACCACGCAATACCTGGAGCTCGTTACCCGCCTGGTGAAACGTGCGCTGGATATCGTTGAGAACGAGCGCGTCACTCATAACCCCGTCACTCATAACCCCGTCACTCATATCGAAGCGCTTCCACGGGATCGAGCCGCGCTGCCCGCCACGCCGGGTACAGGGTTGCGAGGAACGACAGGCCAAGCGACATGCCCACTACGCTGATCACGTCGCCGGTTTCCACCACGGACGGCAATTGCGACAGGAAATAGATCTCGGCGGCAAACAGTTCCGTGCCGGTGAGGCCCTGGATCCACTGGCGGATGGTTTCGATATTGCCGGCAAACGCGACGCCGAGGCCGAAGCCCGCCGCCGTCCCGATAATCCCTACCGACGCACCGGCCAGCAAGAAGATGCGCATGATCATGCCGCGCGTCGCACCCATGGTTCGCAGGATCGCAATATCGCGGCCCTTGTCTTTCACCAGCATGATCATGCCGGAAATGATGTTGAACGCGGCCACCAGGATGATCAGGGTCAGGATCATGAACATCACATTGCGTTCGACCTTGATCGCATTGAAGAAGCTCGCATTCGCCTGCTGCCAGTCCACCAGCCGCAGCGGCATGCCGGCGGCGCGCAGGATTTCGACACGGATCGAGGTCACCCGGTCCGGGTTGTCGAGAAACACTTCGATATTGGTGACGGCGTCCTTCGACTGGAAATAGATCTGGGCGGCTTCGAGCGGCATAAAGACGAACCCGGAATCGTATTCGAACATGCCGACCTCGAACAGCGCCACGATCCTGTATTTCTTGGACCTCGGCACGCTGCCGAACGCGGTCGCATTGGATTGGGGCGACACCAGTCGAATTGTATCGCCTGGCCCCACACCGAATTTCCGTGCCATGCGCGTACCGATGATGACACTCGACTTACCCTTGAAGTTATCGAGCGTGCCGGCGCGAATGTTATCGGCGATGATTTTGCGGGCGCGAATATCGGATGCCCGTACTCCGCGCACGATTGCGCCTGCCGCCACACGATTACGACTGACCAGCACCTGGCCCTCGACCGTCGGGATGACGCGGGTCACGCCGTCGAGCTTTTTGATCTCCGTCGCGATGCGGTCGAAATCGTTGAGGGGCTGATTGGTCAGACTGTAGACGCCCATATGGCCGTTCAGTCCGAGAATTCGGTCCAGCAGTTCGGCGCGGAACCCGTTCATCACCGACATCACGATGATCAGCGTTGCCACACCGAGCGCGATCCCCGCCAGCGAAAACCCGGCAATGACCGAGACGAACCCTTCTTCGCGCCGTGCCCGCAGATAGCGCAGCGCGACCATGCGTTCGAAGGCGTTGAAAATCATGCGGTCAGCCGTGCCATTGCGGATTCAGCCGAAATTTCTTCGCGGTCCCCGGTCGCCCGGTTTTTGAATTCGACGACGCCGTTTTTCACGCCGCGCGGACCAATGACGATCTGCCACGGAATACCGATCAGATCCATGTCGGCAAATTTGGCACCGGCGCGCACATCGCGGTCGTCATAAATCGGATCGCGGCCCGCCGCCTGCAGCTTGCCGTACAGATCGACAGATACCGCATCGCACGCCTCATCGCCGGTTTTCAGATTGATGATGCCGGCACCGAACGGTGCGACAGCCTCGGGCCAGACGATACCGTTTTCATCGTGGAAAGCCTCGATCAGGCCGCCGACAAGGCGTGAGACGCCGATACCGTAGGAGCCCATTTCGGGGAACACCTGGTCGCCATCGGGGCCGGTCACAGAGGCGTTCATTGCCTTGGAATACTTGTTGCCGAAATAGAAGATATGGCCGACCTCGATCCCGCGCGCCGTCATCAGGCTGTCGCCGAGCTTGGCGGCTTCGGCTGGATCGTGCTTTTCGTCTGTTGCCGCATACATGCTCGTCCAGCGGTCGACGATCGGTTGCAGGTCGGCATCGTAATCGACGGTTTCGCCGAGCACATCGAGATCCAGGAGATCCTTGTGGCAGAACACCTCGCTCTCGCCGGTATCGGCCAGAATAATAAATTCATGGCTCAGATCGCCACCGATGGGTCCGGTATCAGCCGCCATGGGAATGGCCTTCAGTCCCATCCGGGCATACGTGCGCAGGTAGGCGACGAACATCCGGTTATAGGTGGCCCGCGCGTCCTCATAGGTGAGGTCGAACGAATAGGCATCCTTCATCAGGAATTCACGGCCACGCATGATGCCGAACCGGGGCCGCACTTCATCGCGGAACTTCCACTGGATGTGGTAGAGATTTTTCGGCAGATCCTTGTAGCTGCGGATATGGGCGCGGGCGATCTCGGTGATCATTTCCTCGTTGGTCGGCCCGAACAGCATGTCGCGGTCGTGACGGTCCCGAATACGGAGCATTTCCGCGCCGTAATCATCGTAGCGTCCGCTTTCCTGCCAGATCTCAGCCGGCTGGATCGTCGGCATAAGCATCTCCTGACAGCCCGCCGCATCCTGCTCTTGGCGCACGATATCCTCGACCTTGCGCAAGACGCGCAGGCCAAGCGGCAGCCAGGAATAAATCCCGGCGCTGGATTGGCGGATCATGCCCGCGCGCAGCATCAGACGATGCGAAACGACCTGGGCTTCGGACGGGTCTTCTTTAAGGGTCGGCAGAAAATAACGCGACATGCGCATGGGGTTTGCGAGCCTCCTGAGGGTGCGACGCGAACATAGGCAAACCCTCGCCCCGTCGCAATGGAAAGTGCAACGGGATCAGGGCCTTGAAGTCGCCGGCGCTGTCGTCAGGCATCCCCCCAGATTTCACCGGCCGTCTTGACGACCAGGTCCAGCTTCCGGCGCTGGTCGTCATAGGTGATCTTGTTGCCGTGTTCGGTTGACGCGAAACCGCATTGCGGCGCGAGACCGAGCTGATCCATATCGACGTATTTCGATGCCTCGTCGAATTTCCGTTTCAGGTCATCCACGGATTCAAGCCCTGCGGTCTTGGTGGTCACGAAGCCCGGCATTACCCGCTGCGTGCCCTTCGAGAGCAGCCCCAGCGGTTCCAGCCCACCGGCGCGTTCGGTGTCGTATTCCATGAAGAAGATATCGACACCGGTCTTGTTGAACACGGCATCGGCGGCGGCATCGTAGCCGCCCTCCGCGGCATGGGTGGACATGAAGTTGCCGCGGCACATATGCATGCCGATCGTCATGTCGTCGGGGCGATCCTTGATGGCTTCGTTCATCATCCAGGCATACCGGTCGATCAGGTAGTCCGGGTCCTGCCCTTCGGCTTCTTTCGCGGCCCGGTGCTTGGGGTCGCACAGATAGGCGAAAAAGATATCGTCCATCTGCAGATAGCGGCACCCGACGTCATAAAACGCCTGCACGGCCTTCTTGTAGGTTGCCGCGAGGTCCGTGAACAGAACATCGATATCCTTGTATTCTTCGGGCAGGATATCTTCGGGCGCGGTTCTGAAATGACAGCAGCTCGGCCCCGGAATCGAGATCTTGGGCATCACGGTGGCATGCGACGCGACGTATTTGTAGTGTTCGATCATCGGGTGATCATCGGGAAAATCGAGCTTTCCCTTGATGGTCGGATAGAGCGGCGGCAGCGTGTTGCCTTCGAACTGGATACCAACGCCCCGGGTTTCCATGTCGAACCCGGTGAGCATGCCCATAAAATCGTAATGCCAGAAATAACGCCTGTATTCGCCGTCGGTGACCACCTGAAGGCCGACGTCTTCCTGCATCTTGATCGCATCGGCAATCGCCGCATCTTCGATCGCCCGCAGTTCGTCCGCGGTAATGCTCGGCGCATCAGTATAAAACTTCTTGCGCGCCTCGACGACGCTGGCAGGCCGCAACAGGCTGCCGACATGGTCTGCACGATATGGCGGTTTCCGGGGGGTGCTCATCTGCATTTCCTCGTTGAATTCCCTGCCCCGCCTCTGAGGGCGGATGCTTGAGCAAATCCTCGACTATCGAGGTCCGGGCGGCAACACAAAAAGAGGGTTTTCAACAGAATTTCCGGCTGACACGTAAACCGGCGCCTCGCGGCTATTGCTGTTGCAGCTTCCGGCAGGCTTCGGCGATCGCGTTCTGTGAGCCGGTCGCCAGTTCCTGACCGTTATAGGTGAGCTTGCCGTCCTTGAATTCGACCTTCCCGGCATTTATCTCGCCCATGTACTGGCCCTTATTGGCCGGCAGGCCAAAGCGTTCCTGAAGGTCGATATTGATCTGCATCGAGAACGATTCCGGCGGCTTGATCGTGGAGCCGCCCGGAATATCCGCCGGTGCAATCCGCCTGCCATCCGCCGTAACACCGGGTGTGTATGCAACCGAGGTATCGGGGGTATGTGCCACAACGTTGCGGCAATCATCCTTGGTGACCGTGATGGTCGTCGTCTCCGCGCCCGCCGGGGCGGCGAGCAGGAGGAGGACGGATATGGCAAGGTATCTCTGCATGGCCAGAGTTTTACGAATTCCGGTTAAAGAAGCGTAAGGAACGGTACGCCGAATACCTTTTGCCGCAGGTACGGCTCAGGCCGTCTTCTTCAGGATCGCGTACATATTGTCGCTGGTCGGCAGGCGCTGGGTGAAGGCCGACTTCACACTATAGCCGCATTTCTCCGCCATCTTCCGCAGCGACGCGGGCGTGAAATAGTTGAGATGATCGGGATAGCGGAAGCCGCACCATTTACCGCCCATGATCATGCGATTTACCGCGCCGTAATTGGGCACTTTGATGATCGCGACACCTTCGGGCACAAGGGTGCGGTATAATTCCCGCAGGACTTCCTGCGGATGGGATTCATGTTCGAGGTATGAGCGCAGCGTTGCCGCACTGAAATAATTATCTTCAACGGCCTGCAGCCCTTCGAGGCTCGGCGCGCAGATGACCTGGCCGCCGCGTTCGCCGAAATAGGCATTTCCGGCTGCCGCCAACTGATCCGATATCTCAATCCCGAAGGGAATAAAGCGGTCATCGAGCCCACGAAGCTGATCGCCGGCACCGCAGCCCAGGTCGACCACCCGGCCCGGCAACGCATGCGCATGAACCAGGTCCGGCATTTTGGTGCGCGGAAACAGATGCATCCGGGCCCGGGTCAGCTTGCTGAACTTATAGGAAATCGGCCGTATATCGGCGCGGCGCTTCTCTTCGATAAGCGTCGTTTTTTCCCACGCCATTTCCGATTTAAGCGCCTCGTAAACCGGTGACTGGTCGATATACACAAACCCGCAATCAGCGCAGTCTTTGACCTTCCAGACGGAATGCGAATACCGGTTGGCGGGCCGGTCGGCATTGTTGCGGCCGCAATGGGGGCAGTTCCGCTCTACAACCTTGATCGTGCCGAAATCGGGGCTTTCAAGCATCGTATGAACCGGCTCTGTCTGCGTAGCTGTATCCGTCACGTCCGCACCCTGTGCTTGCTTGGTCAGTCGGTCACCCGGCTTTGTCAGTCGGCGACGTCAATCGGGCGCCCGGTACACCAGACCACCTGCCGCATACGTAGCACGAACGGCCCGGTCATCGGCGAGAATCATCTGGGCGAACAGCATATCGCGCAGGCTGTCGGCACGGTCCATACGTTGGCGGATCATGGGTGTCGAATTGACGTCGAGGATGACAATGTCGGCCTCAAATCCCGGCTGGAGTTTTCCAATACGGTCGCCCAGCGACAGGATTTCCGCCCCGCCCGATGTCGATAGCCAGAAGGCTTCTTCCGGGGTCAGTGAATATCCGCTGAACTGGGCAATCTCATAGGCTGCTTTCATCGTCGCGAAGGGCGACAACGACGTGCCGCCTCCAACATCACAGCCCAGCATCACATCGACCCCGGCGGCACGGGTCTCGTGCATGCGGAACAGGCCGCTACCGATGAACAGATTGGACGTCGGGCAGTGAACGAACTTTGTGTTGGTCTCGGCCGCCTGTGCCAGATCCGCATTGTCCATGTGGATCGCATGACCATAGAGCGCGCGTGCGCCCAGCATGCCGTACCGGCTGTAAACATCGAGGTAAGAGCGTGCTTCCGGAAACAGCTCCGCGACCCATTTCACTTCATCGGTGTTTTCCGAAACATGGGACTGCAGGTAGACATCCGGAAATTCCGACATCAGCGTCCCGCAGGCTTCAAGTTGTGCCGGCGTGCTGGTCGGTGCAAAGCGCGGCGTCACGCCATACAGGTTACGTCCCTGCCCGTGCCATTTCTCAATCAGTGATTTCGTCTCGTCATAACCCGATTGCGCGGTATCGCGCACATTTTCGGGCGCATTCCGGTCCATCAGGATTTTACCCGCGATCATGCGCAGGTTCCGCTCCGTCGCTTCCGCGAAAAATGCGTCCGCAGATTCCGGATGGACCGTGCAATACACAGCCGCGGTCGTCGTTCCGTTGGCGAGCAGCAGATCGAGAAACAGTTTCGCCGTTCGGGCCGCATAACCGGGGTCCGAGAAACGCGCTTCTTCCGGAAACGTATATTTCTCGAGCCAGTCGAGAAGCTGTGCGCCAAAAGACGCAATCACACCGATTTGCGGATAATGGACATGGCCATCGACAAACCCGGGCATGATCAGGTTGTCGCCGTAATCATGGCGCTCCACACCGGCGCTCAGGTCAGCCGGCTCATCGCCCGCCTGACCGGTCCAGACAATATGTCCATCGGCCACCAGAACGGCACCCCGTTCCGTATAGCGGACAGAGCCAGGATCCACGGTCGGATCGCCGTCAAAGGACAGCGTGCGGCCGCTCAGCAATATCGGTTTGGAAGATGTTTCGGTCAGCTTACCCGCTCCCCTTCAGAGGGTACAAAAAGGGCGGCAACGGATATGCCCGCGCCGCCCTTTTGTATCATTCGTCCTATTTCGGGATCGCGCCGTCGATACCCTGGACGTAGAAGTTCATGCTGGCCAGCAAGCCGTCATCAGCCTTGGCACCGGCCTTCACGCGGACCTTGCCCGCCTGATCCTTGATCTCACCCGCGAACGGAAAAATCTTGCCGGAGGTGATGCCCTCGCGCGTGGCATTCGCAAGCGCCCTGACATTTGCCGGAATGGCCTTGTTCAACGTCGACATCTGAACCATGCCCGGCTTGAAGCCATCCCACGTATCGGTGGATTTCCACGAACCGTCGAGCACCGCCTTGGCGCGCGCAACGTAATACGGGCCCCAATTATCGATGATCGATGTCAGATGTGCCTTCGGACCGAAATTGGTCATGTCGGATGCCTGGCCGACGGCCCACACGCCGCGCTGCTGGGCGACCTGAACCGGCGCCGGAGAATCAGTGTGCTGCATGATCACGTCTGCGCCCTGATCGATCAGCGTCTTGGCCGCATCGGCTTCCTTGCCCGGATCAAACCAGGTGGACACCCAGACGATCTTCATTTTAATCTTCGGGTTGACCGTTTTGGCTGCCAGATAGGTCGCGTTGATCCCGCGAATGACTTCCGGGATAGGGAAGGACGCAATGTACCCTATGACGTTGGATTTGGTCATGTTGCCGACAATCTTGCCAACCACGTAGCGGCCTTCATAAAACCGTGCCGAATAGGTCGACACGTTCGGGGCACGCTTGAAGCCGGTTGCGTGTTCGAACTTCACCTTGGGGAAACGCTTGGCCGCCCGCAGGGTCGGATTCATATAACCGAACGAGGTCGTGAAGATCAGCCCGTGGCCGGACGATGCCAGCTTGGAAATCACACGCTGCGCATCTGCGCCTTCCGGCACTTTCTCGACATAGGTCGTCGACACTTTGCTGCCGAGGGCCTTTTCGATGGCAAGACGGCCCTGGTTGTGTTCGTAAGACCAGCCGTGATCGCCGATCGGCCCGACATAAACGAAGCCGATTTTGAGCTGTGCCTGTGCTGCGGACGAGACGCCCACCGCCAGAATGACCGCCGCGGCGGCTGTCGTCAGTTTTGATTTCAGTTGCATAATTGCCTCCTTTGATTGATCCGGAATAGCGTCCGGACGTCGATGTTGTCGTGCGCTTTTGATCGTCCCTTATCCCATATTCCGGTCAGCCCGATGCATGGAAGTTTTTCCCGAGACAGGCCGGCGCATCGAGCCTGGCCCGCGCGCTGTCGCGTGAAATAATCACCAGCACCAGGATCGTCGCAAGATACGGCAACATCGACAGGAACTGGGCGGACACTTCCACTCCCATGCCCTGCGCATAAAGCTGGATGATCGTGATGCCACCGAACAGATACGCGCCAAAGAAGGCGCGCCAGGGTTTCCACGACGCAAAAACCACCAGTGCCAGTGCAATCCAGCCCCGGCCAGCGGTCATGTTCTCGACCCAGAGCGGTGTATAGGCGACAGACAGATAGGCACCGCCGATACCTGCCATGGCGCCACCGAACATGATCGCTCCCATCCGGACCAGCGTGACCGAATAGCCGATGGAATGCGCGGCATCATGGTTTTCGCCGACCGCACGGATCAGCAATCCCGTCCGTGTCCGCGTAAGCACCCAGGCAACAATGGCGACGCTGACCACCGACAGATAGACCAGCGCATCATGACCAAACAGGACCGGCCCGATCACCGGAATATCGGAAAGCCCCGGAATATTGAGCTTCTCCAGGCCACCGAATGTCTTGCCGACATATGAATGGCCGATCAGGGCGCTGAGGCCGAGACCGAATATCGTCAATGCAAGGCCGGTCGCCACCTGATTTGATTGCAGGTAGACGGTCAGCACACCGAAAATCATTGCGATCAATACACCGGCGCCGGCACCGGCCAGGATTGCCAATACCTCGCTGCCGGTCGAGACCGCAGTGGCAAAGGCAGCAATCGCCCCGATAATCATCATTCCCTCGACGCCGAGGTTCAGCACGCCCGCCTTTTCGACGACGACCTCGCCGACCGCGGCGAATACAAGCGGCGTTGCCGCGGTGACGATGGTCAAGAGGGCTGGGATCAGCCAGTCGACACTCATTCCGCTGCCTCCGTATTGATCTTGGGCGCGCCGAAACGGACGCGGTATTTGATAAGAACGTCAGATGCCAGCAGGAAGAACAGCAGCATCCCCTGGAAAACGCCGGTCACCGCATTTGGCAGGTTCATCGTAATCTGTGCGGAATCACCGCCAAGATATGTCAGCGCCATCAGCAGCCCGGCGAATAGAACGCCGACGGGATGCAACCTGCCGAGAAACGCGACGATGATGGCGGTAAACCCGTAACCGGGCGATATCGACGGGACGATCTGTCCGATCGCACCGGATAATTCAATCACCCCTGCCAGACCTGCACAGCCACCGGAAATCAACAGCGTCAGCCAGATCAGGCGTTTTTCCTTAAAGCCGGCGAAGCTCGCCGCCATCGGCGCCATACCAATCACCTTGATCTGGAAACCTATTATATGACGCGAAATCAGTATCCAGCCGAGAACAACCACGAACAGGGCCACCAACCAGCCGACGTTCAGGCGGGTCTCATCGATCAGGATCGGGAGCAGCGCGGAATCATGAAACAGCCGGGATTCCGGAAAATTCATTCCCTCCGGATCCTTCCAGGGGCCATGCACCAGATAGCTGAGCACCAGCAGACCGACATAGGTCAGCATCAGGCTGGTGAGAATTTCATTCGTGTTGTAACGCGTCTTTAGCCAGGCCGGAATCGCCGCCCAGGCCATACCGCCCAGCACCCCGCATACCAACATGGCCGGCACAAGAAAGATGCTCTGCTGGTCGAAGAACGCCAACGCAAGACCACCACCGGCAAGGGCACCAATGACAAGTTGGCCCTCCGCACCGATATTCCAGACATTGGCCTGAAAACCGAGCGACAGACCGACGCCGATAAGGACAAGCGGTGTTGCTTTGACCAGCAGTTCAGCCACCCCGTCGAGGCTCGATATCGGTTCGACAAAGAATGTCTCTATCGCCTTTACCGGGTCGACGCCCAGCAACGCGAACATCACCATTGCCGTCAGAACCGTCAGCACGACAGCAATAACCGGCGACACATAAATCATCGACTTGGAGGCTTCGGGCCTCTGCTCCAGCCTAACCAGCATGAGCGGGCACCCCTTCCAGACCGATACCGGCCATCAATAGTCCGATTTCCTCCACCGTCACGTTCTCCGCAAGGCGGGCTTCTGACATCCTCCCCTCGCAGATCACGGCGATCCGATCGGAAATTTCGAACAGTTCTTCCAGATCCTGTGACACGGCGAGCACCGCAGCACCCTCCGCCGCAAGATTGATTAATGCCTGACGGATGGCGGCGGCTGAACCGGCATCAACACCCCAGGTCGGTTGCAGCACGATGATGACGCCGGGGTTCTGCATAATTTCCCGCCCGACGATAAATTTCTGCAGATTACCGCCCGACAAGCTGGTCGCAAAATGTGTGACACCCGGCGTCTTGACGCGGAACTCATCAACGACATTTTCGGCAAACGCGGTTGAGGCCCCAACCTGGATAAAGCCGTTCTTCAGCAAATTCATCGTTGTCGCCGCCGACAGGAAACCATTTTCCCAGAGCGACATATCCGGCACCGCCCCATGGCCAAGCCGTTCTTCGGGGACCAGGCCGACACCCGCGGCACGGCGCTGGTTCGGATCCATCTTGCCTGCCGCGACCCCATCGACCAGAACCGCTGTCGGGCTTTCACAGGAGACCTCGCCAGACAGCACTTCCATCAGTTCGCGCTGCCCGTTCCCGGCAATGCCGGCGACCCCAAGCACCTCACCCGCGCGCACGGTCAAATTGATGTCTTTCAGGTCGGTACCATGCTGATGGGTCGATTTGACGTTGAGGTCCCGGAGTTCGAGCTTTACCGCCCCGTCGACCTCCCGGTCAGTCCGCTCAGGGCTGACCAGATCGGCGCCCATCATCATTTCAGCCATGGACCGCGCAGTTTCGTCCGCCGGCGTGCATTCAGCCACAACCTCACCCATCCGCATGATGGTTGCCGTATGGCACAGCGCTTTAATTTCCTCGAGCTTGTGCGAAATATAGAGGATCGAGACGCCTTCTTCCGACAAACGGCGGAGGGTCTTGAACAGCTCGTCGACTTCCTGCGGCGTCAGAACCGACGTCGGCTCATCCATGATCAGCAATCGCGGGTCCTGCAGCAGACAGCGTACAACCTCGATCCGCTGGCGTTCACCAACCGACAGAGTGTGCACATAACGCCCCGGATCAAGCGGCAGGCCGTATTGCAGCGACACTTCGCGGATACGCCCCGACAGATCGCCCTTGGTCAGCTCAGGCGATATCCCGAGCGCGATATTCTCTTCGACCGTCATCGCATCGAACAGCGAGAAATGCTGAAAAACCATGCCAACACCGAGCTTCCGCGCGGCGTTCGGGCTGGCAATCTGGACTTCCTGACCTTCCCACAGAACGCGGCCCGCGTCGGCCTTTTGGACACCGTAGATAAATTTCACCAGGGTCGACTTGCCCGCGCCGTTCTCGCCAAGAAGCGCATGTATCTCGCCCGGCATAATCTTCAGGCTGACATTGTTATTCGCGATGACGCCTGGATAGGCCTTGGTGATGCCGATCAGTTCGAGACGCGGTGTTTCCGTCATCAGGCGGCGCTCCGTTGTTTTAAATCTTCCAGCGCCATCAATATGGCCTCCGGCGTCGCGGGGGCATCTAGTTTCGGCATAAGCTTTGGGTCTCCCGTTCGGCTGACTGCATCACGCAGCGCAAGCCAGACGGCAATCGCCAGCATGATCGGCGGCTCACCCACCGCCTTGGAGCGATAGATCGTCGGTACCGGGTTTGGCACGTCTTCCAGAATGTGAACCTTGAAATGAGGCGGCACATCACGGCTGCCCGGTATCTTGTAGGTCGATGGGCCGTGGGTCATCAGACGCCCCTTCGGATCCCAGACCAGTTCTTCCGATGTCAGCCAGCCCATGCCCTGCACAAACGCGCCCTCGATCTGTCCGAGATCGATGGACGGGTTCAGCGACGATCCGACATCCTGCAGGATATCGGTTGTGAGGACGCGGGATTCCCCGGTCAGCGTGTCGATCACGACCTCGGCGACGGACGCGCCATAGGTGAAATAGTAAAACGGGCTGCCGGTCATGGTCTCGGCATCCCAATGGATGTCAGGTGTTTTGTAATAACCGGTGGCGGACAGTGACACGCGCTCCAGCCAGGTCTTCTCCGCGGCTTCCGCGAAGGACAGGCTTTCATTGCCGGCATAGACCCGGTTCTGACGGAATTCGATATCATCTGCCGGCACGCCGAAATGTTCGCCGACAACACCGGCGATGCGTTGGCGAATTTCTTCCGCCGCATTGAACGCCGCCATACCGTTGAGATCCGAGCCGGCGGACGCTGCCGTCGGCGCCGTATTCGGCACCTTGTCGGTCCGCGTTGCCGAGATCTTCACATGGTCGATATCGATCTGAAACACCGATGAGACGACCTGCGCCACCTTGGTGAACAGGCCCTGCCCCATCTCGGTGCCGCCATGGTTCAGATGCACGCTGCCGTCCGTATACACATGGACCAATGCGCCCGCCTGATTGAGCACCGGCGCGTTGAACGAAATACCGAACGTGACGGGCATAAGCGCGATGCCCTTTTTCAAGGTGGTATGCGACGCATTGAATGCGTCGATGGCTTTTTTGCGCCCGTCGAGATCAATCTCACGCGCGAGCCGCTCGGCGATTTCCGGCATGATGTTTTCGGTGACCGTTTGCCCATACGGCATCACGTTGCGGTCCGTCGTGCCCATCCAGTTAACCGCCCGGATTTCTTCCACGGTTTTGCCAAGTTCGCGCGCGATGTGTTCAATCGCAGTCTCGATGGCAATCATTCCCTGCGGGCCGCCGAACCCGCGGAAGGCGGTGTTGGAGACGGTATTCGTTTTGCACGGCCAGCCCCGGAACAGAACATTCGGGATGTAATAGGCGTTATTGCCATGACACAGCGCCCGCGCGACGACGCCTGCAGACAGATCGGCGACGTTACCGGACCGGGCGGCCATATCGATGATGGCGCTATCGATCCGCCCCATATCGTCAAAGCCGATACGGTATTTGAACAGGAAGTCGTGACGCTTTCCGGTTGCGATCATATCGTCATCACGACGAAGGCGCAGCTTTACCGGTTTGCGGCAAATATCGGCCAGCAGCGCGGCAATGCCGGCGACAATCGTCGGCTGGCTTTCCTTGCCGCCGAAACCGCCGCCCATCCGACGGACTTCTACGGTGACGTCATTCAGCGCTACGCCGAGTACGTGGCTCACGCCATGCTGAACTTCGGTCGGGTGCTGCGTCGACGAATAGACGGTCATGTCCCTGTCTTCGCCCGGCACCGCGAGCGCGATGTGGCTTTCGAGATAAAAATGGTCCTGCCCGCCGCAGCTTACGTCCCCGGAAACGGTATGGGGTGAGGCCTTTATCGCGGCTTCGGCGTCACCAAAGACGATCTTGGGCGGTGTGTAGGTGAAAAGACCCTTCTCCCAGGCCTCCTCAATCGACAGAACCGGTTCCAGTTCCTCGTATTCGACCTTGATCCGCTTTGCTGCCGCGAGTGCCTGATCGTATGTATCGGCCGCAACTGCGGCCACCGGCATGCCCGCATACTCCGCGATGGCATCCGCGAGTAACGGCTCATCCGTAAACACGGGAGCAATATCGTTTACACCTGGAATATCTTTCGCCGATACGATGGCCGAAACACCCGGCATCCCGGTGGCCTCTGACGTGTCGATCGACACGATCCGCGCATGCGCATGCGGGCTCAGGACAAGCGCTGTCTCCTGGCAGTTTGGCGGAACCGACATGTCGTCGATATAGACCGCGCGCCCTGTGACATGTTTGACCGCGCTGTCATGGCGCATGTTCGTATGTACTGCGCCGCGAATGTCGCCACCGTCCATCAGACCCTCACCACTTCAAGTTCGGTTTCCGTCCCTGCAAGATCGCGATAGAGCCGCGTACACAGGTTGGCTGCAACACGTGAGCGGTATTCAGCCGTCGCCCGGTGATCGGTCAGCGGCGCAAAATCCTCGGCAGCCTTCAGCCCGGCGGCTGCAGCCGCATCCTCGCTCCACGCCGCCCCCGTAAGTCCCGCCTCCATCGCGGGCGCCCGTTTCGGCGTTGCCGCCATCCCACCATAGGCTATCCGCGCATCGGTCACAGTATCGCCGTCAAACGTCAGCCGGTAGCCGCCGATGACCGCAGAGATATCCTGATCGTAGCGTTTCGAGACCTTGTAGGTTCGGAAGGACTGCGCATCGGTCAGTTTCGGTATGCGAATGGTGCTGATGACTTCGCCCGGATGGAGATCCGTTTTCCGGTAATCGAGAAAGAAATCCTCTATCGCGATTTCACGCTCGCCGGCCGCCGATGCCAGTGTAATCGTGGCATCAAGCGCAATCAGGCAGGGCGGCGTGTCGCCGATAGGCGATGCATTGCCGATATTGCCGCCAATCGTGCCGAGGTTTCTGATTTGTCGCGAGCCGATCCGCCGGATCATTTCCGCAAATGACGGATACAGCCGGTCGATATACGGCAGGGCCCGCGTGTAGGTGACCGCTGCACCGAGGATCAACACCTCGTCCGTCTCTTCAATCTTCAGCAGCTCGGCCACATGCGCGGTGTGAATGACAACCGCTGGCTTCTGTCGATCCTTGCTCACCGACAGACCGAGGTCGGTGCCGCCCGACAACAACATCGCTTTCGGGTATTGGCCGCGCAGGCGCGTCAAATCAGACAGTGTTTGCGGTACATGGAACACCTGATCAGCCGTGGCGTGTTCAGATGACCGATCAATAGCCGGCTGCGGGGTATAATCGACGACCGCACCACAGGCCGAGCGTGCTGCTTCCACGATCGGTCGGTAGCCAGTGCAGCGACAGAGATTTCCAGCCAGTGCATCGTGAATAACGTCATCGGAAACATCGCCGCCCGATAGTTCTCCCGACTGCTCAAGCGCAAACAGAGCGCCGATGAATCCCGGTGTACAAAAACCACACTGCGTTCCGTCGCCCGTCGCCATGGCGTCCTGAACCGGTGTCAGCGCACCACCATTGATTGCCTCCAAACCTTCGACGGTCAGGATTTCCAGCCCGTCCGCCTGGCCGATCTGCATCAGGCAGGAATTCACAGCCTCGAACTTTCCGTCGATCACACGAACCACCGTACAGGCCCCGCAATCGCCCTCGGCACAGCCTTCCTTGGTGCCGGTCATGTGCAGGTTTTCGCGCACATAATCGAGCATCGTCGTTGTCGGCGAGATCTCTCCCACCTCGTGCGGCGTGCCGTTGAGGGTGAAGCGGATCACTCTTTTTCACCCTCGGGCATACCGGCGCGGATCCACACGCCGAGTGATTTGCGTTCTGCAGCGGTCATCTTTGTTTTGTTGCCGAGGGGCATCCCTTTCGACAGCACCGACTGCTTCAGGATACGCGCGCTGTGTTTGCGTATATCGGCCACCGTCTCCAGCACCACACCACCCGGCGCTTTTTCAATGTCAGGATCTGACGGCTTTACGGCATGGCACGACGCACAGCGGGACTGCGCAATCGCCAACACATCGAGAGCCGACGGCACCTCTACCTTCTCAGCATTGGGATCGGGCGCCGGCTGCCAGCTTAGATAAGCAATAAGTACGGCCATCAGGACACCTGCAGTCGGCCATTGCCAACGTAGCGTGAAGATCGGCTTGCCGGTATGCATCAGATTGAAGAAATGCCTGATCGATGCGCCGATAAGCAGGATCAGCGTCACGACCAGCCAGCTATGCTTGTTGTCGTACAGCATCGGGTAATGCTGGCTGATCATCATCAGGATAACCGGAAGGGTCAGATAGTTGTTATGGGTAGAGCGATGCTTGCCCATGGCGCCGAGGCGCGGATCGGGCTCTTCGCCGGCCAAAAGCGATTTTACGATCTTTTTCTGGTTCGGAATAATGATGAAGAACACGTTCCCGACCATGATCGACCCGACCATTGCGCCGACATGCACGAACGCGGCGCGTCCACTGAACAGATGGGTCAGGAAATACGCAGAAAACGCGATGAGCGCGAAGACAGCCGCCGATAATAGAAGCGAATGCGAACTGAACGGAGAGCGGCAAAGCAAATCATAGATGATCCAGCCAGCCGCGAAAAAGGCCATGCTGATCAGGATCGCTTCCCAGGACTCCAGGTCGAGCACGTCCTTGTCGATCAGGTAGCTCTCGGCGCCCCAGTAATAGATCACCGCCAGCAGCGCGAAGCCGGACAACCAGGTGACATAGGCCTCGTATTTGAACCAGTGGAGTTCCTTGGGCAGTTCCGCCGGTGCAACGACGTATTTGCGCATCAGGTAGAATCCGCCGCCATGCACGTTCCAGGACTCGCCGCCGACGCCTTCGGGCAGGTTGGCGTGTTTGCGCAGGCTCAGATCAAGAAAGATGAAATAGAAGGAGGTCCCGATCCAGGAGATGCCTGCAATCACATGCAGCCACCGGAACCCCAGGTTCAACCAGTCGGCAAAAGCAATCTCCAGCATACCGGCCTAGCTCCCCCGGTAGGTTGAATAGCCGTAGGGCGAGATCAACAACGGCACATGATAATGCTCATCCGGTGATGCGATGCCGAAGCGGATTGGCACTACATCGAGGAAAGCAGGCGACGGCAGATCTTCGCCACGGGCACGAAGATAATCGCCGACGTGAAACAGCAGCTCATAAACCCCGGGCCGAAAGCCGTCACCTTCGAGAAGCGGCCCGTCGCATCGTCCATCATTATTCGTCGTTGCCGATGTAATCCGCTCGCGGTCGTCTCCCGAAAGCGCGAACAATTCGATCGGCACACCCGCCGCCGGACTGCCGCTCGCCGTGTCGAGAATGTGAGTGGTCAGACGCCCCATCCTGCTTCACCCCGTAACAAAATTGTATCCGATCAGTCTTTTTTTATCTTTCACCGATCACGTCTCAAAACCCTACCCGTCGGCGAAACCCGACGCAACCCGATTATCCCGCGGCGCACCACCACGCCCCGTACAACGGCATATGAGGCGGATATTGGGCTCTACGCCATCATTTGATCCGAACCGACGAGGATATGAGTCTGAAAAACCGACCCAATGGCCAACAGTCATATTGTTATTCAGATTGTATACAATTATAAATTAAATATGGAACAGGATCGCATTCGATGAAGCGCGGCAAAAAACCCTCTGAAGGCTGGATCTACGATCAGGTCTTCGGCGCCATCCTTGAACAACGGCTGCGCCCCGAAACCAAGCTTACGGAAAGCGAACTCTGCGAGGTTTTTGGCGTCAGCCGGACCATCATTCGCACCGTCCTGCTTCGCTTGTCACTCGACCGGGTTGTCGAGCTGCGCCCAAACCGCGGGGCAATCATTGCGGCACCGGAGCCGAACGAAGTCCGTGAAATATTCGATGCGCGCAGATTGCTTGAAGACGGCATTGTCGCCGAGGCCGCAGGGAAATGCCGCCAGGCAGATGCGGAGGCCCTGAAAAGCATGTCACGCCAGGAACATGAATGCATAGACGCCGAAGATATGAGCGGCGCCATTCGCCTGTCTGGCGATTTTCACCTCAAACTGGCCGAGATCGCCGGCAACCGCCCGTTGCGCGAACTTTTACGCCAGCTCGTCGCACAGACATCGCTGGCAATTGCCCGCTATGTACCTGCAGGCCAGGGAATGTGCGACGATGACGATCACGACCGGCTGATCGGCGCAATCGAGTCGGGCGATGCCGACCTCAGCCGCACGATCATGAGGGAACACCTGTCGGCCTGTGAAAGACGGCTGATGCTGGAGACACCGGAGACGCATAGCGACCTGCGCACCGTTTTCGCAGACGTCGTCGCCGCGCAATAAGAAGGTGAGAGCAAGAGAATGACCACCCCCACCCCTCGAGACGCATACCCCCGTGACATGGCCGGTTACGGTGCAAACCCGCCCAAGGCCAACTGGCCCGGGAGCGCACGCATCGCCGTCCAGTTCGTCATCAACTATGAAGAAGGCGGCGAAAACACAATTCTTCATGGCGACAAGGCATCCGAGGCCTTTCTCTCCGAAATCATCGGTGCAGATGCCCGCGAAGGCGTTCGCCACATGAGCATGGAATCGATCTATGAATATGGTAGCCGTGCCGGGGTCTGGCGCTTGCTGCGCCTGTTCGACGGATACGACATCCCTGTTACGTTTTTCGCCATTGCCATGGCGATGGAACGCAATCCCGCCGTTGTCGAAGCCGCGTTAAAGGCCGGGCATGAAATGTGCAGCCATGGATGGCGATGGATCGATTATCAGTATGTGCCGGAAGAAACCGAGCGCGAACACCTGAACAAGGCAATCGACATTCACACCCGTCTCTGCGGGGAACGTCCGTTGGGCTGGTACACAGGCCGCACTGGCCCGAATACACGCCGCCTTGTCGCCGAAGAAGGCGGGTTTCTGTATGACGCCGACGATTATAACGACGACCTCCCCTTCTGGACAGAAGCCGCCGGCGCCCCCCACCTCGTCGTCCCCTATACGCTGGATGCAAATGACATGCGCTTTGCATCCGCCCAGGGGTTCAATTCGGGCGATCAGTTCTATGCCTATCTGAAGGATTCCTTCGATACGCTCTATGACGAAGGTGCAGAAACGCCAAAAATGATGTCGATTGGACTGCACTGCCGGCTGGCCGGACGCCCTGGCCGCTTCGCGGCGCTGAAACGATTCGTCGAATATGTCCGGAGCCACGAAGACGTGTGGTTCTGCCGACGGCTCGATATCGCCCGGCACTGGCGCGAAAACCATCCCTATACCGGCGGAGAACCCGAATAATGGACGCTGCCAACGAAAATCGCCGCTATATGCCGAGCCGGATGTCCCGCGACGATTTCATGGATGTCTTCGGCGGTGTGTACGAACATTCCCCATGGATTGCGGAAGCTGTCTATGCAGACGGGCTCACCGGCACCCAGGATACCGTCGCAGGGCTGCATAACTCCCTCCGCACCGCAACGGACGACGCAGATGACGACAAAAAGCTCGCGTTGCTGCGCGCGCACCCGGATCTCGCAGGCAAGCTCGCCGTCTCCGGGGAACTGACGGCGGAATCGACCAGTGAGCAGGCAAGCGCTCAACTCGATCAATGCACGCCCGAGGAATTCACGGAGTTCGAGTCCCTGAATGACCGGTACAAAGACGCCTTCGGGTTTCCCTATATTCTCGCGGTTCGCGGGCGCAACCGGCAGGAAATCCTCGAAAATTTCAGAACCCGGGTCGATAACGATGCCGAAACAGAATTCGCCGAGGCGCTAAAGCAGGTCCACCGGATCGCACTTTTGCGTATCGAAGCCCTCTTTCAGGAAAAATAGAATATGTCAGATACATCTACCGCCATCCGGGCGACGGAAGACAAACCGGAATTTGCCCTCGGCAGTGTAAATCTCGCCTCTCCCCGGCTCGGTGCAAATATCATAGAGGTCAGCGACGATTTCTTCGGCGCGGCAGATCGCATGCTGAACGATACGCCGCCCATTTTTTTCCCCGACCGCTATGACGAGCACGGCAAATGGATGGATGGATGGGAATCCCGCCGGCGGCGTCAGGGTGGGTACGATCACTGTATCATCCAGCTTGGTGCCAAGGGCGTCCTCTCCGGGTTCGAGTTGAACACACGGTTCTTCACCGGAAATCACCCGCCATTTGCCTCTATCGAAGGCGCGCTGGTCGGCGGTTTGCCGGACGAAAACACCGTCTGGACCGAGATCGTCGCCAAATCCGATCTGTTGCCTGACGCCCAAAACGTTTTCCCGGTTGACTATGATCGCGCCTACAATGTCCTGCGGCTCAATATTCTCCCGGATGGCGGTATCGCGCGTTTTCGCGTCTGGGGAACACCCGTCTGCGAATGGAAACGCCAGGACCCGGCCGGACACCACGAACTGTCGGCCATCATCAATGCCGGGCGGGTTATCGGTTACAGCGACGCCCATTATGGCGATCCCTGGATCATTCTGACCCCGGGCCGGGGCCAAAACATGGGCGATGGCTGGGAAACCCGCCGCCGCCGGGGGCCGGGTAATGACTGGATCGTCATCGCCCTGGGCGCCCCGGGAAATGCCAAAAAAATCGAGATCGACACCGCCTATTTCAAAGGCAACTACCCTGATCGCTGCAGTATTCAGGCAGCCCGCATGGGCGACCTGTCAGACGCAGATATCGTCGCTGCCAGCGAAACCTGGGAAGAACTCATGCCCGAGCAAAAGCTGCAGATGGATCACATTCACGATTTCGAAGGGGCGGCGATCAGCGACATTGGCCCGGTTACCCATATCCGACTGAATATCTTTCCCGATGGCGGTATCAGCCGGGTCAGAGTATTCGGTCAACTGGCACAGGAGGACTGACCCTGGATACCCTGGAGCTCTTCCCTGCCCCACTAACCAAAGAAGCGTTCGCGCCCTTCGGAGATGTGATTGAAACAACTGGCGCACAGTGCCTGTCGATCAATGAAGGAACGACAGAGCGTTTTCACGATCTTGCCGGTGTGGATATCTCTGCCGAAGGCGGCAATCCGCTGATAAGCATCTTTCGCGGACAGCCCCGCCCCCAGCCAATCGCCATTCGCATGGTCGAACGCCACCCGCTGGGGTCGCAAGCCTTTATTCCGATGCAGAACCAGGACTGGTTTGTCGTCGTCGCCGCTTCCGGTGACACACCTCTGGAGAGCGAACTGCGTGCATTCCACGCGACCGGCCGTCAGGGTGTGAATTACCGTCCCGGGGTCTGGCATCATCCATTGCTGGTCCTGAAACCAGACAGCGACTTTCTTGTCGTTGACCGTGGTGGTCCGGGCCAGAACTGCGACGAAGTCTGGTTCGACGGCAGCGGCGCCAGCATTCACGTCTGATCTGTTTCGACCACGCTTTTGCCGCTGATCAGGTCTACCGGACGATCAGGGGCGGAAGCTGAGCGCGCCGCTATCGATCAGGAAATAGACGCCGATTGTCAAAATGATCGCAATCACCGTCGAGATACCGGCCTTGAGCCAGACGCGCGGACGCATTGGTGCGCTCGATTCATTGCCGACATCGACCGCCTCGCCCGCCTCATGAAAGGAGCGCGCGCCGAACGGCAGTGACACGAAAAAGACGAGCCACCAGACAACGACGAAAACAAGCCCTGCAGAAAACCAGGTCATTCGGTCAAACTCTCACCACGTGGATATCCGTCACCGGACGCTTACCGATACTTTCGCGTAACGACCGGCGAACTGCAATACGCGCGGCCTCGGCAACCTGTTCATCATCCCGGCTTTTCTTCTTCGGGAGCGCGTTAACCGCTTCGATAATGGCGTCAATCGCATCATCCCAGGTCTCGTCCTCGCTATCGTCGAGCACGCCCTGCACAGTTAGCTGTGGATCGCCCAGCACCTTGCCCGCCGCATCGACGACGACGGTTGCAACGGCAGCGCCATTGATACGCAGCCGGTTCCGTTCGCGGAGAATAGTGCCGCCAATCCGCACAAGGCGGTTGCCGTCAACCGCGAGCCGGCCGGTCTCAACATGATCCACCGCCTCGACACCATCTTTCGATAGACTCAGCATCGTGCCGTTTTCAGCAATCGCTGTCTGCGGGATCTGGCATTCGCGTGCGAAACGTTCCTGTTCCTGCAAATGCCGTAATTCGCCATGGACCGGCACCAGCATCTCCGGCCTCAACCACTGATACATGCGCAACAGCTCGCTGCGCCCCGGATGGCCCGAGACGTGCACAAACCCGTCACGCTCCGTCAGTACCTTCACGCCCTTCCGGACAAGCTGGTTCTGGACCTTGCCGATCGACAATTCGTTACCCGGTATCTCGCGTGACGAAAAGATGACCGTGTCGCCGGGCTCGAGCGAGACGCTCTGATGAGAACCGTCGGCGATGCGCGTCAACGCCGAACGCGGCTCGCCCTGGCTCCCGGTGACACCCATCAGGACCTTGTCCGGCGGGATAAAGCGAATTTCGGATTCCGGCACAAACGGCTCGATATCCTCGAGATATCCGCACTCCCGGCTGATATCGACGCTGCGCCACAACGACCGTCCGACCAGGGTCGGGTTTCGGCCTGTCGCGGCCGCAGCGTGGTTGATGGTTGCGACCCGAGCCACGTTGCTCGCAAAGGTCGCCAGGGCAACGCGACCGGTGCATTTCCCTATTATCTCGACCAGGCTTTTGCGCAACACTGCTTCCGAACCCGCTTCACCCTCGACAAAGACATTTGTGGAATCGCAAACCAGCGCCATAACGCCTTCGTCGCCAAGTGCTCTGAGAGCCTTCTCGTCCGTCGGCTTACCGACCAATGGATCCGGGTCCAGCTTCCAGTCGGTTGCGTGAACCACGAGCCCTGCCCCGGTCCGGATCGCCAGAATATTTGCCTCAGGGATCGAATGCGCGGCCGGCACCAGGTCGACCGAGAACGGCCCAGCCTTGAATCCGCCGCCGACAGGCACCTCGATCAGATCCACCTCGTCCAGCATGCCGCTGTAATCAAGCTTGCGGCGCAGATGGCCGCAGGCAAACGGTGTCGCGTAGATCGGGCAGCGAATTTTGCGCCACAGATACGGCACAGCGCCCAGATGATCTTCATGCGCGTGCGTGATGACCAGCCCTTCGAGCCGGTCGAGGTTATCCATAATAAACGCCGGGTCGGGTGTCATCACATCGATCCCCGGTGTGGTGTCATCGCCGAATGCGATCCCCATATCGACCATGAGCCAACGGTCGTCATACCCGTAGAGGCTCATATTCATGCCGATTTCGCCGGCCCCGCCCAGGGGTACGAAAAGCAGTTCTTTAGCTGTCATGTAGTGGCATTTCGCTCATGAATGCTGACCAGACCGCGCAATGTCAGGTCTCCATCGACCTGACCGATAGCGTCGGTGGCCGCTTCGAAAAGCGGCGCAAGGCCGCCGGTAGCGATGACCCGCATGTCTTCTCCATATTCTTCCCGGATGCGTTTGACGAGGCCTTCAATCAGCCCGACATAGCCCCAGTAAATTCCAGAATGCATCGCCGATTCCGTCCTTTTGCCGATAACGGTCGGCGGCCGCTCAACCGAGACCCGGGGTAACATGGCCGCGGCCCGGTGCAGTGCCTCGACGGACAGATTGATCCCGGGCGCGATCGCCCCGCCGACATAATTACCCTTACCATCGATTACATCGAACGTCGTTGCCGTCCCGAAATCGACAATGATCAGCGGCCCGCCGTATTTTTCATGGGCCGCGACAGCATTTACCAGGCGATCCGCACCGACCGATTCCGGTGAATCCACCAATGCGTCGATCCCCAGTGCAATCCCGGGCTCTCCGACGGTCATCGGGTCGACCTGAAAATAGTTGCGGCATAACCCCTTCAGGCTGAACAGCGTATCCGGCACCACGGTCGCGATGATCGCGGCATCAACATCCGCCGCGTGCAACTTGGCCAGAGCCATCAGCTGCAGCAGCCAGACACCGTATTCGTCCGCCGTGCGGCGATAATCATTTGAACGACGCCACTCACCGCATTGCTTATCGCCCTCGTAGAGGGCGAAGACGATGTTGGTATTGCCGGAATCTATGGCAAGAAGCATGAAACTCAATCGGCTCCCGGAAAGAACACGTCACCTGCAGTGATAATACGCAGATCACCACCGTCATCTTCGAGCACCAATGCGCCGTCTGCGTCCAGCCCTTTAAAGCGGCCTTCGATACGGTCGGTGCCCGTCGATGCGGCGATGGTATCGCCCATCCCGTGCGCAGACGCAAGCCAGACGGCGTGCAACGGCTCGAACCCGTCCGTCACCCAGCGGTCAAACCAGACGTCAAAATGCCGGCAGAGCGCAACCAAAAGGGCGTCGGGGCCCGTTACGGGTGAAAGGCCCGATACCCGCTCAAGATGTGTCGCCGGAAACCGCACAGCACTATCCGGTGGTGAGGCGACAAGATTGACACCGATGCCCACGGCATAACCCTGCTCCCCTGCTTCGATCAGGATGCCGGAGAGTTTTCGCCCCGACGCCAGTACATCATTCGGCCATTTGAGCGCGAAACCAACGTCCGGCGCGACCTCGGACAATGCATCCAGAACCGCCAGACCGGCAACAAAGGCAAGTTGCGCGGGGTTTCTGCCAGCCGGCGGAATCACACAGATAGTGGTAAAGAGGTTTCCTTCCGGCGACACCCATTCCCGCCCCTGGCGGCCACGCCCCGCAGTCTGGCGGCGTGCAAAATAGACATGCCGGTCCGGCACGCCGGCGCGCAGCGCTTCCGCGTTGGTACCGTCGATTTCATCAAATCGGTGAAGGGTGTACCCGTCTGGCAGCGATGGTGCCCCGGCAGGTGGTGTCGTCATCCTATCCTGCGGAGAACAGGACCGCTGCCGCCTTGCTCGCAGCACTCACGATAGGCGTTGGGAAGATGAAGAACAAAAGCGTGAACAGACCCGATACCGCCATGATCGTGCCAACTTCGCGGCCAGCCGTCTTATCAAACGCCTCGGCGGGTTCGTCGAAATACATGATCTTGATGATCCGCAGGTAGTAGAACGCACCGATCACGCTGGTCAGAACACCGATGATCGCGAGTACGTACAGGCCTTCGTTAACGGCGGCCATGAACACGTAAAGCTTGCCGAAGAATCCTGCGAGCGGTGGAATACCCGCCATCGAGAACATAAAGATTGCCATGGCGGCGGCCATCATGGGCTGGTTGCGGGCAAGCCCGGCAAGATCGCTGATCCCTTCCACCATCATGCCCTGACGGCGCATCGACAGGATGCAGCAGAATGTACCGATATTCATCACGAGATAGATCGCCATGTAAACACCGATACCGCGGATACCTTCTTCGGTCCCTGCGGCAAGACCGACAAGCGCATACCCGATGTGACCGATAGAGCTATAGGCCATCAGACGTTTGATCTTGGTCTGCCAGATGGCCGCCAGCGCGCCGAGAAGCATCGAGGCAATGGAAATAAAGATAATGATCTGCTGCCACTGGGCGAACAATTCACCGAACGGTCCCACCATGGTGCGGACCAGCAATGCAATTGCGGCGATTTTCGGCGCGACCGCAAAGAATGCCGTCACCGGCGTAGGCGCCCCCTCATAAACGTCCGGGGTCCACATATGGAACGGCACAGCCGACACCTTGAAGGCGAGCCCTGAGAGCAGGAAGACGAGGCCGACAATCACGCCGACGCCCGGATCCGCATTCGGGCCTGTGAACAGGGTCGCCAGCTTGTCGAATTGCGTGGTTCCGGCAAAGCCGTAAATCATCGAGGCGCCGTAAAGCAGCATGCCCGACGACAACGCGCCGAGGACGAAGTACTTGAGGCCAGCTTCGGACGATTTGGTCGAATCCCGCCGGAAAGCGGCGATGACGTATAGCGACAGGCTTTGCAGTTCAAGCCCGACATACAACGACATCAGGTCATTTGCCGACACCATCAACAACATGCCAAGCGTGCCAAACAGGATCAGAACCGGGAATTCAAAGCGCGTAATGCCTTCGCGTTCGTTGTAGTTCATGGACATGATGATCGCGAGCGCGGAGCCCAGCAGAACCAGCATTTTCATGAATGTTGCAAACTGGTCGACAATGAGCTGACCGCGGAACGCTGCCTGTCCGCCATCCGGCAATGTCGTGATCGCGATTGCCGTGATGACAAGAGCGACAACAGCGAGCCAGGACACACTGTTAACGGCCTTGTCGCCGCGGAACACGCCGTACATAAGCAATGCCATGGCGAGCACCGCGAGGATCAGTTCCGGCAGGACTGTATAAAGATCGGCTGAGGTGACCATTCTGCTATTCCCGCCTATTTACCCGCAAGACTGACGGATTGCAGCGCGCTCATCGCGGTCTTGTGCTGCTCAACCAAATTCGCAATCGACGCGTCCATCACTTCGAGGAATGGCGCGGGCCAGATCCCCATCCAGAGCGTCACGATGATTAACGGCACGAATATCGCGATTTCCCGTGGTTTCAGATCGAGGATGGATTTCAGATCTTCTTTTTCAAGCTTCCCGAAGATCACCCGTCGATAGAGGTACAGCATATATGCCGCTCCCAGGATGATGCCGGTCGTAGCCAGCGCTGCGACCCAGGTATTGACCTGAAACACGCCCACAAGGATCAGGAACTCGCCGACGAAGCCGCTTGTCCCGGGCAGACCGACCGAGGCCAACATAAACACCATGAAGACAACGGCGTATTTCGGCATTCGTTCAACGAGGCCGCCGTAGCGCGAAATCTCCCGCGTGTGGATACGGTCGTAGATCACGCCGACACACAGGAACAGCGCGCCTGAAACAATACCGTGGCTAATCATCTGTATAACCGCACCCTGAACGCCCTGGTAGGTGAGCGAAAAGATACCGAGGGTCACAAAGCCCATATGGGCGACCGACGAATACGCGATCAGCTTCTTCATATCCTCCTGCGCCAGAGCGACAAGCGACGTGTAGATAATCGCGATCACCGACAGCGTGAAGATCAGCGGCGTGAAGAAATCAGTGGCATAGGGCAGCATCGGCACAGAGAACCGGATGAAGCCATAGGCACCCATTTTCAACAGCACACCCGCGAGGATGACCGAGCCGGCTGTGGGCGCTTCAACGTGGGCGTCGGGCAGCCAGGTATGGACCGGCCACATCGGCACCTTCACGGCGAAGCTGGCAAAGAAGGCGAGCCATAGCCAAAGCTGCATTCGCGGATCGAGCACCGTTTTCAGCAGTGTCGGGATATCTGTGGTTTCCGCCTCAAAGTAGATCGCAAGGATCGCGATCAGCATCAGCACGGAACCGGTCAGCGTATACAGGAAGAACTTGAACGCCGCATAAACACGACGCCCCCCGCCCCAGATACCGATAATCAGGAACATCGGGATCAGCACGGCTTCGAAGAAGACGTAGAACAGGATGAAATCGAGGGCGCAGAACATCCCGACCATGAGCGTTTCAAGAACAAGAAACGCGATCATGTATTCCTTCACGCGATGCTGGATCGATTCCCAGCTCGCCAGGATGCAGATCGGTGTCAGGAAGGTCGACAGGATGACGAAGAAGACGGAAATGCCGTCGACGCCCATGTGATAGTTGATCCCGAAAGACGGGATCCAACTGACTTTTTCAACAAACTGGAAATCTGCGGTCGAGGTATCGAACCCGACCCAGAGAAAGATCGATACGACAAATGTCGCAAGCGAGGTCCAAAGGGCCGTTGCCCGTGCGTTGCGGGCGACAACCTCTGCGTCGCCACGGATCAGCAGAATAGCCAGCGCACCGATAAGCGGCAGGAATGTCGTCAGCGTAAGGATGGGGAAATCAATCATGTCCCTACCCCGCTCTCGTGAAGAGATACCAGGTCACGATCCCGGCAACGCCGATCAGCATCGCAAAGGCGTAATGGTACACAAAGCCGGACTGCATCCGGGCCACGCGCTCGGCCACGTACCGTGCTGCCGATGCCACGCCGTCCGGTCCCAGCCCGTCGATCACGGCACCGTCGCCGTCTTTCCAAAGAGCCCGTCCGAGACGCCGCGAAGGCCGCACGAACAGGAAGTCGTACAATTCGTCGAAATACCATTTGTTGAGCAGGAACCTGTAAATCCCCTGGAACCGCGTGGCCAGTTTGCCCGGCAGTTCCTTGTTCATCATGTAGGCGTAGTAGGCGCCGATAATGCCCACGACGGCGACAATGATCGGAAGCAGCTTGACCCAGCCCGGCACGTGATGCGCCGCAGCAATCGGATCCGTACCCGGCAGGACATAGATCGAGTCGCCCCAGAACGCCTTCATATCGTGGCCGACGAAGTACTCGTAACCCAGCCAGCCCGCGAAGATCGCCCCGGCGGCAAGAACCATCAGTGGGATCAGCATAACCTTCGGTGATTCATGGACATGGGCCAGAGTTTTCTCGTCCGCCCGGCTCTCGCCGTGGAATGTCATGATAATCAGGCGCCAGGAATAGAAGGCCGTCAGAATTGCCGCAACGATGCCCATCCAGAAGGCATAGATTCCGACCCCGCTATGCGCGCCGAAGGCAGCTTCGATGATGATGTCCTTCGAGTAATAACCGGCAAAGAATGGGATACCGGCAAGCGCCAGGCTGCCAATCCACATCAAGGTGTATGTGACCGGTATCAACTTCCAGATACCGCCCATCTTCCGCATATCCTGCTCCGACGACATGGCGTGGATAACGGAGCCTGCGCCGAGAAACAGCAACGCCTTGAAGAACGCATGCGTTGTCAGATGGAAGATACCGGCAGAATAGGCCGATACACCGCAGGCAAAAAACATGTAACCGAGCTGGCTGCAGGTCGAATAGGCAATAACGCGCTTGATATCCGTCTGGCACAACGCCACGGTCGCTGCGAACAGTGCCGTGGTGGCGCCGACGATTGTCACCATCATCAATGCGGACGGTGCGTGCTCGAACAATGGGGACAGGCGGGCAACCATAAAGACGCCCGCGGTCACCATGGTGGCGGCATGGATCAGCGCGGAGACCGGTGTCGGGCCCTCCATCGCGTCCGGCAGCCAGGTATGCAGTCCGAGCTGCGCCGATTTACCCATCGCCCCGATAAACAGAAGGATACACAGCGTCGTCATCGCGTGCATCTCGTAGCCAAGGAATTGGATCGTTGCCTGCGCTTTGTCCGGCGCGGCCGCAAAGATGGTCTCGAAGCTGATCGAGTTGAACAGCAAAAATACGCCCATGATGCCGAGCGCAAAGCCGAAATCGCCGACCCGGTTGACGACGAATGCCTTGATTGCCGCCGAGTTCGCTTCGGGTTTGTCGTACCAGAAACCGATCAGCAGATACGAACAGAGCCCAACGCCTTCCCAGCCGAAGAACATCTGCAGCAGATTGTCCGCCGACACCAGCATCAACATGAAGAACGTAAAGAAGCCGAGATATGCCATGAACCGCGGAATATGCGGATCGTGGCTCATATAGCCGACCGAATAGACATGAACCATCGAAGAGACGACGGTGACGACAAAGACCATCACGGCGGTCAGCGTGTCGAAGCGGAGCGTCCAGTTAACCTCAAACGTGCCGGAATTGATCCACGAGAACAGCTCAATCGTCCGCGGTTCCCCGCCAAGGGCAACCTCGGCCAGGATCACACAGGAAATGGCCGCCGAGATCAGCATGCAGCCACAGGTAACAATCTGGGCGCCACGGTTTTTCAACCAGCGTCCGCCGAACCCGGCAAGAATGGCGCCGATCAGCGGCAGGAATATGGCAAGCGCGTACATCCGGCCCTAGCCCTTCATCAGGTTGATATCTTCAACCGCGATGGAGCCGCGATTTCGGAAGTAAACGACAATTATTGCAAGACCAATGGCGGCCTCTGCCGCGGCAATAGCCAGCACAAACAAGGCGAACACCTGGCCTGTCAGATCGTTCAGGTGAACAGAGAACGCCACCAGGTTGATATTGACCGCCAGCAGGATCAGTTCGATCGACATCAGGATAATGATCACGTTCTTCCTGTTCAGGAAGATGCCGAAAATACCCAGCGTGAACAGGATCGCCGCCACCGTCAGATAATGGGAAAGACCGATTTCCATACTCAGACCCCGCTTCCCGGCTCAACCTGCTTGATCTCGACCGATTCCGCGCGGGTACGCGATATCTGCGCGGAGATACGCTGGCGTTTCACGCCTTCGCGCGAACGCAGCGTCAGGACAATTGCACCGATCATCGCGACCAGCAGGATCAACCCGCAAGCCTGGAACAGGAACACATAGTCGGTATACAGAATCTGGCCGAGCGCATGCGTATTCGTGGTCTCGGTCAATAACGGTGTGGGCGATGCCGCTCGCTCGGCGAAATCGGGTGCGACCACCCAGCTTCCGAAGATCATCACCAGTTCCGCCAGCAATACGAGGCCGACCAGCGCACCAATCGGGAGATACTGTAGGAAGCCCTGTCGCATTTCGACGAAATTGATATCCAGCATCATCACGACGAACAGGAACAACACAGCGACGGCACCGACATAGACGATGACCAGGATCATCGCGATGAACTCAGCCCCCATCAATACAAACAGGCCTGCCGCGTTAAAGAACGCCAGGATCAGGAATAGCACCGAATGCACGGGGTTCCGGGCCGAAATCACCATAACAGCGGCGGCGACGGTCACCGCGGCGAAGGCATAAAAGGCGATGGTCTGAATGATCATGCTGCCTGCCCTTACCGGTACGGCGCGTCTGCGGAAAGGCGCTGCGCGAGATGGCCCTCCCACTGTTCGCCGTTCGCAAGGAGCTTGTCCTTGTTGTACATCAGTTCTTCGCGCGTCTCCGTCGCGAATTCAAAATTGGGACCTTCGACAATCGCATCCACGGGGCATGCTTCCTCGCAGAAACCGCAATAGATGCATTTGGTCATATCGATGTCGTAGCGGGTCGTCCGGCGGCTGCCGTCCGCGCGCGGTTCCGCTTCGATGGTAATCGCCTGTGCGGGGCAAATCGCCTCGCACAGTTTACAGGCGATGCAGCGTTCTTCGCCGTTCGGATAGCGCCGAAGCGCGTGCTCGCCGCGGAAACGCGGACTCAGCGGACCTTTTTCGAAGGGATAGTTCACCGTCACCTTCGGCTTAAACATGTACCTCAGCGTCAGCGCCATACCGGAAACAAGTTCCGTCAGAAGCAGCGCACGGGAAGATTTTTTGATAAACGACATCTGTTTTCCCTTCCCTTAACCCGCGGCTTTCGGGAGCCAGTCAAACGCGATAAGCGCGCCGGCTGTCAGAACGACCCAAAGCAGCGAGAACGGGAGAAACACTTTCCAGCCAAGACGCATCAGCTGATCGTAACGGTACCGCGGGAACGTGGCGCGCACCCACAGGAACACGAACAGGCAAAGCGCAATCTTTGCAGCGAACCAGATAATGCCCGGCACGAGATTGAACGGCGCAATATCGATCGGCGGCAGCCAGCCCCCCATAAACAGGATGACGGTCATGCCGCTCATCAAAATCATGTTCGCGTATTCGCCGAGGAAGAAGAGCGCGAAGGTCATCGCCGAATATTCGACGTTGTAGCCCGATACGAGCTCGGCTTCCGCTTCCGGCAGATCGAACGGATGGCGGTTGGTTTCCGCGAGCGCGGAGATAAAGAAGACAATGAACATCGGGAACAGCGGCAGCCAATACCAGCTCCAGAAGCCGCCGCCCTGTTGGGCCATAACGACATCGGTGAGGTTAAGCGAGCCGACACACATCAGCACCGTGATGATCACAAAGCCGATTGCAACTTCGTAAGACACCATCTGCGCCGCCGAGCGCAGCGCGCCGAGGAACGCGTATTTCGAGTTACTCGCCCAGCCCGCCATGATGATGCCATAGACACCGAGTGACGAGATTGCGAACAGGTACAGGATACCGACATTGATATCGGCCAGAACCCAGCCGGAATCGAACGGGATTACAGCCCAGGCAATCAGGCTGAGGACGAATGTCAGCATCGGGGCCAGAATAAACACCACCCGGTTCGCGCCAGACGGAATGATGGTTTCCTTGATCAAGAGCTTCAGGCCGTCGGCCATCGGCTGTAACAGACCGAAGGGTCCGACAACGTTCGGTCCCTTCCGCAGCTGCATCGCGGCGATCACTTTACGTTCGGCGAGCGTCAGATATGCAACGGCACCCAGCAACGGCAGAACGATCAGCAGGACGTACCCGGCAATTTCCAGCCCAGGCAATAAGTATATGTTCCAGAACTCAGCCATCGGTGCCCGTCTTCTCCGCGGTGCCGGCAAACGATTCCGTGCAGGCGGCCATCGTGGCAGAGGCGCGGCTGATCGGGTCGGTCATGTAAAAATTCGTAATCGGGGATGCGAAGGCCGTATCGTCCATCGCACCTGCCTGTCCGAAAGCTGTCCAGTCCGAAGACTCAACGACATCAAGCTGGTCCAGCACCGGCGCTATCTCTGCCATCCGGCTACGAACCTGCGCCAGATTGTCATAGGGCAGTGTTTTTCCAAGCACGTCGGACAATGCCCGAAGAATGGACCAGTCTTCGCGGGCATCGCCCGGCGGGAAAGTTGCCCGGCGTCCGCGCTGAACGCGTCCCTCTGTATTGACGTAGGTGCCTTCTTTTTCGGTATAGGCAGCACCCGGCAGGATGACATCGGCGACGTGCGCCCCGGCATCGCCGTGATGTCCCTGATAGACGACAAAAGCATTCGCAAGCTTCGATGTATCGATCTCGTCGGCGCCCATAAGGTAGACGACCTCGATATCTCCCGATGCCGCACCGTCCAGAATTCCGGCGACGTCTTTGCCGCCCTCGCCCGGGACCAGGCCCAGGTCGAGCCCGGCAACACGCGCTGCCGCGGTGTGCAGCACGTTAAAGCCATTCCAGTCGTCGACGATCATGCCGGTTGCATCTGCAATGCTGCGGGCTGCGGCAAGGACCGCGGCCCCGTCAGCCCGGCTCAATGCGCCCTGCCCGACAATAATCATCGGGCGTTCGGCGGCTTTCAAAACCTCACAGAACGCGTGCGTGCCGTCGGCAATTTCTTTAAGTGTCTGCGGTCCGGCACCCAGGTGCTCGTAACGGTATGTCAGATCGACCGCCTCACCAACCAGACCGACCTTGCAGCCGCCGGCAACCATACGCTTGCGCAGGCGGGCATTGATGATCGGCGCTTCGTGCCGAGGATTGGCACCAACGATCAGGCACGCATCGGCTTCTTCGATACCGGCGATGGTCGTGTTGAACGTGTAACCAGCACGCGCGCCGGCGGTAAGTTTCGCGCCATCCTGGCGGCAATCAATATTGGTCGAGCCAAGCGCCGTCATCAGATCCTTGAGCGCAGCCATCGCCTCGGCGTCACACATATCGCCGGCAATCGCCGCGATCTTGCTCCCGTCGAGGCCCCGTACTTTCCCGCCAATAGCATCGAAAGCATCATGCCAGGACGCGGGCTGCAGCTTGCCGTCGATTTTCACATAAGGCTTGTCGAGCCGCTGACGCGCCAGACCATCACAGGCATAGCGGGTCTTGTCCGAAATCCATTCTTCGTTGACGTCCTCGTTCAGCATCGGCAAGACGCGCATAACCTCGCGACCGCGGCTGTCGACCCGAATATTGCTGCCAACCGCGTCCAGCACATCGACGGATTCGGTCTTGGTCAGTTCCCACGGGCGGGCTTCGAAGGCGTAAGGCTTCGACGTCAGTGCTCCAACCGGGCACAGATCGATGATATTCGCAGACAGCTCCGATGAAATGGCCATTTCGACATAGGTGCCGACTTCCATGTTCTCGCCGCGACCAGTCGCGCCCAACACTTCAACCCCGGCAACCTCGGTCGAGAACCGGATGCAGCGCGTGCAGTGAATGCACCGCGTCATATGCGTTTCGACGAGCGGTCCGAGATTTTTGTCGGTGACCGAACGTTTGTTTTCCTTGAACCGCGAATGATCGAACCCGTAGGCCATCGCCTGGTCCTGCAAATCGCATTCGCCGCCCTGATCGCAGATCGGGCAATCGAGCGGATGGTTGATCAGCAGGAATTCCATCACGCCGTTGCGGGCTTTTTTGACGGTCTCGGTATTGGTCTTGATGACCATGCCTTCG
The DNA here is from genome assembly GCA_047638395.1 of Paracoccaceae bacterium. Classification (GTDB taxonomy): domain Bacteria; phylum Pseudomonadota; class Alphaproteobacteria; order MPNO01; family UBA830; genus CAXBCP01. The sequence continues at coordinate 62,430 of JBLIMV010000011.1, read as the reverse complement.
CCCACCGGCATCGCGCAGGACGCGATCGGTTTCGGTGCGCGTTCCATTTCAACGAGGCACATGCGGCAGTTACCGGCAATAGAGAGCCGCTCGTGGTAGCAGAAGCGCGGAATTTCAACACCGGCCTGTTCGCAGGCCTGCAGCACCGTGATGCCGTCTTCGACCTCAATTTCGGTCCCGTCGATGGTCATTTTTGCCATGAGTACCGGTCCTCCCTCAGGCCGCGCTGCGTGAGCGGTTGGAGGTGATCCGGTCTTCGACTTCGTTCCGGAAATGACGCATCAGCCCCTGGATCGGCCACGCGGCGGCATCGCCCAGCGCGCAGATGGTATGGCCTTCAATTTCGTAGGACACGTCGAGCAGCATATCGATCTCTTCGATCTCAGCGTCACCCTTCACAAGCCGTTCCATCACCCGCCACATCCAGCCGGTACCCTCGCGGCACGGCGTACACTGACCGCAACTTTCATGCTTGTAGAACTTCGCGAGCCGCGCGATGGCCGCAATAACGTCGGTTGACTGGTCCATCACGATGATGCCCGCCGTACCGAGGCCCGATTTCACTTCCTTCAGCGAGTCGAAATCCATCAGAACGGTGTCGCAGATCGATTTGGGCAACATCGGCACGGACGATCCGCCCGGAATGATCGCCTTCAGATTATCCCAACCGCCGCGAACGCCACCGGCGTGCTTTTCGATAAGCTCCTTCAGCGGGATGCTCATCTCTTCTTCGACGTTGCAGGGATTATTCACATGGCCTGAAATACAGAAAACCTTGGTACCGGTGTTGTTCTCACGTCCGAACCCGGAAAACCACGATGCGCCGCGACGACAGATCGTCGGCGCGACGGCAATCGTCTCAACGTTGTTGATCGTCGTCGGGCAACCGTAAAGGCCGGTATTTGCGGGGAATGGCGGTTTGATCCGCGGCTGCCCCTTTTTGCCTTCCAGGCTTTCGAGAAGCGCCGTTTCCTCACCGCAGATATAAGCGCCGGCGCCGCGATGGACGTAGATATCGAAATCGTAGCCGGAACCGCTGGCGTTCTTGCCAATCAGGCCCGCGTCATAGGCCTGTTCTACAGCGGCATCGAGGATGCCCGCTTCATAATGAAATTCGCCGCGCACATAGATATAGGCGGCAATCGCCCCCATGGCGAAACCGGCGATAAGGCAGCCTTCGACCAGCTTGTGCGGGTCGTGGCGCATGATATCGCGGTCTTTGCAGGTGCCGGGTTCTGACTCGTCCGCATTCACCACCAGATAAGATGGCCGGCCGGTGTCTTCCTTCGGCATGAACGACCATTTGAGGCCAGCGGGGAAACCCGCTCCACCACGGCCACGCAGCCCGGATTCTTTCATCTCGTCGATGATCCAGTCACGGCCCTTGGTCAGAATGTCCTTGGTCCCGTCCCAGTCCCCACGCGATTTCGCCGCGTCGAGACCCCAGTCCTGGAGCCCGTAGAGATTGGTGAAAATACGATCCTTATCGCTCAGCATCGCGATTACTCCCCCGCCCCGGTCAAGGTGGTCGGCCCACCGGCGGGCGCTGATTTCTGACGGTCAGTCATCGGCCCCGGTTCCGGGCGATCGCCCTTACGGAAAGCCTGAATAAGTTTGCGGGCGCCCTCCGGATCGACATCCTCGTAATAGTCGTCGTCGACCCAGACCACCGGCGCGTTGACACAGGCGCCGAGACATTCGAACTCGCCAAGCGAAAACACGCCGTCCGCGGATGTCTCGCCAACCTTGCAGCCCATTTCGTCCTCGCAGGCCGAGACAATGTCGGCGCTGCCACGCAACCAGCACGGCGTTGTCGTGCAAACCCTAAGCTCATGCTTGCCCCGCGGTACGTCGTGATACATCTCGTAGAACGAGACGACTTCGTAAACGCGGATCGGCGCCATATCGAGCATATCGGCGATATGATCCATCGCCGCGCGCGGCAACCACCCGCCACACTGGCGTTGAGCGATATCCAGCAGCGGCAGAACCGCGCTCGCTTCGCGCCCTTCCGGATACTTGGCGATGTGTTTATCGGCAAGTGCCTGGTTCTCGGCATCAAAGGCGAAACTCGCCGGCTGTTCGGTCATCGATCGATCTCCCCGAACACGATATCCATAGACCCGACGATGGCGACCATATCGGCCAGCATATGACCTTTCGATAGGAAGTCAGTCGCTTGCAGGAACGCAAAGCCTGGCGCACGGATTTTACACCGATAGGGCTTATTCGTGCCGTCCGCGACGATATAAACGCCAAATTCGCCCTTTGGCGCTTCGACTGCCGTATAGGTCTCGCCCTCGGGAACACGATATCCCTCGGTATAAAGCTTGAAGTGATGGATCAGCGCTTCCATCGATTGTTTCATCTCACCGCGTGACGGCGGCGCGATCTTGTTGTCCTGCGTGCGCACGGGCCCGCCGGGCATCTCATCGATGCACTGTTTTATGATCTGCAGCGACTGGCGCATTTCTTCAACACGCACCAGATAGCGGTCGAAGCAATCGCCCGTCTTGCCGACAGGGATGTCGAATTTCATCCGACCGTAGACGTCATAGGGCTGCGATTTGCGCAAATCCCATGGCACGCCGCTGCCCCGCAGCATCGGGCCCGAGAAGCCCCAGTCCAGAGCATCGTCCTTGGTGACGATTCCGACATCGACCGTCCGCTGACGGAAAATACGGTTTTCGGTCAGCAGGGATTCAATATCGTCAATGATTTTAGGGAATTCGTCACAGAACGTTGCGACGTCTTCAAGCAAGCCAACCGGCAGATCGCGGTGCACGCCGCCGGGACGAAAATAGGCAGCATGCAACCGGGCACCCGACACACGCTCGTAGAATTCCATCAGTTTTTCGCGCTCTTCGAAGCCCCACAGCAGCGGCGTCATGGCGCCGACATCAAGGGCAAAGGCGCTGATATTCATAATGTGGTTCAGGATCCGGGTGATCTCGCTGAACATCACACGAATGTATTGTCCGCGGATCGGCACAGAGATCCCGGCCAGTTTCTCAACCGCCAGTGCATACGCGTGCTCCTGACACATCGGAGAGACGTAATCGAGACGGTCGAAATACGGCACCGCCTGCAGGTAAGTTTTATACTCGATGAGTTTTTCGGTGCCGCGATGCAGCAACCCGATATGCGGATCGCAGCGCTCGACAATTTCGCCGTCCATCTCGACGACCAGGCGAAGCACCCCGTGCGCCGCAGGATGCTGCGGCCCGAAATTCATCGTGAGGTTTTTGATCTCGGTTTCGGCCATCAGTCGGCTTTCTCCGCGCTGTCTTCGGCTTTCTCATCGCCGGGAAGGATGTATTTCGCCCCTTCCCATGGGCTCATGAAGTCGAAGCTCCTGAAATCCTGGGTCAACTTGACCGGCTCATAAACGACGCGCTTCTGCTCATCGTCGTAGCGCACCTCGACATATCCAGTCAGCGGAAAATCCTTGCGCAGGGGATGCCCCTCAAAACCGTAATCGGTCAGCATGCGGCGGAGGTCGGGGTGATCGGTGAAAAATATACCGAACATGTCCCATACTTCGCGCTCAAACCATCCGGCGCTGCTAAAAAGCTGAACCACCGACGGCACAGGCGCCTGCTCATCGGCGGGCACCTTGATCCGAATACGCTGGTTATGGGAAAGGCTCAGCAGGTTGTAGACAACCTCAAAACGCTCTTCGCGCTCCGGATAGTCCGCGGCAGTTACATCGATCAGAACCTTGAAAAGACAATTCGCGTCGTCCCGCACCAGTTTCATCAGCCGCGTCAGGCCATCACGTGACGTCGTGACCATCAATTCGCCGAGCGCTATTTCCCACGACGTAACATGCTCGCCGGCTTTGCTGGCGATGTATTCACCGAGTTCGTTAAGGGCGTCGTTCATATCGCGTTCTGTCTGCCGGTCTAGCGCGCTATCGTGCTGGTACGGCGGATTTTCTTTTGTAGTTGCAGAATACCGTAAAGAAGCGCTTCCGCCGTCGGCGGGCACCCCGGCACGTAGACATCGACCGGGACAATGCGGTCGCAGCCCCGGACAACGGAATAGGAATAGTGATAGTAGCCGCCGCCATTGGCGCAGCTACCCATGGAAATCACCCAGCGCGGCTCGGCCATCTGGTCGTAGACCTTGCGCAATGCCGGCGCCATTTTATTGGTCAGCGTACCGGCAACGATCATCACGTCGGACTGTCGTGGGCTGGGGCGGAAAACCACGCCGAAACGATCAAGGTCGTAGCGGCTCGCAGCGGTATGCATCATTTCGACCGCACAGCACGCGAGGCCGAATGTCATCGGCCACAAAGACCCCGACTGGGCCCAGGAAATCAGTTTGTCAGCCTGCGCGACCACGAAGCCTTTATCGCTAAGCTCGTCGGTGACCTGAGACAGAATCAGGTTCTGCTCGGTGCCGGGTTTGAGCGGTGCGTCTACTCCCATTCGAGAGCGCCTTTCTTCCATTCGTAGATAAAACCGATCGTGAGGATGCCGAGGAAGCCCATCATCGACCAGAAACCGAACATGCCGATATCTGACAGCGAAATCGCCCACGGAAAGAGAAAGGCGATTTCGAGATCGAAAATGATGAACAATATGGCGACAAGATAGAACCGCACGTCGAATTGCCCGCGCGCGTCGTCGAAGGCGTCGAACCCGCACTCATACGCAGACACTTTCTCAGGATCCGGCCGCTGGCGTGCAATAATGAACGATGCGGCGAGTGCCGCAATCGCCATACCGACCGCAATCCCGATAAAAATCAGGATCGGCAGATATTCACGCAACAAGTCTTGCATCAAGAAGCCCCAGATATGCGCCGCAGGATAACGCCACACGTTGATCGTGCGGATAGTTAACGGATTTGATTAACCCGAGGTTAACAATCCTGCCGTTAACCATCCAATCGCCTGCTTTATAGGATTAATATTATTGAAATTCAAAGCATTTGGGGCGAATCGGGCATTATTCGGCGACGAAAAGGATATTACGCAAGGGCAAGGAATTCTTCCTGCATCAATCTCGCGCCACTGTTCTGCCCGATTATGTACCTGCGGCAAACACAAGAGCGATGCGAACAGGGAATTACGGCTTTTTGGGTATATACGGACATGTCTGCTGTGGCGACCCGGCACCCAGTAATTTCATGCCGATCTCGTTGTCCGCCACAACCAGATCGCCCGCCCTACTCAAGATCAGGGAATTCAATCTCGCGGTATCAATAACATCACGTAATGCAGAATTTGTCCGGGCCCCGATATCTGCCAGTATCCGCATATAGGTCACCTCACCGCCATGATAGTAGTCAAGGAATTCGCAATCCTGACCGGAGATTGGGGCCACCGACGTATAGTCGAAAAAAATGCGATAACGTTTTTTCATCCGTTCACGCCATTCATTCACATATCTGTAGCGTCCTGAAGCACGCATAGCCTGGAGGATGTATTCCGGCATCGGGGCGGCAATCAATGTCAGATTTATCCCCGCGCGCTCCATCTCGCTAGCGAACAGGTCCACAAGCTCCATAGCCTCTAGATTGAGGTGACAATCGTGCTTAAAGGCCGCGTGGCCCCGTTCGATTTCGGTAAGACCAATATCCAGAGTGTTTCGGTTTGGCGGCGGTGCTCCGTCCAGGAATTTATACAATGATCCATCGGGTCCAAAAGCAGCGCTTAAACCCTTCTGAACACCAAGTCCGAGAAGACGAACACCCTGCCGATGGCTCTCGGCCCCACCAGTCCCCCAGGTCACAAATTCGCTCAGGCTGACAACCTTCTTGGTCGCGATTAGCCTGAATGGAACCAATCCCCTTTGTACCCGGGTCTCCGCTTCGCGGATAACGGCCTGGGGACGGCTCAGATTTTCCCTAAAATTGTTACTCGATGAGCAGAACTGGAAAAAATCCATAAACCAGACTACGTGTCGCGGCTTATGCAACCTCAACAATTTGTCCGTTAGCAAGAATGCTTCTGTTGGGCTGCGGACCTCTCCCCCCGCATTAAAAAATGTCGCATTGAAAAAATAATCACGAACCTGCAACGAGCGGGATGAACCTATGACTGTAATCTCTGGCTTGGCCTGCCGGTAACCGCTCTTTTTGTATGATCCGACGGAATGGACGAATCCATTGTAAAGACCGCCAGTTTCGCGCTGCTCGCGAACGATCCGTTCGATAGTGGAATATTCACCGACGGCTTCAAGCGTCGACAGGTTAAATACGAATGCGCATAAAAGCGCAGCTATCGGCATGAGCAGCACCGCGAGATAGCGACGCCATTTGTTGCTGAACGGGGATCTAGTCATTCAAAATTGAAAATACAGAAATTCAACAGGCCTGGATTGATAGACTATTGCCAGAACGCCAATGCCCCCAACGAGAATGGCGGTACCGAAATTCGGCGACCAATCCAGCCCGAAAAGATTTCGACGTTCAGGCATGTTACTGACAGGACCACGCCACCGCATCCATTGGTAAATATTCGGCATAAAAAACGAGATAAATGCGCCGACCCACATCCAGAAACGAACACTGAGAAACCAACTGCCATTGTGATACTCAAAACCGAAATTCAGCAGAAGAGTTCGCCAGTCACCGACGCTTAAATATCGTGCAAACCCCATATTCAGGCCATTGAGCCCTGCCATCTCGGTATAAATAGCCAACGCCGTCCCCAAATCGTTAACCCGAAACGGTATCCACGCGATGATGATCGCGACAAACGTCAGTCCCCACGCCACAAGTTTGAAGGCCCGGCAATCCGCCCAGGGAAAACGAACTCGTCGCCACAGATGGTTGACGACGATGTAAATGCCGTGAAGCCCGCCCCATAGGAGAAAAGCCCATGCAGCACCATGCCATAATCCCCCCAGAAGCATGACAATCAGAATATTGATATATCGCCGAAGCGGTCCCCGACGGTTGCCGCCGAGACCGAAATACAGGTAATCCCGCAGGAACCGGGAAAGCGTTATGTGCCAACGTCGCCAGAAATCGATGATGCTCGTTGCTTTGTAAGGGGAATAAAAATTTAGCGGCAGACGAATACCGAACATTCGCCCCAATCCAATCGCCATATCGCTATAACCGGAGAAGTCGAAATAAATCTGAAACGTGAATGCCACCGCCCCATACCAGCAATCGACAAACGTCGGCACATTTCCCGGGCCAGCTTTATCAAATATGTCATCGGCTATCTCGCCGACGTTGTCGGCGATCAGTAGTTTTTTCGCGAGACCCAGAAAAAAGATAGTGAGACCGACGCAAAGATTCAGAACCAACCGCCTCGCATTTGGCGATAAGCGTTGCAATTGCGGAAGGATTTCATGGTGATGGACAATCGGCCCCGCAATCAATTGCGGGAAAAAGCCGACAAAAAATGCATACCGCAAAAAAGACGTTACAGACTTATGTCCCCTGCTGACGTCAATCAGATAGGCGATTTGCTGGAACGTATAGAATGAAATCGCCAATGGCAGGACAAAAGCCGGAAGCGGTATTGCCTCTACCCGCAGCACGTTCAGATTCTCAACAACAAAATCCGCATATTTGAAAACGATCAACAGACCAAGATTGAAGGCAATTCCGCATCCGAGAAGAACACGACCCGAACTTTGCGACAGGCGCTTTCCGATCACAAAATTGACGCAGATCGACGCGACAACAATCGTCAAATAATGGGGCGTGTGCCAAGCGTAGAAAAATGCTGAGGCCGCGACAAGAAATGACAGAGCCGCATTCAGGCCTACGCGTAGATGGAGGGCCACGAAGCCCACCCAAACGAAGGGCAGAAACAGGAAGAGAAACTCAACCGATTGGAAGAGCATCAGCGTTCCTGAGAAGCCTGATCAGTGCCCCGCGAGTGACAAGGATGTCTATGCGGAATGACCACTAGCCAAACCCAATACATGCTTCTCGACCTGCCTGCGCCCGGTCACCTTACTTTGTTGCCACCGCCCTAAAGGCCACCAATTAGTCTTCTGCTGCGTTATCAATCAGTTCCAAAAGCTTCGGCGGTGACATCGGCAGAGACCGCGGACGGATGCCGATTGCATTGCCAATCGCATTGCCGATTGCCGCCATTGTCGGCACCACCGGCACCTCACCAACACCGCGCAGCCCGAACGGATGCAGAGGGTTGGGAACCTCGACGATAACGGTATCGATCATCGGCACGTCCGAGGTCACCGGCATCCGGTAATCCAGGAAGCTCCCATTCTGCAGGCGCCCGTCCTCGCCATAGACGTATTCCTCGTTCAGTGCCCAGCCAATGCCCTGTACAGCACCGCCCTGGTACTGACCTTCAACCTGTAGCGGGTGGATAGCCTTACCGGCGTCTTCGACGACCGTGTAGCGCATGACATCGGTACGCCCCGTTTCTTCGTCAACTTTTACGTCGACGATATGCAGACCGAAGCCCGGCCCTGCGCCGGTAACGTTCATTGACGTGCTCGCCGTCACGGCACCATGAGACATCGTCGTCTGCTTGGTGATATCGGCAATCGAAAGTGGCTCGAAATTGCCGGCGTTCGCACCCGCAGGCCGGCACTCGCCGCTTTCAAAGACAACCGCGTCTTCGGGCACATCCCAGATTTCGGCCGCCCGGCGAACGAACTGGCTGATACACTCGCGTGCATTGTCGACCACGGTCATGCCAACCGAATAGGTCGTCCGGCTGCCTGCCGTTACACGGTTAAACCCGAGCGAGTTCGTGTCAGCCATTGTGATGCGGACCTTGTCGACCGGAATGCCCAGTTCTTCGGCCGCCATCATGGCAATTGAAATACGCGAACCGGCGACGTCGGCGGTCCCCGTGATGATCGTGACAGATCCATCAGGCGCAATGTTCATTGACGTCGACGTTTCGCCACCACGGTTGAACCAGAATCCAGAGCCAATACCACGCCCCTGCCCCTCAGGCACCGGAGATTGGTAATGGTCGGATGCTTTCGCCGCTTCGAGAGTTTCGACAAACCCGATCGGGCCCAGCGTTTCACCGTAGATCGTGGTGTAGCCCTCAACGGCGGCGTTCTTCAGCCGCATTTCGAGCGGATCCATCCCGATTTTTTTGGCAAGCTCGTCGATCACGCCCTCAACGCCGAACACAATCTGCGGCACGCAAGGTGCGCGGAACGAGTTCACCTTCGGCCGGTTGGAGACGACCTCGAAGGATTCGATATAGACGTTTTCCAAATCGTAGCGCGTGAACATGGCGTTCGGGGCATTGAAGTACATCGAGCCCGTGAAGATGCCGGTCTGAAAAATCAGATCGCCCTGAGCGGCCGTGATCTTGCCGTCCTTGGTGCAGCCCATCTTGATCTTGTAGCTCGTGCCGGAGACCGGGCCCGTGCCGCGGAAAACTTCACTCCGGCTCAGAACCATTTTGACCGGCCTTGTGGCTTTCTTCGAAAGCTGAATGGCGATCGGTTCCGGGTAAAAGCCCGTCTTGCCGCCAAATCCGCCGCCCAGTTCTGACTGCTGGACGTTGATCTTCGCCGCATCGATCTTGAGCACGGCCGACAACCGGTCACGATACACGAACGGCGCCTGGGTGCTGCACCACAGTTCGACCTGGCCGTCTTTCGAATATTCGGCAACGCAGCCCTGCGGCTCGATATAGCCCTGATGCATCGGTTTGGAATCGAATTCGCGTTCGACAATGAAGTCTGCCGCGGCGAAACCTTTTTCAATGTCCCCCATCTTGCTGACCATCCGTTCCGTCACATTGGTCGGATTGTCATTCGGCTCGTCGAGGCCCTTTGTGCGAATATGGTCGTGCAGGATAGGTGCACCCGGCTTCATCGCATCAACCGGATCGATCACATGCGGCAGCACTTCGTAGTCTACCTTGATCAGCTTCAGCGCCCGTTTGGCGATTGCCTCGCTGGTCGCCGCGACCGCCGCGACGGGGTGACCGTCAAACAACGCCTTTTCACGTGCCATCGCCACCCGTGTCATATCGCCGGCGGCGCTGCCTGCAGGCAGATCCGGGAAATCGTCGCGCGTGACGACAGACTTCACGCCAGGAAGCGCTTCGGCAGCGGACGTATCAATCGATTTGATAATCGCGTGGGCGTGGGGGCTGCGCAGAATGCGGCCAAAGAGCATACCCGGCAGGAAGAAATCCGCTCCGAATTTCGCCTGGCCGGTCACCTTGTCCAGACCGTCCTGTTTGACCGGGTTGGTACCGACAATCTTCAGGTCCCGCTGAGCATCGAATTTTGAATCTTCGAGAATGGTCGCCATGATCAAGCTCCTCTCATTTCTTCCGCCGCCGCCATAACGGAGCGAACGATTTTGTCATACCCGGTGCAACGGCACAGATTGCCGGCGAGCCAGAAGCGTGTCTCGATCTCTGTCGGGTTTGGATTGCGTTCCAGAAGCGCCTTGGCAGCGATCAGAACACCCGGTGTGCAGATTCCGCACTGAAGCCCGTTGAGCTCCAGAAAGTTGCGCTGCAACGGATGCAGATCATCGCCTTTCGCCATACCCTCGATCGTCTCGACCGACTTGCCGTCGGTTTCGATAGCGAGAACCAGGCAGGAACAAACAAGCTCACCGTCCAGTATGACGCTGCAGGCGCCGCAGTCGCCCGTCGAGCAACCTTCCTTCGTGCCGGTAAGTTCGAGCTCGTTGCGCAGCACGTCGACCAGAGTCTGGCCGGGTTCGCACAGGTATTCGTATTCATCGCCGTTTACCGACGTTGTTACATGAGCCTTTTTTGCCATCAGTTTGCCTTTGCCCTTTCAAGCGCCTTTTCGACCGCGCGGCGTGCGATCACGCCTGCTGTCTTGATCCGGTATTCCTTGGTGCCGCGTTTGTCGCTGATTGGGTTGCAGGCGGCCCGCACAGCCGCAATCATGCTTTCCATTGCGGCATCATCCACTTTGGTGCCGACAAGCGCCGCTGCGGCATCCGCAACAAGCAACGGCGTAGGTGCGACAGCGCCGACAGCAATCCTTGCCGCCGTGCAGACACCGCTATCGTCCAGCGTCAGGTTCGCGCCGACACCGACAACCGCGATATCCATTTCGGTCCGCGGGGTCAGCCGCAGATAGCAATCACCCGAATGGGCAGGCCGCGTGGGAAATCCGAACGACACGATAAACTCGCCGTCGCCGACCGATGTCTTGCCCGGGCCGGTCACAATATTCTCGACCGCATCTTCGCGGGTACCGTTCGGTCCGATAATCGTCGCAACGGCGCCGGCGGCAATAAGGGCTGGTAGGCTATCTGCCGCGGGAGACGCATTGCAGACGTTCCCGCCGATACTGGCCCGGCCTTTGACCTGGACAGACCCAATGAGTGCTACGCCCTCACAGACGCCCGGCCAGGCGTTGCTGAAGCCGGCATTGTCGATGACCTTCATGCCAGGTACCGCAGCGCCGACATGCCAGGCGCCAGCGTCTTCCGACATCTGACGGACATCCGCGATGTTTTTGATATCGACCAGCACGTCGGGCTCGATCATCTCGGCGTGTAGCTGGACAAGCACATCCGTGCCCCCTGCCAGAACTTTGCCGCCACCATTCGCGTCAGCGAGCAGTGCGACCGCCGCCTCCAGCGATTGCGGCGCCTCGTAGCGCATATCCGTCATTTAAAGACCCTCCCGTGAGTTCCGCCTTTTAGCGGATAATTAGATTCCAAAGTATCTTACCGGAATTGCTCGGGGAAAGTCACGATGCGACATGAAATTTGCCGCGGACCGGCAGCGGCAGGCTGCAGCAGACTGCGGCGAACCTCTGGCAACCCTGGAACAGGCTACTGGCAACGATGTGTATGCGGGAAAAGTGGCGGGAGTGACGGGACTCGAACCCGCGGCCTCTGGCGTGACAGGCCAGCGCTCTAACCAACTGAGCTACACCCCCGCTGTCTCACTTTCGCGAGGCGCAATGATGTAATGCAGCGAGGGCACCTCGTCAACAACACAATCGGGACTCGCGCGGGAATTTTAAATGGTGGGCGGTGACGGGTTCGAACCGCCGACCTACGCGATGTAAACGCGCCGCTCTACCAGCTGAGCTAACCGCCCGTTGAGGCGCCTTATAGCAGAAAAAACCACAAGCCACCCCCAAAACGGAACCGGCCGCCCGAAGGCAGCCGGCACACAATCAGGTTCGGAAGAACCGCTGCTTAGTTGACAGCGTCCTTGAGGCCTTTACCTGCCTTAAACTTCGGCTGCTTCGAAGCCGGGATCTGGATCGATTCGCCAGTCCGGGGATTGCGGCCAGTAGAGGCCTTCCGGTCGGCAACGCTAAAAGTACCGAAACCTACCAGACGAACTTCTCCACCGCTTTTCAGCGATCCGGTGATCGAATCGAACACCGCATCGACAGCTTTCGCTGCATCAGCTTTGGAGAGATCAGAACTATCGGCTACGGCAGCCACGAGATCATTTTTGTTCACGACACGCCCTTTCAAATCATGAAACCGCAGTAAATTGCCGGTAATGGCAAACGCCGGGCTGCGGCAGAACACCCTGTGCGTGGGCAGAGTTTAAAGGCGGATTTTCGGACGCGTCAATCATGAAAACCGCAGTTTTCTGCCGTTTTTCGATGTTTTAGGCAAAGAATCACCCGAATCGATTCGGGATTTCAGTTTCCGGTCGGATTTGGCTGAAAACCAGCCAAATCGAAAACGGCCTCCGCATCTCTGCGAAGGCCGTCAAATCGAGTTCAGTGAAGCGCGTTTAGTGTGTCACGACGCCTTCGGCATCCTCGTCTCCATCCGTGCTGGCGACAGGCTCGACGTCCATATCGTCTTCCCATTCGATCGGGACCGGGACCCGCGTCAGAGCCTCGCTCAGGACCTCGTCAACCGTACCGACGGGAATTACCGTTAGCCCCTTCAGGACGTTGTCCGGGATCTCGACGAGATCCTTTTCGTTATCCTTCGGGATCAGGACGGTCGTGATACCACCACGATGCGCCGCGAGAAGCTTCTCTTTGAGCCCACCGATGGGCAGGACACGCCCACGAAGGGTGACCTCTCCCGTCATTGCGATATCGCGGCGCACAGGTATCCCTGTCAGCGCTGACACGATGGATGTGCACATCGCTACACCCGCGGACGGTCCGTCCTTGGGCGTCGCACCTTCCGGCACGTGAACATGGATATCGCGTTTATCGAAGAATTTCGGGCTGATCCCGAAAGTCACCATACGCGAGCGGATATAGCTGCGCGCAGCCGATACCGATTCCTGCATAACATCGCCGAGCTTACCCGTGCGGGCGATGTTGCCCTTACCCGGCATCAGCAGGGCTTCGATCGACAGCAGCTCGCCGCCGACCTCCGTCCACGCAAGACCCGTCGTAACGCCGACCAGGTCTTCGCTTTCCATTTCGCCGAAACGATAGCGCGGCACGCCGGCGAACTTATCGAGATTGCGTCGCGTAATGCGAACCGAGGTACGGCTCGTTGTAGCGATCTCCTTGACCGCCTTGCGGGCTAGGTTTGCAAGCTCACGTTCCAGATTACGAACACCGGCCTCGCGGGTGTAGAGACGAACCAGATCGCGCAGAGCATCGTCGGAAATCGACCATTCGGCCTTTTTGAGACCATGTCCCTTTACCTGCTTCGATATCAGATGACGTTTGGCGATTTCAACCTTCTCGTCTTCCGTGTAACCGGACAGACGAATGATCTCCATACGGTCTAGCAACGGCTGCGGCATGCGCAGCGTATTTGCCGTCGTCACGAACATCACGTCCGACAGGTCGTAATCGACCTCAAGATAGTGATCGGCGAACGTGCTGTTCTGCTCCGGATCAAGGACTTCAAGCAGCGCAGATGTGGGGTCGCCGCGCCAGTCCGCACCCAACTTGTCGATTTCATCGAGCAGGAAAAGCGGATTGGTGGTTTTCGCCTTCTTCATGCCCTGGATGACCTTGCCCGGCATTGAGCCGATATAGGTCCGCCGATGACCGCGGATTTCAGCCTCGTCGCGGACACCGCCCAGCGACATACGCACAAAGCTTCTGCCGGTTGCCCTCGCCATGGATTTGCCGAGCGAGGTCTTGCCGACACCAGGTGGGCCGACGAGGCAGAGGATCGGGCCCTTCATTTTACGGACGCGGGTCTGGACGGCGAGGTATTCAAGAATACGCTCTTTGACCTTCTCCAGACCGTAATGGTCCGTGTTGAGAATTTTTTCCGCGGCCTTGATATCTTTTTTCACGCGGGAGCGCTTGCTCCACGGAATGCTGAGGATCCAGTCGAGATAGTTGCGCACGACGGTGGCCTCGGCCGACATCGGGCTCATCGATTTGAGCTTCTTGAGCTCCTGGGTCGCCTTTTCCTTGGCTTCCTTCGGCAGCTTGGTTTTCTCAATCCGCTCTTCGAATTCACCGGCTTCGTCGCGACCGTCTTCGGTCTCGCCCAGTTCCTTCTGGATCGCCTTGAGCTGCTCGTTCAGATAATACTCGCGCTGGGTTTTCTCCATCTGCCGCTTTACGCGGTTACGGATGCGCTTTTCGACCTGGAGCACGCCGATTTCGGATTCCATGAACGAATAAGCACGCTCCAGCCGGTCACCGGCAGAAACGAATTCCAGCAACTCCTGCTTTTCCGAGATCTTAAGTGCCAGATGCGATGCGATCGTATCGGACAGCTTACCCGGGTCCTCAATCTGATTGAGAGACACCAGCACTTCGGGCGGGATCTTTTTGTTCAGCTTGATGTACTGCTCGAACTGCGTGACAACAGAGCGGCTCAGCGCTTCAAGATCCTTGCCATCGTCAACGACATCTTCGAGAAGCTCAGCTTCTGCCTGAAAGAATTCATCGTTTTCGGTGTACCGCACGATCTTCGCACGCTGGCTGCCTTCAACCAGCACCTTCACGGTCCCGTCGGGCAGTTTTAGCAGCTGCAGCACCGTACCGATGGTGCCCAGTTCATAGATATCTTCTACGGCAGGATCGTCCTGCCCTGCATTTTTCTGCGCCACAAGCAGAATCTGTTTATCGTCCTGCATAACATCTTCGAGCGCTTTAACGGACTTATCCCGGCCGACGAATAGCGGCACGATCATATGCGGGAATACAACGATATCCCGCAGGGGAAGGACCGGAAAAATCGCTGTTTTGGCGGTATCCGACATATCTTTTCTTTCCTGGCTACGCTTTTGCGGCAGGCACGGAACAGTGCGCCGCGTCTGTGATTAAGATGGCTCGCACTGGCGTGAAATCAAGCGGAGGTGAGTCAGGCCGTCGTCCCGCTTTCTTCACGGGTATCCGCGTAGATATAAAGCGGCTGCGCACGGCCTTCGACGACTTCACCATTGATCGCGATCTCCTCGACGCCTTCGAGACCCGGCAGCTCGTACATCGTCTCGAGCAGGATGCTCTCGAGGATGGACCGGAGCCCGCGCGCGCCTGTCTTACGCTTGATGCCCTTCTTCGCGATGGAAGATAGCGCATCATCGCTGAACGTCAGCTTAACGTCCTCCATTTCGAATAACCGGCCATACTGCTTGATCAGCGCATTTTTCGGCGTCGTCAGGATTTCAACCAGGGCGCCTTCATCCAGATCTTCAAGCGTCGCCAGAATCGGCAGACGTCCGACAAATTCCGGAATAAGACCGAAGCGGAGCAGATCTTCCGGCTCGACTTCGCGCAGAATATCGCCCGTTGACCGATCGTCGGGGCTGCGGACATCGGCACCGAAGCCGATACCTGCGCCCTGCCCGCGCTCACCGATGATTTTGTCGAGCCCCGCAAACGCACCGCCACACACGAAGAGAATGTTCGTCGTGTCGACCTGGAGGAATTCCTGCTGCGGATGCTTGCGGCCGCCCTGAGGCGGCACGGAGGCAACGGTACCTTCCATGATCTTCAGCAGCGCCTGCTGCACGCCCTCGCCCGACACATCACGCGTGATCGACGGGTTATCGGATTTGCGGGAAATCTTGTCGACCTCATCGATATAGACGATGCCGCGCTGCGCGCGTTCGACGTTGTAATCCGCAGACTGCAGAAGTTTCAGGATAATGTTTTCAACGTCTTCACCAACATAACCCGCTTCGGTCAATGTCGTGGCATCCGCCATTGTGAACGGTACGTCGAGAATGCGTGCGAGCGTCTGCGCCAGAAGCGTTTTACCGCAACCGGTCGGGCCAATGAGGATGATGTTGGATTTTGCAATCTCAACATCGCCGCTCTTCTGGCCAGCCGACAGACGTTTGTAGTGATTATGCACCGCGACCGACAGCACCCGCTTCGCATGGGACTGACCGATAACGTAGTCGTCCAGCACACCGCAGATTTCCTTTGGTGTCGGAACGCCTTCGCGCGATTTGACCAGCGTGGTCTTGTGTTCTTCGCGGATAATGTCCATGCAAAGCTCGACGCATTCATCGCAGATGAACACGGTCGGGCCGGCAATCAGTTTCCTGACTTCGTGCTG
This sequence comes from Paracoccaceae bacterium, assembly GCA_047638395.1. Classification (GTDB taxonomy): domain Bacteria; phylum Pseudomonadota; class Alphaproteobacteria; order MPNO01; family UBA830; genus CAXBCP01. Next base: position 46,038 of record JBLIMV010000011.1, on the reverse strand, counting down.
GCTCTTGCCGCAGAAAGAACAGTAGAGAACGTTTTTCGAGTCGCCACTGACGGACTTGCTCATAGATACCCCTGAAAACCTAGGTGGTGCCGGCGCATGTTAACCAAGGCTGCCACAAGCGTCCATCCGCAAACAAGCGGTGAAAGATGGCAGATTTCCTTGGCTCGTACGCACATTCCGGAAAATCTCATATAGTTCGCGAATCTCTTCCGTATAGAGGCATTGTGCGTCGATAGACATCAACAATGCGTTAACGAAAGGTAACGAATCTGATCAATCTTTCTTATCGGCGGGGCTGTCATCAGCGTCCGCCGGTATCGGCCGATCGGATACAACTTCGTCAATAATCCCGAATTCCTTGGCGTCTTCCGGCGCCAGGAAGCGATCACGTTCCATCGCTTCTTCGATGGCGTCGATCTTCTGGCCGGTGTGATGAACGTAAATCTCGTTCAGCCGCGACCGCAAGGACAGAATTTCCTTGGCATGAATTTCGATATCCGTCGCCTGGCCCGAATAACCACCAGATGGCTGATGAACCATAATCCGGGAGTTCGGCAGCGAATAACGCTTGCCCGCCGCACCCGCCGCCATCAGCAGCGAGCCCATCGAGGCCGCCTGACCGATGCAGACCGTCGAAATGTCGGGGCGGATATATTGCATGGTGTCGTAAATCGCCAGACCGGCTGTCACCAGCCCACCCGGTGAATTGATATAGAGGGAGATATCCTTGGTCGGATTTTCCGATTCAAGGAACAGCAGCTGCGCGCAGATCAGGCTTGAGACGTGATCTTCCACGGGGCCGACCAGAAAAATGATCCGCTCCTTCAGCAGGCGTGAATAGATGTCGTAGGCGCGTTCACCACGGTTGGTCTGCTCGACCACCATGGGGACAAGGCCGTTCATGCGGGTTTCGTTACCGGGGTACATTCGATCTCCAGCGATGTTATGGCGTTCCCGTATCATCGGGTCTGCCGGTTTCAACCTTCAGGTCGTCATCCCAACCTTGACTGCCTATTTGCCTTTTGCCTTGGCGGCTTTTTTCTTTTTCGCCTTTTTGGCTTTACCTTTTTTCTCCGCCGCGCCGTCCTGTTCCGGATCAGCCAGCAGTTCTTCCGTCGATACCGCGCGTTCAGTCACTTTTGCAAGTTCCAGGATATAATCGATGATCTTTTCTTCAAAGATCGGCGCCTGCAGTTCCTGCATGGCCTGGGCGTTTTCCTGGTAATACTGCATCACCATCGCTTCCTGACCCGGGAAACGCTGTGCCTGTTCGCCCATTGCCCGGTTCAGATCGTCCTGGCTGACGGTCAGATTGTTTGCCCGACCGATTTCCGACAGCAGCAGACCAAGACGGATACGGCGCGCTGCGATTCCGCGATAGCGTTCGCGCAGTTCGTCATCCGTTTTGCCCTTGTCGTCTTCGTCGAGCTGGTCTTTCTCCTTGGCTTCTTCAAGCTGCTTCCAGATGCTCTCGAATTCTTCATCGAGCATACCCGGCGGCACTTCGAAATCAGCTTTGTCGGCAAGCTGGTCCAACAATTCACGTTTCAGACGGCCGCGCGATACCTGTGTGTATTCGTTGCCAATCTGGTCGCGAACCATTGTCTTGAGCGCATCGAGATTCTCCGCGCCCATGGACGTTGCAAACTCATCATTGATTTCCACCGCCGCAGGGCTGCGAACTTCCGTAACCTCTACGTCAAAAGCGGCCGCCTTGGATTTCAAGTTCTCCGCCTGATAATCGTCGGGGAAGGTCACGTTGACCTCTTTTTTGTCACCGGCCTTGGTACCGATCAGTTGATCCTCGAAACCCGGGATGAAGCGTCCGCTGCCAAGTTCAAGCTCCATGCCGTCAGCGGAGCCGCCGTCGAATGCTTCTCCGTCGATCTTGCCAACAAAATTCATGACGACCTGGTCGCCACTGGCTGCGACGCGGCCTTCTTCAGCGGCGAACGTGGTCTGCTGCTCGGCCAGCCGCTTCATCGACTGCTCGACATCATCGTCCGGGATTTCCGCGGTCAGCTTCTCCAGCTTGATCGTGCCGAAATCAATCGGCGGGATCTCGGGGATGACCTCAACCGTGATCTTGTACTCAAGATCGACGCCGTCCTCGAAAGTCACAAGATCGATTTTCGGTTCCATCGCCGGGCGCAGTTCTTTTTCATCCATCGTCTTCTGGATGGTATCCTGGATAGTCTGCTCCAGGATCTCACCGCGCACGGCGTCACCGTAACGCTGTTTGAGAACCGCCAACGGCACTTTGCCAGGCCGGAAGCCGGGTACGTTAACCGTTGCGCCGACCTCAGTCAGGCGGGTGTTCATCCGTCCCTCAATATCTTCCTTGGGAACGACGACCGAAAACTCGCGTCGCAAGCCTTCACTACTGGTTTCTGTAACCTGCATAAATCTCTCTTTCACCGTCGGCCTGACGACCGACCAATTATGTACCGAACCGACTTAGATATTTGGTGCGGGCGAAGGGACTCGAACCCCCACGACTTTCGCCACCAGATCCTAAATCTGGCGTGTCTACCAATTCCACCACGCCCGCAAAACGGGGCTCACACCTAATGGTCACGTCGGTTTCCGTCAACCAAAGCAAATGGTGGCGGGGGTCTACATCAATCGGACCGCTCGGGCAATGGTATCGTGGCTAATTCTTAACGCCCCCCGCCTGCCCCGGCCTGCCTAGGCCAGACGCCTGATGCAGGCCCTCGCCGCCGCATCGAGGATCGCGTCGGAATCGATTCCGTAATGGGCATAGAGATCCTGCAGGTCGCCTGACTGGCCGAATCCGTCTACGCCCAAGGGATAAATCCGGTGCCCTGCAACGGAACCCAGCCAGCCAAGCGTGCCAGAATGCGCATCGCAAACGGTGACGAGTGCCGCATCATCCGCAATCACATCGAGCAGATTCTCGATATGGGCCGTCGCCGCCTGATTTCCGGTACGGCGCGCATGGCGGGCGGAGATCCAGCCGGCATGCAGCCGGTCAGGCGAAGTGATCGCCAGCAAACCTGCCCCCGGAATATCCTCAAGGAGGTCCTGATGCGCTGCGATCGCCTCGGGCGCGATCGCGCCACAATAGGCGATCACCAGTTCGGTCCCCTCTTCCGGCGCCTTCAACCAGTATCCGCCGCTGGTAACGGCGCTGCGAAGATCGTCCGTCATCTCCCGGTCGGGCTGATCCAGAACCCTGGTCGACAGGCGTAACGCAACGGACCCGCCATCATCCGCCTGCATGTATTCGAAGCCCCACCGCATAATCTCCGCCAGCTCATCCACGTATGCCGGCTCGAAAGCGGCCATCCCGGGCTGCGCCAATGTGATCAGCGGTGTTTCGGACGATTGATGCGCGCCGCCTTCGGGCGCCAGCGTGATGCCGGAGGGGGTCGCGACAAGCATGTAGCGAGAATCCTGGTAACAGCCGTAATGCATCGCATCCAGGCCGCGCCGGATAAACGGATCGTACACCGTCCCGATCGGTAGCAGGCGCGCACCAAACATGCTGGCTGACAGGCCGAGCGCCGACAATTGAAGGAACAGGTTGGTCTCGGCGATCCCCAGCTCAATATGCTGCCCCTTTGGCGACATCTGCCATTTCTGGGCGGATACAACCGATTCCTGGGCAAACGTGTCAGACGTCTCCGACCTGCTGAAAATACCCCGACGGTTCACCCAGGGGCCCAGGTTCGTCGACACCGTGACATCCGGTGAGGTCGTCACGATCCTGTCAGCGAGGTCAGTCTCGCTCTGCGCAATTTCATTCAGAATCCGCCCAAAGCCGTCCTGAGTGGCCATTTTTGGACGAAGCTGTATGTCGAGACGCGCCGGAATATCAATCGCCGGCGTATCGAAGCGCCGGGGATACTCCTGCGCAAAAGGAACGTTTTCAAGAAACCCTTCAAGGGCATCCGGGTCGATGTCGAGCCCCGCAAATCTCTCCCATTCATCGCCCGGTTCGATATCCATCGCCGTACGGAACGAATCCATCTGCTCAACGTTCATCAGTCCCGCATGATTGTCCTTATGCCCGGCAAATGGCAGTCCAAACCCCTTGACGGTATAGCCGATGAAACAGGTCGGGATATCGTCAGCGACATTATGAAATGCCTCGAGAGATGCCTCCAGGTCGTTCCCCGCAAGATTGGTCAACAGTCGATGGAGAGACGCATCGTCATGGTCATCGAGCAATCCCTTGATACCGGCGACCCCTTTCAAATCCCGCTTCAGATGTTCACGCCACGCTGCCCCGCCTTTGAACGTCAGCGCGGCATAGAGCGAATTCGGGCACGTATCTATCCAGTTCCGAAGGGCATCCCCCCCTGATTGCGCGAAGGCGTGGTCGAGCAGCTTGCCGTATTTGAGCGTAACGACCCGCCAGCCCATATTTTCAAACAGGTGATCAATCCGCCCGAAAAGTCGGTCGGAAATCACCGAATCCAGACTTTGGCGGTTATAATCAATCACCCACCAGACATTCCGGATATCCTTCTTCCAGCCTTCCAGAAGCGCTTCGTATATATTCCCTTCATCCAGCTCGGCATCACCTACCAGAGCGATCATACGGCCTTCGCGAAGGCCTTCCCTGGCCATTCCTTTCAGACGGACATAGTCCTGCACGATCGACGAGAATACCGTATGCGCGGCGCCGAGCCCGACGGACCCGGTGGAGATATCGACATCGTCTGTATCTTTTGTCCGCGACGGATAGGATTGCGCGCCGCCAAAAGCGCGCAGCTGTTCGATTTTCTCCCGGCTCTGGTTCCCCAACAGGTACTGGATCGCATGAAAGACGGGCGATGCATGAGGCTTAACCGCCACCCTGTCCTGGGGCCCGAGAACGTCGAAATAGAGCGCCGACATCATTGTCGCCAACGACGCGCTCGACGCCTGATGCCCGCCGACTTTCAAGCCGTCCCGCGCAGGGCGGATATGATTGGCGTTGTGGATCATCCAGCTGGAGAGCCACAGCACCTTGCGCTCCAGCGCCCGGAGTGCGGTCATTTTGTCCGACACCGGAGATATTTCGGGGCCCGCATCGCTCATCCGAAGGTTCGTCGCCATGCTCAGTGTTTCCTGGTAAATTTCCCGCGCGATATTAGCGCAGTGCATTCTTCAATATCTTGCGAACCAAACGGTTGATTCGAGGCATAACGCAATTTAATTGCGACCATTTGATGAATTCTGGCATAAACCCGCATTATGAAACTTGATGCAATTGATAATCGGATCCTCGACCAGCTTCAGCGCAATGGCCGGATAAGCAATGTCGAGCTTGCCGCGGCAGTCGGCCTGTCACCCTCACCCTGCCTTCGTCGCGTCCGTGAATTGGAGAGTGCGGGCATCATCGATCGCTATGCCGCTATCCTCGATCAGCGCGCTGCCGGCTATCAGTTAAGTGTATTCGTGCAGGTCACACTGGAACGGCAGATAGAAACCGCGCTTGAAGCGTTCGAGCGGGTAATTGCAGCCAGGCCCGAGGTGATGGAATGCTACCTGATGACCGGAGATGCCGACTACCTGCTGCGCATTGTTGTGCCGGATGTCACCGCCTATGAGGGTTTTTTGAAAAACCACCTCACCCGCATTGCGGGCGTTTCCAGCATCAAATCGAGCTTCGCGCTCAATCGGGTCAAATACGAGACCGCTCTGCCCCTCGGAGCAGACGAAAACACTTGAATTATGGGGATCTCAAGAGGGCCGCCGGGGACGCGGGAAGCACTAAGCTTCGAGGGCCGATACGCGCTCACGATACTGATCGGCGAAGGATTTCAACGCAAGCATTCGCCCGCCACCGTCAAACCTGCTCTGGTTCGGACGTCGAAAGCTGACCTGAAAGCGGACGTGAGGAATGCCGTATGAATCGGCGCCAACCGAAAGAACCTGAGCCGTCTCAACCATGCGGTCGCGATGAACACGCTGAAAAGTCGTTCCCGCCCGCACGTATTCCAGGTTTCTTCCCCGCTTGAAAAAGAAACTGTTAAACGAACGTCCGTTATCTTTTTTCAGCCAGTTCATGACCTCTTGCTTCTCCGTGGACATGCGAGACCTCCACATGGTCTATCCCCGATTGTGGGCGCCAATCCTTAACAAGTAGTTAACGAAGAACACCTAACACACTGTTTTTCAATATTTTTTACGGTTATCCACACACGCTACAGGCGATATTTTAGCGGTTTTGTCAGCGAAGCCATGGTTTAATAAAGGTTAATTTTATCGGGCCCTCGTCTGAAGGCGCGCGAGTGATTCAGGTATACCCTGATAAATATCCTCCGCTAAAAGACCCGGCCCGAACGCGGCGGCAATATCACCGGACAGCCAGGCAGCACAGCACGCTGCCTCAAAGGGTTCCATCCCCTGGGCGAGTAATCCAAGGATGGTGCCGGCCAGCACATCTCCTGCCCCCGCGGTCGCAAGCGTCGGTGGCGCATTGAAATTGATCGCCGCCCGGCCATCCGGCGCCGCAATGACGGTATCCGCACCTTTGAGCAGGATCACCGCGTTTGCCATTTCGGCAGCCTTTCTCGCCCGCGTAAGCTTATCGCCTGTCATCTTGAATAGCCGCGAAAATTCCCCCTCGTGCGGTGTCAGGACCGCGGCCGTGTCGCCCAGCGCTTCGAAGAGTTCTCCGGGAGACTCGCGAAAGGCTGTCAACGCGTCTGCATCGATCACCATGGTTTTGCCGGCACGCGCTGCGGCCAGAACGATATCATGTGTGGTCCGGCTCACCCCGCCGCCAGGCCCGATGAGCACCGCATTCTTTCTCGGATCTGCAAGAATATCGGTGAACTCGTCTGCCGTTCTGAACGGCAATGTTAACAGTCCCGGCGCGTCCGCCGTGTATTGCGGCAGAACTTCGGGACTACCCGCGACCGTCACCAGTCCAGCGCCGATCCGCCGGGCCGCCCAGGACGCCAGCCGTCCCGCGCCGGTCATTGCCGTGCCGCCGGCAATCACCGCGTGCCCCCGCGTAAATTTATGATCTTCGGCCCGTGGCCACGGGAAATCCGCCAACCACAGCGCCGGTGTATTCGCGTATGCCTTCGGCTCAAAGTTGTCGAGGACATCTTCCGGTATGCCTATATCTGCAACAACGATCTCTCCCGACCGCGCCCGGCCCGGCATTAGTAGATGCCCCGGCTTCCGACGGAAAAACGTCACTGTCAGTTCGGCTGTCACAGCGCCCCCCAGCACCATCCCTGTATCGCCATGTATTCCGCTTGGGACGTCCACGGCAACGCAAGGCGCGCCTGCGTCTGAAATCGCGGAGATCACCGCCAGTGCGACTCCTTCGAGCGGGCGTGAGAGCCCGGCGCCGAAAAGCGCATCAACGTATAGAGCCGCCCCTTCCAGTACCTCGACCGATAGCGGTAACACGTCGCCGTCCCACCGATCGGCATTAAGACGGGCATCGCCTTCCAGTGCGTCCCTGTCCCCCAGCAGCGCCAGCGTCACCGGCCAGCCTTCCGCTTTCAGCAAGCGCGCAATAACAAAGCCGTCGCCGCCATTGTTACCCGGCCCGCAAACGATCAGAACGGGCCGGCCCGCCCATCGCCGCCGGATTTCAGCCACAACAGCAGTACCGGCGGCCTCCATCAGACGTTCGCCGGACGTGCCGGCAGAAATGGCCTCCCGGTCCGCGTCATACATCTGTGCTGTCGTCAGAAGTTCATGATGATGTGAGCCTTCCATTTGCCCTCCTTCGACTTTTCGCACTCGGGCGCTTTGCAAACGCCACATTGCTTGACACGAACCAGCCTCCCCCCTATCCGCGGGGGGCGATTAAACACGCCATAAAACACGCTCACTACAAACAGGAACCGGTTGTCATGGACTATACGAATATCAGGTTTAGCATCGAAAACGGTATCGCACATTTGGTGCTCGCCCGGGACGATATCCGCAATGCATTCTCCGAGCAGGATTTTACCGATGAGATCGTCGATGCGATCGAGCGAACCCAGCTGAGCGAAGAGGCCCGCGTTCTGGTCCTGTCGGCAGAAGGTTCCGCCTTCTCGGCAGGCGGCAATATCAAAGACATGAAAGACAAAAAGGGGATCTTCGGCGGTGGCGCCGCAGGCACCCGACGAGGTTACATCGAAGGCATTCAAAAAGTGCCAAAAGCGCTCTACACCCTTGATATTCCCTCTATTTCCGCTGTTCAGGGCCCCGCAATCGGTGCCGGATGCGATCTTGCGCTTTACTGCGACATCGTCATTGCATCGAGTAAGGCAAAGTTCGGCGAGACTTTCATTAATGTTGGCATCATCCCCGGCGACGGCGGCGCCTGGATCGTGCCCCGGCGCGTCGGTCTTCAGCGGGCCGCCGAGCTCATCTTTACCGGCCGGATCGTCGAGGGGGCCGAGGCTGCCGAGATCGGTCTGGCACTCGAATGCGTCGAGCCGGATGAACTTATGCCCCGGGTTATGGGCCTTGCCGAAACTATTGCCAGCCGGCCGCCGGTCACCGCCCGGATGCTGAAATCCCTCCTCCGTCAGTCCCTGAGTTCAGGCCTGTTCGACTTTCTCGATAACTGCGCAGCACTTCAGGCAATCTGTCACACCACCGACGACCATCTCGAGGCGGTGACGGCAATGCTTGAGAAACGCGACCCGACGTTTGAAGGTAAATAACCGGCAAATTATGCCGCCCGGTCGTCACTTCGGGTCCGTGATCGGGCGGCACTAATTGAAGACACCGTTCTAACAGATTGAATTATAACGAATAATGCTCTGGCACGATTCCTGCATTGGTAACTCCAACAATTCAAAACCAGGAGCCACAAATGCAAGCCGCCACAGCCGACGCCACCTCAGAGATGCCGATGCCGGCAGATATGATCGCCAATAACCAGGATGATCAGCCGGAGAACCAGATTGCCGAAGACGAACTTGTCGGTGAAATGGTGATTGGTTTCGACAAGCTTCGCCGCATGTCCCATACCGAACTTCGCGACGTCATCGGGACACGCGTCACATTGCTTGAAAACGAGCTTCGCGGGCGCGAAGAACGCCGTCAGGCAATCGATACCGCTCAATCGGCCTCACACATTCTCGACTTCCGGCGCGAGCGCGCAAAACGCATTCATCGTCAGGTAAACCGGGGCAGTGCAATCGCCGCGATCGCAAGTACCTTCCTTATCGTCGCTGTTATGGTCTGATCGAGCCGCCTGCTAGGCTTGTTCCAGATGGGTCACAATTTCGTCGACCCCCAAGACATCTGCGTATTTGTGGTGAAGATCGAACAGATTCACCTTGTGTGACAGCAGCGACCGGTCGAACACGCATTCTTCCGCCAGCGTGACGTGATAGCCCGCCGAATAGGCGTCTACCGTTGACGCCCTGACGCAGCCCGACGTGCTTTCGCCACAAACGATGAGGCTTTTAATGCCCAGCCGGTTCAGTTCCGGCAGAATGGGCGTACCGTAAAACGCGCTGGCACGCTCCTTGACGATCATGATGTCGCCCTCCTGCGGCGCAAACGCCTCAAAAATTTCATAATCCTCATCGCTGCTGCCGAGCCCCGCCTGGCGGTTTGTCGCAACAACATCTGACGTCATCGGCGCCGTCGTATAAAGCACGGGAATCCCGGCTTTTCGCGCGGCAGCGAATAGCACCTTGGTCGGCTCTACCGCATCCCAGGCATATTTGCCGCAGGTACTCGGATAATCAGCAATAATTTCATGGGGCTCCTTTGCCCCGCCCCGATAGACCAGATTATACAGATCGATTGCCAGAAGTGCCGGCCGTTCGCCGACGTAAACATCCCGGTGATACGGTTCGTAGACGCTCAGAATTTCGTCTGAAACGATATCTCGCCAACAATGATCTTCGAAATCACGCACCACTTGTCGCTCTCCTGTTTTTGATCTTATTCATTCGGTCTTCGACCTCCGCCCGGGACAGGAAGCCGCGTTCTTCCGTCATCGCGAGCAGGGCGATAACCCGGATTTCGTAGTAGGTAACACTGTCATAGACCTCTTCGCCAAGCTCCTCGATCTTCCGGCGTTGCTCATGGAGCCGATAACTATCCCCAAGCGCATTCCGAAGCGCGTCGGTGAGTGTTCCCCAGCCCGGTGGTGTCCCGCTTTCAGTCGAAACGGGTTTCCGGTGGCGGGGGTCTCCGCCAATGTCGTGATAGCCGCGTCGCCTGTCAGTCACTGTCATACTCTCCTGTCACCAGTATTATCGGGGGCTCTCGTGTGTGGCGGCATCGTCCCATTCAAACAGCTGCGCGGGAAGATCGATAGATCGCGCGATGCGCCGGAAGCGAAAACATCACTTCGGTGCCCTCCCCGAGCGTGCTCGAAATACGAAAGCCCCCCCCGTGCATCTCTATGAGCGATTTTGATAATGACAGACCGAGCCCGGTGCCGCGCTCATTATCGACCGTCGGTTGCTCTACCCGTCCAAACGGCGCCAGCACGTGTGGAATATCGTCCGCAGCGATGCCGATTCCGGTATCGCGCACTCTGAATTCCGGCTCGCCATCCTCGTTGATATCGACCGTCACCGCGATCTGGCCGCCCTCCCGCGTAAATTTGAAGGCGTTCGACAGAAGATTTAGTAACACCTGCCGCAGTCGCGTTTCATCTGCCTGCAGGATCGGGAAATCCAACGCAATATCGACGGTTAAATCAAAATTACCTTTCTGAACCGCGGGCGCTGCAATGCGCATGGTTTCTTCCATCATCGCAACAACATCGATTTCTTTCTCGTCGACGACGATATTTCCCGTTTCTATCTTGGAAAGGTCGAGAATATCCTCGATCAGCTCGAGTAGATGCGTTCCGCTGGCGTGAATGTCCTTGCTGTATTCGTGATACTTTTCATGCTCCATCGGGCCGAAGATTTCATCCCGCAACACCTCGGAATACCCGATGACAGCGTTCAAGGGCGTTCGCAGTTCGTGGCTGACATTGGCCAGAAAATAGGATTTTGCTCGATTTGCCTCTTCCGCTTCGTCCTTTGCGGCCTGCAATGCTTGGCGTGCAAGTGTGCGTTCGGTGATGTCGTGGAAAACACCGTCCCAGATAACCCCGCCGTCAACATGTGGCCGCGGCCGCGCGACGCTGCGGAGCCAGACCTGGTTACCGTTGCGGGAAAATGCCGGGGCTTCGATCTCGTATGGTGCCATATCACGCGCAGACATCTCTATCGCTTCGCGAATTCGACTTCTGACTTCAAACGGAACGATCTCCGTCAGCAGGTCCGGCGACGCCATGATGTCTTCCGGTTCCACGCCGATCAGCTCCTTGATACCGCGCGACACAAACGGATAGGAGACGTTGCCTTCCACATCCATCACACGCTGGTATATCGCGCCGGGGAAATTAGATGCGGCAGCGGCAAGCCGACGCTCGGTTTCTTCCAGCGCCGCCTGGGCACGAGTCCGGGTCGTGACATCGCGCATCGTCGTCAATAGCGCGTCGTCGCCGAACCAGAGAATTCGCACGGATGACACGTCCACATCAACGACCGTCCCATCAAGGCGAAGTCGTTTCTGGTACTCGATCTGAGCACGCTGACCAGCTGTCCCGGGGCCGCTGGCCCGCATTTCAGGTAGATCTTCTTCTCCGGCGATTCTGAGTTCACGACGCCGGCGCCCGACAAGAGCCCCCGCCGACGTCGCGCCAAATAGCGTCACGGCTGCTTCGTTTACGTAAACGACCATGTTCTCAGAACTCACCACGATCGCATCGGGCGAGCCTTCGACAACCCGGCGATAACGTTCCTCGCTCTCAGCAATCTCCGCCTCGCGCCGCTTCGCATCCGTAATATCCAGATAGACCGCCACAACCCGTCCATCAGCGGTTCGTCGCTTCGATTGTTTTATCCATCTCCCGTCCGGGCGGCGCATTTCCGTTGTTGCCGGCAGGTTCCTATGGCGTTCCAACGCTCTGACGACCACGTCCTGGACATCGGGGTGGTCCGCCGACAAATTCAGCTCACGTCGCGCCTGCTCGCGTACCATTTCTTCCAATGGGGCTCGGCTATCAATTTTCCCCCTGACATGCGGCCAGACCCGGTCGACATAGTTCTGGTTGTAAAATTCTATCCGCTCGTCTTCCGTGAAGACGGCAAATGCTTCGGGAATGCTGTCAACCGCATCAAGCAGTCGTGTTCTCGCCAATTCTGCCGCAGAACGCTCGCTTATCAGCGCAGCTTCGATCTCTCGTCTCTCCGTTATATCGTGCGCGACGATCATGACCGCCACATCGTCTTTCCACGTAATCGGCACCATTGTGGTGAGCACATAGAAGGTTGAACCATCCGCGCGGCGTAAAGCGAATTCATGCGGCTCCTGGCTTATTCCGGCAAGAAGTTGCTCATACCTGTTTTTGACGAGGTCGATATCTGCAGGATCGACAAAACGGGTCAGCTGCTTGCCCACAAGCTCATCGGGGCTTTTAACGCCGAACATTTCCGCGCCAGCCTGGTTCACAAAATCAAGCTCGAAATTTCGATGAACGTAGACAGCGTCAGGACAGATATCGACAAGGCTGCGGTAACGTTCTTCACTTCGACGCAACGCATCATCGGCAACGATGCGCTCCGAAATATCTAAAACGAGCAGAAAACAGCCAATGACCGAGCCATCCGGACCGGTTTGTGGGACGATCCGGGCCTCGACATGCCGCTCTTCCCCGCCGTCCAGTTCCAGCACATTGGGAAAAGTAATGACGTCACCGTCCATTGCCTTGCCCATCGCCTTGGAGAAAACGGCATAGGCGGCCGGATTGACCACGTCCTTCACGGTTTGCCCCATCATTGTGTCAGTGGAGAGACCGAACCATTTGGCATAGGTAGCGTTCACATAGCGGTACCGCTCCTGATTATCGATATAAGCGATCAGCGCCGGTGTCGCGTCCAACGCATCGTTGATCACCTGGGACGAAACCGCGCCGGTGGAGACGGCAACATCGGTTCGCGCAAGTTTAGACCGGAGGTCCTGCAGCTCCGCAATCAGTTCCTGTCTGGACTTCTCTTCGTCGCTCTTGATACCGGGGACGTCTGTCATGCCGGAAACTTAGCGGTATTCCGGTGGTCTTTCGAGACGTTTATATAAGGTAATGTCCCGGCGGCCCGCTGTTCGACTCGCGCTTCGCCGTATAGAGTTACGTAGCTTCCCTCTCACCCGGGTTATCCGACCATGTCCGCCCCTGCCCGCCGGCTTCGGCTGTTCGCGCCAGACACAGTGCCTGAAATTACCGCCGGATCAGATCTGGCAGGCATATTTCTTAAAGCAGTCAATGCCCTGGGCGAAACGCCGAATGATGGCGATATCGTCGTCTTCGCACAAAAAATTGTCTCCAAGGCAGAAGGGCAGACGATTGCCCTCAAGAACGTTTTACCCGGCACTGAGGCCCAGGCGTTGGCCGCTGAGACCGGCAAAGACCCCCGGATCGTCGAGCTTATTCTCCAGGAATCCTCTGAAATCGTTCGCAAGCGCGACGGGTTGATCATCGCTCGCCACCGCAATGGCTGCGTCGCCGCAAACGCCTGTATTGATCTGTCGAACGCAGGCGGCGATGAGATCGCTGTGCTCCTGCCGGTCGATGCCGACCAGTCCGCAAAGTCAATTGTCGAAGATGTGCTTGCGAAATCCGGAATCAGAGTTGCTGTGATCATTAATGACAGTCTGGGGCGGGCCTGGCGGATGGGGACGACCGGAACGGCAATTGGGACATTCGGGCTGACGGCATTACAGGACCGCCGCGGCGCACCTGACCGCGGAGGCGAGGTTTTACAATCCAGCGAAATCGCAATCGCCGACGAAGCCGCGGCGGCGGCGTCGTTGCTGATGGGTCAAGGCGATGAAGGTCTTCCTATCGTCGTTATCCGCGGGCTGGATTGGGCCGCCGGGACCGGAACCGCAACCGATCTTGTCCGCCCTCCCGAATTCGATCTGTTCAGGTAGGCACGTATGTTCTTAGCTTTCGCAGGGGGCGTCGGCGGCGCGAAGCTCGCTTTTGGTCTTGCTCAGATTCTTACGCCCGAAGATCTTACCATCGTGGTGAATACCGGAGACGATTTTGACCACCTTGGGCTCCGCATCTGTCCCGACCTGGATACCGTTCTGTATACGCTGGGCGGTATCGCCAATCCGGAAACCGGTTGGGGCCAGGCGGATGAAACATGGAATTTCATGAAAGCGCTGGATCGTGTCGGCGGAGAAACATGGTTCCGGCTCGGCGATCGTGACCTGGCGACCCATGTGGAGCGCACGCGACGCCTTCAGGGTGGAGACTCGCTGTCCGCCATCACTGCCGACTTCGCCGCCAAACTCGGGATCTGCCACCCGATTGTTCCCGCGACGGACAATCCCCTCCCAACAATTGTCCGCACGACCGACGGCGATCTGCCCTTTCAGGAATATTTCGTCAGACGCCAATGCACGCCCGTCGTTACGGGATTTGAATTTGTCGATGCCGCGCAAGCTGTCCCGTCAGCAGCTGTTTCGACTGCGTTCGAAAGCGACCGTATAGAGGCCGTAATTATCTGTCCGTCGAATCCCTATGTCAGCATCGCACCGATCCTCGCTGTGCCGGGAATATCCGATTTCCTCTCCCACGCGGGCGTTCCCGTAATTGTGGTATCGCCCATCGTCGGCGGACAGGCGATCAAAGGACCGGCTGCCAAGATGATGAAGGAACTCGGCGCCCTGCCGTCTGCACTCTCAATCGCCAACCATTATCGGGGTCTGGCGACAGCGATGGTTATCGATAGCGCCGATACCGGTTACGCCGCGCCGATAGAGTCCCTTGGAATGCAGGTTCTGGTGACAGATACAGTGATGAAATCCGCGGCCGACAAAGCGCGCCTGGCCGCTGACATTCTTGCCTTCGTGCGCCGGCCGTGACCGAGAAAATGACCTCGACGAATCAAAGATCTGCATGATGCAGGTCGCGAGTATTGTCATTCCAGTCAAAGGCATCGCCGCCGGCAAATCCCGATTGGCCACGGTCGTATCTCCGGAGCAACGCGCCGCGTTGAACCGGCGACTTGCAGAACATGTTCTGCAAGTCGCATTGGACGTCGCCCAAGCAAGCGAAACGGATATTGCCATCTACCTGCTGAGCCCCGATCAGGCGATTGCCGAAATCGCGCGGTCGCACGCTGCCCATTTTCTTCACCAGAAGACAACTGGTCTGAACGAGGGACTTGCCGAAGCGGTTGTAGATCTTCCACCCCACCGGACGGTATTTCTGGCCGCAGACCTGCCCACCCTGACGAGCGATGATATCGCACCGTTGCTGAATGCAAAGGGCATCGCGCTTGCGCCGGATCACGGACAAACCGGCACCAATGCCCTGAGCGTCCCCGAACCGGAGAGCCTTCCCTTCAGTTTCGGGACAAAAAGCATGCAGCTCCACCTCGACGCTGCGCGAAACCTCGGGCTGCCGGTTCAGCTCATTCAACGCCCGGGGCTCGCCTTCGATCTCGACACAAAAGAAGATTTGGAACGGACCGAAGGGTGGCCGTAGACAATCAATCCGCGTAATCTCGCGGCGTGGGATAAACATCAATTACAGGACGATCCCGGGGCAGCGTTTGATACGCTTCGCCGACCGGGACTGAGAATTTCGAAAGGAAAAAAATGTCTGATCAGATCGGGGCTTCACATATTCTGCTTATGTTTGACGGTTCACTTCGTTCGACCGCCACTCGGTCGCAGGAAGAGGCGCAACAAAAAATCGCCGAGTTAAAAGCAGAAATCGATGGGGGCAGCGAATTCGCCGACGTCGCGCGCCAGAATTCCGACTGCCCGTCCTCGGCGCAGGGCGGTGACCTTGGCAGTTTTGGCCGCGGCATGATGGTTCCCGAATTTGAGGAATCCGCCTTTGGTCTCGACGTTGGATCGACCAGCGACGTGGTGACAACCGATTTCGGCTATCACCTGATCAAACGCACCAGCTAAAATCTTTACGCCAGTTTGTATGCCACTTGAACCGGGCCATCATACTGATCGACGGCACCGTTATCGGGGTCGAACCGGTTCTGAACGAACGTGCCCGAACGCTGACTGCGGACGATGAACCCGATCGTGCGCTGATCGGTGTTGCATTCCTGGTGGATCTCCCATGGCGGCACAAAATCGATATAGCCGGGTACGACGTCATGCGATCCGGCAGCTTCAATCGTCGCCGTTTCCGGCACCTGCGGCCCGCCATCGGTGCGCTCGAAACGCGTGACACGCTCACCGCCTTCAAGAACGCCGTATAACGTCCACGATTTACCGTGGTCGTGTATGGAAGTCTTCACGTTAGGCGCCTTGATCAGCGCATTGAGGACGAACCCGAAATCCGGGTCTTCATAAAACAGAAGATTCCCAGGTTTTCCCTCAACCGAAAGACTGGAAGGCCAAGTCTCCGCCAGATCTTTCAAGCTGCTATCGGCAAGCAGGTCACGCAGATAATCGCAGGCCTTTGTCCAGATTTCACGCTCGTCCAAACCGTCTCGAAACAGGTCACGCGTCTTCGCGACAAACGCCTGCGCTGCCGGAATCATTTCTGAATCCACCAATTCCTGGGTTGCCATGTTTCTCTCACTCCGCTGCCCATATTTCTCTCACGCCGCTGCAAGGCAAAATTATAACCGAATTTCGTTCTATGCGCTCTACCGATCGTTTACAAATGACCTCGATCTGAAAAAACGGACTTTGGGAGACACCATGTATTACGACTTCGTTCCGATGCCGGAGCGCCAACCGCTCAAATGGCCGAACGGCGCGCGGATAGCGATGCTTGTCACGTTCAACCTCGAATACTGGGATTTCAACAAGGATTCCGAGGCGCCCTATTATGCTGGCGGCCCCGCGATCCTGCCCGACCCCCTGCCCGGCAACGTTGCCGATATTCCCAACTACACCTGGCGCGAGTACGGCCAGCGCGTCGGGATCTGGCGTCTGTTTGATATAGCTGAGCGCGCGGGTATTCCCGTCAGTTGCACGATGAACGCCAAAATGGGCCTTGAGCGGCCACAGGCCGTCCAACACTGTGTTGATCGCGGCTGGGAACTGGTTGCGCATAACTATGAACAGTCGGACCTGCTCACCAACTACTATTTCGACGAAGAAGGTGAACGCGAACTCGTTCTCGAAACACTCAAAGTCTACAACGATGTTGTCGGCAAGCCTGCCACGGGCTGGTTGTCTTCATCGCTCCGCGGAAATCCGTCCACGGTCGAGATCCTCGCCGAACAGGGCCTCCTGTATACAACCGACTACCTGAACGACGATCAGCCTTATCTGATCCACACGGATAGCGGCCCGATCGTGTCGATACCCTATACCAATGAAGTGAACGACTTCATGATCTTCATGCGCCGCGGGAACACCACCGACGAGGCATTCGATCTGTTCAAGGAACAGTTCGACACCCTGTATGCCGAAGGTGCCACCAGTGGCAGATTGATGAATCTAGGACTGCATCCGCACGTCGTCGGACAGCCCTTCAGGGCTCGCTGCGTCAGGGAATTTCTGGATTACGCCAAGCAGTTCCCGGATGTCTGGTGGACCACGCGAGAGGAAATCGCGAAGTGGTATCTCAAAAATCACGAAAGCCACATTCCGACCAAGGAAGGCCGCAAAGGCCGGACCCAGTCACCCGAAAATCAAAATCCGGCCAATCGTAAAAAGAAAGCCTGAGACAGAAACCAGAACAAAGAAAAAGGCTCCCCGAATGGGGAGCCTTTTTTGTCGCTATTTATCTGCGTTTCAGGCTTTGCGCATCCGGCGGCGAGCAAGGCCGAGACCCAACAGGCCGAGACCGAACATCGCAACCGCACCCGGCTCAGGCACTTCAGTGCTCGTGACCGGTGTGCCGAAGGCGAGGTTGAGGTCCCAGTGACCTGGCAGTGAACCACCGGGGCCACTGAGAAGCATCCAGGCTGATCCGCCGAGTTCGCTGGCATCCTTGGCGTTACCGCCCTGGCCCCACTGGAAGGAATACCCACCGGCAAACCCGTCCACTGTATAGGTGACGCTGTCGATCTCGATCGTGCCGTCGACGCCCTGGAAAAAGTCGATATCCGGCGTATCGGTATTCTCATCGTAGCTCACGCCACCTTCGGTCTTGTACTTCGCGGTTTCCGCAAAGTTCGAAAACGTCAGCTGGATATCAGCCGTTGTGCCCTGCGGGTTGATCGCAAATGCATTGAAACTACCGGTCCAGTTATTGGAATCGGCGTCGTTGTCATTCACGGTAAAAACCCCGGAAATGTCATAATAGTTGCCGCAGCTGCCGCCAGAGAAATTCTGCTGGCCCGTCCACAGACCGTGAGCTGCACCGTTGCAGTTAACCACGCTCGTGCTCTGCACGCTGTAAACGGTTGTTGCCTGCGCTGCCGTCGCGACACCAGCCATCATACCGGCACCGACGAGAACTCCTGTAACCCACTTATTCATACTCTTTACGCTCCTGTTGGCACCCGGAGTGCCTATGTTCATCCTGACCACGTTCTATGCAAAAATCGTGCCAATCTTCATAGTTGTTATATTTCAACGCACTACAGACATTGTGCGATCGCGCTCACACAAATATGTAAAATATTCCGACGGTTGGATTCAAACTGAGATTCTTACCCAGTTACCGAAGATTTATTGCACCGCATAAACATATTGCGTCACGTAATCGATACGTCCAAGCTACCGGTAACAGGGAGCTATACAGACCGTGATGACGCTGATAATCGCACCCAAAGCATGCTTTGGGTCGGACATAACCGTTATATTGCCAGCACGACCGAGACAGATGGTCCCGGCATGTAACGTGTCGCCAAGCACGACCTCCGATTTCCTAATTATTCCAATAACTTAGAACAGACATGCTTTTATTACAGCAACTCGTTAACGGGCTCATGCTCGGCGGCCTATACGTGATGGTGGCCGTCGCCTTCACGTTGATCATAGGCATGCTCAACTTTCTCAATTTCACGATCCCTGCCCTGTTCATGGTCGCGGCCATGATGATGTGGGCGACGATGACCGGCAATCTGCCCTTCGGGAACGAAACACTCACGTCAATATTCGGTGAAGCCAATCTCTGGATCCCGGGAATCGTGGTGTCGATCGTCGTCATCACGATAGCCTCGCTGATCATCGAGCGGTTCACCTATCGCTACATGAAGGCGAAATACGGCGACGCGACCGAACACGCCCTGCCGCTCGTCAGCTCGCTCGGCTTCCTGATTATGTTTGAGCATATGGTGATCAGTGCCTACGGGTCCGATCCTCTCACTGTTGAATCGCCCTTCGGCGACGCCGCATTCTCAATCGGATCAATTCTGTTCAGCTACCCGCAGGTGATCAGCCTCGTATTGTCCCTCGGGATTGTCTTCATACTTCACTACATCATCCGCCACACCAAACTTGGTCGAGCGCTTAGATCAATCGCAGAACGGCCCGACACGGCGACACTGATGGGTGTCGATGTCCTCAGGATTGTTCCGGTCGTCTATATAATCACCGGTTTGCTCTGTGCAATTTCAGGCATTCTTTTCACGATCAATTACACCACTGTCGACGCCTATATCGGCGACACGGTCGCGACCGTCGCGATTGCCGGCATGGTGCTCGGGGGTCTGGGGAATGTCTGGGGGGCCGTTATCGGCGGCCTTATGGTGGGTATCCTCGAGGTCTTTTCGATTTATATCGTCGGCGCCGATTTTGTGAAGGTTCCGATCTGGGGCCTGTTGCTGATCATCCTGATCTTCAAGCCCACAGGCCTTTTCGGTCACTCCGCCATCGGCAAAGGGAAATTCTGAGATGAGCGGCTATCTAGAGTCACAGCTCGTCATTCTCTGTCTGAGCATTATCTACGCCTATGGCATTTTCCTTCCCGCGGCGTCCGGCCAGCTCAATCTGGGGGCCGCCGGGTTCATCACCCTCGGCGCCTATGCCAGCGGCTGGGCCAATACGACTGAAGGGCTGGGTCTCTCGATGCCGGTCAGCGTCTTGTTCGCCGTGCTTTTCACCGGCGCGATCAGTTTCGCGATTGCCCTGCCGATCTTGCGAACCCGAGGCGTCTACATGGTTCTGGCAACATTCGCGTTTGCCGAGGTTGTGTCGGGACTGACCATCAACATGGAATTTCTGGGCGCAGCGGCCGGCATGCCAGTCGATGCGCATGCGCCACTGCTTGTTCTTGTGGTCGCTGCCGTCGTTGTCATTCTTTTCAGCTTCTATTTCATGTCGACCCGGCTCGGACTTGCCTTGAGGTCGATACATGACGACGAGAGTGTGTCGGTGCTGTTTGGCGTCAATGTCAGGTTTGCCAAGGTCGCCGCCTTTACCGTCGGGGGCATGCTTATGGGCCTCGGTGGAGCGATGTATGGCCACCATTACAATTACATCGAAGCCCAATCCTTTAATGTCCTGCTGAGCATCTATATTCTCCTGTATGTGTTGCTCGGCGGCACTCAGACCGCTTGGGGGCCGCTCGTCGGTGCAATCTTCTTCACTGTCGTTCCCGAACTGATCCGCAACCTGGCGATAGAGATCGGATCGACCTGGCTTGCCGACAGCCGGTTTATCTTCTTTGGCGCCTTTATCATTCTGATGATGGTCGTCCGCCCGGAAGGTGTTGTGACCCGAACGATGCAGGACCGCGTCGCTGCCGCCCTGTTCGGCCGACGGCGTCGTAACCCGGATCCGGCGGAGTAGACCGAGATGACTGACAATGTCCTCACAATTACCGGCATGCATAAAAGCTTTGGCGGACTTCAGGTTATCAACAACGTCTCGATGAATGTCCGGCGCGGAAGCCGCACGGCACTCATCGGACCCAACGGCGCCGGGAAGACGACGGTGTTCAATCTTCTCACCGGCGTTTATCCAATCGACGACGGAACCGTTGTCCTGGACGGAATCGATGTCTCTCATGTCCCGTCTCAGGACCGTGTCATTCACGGTATGTCACGGAGTTTTCAGAACATCCGTCTAATGCCTCACCTCTCGACCATAGAAAACGTGATGCTTGGTCAGCACGCCCGCGCGCGCTCATTCGCCAATCTGATGTTCCCGCTTGGCCTTCTGTCGAAGAACCGCTGGCGGGACGAAGCGGAAAAGGCCCTCCACAACGCCGGCATAGGAACCTATCCGGGCGAAGTTGTGGCCAATCTTCCCTATGGCGTCCAGAAGCGCATCGAGGTTGTTCGCGCGATGGTATCGCAGCCCAAACTCCTTCTGCTCGATGAGCCCGCAGCCGGGCTGAACGATATCGAGACCCGGCAATTGCAGGAACTCCTTGAGAAAGTATCCGCGTCCGGGGTGACAATACTCGTCGTCGAACACGACATGCATTTTGTCCGCAATCTGTGTGACCACGTCGTCGTTCTTAACTTCGGCGAGAAGATTTTCGAAGGAACGCCGGACGAGGTTCACCAGAACCCGGCCGTTCTGGAGGCCTATCTGGGCCGCAACGATTCACAGCCCGCGAAAGAGACATCCGATGCTTCTTGATGCCACCGGAGTAAACGTCCGTTACGGTCGAAATCACGCCGTTCGGGACGTCGACCTGTCTTTGGAAGAAGGCGAAGTGATCACCGTTCTAGGTGCAAACGGTGCCGGAAAAAGCTCCCTGCTAAAGGCTATTTCAGGCACCGAAAAAGCGGAAGGCAGCATTATCTTTAACGGCGAAGATATATCCGGCTGGTCCACCCCGCGTCGCGTTCAGGCCGGCTTGGTTCTGGTGCCGGAGGGACGTCAGATATTCGTCAGCCTCACGGTGCATGAAAACTTGCTGATGGGCGCGTATTGTCGGAAAGACGACGTTACAGCGGAAACCGAAGCAATCTACGAGCGGTTCCCGAACCTCGCCGAGCGCCGCAATATGCCCGCCTCCGTCCTGTCGGGTGGCGAACAGCAAATGCTGGCAATTAGTCGTGCCATGCTCGCAAGGCCGAAACTGATGATGCTCGACGAGCCATCCCTCGGGCTGAGCCCCCTTCTTGTCTCTCAGCTCTTTGTGCTTATCGGAGATCTCAACCAGGAAGGTCTGACGATTATTCTCGTCGAACAGAACACCAATATGGCGCTGGCTTCGGCCGCCCGGGGTTACGTGCTCGAACTCGGTACAGTGGTCCTCTCCGGGCCATCCGCGGAACTTCTCAACGACAGCAGGCTTGAAGAAGCCTATCTTGGCGGCTGACAACGCTATAATCTCGGCGATCAAGACTTACAGAAACTAAAAAATTACAGAAACAAGGAGCAGATGCGATGAAACACATATTTAGGGCCTCGGCACTGGGTGCTGCGGCACTCGCCGCCGGTCTGACGACCATGAGCGTTCCGGCAGTTGCCGCGGATGAAATTGTTATCGGACTGAGCTACGGCCGCACCGGAATTTATTCCAGCATCAACAAAACGACCGAAATCGCAGTCGACATCGCCGCCGCGGAAATCAATGCGGCTGGTGGCATCAACGGCAAAAAAGTGCGGATCGTAAAATTCGACACCGCCGGCGACCCCAAACAGGCTGTCGCCGCCGTTCGTAAATTCGCGAAGGACGACAACGCGCTCGCCGTCATCGGACCATTCTCGTCGAGCGAGGCCCGCGTCGCCTTTGCCGCCGGTGAACGTGAAAAGATTGTCCAGATTCCGAACGCTTCTTCCGCACCGAAACTGGCCGACAAATTCTCCTACGCTTTCCGGATGACCGAAAGCGAATACGTTCAGATGCTGCGCGTTGTGAAGACCCTCAAGAAGCGCAACGCCCTCAAGAAATCCATCGCCATCATGTACGGCACCGACGACGTCGTGTCGAAAGCGGTCGGACTGTTCATCATGAAGCCGATCTTCGAAAAAGAAGGCATCAAGATTTCCGGCCCCTATGGCTTCTCGTTGAAAGCCTTTGATGTCGCACCGCAGGTATCACAGCTCAAAGGAAAGCAGCTCGACTATGTCGGCGTCGCGGTCCTCACAAACCAGGCCATCCGCGTCCTGAAAGAGCTTCGCCGCCAGGGAATTAACGCCCCGCTCATTGGCGCCCAGATCTGGGCAGACCCGGAAATCATTGAAGGGTTCGCAGGGCTTGGAGATGGCTCCGTCTTCGCCAGCTACTTCTTTTATGATCGCAACGACAAATCCCGCGAATTCACGAAGAAGTTTGTCGCAGGTGCGGCCAAAGTCGGCATCAAAAAGCCGTTCCCGCATCATGTCGATGTAAGCGCCTATGACACGATGTATGTGTTGAAACAGGCAATGGAAGCCGCCAAAACCACGGGCGACCCCAAGAAAGTTGTGGCAGAGCGTACCGCGATCCGCGATACGCTTGGCAAGCTGACCTATAACAATCTCGTTATTGGTGACGGCGTATGCTTCGACAAAGTCGGCGACGCCCAGTTGCCCGGTTACATCCTGACCATGAACGACAAGAAATGGACGATGCTGGAAGCACACGCGCCGCTTCCCTGCAAATAACAACCGGACACTTTTCGGCATAATTGAAAAAGGCGGGGTTTTACCCCGCCTTTTTTTATTCCCGCATCGCGCGACTAAATCCCGACGATCGTCGCCCCGCCATTCGGAGAGATGACCTGCCCCGTCATGTAATCCGCTTCTGTTGATGCCAGCCAGGCGACCGCCCAGGAAATATCGTCCAGCGTCCCAATGCGGCCCATCGGGATTTCAGACGCCATCCCATCGATGCGCTCCTTGCCAATGGAATTCAGTGTCATCCCCGTCTCGATGATGCCGGGTGCGACGGCGTTGACGGCAATATTCCAGGGTGCCAGCTCCCGCGCCCAGGATTTTACGAAGCCTGACAGCGCCGATTTACACGCGGCGTAGTGAGACGCAAAGGGCGCGCCGCCCATCGCAAAGTTCGAAGAAATGTTGATGATCTTGCCGTAGCGACGCTCCTTCATTCCGGGCACCACCGCCTGCGTTGCAAAGAACGACGCCTTCATATTGATCGCCACCATTGCATCGAACGTGGCCTCGTCGATATCCTCAATTGCGAGCCCCTGTCCGCCGACACCTGCGTTATTGACCAGTATATCGATGGGGCCCAATGCATTTGCCGCTTCATGGATCGCTGCCTGAAGAGACGGAATGTCGGTTGCATCGACGGCAACCGACAACCCTGTGCCACCAGCGGCCGTAATCGCCTCGACCACCGCGTCGGCCGCATTCTGATCCCTGTCGAGAACGATTGTCTGCGCACCACGTTCGGCCAGCATCGTCGCGTGGCGACCGCCCATACCGCCGCCGCCGCCCGTGATCAGAGCTGTCCGGCCTTCGAGCGAGCGGTCTTTCGTATCGGTCATATCAAACTCCTTTTGCGCCACTATGGCGTCTTTGCCGCGACGATCAATACCGTCGGCCGATGTGCCTCATAGAGGTTTGACAAGGGTCCGATCATGCCGTCTAACGGATCGGATGAAGCCCGTTGCTGAAACCCTCAAAAACATCGTGCAGTGCCTGCCCACACTGGCCCTTGCGGCTGCTGGTGGCTGGGTGTTTTCGCTCGTCCAGGCACCGTTACCATGGTTCTTCGGCTCCCTGTTTGCGATTGCTGGCGCAAACCTCCTTGGCTGGCGGTTGCAGGGCCCCCGCGGAAGTCGCCAGACCGGCCAGATCTTCATTGGCACCACGATCGGACTGTATTTTACGCCAGTGGTTGCAGCTATCGTTGCGGCTCATCTGCCGTGGATGGTGCTGGTCGCCATGATATCCATCGGGCTCGGCGGATTAAGCGCCATCGTTCTTGTAAAAATTGCCCGGATCGACAGCGCCACCGCGTTTTTCGGCAACGTGCCGGGCGGGATGGCCGAGATGCTGGCCATGGGCGACCGGTTCGGTGCCAAGCCCGTCCCGTTGACGCTGTCCCAGCTCACCCGCGTGACAATCGTTATTCTGTCGATCCCGCCGGCTCTGACTTTCTTCGGAGAGACCGGAAGCGACATATTCGTGCCGCTCGCCGCTACCGTAGATGTGCCGTGGCTGGGGCTGTTGCTTGTCTGCTGCCTGCTATCATCGCTGGCGCTGAACCGGCTACACGTTCCCAATTGCTGGATGCTGGGCGCGGCAACTTTTGCCAGCCTGCTCACCGTCTTCGAGATAACTTTCTCCGCCATGCCGCGTGAATTACTGAACGTGGCCCAGGTGTTTATCGGTATCGCGCTCGGCCAACGCTTCGACCGCACATCGATGGCCAGTGCCCCCCGCGTCATTCTGGCATCTGCAATCACCACGGTTGTGATGATGGCCGCCGCTTTGCTTCTTGCCGCCTTTATCGCGGAGCAGACAGATATCCCCGCGACCGCCATGATTGCCGCGACTGCCCCGGGTGGGCTTGCAGAAATGAGCCTGACCGCCGCCGTCTTAAATCTCGGCGTGCCGCTGGTCACCGCGTACCATATCATCCGGATCATCATGATTACGGTTTTCACCCTGCCCGCTTATAAACTCGCCTGCCGGATATTCCAGACCGATGGGAACCGGGCAGCATGATCGACGAGCCAATTCTCTCTTTCCTCCGCAAGTCAGGGCTCGTCGGTGCAGATGAAAAACCGCCTATGGCCCCACTTACCGGCGGAGTGTCATCTGACATATGGAAGATCGACGCCGCGACGAAGACCGTCTGCGTCAAACGGGCACTCGCACAATTAAAAACCGAGAAAATCTGGCACGCACCGGTCGAACGGAACGCGTATGAGGCAGACTGGATCCGTACGGTCTCGCAGATTGTTCCCAAAGCAGCACCCCAACTGCTTGCCGAAGACAAAGAGGCCGGCATGTTCGCGATGGGATATTTCGACGCTGCCGATCACCCGATTTGGAAAGAACAATTACGCGACGGTATCGCCGAGCCCGCCGTCGCAGCGATGGTCGGCAGCACACTGGCGCGCATCCATGCTGCAACCGCCGGTGATCCCGACATTGCCGAACGCTTTGCCACCGACGATATATTTCTGCCGATCCGGATAGAGCCCTATCTGTTGCGCACCGCTGATGCTCACCCGGATCTCGCCGACCGGCTAAGGAATCTCGCGGATATCACGTCGACGACCCGCAAGGTACTGGTGCACGGCGATGTCAGCCCGAAAAATATCCTCATCGGTCCAGACGGCCCGGTGTTTCTGGATGCTGAATGCGCCTGGTATGGCGATCCAGCTTTCGACCTCGCCTTCTGTCTCAATCACCTGCTGCTGAAATGTATCTGGACGCCGTCATCGACCGATGCGTTCCTGACCTGCTTTACATCTCTGAAGGACGCGTATCTGACAGCTGTCGATTGGGAACCGGTTGCCGGGCTTGAACGGCGGACGGCAGCACTTCTGCCAGGTCTTTTACTGGCGCGTATCGACGGCGCGTCACCGGTGGAGTACATCACGCAGGACGCCCACAAGAACATGGTGCGGAACGCCGCAAGAACGGCACTTCTTCGACAGCCGGAAACGCTGCAGGATGTGTGCGGCCTATACAAGGATGAGTTACGTAAATGAAGATCGCTGATGTTAAAGGCCGCCGTGTATGGGATTCACGGGGAAGGCCGACCGTCGAAGCCGAGATCCGGCTTGCGGGTGGCGCAATCGGCCGCGCGATCGCCCCGGCGGGCGCTTCTCGCGGCATGCATGAAGCGATCGATCTGCGCGACGGCGGCGATGATTTTGGCGGCTTCGGAGTTGATGACGCACTCGAAAACGTCAACACGACGATTGCCGGTCTGATCGAAGGCATGGACGCGCGGGACCAGGAAGCCGTCGATCTCGCCATTATCGATCTGGATGACACGGATACAAAATCAAAACTCGGCGGGAACGCGACAATTGCCGTCTCCATGGCGGTGCTCCATGCCGCCGCCAATGGTCAGAAATTGCCCTTGTGGAAATATCTCGCCGATGGCGCGGACGTGCGTTTGCCGATGCCTGAAATTCAGATATTCGGTGGCGGCGCGCATGCCGGCGGGCGCGTGGACATCCAGGATTTTATGGCCATTCCGATTGGCGCCGAGACCTTCGACGAGGCACTCGAAATGGTCGCCGAGGTGTATATCGCCGCCGGAACATTGATGTCGGACGCGGGCAAACTTGCCGGTGTCGCAGATGAAGGCGGTTGGTGGCCGGCATTCGATACCAATGAAGAAGCGCTCGATATGCTGACCCGGTCCATCGAAGCGGCTGACATGCAGCCCGGCGAAGATATCGCGATATCGCTCGATATCGCCGCATCCGAATTCGGCAAGAATGGCGTCTACAGGCTTGGTCTTGAAAACCGTGAACTCGACGGCGCGGGCATGGTCGACATGCTGGGCGAATGGATCGGTCGCTATCCGATTATCTCCATCGAAGACCCCCTTGGCGAAGACGACCCGGACGCGTTCCGCGATTTCACCCGGAAACATGGCGACGAGATACAAATCATCGGCGATGACTTTCTCGTCACCAATGCCGAGCGCATCGACAACGCCGCCGATGCGGGCATTTGTAATTCCGCCCTGATCAAACCGAACCAGGCAGGCACGGTTACCGAAACCAAAGCAGCACTCGATGCCGCCAAACGGGTGGGATGGGCCACCGTCGTTTCGGCCCGCTCCGGCGAAACCGAAGACGTCACGATCGCCCATATGGCCGTCGGCTGGAATGCCGGACAACTCAAGGTCGGTTCCTTCGCCCGTTCCGAACGGATGGCGAAATGGAACGAGGTGCTGCGGATCGAGGAAGCCCTGGGTGATCGGGCAAAACTCGCCGGAACATGAAGGCGGTCCTGCAATACCGCGCGAGCCCGGGCTTTCGCCGCCAGATTGAGGCGCTTGTTCCTGACTGGCTCGACGTGAGTGTCATTGACGAGGCGGACAAACCCGCCTTCGCGGAGGCCATGCAGGATGCCGATATTCTGCTTCACGTTCTTGAAGCCGTCACAGCCGAGGTGATCCAGAACGCGACGACACTCCGCCTGATCCAGAAAATCGGGGTCGGCGTTAACACCATCGATCTCGAGGCGGCGGAACAACGCGATGTCGCGGTGTGCAATATGCCGGGCACCAATTCCCGTGCGGTCGCCGAGATGACGTTGACGCTGATGCTCGCCGCTCTCCGGCGTGTTCCCTATTACGACGCCCGCATGCGCGCGGGCGACGGCTGGACTGCCGATCTCGATTCCTTCGATGGGCTGGGCGAGGTCGCCGGGCGCACGGTCGGCCTGGTCGGATATGGCGGTGTCGCCCGGATCCTCGCGCCGATCCTGAAGGCGATGGGTGCGAACGTGCTTTACACGGCAACATCACAAAAAGCCGGCGCCGATGCAGACTGGCGGGACCTGCCAGGCCTGCTGAAGGAATCGGATATTGTCTCGCTCCATCTACCGCTCACGCCGGACACCGAAAAAATGATCGACGCTGCTGCCATCGCGGCGATGAAGCCCGGCGCCATCCTGGTCAACACGGCGCGGGGCGGCCTGGTCGATGAAACAGCGCTTGTTCAGGCACTGACCTCCGGTCATCTGCGCGCCGCAGGATTGGACGTTGTCACGGTCGAACCAGCACCTGCCGGCAACCCGCTCTTCGAGCTCGATAACGTGGTGATCATGCCGCATATCGCCTGGATCACGCCGGAGACACTCAACCGCAGTCTCGGTATAGCGTTCGAAAATTGCCGCCGTGTACGCGATGGGGAAGATTTGTTGCACCGCGTGGTCTAGACTTCCGTAAATTGATCCGACGAACAATCTGAAAAGAATTGGGGGAGCCGCGCCGTGAAACTTGTCAGCTTTGAAGTGAATACCGCCATCGGACGCGCACGTCGTATCGGTGTCCCCATAGACGGCGACGAGACCGGTCGGGTGGCCGATCTGACAAGCTGCTACACCGCGTATCTCGCCGATGAGACCGATGAGCCGACGCCGCGTGAGCTTGCCGCCGTTCGATGCCCGCCGGACATGATCCGCTGGCTTAAAGGCGCACATAAATCCCGCGAAGCCGCCGAAGCAGCGGTGAGCTGGATCAAAGCACGTCTCAACGACGACGCCGACCCGCAGGGCATCGACGGCGAGCGGCTGGTGTTTCCGCGCAGCGAAATAAAATTGCTGGCGCCTGTCCCCCGTCCCGGCGCGTTCCGAGACTTTTCGATCTATCACACCCACATGTCCAAAGCAGACGTCCCGTTTATCAAAACCGAGCATTGGTACGTCACACCGCCCTACTACAAGGGCAATTGCGACACGATCACCGGCGCCCAGGACCCGGTGCCCTTCCCCTACTACACTGAGCGGCTCGATCTGGAACTGGAACTTGGGATCATCATCGGCAAGCAGGGCTCAAACCTCACATTCGACGAGGCGAAGGAGCATATTGCCGGCTACACGATCCTGATCGATCCGAGTTGCCGCGACGGCTACAAGCGCGAGCCGTTCGGGCCCAACAAACGCAAGGATTTCTGCACGCCGATGGGCCCCTGCCTTGTCACGGCGGACGATATCGACGAGCGAAATATCGATTGTTCAATCACGGTTGATGGCGAGACCTGGTGGGAAGGCAATACCGGCGAGCCCCGCTCCTTCTGGGCCGAACACCTGGTCGCTTATGCCTCCGACAACGAGACGGTCTATCCCGGCGACGTCATCGGCACCGGCACCATCGGCATGGGCTGTTCGATGGATTTGCATAAATGGCCGCAGGTCGGCCAGCACATGACCTTTAAGATGGCCGGTATCGGCGCAATGACACTGGAAATTATCAAAGGCGCGGACCGCGTGCGCCACGTTGAAGGCATGCCCGGCCTGATCCCGTACCCGGGCGAGGATAAATAGCCGACGCCGGTCAGCGCGCCGCTGTCGCCCGCTTCAACCTGTAAACGCCGATCCCCATCAGGACGATAGAGGCGGCGAAGAACCACATGCCGATCTCCATCCGCGCGTTGGCAATGCCGGTCGTTTTGGCAACGACGATTGCCATGGCAACCAACAGAACGTCAGCGCAGGACCAGCGGCCGAAAAATTCAAGCCAGCTAATCCAGCGCCCCGGCGCAGAACCTGTATTTTTGTAGCGCTGCCAAAGTGCCGCCGCCGCCAGGATCTTCCCGAGCGGAAACACGACCGAGAACACAATCACGACGAAGCCGAGCAGATACTGCTCATCCGCAAGCAGCTCCCATGACGCCTCGGCAATCGAAAACTTGCTCGCGAAGATCGCGAGGTTACTAACCTCCACCACCGGCAGAAAGACACCAAGGCCCAGAGAAATTATCGCCAGCACGAGAACCGGCAGGATCAGTCGATCGGACAAAACCAGTCTTTCACATCAAATCGTGAATGCCGGGTATCGCGGAGAACAGCGCCGGTATCAACCATTGAATTCGGCGGCACGACGTTGGCGTATCGAACTGTGCGCGCCCACATTGCCGACGACCCTGACAAGGACGGTCATCGAAGCCTCAATCCTCTCGACAAATACCGGTCAGCCCTTCCCGGTTTTGTCATTTCCCTTGCTTCCCGAATTTCCATACCCTCTGCCTAACTTAAAAAAACAAATTCAAAAATTCAGGGAGTATTGCTATGTCCGGAAAATCCAAAATCCAAATTCTTGCCGCCGCCGGTTTCGTTGCCGTAACGGGGCTCTCCGCCGTCCCGGCGATGTCCGCCGAGCTGCTCGTCAACAATTACCTGCCGCCCAAGCATCCGTTCCAGACCGGCGTGACCGTGCCCTGGATCAAGGATGTCGCGAAGGCGACCAATGGCTCGGTCACGGTAAAACTCTCGGCCGCCAAGGTAGGCCCACCGCCGAAGAACTGGCAGACCGTCACCAAGGGTCTCGCCGATGTCGTGCTGATGGCCAATCTCTTCCAGCCGAAGCGTATCCAGATGCCGACGATCGCGGAAATCCCGCTGAGCTCGCCCGGCGCGCTCATAACCTCGCGGGCGCTGTGGATGACCCATCAGAAATTCTTTGCCAAGGCGAACGAATACAAGGGTACGAAACTGATCGGATCCTTTGTGCTGACCGCCAACATGATACATAGCGGTAGCAAACCCATCCGCGCACTGGCCGACCTCAAAGGCTTCAAGCTGCGCGCGTCCCCCGGTATTACCACCCGTATTCTAAAGGAACTTGGCGCCGTACCGGTGGCGTCCGGGCCGTCCAAAATCTTCGGGCTAATGTCTAAGGGTGTGGTTGACGGTGTTGCAATACCTGCCTACGGCCTCCGCTCGTTCCGAATTCTGCCGTATATCAAATTTTCCACTTCCGTTCCCGGCGGACTGACCAACACGTCGTTTTCCCTGCTGATCAACGGCAAAAAATGGAAAAGCCTGTCGAAGAAACAGCGCAAACAGGTGATGAGCGTCTCCGGCATGCATGTTTCCAATTATCTGTCGGCTGGAGACCGCGTGTCAGCCGGCAGTCTGAAGGCGTTGAAAAAGCAGGGCGGCAAGGTCATTGCTGCCGGCCCCGATCTGATGGCCGCTGTCCGAAAATTCGCTACAAAGGCCGAAGCCCAATGGGTTAAGAAAGCCAATGCGAAGGGCATCGATGCAAAGGCTGCCATGGCGTTCTACAAGGCACAGCTCAAATAGGCCTTTTGACCGTTTCCCGTCATGGGTAATCTCGATGATGGGGCCGTTTCGCCCGAACTTTCCGGTGCAAGCGGCCCCGATTCCCCCGCCCCTCCCAGTTCACTTGAAGATCTAGCCGACGAGTTCGCGGAAGATTATGTGATTCCCGAATCCGTGGCCGGGCATTTTCGCTGGCCGGTCCGTGTTCTGACGGCAATGGCCGCACTGTTCATGTTCGGCATCGGTGCGGTGACAGTCGTCGATGTTTCGGGCCGTTACGTGTTCAACAGCCCTGTTCCCGGCGGTGTCGAGATCATCGAATTTCTGCTCGGCCTTATGATCTTTTCGGCGCTGCCGCTGGTCACGGTTAAACGCAGTCATATTACGGTCGAGCTGTTCGACGGCTTTATGAGCGCCCGGTTCAAGAAAGTGCGCGAAGCGCTCGTTCTGATCGCCAGCGCCGCGATGATCATCTTCATCACCGAGCGCATGTGGTCGACAGCGATCTATATGCTGGAGAACGATGAAGTGTCGCTGCATCTCGAAGTACAGACGGCGCCGTTGCTCTTTACATTGACCGCCCTGAGCGCCATCAGCGCCATCACGCAGATCTACATGATCTGGAAATACCTGGCACTGGATATCCGGGACCTGGATCGGGAAAAGGACGAAACCTTATGACCCTGTCCCTGATCGGTTTCGCCGTTCTGTTGTTTATCGCCTTTCTCGGCTTTCCCCTCGGCTTCGCCATGATGCTGGTTGGATTTGTCGGTTTCGCCTATGTGCGGGGTATCGATCCCGCGCTGGAAACCGTCAGCCAGCAGATCCTCGATCTCGCGCTGAATGCCAATTTCGTCGCCCTGCCCCTGTTTGTGCTGATGGGCGTCTTCGTGTTCCGCGCCGCCCTGGCATCCGACATTTACGACGCGGCGCAGGCATGGCTCGGCAACAAGCGTGGCGGCGTGGCGATGGCCACCGTTGCGGCATGCGGCGGGTTTGCGTCCATATCGGGCTCTTCGGTCGCGACCGCGGCGACCATGGCCAAGGTCTCGATCCCGCCAATGCGGCGTTACAACTACAATGAAGGATTCGCTGCCGGAACCGTTGCAGCCGGCGGCACCATGGGCATTCTGATCCCGCCATCGGCGGCCCTGATTGTTTACGGTATCCTGACCGAGCAAAGCATCGGCGATCTGTTTATCGGCGGTATCATCCCGGGCATCATCACCATCGCGCTCTATATCGCCGTGATCTGGATCGTGGCGCGGTTCTGGCCGCATCTGGCACCGCGCGCGCCGGCGTCTCCGTGGAATGTCCGCTGGCGAACGCTGACCAAGATCTGGGCGGTGCTGGTCCTCTTCCTGGTCATCATCGGCGGTATTACCTTCGGGGTGTTCACACCGACGGAAGGCGGCGGCATTGGCGCTGTCGGCGCGCTGCTCTTCGCCATTGCCCGCAAAAGGATGAACCTGCGCATATTCTTCCACGGACTCGTAGAGGCTGCCGAGACGTCCGCGATGATCTTCGCCATCGCCTTCGGCGCGCTTATTCTCAATAATTTCGTCAATATCGCCGAGATGCCCAACGACATCGTCGGCTTCATCAACTCGCTGAATATCGAGCCGATATATGTGATCCTGGTGATCCTGCTGATCTACATCATCCTGGGGACCATCATCGAAGGGCTGGCGATGATCTTTCTCACCGTGCCGATATTCGTGCCGCTGGTCGATGCGCTTGGATTCGATCTGATCTGGTTCGGCATCGTGATGGTGATGGTGGTCGAAATCAGCCTGATCACCCCGCCGATTGGGCTTAACGTTTTTGTCATCAAGTCGATTATGCCGGATGTGCCCCTATCGGCCATGTTCAAAGGCATCGCCCCGTTTTTTGCAGCCGACATCGTGCGGCTGCTCATGGTCGTCTTCATCCCCTCATTGGTAGTGTGGCTGCCGAACTATTTACGGTAGTGAATCGGCGAAGCCACAGAAGGCCTGGCACCCTTGAAAATACAGGGGCGGCCTAATCAATTAACTCTGTGGGAGGAAATGGGGTGGCTGAGGGGTCTTGAACCCCCGACCTCCTGGACCACAACCAGGCGCTCTAACCAACTGAGCTACAGCCACCGCAATAACCGGCGAATTAAGTAGCCGCCACGCCGTCGGGCGTCAAGGCGGTTCGCACAGTCAAATTCAGCAGAACCGGGAAAATCACCCGAACTGGCAAAATCACCCAAAATGGGATTTAAGGCGGCGGATTGCCTCGTCGATGGTCTCCGCCTTCTTGCAGAACGAAAATCTGGCAAAATAGCCCGCCTCTTCAGAAGTGTAGAAGGCGCTGACGGGAACCGCCGCGACACCGGCTTCAACCGTCAGATATTTGCAGAACTCACTGTCGGTCCCGGTATAGCCGAGGGGGCGGAAATCGGTCGTCAGGAAATAGGTCCCCTGGCAGGGAATGACATCGAATCCGATATCCCGCAATCCGTCCGCGAGATGATCGCGCCTGGCCTGCATGTCAACATTCAGCGCCTCAAAATAGGCATCATCCTTGCGCAGCCCATAGGCCACCGCCGCCTGAAGGTTCGGCGGCGTTGTAAAAGTCAGGAACTGGTGCGCCTTGGCAATTGGCGTCAGGACCTCGGGCGCCGCTGTGATCATCCCGATCTTCCAGCCTGTGAGCGAGAAAATTTTACCCGCCGACTGAATTCGCACGGTGCGGTCACGCATGCCCGGTAGCGTGATCATCGGGACATGCGGCACACCATCGAACGCCAGATGTTCGTAAACCTCGTCACAGACGGCGAAGGCATCGTGTTTCTGGCAAAGCGCTGCAATGAATTCCAGCTCTTCACGGTCAAAGACCTTCGCGCAAGGATTCATCGGTGTGTTGACCAGTATGAGCTTGGTTTTGTCTGAAAAGGCCGCCTCCAGCTCAGCTCGCGGCAATTCCCAGCCGGGCGCTTCCAGCCGGACGAGCTTTGCGATACCGCCCCCACGCTGAACGATTGGCAGGTAGGAATCATAGAGCGGCTCGATCAGGATCACCTCGTCTCCCGGCTCGATCAGCCCCAACAATGCCGCACCGAGCGCTTCCGTGCCGCCGGATGTGACCATGGTCTCGGTCTGCCAGTCGATGTTGAGACCGTAAAACCGGTCGGCGTGCTCTGCCACCGCCTGGCGAAGGTCCGGGATGCCAAACATGGACGGGTATTGGTTCACACCATTGCGCAGATAATCCACACCGGCCTCAACCACGTCTTCGGGGCCGTTGCCGTCGGGGAAGCCCTGGCCGAGATTGACCGCATCGTGTTCCTGGGCGAGGCGCGACATGACCTCGAAAATTGTGGTGCCGTAGCTTGAAAGAATGCTGTTACCGGTTTGCACGGGCGTTTCCTGTCGTTGACCGGCGATTTTACTAGCACAGCCCCGAACCGCTAGGCCAGCACGCCGCTTGACCCGCCCGCTGGATCAGGTCCAAACTACACGGACAGCTACCGACGGAGGACGATATGCCCCGGGTTCTGATCCACTGTTCAAAATGCGAGCGAAAGCTCTACACAGGCCTCACGTTTGAAGACTGGTTTGTCTTTGAATGGGTCGATATTCAGGGCGCGACGTCGCTTTGCCGCGCCTGTGGCACCGAAAACACCTGGGATAAGGCCGACACGGTTCTCGAAACGGATGGCGGCGGGGACTAAAGTCCCCGCGCCGTCGCCGCTCAGTTGGTCGAGATATACTCTCGAAGCGCGTCGGCCTCGTGCAGCACTTCGTCCAACCGGCTTTTGACCGCATCGCCGATACTGATCATGCCGCAGAGCGCGCCTTTCTCTATCACCGGTACATGGCGCACCCGGCGCTCGGTCATATGGCTGAGCAGGTCCTGGCTTGTATCGTCGAGCCTGCAGGTCATCACATCGCGTGTCATGACCTCACTAACCCGTGCCTGCAGCAGTGCACTGCCTTTTTCAGCCAGTCCGTGGACAAAATCGCGCTCTGAGACAATGCCGTCGACGGATTTCCCGTCTCTGGATACGACCAGGGCACCGATACCTTCGTCGCGCAGGCGCGACACGGCTGTTTCTATTGTGGCATCGGGAGCGATCGTATAAA
Organism: Paracoccaceae bacterium; assembly: GCA_047638395.1. Taxonomy (GTDB): domain Bacteria; phylum Pseudomonadota; class Alphaproteobacteria; order MPNO01; family UBA830; genus CAXBCP01. Next base: position 10,432 of record JBLIMV010000011.1, on the reverse strand, counting down.
CCTCGCTGCCCTTGTGTTGGAGGATCTTGGCAACTTGCATATCGTGGTCTCCTTGAAAAGTTTTCACGGAATACACAACGCATAGTGATTAAGGTTCCAACGGCGCGGGGAAGATGGCAAGAAGTATATTGTGATTAATTTATAGGCAATTGCCTATTTTTTACTCACAGACATCACTCCTTCCGGACGGATACGGCACAAAACGACGGATTTCCGCGCTTTACAAACGCGTCGGGAATTGGCACGAATCCTGCAAGGGAAACGTTATCTGCGCTTCGGATGTTTCGCCGGGGGGCCGATTAAACAGGGATGCGTACGAACCATGAAAAAAATCGAGGCGATCATCAAGCCGTTCAAGCTGGACGAGGTCAAGGAAGCGCTGCACGAAGTCGGCGTGAAGGGCCTTACCGTCACAGAAGCAAAGGGTTTTGGAAGACAGAAAGGTCATACCGAGCTTTATCGCGGTGCCGAATACGTCGTCGACTTTCTGCCGAAGGTGAAGATTGAAGTCGTGATCGAAGATTCCATGGTCGAAAGCGCCGTTGAAGCAATTCAACAGGCTGCGCATACGGGGCGCATCGGCGATGGCAAGATTTTCGTTTCTGCCGTCGAACAAGTGCTTCGTATCCGCACCGGAGAAAAGGGCGCCGAAGCGATCTGATTACGCAACACTGACAAAACCGGACTGGTAATTCGCCCGGGCATTTTGTGCCTGGCCGTCTCGCCGGTCTGCTCACATTACGATTACGACTTACGTCACAGAAAGGAATACAGCGATGTCCGACGATATCAAAAACGTCCTCAAGATGATTGAGGAAAACAACGTCAAATACGTGGACTTCCGGTTCACCGACCCACGCGGCAAGTGGCATCATACAGCCCAGTCCGTCGGCACCGTGGATGAGGAAATGCTGACCGACGGCATCATGTTCGACGGATCGTCGATTGCCGGCTGGAAAGACATCAACGAATCCGACATGACGCTGCTGCCCGATTGCACGAGTGCGGTCATGGATCCGTTCGCCGCGCAGGAACAGCTTATCCTTTTCTGCGACGTCCTCGAGCCGAGCACCGGTCAGCCTTATAGCCGCGACCCGCGTTCGACCGCGCGACGTGCCCAGGCCTATCTAGAACAGACCGGCCTCGGCGATACCGCCGTTTTCGGACCGGAACTCGAATTCTTCATCTTCGACGATGTCCGCTTCGACGTTACGCCGAACAAGAACTTCTATGAGCTGAACGAAGAAGAAGGCCCGTATAACTCCGGCGCCGTGCTTGAAGGTGGAAATACCGGCCATCGCCCGGGTCCCAAGGGCGGCTACTTCCCGGTTCCCCCGGTCGATTCCATGACCGACCTGCGCGCCGAAATGCTGACGGTCATCGAAGAGATGGGCGTCACCACGGAAAAGCATCATCACGAGGTTGCGCCGAGCCAGCACGAACTTGGCATTAAGTTCAACGAGCTGCTCAAAGTCGCCGACTGGGTGCAGATTTTCAAATACTGCGTCCACAATGTCGCCCATTCCTATGGCAAAACGGCCACGTTCATGCCGAAGCCGATCATCGGCGATAATGGCTCCGGCATGCATGTCCATCAGTCGATCTGGAAGGACGGCAAGCCGACCTTTGCCGGCTCCGGGTATGCAGATCTGTCTGAAACCTGCCTGTACTACATTGGCGGCATCATCAAGCACGCGAAGGCCATCAACGCCTTCACCAATGCGTCGACCAACAGCTACAAGCGGCTGATCCCGGGCTTTGAAGCCCCCGTGCTTCTCGCCTACTCCGCCCGTAACCGCTCGGCGTCGTGCCGCATACCGTATGCGACATCGCCGAAAGGCAAGCGTGTCGAAGTCCGCTTCCCGGACCCGACGGCCAACCCGTACTTCGCCTTCGCAGCGATGCTGATGGCGGGTATCGACGGTATCCAGAACAAGATCCACCCCGGCGACCCGATGGACAAGAACCTGTACGATCTTCCGGCGGAAGAGCTTGAGGGCGTTCCCACGGTCTGCCACAGCCTGCGCGAGGCCGTCGAGGCACTCGACGCGGACCGCGACTTCCTGACCCAGGGCGACGTGTTCCCGAACGATCTGATCGACGGTTACATTGCGCTGAAGTGGGAAGAAATTTACCGGTTCGAGCACACGCCGCATCCGGTCGAATTTCAGATGTATTACAGCGTCTGATCAATCCGGTCAGAACTGTAAAGAGGGTCGCCCGCAGGGGCGGCCCTTTTTTGTTATTTAACCCCGGTATCCCGCTGATCCCCGGTTGGCAGGGCGATCAGTTTTTCGCGGCCATACCCGTGGAGCTTGTCGTGCACCCGAATGATGACATACTCGACCCCCTTCGGAATCGTCACGCCCCGCAGGTTTCTGGAGAACTGTAATTCTCCGATGTGAGGATGATGAAGGACGCGGGTGCCAAGCACCCGACCGCCCGGCCCGATCACCTCCCATCGGTCGAGATAATGATCCCAACTGGTGTCATTATGCTGAACGGTAATATGGAATTCGTAGCTCGTCGGGCTCAACCTGATGACCCGCGTAAAGGCCACCTTAGGCGAGCCTGCTGCAACGGGCCCCGCAAGAGAAACAAGACCGATCAAACTGAAGGCGAAGAGACGGTGCCCGATAGAAATCATGCCGCACCTTCCAGCGGTGGTAACGGTTTAGGGGCACCGGTCTCATCGATGGCGACATAGGTAAACTCGCCTTCGGTGACCTTGAGTTCGATATCGACATCTCTCCGACGCACCCATACCTCGATTTTTGTTGTCACGGAGGTTCTACCCCGTCGCTCCAGTTGTGCGTAACAGCTGACGAGATCGCCGATCGCGACCGGCACATGAAAGGCAATTTCCTTAACACCGACCGTCGCAACGCGCCCCCGTGCCTGCAAAGACGCAACTGTCCCCCCGGCCAGATCCATCTGCGACATGATCCATCCACCAAAGATATCACCGTTGCCATTGGCGCTCGCAGGCATCGCAATCGCGCGGATCGCGGGCTCTATTTCCGGGGGGCGATTCGACTTGGGATCAGGATCAATCATGTTCTCTACAATATATCGTGGTATTATTGAATTTCAGTACTTTATGCTGTGGCCCCGCCCTTGAAAAGAGTGTCTTCTGGCTGACAGAGACTACGAGTATATAGAGAGTTATGACTGATCTTTTTGAAAATGACCCGTCGAAGAAGCAGCAATATTCGGCGAAGGACATCGAGGTTCTTGAAGGCCTTGAGCCTGTTCGTAAACGGCCGGGCATGTATATCGGCGGCACGGACGAACGCGCGCTGCATCATCTGGCCGCCGAGATCCTCGACAATTCTATGGACGAGGCAGTCGCCGGCCACGCAAGCTGGATAGAATTCGAACTCTCGGAAGACGGCCTCGTCACGGTGCGCGACAACGGTCGCGGCATCCCGGTGGACCCGCACCCAAAGTTCAAGGACAAGTCAGCGCTCGAAGTGGTTCTGACAACGCTGCATTCAGGCGGCAAATTCGGCGGTGACGCCTACAAGACATCCGGTGGACTGCACGGTGTCGGGCTGTCGGTTGTGAATGCATTGTCGATCCAACTGAACGTTGAAATCGCCCGTGACAAAAAAATCTGGGCGCAGAACTACAGCCAGGGCAAACCCACGGGGAAGCTCAAAGAGATCGGCAAGGCCTCAAACAGGCGCGGCACCTCCATCAGCTTTCTGCCCGACCCGGAAATATTCGGCGCCGGCAACTGCTCGTTCAAGCCCCACCTGCTCTACACGATGGCCAAGGCCAAAGCCTACCTGTTCAAGGGCGTTGAGATACGCTGGTCCTGTGCGCCCGAGCTGATCACCGGCAAGGACGTCACCCCCGAAAAGGACACCCTGCATTTTCCGGGCGGGCTTTCCGACTATCTGGATATGACGCTCGATGGACGCGAAACCGTGACCGGGCTTCCCTTCACCGGGGAAGCGGATCTTAATGGCGGCAGCGGTCGTGCCGAATGGGCTATTGCCTGGCCAGAGCGTGGCGACGCCACCATCGCGTCCTATTGCAACACCGTGCCGACGCCCGAAGGCGGCACCCATGAAAACGGCCTCCGGTCGGCGCTCGCCCGCGGGCTAAAAGCCTATGGAGAGATGTCCGGCAATAAACGCGCCAGCATCATCACTGGCGAAGACGTCATCGGCGGATCGGCCGGCATCCTGTCGGTTTTTATTCAGGAACCTGAATTTCAGGGACAGACCAAAGAGAAGCTCTCCTCACCAGGTGTGGCGAAGCTGGTCGACACATCGATCAAAGATCATTTCGACCATTATCTGACAGGTAACCCGCAAGCTGCGAACGACCTGCTCGAACATGTGCTGGAACGGGCGGAGGAACGCCTGCAGAAACGCAAAGACCGGGAATTTGCCCGCAAGACACCAACCCGCAAGGTCCGCCTGCCCGGCAAATTGTCCGACTGTGCGGCGGGTTCCGCAGAAGGCACCGAAATCTTCCTGGTCGAGGGTGATTCCGCCGGTGGCTCCGCCAAGCAGGCCCGCAACCGAAAAACCCAGGCGATCCTGCCGCTGCGGGGGAAAATCCTCAACGTCGCCAGCGCCACCGAAGACAAAATGCGCGCCAATCAGGAAATTTCCGATCTGATACAGGCGCTCGGCTGTGGTTACGGCGAAAACTACGATGGCGAAAAATTGCGCTACGAGCGCGTCATCATCATGACCGACGCCGATGTTGACGGCGCCCATATCGCCTCGTTGCTGATGACGTTCTTCTTCCGCGAAATGCCGCAAATGGTTGCCGATGGAAATTTGTACCTTGCCCTGCCCCCGCTATACCGGATCAACCAGGGCAGCATCAGCATCTACGCGCGGGACGACGCGCACAAAGACGAGTTGTTGGCATCTACCTTCACGGGTCGCGGCAAGATCGAAATCAGCCGTTTCAAAGGCCTGGGCGAAATGCCGCCCGCGCAGTTGAAAGAAACAACGATGAGACCGGAAACCCGAACACTTCAGAGAATCGTGTTGCCCGAAGGCGAAGAAGTGCTCCCCGCCAGCCGCTCCAAACGACCGCCGAAGGCCAAGGCGGGCACGACGGCTGACCTGGTCGAGCGTCTTATGGGGCGCAAACCGGAAATGCGCCTGAAGTTTATTCAGCAGAACGCCAAGAAGGTCGATTACATCGACGTGTAGTTCCGTGGCCGGCTATATCGAGGCGGCGTCGTGCGATCATCAAAAATTGATTGGCGTAGACAAGATGGCAACCCATATCGTCCGTATCAGAAGCGAAAGGAGACTTGCCATGAAACTACGTTCACTAGGTGCTCTTCTTGTCATAGCAGGCCTGTCCGCAGGGTGTTCCGCCGTCCGCGTCATTGATCACGAAGGCGGGCAGAATTATTACGGTGGTGCGTTCGAATTCGCGACGCTGGACGGTACGATAAAAACGCATGTCGTCGGATCGCCCTTCGGGAAATCCGCCCCGCCTGTCGCTCAATCCGTGACCGCCAACATGAAAGGCGCAACACGCGGGCGGGCTGTCACGTTTATTCCGTCGCCCCGGAACACAACCAAACACGCGTTTCATGTCGTCGTCGTCTTTAACGGCAAGAACCCGCTTATCGAGACAGAGGTCTGTCAGAATGCCGACGAAATCACGACCGTTCCGTCGGCGGATACGACGGTTATGTTCGCCGTGTTCTGCCAGGACGGCCACCCTTTGAGCTATTCGACAGGGTTTGTTGACGGCCTGGAATCCCCGGCCGATCCCCGGTTCCCGCAACTGGTAAAGCAGGTCGCCCGCGCCATGGTTCCCGGCTATGACGATTACCGGTCGAGCGGTTTTACACCTTTTTGAGCGGATGATCGGTTCCAATCAAGCAACGACCAATATACGCCAACGCTCGTTTACCGCGTCGGCGGCAGATACAGATTACAAACATGGGAAGGCCATAATTATGACAAGAACGTTCAAAGCACTCGCGGTACTCAGCATCTTCGCGGCAGGCTTGGTAACTTTACCGGCGGGAGTCCAGGCAGACGTCGGAGCGCCCTATCCCGGCACGATTGAAATGAAAACCGCGAAAACCTATGGCAGCCTTGTCAAAAGTCTTACCGACGCGATCAAGGCAAACAAGATGGGACTGGTCGCGAAGGCCAGCGCAACCGTCGGCGCCAAAAGCATCGGCAAAACCATCCCCGGCAACATGGTCATCATGGTGTACCGCCCGGATTTCGCGATCCGGATGCTAAAAGCGAGCGTTCCGGCCGGTATCGAAGCGCCGATCCGCTATTACATCACTGAAGACCCGGCAACCGGGAAGGCCACCCTCACCTACCGCACACCGTCCAGCGTCTTCAATCCGTATAAAAACGCGGAACTCGACGCGATGGCCAAGGAACTCGACGCTATTTTTGCGAAGATCGCCAGCGACGCGACCAAGTAACCCTCAAGCAGCCATCCACGTCCGGAGCGCGGCGTTCACTTCTTCGGGCCGCTCCATTGTCGCCAGATGGCCGCAATCGTCGATCAGGACAAGATGGGCGCCCGGGATCAACCTGGCGATCTCTTCGCTGAGCTCGACCGGCGTCAGCGCGTCCTGACGGCCGCATACAACAAGCGTTGGACAATCGATATCTGACAGGCCCGGGCGGCTGTCCGGGCGTCCCATGATCGCTTCCTGCTGACGCAGGAATGCATCTTTGCCGACGCAATCCGCCATTTCGGTAACATCGTCGATAAGCGGCGCATCAGCCAAACGGCTTTCATGGACAAAAAGCGGCAGCAAACGGGGGCTGACGGCCTTGAACTCGCCCCGATCCGCAAGACCGATAAGGTCTTTGCGCCGGACCGTCTGTTCGGGCGTATCGGCACGGGCACCGGTATCGAGCAAAGCAAGCCGCGTCACGCGCTCGGGCGCTGTCCGCATCATCTCAAACGCGACGTAGCCGCCCATCGAAAGTCCGGCCAAAGAGAAGGTTTCCGGCGCGCCATCGAGTGCGCGCGCCGCCATATCGGACATGGACTCGTCGCGGGTCATATCGGCAACCACGAGCTCAGCGATATCCGAAAGTGCCTCAACCTGCGGTCTCCACAACCTGTCATCGCATAACAGACCCGGGAGCAGGACAAGCGTTGGGCGAACCGTCATCCCGACCGTCCTATTTCAACAGACGGCTGAGTTCTTTGAACTCATCTGTACCGGCCTTTTCAAGCCATTCGAAGACAATCATTTCCGACGTGACAATCCCCACCCCGGCTTCGCGCAGACGGGTCATCGCGGCGGCATGATTGGCCGGCGAGCGCGACGATGTCGCATCGGCGACGACAAAACACTGGTAGCCCAGTTCCAAGAAGCCCAGGGCGCTTTGCAGCACACAGACATGAGCCTCAATCCCGGCAATGACGATCTGATCGGGCTTGATGGTGTCGATTTTCCCGCGAATGGCCGTATTCTTGGCCGAAGAAAAGTGGACCTTACTGAAAAATGCGTCCTCTGGTGCCAGTTCGGCCAGGGGCTCTACGGTCGGGCCAAGCCCCTCCGGGTACTGTTCTGTGACCACAATCGGCACATCCAACACCCCGGCTGCCTTCATCATCAGACCGCAGCCGCTCAGCACCGAGCGGGGTGAATCCATGGCCGTCAGAAGGCGCTGCTGGACATCCACAATCAACAGGCAGGCATTCTCCGACCGCATCAACATGAGCTATTTCCGTTTCTTTTATTCGTTCAAAGTATGTGGTATAAGGTTTTGACTTATAAGGGTTCGCGACTAGATCACAGAGGGTCGTCCCGAACCACATTTTTTTCACCTACATGCAAGCAGGTATGAGTTTTTCAGATCTCGGGTTGAGCCCGGAACTCCTTAAGGCGATCGCAGATGCGGGATACGTAGATCCGACGCCGATTCAAAAAGAAGCCATTCCCTACGTGTTGATGACCAGAGATGTTCTCGGTTGTGCACAGACGGGAACCGGTAAAACGGCATCGTTTACGCTGCCGATGATCGAAATACTGTCGAGCGGGCGCGCCAAGGCAAGAATGCCACGGTCGCTGATCCTGACTCCGACGCGGGAACTCGCAACGCAGATTGCCGAGAATTTCGAGATTTACGGCAAGTATCACAAGCTGACGATGGCGTTGTTGATCGGCGGTGTTTCGATGGTCGAACAGACCAAGAAGCTTGATCGCGGTGTCGATGTGCTGATTGCCACACCGGGACGCCTGCTCGACCATTTCGAGCGCGGCCGTATTCTGCTGAACGACATCAAGGTCCTGGTCATCGACGAAGCTGACCGGATGCTCGATATGGGCTTTATCCCGGATGTCGAGAAGATCGTCTCGCTGCTGCCAAAAATGCGCCAGACACTGTTTTTCTCGGCGACGATGGCCCCTGAAATCCGCCGTCTTTCCGATGCCTTCCTGCAGAACCCGAAGGAAATCACCGTCGCGCCCAAATCGCGCCCGGTAACCGAGACGGTGACCCAGGGTATCGCGGTCGTCAGCCAACGCGCCAAAGGCGAGGCTCTGCGTAAGATTATTGCCAAGGAAGACATCAAGACTGCGATCATCTTCTGTAACCGCAAACGAGACGTCGATACGCTCGGTAAGTCACTGAAAAGCCACGGCATGAACGCCGCCGCGCTGCACGGCGATATGGACCAGAGCAGTCGAAACGACACGCTGGAGCGCTTCAAGAACGGCGAGATTAATTTCCTCGTCGCCAGCGACGTGGCCGCCCGTGGGCTCGATATCGACGATCTGCCTGCCGTGTTCAATTATGACGTCCCCATGCAGGCCGAAGACTACATTCACCGGATTGGCCGCACCGGGCGCGCCGGTAAGTCGGGCCAGGCCTTTACGCTGGCAACCCCGTCGGACGGCATGTACGTGGATTCGATCGAGAAACTCATCGGCAACACCATCCCGCGGATCGAGGTCGATGGCCATGCTGCAGAAGCGCTTGAAGAAGGTGATGGACGCAAACGTGGCCGGTCGCGCAGAGGCACGAGCAGCAGCAGCGATAGTTCAGCCAGCAAAGACAAAAGCAGTGGCCGCTCCCCACGCAAGCCTCGCGAAGACCGCGAACCCAGGAAGACGGAAGCGTCCTCCGGCACGGAGGAAAAACCCCGCGAAGAAAAACCCCGCACAGAGGCTTCCACCACTGAAAAGCCGCCTGAGGAGAAATCCCGCGAGGCAAAGCCAAGAAACCGCGGCGGACGTAATGCGTCGGCCGATAAGCCCTCCCGCCGCCGCGACAAGCCGGATGGCGAAAACCACTCTCGCGAAAAAAGCGACAACAAGGGCGACCGCAAAGGCGACCGGGGCGGAAATGGCGGAAAAGAAAAGAAGGTTATCGGCCTGGGGGATCACGTGCCGGCATTCCTTCAGAAACCGGCGCGGCCGTCCTGATCCTTCGCGCGCAGACCTAAAGGAGCATTAGGATGCAGACAATTTTCGTGATGGTGAAATGCGAACTCGGCAAGGCCTATGACGTGGCCGCCGCGGCCGTCGATAATGTCGATAACGTCTCCGAGGTTTATTCGATTTCGGGACAACACGACCTGATGATGAAATGCACGCTTGATGACGATACGGATATCGGCCATTTCGTCACCAGCGAACTGCAGATGCTCGACGGCGTTGCAGATACCTTCACCCTGATCACATTTAACGCCTTTACCTGACCCCTACCCGCCTTTGCGTGTCAGATAGAGCGGTTTGGAGCCCTCAATGGCGAGGCGCGGTCCTGTACGATCGATTTCGGTCAGGGCGTCGGTCTCGACCATTGTATCCAGGCACCGGCGGGTCAGATTGACGTAGTCCTGATTGCCATCCGCCATCCAATGCCGCTCCTCCTCGGTCAGGTCCCGTAAAACCTTGGCAGGAGCCCCTGCAGCGACCACGCCTGACGGGATTTCCATGGCTGCCGGCACGAACGACAATGCCGCCACAAGCGTGTAATCGTGTATTTCCGCACCATCCATGACCACGGCATTCATACCGACCAAAACGCGGTCATGCAGCACACAGCCATGCAACACGGCACCATGGCCTATGTTGCAGTATTCCCCCAGATGAACGTCGCCACCGGCAAAACTATGTGACGTGCAGTTATCCTGAAAGTTGCTGCCACGCCCCATCGTGAATTGGCCAAAATCAGCCCGGATGGACGCGCACGGACCGATGTAGCAATCAGGCCCGATAATAACATCACCGATCAGAACGGCCGTGGGATGTACATAGGCGCTCGGATCCACCACGGGCGTAACGCCGTCAATTGAATACACTTTCACCATGAATATCTCACTCCCCTAAGAGTCTGATTCAAAAGTTTCTGCATAATATCAAGTTCTTGCCAGCAGACGAGTGACGCGGCGTATGTGGGCGACGAGGAGCCATGTTTCGGCGCTTGCGATGGTCCGTTCCCAATCCTTGGCC
>JBLIMV010000010.1:0-158336 GCA_047638395.1 Paracoccaceae bacterium | reverse complement strand
CCCACCCACTGGGGTGTTGTTGTTTTGGGGGGGGGGGGGGCCCCCCCCCCCCCCCCCCCCCGCCGCCGATTTTTTGCGCTACTTTTTCGCCTTCTTGTTTTTGCGCGCAATCGCCGCCGCCTTGGCGATCACGTCAGGTGGCGTCGCCAACGTATCGGCGACAATCTTTTCCAACACAGCGTGATCCGCCGGATTGATGTCCAGATTGCGCTTTTTGATCTCCGCCAGGAAAAGCGGATCCTTCACCGTTGCCGCAAACGCTGTGCGCAGGGCCGTAACCCGTGCCGCTGGCACACCCGGCGGGACCGCAAGCGCACGGCCAATTCCGGCACTGGAGGCCAGGAAGTTGGCAACGGCCTTGCCTTCCGGCGTCAGCGCCACTTCCGCTGTTGTCGGCACGTCCGGCAGCTCGCGGTGACGGGTCGGCGCCATCTGCACAAGGATTTTTACTTTCCCCGCCTTAACCTGTCCGGCGAAACTCGTCTTGAACGATACCCAGCTGCCGACCATTGCCTGCACTTCGCCATTCTCCATGGCGAGCATGATCTTACCGAGCCCCTTATAGCCCGAAATGACCTTGTACTTGGTGCCGCCATAAAGATTGAGCAGCTTCGGGATGATGTTGGTCGGCGAAGACGGGCCGGTGCCACCGGTGATAACCTGGCGTTTCCGCAGGACATCGATCGATGTGACACCCGCCGGCACCCAGCCGACGGCCAGAGCCGTGTTATCGGTAAACCGGCCGATATAATTGAACTTCGGCGCATCGTAGCGGATCGCCTTTGCCTTCATCGCCTGGTTGACCGCAATGTTCTGGACGATCATCAGCAGGAAAGAGCCGTCTTTCGGCGCGGCCTTGTAGGTATAGTTCGCCGCTTTCAGCCCACCGCCACCTGGCATCGACTGGAAGATAAACTTCGGTTTGCCCGGCATGTGGCGCGCCATGTGATCAATCGCAAGGCGGGCATAGATCGCATATCCACCGACAGGCCCGGCGCCGACGGCGACTGTCACGGTGCGGCCAGCATAAAAATCACTTGCGGGATCCGCCGCGACGGCACCCGGTAACGCGGCAACAAACGATAATCCACACGTTATAGCTGCTAGCTTCGGTACCCGAATTCTGAATTTAGTGGTCATATGTCGTCTCCTCCTAAAATCGCCGAATTCTATGATCCGGTATCAGGAGAAGTGTCGACGTTTTTAGGCACGCCCGCAATACGTGAACGAATTGACCTATTTATATGAAAAGGAATATAAATAAATCTCACTCTCATAGGAAGCGCAGATTATGGAAGTAGCAGTACTCGGCGGCGGCCACGGTTGTTACGCAGCAGCCGCGGATGCGGCTGAAGCCGGCCACAATGTCCGGTTCTGGCGGCGCGACGCAAACGCGTTCAAGCCTGTCCTCGACAGCAGCTCCATCCTCCTCTCCGACGGAAAGGGCCGGCGCAACGTGCCGCTCGCCCTCGCCACCACCAATGTCGCGGAAGCGATGGAGGGCGCGGAGCTGATCCTGTCTCCCCTGCCCGGCACCACACAGACAGGTCTGGGCGAAACGATCGCACCGCATCTGAAAGACGGCCAGGTCGTCTTTATTCCCCCGGGCACATTCGGCAGCTACCTGATGGCGAAACAGGTGCGCGATGCCGGCAATACCGCCGATGTCTCGTTTGGCGATGCCGGGACCCTGCCCTGGCTGGTCCGCAAACAGCCGGATGGGTCGACCCGTATCACCACGCGGACGGTCCGCCTGCCGTCGGGCATATTTCCGGCGCGGCTGTCGGATCATGCGTTCGGACTGATTGAACAGGTCTTTACCGAGACCGAGCGCCGGCGCGATGCGCTTGATGCCGCGCTGTTGAATTATGGCCCCATCATTCACCCGCCGCTGATCCTGATGAATGCCGGGCCGTTGGCGCATTTCGATGCATGGGACATCCACAACGAGGGCACCCAGACCACCGTGCGAAACGTCCACGATGCGCTGGATGCAGAACGTATCGCCATCCGCGAAGCACTGGGCTACGGCGCCCCGCATTTTCCGCTCGCCGATCATTACAACCGCGATCCGAACGGCGACACGATGTATTCGGTGACATCCCACGACGAGTTAGTGGATTCGAGCGACTGGCGCGAAGACATCGACCTGTTCACCCACCGTTACATGCTTGAAGACATTGCGCTCGGCCTCGCCTTCCTGGTCTCGCTCGGAGACTGGGCCGGTGTACCCTGTCCGGTTGCCACGGGCCTGCTCGCCATTGGCGGTGCGGCCATCGGCAAGGATTTCCGGGCAACCGGCCGAACCTGGGAAAATATCGGACTTGCCGGGCTAGGCCGAGATGAATTGCGCACCCTGCTGGATGACGGGATCGTATGACCGATAAACCCGTCATTGCCGCTATTGGCGCCGGACGCATGGGCGTCGGGCTGGCCCATGTATTCGCCTATGCGGGACATGAAGTCCGCCTCCTCGATGTGAAGGAACGCGATGCCGACGGTTTCGGGGCACTCGAAGCCCGCGCACTGGCGGACATAAGCCGTACCATCGGGCTGATGGCTGTACTCGGGCGGATTGATGATGCCGACATTGAAGCCATCCTCAGCCGTGTGACCATTTACCCGCTCAGCAAAGCCGCAGATGCCCTAGCCGACGTTCCACTGATCTTCGAAGGCGTTCCCGAAGTACTCGATGCCAAGGAACGAGCATTCGCCATCACCTGCAAACACGCCGCACCCGATGCGATTATCGCGTCCACAACCTCGACCATGATGGTCGATGAGCTGGCGGCTTTCGTCACCGGGCGTGAACGGTTCCTGAATGCACACTGGCTGAACCCCGCCTTCCTGATCCCGCTGGTCGAGATGAGCGTCGGCAGCGAAACGTCGCCCGCAGTCGTCGACAGCCTGAAATCGACGCTCGAGGCCGTCGGCAAGGTACCCGTGGTACTGAAAGCCAAACCCGGGTTCGTCGTGCCGCGCATCCAGTCGCTCGCCATGTCCGAAGCCGCCCGCGCAGTCGAGGACGGCATCGCATCGGCGGAAGAAATCGACAAGGCGGTACGGGTCGGCTTCGGATTGCGCTTTGCGATCCTAGGGCTGATCGAGTTCATCGACTGGGGCGGCAACGATATCCTGTACTATGCTGGCAACTACATGAAAAAGGCGTTCGATTCAGACCGCTTCGAAGTACCTGCAATCACCGAGCAGTACATGAAGGAAGGTCGCAACGGCCTGCGCGAAGGACGTGGTTTTTACGATTACCGCGACATCGACGTCGACGCCTACCAACTGGAAACGCTCCGCAAGCTGATCGACCTGATCGACCATCTCGGCCTCATGGCACCACCCGGCGGCGTCACCGACCCGGACAACAGCCCGGCGGCCAAAGCAGGCAATCCGTTCCTCAAATCCTGAGCCGTTTGCAGACCAGCCACGATACCGCCTAAAACGTCTCTTACATCACAGGAGGCGATTATGAGCTGGAAAACATTTCTGGGCGAGACCGTAAACAGGCTCAGCGTATTCGAGAAAGAAGCACCCGAGACCTTTGCCGGTTTCGCGACCATGGCGGAGCGCGCCAAGCGTGACGGTGTGCTGGGGAAACAAACCAAGGAATTCATCGCACTCGGCATGGCCGTCTCAACCCGGTGCGACAGCTGTATCGGTTTTCACGTCCGCGCGCTCACGACGCTTGGGACGACACGCGAAGAGATGGTCGATGCGCTGTCCATGATCACCTATATGGGCGGTGGCCCCGCGATGGCCTATAGCGCGAAGGCGCTCGAGGCATTTGACGAATTCAGCGCGTAAAGCATCATTGTCGGAGGCCGTCAGCCCTTTCGCTGCCTGACGACCAGGACCGAACAATGGGCGTGGCGCACAACGCGGGCAGCGACCGAGCCCAGCAGATAATCTGCGATTCCCGGGTCATGGGATGACATGACGATCATGTCGACCCCGGTATCATTCGCAAAATCGAGGATGTCTGCCGCCGGATTACCCTCTCGCACGACGATATCGGCAATGCCATCAATCCCCTGCGCTTTTGCCGCCGCTGCCATGTCATCGCGCGCTGCGGCAAACGCGTTCTTCTGTAGATCGGCCGGCAGATGAACCGACACATAGGCCGGCATTTCCTCAACAACATGCAGGAGTACAATTTTGGCGCCCTGAGCCTTGGCCACATCTTTCGCCATAGCGATTGCGGCGGAACCATTTTTGGCTGACTCCACGGGAAGCGGGACGAGAATTTTTTCAATCATCCGATAAAGCCTTTCTCTGCCGACGGGGATACTTTGACCATCCTGCCCCGCTGCTGCCGGCACGCCTTGATCTGCATCAACGGCCCAACCACGCGTATTCACCTTGTCGTAACCGGAAAACCCGGCCTATAGTTTCGGTATGCCCGATGATGCAAGACTCCCGAATACCGTTCGTGCGCCCGCGGTCCCCGGAAAACCCGTTACCGACCCCGCGGTGTGGACCGGCGACGAGATGGCCACGCGTGACGACTGGATCTACACGCTTCGTGATGACGATATCGCGGCGCTCGGCGATATCGCCAAACAGGTGCGCTCGACCATCGGCGACGATGCGGACGGATTACTCAACCTTGATCAAAACGACATAGACCTGAGCGCGTTCGGCGCGCCGATGGCGGAGGTGTTTCATCAGATCAAGGACGGGCGCGGCTTCCAGCTCATTCGTGGTATGCCGGTCGCGGACTGGGACCGCATCGACCTCGCGATCGCCTATTGGGTGATCGGCCTCCAGGTCGGCGCACCGCAGTCGAACAACCCGGACGGCGACATGATCGGTCACGTGACCGACATGGGGCTCGATTACAACAATCCGCAACACCGCGGTTATCAAACCAGTGCTCATATGCTGTTCCACACCGATCAGTGCGACGTGGTCAGCCTGCTTTGCCTCCAGACATCGATGACGGGCGGCTCATCGAAGATCGTCAGCGCACCGGCCGTCCATAACGAGATGCTGCGGCGCCACCCCGACCTGGTCACCGAACTGACGGCAGACATGTTCTGGACCAAACACGGGGAAGTTTCTCCCGGCGAGGACCCTTGGTACCGTATGGCAGTATTCAATTACCTGGACGGGTATCTGACCACCGCCGGCGGGTATAAGCATATAGAAAAGGGCCACGCCCTGCCCGGTAATCCGCCCCTGAGCAAAGCACAGATGGATGCTTTTGCACTAATGGCCGAGGTTAACGAAGAGCTTCATCTTTCTATGCATTTCGAGATCGGCGACATTCAGCTCCTCAACAGCCATGTCACGATGCATTCACGCACGTCCTATGAAGACTGGCCGGAACCGGAAAAACGTCGTCGCCTGTGGCGGCTATGGCTGCGCAACGCGAATATTCGCCCGCGCCCCGAAGCATTCGCCCATCGCATCGGCGGTATTCGAACACCGCAAACCGTTTTGCGTGTGAACATTTAAAACAAGCGTTTGAATTAAAGAATTTGCCATCAAAGCCGAATCAACGTTAATCTTATTGCGATCTATGCTTGACCAGCCGAACTTGTCGACGTTTGCGACGCCTGACCAGCGACTCCGGGACAGTACGATCAAGAACGCGTAACCGACAGAAATTTGACGATTTCTGCGAGGAACGCACAGACTACTAAAAAGGACTAGCTATGCCGACAGGTACTGTAAAGTGGTTCAATCCAACGAAGGGTTTCGGTTTCATCGAGCCCGATGATGGCGGAAAAGACGCTTTTGTGCATATTTCTGCCGTTGAGCGTGCGGGACTTCCGGGTCTCCGCGAAGGCCAGAAAGTCGAGTTCGAACTTGCTCCCAGCCGGGACGGACGTCAGAGCGCCGACAACCTCGTCGCCCTCGACTAATCAGTCGAACAATAAAAATTCTAGGGCGACCGGTTTTCCGGTCGCCCTTTTTTATGCGCGCCGGTTACTGATGTGCTCTGAATTACTGAGCCCGCAGCGCCGTCGTTGCGGCGGCATCCAGCACGCCGGTATCGGGGTCTACCACGACCCGGTGATGCTCCCGGGCATACGCTGCCGATATCTTTGTGTTCCACACATCGCGGGCAACGCGGTCCGGGTCGCGCGTGAGCGGATCGCCAAACCCGCCGCCGCCCGGCTGAACGTGCCGGACCAAATCGCCCTGCGCCATTCGCCGGTTGATCTTGCTCGGCAGGTCGATGTGCTCGCCGGCATCGGTCGTGATCTCGTTGATCGCGCCGGTGGCAGGTCCGCCGCCGGCAAGCCCGTAAGGCAGTATTTTCATCCGATCGGCCCGCAGCTGTAGTCCGGCTTCGGGTGCCAGCAGCCGGTACGACCGCGCCACACCCAGACCGCCGCGCCATTTGCCGGCGCCGCAACTGTCAGCCACGAGGGCGTATTCCTCCACCCGCACGGGGTGCTGGGATTCCATGGTCTCGACCGGCGTATTCGACAGGTTCTGAGATGGATTGGTAATCGCTTCGATCCCGTCCTTATCGGGTCGCCCGCCCCAGGCGCCGCAGATCATATCGACAATAATGAAGGGTGCGCCGTCTTCCTTGTAACCGCCGAGGCAGACCACCGTATTCCCGCCCTCGCCTGCCGCCGGCACACGATCCGGCACAATCTGCGCCAGCGCACCGAACATCGCATCGACCACGCGGTAGCCGGTCAACGCCCGCGCGGCGACGGCCGCCGGTATCTTTGGATTGACGATAGACGCTTCCGGCGCGTTCACGTTGATTGCGCGGAACACGCCTGCATTGTTCGGGATATCGCCCTTCAGGCAGCAGCGCACTGACAGGTATGTACAGGAATTGGTGTAGGATTTCGTCGAATTCAGTGCCGCCGGGACCTGCGGGGCGGATCCTTCGTAATCAACCGTCACACTGTCGCCATGCACCGTAATCGCCACCGCAATCGGCAACGGCTCGTCGTTAAAGCCGTCATCGTCGATATAATCGGTAAAGCTGTACGTGCCGTCGGGCCAGGCGGAAATTTCCGCCCGCGTCATGCGCTCGGCGTAGTCGAGCAGCTCGGCAAAATACGTCGAGGTCATTTCCGCGCCGTACCGGTCGAACATCTTCCCGAGCTCCCGCGCACCGGTGCGACAAGCCGCGAACTGTGCCTTCAGATCGCCGATAACGCGGTCCGGCAGGCGTACATTTATGTCGATCATTTTGAACAACGTGTCGTTGGGCACACCAGCCTCAAACAGCTTGAGCGCGGGGATACGCAGGCCTTCCTGAAAAATCTCGGTGGAATCACTCGCGTTCGATCCCGGCACCCGGCCACCGACATCGGTGTGATGGCAGATGACCACGGAAAAGCCCTGCAGGTTTTCCTCTGCGTCAAAGATCGGCATAAACATGAAAATATCGGGCAGATGCATACCGCCCTGATAGGGATCGTTCAGGATAACAGCGTCGCCGGGGACAAGGCCGTCACCATATTGTTCCAGCACCACGCCCATCGCCTCGGGAACGGCCCCCAGATGAAGGGCCACCGTCTTGGCCTGCGCGATCATGTTGCCATCGGTGTCACAGATCGCGGCGGAGTAATCCATCACGTCCTTGACGATTTCGGACCGTGCGGTGCGGATAACGTCATAAGCCATTTCATCGACGATTGCGTCGAGGCCGTTCTTGATCACGGCAAAGGTGATCGGATCAATATCCATCGCCATCTTAATGCTCCATCACGCTGTCGGGGACCGATATCACCAGACTGCCGCAGCCGTCGGATGTGGCAACCGCACCAGGCGGCAGCACGACCGTGGTGTCATAGGCTTCAAGAATGGCGGGCCCCGTGACGGGACCGCTGCCAACCACGGTGCGCGCCCGGGTCGGTATCACGGCGTAATCACCGACCGACGGAAACCACACGCTGCGCTCGCCGTCCGGGATATCCAGTGCGACGACATGTTTTTCGACACCCTCGAAGGTCAGGCGGTTTTCACGGATACCGCGGGCCGCAAGCCGGATATTCACCAGTTCCGCCGGTTCATCGTTCGTATAGCCAAACGTATCTTGATAGCTATCGCGGAATGCGTCTTCGAGCGTAACAAACCCCGCCTTCAGAACAACTTCCGGATCAAACGGAACCGTCAGTTCTGACGACTGGCCGAGATAGCGGATATCGGCTGAAAACGTCAGAGTAATCCGGTCATCGGGAAAACCATCGGTGCGCAATCGCGCCTCGCCATCGGCACGCAGGCCGTCGACAGTCGCTGAAAACACCGCCGGGTCTATCTTTTCCAGTGGCCCAAGAAGACTGCGGACGAAATTATGTTCGACATCGGATGCCAGCATCCCGACGGAACAGAACACACCCGACATCGCCGGCACAATCACTTCGCGGATGCCTAACAGTCCCGCGACCTCGACCGCATGCACCGGTCCTCCGCCACCGAAAGCCATCAGTCCCATGTCGCGGGCATCACGTCCGCGTTCCACGGTCACCGAACGAATTGCGCGGGCCATGGCAACGTTCGCGATCTTGCGAATGCCGGACGCCGCCTGGACCAGATCGAGGCCCAGCGGCTCACCGATATGGGTCATGATCGCCTTCTCCGCCAGAGCCATGTCGATTTCCAGACTGCCCCCGGCGAGCCCGCCGGGGTTCAGATACCCGAGCACCATGTTCGCGTCCGTCACTGTCGGTTGTTCGTTACCACGCCCGTAACACGCAGGCCCGGGGTCGGCGCCGGCGGACACCGGCCCAACCTGCAAAAGCCCACCATCGTCTATCCACGTGATCGACCCGCCCCCTGCGCCAACCTCGGCGATGTCGATGGCGGGCACTTTGAGCATATAGCCGCCGCCCTTGATGAACCGGCTCGGCGTCGAAATACCGTCCCGGAATTCATATTCCGACGTCAGCATGGGTTCACCCCCCTCGATGATCGAGGCTTTGGCGGTCGTGCCACCCATATCGAACGCAATCGCATCGGGCCTGCCATTCGCCTGGCCAAGACGCGCAGCCCCCATGACACCGCCCGCCGGACCTGAGCCGACAGCAAAGACCGGTATCTCGCTCGCCGTCTCAACGCGCATCATGCCGCCCGATGACGCGACGACCAGCAACGGTGCCGTCATTCCCGCTTCGCCAAGATTTCGGGTCAGATTGGCGAGATAGCGCCGCATCGCTGCCAGCAGATAGGCATTCACCACCGTCGTCGATGTACGTTCGTACTCCTTCATTTCCGGCAGGACGTCACAGGATGCAGTAACCAGAAGCTGTGGAAATTTTTCCGTCAGGATAGCGGCGGTGCGCTTCTCGTGTGCCGCGTTGAAGCAGGAATTGATGTAGCAGATTGCCACCGCCTCGATGCCCTCGTCGACCAGGCGCTGACCGGCAGCGATAACGTCTGCGTCGTCAAGCGGCCGCACCACGTTGCCGTCCGCCCCCATCCGCTCATTAACTTCAAGCCGGTGACGGCGCGGCACCAGAGGTTCCGGTTTTTCCCAGGTCAGGTCAAACATGGTCGGCGTTCGAATCCGCCCGATCTCGAGGACATCGCGGAAACCCTGCGTCGTGATCAGGCCGGTCCTGGCACCCGTTTTCTGCAGGATCGTGTTGGAGCCGACCGTCGTGCCGTGCACGACTTCGCGCACATCCGACAACGACGCACCGACATCCTTGAGCAGATCGGCCAGACCCGCAACGACCGCCTCGCCCGGATCGTCCGGCGTGGAGGCCACTTTCCGCACATGCAGCGCACCGTCTCCCATCTGGGCAACGATATCCGTGAACGTACCGCCGATATCGCAGCCGATATGAATTTCAATACCCGGCATTGGCCAGTCCTGACTATTTAATGATTAGGGGAACAATGATGGAGCGCGAAACCGTACGGCCATTCACGAAGCGCTGCAACACGGCCTCCCCTTTCCAGCCGCCGACCGCCCAGCCGGGTGGCGGTAACTTGCGACCGGTGAATTCAATCCGCCGTGCCTGAGACCGGTCGAACCGGATTTCGCGGACGGACAACGCCGCCCCCGCCGGGTCGAGGATACGAAGTTTCAGCACGTCTCCCCGCTGAACCCCGAACATCGCGGCCCACAGCACCAGACCCGGCGAATGGCGCGGCAGGCTGACAGGGCTACGCGCAGAAGAATACACCGTGTTACCAGTGACCGAATGATCGCTGAACCCCGCAGCGTACAGCGCAAATGGTGGATAACGGACGGCCGCGCTTTTTGCCCAGAGCGGGCGCTGCGGCAGATTGCAGCCGGACCCGACCGCTGCGCCGGTAAAGGGATCGACCGTCTTGCCGTCCACCCGGAACTCAATATGCACATGGGGAAATTCGGTCCGCCCGGACATCCCCACCAGACCGAGTTTCTGTCCTCGTTTAACCCGGTCGCCCAGCTTTACCGAAAGGGAGCCTTTGCGCATATGGCAGTACTGGCTCTCCCAGCCGCCATTGTGCTCGATGATGACCCCGTTTCCGCAAGCCTTGCGGCCGATCAGCTTCCGCGTCGCCGGGGTTTGCTTGAAATACTCGTCGGCGCCGTCCCGCGCCGCGGTGATAATGCCCGGCCCGGCCGCGACGACCGCCGCGCCGGTATCGAGGGCGCGAAAATCGCGGATCGCGAAATCGGTGCCCTTATGACCGTTATACGTTCTGAAGCCACAGCGATGATCGGTTACCTTCGCGCTGCTATCCGCATCCGGGAGGTTGATGATCCAGCAATCGCGGTCCAGCGTGCATTTTAACGGCTTCGAAAAACCACCATCAGGCGCAATTTGCGCCGAGGCCGGCAAGGCACAGGCGGCTATCACGATGACGGCCAGAAGCCGGAGGGTTGTTTTGGTCACAGGCGGTATAAATCCCAGAGTGTTTATTCGGCGGGCGTCTGCGCAGCCAAACCGGGCGCGGCATCTGCGGCCAGCCGTTCATCAATGACCCGGCGCGCCTGCACAACCCCGGCATCCGCGGTGTTATTCAACATTTTACGGTCAGGTTGCTTTTCCATGTTGCGCTGCTGACCGGCGAGAAACGCGATATCTTCATTGAACGTGTGAATGATCGATTTCTCAATATCCGCGTCCAGTTCCGCATCATTCAGACAGGTATCGCGCGCGAAGGCCCAGACCTGATCGACCGTGCCCTCATCGACCGGCTTGAGGACGCTGATAATGCGCGTATCGATACCCCGATAGTTCTCTTTGTCATTCGTGCCTGCCGGCACGCCGCCGGCATCGATGATGACGGTGGATGGCGGGTCCAGCCAGATCTTCTGCCAGCGATCGATCTTGCCGTCGAACCCACCGACACGTTTGTAGAAATTGGACGGCTCGGCGTCTTTCATGATCCGCGTCACGGTGACGATATCGCCGGTGCGTTCGGAGGTAACGGGTGTGTTTGCAACGTCCTCTGTACCGATCGTCGACTGATGTACGAATGTCGTATGGGTCAGGTCGAGCAGATTATCGACAAGCAGCACCCAATTGCAGTCATACCGCGTTGTGCCCGTGACGGATGTCCATTCCGGATCATCGAGCCAGGGAAGGTCCGGGATCAGCCCCTCATCCACGCGGTCGGCATCTCCCGTCCAGACCCAGACGAGTTTGTGTTTCTCAACCACGGGATAGGCCCGGATCACTGTACGGCCAGGTATGTTCTTCTGGCCCGGGATATCGACGCAGATCCCACCGCAGTCAAACCGCATACCGTGGTAGCCACAGACGATACTTTCGCCATCAACACTGCCCAGCGACATCGGTGCGAACCGGTGGGGGCAGCAATCCTCGACCGCCGCCGCGACACCTGATTCTGTGCGGTATACCGCAAGATCCTGTCCCAGAATTGTCTTCGCCTGAGGCCGGGTGTCCAGCTCGTCCGACCAGCACGCCGCGTACCAGGCATTGCGGATAAAGTTCGTCATGAACCGGCTTTCTTCACGCCACGTTTCCTCAGGTAGGCCCAAACTCTATTGCAAATCCAACGGGAATCAAATCTGTCGTTCAACGCCTTCCCAATAGGGATCGCGCAACCGCCTTTTCGCTATTTTGCCGGGCCCTGTTGTCGGTAATGGCCCCTCTACGAAGGAAAGCGATTTCGGAATTTTGTATCCCGCGATCCGACCGCGGCAAAAGTCGATAATCTCGGCGTCAGAGGCATTTTCCTGCCCGTCGCCGCGCACCACAACCGCATGGACCTGTTCCCCCCAAAGCTCGTGCGGGATGCCAATCACTGCGACCTCCAGCACCGCCGGGTGGGTCGACAGGACGTTCTCTACCTCGACAGAATAGATGTTCTCACCGCCCGAGATGATCATGTCCTTCTTCCGGTCGACGAGATAGAGATGTCCGGTCTCGTCGACATACCCCGCATCACCCGTGTGATACCAGCCACCGCGGAGAGTCTCGGCGGTGATATCGGGTTTGCGCCAGTATTCCTTCATGATCTTGGGGCCGCCGAACAGCACCTCGCCGATTTCACCGACCGGCACATCATTGTCGTCATCATCGACCACCCGCATTTCGATCAACGGCGACGGCGTTCCGCAGGATGCGGCCCGGTGGACGCCACCTTCGGGCAGCGTCAGGTCATGATCCTGCGGGTGAAGCGAGCAGGAAATGCCGGTCGTCTCCGTGATTCCGTAAGTGTGCAGGAACATGTTCGAGGGGAACATCTTTTCGGCTTTCTGCAACACCCCCAAGGGCGTGGGTGAGCCGCCATACATGATCTGTGTCAGGCTCGACAGATCGTATTTCGACGTATCGGAATGGTTGGCAATCAGGGCGATCAGGGTTGCCGGCAACGACGTGATCGTCACACGCTCTTTCTCGATCAGTTCCAGAACCCGGTCCGGCTGGAAATGCACGCAGACCTGCGTGCCGCCGACCATCGGCACCGACCAGAACGCCACCGCGTCCGCCAGATGAAACATGGGCGCGGAATGCAGCCAGACACACCCTAATCGGAAATCCATCGTGGTCGCGCAATCGATCCCGCACCAGTAAACATTCGTGTTTGTCAGACAAACACCCTTCGGGTCGCCAGTCGTGCCCGATGTGTAATAAATCTGGATGATCTCATCGAGCGCTGTTGCGACCGGGTCGGCTTCCGGCGAGGCGTCCGCCAACATTTTCTCGTAGTCGAAAAATCCGTCGGGGGTTTTATCCAGCCCCATGCCGACCGTGAATTCCAGCGACGGCGCTTTCGAGCGGACCTCTTCGTACACTTCGAGGAACGGGGCCGATAACAGCACGGCACGTGCATCGGAATCATTGAAGATGTATTCAAGCTCGGGTGCCGCGAGCCGGGAATTGAGCGGCATAAAGGTCAGCCCGGCAACCGCGCAGGCGTAATAGGTTTCGGCATAACGATATGAATTCCAGTCGAGGATCGCCACCCTGTCGCCGCGTTCCAGCCCGAGCGCCAAAAGCGCGTTGGCCAGCCGGTTCACCCGCGCGCCCAGCTCCCGGTAGGTCAATCGCACGTCGCCGTCGATCAGCGCGGGACGGTCGGGAAAAAATTCGACCGCCCGCGACAGAATTCTGGATGCCGGATACATCGATTGTCCTCACCTGATTTTTGTTGCGGTGATCGTGCGGTGGCAGTCACCGGAAATCAAGCCATCTTGCCCGCCCCGCGCGCGCCTCTTACCATCCGGCGAAACACAGTGGGAGGATGCTATGGACTACACAGAAATCAAATTCGACGTCCGCGACGACGGTATCGCGACAATGACGCTGCATCGCCCGGAGCGGCTGAACAGCTTCAGCCGGAAAATGTTCGACGAATGGAAAGACGTCATTGCCCGCTGCGCATTCGACGAAAAGATACGGGTGCTGGTTGTGACCGGCGAAGGCCGTGCATTTTCATCCGGCGTCGATCTGACAGTCCTTGGCAGCGACGAACTGACACCGCCCGCGTTCCGGTTCTATTACCGCCAGGCGCATCAGGCATTCGATGACCTTGAGACGCTCGAAGTCCCGGTGATCGGAGCCATCAACGGGCTCTGCTACGGCGGCGGCGTCGAACTCGCCCTAAGCTGCGATATCGTCCTGGCATCGGAAAACGCAACGTTCTGCCTGGTCGAAAACCAGCTTGGTGCGATCCCGGCATCCGGCGCGTGCAACCGGATGATCCACCATGTCGGGCTCGCCAAGACCAAGGAGCTGATTATCACCGCCGACCCGATCCATGCCGCAGAAGCACGCCGTATCGGGCTGATCAGCCAAGTCTACAAACACGAGGAATTCATGGACCGCGTCTACACCTACGCGGAACGTTTGCTAAAAAATTCACCCTTCGCCATGGGCATGGCGAAACACGTGGTCAATATGTGCGTAAACACCGACATGCACACAGGCCGCGACATTGAACGGCTTGCGCAATCCGTGCTGGTCCAGTCTGAGGATCATAAGGAAGGAATGGCCGCGTTCTTCGAAAAACGCGACCCGGACTTCAAGGGGAAGTAATCCATCTTATCGCCAGCCCCGTATCGCTAGCCGCCGAATGGCACTTCCTCACCGTCCGGTACCGGCACCTCGAAGACGTTGAGCGTAAACGAGATCAGCGTGTAATAGCCGCAGATACCGACAAGCTCGACCATCAGTTCGTTGCCCAGCGCATCGGTCCCGCGGCCGTATGATGCTTCAGACAGCCGCCCTGAGGTGACGATTTCAGTCGCCAGTTCGTAGACAAGCTGCTCGTCGTCTGTCAGCGGCGCCGGGGTTTTGCCGGTTTTGAGCAATTCGATCGCATCGGCCGACACGCCTTCGTCAATCGCGATCGGCGCATGGGCGAACCATTCGAAATTCGCCTGCCAGTGCTGACCGATCACGCAAATGGCGAGTTCGCGCAGGTTACCGGGCATTTTCGAGCCATAACGGATAAAGGCGCCGACGCCCTGGGCCGGATCGGCGAGCCCCGGCGCATGCAGCCAGACACCGAACGGTCCGCGGATCGACCCGCGTGTGCCGGCAATCGATTCCGCGATACGTTTCTGGTCTTCGTCATAAGTTGAGGGATCGGGGGGATCGAGACGCTGCATTTTTCCGCTTTCGGTTGTCTGGCCCTAGTTGAAGCCAGGACAATACGAAGCGGCGTGGCAAATGCAAACCCACGGCAAACCCCGGCAAACATGGGGCAAACATGGGGCGCGCTGAAATGAGAAAAGAAAAATGGGACGATCCGACCCTTGGAGGGGAATAAACCGGATCGTCCCGAGGGGTAGGAACGGTGAACCTGACAACGCCGTTCCGCTCTGGTGCCTCTTAAGTAACCTTCGTCAGGCGGCGTCGCCGAAAGCCGCCCGGATCTTCATCTGTTGAGCCTTAACGCCGTTATCTTCGATGTTGCTTGCTCGCTCGAACGCGCCGTCCGGTTCCCGCCGCACAGCCTGTTCTTTGCGACGGTTCTTCAGAACCGCTCTTTTGAACAGAACCGCTTTACGCGCTTTGGGACCGGACATTGCGTTCTTCTCCTCATCCATTACGAGCAGCGAAACCAACTGCGCGGCGAAAAGTGCGCCGTCAGGCCGGTTCGTGAATCCGTGTATTGCAACGCTTCGAGGCGATTCGGTGTCGGCAGACGGAAGGTGTAGACCTTCTCATCAATATGAACGCGCACCAGGCCGCCATCGATCTTGATCCGGACCGGCGTGCGATATTCGCGCTGACCGTCGCTGACCACCTGCTGCACATCGGGCCCCTGGCGGACATAAGCGAAATCGCCCTTCCCCTGACAGCCCTGCTGCGCACTCCAGTTGCCGACGACGTCATCGGGCGCGAGAGCGGCCTGAGCACTAACGGCCCCCATCAGCATGAGTGCCATCATCGATGTGGCAAGAACGGCGATTTGTATACGCATCTACTTTCCTTCCTGGTCCCGGCCCCGGATTTGGCGGATCATCTGATCCGCCGCCGGCCCATCTTCCCGACGGGCTGTATTCGCAAGGCCTGTTTCGTAACGCTGGAAATATAATGCGATAAATATTTTAATATGTATTTAATATTTGATCGTATTTACAAATGTTTAATAGTAATTACTCCAGTATTTATATTTATATTTGAATTGTTATTTAAAATAATACGCACTGTATTTCAATCTAGATTGCCTAAAATTTTAATCGAAAAAAATATGCAGGCATGGCCTTGAATTACATGCCCTACCACATACATTAGAATTATTCCAATAAATGGAACAATCGCGTTATCTCAGAGAGAGATAGCGCGACTATGATTGATAGATATCTGACGGTGTTCTCGAGAGATGATCGGCAAAAACACGCCCAACGTTACCTTCAAAACCCGTGTCCGCGATGGCTCCATCGATGGGTCAAACCCGTTTCGGTGGGAAGACAAGACGACGACCGACTACTTCAGCGGAAAAAAAAGTGGTCCTTTTCTCCCTGCCCGGCGCCTTCACGCCGACCTGCTCGACCTATCAGCTGCCCGATTTTGAAAAATTATTTGAAGAATTTCGCGCCGAAGGCGTCGACGACATCGCCTGCGTGTCCGTCAATGATGCATTCGTGATGAATGCATGGGGCAAATCCCAGAATATCGACAACATAACCCTCATCCCCGACGGATCCGGCGAATTCACCCGCAAGATGGGGATGCTCGTCTGCAAGGATAACCTGGGCTTCGGCATGCGTTCCTGGCGATATGCGGCCATTATTGATGATGGCGTCGTGCCCACTGGTTCGAGGAACCCGGGTTCGAAGACAACTGCGAAGCCGACCCCTACGGCGAATCCTCGCCGCAGAACATTCTCGAGAACCTGAAGGCCAGCGCCGAAAAGACAGCCAAGGCCGCCTGAAATCTCTCAGAACGGCGCCCTCACCCCTTTTCTTCAGGGCTGAGGGCGCAGTTTCCCGACGGATTCCCGTCCTGCAGGCCCGGTTTTCTTAGGCGGGAGTCACATTCCAGGTCTCGTTGATCTTCGTCCCTGCGCCGGAAAACGTCGCCGCGACCGGGCAACGCCAGCGAAGCTGCTCTTTCAGGTCTTCGAGCTGCGCGTCGGTCGCATCGGTCGCCAGCGTGACCGTCATATCGATCTCCGGGAACGGCGGATCGACCTTGGCCTCCCCCGTATAACAGCGCGTATCGAACTTTCCCGTTACGGCGATATGTGAATCCCGGAACACAATGCCCAATTCGCTCGCGATCTGATTGGCGACCACATGAGTACAGCTCGCCAGTGACGCCATAAGGGCCTGAAGCGGCAACATGCCCTCATCATTGCCATGTCGTGAGGTCGGCTCGTCTATGACGAGGCTGTGATTGCCGGCCGTGATATCCGACCGCGTCGGGTTCGGGCATTCAGCCGTCACCGGTATCTTCACAAATTGCGGCATCTGTACACGCGCCATATCCAGCTCTCCCACTATGATTTATGGGCCTGATGCTATCTGTCACCGACAGAGTTGACCAGTGGCCGCACGCACAAAATGTAATGCAATACGAGACAACGTAGCTTGTAACGGTACATATAAGTGCTACACTTCTGACAGATAACAATCAGAACCGGATGCATACCCATGGGTGGATACTCCTTTGCCGTCGATATCGGCGGCACTTTCACGGACATCGTGCTGCGGCATGAAGACGGCCGGACCTGGGTCGACAAAACCCTGACGACCTATGGCGACCTGCTCGACGGGTTCTTCACCGCCGTAGACGCCTCCATGGCCAAGGCCGGCGCCACGCCTGCCGATGTCGACGACGTCATCGTGCATGCCACCACCGTGGTCACAAACGCTGTGTTGACCCGTTCGGGCCAGCCCACGGCCCTGTTCGTGACCGAAGGCTTCCGCGACGTGCTCTATATCCGAGACGAGCACCGCTATGACATGTTCGACCCGCAGATCGAATATGCCGACCCGATCGTGCCGCGTGACCTGACCTGGGGCATTACCGAACGCACCCTGGCCAACGGCACGGTCGCGACGGAGATCGACAAAGCGCAGATCGTCGCCCTTGCGCAGGAACTGAAAGACAAGGGCGTCGCCGCCCTCGCGGTCTGCCTGCTCAACGCCTATGTGAACGGGGCGAACGAACAGCGTATTCGCGATATTCTGACCGAACACGCACCTGATCTGTATGTATCGATCTCGTCCGAGGTTGCGCCGCAGATCCGCGAATATCCGCGCGCGGCGACCACGGCACTGAATGCATATACACGCCCAATTACAGAGCCTTACCTAACTCGGCTTTCACAGGAACTTAACAAACGTGGCTTTGCCAGCCGCCCCCTCATCATGATGAGCAATGGCGGCGTGCTGGGCACGGAGACCGCGAGCCGCTTCCCGGTCCGGATGATGGAATCCGGCCCCGCCGCAGGCGCGCTGGTTGCCAGTTACTACGCCGAACGGCTGGGTCTCGACCGGCTGCTGTCCTTCGATATGGGCGGTACCACGGCCAAGGCCTGCCTGATCGAGGACCGCAAGCCGACCGTCACCGGCCTGTTCGAGGTCGACCGCATGTACCGCTTCAAGGCGGGCAGCGGGATGCCGGTGATTATCCCGGCGATCGATATGATCGAGATCGGCGCAGGTGGCGGCTCGCTGGCCTCTGTCGACGCGCTCGGCCTGCTCAAAGTCGGGCCGCGCAGCGCGGGCTCGGAGCCCGGCCCGGCCTGTTACGGGCGCGGCGGCGAAAACCCCGCTGTGACCGATGCTGACCTGGTACTGGGCCTGCTGGACGCCGATAACTTCCTCGGCGGCGACATGCAGCTCGACAAACCGGCATCCGAAGCCGCGATCAAGCCGCTGGCCGACAAGCTCGGCACATCTATACAGCAGACCGCCCGCGGCATTTTCCAGGTGGTCAACGAATCCATGGCTGCTGCCGCGCGCGCCCACGCCACCGACCGCGGTATCGACTATCGCGGCATGCCGGTGCTCGCTTTTGGCGGCGCAGGCCCGGTTCATGCCTGTCATGTGGCCGAACTCCTCGAAAGCACGACGGTCATATACCCCCCGCTCGCCAGCGTCCTGTCAGCCTTCGGCACACTGGTGACGCCGGTGCGTTTCGATCTCGCCCGCGGCACCGCCGGCGGGATCGATTGGGAGCAGGCCGGCAAAACCTATACCGAAATGGCCTCCGAAGCCGGTATTGCGCTGGAAGCCGCCGGCTGCGCGCCGGACGAGATCGACTACATCTACGGTGCCGACATGCGCTATGCGGGTCAGCAGAACGAAGTCACCATCGATTTCGACGGCGACCCCACCGGCCAGCAGGACATCGATTCCATGCGCGAATCCTTCGAGACCTCGTATGAGGCCCAGTACGGCCTACGCCTGCCCAACATGAAGATAGAGGTCGTCGCCTGGCGGATCAGCGCCAACGGCCCCGCCGTCGAACGCCACGGCGTGCCTGAGCTGGCCGCCAGCGCGAACGATCCGAAAGCGCACCGCCCGGTCTTTATCAACGATGCGGAAGAACCCGTCGCGGTCTATGACCGCCCGGCACTTGCTGCTGGACAGACCATGACCGGACCGGTGATCATCGAGGAGCGGGAAACGACCATCTTTATTCTACCGGGCTGGACGGCCTCGGTAGCGGAAAACGGCTGTATTACGGCGACGAGAGCGTGATGACCGTTTTGATACGCCCTCTCTCCACTAACACCACCCCCGATGTCATCCCGGCCCGGTGCCGGGATCCAGAAACCCTGCCAGCAACAAAGACTGGACCCCGGAATAAATCCGGGGTGACAATGAGAAATGAGATTTCACAGCGGCGCATCCGGCCCGCGAAACAAGGGAACTGACCATGGCTATGGACGGAATTGAGCTCGAAATCCTCTGGAGCAATCTGGTCAGCGCGGCCAGTGAACAGGCCCGCGCCCTGCAGCGTATCGCTTTCAGCCCCGTGGTGCGGGAAGCCGGCGATCTTGCCTGCGCGCTGCTCGACCGCGAAGGCCGTATGATCGCACAGGCGGTGACCGGGACTCCCGGACATATCAATACGTTAGCGGCCGCAGGTGCGCATTTCGTTGAGAAGTTCCCGACCGACAGTCTGGTCGAAGGCGACATCCTGATCACCAACGATCCGTGGCTGTCCGCCGGACATTTCTTCGATATCACGATCATCACGCCGGTGTTCCGCAAGGGCCGGGTCATCGCCTATTTCGGCTCGACCATTCATCACACCGATATCGGCGGCTACGGCGTTGGCGCCGGCGCGCGCGACGTGCATGAAGAAGGCCTGTGGATCCCGCGCGCCAAGCTGTACGAAGCCGGTAAGCCGAATGAGGTGTTGTTCGACATCATCCGCCACAACGTGCGCACCAAGGATGAGGTTATGGGCGATATCGCCGCCCAGGTGTCCTCCGGCAAGGTTGGCGCGGAACGCCTGCAATTGCTGTGTGACCGCCATGACCTGGACGATATCGACGACTTGTCGGCGGAAATCATCGAACGGTCCGAAGTGGCGACGCGGGACTCGATCCGCAAGCTCAAGGGCGGCACCTATCACGGCGAAAGCCGGTTCGACATCCCGGGCGGCGCGGAAATCCTGCTCAAATGCGCGATGACCATCGATTCCGAGGCCGGTTCCGTCCATATCGATTTCGACGGCTCATCCGGTGCCAGCCCGCACGGCGTCAATGTGGTGCTCAATTACACCCACGCCTACGCCACCTTTGCGCTGCGCTCGACGCTGGACCCGGACCTGCCCAATAACTATGGCAGCCTGAAGCCGATCACCATCAGCGCGCCCGAAGGCTGCATCGTCAACGCCAAGTACCCGTCGCCCGTGGCCGCGCGCCACGTGGTCGGCATGTATGTGCCGATGCCGATCCTCAAAGCGCTGTATCAGGTTGTTCCCGACCAGGTGCTGGCCGAAGGCGCAGGTGCCGTCTGGACGTTCCAGGTGCAGGGCAAGAATGACGCGGGCGATCCGTTCACCAGCGCCATGTTCAACTATTCCGGCGGCATGGGTGCGCGGCGCACCAAGGACGGGCTCGGCGCCACCTGTTACCCAACAGGCGTCGCGGCGGTGCCCGTAGAGGTGCTGGAGGCCGCTATGCCGATCCAGTTCACCCAGAAAGAGCTGATCGACGGCTCCGGCGGCGAGGGGGCGGCCCGCGGCGGCGACGGACAGGTGATCGCCTTCCACCTGCGCACCCAGGACGACTGGCTGCTCAACGCGGTGCCCAGCCGCCTGAAAATCGGCGCCGAAGGCTTCGAAGGCGGCGAAGACGGCGAGGCCGGCCACTTCCTGATCAACGGCAAGGATGCTGCCCAGGCCAACAAGATGGTCATGAAACCGGGCGACAAGGTGACCCTCAAAACGCCGGGTGGCGGGGGATACGGCGCCGCTTCTTAATGTGATAAATTAGATTATAAAAATACGGGAAAACATTGTAATGGTTGAAGTAACGAGTTTTGCGAACTGGGACAAACTGGACAAGGAAGCCGTCCGTGAGGGCATCGAGCGCGTCGGTTTCCGCGGCGAGGACACGCTGCTGGTGATGAACTGGATGCAGCCCGGCATGGAGCCCGGCCCGCACAGCCACCCGTTCGAACAGATCGCGGTGATCGTCCAGGGCACGGTGCGCTTCCATGTCGGCGACGAAGTCTATGACGCCGGCCCCGGCAGCATGATCCGCATCCCGCCCGACGTGATCCACTGGGGCGAAGTGATCGGCGACGAGCCCGCCATGAACCTCGACGTGTTCAACCCGATCCGGGAAGACTACAAGCACCTGGTCGAGCATCAGGCTGGGGATTTTGGGGAGGGTTAGCTGATACTATTGACGCTGACGGTAGGCGTTTCTTTTTGCGAGATATTTGCGGAGCCATTCGCGCGCGAGCCTTTTGCCCTCGACTTTGTCTTCTGGATCTATTGAAGTCGACAACTCAGCGAGGTCCCGCTCTGCGTTTGGCACTTTGAAATTTGAGGCGATTTCAAGCCACATATAGGCGAGGACATTATCTTGGATAACGCCGTCTCGGAGTACTTTATTACCTTCTTCGCTCGCTCGCCGTTCGGATTGCCCGAATTTATATAGCAAACCCATAAGATAAAAGGATGGCGGATACCATCGGTCGGATGACCGCCTCAACCATTTTAGCGCTTCGGCATAATCCGAGGGCACTCCGATCCCCTGCATATAGATCGCACCGATGTAATACATCTCACGTGGAAAACGAAAGCTAGAAGCCGGAACGCGCCCCAATAATTTTGGGTTTCCAGCTTCGCCCGACACAATTCGCACTAACCAGCCTAGAACCTTCTCCGCCCCTAGTTTCGGGGCCTGTCCGGTCGCATACAATCCAGATAGCGCTGACTGAGCGCTAACATGCCCGCTATCCGCCAACGGCAACAGCAAACTTATACCCTTGGCATTATTTCCGCGTTGAAGTTCCTGAACACCCGTCTCGAAATCATTTGCCGAAGCTTCGGAAAGAACAAACACGCCCAAGACCGAAACGATCAATATGCCAGTAAGTAATTTGCGCAGCATGAATCCCCTCACCCAATCTCGACACTTGCTCAATGCGTCAGTTCGTATTCAGCACGTTTAAGTTGCCGAGTTCGAAAAATCCAGCCTCAAAACTTCCCGTTATCGTTCTTCCACTCACTCCGGGGAGCGATCTTTTCGGTTGTGTCCCAGTGCTCCACCAGCTTGCCGTCAGCGACCCTGAACAGGTCGTACAGGGCGGAATGAACCCCGCCAAAGGTGCCTTCGCTGACGCACAACACGAAATTGCCCTCAGCGAGGACGCGGTGGACCTGCTGATAGTCGACCTCCCGCCGCCCCTCATGCGTTAGCGCCAGAGCCGCCCTGAGCGCCGCCACGCCATCTCCCAGGCGCGGATTATGCTCAGCATAGGCTTCATCGACATAGTCCGTCAGGCGTTCCGTCTGTCCATCGATCAGCACCTCCTCGACAAAAGACCGCACAAGGGCGCGGTTTTGCTCGGTCTGATCAAGGTCGGTCGCCTCGGT
Organism: Paracoccaceae bacterium; assembly: GCA_047638395.1. Lineage (GTDB taxonomy): Bacteria > Pseudomonadota > Alphaproteobacteria > MPNO01 > UBA830 > CAXBCP01. The sequence goes on along the minus strand of JBLIMV010000010.1, from coordinate 135,417 downwards.
CGGCCCGTCGACCATGCTGCGCCCGGACTCGTTGGGGCCCAGCCTGGCCTGGATGTTGTCCCAGTGTTCCACCGCCTGCCCGTCTTCGAAGCGAAACACCTCAAAACCGATCCGCCGGCTGGCAAAATCGTATTCGGTATGGCCGAAGACAAAATCGCCGTCCTCGAAGGCACGCACGATGTTTACCCGGGGCGATGTCTCCGACAGCCGCTTGAACAGAGCTGCCAGGCCTTCGCTCCCCCCATGGGTCTGGGGATTGTGCTGGATATATTTTGCCTCATTAACGACAGCGACCGGGCCGGGATCGCCGGTTTCGATGCTTTTGAGCAACGCGCGGATCTGGTCTTTTTTTGCCTGATCTTTCATTGGGGGCGCCATTTTTCACTGCCGGGTAGGTTCGGGGGGACATAATCGACTGCATTCCACCCAGATTGTCAAAACGTGCTCCCAGCCCCCCTCGTCATCCCAGCCTCGTGCCGGGATCCAGCGCAGTGCCGGCTCCGGGCGACTGGACCCCGGAATAAATCCGGGGTGACAACTATGATTACCGGCCGGATTGCTGGATATTGGTACGTACAGTAACCGACACGCGGGATAGAAGCATGCTCACCCTCTACACATTCCACAATTCCATCTGCACGCAGAAGGTCTTCATCACGCTGGCCGAAAAAGACCTCAGCTATGACGAGCATCTGATCAACCTGTTCGCGGCTGAGCAGTACGATCCGGAATACCTGAAGCTGAACCCCAAGGGCGTAGTGCCGACGCTGGTGCATGACGGCCGCGCGATCCCGGAATCGTCGCTGATCTGCGAATATGTCGATGAGATCTGTCCGGATTCCCCGCTGATACCGGACGATGCGTTCCTCAAATCCCGGATGCGCCAGTTTTCCAAGCTGGTGGACGAAACCATCTTCGAAGCGACGCGCGAGCTGTCATTTTCCGCCATGTTCCGCGAAAGAATGCAGCAGATGCCGGCTGAAAAGCGCGAAACCCGCTTCACTAACGTGGGCGACCCGAATAAGCGGGCGCGGCTGATGTCCACCTATGAGCTTGGGGTCGAGAGCCCCTACGTGTTCCAGGCCATCGGCAACTGGGAAAAGGCGTTCAAGGCGCTGGATGCGTCGCTGAAAGAATTCGGCGGGCCCTGGCTGCTGGGCGACATGTTCACCCTCGCCGATATCAACATGATCCCCTATCTGTGGCGCATCGAATACCTCAACCTCATCGATATCTGGATGGACGACCGCCCGAACGTCGCTGAATGGTGGGAACGGGCCAAGGCGCGGCCGTCCGCCCAAACTTGTATTCCGGGCCGGCTGGACGCCGACGACATCGCCAATATGGGCGATAGCGGCACGAAACTGCGGGACGCAGTGGCGGCGAAACGGGCGGAATACCTCGAAACGGTTCCACATTAGGGGCCCGCACCAGGGACCGCAGGCGTGACATCACCCACGCCCATGCTAAATTTATAGCCCATCACGATAGCCCGTCACTTGGGGAGAAAAACGCCATGGCCGATCAACTGGAACTGTATCACCACGGATCGTCCGTTTGTGCCGCCAAGGTGCGGTTTTATTTGGCAGAGAAGGACCTGCCCTGGGAAGGCCACTACATCGACATCCTGAAGGGCGACCAGTTTGACCCGGAATACATCAAGCTGAATCCCAAGGCTGTCGTGCCGACCCTCATCCATAACGGGACGGTCATTCGGGATTCCACCAATATCTGTGAATATCTCGACGACGTGTTTCCCGAACGCCAGGTCCGCCCAGCGGATCCGTTGATGCGCGCCGAAGTAAGGTACTGGACCAAGGCCGTGGACGAAGACCTGCACCCCGCATGTGGCGCGATGACGTTCATGTCGTCGCACCGGCATACGATCCAGCGGCTTGGCGCGGAAAAGGTGCAGGAGTTTCTCAACTCGACGCCGCCCTTTTCTGTCACGGCAGACTGGCACGAACGCAAAAAAATCTTCGTCCGCGACGGTTTCGATGCCCCGGGCGCCCGAAAGGTGGTCGAACTGTACGACCGCTACCTGAAAAAAATGGAAGACGCGCTCAGCCAATCGGAATGGCTGGCGGGCGACCGGTTCACCTTTGCCGACATCGCCATGACGCCTTACGTCATCCGGCTCGACATGATGTCGATGCAGCCAATGTGGGAGGGCGGACGCCTGCCCGGCGTCGCCAAATGGCTGGAGCGCATCAAAGAACGCCCGACCTTTGCGCCGGCGTTCCTCGACTGGATGCCGGACCATCTGACGGATGACCTGAAGAACAACGGCGCACAAAGCTGGCCGGAAGTGGCGGAAATCCTGGGGATCGCAGCGTAGAACCCGTCCCGTTTTCGGCACGCTGGACGCATTCCGCGCGCGTCCAACCTCAATGCCCTCAGTGCCCGGATCAAATCCGGGGCAGACTCTATGCCGACGGAATAAGTAGGATAAATAGTAACTTGTCACCCCGGATTTATTCCGGGGTCCAGTCTTTTCAGCCGACGGCCATCTGGATCCCGGGACAGGCCCGGGATGACAATTTCACGAAACTCCGAAACAAATTCGTGTAGTTACACGTGCTTACAGCCCAAGCACGCGCTCCGCGTTGCCGTGATAGATCTTTTCCATCACTTCAGGCTTATAGCCGAGCTCATCCCATTCGCGAAAAATGCGCTCATACGGCAGGCTCGGGTAGTCGCTGCCGAACATGATCTTGTCCTGCAGGCGTGCGCGCATATCAATTTTGAGCTGCGGCGGGAAATGCTTGGGCGCCCAGCCGGACATTTCCCAGAACACGTTCCCCTTGTGCAGGGCAACCGCCGTCATCTCGTCAACCCAGGGCCACCCGGGATGGGCGGCAATGATGGTGAGATCGGGGAAATCGGCGGCAAGCTCATCAATGGCGGCCGGATGCGCATGTCGGATCTTGGCGCCCATGCCGCCCGGAATACCCGCGCCCATGCCGGTGGTACCGACATCGATCATGACCGGCGCCTTCAACTCGTTGATGACCTCGAAGAGCGGGTAATGCACGCGGTCATTGACCGCGAAGTGCCCCATGATCGGATGGAAATGGAAGCCGAGCATGCCGTGCACCTCGATCGCTTCTCTTGCTTCGCGGATCGCGACCTCGCCCTTGAACGGGTCGACAGCACCCCACGCCTGAATGACCCGGTCGGGATGACGCTTCCACATACCGGTGACGTATTCGTTCGAACAGGGCGGCGTATCGATCGTGGTTTCCAGATCGAGTGCCACCAGCACGGCGTCCACACCCGCATCGGTGAACTCGGCAATGACGTCGTCTTCTTCCTTGGCGAGCCACTCGCGATCCCAGTATTCGGCGAGCGCCCGCACATACGGGCCCTGACAGTCGATCCAGGGCTGGGTGTTGGGATAGCAGTGAAGATCGATAATGCGCATTTTGTGCCTCGTATCTTTAAGCGTTGTTTTCGAGCTTGGCCGTGACCATCTCAACCAGCGATTTCTTGGATACCTTGCCGAAGGTCGACAGCGGGAACTCTTCCATCAGCTCAAGCCGCTCGGGCAGCTTGTGACGGGCGAACTCCTTGGTCTCCAGAAACGCGATCAGCTCACCAAAATCGACGGTCTCCCCTGCCTTCGGGATCACACAGGCGCACATGCGCTCACCCAGCAGCGGGTCCGGCATGGCAACACACGCGACGTTCTGGACCGCAGGGTATTGCAGGATCAGGTTTTCGACCTCTTCGGCGCTGATCTTTTCGCCGCCGCGGTTGATGACGTCCTTGATCCTTCCCTCTACCATATAATTGCCCGACGGATGCTGGCGCAGCAGATCGCCGGAGCAGTAAAAACCTTCCGCCGTGAAGACCTTGGCATTGTGTTCGGGTGAGCCGAAATAGCCGCGCAGCGTGTATGGGCCACGCACGCTCAGCTCGCCGACCTCGCCGAACGGCACTTCATTGCCGTCCTCGTCGATCAGGCGAACTTCATCGTCCTCGCAGACCGGGCGACCGACCGTTTCAAGTTGTACGTCTTCCGGATCGCCCTTGCGCACAAACATCAGCGTGCCTTCGGACATGCCGAAATTCTCCTGCACGAAGACAGACGGGATCAGTTCACGCGTGCGGATACGGATTTCGGGCTGCAGGCGCTGCCCCCCACTCTGTATCATGCGCAACGACGACAGGTCGTAATCACCGATATGGGGATCGTTGATCCAGCGGATCAGCAGCGCCGGGACCACGTGGATATGCGTCACACCATGTTTTTCCACCAGTTTGAAGACGTTGTCCGGCCGCGCACTTGTGCTGAGTACGACGCGCGCGCCCTTCATCATGAAGCCCTGCATGCCGGGGCAGGCCAGCGGCAGGTTGTGGCCAATCGGCAAAACCAAAAGCAGGCAGCTATCGGGGTGCACTTCGGTCGACTCGGTGGCGAGCTTCGAATTCAGCCAGTAATCGTTATGGGTCCGCGGGATCAGCTTCGGCACACCCGTGGTGCCACCGGAAAGCTGGAACACCGCCGGGTCGGTCGGGTCGATCTCGATGCCATCCAGCACCTCTGCCGTCGCCGTCGGCTCACGGTCCATCACATCGGCGAAGGACATAAAGCCGTCCGGCGCGTCACCGTAAATAATGCCCTGCGTCATACAGGGGTTTTCCGCCTGGACCCGCGCGATCATCGGCGCGAATTCAAAATCACGCTGGCGGTCGGGCGCGATGCACATCTTCGCCTGGGCAATTTCGGTGAATTGGCTCAATTCGTGATACCGGTGGGTCGCCAGCGCGCAGATCGGAATGGCGCCGATTTTCTGGAGCGCGAAATACAGATACGCAAACTCGATCACGTTCGGCAGCATCACCACGACCCGGTCCAACGGACGGAGGCCGAGGTCCCACAAATTCAGCGCAAGTTTCTGCGAGATCCTATCGATCCCGGCATAGGTGACCGACACATCGCCATCGATAACCGCAACCCGGTCGGCATAAGGACCGAACAGGTTTTCGGCGAACTGGTCGCGCAGTGACCGGTCTTCCCAGTAACCCTTTTCGCGGTAACGGGCGGCGTATTCCGGCGGAAAGCCGACAAAACCTTCAAGCATCGTGTTCGTCCCCTCTTACGCTTACGTCGAAAATATTTTCGAGCGCCCTAAGTCGACGCTGCAAAACCGCCGTCGATCACGATGATCTCGCCGGTCACGAAGCGATTGCCCTGGATCAGGCTCAGGGCGGTTTCCGCCACATCGGCGTCAGTGACGCACCGTTTCAGCGGCGTCATCTTGGCGCGGCGCTCCATCAGGCGGTCGTAATTATCGCCGAGCATCCGTTCCATCCATTCGCCTTCCATCCAGCCGGGCGCAATGGCGTTAACCCGGATATCGGGGCCGAGCGCCAGTGCCAGTGTTTTGGTCAATGCAATGACCGCCGCCTTACTCGTCGAATAGGCGAGCGGCTGCGGGCCGGGGCGCAGACCGACGATGCTGGCGGTATTCACGATGGCGCCCTTGGCCGCGCGCAGCGCCGGCGCACAGGCGCGCGTGACCTGCACGATGCTCCGGACGTTAACCGCCATTACACGGTCCCATTCATCGAAATCGATGGCGTCGAGGTCTTTGAAGGGTGCTGTGCTGGTAATACCGGCATTGTTGCAGAGCGCGTCGAGCCGGCCGAATGTAGCGTCGATCTCCGCCACCATTGCCTTGACCTGGGTATCGTCCGCAACATCGCAGCCGATAACGACGGTTTTGGCACCGTGTTCGGCGCAGGCCGCCGCGGTTTCTTCTGCGGCAGCCTTACTCCGGCTGTAATTCACCGCGACATCGTATCCTGCCGCCGCAAGAGCGATTGCCTCGGCGCGCCCGATCCCTGTTGCCGAGCCGGTAACCAGGGCCGCTGGTTTACTGTCTGCCATTTAATCTTCCCTCGCCTGTCTGAACGTTCTTATTCAGCCGTCAAATTAAATGAACATGTTCAATATAGCAACAGTGAGGAAATCAGGTTGCCGCAGCACAGCCATCCAGCGCGACATTCAGCGCCTGGCGCAACGACCGCAGCCCATCCGCGGGGTCTGGCGCGGGATCGATCAGCCATTCGCGGATTTCCGCCTGATATATCGCAAACACGACCCAACCTACAGCTGCCGGATCGGCGCTCTGCTTTAACAACCCCCGCGCCTTCGTTCCCTTAAGGTGCTCCACAAGCTGCGAAATCACGCGGTGACGGTTCGACTGAAACCGCTGTCCCTGCACGCCCGAGACGAAAAACGTCAACTCCCGCAGGATATACTTGGACAGACCTGGCTGTTCTGCGAAATACCCGTAATAGAAATCGAAGATGTAGATCAGCTCATCAATCAGCCGGTCTTTTTCGGGGACCGCACTGAACGCCTTGTCGGTCAGCGTTTCCAGCTCATCAGTACAAATCAGAAACAGCAGGTCACGCTTGTCGGTCGCGTATAGAAACAAGGTGCCGAGGGCGACATCGGCACGCCGGGCGATTTCACGCGTTGTTGTCTCGTCGAAACCTTTTTCGACAAACAACCCGCGCGCCGCCGCGGTAATACGCTGCAGCTTGTCGCGCCTGTTGCGTTCGCGAACACTGATCTCCGGATCCTCACCGTGGCCGTCGCCCGTCGCCATCCCTGCCCCTCCAGGCTTTCCTCATCATCGCCACCGTTTATACGGCACCGAACGCCGGATGTCCCCGTACAGGCCTACGCGCGCATACTTTGAGCATCACAATTCGGCATTGTTTTCCGTATTCCAGCGCAAAATTGCCTAAGATAAAGACCAAAGACCCCGTTTTTGCGTATGCCACAGCAGAACAACCTCAACAGTCGGTAGATAATTCGATGCCCGAGAGCGAAACCCTGACCAAGTTTTTAATGATCTGGCTGATATGCACGGTCATCTTCCTGATTATAGATCTGGTCTGGATTGGCATGATTGCAAAGCCGTTTTATCAGCGCAGCATCGGTCACCTTATGGCCGACGATTTCCGGATGGGCGCGGCCTTTTTGTTCTACGTCTTCTACGTCGCAGGCATCGTCTATTTCTGCGTATCGGGCGCGACCGACTGGAAGGCAGCAGCAATCAGTGGCGCGTTATTCGGTTTCTTCTGCTACGCGACATACGACATGACCAACTACGCGACCCTGCGGGACTGGCCGCTGTCGATGGTGGTCGTCGATATTATGTGGGGCACAATCCTGACAGCGGCGACCGCCGGTGCGGGATTTGCTGTCTCCAAAAAGCTCATCGGTGGTTTCCCTGCTACCTGATCCTCGTAGCCGCCAGGGTTATTCTTCCTCGGCGAGCTTCGCGCCCTTGGCCGCGGCAACTTCGGGTATACGCATCACAATGCGCAAACGCTCAACATAAAGCGGGCCCTCCTCCGAATAACGCCCCAGCGTGCCTGCCAGGGCGATTGCATCCATCGGCCGCCCTTCATTACGCATGCCTGCGCGCATTGACCGGAACGGTCCATAGGCGCGGTGCCGGTTAATGTTGACCATATAGCTCAGCACGCTCCGCTGAATCGTATCGAAGGCCTTCATCCCGACCGCAGTGTCGCCTTTTGCCGTCATCGCACCGTCACCGACGGGCGCATGCTGGCCGAAAAGTGCATTCCCGGTGCGCGCGAAGCGGGACGTGCCCCAACCGGATTCCTGAACCGCCTGCGCGATCGCGAGGCGCGGCGGGACGACATCGACACGCCGCAGCAATGCGTCGAACGCCATTGGCTTGGTTCCGTAACGCTTGGTCATCCGCGCCAGCCATTTCCGGTCGCGGGTCCGCATCGCCGTCTCTGTGAGATTTGCCTTACGAAGGCGCTCTATGCGGGCACGGTCCTCCCGCAGGCGATCATTCGCCCAGAGAACATGCGCGAGAACAACAGTCACAAACACGGCCTTTCGCTGATCGGCGTTCGGGGTTGCTTTTAAGTCCTCAGGGAGCGCCGCCAGGAAAATCGGCGGAACCTCTTTCGCACCGGACATCAGCGCGACTTCCGGGTTAAACCCTTCATCCTTGAATACATCGATGGCCTCGGCAACGGTATTAATGTCGGTCATTGTCCCCCGCCCGTATCTGCTGTCGGATACCTGTCCGACAGCAAGCAAGACCAATGCCCCGGCGACAACTGCGCCAACGCCGGTAAGGGCTATATTATTCAGGTTCATCATGTCCCTTTTCGGGGCTCCTCAGCCCAGCCGTTATTGCTCAGGCCAGCTTACACAGAGTTTCGGCAAATCCGACTGCGAATAATCAGTCCATAAAGGCGAATGGCGTGATGTCGCGGCGGTGCTCGTCGACGATCAGACGCCGGTTCATCGGCGGCAAGGCGCGCTCGGTACAGTCAGGCCGTTCGCACAGTCGGCAATTAATCCCGATCGGTGTCACGGCGGCCTCGTTCGCTGGATCGTACCCGTCGGCATAGACGACGCGGCGCGCATGGGCGATATCGAAGCCAAGACCGAGCGCCAGAAGCCGGTCGGCAGACGTCCCGCCGGCCCCGCTTCGCTCTACGGTGCGCGAAATACTGAAATAGGTCTCGCCCGCCGGCATACGAACAATCTGCGTAAAGATCCGGCCGGGTATCTGGAACGCCCGATGCAGGTTCCACCGCGGACAGCCTCCGCCCAGCCGGGCGAACTGGAATGTTCCGGCGCTGAACCGTTTGGAAACGTTCCCGGCGGCATCAATCCGAATTAGAAAGAATGGAATGCCTTTCGAGCCAGGCCGCTGCATCGTCGTCAGACGGTGGCAGACCTGTTCGAGGCCCGCGCCTTTGCCGAAGCCATCCACCGCGCATTCCCCGGCAAGATGCTGGCCTATAACTGCTCGCCCTCATTCAACTGGGAAGCAAATCTCGATCAGGACACTATCGCCAAATTCCAGACCGAAATCGCGGCCATGGGATACAAGTTCCAGTTCGTGACGCTGGCCGGGTTTCACCAGCTCAACCTCGGCATGTTCGAGCTTGCCGACGGGTATCGCGACCGCGGCATGGCGGCATACTCAGAACTGCAGCAAGCCGAATTCGGCGCAGAGGCCGCCGGATACACTGCAACACGCCATCAGCGCGAAGTCGGGACCGGCTATTTCGATGCCGTATCCCAGGCAATTTCGGGCGGACAGGCATCCACCACCGCCCTCGGCGAATCAACGGAGACCGCGCAGTTCGACGATGCAGATACCGCATCCGAGATTGCGCAAGCTGTCGCCGCGGAATAGCCCGACACCAGCCTCACATCAGCGATCAGAATATTTAGAAGGAACAGCCTCATGCAGACCAACAGACGATACTGGATCATCGGCGGTGAGTATGAAGACACCCGCTTCGAGAACATGCGCCGTGGCTCTCACGACGTGATCGGCCCCTTCGAGGACCGTGATCTGGCCGAACGAACATGGCGCGGCATCAGCGATAAGGTGCAATCTCCGCGCATGCGCTACACGATTGCGGTCGATCCCGCCTGACCTCAATCTTCGCGAACCAGCGACCAGGGCCCGCACCATATCGGTGTGGGCCTTTTCCATTTCTGATCCTCACCGGGATGACATCCAACGGCCACCGTGCTTTGCTCGTCCCACAGAACAGGGAGACAAATTATGAAACGTGAATTCATCCACGGCACATGGCAGAAAAACCGCGCTTTTTCGCCTGCGGTTATTACCCAGGGAAGCGACCAGCGGATCATCTGGCTCGCCGGGTATGGCGCACCGCAAACACCGGACGGTGCGTCCCTCGCCGGTGACTTTGAAGCCCAGACACGGCAGTCATTCGCCAATATCGAAACGTTTCTCAGCAAATCGGGTGCGACCCTGGCCGATATCGTACAGATGACCGTCTTCATCATCGATTCCCGCTATGGCAATCAGTTTACCGACCTGCGAAAGGAATTTTTCCCGGACGGCAATTTTCCCAGCAGCGCCATGATTACGGCCGCCGGGTTCGCGCAGCCGGAAATGATGGTGGAGATCCAGGGTATTGCGGTGGTCGAAGGCTAGGCCGACAAACGCTCCCGCCCGAGATCGCGCAGCACCTCGATCAGAGATGCTATCGCCGGGGTAATGGTGCCACTTTCCCGCAGGGTAAAGCCGATCGCGCGTGAGCCAGAATGCCAGCGCAGCTGAAGCTCACTCAGCACCCCGCGTTCGATCTCGGTCGCGAACAATTCTGGCGGATTTGCGCATATAAAATCTCCGGATAGCAGCAGTCCTTTCACGCACAACATGGAATCTGTCTCCACCGCAAATTTTGGCGGCTCGGCGCCTTCGAACCTGAATTCATTTGCAACAACCTGCCGGATGGTGGCGGAACCCCGTGCGATCACCCAGGTCTCGGATGCCAGGTCCGCGAAGTTCAGGTTCTCCCGCTGGGTTAGCGGGTGGTCGCCACGGACAATAACGGACAGGCTGTTCTGAAAAAGGACCTCCTCGACCAGATGTTCATGGTCGCTGGCGGCCCCGAACAAAGCGCCGATGACAATATCGAGCTCACCACGGTCCAGTGCATTGAGCTGGCTTTCGGAAGCATCGTTCCGGACGTCAACAGTCAGACCCGGTCGTGCGCGCCGGAGACGTGCGATTGCCGGCCCGACAAGTGTCGCCATACCGATAGGCGATGCCCCCAGTGTGAGATGCCCGCCCTCCGCCTGGCGCAAATCCGATATGTCGCGGGTGGCATGGCGAAGCTCGGCTTCTATCGTCCGCGCATGCTGCGCCAGTGACCGGCCGAAACGGGTCGGCACAACACCTCGACCGACCCGCGCAAGCAGGCGAACATCCAGCGATTCCTCGAGCTGGCGCACAGACCGGGTCAACGCAGGTTGTGACACATTCAGTACCCGGGCGGCGGCGGTAACCCCACCATGATCAACGACCGCAAGGAGGTCGAGCATTTGTCGGACGTTGAGATTTCTGACGTTTGATAAATCATGCATAATGGTTATGAGTTTATCAGAAAACGATATTAGATTTAATATATGATTCCCGGCATCTTCGCGCTGCTTCGGAAAGACTCTGACTTCTTAAAAATGGCTCTCGGGCCCAATGTCAGGGCGGCGGAGCGAGGCTCCACGGCTGGGAGGCGGCGCTATGGCTGGCGCATACGACATACCGGTGCTGATTATTGGTGGCGGTCCTGTCGGGATGGCGCTCGCCACTGAGCTTGGCTATCAGGGAATCAAAACCCTTGTGGTCGAGCGGAGAGATGGCACCGTCTCCCACCCTAAAATGAACATGATCTCAACGCGGACGATGGAATTCTGTCGGCGTTGGGGCGTGGCCGAAGAAATCCGCGGCGCGGGCTGGCCGCCCGAACACCCGATGAATATCGCCTATGTGACCAGCCTGTCGGGCTATCGGATTTCTGGTTTTGAATACCCTTCCTATGACGATCGCCCCCCGTGGCAGCACACACCCGAGGGGCATCAGCGCTGCTCGCAACTGTTTTTCGACCCGGTCATTCAGAAACGCGCTGAATCGTTCGACTGTGTGACATCACGGTACCGGACGTTGTTCAAGTCTTTCGAACAGGACGATGACGGCGTCACCGCTATCCTTGAGGATCGCACCACGGGCAAACAGGAAACCGTCCGCGCCCGGTACATGGTCGCCTGTGACGGTGCGGACAGCCCGATACGCGAGGCCCTCGGTATCAATATTGCCGGCAACGCATCGCTTTCATTCGACATAAACATGTTCTTCGAGAGCCAGGACGTAATGCGTTTCCATCGCCAGCATCAGGCAATGATGTACTGGCTATACGGAGCCGACGGGTTCTGGGGCCAGTTCATCGCTGTCGACGGTCGTGGTCTGTGGCGATTGTCGATGATTACGCCGGAACTGATCTCCGACCCCGACAACTTCGATGCACATGCGTGGATACGCAAAGCGCTCGGCTCGGATGACATCGAGTACGATCTGAAATCGATCCTGCCATGGGAGCGTCATCGCCGCGTCGCAGATCGCTATCACGTCGGACGGGTCTTTATCGCGGGCGATGCCGCCCATCAGTATTCGCCGACCGGCGGGCTCGGTATGAACACGGGCATTCAGGAAGCCGTCGATATCGCCTGGAAACTCTCAGCCGTCTTAAATGGCTGGGGCGGAGATGCGCTGCTCGATAGCTATTTCGCCGAACGCCAGCCAGTCGCCATCCGCAACAACGAAGAAGCAACGGCCAATTTCAAGAAGCTGGCCGAACTACCGTCAGGCCAAGCCATCGACCAGGACACCCCGGAAGGGACCGCGTTACGCGCCCGCGCTCAGGATGTCGTCGAGAATGGCGGCTATAACGAAGAATATGAGCAGGAAGGCATCACCGTCGGCTACCGCTACGACACGTCGCCGATCTGTGTCGATGACGATACTGGCTTCCCGGCGCTGACCATCACCGAATACGAACAATCCGCGCGCCCCGGCGCGCGCGCGCCGCATGTCTGGCTGGCGGAAGGTCGCTCAACCCTCGATTTGTTCGGCAAGGATTTCGTCCTGCTCCGGCTCGGCAAGGGCGCGCCCGATGCACCCGACCTGATCGCGGCTGCGGCCGCCTGTGGCATGCCGATCACCGTGGAGCATGTGGAGAGCGACGAAGCCCGCGCGGCATATGCCTGTGCGCTATGCCTCGTTCGGCCTGACGGACACGTCGCCTGGCGCGGCGATGCAGATCCCGTAAATGCTGTCGCAGTGATCGATACCGTGCGTGGTGCAGGCGCACGGGATATGCGGACCAACGCCGATGCATTCGCCCAAAGCGGGCGGGAAGCAGCTTAGACCGTCCCGATCAATCCCATCAGACGCCGCGGCGTCACGGGCAGTTCTGTCACAGCGCCACGCTTGCCGATGGCATCGTCAATCGCTGACGCGATCGCCGCGCCAACCGCGTTGATCCCGCCCTCGCCCGCGCCTTTAATGCCGAGCGGGTTGAGCGGACTTGGTGCATCTTCGGTCAGCAGGATATCCGCCCCCGGCACTTCGGTAGCCCCCGGCATCATATAATCGGCGAAGGTGGACGACAGCGGCTGGCCGGTATCGTCATAGGTAAACTCCTCAAACAGCGCGCCACCGATACCCTGTGCCAGACCGCCCTGAAGCTGGCCGTCGACGAGCATCGGATTGATCGCGCAGCCGATATCGTAGGCGATCATGAACTTTTCGACTGTTGCGATCCCGGTTTCGCGGTCGACCGCCACAACCGCGGCATGGACGCCATAGGGATAGTTCATATGGGTCGTATCGTAGCGCCCTTCGGCGGAAACAATACCGTCGCCGGCCGCGGCCACCACATCCGCCAGCGCAATCGATGCTCCGGTTTCAGTATGTCGTGCCGCGTTGTCGACAATCTCGATCAGCGCCGCATCCGCCTGCAGCCGCGTGGCCGCCAGTGCAATGAGCTTCTCGCGCAAAGCCACAGTCGCAACCCGCGTCGCCTCACCGGTCATCACCGTTGTCCGCGATGCATGACTGCCATAGCCTTCGTCGATCACATCGGTACGGCCATGCACCACATCAACATCTGTGTAGGCGACGCCCAGCGTGCCGGCGCAGATCTGGGCAAGAACCGTCACAACCCCCTGCCCCAGATTCGACGCACCGCATACCACGGTAATCCCGCCGTGCTCATCCGCCTCGACCCGGACTTTGTCGGTCGGACCAAGCCCGGATTTTTCAACGAAGAATCCCAGCCCCGCGCCAACCGCCTCGCCTGTCGCGCGGCGGGCCTTTAAGGATGTCTGTATTCCGTCCCAGCCAAAATCGGCCAAAGCCTTGTCGAGCAGCCCGGCATAATCGCCGGAGTCGAGCACGACATCGACCTCCAGCGCATCCAACGGTCGGGCGAAGGGAATATCGGTCTCCGGGATCAGGTTTCGGCGCCGCGCCTCGATCGGATCGAGCCCGACTTTCGCGGCAATTGCATCCAACAGGCGTTCCCGCACGAAGGTGCCCTCATAGCGGCCCGGCGCGCGATAGGTTGCCGCCGGTGTCTTGTTGGTCAGCCGCACATGCCCCGCCACCCGATAAGCCGGCACCTGATACGGGCCGAGTGCCAGTCCCGCTGTCATGTCGGGGACGCGCACGCCGTGCGTCCTCAGGTAGCCGCCCTGGTCGTGGTAGAAGCGATTATCGATGGCGAGAATACGCCCCTCTGCATCAATGGCCGCACGCACCTGATGGCGCTGCTGCCGCGAATGGTTGGCGGTGAGCAGATGTTCACGCCGGTCTTCGATCCAACGGACAGGGCGCCCCAGACGAAGCGCTGCGGCACAGAGCAGAAAATCGTCGGGATACAGCTCGCCGCGAATACCGAATCCGCCACCGACATCACCGCCGAACAGGTTTACCTTCGCCGGATCAAGACCAAGCGTTTTCGCAATCAGGTCACGGTTCGGGTGCGGCCGTTTGGTCGCGCCGTAAAATTCGAGAATGCCGGTTTCCGGATCGACGCGCGCCAGCCCGCCGCGGCATTCGAGTGGCACGCCACTGTGCCGGCCAATCCGCAAATCAAGTTCGACCACGTCATCTGCGTCGGAAAACGCCGCATCAACGTCGCCATAGCCCTTCTCGATGATCGTCGCCTCGGTATCGTGCCCCGGCAGAAACTCAACTGGCGCGGCAGTCGCATCGGTGATTGCCGGCAGCTCATCGATATCAACAAAGACCAGATTGGCCGCGTCCTCCGCCGTGTACGGGTTCTCGGCAAAGACGACGGCGACAGGCTCGCCGACATAGCGCACGCGCTCGCGCGCGAGAACCGGCTGCTTGTATGCCTCGAGCCCCGTGTACTTGGTTGCGCGAAAATCGATGAGCGGGATGTCGGCCACATCCGCCGGAGTCCAGACCGCAACGACGCCGTCCATTGCTTCGGCGGCTGACGTATCGATACCCGTAATGACGCCATGCGCGACGTTTGCCCGGACAACCCGCATATGCAGCGTCTCCGGGAACGACCAGTCGGCGGCAAAGGTACCGGTCCCAGCAAGAAGCGGGCCGTCCTCCAGCCGCAGGACCCGTTCACCAATGGGGCCGCGCTTTAGGTTGATTCGCTCCTCGTCGCTCACTTTCATGTCTCCGCCGCCGCTCACAGGCAAGGTTCCACCGCCGCTCACCGGCAGGATTCCAACGTCCAGCGGGCAATGCCCATCAATGACCGGTCAGCACGATACGGCGCGACGAGCTGGATACCGACCGGCAACCCGTTCGGGCCTTTATGCGTCGACAGCGTAATCGAAGGCGTGTGCAGCATTGTCCACAATGCCTGGAATCGCGGACTGCCGGTTTCGGTCAACCCTACCGGCGCCTCGCCATCGACCGCCGGGGTCAGCAGGACATCACAGCCTTCGAAAGATTGCGTCGTGCGCACACGGCACGTCTCCATCAGATGCATCGCATCCACATAGTCCCGGTACGGTGTGTCGAGCCCGCCCTGGATCGTTGCCTGCATCTGATCGCTGAGTGCATCGCGATTGCGCGCCCATTCATCTGCCATCACATCGGCGCGCTCCCAGCCGTTGATCATGCCGCGCAGCTCACCGAGCCACTCGAATTCTTCCGGAAGTTCAAAATCCCGCACCATCGCGCCTGCGGCCTGCATTGCCGCCGCCGCCGCTTCGACGGCTTCGCGCGTTTCGGGTTGCGCCTGATCCCACATCGGCGTTTTGCAAAGGCCGACCACAGGTGGTTTTTTGAGTTCGCCCACAGGCTCAAACGGCCGGCGGAGCAACGTCGAGCTCGCAAGCTCAATATCGTCCAGGCTCCGCGCGTGCAGGCCCAGTGTATCGAGGCTCTCCGCCGCCGGGTAAATGCCCGTCAGGCTGAAGGTATCGAAGCTCGGCTTGTAGCCGATAATTCCGCAGTAGGATGACGGGCGCAGCACCGAACCACCGGTCTGCGTGCCAAAAGCCAGCGGAACCATATCGTCCGCCACCGCTGCCGCCGACCCGCTGGAAGACCCGCCGGGCGTCCGTGTCGGATCGTGGGGGTTCGTCGTTTTGCGCGGCGTCAGCCCGGCAAATTCGCAAGTGACGGTCTTGCCGAGGATCACCGCCCCCGCCGCCCGCAACTGCGCCACACAGGATGCATCTGCCGCCGGACGATTACCGTCATAGATCTGCGAGCCCATGCCTGTCGGCATGTCATACGTGTCGACAATGTCCTTCACGCCGACCGGCACACCCGCCATCGGACCCTTGATGTCCACCGCATCGATTGCGCGCGCCTGCGACAATGCGAGCTCCGGATCGAGGAACTCCCAGGCACCGACCGTATCTTCACGGCTGGCAATGTGATCAAGACAGGCCGCCGTAACCGCCTCCGCGCTGAAGGTCCCCGCGGCGACGCCGGCTGCAATATCGGTCGCCGAGAGGCTGTTCAGATCGGATGTCACGCCTGATCTCCTTGCGCCCGCGCGTCGCGGATTGCCACCCAGATACGCGACGGGCTTGCCGGCATATCCAGATCGCGAATCCCCAACGGGGCTATCGCATCCATCACCGCATTCATCACGGCAGGCATGCCACCGACGGCACCGGCCTCGCCGACACCTTTGACCCCCAGCGGGTTTGTTTTGGTCGGAACGCTGTTGGTTTGGATGACAAAATCGGAAAAATCATCCGCCCGTGGCATGCCGTAATCCATAAACGATGCCGTCAGAAGCTGGCCATCGGAATCGTAGACCGTATTTTCCAGCAAGATCTGCCCCAGTCCCTGCGCAACGCCCCCATGAACCTGGCCTTTGACCAGTAGCGGATTCAGCA
Organism: Paracoccaceae bacterium; assembly: GCA_047638395.1. Taxonomy (GTDB): domain Bacteria; phylum Pseudomonadota; class Alphaproteobacteria; order MPNO01; family UBA830; genus CAXBCP01. The sequence goes on along the minus strand of JBLIMV010000010.1, from coordinate 118,673 downwards.
CCGTGCCGAAATCGTCGACCACGACGTAGTTCAGCACGTCCGTGGCGCCCGTTTCAGGGTCGATTTCGATCTCGCAGACATGACAACCATTCGGATAGCTTGGCAGTTCACCGCGATAGGCGGCCTGCTCCGCCAGCCCGGGTTCGACACCCGGCGGCAGCGTGAGGGGCGCAAATGCAGCGCTCACAACCTTGCTGAACGGGACGTCTTTGTCGGTGCCCGCCACCCTGAACTTGCCATCGGCAAACTCCATATCGTCGACCGCGGCCTCAAGAATGTGCGCCGCTATCTCGCATCCTTTTTCGATAACCTTGTCGGCTGCCATCATCAGCGCCGCTGTTCCCATCGCTGACGAGCGGGAACCACCGGCGCCAAACCCGAAGGCCAGCCGGTCGGTATCGCCCTCGATAACGCGCACCTTTTCTGGCTCCATCCCGAGCTTGTCGCAGAGCAGCTGCGTATACATCGTGACATGCCCCTGCCCCTGCGCCGTGGTGCCGGACAGGATGGTGACCGTGCCGCTGGGATCGAAGCGAAGCTCCGCCGTCTCCATTCCCGGAGGGGCGGCGCGTTCAATCGCATTGGCGATGCCCAAACCCCGCAGTTTTCCGTTGGCTTCGGACGCTGCCCGTCTTGCAGCAAACCCGTCCCGATCTGCAAGACCGATCGCGTCGTCCATATTCTTTTCGAACTCGCCGGAATCGTACGTAAACGTCAGCGACGTTTTGAACGGCAGCGCATCGACCGGGATAATGTTCCGGCGGCGCAGTTCGACCGGATCGAACGATAGCTCACGCGCCGCGATATCGATCAGCCGCTCGATGATAAAGGCCGCTTCGGGCCGACCCGCGCCGCGATAGGGCGCCGTTGGGTGGCTGTTTGTGAAGACACCGACAACTTCGACGTAAGCCTCCGGCGTGGTGTAAACGCCGGACAAAGAACCGAGGTTGTTCGTCGCCGGACCGGAACCGATTGGCGAGAAATAGGCGCCGATATTGACAAGGTTGCGGAGCCGAAAGCCGAGGAAATTGCCTTCCACATCCAACGCCAGCGCCGCATCCGCCACGTTGTCGCGCGCATGAAAATCGCTCAGGAACCCCTCACTACGATCGCTCATCCATTTGACCGGCCGCCCCGTCATTTTCGCCGCAAAAAGCGCGATCAGGTATTCGGGATACACATTCGCTTTGATACCGAAACTACCCCCGACATCGGGTGTAATCACACGGACCTGAAGTTCTTCGACTCCAATGACCGTGCCCGCCAGAATTCTCCTGGCGACCCACGGATGCTGGATCGGCGCCCGCAATGTGTAATGGTCGGCACGCGCATCATGAATCGCGAGGCAGCCTCGCATCTCCATCGCATTGCCAAGCACCCGCGAAATATTGAACCGGTGCTCGACGACATGATCGGCACGCTCAAAGGCTGCGTCTGCCCCGGCCTTGTCCCCGATCTCGTGCACCAGCGCTTCGTTGTTGCCGATATTTTCCCAAAGCACGAAGGCATCGTCGTCGAGCGCCGTCGCGGTAACCGCCGACGCGGGCAGCGGCTCGAAATCGACCATGACAAGTTCAGCGGCATCCCGCGCCTGCGCGGTGGTTTCCGCCAGAACAAACGCGACACCCTCGCCGACCATACGTACGCGATCGACGGCCAGTGGCCAGAAATCCGGCAGGATAAAATCCGCACCACCCCGACGTTTTACCGGCGGGCCGATATGCGGGATCGTTCCCCACCCGGCGTCCCGGTAATCCCGACCGGTATAAACGGCAACCACACCGGGGGCGTCCAGCGCTGCGGAAATATCGATCACCCCGACATCAGCGTGGGCATAGGGCGAGCGCACCATGAAGCCGTGAAGCTGGCCATGCGCGTTCTCATCGTCGATAAAATCGCCGCGGCCGGTCAGAAGCTTCGCGTCTTCGAACCGTGGGATGGGTTGAGAAATTCCGTATTCGCCCAAGTCGGGTGCCTCCGTCTAATCAATCTGCGTATGAGAGCCTGGTCACATTATAGGGATCGCCGGCCCCGAACGGTATCGGCAAGCGCGGCGGCGTCGCCGATTTTGTTCCCACGCCAGGCGACATGCTGATCGGGTCGGATAAGAACGTAGTCTGCGCCGTACAAATCGCGCGCGGCGGCATCGGCAATATCCAGAACAGCGATGTCCGGACCAAGATCGCCCGCCACGCCGCCGAACCTGACAAGCGTAAACCCCGGGTCCAGCCGGTCGAACAGTGCGTCCTCCCCCAGCCAGATATGCGGCGCCCGCGATCCGGGAATAGCATTCGGCGTGTAATCGTTCGGATGATCCGGTGGCGGTTCGGTGCCGTCGTAGGCAATAACGGGAGAATCTTCATACCGCAGGCCCAGGAATGCTCCGGGTATGATGAACTCGAATTCAGCGTGATGTTCAAAGTGCGCCTTCAGGCGCGCGCGTTCTGCCGCGCCATCGGGCGTATCCGCCGAAACATGCTCCGAGATTTCGACGTTGCCGACAGAGTCGGCGAAACCCCGGGCAAAGTTCACATTGCGGACACCGATGGGCCGGCGTTCCGCCTCGTAGGAATCCAGCAGCGCCTCGCCGCCTTCACCGCGCAGCACCGCTGCAAGCTTCCAGCCAAGATTGGCCGCGTCGTCGACGCCGGTATTCATCCCCATACCGCCGGTCGGTGTAAAAAGATGCACAGCGTCACCGGCGATAAACACATTCCCTTTCCGGTACTTCTGGGCCACCAGACTGTATCCGGCATTCCAGTTAACGGAAGAAATGACTTCCAGTGGAAACTCCCGGCCGACTGCCCGGTGGATCAGCGTCGTCGGGTCGGCACCATCGACACCATCCTGCATCGCAAAGTGGAACAGAAACAACCGGTCGCTATCGACATGCACCAGCAAGGCACGCATTTCCGGCGTATGCATCCAGTACTGCCAGGCGCGCCGCTCGGGCAGCCAGTCAGGCTCCTCCTTCACGCGAAAATAGGCGGCATACATGGGCCCGCCCATCATCGGGCGGACAACGCCGGATTCGCCTTCCAGTTCAATGCCAAGCGATTTCCGGACCAGGCTGTTCCCGCCGTCGCACCCGACGAGATACCGCGCTGTGATCTCTCCGACGTCGCCGGTATCGGCGTTTTCGATTGTCGCAGACACCTGGTCTTCATGATCTTCGAAGCCTGTCAGTTTCCAGCCGAAGCGCATATCGACAGAGGGCAGCGTATCGGCCTTCGCCTTGAGCTCTTCTTCGAGAAATATCTGCGAGCAGCGCAGCGGCGGCTCGGCGGATGCCCATGAACCTGTTCCCGCCTTCGCTTCGGACAGCGCCTCCGCCCGCGACGGCTGACGGAACCGGCCGATCTCATGACCGGTGAGGCTGGTGAAATAAGCCAAATCCGTCGGATGGTCCGGTGCCAGCCCTCTGGCGCGCAGGCGCTCTGAAATTCCATGACGGCGCATATGCTCCATGGTGCGGCTGCTGACGGCATTGGCCTTTGGGTGCTTGGCGGTATGCAAAGAATCATTAAGCAGGACACACGCCACGCCGCGCGCGCCGAGCTCAAGCGCGAGTACCAGCCCCGCTGGCCCGCCACCGGCGATCAGTACCTGTGTATCGGTCATGGTATTCCCTTGCTGTCAGTATTGGAGAGAACTCTCTCCGCGTCTATAATTGGCGGCATTATAACGAATGACGGACACCAATCGATGGCAGTTTCGAAGAGTGCACCGACCGCGCTAGTACAGGCGGGGAAGATGCAGGCCGTGTCCGATCCAGCAGACTGGCGTGCGGAAGACCTGTCCGCATCGGCGGATTGGGTCTACACGCTAACCGGCAGCGATGTTGCAGAACTGGATGCCGCCATCACAGGTATCGAGGCGGCCGGGATCGACGTCGCAGCAATCGAAGAAGCCGATTTCCCGTTACCGGTCCTGCATGACAGGCTCAGAGAAATCAGCGATCAGGTTCTGAACGGATATGGCGTTGCGCTTATCAAGGGCGTGCCGGTAGAGCGCTATTCCCGACGTGAAGCTGCGATTGCCTATTGGGGGATCGGGTTGAGGCTTGGCGTGCCGGTCTCGCAGAACGGCAAGGGACATGTGCTCGGTCATGTAAAAAACCTGACCGGCGGCGACTTCAATGACAGCACCCACCGTGGCTATCACACGAGCGCCGACCTGCCGTGGCACGCGGATTCCTGCGACGTCGTTGCCCTGCTCTGTCTGCAGACATCCCCGTCAGGGGGCGAAAGTTACTTTGTCAGCTCCGTCGCTATTCATAACGAAATGATTGCGCGCCGCCCCGACCTGGCTGCCGAGATGGTCAAACCCTGGTTCAGAGACCGCCGCGGTGAAATACCCGAGGGCAAGGATCCCTGGTGGGCGCTGCCGGTGTTCAATTACGTAGACGGTAAACTGGTCACAAGCTGGCAGGGCAAGTATATCCGCGGCGCGCAACGTTTCGAAGAATTGCCCCGTTTCACACCGGGGCAAACCGAAGCGCTGGAAATGATCACGTCCCTGGCGGAAGAACTCTCATTCTCGATGGTTTTCGAACCGGGCGATATTCAGGTGCTTCACAACCACGTCGTCCTGCACCGCAGGTCCGACTATGAGGACGGGCCCGAACCCGATCAAATGCGCCATTTGCTGCGCCTTTGGCTGGCGACGCCGGACGGGCGTACCCTGCCGGACGGATTGATTGAACGATATGGTGTTGTGGGCCCATCAGGCCGTCCGGCAGGGATTTACGTGCCGGGGACAGTACCTGTCGTCCCGCTCGAAGCAGAATAGACGGCCATCAGGTGTCGGGAAATTTTACGATTCGCAGTTTCTGAATAAACGAATTCCAGTTAACACACTGAATTTAAACAATAATGTTTTTTGGCACGCTTTTTGCATAAGTTTATACGAACACCGAGTTCAGCGAGATCAACCACCCGACACACAATTACATTTTGTAATAAATTATTGGTTCGGTCATTCGAGTGGAGTATGAGAGTAGTATGAAGATCATCAGTAAATATGCGGCAGTAGCGTTGCTAACCCTGACCGGCGTCGCGGTGGCAGTGCCAGCAAACGCCATTCCCGCGCTTCGCATAACGCAGGGTACAAATGTCGTCGACGTGCTCGATGGAGGGGCGAACGAAAATCCATTCTTCTCCTCAATCAGCGGTGTCGTCGGATATTTCGGGAATGTCGGCAACTACGCGGTTAATGTAACTGGTTATACCAAGCCATTTATCGGCACCGCGGAACATCCGAGCATCGACTTTCTCTCTGCCCAGTTTTCAAGTTCCAGCGCAACCAGTACTGTCGTCGTTGAGTTCAGCGAAACGGATTTCACGACCTCTGGTCCTTCAATCAGCTTGCCTTCGCTGATCGGTGGCACAACGAAAGGCGCGCTTCAGTACCAGACATATGCGTCGCTCGATAACGCGCTGTTTGAAAAAGATATCCTGATTTCAGATTCCGGCATTCTTGGCCAAGGCGCATTTTCGTTCAGCGATTATGCAACGATTGCGCTTCAGGGTGATTACTCCCTCACGACTGTGGTCACTGTGACCCACGGTGGAAGCTCAAGTATCGTCAACTCCAGCTTCAATGCCACAGTTGAGATATCTGAACCCGCCCTGATTTCCTTGACGACGCTCAGCGGCCTGCTCTTCATTGCCGGGTTTGGTGCCCGTCGCCGTCAGCGCCGCCAACACCAGCGCTAAACGCGCGATACAGATTCAAAAAAGCGGGCTTTTTAGCCCGCTTTTTTAGTCTTCGCTTTCTGGCAGATCGCTCACAGGTGGAAGTGCCGTAATCCGAATACCGGCGCCGGGCGATTTGTACTTCCGGTTCATCCAGATCAGCAGCGATGTCATAGCCTCGGCCGCGACCGCATTGTCGAGCGGCCCTGCCTCAATCCCATTCAGCCCGGCAGCGGTTGCGAGTTTCACAACTTCTGCCCGGGCGGCGGGATCGTCACCGGTAATCAGAACGTCGCAGTCGATGACGTAACCCGGGTCCTTCAGATGACCGGCAGATACATTCTGGAAAGCAGAAACCACCCGCACATTCTCTCCGAGCACCGCCTGCGCGACCAGCGCCGCACAGCCTTCTTCCGGCAATTGCACACGCATCACCTTGGGCGGCACCAGTGGCACCGTCACATCGACAAGAATCTTCCCCTGCAGTTCGTCTCGAAGATCGGTCAGCGTGGCGCGCTGTGCGGCATAGGGCACCGTGAGGACAGCGATATCGCAGACAGCAACCGCTGCGGCATTGTCCATTCCTTCCGCACCGATGGCCTCAGCCGCCTCGGCAGCATTCTCCGCGTTACGCGACCCCACAATGACCCGGTATCCCGCGCCCGCCCAGCGGGCCGCGAGACCAGACCCTTCGGCGCCGGTGCCACCGATGACCGCAATAACGGGCAAATTTTCTGTCATTCTGCGGCAACTCCGTGGGCAAATTTGGCGGCTGGTGTCTGTACTGGCTCGGTGAGCGGTTCGGGTGCTCTCGCAGCCTCCTGCCGCCCGGGGTCAACGTCTCCGTAGAGCGTGCTGCGTTGACGCGGTGTACGGCCAAGCTTGCGGGCCAGCGTCTGAATATCGGCAGGCGCGAATTCCTGACCGTGTGCGGCACCGGCAGCGCGCGATATGGATTCGTTCATCAACGTTCCGCCCAGATCATTCACCCCGGCCGCCAGACATGCCTCGGCGCCGACGGTGCCCAGCTTCACCCAGCTTGTCTGGATATTAGGAATGACCGGATTGAGCGCAAGCCGGGCAACCGCGTGCAGCAGGACCGTTTCGCGGAATGTCGGTCCCTTCCGCGCAATTCCCTTGAGATAGATCGGCGCTTCCATGTGCACGAACGGCAACGGCACGAACTCGGTAAAGCCACCGGTTTTTTCCTGCTGACCTCGGATACGCAATAGATGCCGCGCATGGTGGACCGGGCGTTCGAGGTGGCCGTGCATAATCGTTGCCGTCGTCCGTAAACCGACTTCATGCGCTGTATTAATGACGGCCAACCATTCATCCGTCGACAGTTTGTCGGCGCAAAGAACGGCCCGAATCTCGTCGTCCAGAATTTCAGCCGCTGTGCCCGGCAGCGAGCCAAGCCCGGCCTCTTTCAGGGCCATCAGATAGTCCGCCACCGACAGGCCCAGCGTGGCGGCGCCCTGCGAAATCTCCAGCGGGGAAAACGCATGGATATGCATATCCGGTGTCACTGCCTTCACGGCGCGGACAATCGACAGATAGGTATCTCCCGTATAATCAGGATGAATGCCGCCCTGAAGGCAGACCTCGGTCGCGCCGCGGTCCCAGGCTTCGGCTGCGCGCCGTGAAATTTCATCCAGCGCAAGATCGTAGGGCGCCCCCCGCAGGTTCGCGCTCAGGCGCCCCTTCGAGAACGCGCAAAATCCGCAACGATACCCACAGACATTCGTGTAATTGATATTGCGGTTCACAACATAGGTGACGACGTCGCCACTAACGGCCTGCCGAACTGCATCCGCCGCAGAGATAACCTCGCCATAGGCGTCTCCCCTTGCCGTCAGAAGCGTCTCGATTTCGAATTCTTCCAGGCGGTCGCCGGCCACGGCGCGGTCAATCAGCTTACGGACCCGGTGCCCGTCTCCCCCGATCAGCGCCGGCGTTACCGGCACGACGTCGGAATCACCCGGCGACCACAGATCATCCCGGGCCAGACCGTCTGCATCCATTGCCCGCAAGACGGCAGGTCGCACGGCATCGTCCAGCCAACCGGTATCAAAAACATACCTGGGATAAACCGGCAATCGTGCCGCCAGAACTTTACCCTTCGTGGCCGTTCCTTCGCGCAGACGGGTCACCTCTGGCCAGGGTGCCTCCGGGTTTACGTGATCGGGCGTGACCGGCGAAACTCCGCCCCAATCATTGATCCCGGCATCGATCAGCGCGCCGAAACCGTCGCCGCTCAGATTGGGAGGTGCCTGGATCGACATTTCGGCGCCAAATAGGCCGCGCGCCACCGCGATGGTCCAGCAGAGCTCGTCCAGATCCGGCTCCGGCGCGTCTGCCATCTTCGTGCCCGGTTTGGCGCGAAAGTTCTGGATGATGATTTCCTGGATATGACCGTAACGGTCATTTAATCGTTGAATGGCCTCGAGTGCCGCAACGCGTTCTTCCCGCGTCTCCCCGATCCCGATCAGGATACCGGTGGTCATCGGCACCCGCGCTTCGCCTGCGAGGCGAAGCGTTTCCAACCTCGCCGCCGGGTCTTTATCGGGCGACCCGAAATGCGGCCCACCACGTGCCGACTGGCTCGGCGCGATGCCCTCCAGCATCAGACCCATCGATGCCGAAACAGGGCGCAGCAGGGCAATGTCGTCGGCCGTCATCACACCCGGGTTCAGGTGCGGCAGCAGCCCGGTCTCGGCAAGCACAAGCCCTGCCATCTCCGCGAGATAGGATATCGTCGTCTCATGACCCAGTGCGTGAAGCTCCTCGCGCGCGACACGATACCTCTGTTCAGGTTTGTCGCCGAGCGTGAATAGCGCCTCCGTGCATCCCGCAGCCGCTCCTGCCCGGGCAATCGACAGCACCTCGTCTGCGGCCAGAAAAGCCCGTTCTCCCGCCACCGGCGGATGCGCGAACGTGCAGTAGTGGCAGACATCCCGGCACAGCTTCGTCAGTGGGATAAAGACCTTCGGACTGTACGTAACAATATCGCCGTAACCGACGTCGCGGAGGCGTATCGCCGTCGACAATAGGTCGTCGGCATCTATGGAAAATGGGTCGAGTTTCATGGGCGGTACAACACGGTCAATGCGTCAAAATCGTTTATTGAAAAATTTTTGCCGTCGCCCGCACTGGCAGGCCAGTGCGCGACCTTGTTGCAGCGTGTAGTGGATAGTGAAACGGTCACACCGTCAAGCCTTGGGCGAAGGCTCCGCGGTGCCCGGCTTATCACGCAAGATTTTCCCCAGGTGCAAATTCTCGGCCCGCCTTTTGTTCGAACAGAAACCTATCTGTATAACTGCGATAAAGATTCCTGAAACCCACGTTAGCGGTGGATGATGCACTGATCAGGATGGATGTTCTCGGCCAGTTCGACGGGGATGAACGTCTTACCGCCATTGGCCGCTGACTGGCCGAAGATCATTTTGGTTCATAAAGGAGAACGGAACATGTCGAGGCTAGAAAACAGGGTCGCCATCATCACCGGCGGGGCACAGGGTATCGGCGCTGCCTATGCCCGCGCATTTGCCACCGAGGGTGCCAAGGTCGTCATCGCCGACGTCGCACCGGCAGACGCGTTGGTCGCCGAAATCGCGGCCGCCGGCGGCACAGTGATGGCAATCCGGACGGACGTGACAGATGAAGCTGCCTGTGCCGACATGGCCACTCAAACCATCGATGCCTTCGGGCGGATAGATATACTGGTGAACAATGCCGCACTCTGGGTCCATGTCGGCCAGAAACCGATCATGGAAATCAGCAAGACCGAGTGGGACAAGGTTTTGGACGTGAACATCAACGGTATGTTCCTGTGCACCAAAGCGGTCGTCCCGCAAATGACCGAACAAGGGTACGGCAAGATCATCAATATCTCTTCCGGACGCGCGCTTAAGGGTTACACGAACCTGCTCCATTACGACACGTCCAAGGGCGCCGTGATCTCGTTCACGCGTTCTGTCGCCCGCGAACTCGGCGATGCCGGTATACGCGCCAATACCATTGCCCCGGGCGGTATCATGACCGACAACGTGATCGAACAGGAAGAACTCCGCGGTATGATTGCGATGGGTACAGCGACCCGCGCCATCAAGCGTGAACAGGTGCCCGAAGATGTCGTCGGTGCCTGTATTTTTCTCGCCAGCGCAGAAAGTGACTTTATCACTGGCCAGGTGCTCGCCGTCGATGGCGGGTCGGCGATGAATTAGCGATCCCTGCCCGATCCGGCGACAAGATTTGTGTTATTGTCCTGGTGTCCCGGGTTGTCGTTGCAGCCAGACTTGTGTAAATATACAAATATCATTTGATACCAATAGGTGAGAACACCGATGGCCAAACAGGTAGACCCCACCCGTCCAATAGAGGACACCAAAATCTTCGATTCCGAGCAGACACAGCGTGGGTACCGCCTGAACAAATTTGCCATGTCGCTGGTCAAACCGGCAAACCGCGAAGCCTTTCTGGCAGACGAAGAATCCGCTCTTTCCGCAGCGGACCTGACCGAAGAAGAAAAACAACTCATCCGGGACCGCGACTGGCGCGCCATCATGGATGAGCATGGCGGCAATATTTACATGATCATGAAAATCGGCGCGGTGATCGGCGCAGGGCTATACCAGATCGGCGCACACCAGCGCGGTCAGACCTATGAAGAATTTCTCGCGACGCGGAATGCCGCGGGCGCAAAGTAAAGGATACCAATAATGGGAAAGATCATTGCCGGTATCGGCACCTCGCACGTCCCGTCGATCGGCGTCGTCTACGACCAGGGACGCACACAGGAACCCGACTGGAAGCCGCTTTTCGATGCGTATGAGCCGGTTAAAGACTGGCTGAAGGAAATCAAGCCGGACGTCGCGATCGTGGTCTATAACGACCACGGTGGCGACTTCTTCTTCGACAAGTACCCGACATTTGCCGTTGGCGCCGCGGAAGTATATCCGGTCGGCGACGAAGGATGGGGCCGACGCCCCCTGCCCGACTTCCCCGGCGACACAGATTTCTCGTGGCATCTCTGCAACGAGCTTGTGTACAACGAATTCGACATCACAGTGTGCCAGGAAATGGCAGTCGAACACGGTTTCATGGTGCCGATGCATTTGTGCTGGGACCATGATCCGGACTGGCCGGTCAAAGTGGTACCGGTGGCCGTCAATGTCATTCAGCACCCGCTGCCGACGGCGCTACGCTGCTGGAAGCTCGGCCAGGCGATCCGCAAGGCGGTCGAAAGTTACCCGAAAGATACGAAAGTCGTCATCCTCGGTACCGGCGGTATGTCGCATCAGCTGAACGGTGCGCGGTTCGGCTTCCTCAATAGCGACTTCGATAAGGACTTTCTCGACAAGATCGAAACCGATCCGATGGCGCTCACCGAGCTGACCCATCAGAAGATCATGGAAGACGCCGGCGCCGAAGCTGTCGAACTGATCATGTGGCTCACCATGCGCGGAGCGCTGGACGGTGCGCCGCTGCGCCAGGTTCATCGCAACTACTATGCGCCAATGACCACGGGTATGGGGCTGATCGCTCTCGAAGAAGCGGTTTAGACACCAGCCTCTGAAAAGCCTGACTAGACGGGAAGACCACTATGGAAAAAACACGCGTTGCCATCATCGGCGGCGGGCCGGCAGGCCTGCTGCTATCCCACATCCTGGACCTGAACGGCGTTGACAACATCGTTGTTGAACAACGGAGCCGTGCCTATGTGCTCAGCCGTATCCGTGCCGGCGTGCTTGAAGCCGGCTCGGTCGACATGCTGCGCTCTATGGGGCTCGGCGAGCGCCTGGACCGCGAAGGCAAGCCCCATGACGGGACGTATATCGTCTGGGCCGGCAGCGAAAAACTGCTGATCGACACCAAAAAATATACCGGGCGGGACATGACGGCCTATGGCCAGACCGCCATCACCGAAGACCTCTATGCGGCGCGCGACAAGGCCGGCGGACAGATCATCGACGAGGCCGAGAACGTTCAGCCGCACGATATGACGACGGATGCGCCCTATGTCACCTTCACGAAGGACGGTAAGGAACAGCGTATCGACTGCGACTACATTGCCGGGTGCGACGGATTTCACGGTGTCAGCCGCAAATCCATTCCGGCCGATCTGATGCAGGTATACGAAAAAGGCTATCCGTTCGGCTGGCTTGCGATCATGTCCGAGACCGCGCCGCTGCCCGACATCATCTATGCCAATCATGAACGCGGCTTCGCGCTGGCATCGCAGCGCAATGAACGGCTCAGCCGCTACTACATCCAGTGCGACCTGAACGACAGTCTAGACCAATGGCCGGACGACCGGTTCTGGGAAGAGCTGAAAGCTCGTTTTCCCAAAGACATCGCCGACGCAATCGAAACCGGGCCGTCCATCGAAAAATCGATCGCCCCGCTTCGCAGTTTCGTGGCCGAGCCGATGCGGCATGGCCGGCTTTTTCTGGCCGGAGATGCGGCGCATATCGTGCCGCCGACCGGCGCCAAAGGGCTCAACCTCGCATTTTCGGACGTCTACTACCTGTCACGCGGCCTGATCGAACATTACGGCAAAAACAACGATACCTATCTCGACGGCTATTCCGATATGGCACTGCGGCGGATCTGGAACGCAGAACGCCTGTCCTGGCACCTGACCTGTCTGCTGCATAAATTCCCGGACGACGATCCGTTCGATCAGCGCACCCGCGAAGACGAGCTCGCCTACCTGTCAAAGTCGGAAATCGCGATGGCAGCACTCGCCGAGCAATATGCGGGTCTGCCTTTCGAGGATTAATCATACGGTTAACGTTTGATTAACGACCGGTGGCGATACTGCGCGACAAGCTTGTTTCCTCTCCGGATGAATACTCAATGAATACGCTGCGCTTACTCGCGGCAACGGCCGTCCTCCTGTGGAGTGCGTCATTTGCCGCTGCCGACACTGACGCTGACGCTGTGGGAATTGCTGAAAAAGTTGCCCTGCAGGCAACCATGCAGCGACATATCAACAGCCGGCTCATCGACGACGCCTATCTCCATCTGAATAGAACTACGGGTAGGGTCAGAAAACTCTATCCGGTATCAGTGCATCCAGTGATTTTGCAGATAGGAAGATATTTCGTGCTGTGCGCGGATTTCCGTGACAGAAACGGCAAGAACGCGAATATCGATTTCTATCTTGCCCGCCGCAATGGCGGATACATCGTTTTTCAGTCCGTCGTAGACGACCGTCGACGGCTTGAGCTATTCAGAAAGACCAATAGTTGAGTTTCCTCCAGATCTAAATTTGTTCATGTCCCTTACCAGCCTTCGCCTTCCCAGAATACTTCGCAGCCTGTCCACAAAATTCCTGATCTGCCTTGTTCCGGCATTTCTGATCGTTGCGAGTGTCGGGTTCGTCATTCTATCGCAATACGAAAACCAGAGTGACCGCGACACACTTGCCGCGCGGATCGGAAACCTGTCAGCGCGTGTTACCGAGTCGTTGGCAGGGCACCATGCGCATCACAATTCAATGATGGCAGGCGACCTGCTCTCTTATCTGGCAGTCGATCGTGCGGTGCTCTGTGCCGAGTTCGTAGATGCGAAGACGAAACGACTGATTGCAGCTCTTCCCGCCCGGATCGGATGTAAAAATATCGACGGCGGAAACCGCCTGATACTTCCCGTCGGGCGCGACAATGCCCTGAATCTGGTTGTTCGGTTTAGCGACGCGGAAACTTTGTCGGCTGCGAAAACCCGTCGCGCACACCAGATGCTGCTGGTGGCCGCAGCCTTTGTCATTTCACTGCTCATCGCACTTGCAGGGTTCCGCCTCATCGTCGGGCGTCCGTTGACGCGGCTGCATGCATCGATACGGCGAATTTCCGAAACCGGTGAACGCGTGCCGGTAAACGCACCGGAGGGAGACGAGCTGGGTGATATCATCGTTGCGTTCAATGAAATGATCGAACGGGAAACCGACCGGGAAGGGAATCTTGCGCAGGCGAATAATGCAGTTCGAGAACTAAATCAGTCACTTGAGGACCGTGTCCGGCGTCGGACCGAACAATTGCTGGACAACGAAAGAAACCACCGGGACATGATCGAGAATTTCAGTTCCGGAATCTATATCCACGCAGGGTTCAAGCCACTCTATGCAAACCAGACATTGCTCGACATGTATGGCTTCGGGACGCTGAACGATTTCATGTCTATCCCTTCGACAGAAGAACTCCTCGCCCCGGAAGAAAGAGCGCGCATCTGGGGATATCATCAGGCCCGCCTGGAGGGCCGTCGTGCGCCAAAGGATTACGATTTCCAGGCCCTCCGCCAGAACGGCGAGAAATTCCTGGCAAATAACCGGTCCTTCGTAGTCGATTGGGAAGGTCAGAGTGCAGTCTGCACGACGCTCTATGATGTGACGGAGCGACAGAAAACAGAACAATCCCTGGCCGAGCAACAACATCTGATGGCGTCATTGCTGGCGACGACGCAGGAGGGTTTCTGGTTTATCGATCTTGAAAAACGCACAACGGATGTAAATCCGGCGATGTGTAAAATTCTAGGCCGATCGCGCGAGGAAATTATCGGCAAAAGCATTATGGATTTCGTGGATGACACCAATGCCGAGGTATTTCGAAAGGAAATCGCCCGGCGGTCCGGGGGTCAAACCGGCGCTTACGAAATTTCACTTCAAAGGCCCGACGGCTCATTGATCCCGTGCCTGAACAACGCCACGCCGCTCCTTACCGCCGGCGGCGAACAGATCGGATCGGTCGGAATCTGGGCTGACATTAGTGAAATCAAGATGACCCAGCGCAGTCTTGAGCATGAAAAAGAACGTGCCAGGCCGCGAGCATCGCAAAATCAGAATTCCTCGCCATTGCCAGCCACGAATTGAGAACGCCCATGAACGGTGTACTCGGGATGGCCGGTTTGATGCTGGATTCAGACCTGACGAGCGAGCAGCGCGAACGCCTGGAAATGATCACCCTGTCAGGCGAGGCTCTTCTTGGCCTGCTCAACGATATTCTCGACATTTCCAAAATTGAAGCTGGTGGCTTTGAATTCGAACAACTTCATTTCGATGTTGCAGAACTGCTGGATGAGGTTGCCGCTCTTATGGGATCGCGGGCCGAGCAGTTGGGGCTGATATACAGCAACAAGATAGAGCCTGGCGTACCGCAGGTTCTGATAGGTGACATAAAACGAATACGCCAGATTCTGATCAATATTGTCGGCAATGCGGTCAAATTCACACGATCAGGACAAATCCACGTCTCAGTATCGCGTGTTAAAACCGACGACACACGCGCTCTTCTCCGCTTCGAGGTCACGGATACCGGTATCGGTATAGATGCGCAGGCCCAGGATAGAATTTTCGAAAAATTTACCCAGGCCGATTCATCCACGACACGGCGGTTCGGCGGCACGGGCCTCGGCCTCGCTATCAGCAAAGAACTTGCCGAACTCATGGGTGGAGAAATCGGCGTGGACAGCGCTATCGGCGAGGGATCTCGCTTCTGGTTTACGGTTAATCTGGATATTGGCGACCGGCACGAAATCGCCAGCAAGAAAAGCCCCAGTACTTTGCGGGACACGGTTCCACTTGAGCGGCAGATCACGGTGCTCGTCGCAGAAGACAACACCGTGAATCAGGAAATTGCCCGGCAGACGCTTGAGGACGCCGGCCATGTGGTGACGATCGCTGTGAACGGACTGGAAGCAGTTTCAGCGGTGCAGAAAGCTCACTTCGATGTCATTCTCATGGATGTACATATGCCCGAGATGGACGGTCCAACGGCGACGCGAAAAATTCGTGAACTTCCAGCCCCGGTGTCAGAAATTCCCATAATTGCATTGACGGCAGATGCGATGGCAGGTGACCGGGAAAAATTCATTGGTGTCGGGATGAACGATTACCTTTCAAAACCGTTCAATACCAAGCGCCTGTTCGCCACCATCGCACGGCATGTCGGAGGGACCGCATCTCTGGGTCGGCCCGAGAACGCCCCCCCGGTCACGCAGGGCAAAGCCGACAGTTCAGACAAAATTGAAGAAGCAGCCAGCGGTCTCGACGACGCCATCATCTCTCCAATACGCGAGAACAAGCCTGATTTATGGAAACGACTTGTCAGGCTCTATCTGGCGAACACGCCGGAGTATCTGGACGCAATGGAAAACGCACTCTCCACGCGCGATCGCGCGGCGCTCTGTATGGCAGCTCACTCGATGAAATCATCCAGCGCAAATCTTGGCGCCATGGAATTGTCCTCCTTATGCGAAGAACTAGAGATTGGCGCGGACACGGAGGATGTTGGCACAGAGCGCCTGCTGGTTTCCAAAATTCGACAGGAATTCGCCATCGTCAGCATAGCTCTTCAGAATTCCACCAACCAGGGCCAGAGCAATGACTGAATCGATCGATCAAACTGCGGGCGCCCTGGTGCTGATCATCGAGGACGAGGACACCCAAAGACTGTTGACCCGCGATTGCCTTGAAGAGTCCGGGTTTCGTGTGGAAGAGGCGCCAGACGGTGAGAATGCCGTGTCCCTGATTCAAACGTTGCGGCCGGATCTCGTTCTTCTTGACGTCATGTTGCCGGGTATCGACGGTTTCGAAGTATGTCGGCAAATCCGCTCGGATAATGAAATATGCCACACACCGGTCGTTCTCATTACGGGTCGCGATAATACAAATGATGTCAAAAGAGGATTTTCCGCCGGAGCAACAGATTTTTTTGCGAAACCAGTTCGATGGAATTTGCTTCCGACCCGCATCGAGTTCGTCCTCAGAACAAGTCGCCTGGAGCGTGAACTCCGAATTTCCAAGGAAACGGCGGAAAAAGCGAACGCCGCGAAATCGACGCTACTCTCGACCATGGGGCACGAACTCAGGACTCCACTGAATGCGGTTATCGGTTTCACTGAGATAATGAAGCAGCAGGTATACGGCCCTGTTGGCGCTCCCGAATACGAAGATTTTCTCGAAGACATACATGCTTCAGGCTCACAATTGCTGAAAGGCATAAATGACGTCCTTGAGATCGTAAACAGCGAATCCCTCGAGCTGCCCCCGGACACGCCTCATGTTTCGTTTTTCGATATCGTGAAACAGGTTGTCGCGGCAGCCAAAAAAATGCGGCCGCAGGTGGTATCCGTATCGTCACGAAAATTCCGTCAGGCGCGATAGATATCCGTGGCGACGCAGATCGCATGCGACAAGCCGTGTCAAACCTGGTGTCGAATGGGGTAAAATTCAGCAATCCCAATGGAACCGTAATCGTCAGTTCCGAAATCTCGTCAAATCGGGAAATAATCCTGTCCATCGCCGATGAAGGAATCGGGATTCATCCAAAAGATCTAATACGGGTTATGGAACCATTCGAGCAGGCGGATAATCGTCTCTCGCGCAAATTTGAAGGAATGGGCTTGGGGCTTCCCCTGTCCCGCGCGATCATACAGCTGCATGGCGGAGAGCTTTCTCTGATCAGCGAACCCGAACGCGGCACGGTCGCAACAATTACCCTGCCGATCAGTCGCCGCATCGATGAAGACGGCGGCGAAATCAACACAGAATCACACCCCAGACGCGGGTAATGCAAAAGGGCCGGTACAGTACCGGCCCTTTTATTTTGTGCTGGTCGCGTGACGTCAGGCAACCGCCTCGTATTTGTCACGCTTAACACCCGTCAGGTCCTGGCCTTCGACGCGGATCAGACGCGTGGTCGCTGTACGACTGGGAGAATGCAGATCTCCCTCGTTGTACAAATACGCGATGCCCTGCGTCATATCGTAATCCTTGACCTTCTTGACCTTGCCCGGCGCGTCACCGCTCGGCTCTGCGACCTTTTCCCAGTCGGTCATCGTCGTCACACCATCCGCCTGGCCATAGATCGCCCAGCTCGGCCCGTGATCATGGGGGTTGGAGCCTTTGGCACCCTCGTAGACATGCGCGAGGATACAGAATTTGTGTTTGTCATCCTCATAGATAACCTGACGCGCTGTCGTGTTGTCGGGCCCGAGATGCACGGCGACAAATTCATTATCGGCGCACGCCTGGCCGATAAACTTCCGCACTTCTTCGCGCCCGACAGGACCGGGGTCCCGGTCCATTGCGGCACGGCAATCTGCTGAAAGCTGTTCCAGTGTATAGGACATATCGTTTCCCTTCCTGTCTGTGTTCTCTGATCGAACAATAGGCTCAAACGTATACGAACAAAAGTGACCGGCGCACCTTGATGCGGGTTAACCCGGTTTAATCGAAAACCGTCTCGGAATAATGATCCGAGTCCACAACCGCTTCGATCACGGTGGGGCCTTTTGTCTGCAGCGCCGCCGTGAGTGCCGCGCGTAAAGCCTCGCCATCCCGGACCCCAATTGCGGGCACCCCGAAATAATGCTCGGGCGGATCGCGGTATTCCTCTTCCTGCAGCTCGGTGCCGTAGATCGACAGCTGGCGGCGCTCCTGCTTCACCCGGATCAGACCGAGCCAGCGATCGTCGAGCACGACTACCGGCAACGTCAGCCCGACCCGTTTCGCCGTCGCCAACTCCCCACAGGTCATCTGGAAACAACCATCGCCGATCAGGCAGACAACCGGCAGGTCCGGGCGCGCGATCTTTGCGGCAATTGCAGCGGGCAGGCCGAAGCCCATCGACGACCAGCCATTCGTAATATGGCACTGGCGCGGGGCATGCGCCGTCCACTGGCTGGCGATCTGGTGGGTATGCGCGCCGACATCGTAGGTAAGGATGCCGTCATGCGGCAGCACGTCTCGCACGATATCGATCACGTGATGCGGCACAAAGTTCGGCACCGCGGGACGCAATGCCGTCTGAAATGCCGTCCGGTGCGTCGCAACATCGCTCTCCTGCCAATCATTGGCGATACCACCGGCGTCGGCCAATGCCGCAATCGACGTATCCAGATCCCCTGTTACCTCGGCCTTCAACTGGACCGACGGCGCGATATCGACTTTTTCGATATCTACCTGCAGCAACGGCGTATCACCAATCCACGCCTCGTATTCGACCTCGATCGTATCGTAGCCAAGTCCGATGATCAGATCCGCACCGCGCAGGAACGCGCGCTGAATCTGCCTCTTCGATCGTTCGATACAGCCGATGGAGAGCAGATGATCCTCGTCGATCAGTCCTTTGGTCATTGTCGTGCTGGCAAACGGTATCCCATGACGCTCGATGAAGTTTTGCAGCAGGCCGATGTCATGCATCCGCATCGCATTGCTGCCGAGGATGGCAACCGGCCGCTTCGCGCCTGCCAGGATTGTGAGGGCGGCCTGAATATCGGCATCGTCTGCAGGTGCCACGGGAACGGGTGCGACAAGGTCGGGCATGGTTTCAGTTGCCATCGCGACCGCCACGTCTTCGGGCAAATCCAGGTGAACCGGACCCATCGGTTCGGTCAGAGAAAGCCGCACTGCTTCCGCCACTGTTTCGGCCACCGCGCCTTCGCGCAACACCAGGCTCGCCTTGGTGATCGGGGCGAAAAGCTGCTGATGATCGATATACATCTGGATACGCCGGCCAAGCTGGTCGGTGTTCAGGTTGCAGGTGATCGCGATCATCGGGGAGCGGTCAAGCCAGGCATCGCCCACCCCGGTCGCAAGGTTTGTCGCTCCCGGACCGAGTGTGGCGATCCCGAGCCCGGGTGCGCCGGTCATCCGGCCCATCACATCCGCTGCAAAGCCGGCCGAGCCTTCATGCGCAGTCAGGACAAATGGCAGGTCGTGCTTCCGCATGGCGTCCATCAGTGGCAGCACATTTCCGCTTGGAATGCCAAAACCGTGGGTTACGCCAGCCTGCTTGAGTATCTGAACGATCAGTTCCGCGTTGTTCATTTTCGTCCTCGATGAATGACCTTGGTCGCTGTGTCGTGGCATACTGCACTGCCATGCAGATTCATATACCCTTTCACTGGACGTGCCGCACATGGGCCGGTCGGTATCCCCCGTTATTTAACACCGTCTTCGGCGCAATCAATGATCGGACGCGACTTGTCCGGCCCGATACCGACCTCGTGATCGAAGGTTTCCCGCGATCCGCGAACAGTTTTTCGGTTTTTGCGTTCCTGAATTCCGGCGCGGGCGATATGACCCTTGCCCATCACGTACATTCGCCGTCACAGATCATTCTGGCCGCCCGCTACAAGCTTCCGGCCATTTTGCTGGTGCGGGCACCGGAAGACGCCGTTATCGCCGGGTTGGCGAAGATCGCCACGCATACAGCGTCCGATCTGCTCCGGGCCTATACCGTCTACTACGAAAGCCTCCTCCCCCTGCAGGATCACTACGTTATCGCTCCCTTCGAGACCATGACGACAGATGTGGGACGCATCGTTTCCGCGGTGAACCAACGGTTTGACACATCCTTTGCAGCGGTAGCCCCGGACCGGCACGCCCAGCTCACCAAGGCGTTTCTTGCCCAGGAGAAGCTCGAAGGCCTCAACCAGTCGCCGGCACGTGCACCGCGAACTCTTGTCGTAGAGGATCGGCTCACTGATCGTGCCCGCGCGGTACATGCCCGTATGCTGGATGTGGCGAAAGAACACGGTACCCGATAACCGTCAAATTTGCCGACCTACCCGTCATTTCAGCGCATTGACACCGCCGGACAGAGATTTAAACGTCTTCTGATGGAAAAACGGACCTCCTTCATCGGGCCGGCAATTGCGTTGCTGGCCGCCGCCGTCAGCATATTTCTCTGGTTCCAGCCTCCGCCGGAGGGAGCGCCACCTGAAATGATGCGCGTCGCCGCCGTTGTTGTGGTTGCGATCTCGCTCTGGGCGACCAGCGTGTTTCCCGAATATTTCACCGCGATCATCTTTTTCTTCCTGGCGATGGTGCTGACCGACGCCGGCGCGCCCAACGTCTTTTCAGGGTTTCATTCCGCCGCGGTCTGGATGATTTTCGGCGGCCTGATTATCGGCGCCTCCGTTCAGGAAACCGGCTTCGGTAAAACGCTTGCCAGCGTTCTGCTCAAATTCTTCCCACGCAGCTATCTCGGTATCCTGTTTGGTATCACCGTGGTTGCTGCCGTCCTGGGCTTTCTGATTCCGTCGAATACCGGGCGGATCGTGATCATGATGCCAATCTTCATGGCACTGGCCGACCAGATCGGCTTCGCTCCCGGCAGCCGCGGCCGCGCCGGTCTCGCGCTCGCCGTGGCAGCAGGTTCTGTCTATCCCGGCCTTGCCGTCCTTCCGGCGGCGGTGCCCAATCTCGGTTGGCTCGGGGCGGTCGAGAGCATTCACGGCATCAAGGTCACCTATGGCGAATATCTGTTTGCGAATTTTCCGCCGCTCGGCATTGTTTCGATCATCGCCATCCCTCTGATCTGCCGTGTTCTGTTTCCGGATAAGATCGGCACCGGCACGACCGACATCGAAGCGGCAAAGACATCCGCCGCTCAAACCCGCCTGATCCTGGTGCTAACGGCGGCACTTGGGCTCTGGCTGACCGACTTCGCCCACGGTATTTCGCCTGCGTGGATCGCCCTGGGTGCCGCCGTGTTCTGCATGTTGCCACGGGTGGGCATGGTGCCCGCTTCGCTGATGGTCGGCAAAGTATCCTATGCGCCGTGGTTTTTCGTCGCCGGCGTTATCGGCATGGGCGCCCTTGTCGCCCAGGCGGGGCTCGGCACATATATCAGCGCGACCCTGTTCGACATCGTGCCGCTTACCAAGGGCCATGATTTTCTGAATTTCGCCATCGTCAGCGCTGTCGGCATGGCAATGAGCATCGTCACAACGGTCCCGGGGCAACCCGCCATCATGACGTCCCTGGCGACAGATATAGCAGCGGCAACGGGCTGGCCGCTGATGACGGTCCTGATGACCCAGCCGCTAAGCTGGGCGATGGCATTGTTTGCTTATCAGTTTCCGCCGATCATCCTTGCCGCGCATCTCGGCGGTGTGTCGATGCGCCGGGTCGCGAACCTGTTGCTCGCCATGTGCGCGCTTGCCTGGTTCGTGATGCTGCCGTTGCAGTACCTGTGGTGGGAGTTCCTCGGCTTTTTCGGCTGAGCCAGCCTCGGTGGTAGCGCCGTTCCCCCTTGAAGACGCGTTAGAGGTCAGCCGCTTCTTTGACGTCAGTTGCTCACGGTTGCGGCCTCAGGCCGCACCCTGGGCCGCGACTGGTATCTCTCGCAAGACTTCACGAAAGTCGCTCAGGCTGAAAGGTTTGACCAGGGTCCGAATATGCAGATTGGCGGCTTCGCCAATCCGTTCCGCGACCTTGGTAAAGAGAGGATCACCGCCACTGAGGATAACAATTCGCGCGCCGCATTTGTGGTCCGAAAGCCAGCGCAATATTTCAATGCCGTCAACATCGGGCATGTGAATATCGATACAAACGATATCGGGATCGATGTTTTCGAACTCTTTGAAAAAGAGTGATGACTGGTTCAGGGCATGCACCTCATAACCGTCTGAAACCGCGATCTCCCGGATCAGGTCGGTTATCTCGACGTGATCATCAACAACGAGAAGGCGTTTTTGGTCGCTCATTGCGCTTACCCGTATTACAAGATTAATACTGAACTAAAGTATACTTAATGTGCCAGAAAGGCTTGAATTCTCAAGAATTTTTATATGTCGGTTTGTTTCGGTCTGTTGCCGCAGGGAAGAGACTCACGCATAATATCCGAAATGCCAGGTAGGCAGATTGAGATGGGGTCAAATGAATACCGATAGTATGAGAATACTGATCGTCGATGACGATCCAGCGTTTTCTTCCATGATTGCTGAATACCTTCGCGACCGGGGACATCACCCGGTAACCGTTGAAGATGGCGAAGCGATGCGTAAAGAGATGGCGACCGAGGACGTAGACCTCGTTCTGCTTGACTTGGTGTTGCCCAAAGAAGACGGCGTGGCGCTTACGCAGTATATCCGCTCGAATTCCAGCGTCGGAATCATCATCCTGAGTGGCAAAGGCGATATGGCCGACCGCGTTCTGACCCTGGAACTTGGCGCTGACGATTATTTGCAGAAACCGTTCGAACTGCGGGAGCTTTCCGCCCGTATCAATAGCCTATCACGGCGCCTGTCGCGCGAAGACGAGAAATCTCCAGAGGCGGCGACATCTGCGTCTTTCGCTGATTGGAGACTGGATTTCGTCCATCGTCGCCTCACCTCGCCGGGCGGCGAGGACGTGTCGCTGACAACCAGCGAATTCGCCCTGCTCGAAGTATTCGTCAAAAATGGAAACCGGCAGATGTCGCGCGCCGAATTGGTTCAGGCTGTGCGCGGCCGGGAAATGAAAGGCTATGACCGCACGATCGATATTCACGTATCGCGTCTGCGCAAAAAGATTGAACCGGCCAAAAACCAGCCGCAGTATATCCAGACCGTGCATGGCGGCGGGTACATGTTCTGCGAACCCGTAACGATGGCGCCCAAAAGCGCGTGAGCCGCCGCGCGGACGAAAGACCGGTCCCTAATTAATTAGCAAGCCGGAAGACCACACTCGGACAGAATCAAAAAGCGGCTGAAAATTTTCAGCCGCTTTTTAACATCTATAGAGACCTGCAGGCCGGCACGGAGCCGGCCCGCAAATCGATTTTCTTATCGCAGAATTGCAATCTCGACACGGCGGTTTGCGCCCTGCTTCATGCCATCCTTCGTCTTGACGGCAAGATCGCGCTCACCGGCGACAACCTTGCTGA
This sequence comes from Paracoccaceae bacterium, assembly GCA_047638395.1. Classification (GTDB taxonomy): domain Bacteria; phylum Pseudomonadota; class Alphaproteobacteria; order MPNO01; family UBA830; genus CAXBCP01. The sequence continues at coordinate 95,320 of JBLIMV010000010.1, read as the reverse complement.
CGCCGCCTTTGACGCCGGCTTTACGAAGCGCACTGATCACGGCGTCCGCACGCTTGTCGGCCAATGCCTTGTTGTACGAATCGCTGCCTGAGCTATCCGTGTGACCGATGACGAAAGTCGCCTTCGCGCCTTTTTTGATCGATGCGGCGGCATCGCCAATCACAATCATCGAAGACGGCGCCAGGACGGCACTGTTAAAGCCGAAATAGACCATATGGCTTTCCTTCGTCGGCGCTTTCTTCTTCGCCGGCGCGGCCATCGTCTTTTTCGCCTTCAGCGCGGCGTTCACTTCGGCCATTGCGGCATTAAAGCCGATTTGGCAACGCGAGATATCAATGCGCTGAATGTCTTCTTCTGCTTCCTGGATCCAGCAATCAAACTGGGTCTGGGCCTCTGCGAGTGCGGCCGGTGCCTTTTCCTTGCCGCCATGGGTGCGGGCAAGTGTCAGCTTCTGCCAAGCGGCCTGAAGCTCGCCGACATACTTCTTCGGCACCTTGCGCTCATATAGGCGATCTGGAAGCACGTTCTGGCCGTTCGCGGCCATCATTGCCTTCTTTCCGAAATGATCGGCATCACCGAAATCATATTCCGCAGCTTCGGTCTTCGCGAGCTGGGTATATCCGGCCTGAAGCCCCTTATCGAAGGCTGTGCCCTTGTTTGGCATTTTCGCCAGCATGTCGGTATCTGGACCGGCACACGCTGCTAGAAGCGCCCCGGAAATAGTCAAAATAGCGATATTACGTAAAGTACTCATGGGACTGCCCCTCAATTTACTGTGTGCCAACCGCCCGGACATTCAGCTCGAATGGCCGTCGATCACTACGTTAATAAGCTTCCAACGCGTTTTGCTCAAGATTTTACTTCGACGCGGTTCTCACGGCTCAGACCCTACCATCTGCGCTCAACAGGATTGCCACAGGCCGGGTCTGCCTGAATTCAGCCAGAATGATCATCATGATGACGGTGATGGGGACACAAAGGAACATCCCCGTTACCCCCCAGATCGAGCCCCAGACAGCGAGCGAGATAATGACGACAAGAGACGAGAGATTGAGCGATTTGCCCATCATCCGTGGCTCGAGCACATTTCCGATCAGAAACTGTGCTGCGCCAAGGCCGACGGCCACCACCAGGAAAGGTCCCAGGCTGCCAAACTGAATGATTGCGAGTAACGCCGGGAAGACAACACCGAGCAAAGAACCGATCGTCGGAATGTAGGCCAGCAAAAAGATCAGGAACGCCCAGAAAATAGCCAAATCGACGCCGACAATCGCCAATACGATATAGCTGACAATGGCGGTCAGCAGGCTGAGTGACGTTTTGACGGAAACATATTTTTGGGTGCGATCGCGGATATCCGTCAGGATTTCCTGCACCTCTTTCTGACGCGTCGAATCAGGAAATAATGCTGCGATCTTGCGACCGAATGTCCGTTGCTCCGCCAGCAGAAAGATAACGTAGATCAGGATCAGTCCCGCGTTCCCGGCCACTTTTGCCGTGGCGGACGCGACCCCGCCGATCAGGGCGCGCACATCTACCTGTTCGACCACGTGCCCGATTGTCGGCATTTCTTTCAGACCGCCAAATTCGACCGCCTGCGCAACAAGCTTCTCGATATTTGCCTGGTACGTTGGCGCAGCAGTGCGAACCGCTGCAATATTGCCGCTGATCATCTCGACGATGAGCCCGAGTGCGACGACCAATGTGGTTATCGACAACGTCAACGCCAGCCAGCCCGGCACCTTCAGCCGCACTTCAAAGGTACGGGAAAGGGCATTTATCAGGTACCAGATCATAATCGCGATCGCGAGCGGGATCAGCAGATCGCTGCCCGTCACAAGCGTGTAAACCATGAGTGCGGCGATACCGAAGGTGACGCCAAAAGCTGTTAGTCTGGAAGGCATAATACCCATCCCGGAATGCGGTAATCCTCCACATTCTAGCAGTTCAGACCGAATCCCGCGCCATTGTTCTATGCCCCGCCCCCACAGGCCCCCGCCAGGGTAAGAGCAATTAGCGGCGGCAATTCCGGAGATTGCGGTTCCGTGAGCGCCAAAGCCCGTTGGGCCGACGATCAAGCCAATAGTGAGATCAGTATTCTAGCCGGCCTGCGCTGCTTCGAGCTCGGCGATTCGTGCCTGCAGGGGCGCCACCGCGGATTCGACATCCTCTACCGTAAAGCGCGGCGTGATGTGTTGCGGGCAGTTCCAGTCGAATGCCGACACGTCGATCAGAAAGCCTCGTTCAATCTTCGAGGAATAGCCTTCCAGCGACAGGCTTTGCAGAATATCGGGGTCATCGGTGGTCCGCACACGACCAAGCAGCTTCAGCCTTGCCTTGTTCGGATAATCCATGAAAAACAGCGAGACACGGTCATCGGCCTGCAAATTGCCGATACTGACAAACTGACGGTTCCCGCTGAAATCGGGAAATCCGAGCGTCTTCTCGTCAATCAGCCGAACAAACCCCGCCGGACCGCCCCGGTGCTGGACATAGGGCCACCCGGTTTCACTGACGGTGGCCATGTAAAAACTGTCACGGACGCCGATAAACGCGCCCTCCCGCTCGGTAAGAACATTATTGCTGTCCGCACCGGTTTCCATCCGGGCATATGATTTGCGTGAGCCATCGGCTTGCTGCAATTGCTTTACGGTATCGGTGAAAGCAAGCTCAGCGAATTTGTTTCCCATCGGTCCAGTCCCTCATTTGATGCTGCCGTTTGCAGCTGCGGCTTGGTTGCCTGCATGATGGGAATTTAATTATTCCAAATAAAATTTGAATGTAGTAATTTCAGAATTATTTATTCCATAAACTAGAATAATAAGACGAACATCCGATGGATCGATTGAGGGCGCTTGAGATATTTATCAAAGTCGCAGAGACCGGCGGCTTTGCAACGGCGGCACGGGCGCTTTCCATGTCTCCCCCTTCCGTCACCCGGATCGTGTCCGGGCTGGAACAGCATCTGGGGACTGCCCTGTTCGTCCGCACGACCCGCTCCGTCGGATTGACCGAAGCCGGCACGCGGTTTCTGCAGGATGCCATCCGGATCATCACCGACCTTGCCGAAGCCGAAGACGCCGCTGTCGGTGCGCATAAAATACCGCGCGGGCAATTGCGGATCACCGCACCGGTCCTGTTCGGCGGCATGTTCGTCACCCCGATTCTTGGTGATTTTCTTGAACGTCACCAGCATGTCACTGCCGAAGCCGTCTTTGTCGACCGCATCGTGAACATGATCGACGAAGGCCATGACGTTGCTATCCGCATTGGCGAGCTGGCGGATTCTTCCCTGATGGCCACACGTGTCGGAACCGTCCGCCTGATGGTCTTTGCTGCGCCCGAATACATCGCCCGGCAGGGCACCCCCGCCCATCCTGATGACCTGGCCGGACACAATCTGATCCTGCCTCTTCCCCTTGGCACCAGCCCGAGCTGGAATTTTCAAAAAGATGGCAAACCGATTTCAGTGCGCCCGGCAGCGCGTCTCAAGATCAATACAAACGACGCCGTTCGCGACCAGGTGGCGCGTGGCTGGGGCATATCCCGGCTTAGGTCCTATCAGATTGCGCCACAGCTCGCCGACGGCAGCGTGGTGCCGGTGCTCGAAGACTTCGAGCCGTCCCCGCAGCCAATTCACATTATTCACCAGGAAGGCCGGCTTGCGTCGGCGAAGGTCCGGACCTTTGTCGATTTTATCGTCGAGCGCCTGCGCGCAGATCCATCGATAAACGCCTGATGCTCAGAGCGCCGGCAATCGCAGCCCCCGGGCTTCAAGTCGCGGCAACACCTCCTCGACGATGATCGGAAGATCGTTCAGGTAATTTGGCAGACCGATCGCCACGGCATCGCAGCCTGCTTCGGACAGTTGGGCCAGCTGGTCCGCCACACTGTCCGGGTCACCGACAACAGGTGTCGCACCATTGGCTGTTGCCGCACGCATATGAAAACGCTGCCGGTCTTCGGCTGAGATGTCGTCGGTGTCGATGCCGCGCTCGACCATCATGATCCGGCAGGCCTCAGTATCGGCATGCTCAACAGCGTAATAGTGATGGTATTCTTCTGCTTCTTTCTGCGTCGGTCGGCAGACAACACCGATATTCGTAAACAGGCCGACATCTTTACCGACGTCCCTTCCCGCCTGGCGAAGAGACTTGCTGTCCTCGCGGAACTTGTCGAAATCATAGAACGTGTGGAACAGCATATCGGCATTCTGTACGGCAAATTCGCGTCCCCGCCCTGACGTGCCGGCACACACCACCATCGGGCGCACATCACTTACCGGCTTCGGGTTCAACACCGTGCCCTTTGTCTGGAAAAACTCTCCGTCGAAATCAAACGGCTCGTCCTCGGTCCAGATACGGGTGACGAGATCGATCCACTCCTGGCCAAGATCGTAGCGCCGCTCATGCTCGCCGAGGTCGACGCCCAGCATGTCGAACTCTTTCTGATACCAGCCGCAAACAATATTGAGACCGAACCGGCCACCGCCAATGTGGTCAGCTGTTACCATCTGCTTGGCTGCGACGGCGGGGCTGTGCGCAGTTACATGAACCGTGCCGAACGCCATGATGTTCTTTGTCGCCGCCAGCAGGCCGGACGCCCAGGCAATGGTCTCGAAGTTCGATCCATTATGGTTCGTCTCGCCGCCATAGCCGATCCAGCGTCCAAGCGGCAGCATGAAGTCGATACCGGCATTGTCGGCCTGTACCGCCAGCTCCCGGCAGTTCTCCCAGGTCGCGTCCCAGCGCTCGGGAAATGTTGAACAGGCCAGGCCGCCGTCGCAGTTCGACCCGAACAAGCCAACGGCCAGTTTATTGCGGGTGAATTTTCTTATGGCTGTCATGGCCGTAATGTCGCCTGAACGGCCTCCCTGTTCAAGGTCCACCCCTCCGGTTCGCGGGCCTTGTGCCCGACACCTGACAGGGACATAATCAACCCACGACCCTTGGGGAGCTTCGCTAGGAAGCTGAGATGTCGACGGGCGCAGGTTGTGCCGACGCGACGACCCTTAGAACCTGATCCGGGTTATGCCGGCGTAGGGAAACGGGAAGTCCGCGCAGCCAAAATGCGCAGGCAAAACACCCCCCGCTTTGACGCCAGCAATCCGGATCCCTGAGACAAAAAAGGGATATCTGGCGCGTGACACAGAACGACATCATCGAAATGCTGCTGGCTTTTATCGCGGCAGACGACGAACGGTGTGATGCGAAAACGGCTGCGTCCGAGGACGGTTTTAACGAGGTTGCCCTGCAGCTGTTCGCCTATCAGTTCGAGAATAACCGGCCATACCGCCAGTTTTCAATCCAGCGTGGGCGCACGCCGCGCACCGCCAGGACCTGGCGTGACATTCCCGCCGTGCCGATCAATGCCTTCAAGGAATTGACACTGAGCTGTTGTCCGCCGGAAGACGCGGCGCGGGTATTCATGACCAGCGGGACGACCCTGGGCGGAAGGCGCGGCAAGAGCTATCACCCGAGCCTCACCGTCTATGATGCCTCGATGATCCGCGGCTTCAAACAGTACTTTATGCCCGATCGCGACCGGATCGACATGAGCATCCTGTTTCCGACAGAAGGCGTTATGCCCAATTCATCGCTTGCGCATTATCTGGCGCTCGCCCTTGCCCATTTCGGCACCTCCGACAGTGGCTACGCGATGCAGGGTGACGGCATCGCATTCGACCAACTGTTCGATACGCTTGACCGCGCGCAGGCGACCGGCACGCCCTATGCCCTGCTCGGCGCCAGTTACAGCTACGTGCCGCTGCTCGACGAGATGCAACACCGTGGACTGTCTTTTTCTCTTCCCGCCGGCAGTCGGCTATTCGATACGGGGGGCTTCAAAGGACAATCGCGTGAGCTCGGACTGGATGATTTTTACGACCAGCTCTCCGCCGGCTTCGGCGTACCGCGCGAGAAGTGCACCAACATGTACGGGATGACGGAGCTCAGTACCCAGTTTTACGACCGGGGAAACGCTGTCTGCCCGTCGGTCAAATCCGGGCCGCACTGGATCCGCAGCCGGGTGATCAACCCGCTGACGGGTGAAGATGTTCCTTTCGGTGAAACCGGCGTGCTCGTCCATTGTGACCTCGCGCACTTCAACATCGTCTCGACCATCCTGACCGAAGATGCCGGTGTCGAAACAGACGACGGCTTCGTGTTGCTTGGCCGCGCCGACGGTGCCGAAGCCAAAGGGTGTTCCATGGCAGTCGAGGAATTTCTGAAAGCAGCGCAGGCATGACGGGCAGATGATCGAACACGCGGGCTATCTTCCGGGACTGGCAGTCGACGACGTCGAATGGCAGACGCTGCGCTTTGGTGATGCGAGAAACCCGTTGGAAATCCGCGTGCCGGTCCTGAGTGACGCACAGATGAAGGCGCTCGCCGAACGGGTTCGCCAAGCAAGCCGTGCACATCTCAAAAACCTGACGGTTGCGCAGATCGTCGATATCGTCGACCGCGCCGTGAGCCGTCTCCTCGACCGGAATGATGACTATCGCCAAAAAGCCGAAAATTTGCTGCCGGTCGTCACCGGCTACGATGCAGACATGATCCGCCTGGGTCTGACCGGCTATCTCAAAACATTCCGCAAACCAGAACTGCAGAAGTTCCTCGCCGAAGATTTCACCAGTCCACTGATCCTCGATGACTTCCAACCGATGCCAAAAGGCGGATTTGCACGCGCCTTTGGTCCGGATATTCTTACTCACATCTGGGCTGGCAACGTTCCGGGCCTGCCAATCTGGAGCCTGATATCCGGCCTGCTCGTCAAAGCCGGCAATATCGGCAAAGTGCCAAGCGCCGAGCCGCTCTTCGCAGGATGGTTCGCGCAGACCCTCGCCGAGGTCTCACCGGAGATCGCAGATTGTTTCGCCGTCGTATGGTGGAAAGGCGGCGACACGGTCCGGGAAAAATCCCTGCTGAAAGAATCCGATGTGGTCCTTGCCTATGGGGGTAACGAGTCCCTCGCCGCCATCCGCGACCGCGTGCCGGTGACGACCCGTTATCTTGTCTATGGCCACAAGGTGAGTTTCGGCGTGATCGCGCGCGCGGCGCTGGACACTCAGAAAGCGGCGATTGCAGCCCACCAGGCAGCATATGACGTCGTTCGTTACGATCAGCAGGGTTGCTATTCGCCGCACGTGTTTTTCGTTGAGCGTGGCGGGCGGGTATCCCCGCAGGACTTTGCCCAGTACCTGGCCCATGAGCTTGAAGCGTTCGAGAAAAAATACCCGCGCCGCACATTATCGATAGCCGAGGCACGCGACATGGCCGCCTGGCGTCACGGTGAAGAGATCAAATCATTCGCCAGCGACGACCGCGGCCTGATCGGCAATGCGGAGAGCGCGTGGAGCGTCGCCTTTGTCGATGGCGAAGAAGACCTCAGCCCCAGCGGTCTTAACCGGACGATCAAGGTCGTCGCGGTCGACACGCTGGCGGATGTCGTGCCGCGGATTGCCCCCTATAAAACAATGCTGCAGACCGTCGGCATCGCCGCACCCCCGACCGAGTTGTACGAGCTATCCGCTGCACTCGGGCTTGCCGGGGTGACGCGGATCAGCGCAATCGGCCACATGACGGCGCCGGAAGCAGGCTGGCATCATGACGGGCGGTTCAACCTCCTCGATCTGGTTACCATCACGGAAATAGAACGCTCGGCGGAAGTAGCTGCCGATACTCTCGCGCCGTATGCCGATTGAATGGCGGAAGCTCCCTCACGATGACGAACAGGTAACGCGATGGATTTCACCGACAAAGTCGTTCTGGTAACCGGGTCCAGCCGTGGTATCGGCGCTGCCATCGCCCGGGCCTTCGCTGCCGAAGGCGCTTCGGTGGCGGTAAACTACCTTCAGAACACACAGGCCGCAGAAGCAGTTGTCGCCGAATGCCAACAGGCTGGCGGAGACGCATCGGCATTCCAGACAGACGTGACCGATAGCGACGCCATTACGCCCCTTGTCGAAGGCGTGCTGGAGACATTCGGCAAGATCGACATTCTCGTGAACAACGCCTTCCGGCCCTACGTGTTCGACCCGGAAAACCGCAAGATGTTCTGGGAGCTCGACTGGTCCCACTACCAGACACAAATCGACGGGGCGCTGCTGTCGACACACGGTTTGTGCAAGGCCGTCTTGCCGGATATGCGCCGCCGTGCTCAGGGCGCCATCGTCAACGTCGCGACCGACCTGGTCGCACGCCCGACCATCCCCTATCACGACTACACCACCGCAAAGGCTGCCTTGATCGGCTTCAGCCGAAACCTCGCCGTTGAAACCGGCCCGCTCGGCATTCGGGTGAACTGCGTCGCCCCCGGGCTCGTCTATCCGACCGAAGGCACCCGGAATACGAAGGAAGACGTGAAGGATATGATCACGGCGCAGACGCCACTCGGCCGGATCGCTACCCCTGAAGACGTCACAGGCCCGGTGCTGTTCCTCGCCTCACCCTGGAGCGGTTTCATGACCGGCCAGACGCTGTATGTAGATGGCGGGTTGGTGATGTCGTGACATGAGGACGTCGTGACCACGGGCTAACCGCGCCGCATCAGATACAGATTGCTACCGACGATCAACATGGCCCCGGCGACACTCCACCAGCTCGGGATTTCTGAGAACAGCAGCAATCCGAATATTCCCGCATACACGATCCGCATATAATCAAACGGCACCGTCACGGTCGCCTCACCCATCGTAAAGCCATGTGTGAGGAAAGACTGCCCGATGATGCCCAGAAATCCGATTAACAGCAGAACCGGTACTTCGGCCCATGTCGGGTCGATCCAGAAATAGGCGGCGGGAATTGCCGAAAACAGCGCCGTATAAAACGCATAGTAGAAGATGATCCGCCGGGTCGGCTCGGTGCTCGCCAGCTTTTTAATGGATATCACCACTAATCCGCCGAACAACGCACCCGCCACGGCAACAATGCCGTCCGGATCGAAGCCACCGCCGAAGGGTCTCAGCATGACCAGAATACCCGCGAACCCGGCGAGCGTGACGCCGATCCGCCGCGCCCCGGCGACTTCGCCCAGAAACAGAAATGCCAGAACAATCATGAAAAGTGGGCGGGAGAACTGGAGCGCCATCGCATCAGCCAGAACCAGGTGCGTAACCGCGAAAAAGAAGCAGTAATTCCCGCACGCCCCCCAGAACCCGCGCATCAGATGCATGCCCGGCCGGCTGGTGCGGATCACATCCCGCCCGTCGCGCAGGAGAAGCAACGGCGCAAAAATCAGAAACCCGATCATGGCACGGCTGAACATCAACTGGGCCGGATGCAGACGCTCACCGAGTATTTTTACGAAGACCGCCATCACCGTCAGCAGCATGGCGCCGGCAGACACAAACAGGATCGCGCGCACCCGGGACGGGATCAGCCCCCATCGATCGCGCAGCCTGCCGACAAGAGCACCAGTATTCAAAGGTCGTGCTTCCCCGCGTGACGTTTTACTTCGGCATCCAGCCGGCCGGTACAGGCCAGCGAAAACATGCGAAAATCGCCCATCAGCGACCATATGGGATAGCGGAAGGTGGCCGGGCGGTTTCGCTCGATCAGCAGATGCGACAGCCAGGCAAGTCCGTAACCGCTGACGGCCGCTGCCGCAAGAAACCGTAAATCACCTGACCAGGTCAGCAATACGATAAATGCCATCGCCAAAGCCGTCCCCAATACATGCACCAGGCGCGTATTTGCGTCCGCATGTTCCGACAGATAATACGGCCAATAATCGTGGAAGGTGTTGAACTCAGGCTTTTGCGTCATGTGGGCAGGATAGGTCTTTCGCGATGCAATTTCCATTGATCACCGCAGCGCAGCATTCTAAGTCAGTGCAATGACTTCAGATTCCATTGTCGACTGGCTCCTCTCGGAGGCGCCTACCCTGCCTTCATTCCGTCACGTGCTCGAGGGGCTGATCGCGCAGCTGAACGCCGAGGGGTTCGAGTTTCATCGCGCCGTCCTTGGCATCGGGGTCCTCCACCCGGAACTAATGGCCAAGACATATACCTGGGAACGCGGCGCCAGCTACGTCGCCGAAACCGAAATTCACCACGGAATAGAGGCAACCGACCAATACCTCGATAGCCCTTTTCGCCTGCTAAACGAAGGAGAACCGTTCGTACGACAGCAACTCACCGGGCCCGGTTCGAACATCACTTACGAGATGCTGGAGGAACAGCGCGATGCGGGGGCAACCGATTACATTGCAATTGGCCTGCCGCGGAGCGACGGCAATATTTACCGGTCATCCTGGACCACAGACCGCGATGGCGGCTTTACGGATGGCGAAATCGACCGCCTGCTCGCTCTTCGCCCGGCAATCGGAGTCATCGCAGAGCTCCAATCGCGCGCCGAAATGACCAAAAGCGTCCTCGCTCTCTATCTTGGCCGTGAAGCGGGCCGCCGTGTCTATGCGGGAGATATAAGACGCGGCGATGGCAACACGATTCATTCCGTGCTCTGGATGTGCGACCTGCGCGGTTTTACGGCCCTTTCGGACCGTATTCCGTTGAACGACCTGATTGCCGTACTGAACGGCTATTTCGAAGCCGTGACAGGCCCGATCCATGCCAGCGGCGGAGAAGTGTTGAAATTTATCGGTGACGCGGTGCTAGGAATCTTCCGGATCGAGGACAAAACCGAAATCGCCGAGATCTGCGAACGCGCACTAAGTGCCGCGGAACTTGCCGTGGCCAATATGCATATTCTCAATCGGCGGCGCATACGCGAAGATCAGGACCCGCTCAACTTTAGCATCGCCCTGCATGTCGGAGACGCGATGTACGGCAATGTGGGCGCGCATAACCGTCTCGACTTCACCGTGATCGGCCCCGCGGTCAACCTGTGCGCCCGGCTCGAGGCGTTGGCGGGCGGCCTGGGTGAGAAAATCATCTGTTCGTCGGAATTCGCCGCTGTCTCAAACGTGGAAATGCGCTCGGTCGGTACACATGAATTGAAAAACGTCGAGGCCGCGACGGAAGCCTTCGTCCCCGCATAACCCACCTGACGCTCCTGACACCTTCACCACATGCGATCGCGGTAGCTGATTTCCACACCGGCCTCGGCATCCTCGACGCTGATTTCGCCGTTTATCTGATCCGATACCATCTTGCCAAGGGTCGGCAGCTCCGCGCGCTCGATCCGGTAATCGTCTTCCCACAGTTTCGAGCGTTTCAACGCCTTGGCGCAATGCAGATAGGCTTCTCGCATGTCGACAACGATCGCCGCCCGCGGCGGCTTACCGTTTACCGCAAAGTCGGCGAGTTTCGCGTCATCCGTGACAATCCTTGCCCGCCCGTTCACCCGCGCAGTCTCTTCAACACCTGGGATAAAGAACACCAGCCCGACCTCCGGATTGGCAATGATGTTCGACAGCGTATCAAGCCTGTTATTGCCGGGCCGATCCGGAATCATCACGGTGTTTGGATCGATAACCTGGACGAAGCCTGGTGCATCCCCCCGCGGACTGACATCTGTTCCGTTTTCAGGGTCGCTGGAACCGATAACCAGAAACGGCGACAAAGAGATAAACCGGGCAATATGAGCATCGATCGCGGACAGGCATTTCAGCTCAACGACCTTCGATTGCAGCGGATAATGTTCGCGCAGGGCATCTTCAGTATCTATGGACATATCTGGCACCTCCCATTGCCCATCACGATAGCATAAATCTGACGGTCACAAGGATATCCGGCTGACGTGCAATCGTCGTTTACGCCCGCGCTCAGGGATGCTTTTATCTGGATATGACAGACACACTTTCTAAGCTCGCACCTGAAGGCCGGGTGCATCGCCGCGTCTACACAGACGCAGACGTTTTTGCCGCCGAGATGGAACGTATATTCCGGCGGGCCTGGGTCTATGTTGCCCATGAAAGCCAGGTATCGGCGCCGGGCGATTTTGTGACGGCCCATATCGGAGACCGCCCCGTCATCGTATCCCGCCACAGCGACGGAGAGGTTTACGCCTTTGCCAATCGCTGCACCCATCGCGGCATGAAAGTCTGCGCCGCACGGCAGGGTTCGAAGAAACGCTTCATCTGCCCCTATCACGGTTGGGCATTTGCCACCGACGGGTCCCTGATCGGTATCCCGCACGGCAAGGGATATAACGGCAAGCTGGACCCGAAGGACCCATCCCTTGCACTCGCGCAGGTGGCGCGGGTCGAAAGCTATCGCGGCTTTATTTTCGCCAGCGACACGCCGGACGGGCCCTCGCTGACAGATTATCTCGGACCAATGACCCGCGCGATCGACAACACCGTTGACCGCGCGCCGGGCGAGGAGATCGAAATTGCCGGTGGCGGATTCCGCCAGCGCTATATGGGGAACTGGAAACTCCATATGGAGAATGCCAACGACCTGATGCATGCCTCTATCGTCCATGCGTCCTCCGTCGATAGTGCGCAGGCGGTGGCCGATGACCTGGAAGACGGCGCCGAGGACCACGCGCTGCAGATGTTCAAGGGCAACGGCCTGCCCCTCGCCGCGATGGACCAGGTTGAGATTCACGGTTTTACCGGTGGCCATTCCTATATGGGCGGATTCTACAAGGAAGGCCCGATCACGCAGACCACGAATGACGACCCCGTCGTTGCCGCCTACCGTTCGGCGATGACCGAGAACTATGGCGAAAACCGCGCCGAAGACATCATGGGCTGGGACACGTTCAACCACCTGATTTATCCCAACCTGATCCTGAACCCGAAGCATCAACAAATGCGTGTCCTGCAACCGGTCAGCGTGGACTGTACCATCGTGCATTCGGCCTGTTTCAAGCTCAAAGGCGCGCCTGAAGAAATGTACCAGCGCAGCATCCGCTTCCTGAGCGCACTCAACTCGCCCGCGTCGCAGATCACGACCGATGATATCGCCATGTTCAACAACATGCAGACGGCGATGGGTGAATCCGATACCGAATGGGTCGATATGTCCCGCGGACTCGGACACGATCAGGCGCATGACGATGGCGGGAAGATCGGCGAGGTCGGTACCAGCGAGTTACCGCTCCGGGCGCAATACGCCGCCTGGCGCGAATTTATGCGCCAATAGCCTGAAAGGAAGCGACATGCCCGCAATCGATCTTCATCACCTCGCCATCAAGACCGACGATGTCGATGCGACCGTTGATTTCTGGAACGGCGTTATCGGATCCCATTCTGTGGACCGCCCGGATTTTGATTTCCCAGGTGCCTGGCTGCAATTCGGCGAGACCATGATCCACCTGTATGGCGGTGATGCCGCCCAGAATAAAGCCGGCGGATATGACCGCGGTTCTGCGGCGATCGACCATGTCGCCCTGTCGGCAAGTGGCTTCGATGAGATGCGCGTACTGTTTGACGATAAAAAGCTCGACTGGCGGCAGATGGACATCCCTTCGTTCCATCTCTGGCAGCTTTTCGTCCACGATCCGAACGGCGTGCTGGTGGAACTCAACTTCGATGCCAGGCAAGAACCACCGGGCAGCACCGGACCGGACGAAAGCAAAGTATACGACCCCGGCAATTTCTAGATCAGGCGGTCCGCTTTTCTACGGTCAAAGAACAAAAAATTCAGTGAATTCAGTGCCCTGTTTGGGTAGTGTTGTACACTGAGTTGTTCCTATCCGAGAGAGGGCTGCGTCCGCAGAGAGCCCGCTGGCAGGATCGAACCCGAGGGGCGTCCGCTATATGCGGCTTCTGAAAAAATTTCTGTTGGTATCGATAGCCGGCCTTGCCGTCATGGTGGCGACATTTGCGGGAATTGGAATCGGTATTATAGACGATGTGCTTTACCAGAACAGCGTTCGCGTTCTGCATGGCGAACTCGGTTCGCTCACACGAAGCCTCAAAACATCACCGGCCCGAACAACCGCGTCGGCCAAAAGCATCTCGGAAATCCTTGTCGCCCACACGCACCGGACCGGTGATTCCTACTTTGCCTATAAACTGGACGGTACCCGGATTTTTCCGCCAGCCGACGACCGGTTCATACCTTTTGACGACAACACGATCGCCCGCCTGATTGCCGACAGCAATGGCCAGGGCTGGATCGAGGCCGGCGGCGCGCGATACCTGTCGCGCTTCACCGTTCTGCCGGGGCAGAAAATACTGATCGGCGCCCGTATCGCCGAGACCGCCGTGTTTGCCGGCCGATCCAGATATTTTATGGCGTTGGCGGTGACTGCCCTTGCACTTTTGCTTATCGGCTCAATGTTCGCCTACTTCATCAGCCGTTCGCTGACCCGGCGGATCAATCTCACAGAATCCGCGCTTGAATCTATCAGCGCAGGCGAGTTCGGCGTCCGTATCGAAAACGCCAACGGTAACGATGAGATTTCTTCGGTTCAGCGACGTATCAACGATATGGCTGATATTTTCGCCCGCCGGACATCCGAACGGGAAGCGGCCACGCATTGGCTTGAAGAAAATGAAGAGCGGTTTCGCGATTTTGCTGAGTCCGCGTCCGATGCATTCTGGGAAACCAATGCCGATCTTCAATACACGTTTTTCGCCAACCCGGGGCATGATTTCGGAAGTTTCCAAACCTCAGAAAGTATCATCGGCACCTTTCGCGGTCAGTATTTCGAAGACCCCGCTTTTTATGATGGCGATTGGGAAGAGCATATCGAAGATCTTAATCACCATCGGGTGGTCCGGAATTTTGCGTTTTCAGGCCAGTATCCCGACGGTAAGGTTTTCCACCGCCTGTCCAGCGCGATCCCGCTATTCGACACAAACGGTGTTTTCAACGGGTATCGCGGAACGACCACGGATATCACGGCTCGCGTCGAAACCGAACGTAAGCTAGAAAATCTTGTCTCCAACCTTCCCGGAATTGTGTTTCAGCGACTTCTCCATACCGATGACCGCATCGAGTATTCATATTTCAGTGCATCGGCCGCTCAATGGCTGGGCGACCGTTCCGATGAAGAAAAACTGGCCGCCTGGCAAAGCGGCGATCTCGCACACCCGGATGATCGCGCCGATATCAGGCAATCGATCATCAATAACGCGCGGGCCGGCAAAGCGTTTACCACCGAGTTCCGCGGCCTGACGCAAAACGGCGACATCATTTGGCTACGGACCTTATGTGCAGCCCCTACCCTTCTGCCAGACGGAGTCATCATTCAAGACGGCGTTGTCTTCGACATTACCGATTTCAAAACAGCCGAACACGAAGCCCGCCTGCTTGAGCAACGCCTTGGCGATTTTGCCGGAGCGGCATCCGACACCCTTTGGGAGACTGATACCGAGCACCGGCTGACCTGGATGAGCGACCCCGAATTCACTGGAAACCGCTATTTGAGTACCAGCATCATGGTTGGCAGGCGGCGTTGGGAGTTTCCAGGCGTAACGCCGAAAGAAAGCCCCGAATGGGCACCGCTTATGGACGCGCTTGACGACCAGCGCCCGTTCAGGGATTTCGAGTTCGCCTCCCGCCTTGACGATGGCAAGAGCGTCTATCGCCGGATCAGCGGGCGCCCGACTTTTGACGAAAGCGGTAATTTCTCGGGCTACCGGGGTATCTCGTCAGACATCACTGCAAGCGTGGAGCAGGAACGCGAATCGCGGGAAACCCAGCAACGGCTGATCGACGCTATTGAGGCCTCGGATCAGGGCATCGTTCTGTTCGGACCGGATGATCGCCTCATATTTGCGAACCGCTACAGCCTCGACCTCAGCCCCCACCTCCAGGAGGTTTTCGTCCCCGGCGTCAGCTACGAAAAAATGGTCAGGACGGCGGCGGAAGACGGCAGTTTTCCGGACGCCGCGCAAAATTCTGACGAATGGATTCAAGCCCGCCTGAAATATCATCAGGATCCAAACGGGGCGTTTACCAATATTTATATTGGTGACCGGCATATCGAAATACGCGAGGAACGCCTGTCGAATGGCGGCTCGATCATTCGCCAGACCGATGTCACCGAGCAGGTTCTCGCGCAAGAAGCCCTGTCGGAAAGTCAGGAAAGGTTTCGTAACTTTGCAGAGGCCAGTTCCGACTGGTTGTGGGAAACCGATACCGATTTTCGTTTCACTGCCGCAAGCGGCGGAGCCAAGGGCAGCGAAGATGTCACGCCCGACGTGTTTATCGGCCGAACCCGATGGGATTTTCTGGGCATCGACATTGAGCGGGACGAGAAATGGCGTGACCACCTCGACCAGCTACTTGCCCACAAACCGTTCCGTAATTTCCGCTTTAGCCGGATCGGGCCTGAAGGAAGAATCCTCCATCGCAGTACCAGCGGCGTGCCCTATTACGACGCCGCCGACGGGGGTTTTCTCGGATATCGCGGAACCACAGCAGATATTACAGACCAGGTCGAAGCGGAACAGCGTTACCGTACGCTGATTGAACAATCGCCAATGCCAATGGTCGTCCACGACACCCGCTCCATATCCTACCTCAACGCCGCCGCAGTCGAGATGTATGGCGCAAACTCCGCTGCCGACCTGATAGGCGAACCCATTCTCGACTATATACACCCGGACGAACGTGACGACTTCTTCATGCGACTTACCGACATTATGGAGAACGGAAAAGTCACACCGCTTACTGAACATCGCCGGCTGCGCGCCGACGGGTCGGAGATTTCGGTCATGACGCGGGGCGTTCCGATCATGTGGGACGGAAGCCGCGCGGTCCTGGCCACACTGATCGACATAACAGACCGCGTTCAGGCGGAACAACAGTACCGGGAGCTGATCGAAAATGCGCCGATGGCGTTATCTGTCGATAATGGCGAACGCTTCATCTTTGCAAACCAGGCATTCGCAGAGATGTTTGGCGAAAGTAGTCCGGACAGAGTCGTCGGTCGCGAGATTACCGACATGGCAGACCCCACCGACCTGGAAGGATTCCACGACCGTGTACGCGCCGTCACTCAGTACCGCCGCAGGTTGCCAATCTCACAGCTCAAACGACGACGCTTCGATGGCGGCAGCCTGACGGTCCTCAGCCGCGGTGTCCCGATCCAGTGGGAAGGCCTTCCGGCAACGCTGGGCATTCAGGTCGATATATCCGAGCGGATTGAAGCAGAGAAAGCGCTCGAAGACAGCGAGGAGAGGTTCAGAAACCTCGTGGAGGGGTCGCGTCAGGGTGTCCTGCTGCATGTGGATTTCGAGCCCGTTTTTGTAAATGCCGCCCTTGCCGAAATGTTCGGGTACGATTCCGAGGAAGAGTTACTGGCCCTGCCTTCCGTCCTGAGCCTCGTCGCGCCGGAAGCCCGCGAAAAATGGCGTAACAACCGGACCTCCCGGCTTTCAGGCCTTGATGTTGAAAGTGACTATGAATTCAAAGGCGTGCGCAAGAACGGCTCCCAAATTATCGTGCATATGACCGTCAGGGTCGTGAGCTGGGAAAACCGCACCGCCTTACAGGGAACAATGATTGACGTAACGCGCCGGCGTGAGGCAGAAGCGCGCATTCGCGAAAGCGAGGAACGTTTCCGATTGCTCACCAGCACGTCTCCGGTTGGAATTTTTGTTACCGACGCTGACGGGCATTGCGAATACATCAATGAAGCCTACGAGAAGATGTCGGGCCTGACCGCTGCCCAGGCATCGGGTCAGGGCTGGGCACAGGCTATTCACCCAGAAGACAAGGACCGCGTCTTCGAGGACTGGTATGCCGGAGTTCGCGCTGAACGTCCCTTCCGGACAGAATTCCGGTTCCTGCGTGCGGATGGCACCCTCACATGGGCGATCGCGCAGGCCGTCACGCAAAGGGATTTATCAGGCAAGACGTTGCGGTTCATCGGGGCGATAACAGATGTAACCGGGCGGGTTCGCGCCGAGCTTGCCCGCAAAAAGAGCGACGACCGTTTTCGTACCCTCACCACCCTGTCCCCGGTCGGGGTATTCCTTACCGATGAGGATGGCCGTGTGGAATACGTCAATGAAGCTCTATCGGGGATGCTCCATATGCGGCCCCAAGAGGCCTTTGGCCACAAATGGATGACAGGCATTCATCGCGATGACCGCCAAAATCTCGTCCAGGCCTGGGAACAGGCCTATATGGCGAAGGGAAACCTGGAGATCGAACTCCGGACCGGCGGGGACGCCGACCACATCAGATGGGTTCTTATCCAGGCCAGTCCATTCGATGCCGGAGATGCCCGTACCGGCTATGTCGGCGCAATGACCGATATCACCGAACGCCGCGCGGCCGAAGAGCAACTTCGACAGGTGCAAAAAATGGATGCCATCGGTCAGCTTACCGGCGGCATCGCCCATGATTTCAACAATCTCCTGGCGATCGTCCAGGGGAATCTCGAACTGCTGCGCGAGCGCGCACCCGACAACGAACGTCTTACCAGCCTGATCAACGCGGCGCATGGTGCCACCCGGCGCGGCGCGACCCTCAACCAACGGCTGCTCGCCTTTGCCCGGCGTCAGCCACTCGCCCCCAGTGCCTGCGACATGAACCAGGTCGTCAACGAAATGGCCGGGCTTTTTGTCCGGACGCTTGGCGATAATATCGACCTGCAATCCCACTTTGCGGAAGGTCTATGGCCCGCTAATCTTGATCCAAATGGTCTGGAAACCGCTGTTCTGAACCTCGCGATCAACGCGCGCGACGCCATGCCGGACGGCGGTGATTTAACGATCACCACAGCAAACAAGACCTACGACCCCGACCGCCCTGCGCCGGATAAGGAAGTGGCGCACGGCGATTACGTGATGCTGCAGGTTAGCGATTCCGGTACGGGTATGGATACGGAAACGCTCGAGAAAGCATTCGACCCATTTTATACAACAAAGGGGATGGGCAAAGGCAGCGGGCTCGGTCTCAGTATGGTCTACGGATTTGCCCGCCAGTCCGGCGGCACCGCGACGGTCGAAAGCGTCGCGGGGCACGGAACAACTATTACGCTCCTGTTTCCGCGATCTGAAGACGGTCTCGCCGTCCGAGAAAGCGTGATGACCGGCCCGGTGCCAGAGGGCGCAGGCGAGCGCATCCTGATCGTAGAAGACGATAGCGACGTGCGGGATATGGCCATCGGCATGTTTGAATCCCTAAATTACACGACACTGGTCGCGAGTTCTGCCGAAGAAGCCCTCAACATTCTCGATCAGGAAGACGGCATCGAGTTGCTCTTTACCGATGTCATGCTGGGCAGTGGCGATAATGGACCGGAACTGGCGAAGAAGGCGCGGCAGGGACGCCCCGGGTTACGGATTCTGTTCGCGTCGGGGTATACGGCCGCAGAGTTCGATCGTGGCACACCGTTTGAACTTGGCGCGTTGATAAACAAACCCTACGAACGCGCCGAACTCGCCCGTGCTGTTCGCGTCGCGCTGGAAACCAGCCGCGCCTGAAAATGAATTACGGGTACACTTAGCGTATACGGCCCGGGTGCCGTCAGTTCTGAGAACCTTCAAGACGTGTCAGGCGTTGCGCAAGACTGACCAGATCCTGTTCGACGACAACCCGACCACCCCCGATATCCTCACGGATCGACCTGACATCATCTTCAAGCGAATCCAGCCGGTGCTGAATCTGTTCGAGATGGCCAGCCACAACCGTTTCACAGCGGTCAAGCCGGCGTTCCAGTTCGTCCAGCAACAGCATTGGGTCCGCCAAAGACGGAAGGTGGAGTCCGTGACTACGGTCCGCCGGGTCGCGAGTGTCGTCCATCATCTTGCGTAATACCTCTTGGGAACTCTACCATCCCGTTCATCACCGATAAGTTAATATCGGAATGAAACATATCGACGCAATTTTTCGTGAACGGACTAAACCATTGTTATGGTTATATTTTTATTTCGACAGGACAAGCTAAATCGTTAATACGGACGACCCTGTGGTGCGTCGTCCCGCAAGATCGGCGTGGGCGGCGGCCGCATTTTCAAGGGCGTAGCGCTGGTTGATTTCAACTTTCAGGACACCTTCGGCAATAAGTCCGAACAGCTCATTGGCATTGCGCGCCCGCTCCGCCGGGTCCTTGATGAAATTCCCAAGACCGCCACACGCGACGGAACCCGACTGAGGCCGCAACACCCGCAGATCGACAGGTCCGATTGGCCCTGACGCAACGCCGTAACTCACCATTCGGCCCCGTTCGGCAACGCAACCAAGGCCTTTCTCAAATGTATCCTTGCCGATAGCGTCATAGACAACATCGACGCCCTTCCCGTCGGTAATCTCGCGAACGCTGTCTGCAAAATCATCCCGCGTATAGACAATCGGGTGATCGCAGCCATGCGCCGCGGCATAGGCCGCCTTCTCGTCATTGCCCACGGTTCCCAGAACGGTCGCCCCTTTGTGTTTTGCCCACTGACACAGGAGTAGCCCGACGCCCCCTGCGGCGGCCTGAACAAGCACGGTCTGGCCGGCCTCCAGCTTCCAGGATTCATGCAGCAGATAGTGCGCCGTCAGGCCCTGAAGCGTGGCCGCGGCGGCAATTTCATCAGGGGTGTGATCCGCAAGCCGGATCAGGCGATCTGCGGCGATGACCATTTTCTCGGCATATGCGCCGACGGACATACAGTGCGATACCCTGTCGCCTGGTTTGAAGTCGGACACACCATCGCCCACCGCTTCGACCACGCCGGCCGCTTCCATGCCGATCACGGCTGGAAGACTTGCGAGCGGGTACGTTCCCGCCCGGTGGTTGATGTCGATAAAATTGAGACCAGCAACGGTGTGGTTCAGCAGCACCTCCCCCGCCCCCGGGTCAGCCATCTCGACGTCTTCCCATTTCATCACTTCTGGGCCGCCGGTTTCGTGAATTCTGATGGCCTTTGCCGTTATCGTCATCCTAAAGCTCCTTTGAACTGCTATGTCGCCTAACGATATAGCCTAGTTGGAGATCCATGCCATCGATAAGATGCTAAACCGGTCAGGCAGCAATTGCCCTCACTAGCGCCTGCTCGACATTGACCGGGTCCAGCGGCCAGCGAGAGTTCGTGAGAGCAAAACCATGAGCGTCTGACAGGTTCCCGGCAACACGTGAATAAAGCTTCGTCGAGTGATTGAACATCAGCACCTTGCCGCTGAACCCGACATCGCCCAGAACATGAATAGCACCCAGCCCATCTACTTTGGGGTGCACCATCTGCATGCAGAGGAGGTCGAACCTGTTGCTGCTAACGCCCGAAATGAAAGATGCCAAATCGGAAGAAAGAACGCATTCCCATCCCAGTCGCGTAGCACAATCCCTTACGAGAAATCCGAACTCCTGAGTATCGTCGCTGACAAGCAAACGAATTTGGTCGGCCAACATCCCTACCTCCTGTGACTACTTCCTGCGTCCGGCGATACGGAGCGGCATTCATGGATTTAGGTGGTCAGGCCGTCCGTTACAAAACGACGCCCGCCAAATAATGAACATTGGGCGCCAATCTCAATTCGCGGTAAAATTGCAACCGCGTTCAGACGGTAACGAGAGGGAAAAACATCGCAACCCCGGCCAAACCCCGCGCGCATGCAGGTTTTCTCCTCGCCATTGTTCGAATTGCCGAAGATGCGGGCATCAATACGGCACCATTGCTAAAGGTGAATGGAATCAAAGCAGAGATCGGCTTCGATGCGGATGTCTCGGTCTCTGTCGATTCAGAAAGAAAATTTTGTCGCGCTGTCAGCCGCGCTGCAGGCGACGATTGGTTCTTCTGGAACAAGGTGCTCGACGCTGAACCCGAAATTTTCGGTTTTTACAGCCATCTTGCGCTTACCGCCCCCACACTCGGAGACGCATTCGAGAGTCTTTCGCGAAACATCAACAAGCTGGTCCTGAAAAGCGTCATTAACATCGACGACAGCAGCCCTGCCGTCACCATCAACTACTCTATACTGGATGAAGGGACCGCCCCGTGTCGCGAGCTTTCGGAGGCTGTCATCGGATTCGGGGTCCTGATTGCCCGTACCGCCCTCGGACCTGATTGGCGTCCGGATTGCATCCAGTTCGAGCATCCCCGACCAGCCACAATCACGCCCTATCAAGAAGGCATTGAATCGCGTTACGAATTCAACGCGCCGGCGGCCGCGATGACCTTTGATCGATCGTTTCTGTCCGCGCCAATGCCCGGCGCCAACATCTACCTGCAGAAAGCGGTCGAGAACTATATTGCCAACGTAATCGCCAAGCGGGTCGGCTTCAGCAAAATCGCGCTCGACGTTCGTGCGGAAATCGCGGCGCGTATAGACAACGGCCTTCCCACTATCGATGATATTGCAATATGCCTGCGAACCAGCCCGCGCACGCTCCAACGGCGATTACATGACGCCGGCACGACCTATTCAGACGTACTGGAGGAATTACGCCTCGACCTCGCCGACCGGATGCTTGTCGATGGCGACATGAGAGTATCGGAGATCGGTTACCTGCTGGGCTACGCAGACCTGTCTTCTTTCGATCGCGCCTACCGGGCCTGGACCGGCCATACGCCGGCCGAAACACGCCGAAAAGCCTCCGCGGGTTAACGCCGGAGACGCTAGAGTTCGCGTAGCACGGCCCATAATTGCTTATGGGTCTCGAACCCAATGCCGGGGGTTTCCGGCAATGTCGCAACACCGCCGGATACCTCGACGCCATCCTGTAGTCCCCCGAGCAGAAAGTCGGGCCGGGCCGCAATCTCGTGCGCGCCGAGCTTTAGCCCTGCCACCGTGTGAAAAGCCAGAAGATGGCCGGCATGCGGCACCATTTGCGACCGGGGCCAGTCCCCTGCTTCGGCAAGCCGCACGATATTTGCGTATTCGACCACCCCGTAGGAGAGCGCCGGGTCGACCTGGATCAGGTCTTTATCCCCGCGAAGGCCGCCATAGCGCATCAGGTTATAGGTCTCCGACATGGAGAACAGGTTTTCACCCGTGGCGATGGCGCCATCGTAATATGCCGCCAGCGCCGTCAGAAGTTCAAAGTCGTGGGGATGTCCGGGTTCTTCAATCCACGCCAGGCCATAGGGCGCATAGGCATCCGCCATCGCCTGGGTTTCGTCGGATGTCGAGCACATGCAATTGACGTCAACGCTCAATCGCGCGCCGTCATTCCCGAGCAGCGCCAACACTGCTTCGATACGTGCGCAGTCGTCTTCTAGCCCATGCTGACCGCATTTGATCTTTATCGTCTCATAGCCCTGATCGAGATAACCCTTAATCTCATCGGTCAGCGCTGTCAGGTCGCCATCCGGATAATAATGCCCGCCGGTCGCATAGACCGGGACCCGATTATGCGCCTTGTCCTCGTTGTAGCGTTCCGACAACAGCCGCCATAAAGGAACCCCCTCGATCTTGGCTGCCGCATCCCACAATGCCATATCGAGCACACCCACAGCGCCAGCCCGGTCGCCATCACCGCCCGCTTTTTCGTTGACCATCATCGCACCCCAACCACGTACGGGGTCGAGCCCGCCGTCGGCGCCGCTCATGTCCTCCGCTGCGCGCAGCCGGGGCGCAAAACGTTCTTCGATCAGACCGCTTTGAGCGTAGCGGCCGACGGATGAAAAACCGTATCCGGTAATTGTGCCTTTTGCCCCGGCATCGATGTCGATAGCAACAGCCGAGGCCGTCATCTGCAGGTAGCTGATGCCGGCGTTTGACATGGGGTCTGCGAGCGAAACGGCCTTCTCGCGAATGTCTGTGATACGCATATGGACAGCTTAGGCAGATCACCGCACAATGCCAGAATCAAACCTTACAAATCGGGATTTTGGCCATGGCAAAGCTGCGACATATAGCCATGCAGGTACCAAACCTTCAGGAATCTGCCACTTACTACGAGAAACTTTTCGACCTCGACCGCGTCTGTGACGTGGAAAGCGAATATGGTAATGCCGTGATGCTGTCGGATGGCACGATGAACCTTACCCTGCTGCATTTTCCGGAAGGCACCAAGGGTGGCAAGAACGGCCCCGACTGGGCGGGCCTGCATCACATCGGCTTCGTGGTCGACGACAAGGTCGCCGCCGGCGAGAAAGCCGTGAACCTGGGCGGCGAATTTTTCATGGAACTGCCCGACAACATTCCCGGCGTCGATGCCGAAACCAAATACAAGGACCCCAACGGCCTTGTGTTTGATATCGCCGATCACGACTGGACACAAAGCAACCGAAAGTCCTGATAATGCCGGGCGCGCTAGCTGAAGCATTTATCATACCGGCCACCTATGGCCGCGCGTTCGAGGTCAAGAAAGGCCAGACGTTCCGCATTCACCAGATTGACGGCAAGCAAGTCGGCGATTGCGTGTTCTACAATGCGCATGATTACCGCGAGATGTTTCACGTCGGCCAATCCTGGGCGATCAATGTGATCTGCGGCACCGGGACTTCCAAGAGCTTCAAGTATTTCTATTCGAAGCCACCGCGCGAGAATGTCATGATGACCGTTGTCGACGACACATGCGGCAATCACTGGGGCAATATGGGTGGGCGCTGCTCGACCCGGCTCTATCAATTGCGTGACAATATCGAGGCAGGTCACAGGTCGTGCCAGGAGAACCTTACCGAAGCCCTCGCCCCCTATGGGCTGACCGGAGATGACGTGTTCGACATTTTCAACGTGTTCATGAAGGTCGACCTGCACGAAGACGGCGGCTTTACGATTTTACCGACGGATGTCGGCCCCGACGATTACATCGATATCCGCGCAGATATGGATATCTTGGCCGCGGTGTCTGCCTGCCCGGCCGACACCTCCCCCACCAATGGCGGCAAATCCGCGCCACTTGGCATCAAAATATTCAACTAACTCACGCCTCTTCCCGCAGAAAGCTTCCTATGGATCCCATCGCCAAAGACATCCTGACCTTCTGGTTCGGTACCACCGACATGACGGCCGAAATGGAGCGCCGTGAGGTCTGGTTCAAGTCGACACCTGAATTCGACGCTCATCTGATCGGCAACTACACCAGTCTGCACGAACAGGCTGCCGCCGGCGCATTCGATCATTTCATGGAAGTACCGGAGAACTGCCTGACGCTGATCCTGATGCTCGATCAGTTCCCCCGGAATATTTACCGGGGCACGGCGAAGGCCTTTCACACGGATCCGAAAGCACGCGACATCACGAAATTCGCCGTTGATCGCGGGTATCATCTGAATTTCAGCAATAGGCCCAAGAACTTTGCCTTCCTGCCGCTTGAACACAGCGAAGTTCTGGCGGACCAGAAGCTCGGCGTTGAACTTTACGCCACCCTGAATGACGAACGCTCAATGAAAGCCGCTCAGGGCCACCATGATGCCGTGGCCCGGTTCGGCCGGTTCCCCCATCGCAACGCGGTTCTCGGAAGAGAGAACACGGCGGAAGAAGAAGAGTATCTTAAAATTCCGCCGACCTGGGGCATGACCGCCGCCCAGGCGGCTGAGCGTGCGAAGATGCTGAAAGAACAGGGTATCGACCCGGATTCCTGATCCGGCGAAAAGCCGGAGTACCAGGCCTTAGTCCCTGAATCCCGGATCTATCGCATCGACTTTGCGCACCATCGCCTGAAAATCCCGATTCCCCACCAGTTCATCGGCCGGCGGCGGGCGGTTCTCGGCCCAGCCCTGTGCCATCTTCAGGCATTCCTCCAGCGGCGGCTCTTTGAGCACGGCACCTGACGACATCGCAGCGACCTGTATCTCGCATGCGCGCTCCAGATAGTGATGCAGCAGGAAACATTCTGCGACCGATCGGCCGGTAATCAATGTGCCGTGGTTTTCGAGAAACAGGACGTGCTTGTCGCCAAGGTCGGCGATCAGGCGTGGGCCTTCGTCATCCTTGTGAACGAGGCCTTCGTAGCGGTGATAGGCCACCTGTCCGGCAAAGCGCATGGAGGCTTGCGAAATAAACTTGAGACCGCAATCCATCGTGGAAACCGCCGCCCCCGCTGTGGTGTGCAAATGAATTGTGGCATTCACATCCGGGCGGGCATCCAGAACGGAGCCATGAATGCGCGGCCCCGCAGGGCTCGACGTATGCTCGGTCTCATATACAAGCTCGCGGTTTTCATCGTAACAGCACAGGTTGGACGCCGTAACTTCCGAAAACAGCAAGGCCGTCGGCTTGATAAGGAAATGGTTCGGCGCATCCGGCACGCGTGCCGCAAAATGGTTCGCGGTCAGATCTTCAAGCCCCATATTGGCCGCAACCCGGTACAGGGCTGCAAGCTCAACCCGTGTACCCCACTCAGCCTGCGATACGCGATCGCGCATCGACGGTACCTTGGCGGATGGCATGGCGACAACATTCATGGCTTTGCTCCCTTGATCATACGAAAGGTTAGAACCGGACCGGACGTCCGGTCAATGCCCGACGGTTCGACGGCTGGTCAGGGCTTCGCCGGATTGTTTTCAGGTTTGGGCCCGATGAAATAGGCGCTACCCGGCCCGGTTAAAATATTGTCCTGCAGGGTGACCTTGTGTGGTCCGCGGTTCCAGACAAACACGGTTTCCGCCGCTCCGCTATCATTATGAAACGTATTACCGGTGACGCGGATACCGTTGCTCGGGTTTGCCGCGCCGCCCTTCTTCTTTGTCGTAGAGATTTCTGCGCCGGGCAGCACAATTTCCTCACCGATACAGATCGCACAATGGAGGTTATCGCTCAGTTTTCCTTTTTGGATGGTATTCCCGCGGATCGTTGCCGTGCCGCTATTCGGCAGGTTGATCGCGTAGCTCGAGGTGCCGGACATGCCATCCGATATCGTATTACCGATGATCGACGAAACGAGGGCCCGCGATTTTATGTGATGGCCGAAACGGTGATTGCGAAACTCGGACGCCCGGATCGTCAACGCGGTGATCGCCCCTGCATAGACCCCATGACCGCAGAACGTCTCACAGTTGCCATTGCCGTTGAACCGGCTCCTGCTGATATGAAGCGAAGAGACGTGTTTGTTGTGGGTCAGAATTCCCATCTGGTTGCCATCGAACACAGCGTTGCGGACCGTCAGTGTCCCCCTGCCCTCCCAGCGGATACCTGCGCCATTCCGCCGGACAACCTGCGCGCCCGAAAACCGGATATTCTGAACCGTCGCGGGGCCGTCATAGAATACCCACAACGCCTTGCCATCACAGGCGATATCCCGGATCCGGGTCTCCGCACCCACATCGCCCGAAAGCGTAATATCGGGCGTCCGCCAGATCGCGCAATCAGCATAGCTCCCGGCATCTATCAGGACGGTATCACCGCTACGAACGATTGCCGCGGCATCGGATGGCAGCTTCAGCTTTCGGGTCGGCCCGACACGTAAGACCCGGCCCGTCGATTGCCCCGCTGATTGCACGAATTTCTGTTCCGTCGCCCCGGTTCCCGAAAACGCCCGTTCGGGCACCAGCGCGCACACCACAAGAATACCAATCCAACCGAATGCAATCAGAAACAGCTGCGGTGGGACGAACACTGTCAGCCGGGCTGTTTGTCGACGCCGGGCAAACCGGGCAGATCGGCCAGCCAGGACTGCGCGGACCGCATCCATCCCTGGTTCTTTGGTGCCAACTGGTCGCGCTGATTTGCTGTCGATGTCCGCAGGCGCAAAACCTTCGGGCCTTCACCCACCGAGGTCGAATAGAAATGGGTACCGCATTCCGGACAAAATGCCTGCGCCCGCTGGCCACCGCTTTCGGCGGTCTTCACGAAAACCTTCAACGCACCACTCAACAGACGGAACGCGCTGTCGGGTGCAGGCACACTCATCCGAAAGGCCGAGCCCGAAAACTTCTGGCAATCTGTGCAATTGCACAGCGCAGCCTTGTCGGGATCGACCTCAGCTTCATAGGTAACGCTCCCGCAAACACAGCTGCCATCGATCTTCATTGTCGCCTCCCTTTCAAGAGCGTGAATGTTAACCTGCAGGAACAGAGTCGTCTAATAGCGGACGGCAGAAAGCTCGTTTATTTCGACCGGTCCCGGTACAGCATAAACCGTGCCAGCGGACGCTTGAACAACAGCAAATAGCCAGCATGCAAAATAACGAAGAAAATCAGAAAGTTGGAAAACACCTCGTGAATGTCTTCGAGAAAATCACCGCCGTCGCCGTTACCCCCTTCGTCGTTTCCGTCGTGGCCATTGGCAAGAGCCGTTCCCACAACCTCAACCTCTGCAAGCCCGATAGCTTCACCACCATCCATCGCCACACCCGTTAAAGTCGCAGCGCAAAGCGTGATGACGATCCCTAGAATAAGCGTCTTGCTCACAGCCGTGTGCCGGTAAAAGTTGTCGAAGCGCAATCCGTCGAACGCAGGATAAAACCTGTTGAGTCCGAGTTGCCGGGGATTGAAGACCGCCCACAGCAATCTCAATGCGATCACAATTGCGACGCCATACCCCAGCCAGTCATGAACAATGCCGAAATCACCCGTGAGATAGGCGAGAACCGTGAGCACTGCCAACGCTGCATGATAAACGCGCACCTTGTGCATCAGGCTCATTGATTCTTCCGATCCTGCGGCTATCGCAGCTGTTCAAAACAACGATGCATAATAGGGAAAATAACGGACCGTCGCGTTAATCGAGATCAGGCCGGCAACACATGCTCCGCATAGATGCCGCGCAGGTCCATTTCGTATTCAAGCCCGACAACCGGCGGGCGGGCATAAACCCAGGTCAACCCCGAGGCAGCAGCACCGCGTCCGACAATCTCATCGGCAAGGAACGGATGCAGATCATGTACCGTATACGCGTGGGTGACGGTGGAATCACGCCAGCCAACGCCAAGCACCGTCATCCGTTCTTCCATCGCCCCCAGCACATAAAGTGCCTTTTCGCGCAGTGCATCAGGCGACGTATCGCCAAGCCGGATGATCCGGTCTTCGTACTTGCCATGGCCTTCCGGTGCTTCGCCCGACCCGGCAATAACGAAACTGGCAGGCGCATTGGCCGGCGCCGGCACGGTATAGCTGAACGCGTGAAAGCTGGGTCCGGGAGGTGCATCAATCTCAGGACACACGTTCGAGCGCGCAACCGGATTTTCCTCATCCTTGTAGATGCCCCAGCGTTCCAGCGTGCCTACATAGACGCGGTTGAAATCGATAAAGCCCTGTTCGGAAAACGGCGCGGGCGAGCGCAGCTCACAGGCACAGAACGATGTATAGGGACGGCCGATAGAATCGAGATGCTCTTCGATTCGCTTGAAACCCTCTTCAAGCGCGACAGGCCGCGCGAACCGGGCCCGCTCGATGGCAAATCCGGGCTGCGCCGCTGCGCCGCCAGAATACTGGAAAGGGCCACGGACATAACGGTATCCGCCGGGTTCGAAGATCGCTGTCTCTGCCATGAAGGGTGCCTTTGTCTGGGTATAAATTTCTTAAAGTGGTCGTCTTAAGTTAGCCGCGGCAGAGGCCAGGATCAATCGGCGCTATCGCTTTCGCCGCGCTTCGGCTCGGGCAATGTAGAGCGTACTGGCGACGATGATGGCCGCCCCCACCGCGGTCCACATCGACGGGATTTCAGCGAACAGGACGAACCCGAAAATCGTCGCATAGATCAGGCGCAGATTCTCCGCCGGGCCGACGGCATTTGCTTCTCCGACGGTAAAGGCCCGCATGAAGCAGAATATGCCGATGGTCGTCAGCCCGCCGATGGCGATCAGTTGCACCCATTCGATCCCGATCGGCATGACCCACACATAGGCGGCGGGGCCCGCAAACAGGATGATCCCCCCGATATGGTAGTAGAACAGGATACGCCCGGTCGGTTCGGTCGATGACAGCTTGCGGATCAGGACGTTTGCGACCGCGAAGGTCATGGCCGATGCGACCGCCACCAGCGCGAACGGATTGATCGCTTCCGCCCCGGGGCGCACCAGAACAAGAACACCGATAAAGCCCACGACTGTCGCTGCCCATCGGCGGCGGCTGACGACTTCGGACAGCACAAAGACCGCAACCACGGTGGTAAACAGCGGTTTCGAGAACATAAAGGCCGTTGCATCCGCCAGCGGCATATGGATCACGGTGATGAAAATGCCGAGCTGCGCGATAAAAGCGAGCCCCATCCGCAGCAAGTGCAGCGGGAACCTCTGGGTCGCCAGATTGTCGCGCCCCAACCGAATAAAAAGCGGCATCAGAAACACAAAACCGCAGGCATAGCGGAAGAACGAAATTTCGATCGGATGGAAGCGTCCGCCCAGGGATTTTACAAAAACATCAACGACCGAAAACAGAAACGCGCCCAGACTAAGCCACAGGATACCACGGAGGTTTCCGGGCAGGCGCGTCCACAGGTTTACAAGAGGTGTAACGAAATCGGGGGAAGACATCCCCCTCAATGAAGGATCGGCCCGATCAACGCAATAGGCACGCCCTACACGGACCGGGCCGTCTACCCGCCTGCGGTCCGCTTATTCGAATAAACGATATTCAGCGCTTCCAGTGCGTCGTTTATGGGGATGAAGAGGTTCAGGTTTTGGGCGTCCTCGACCGTAAACCCGGCAACCGATATGCCGATAACGTTTCCGGATTGATCGAGCAACGGGCCGCCGCTATTACCGCCGGTTATCGGCACATCCGCCTGAATAAGCCGTCTCCCATCTCGTTTGAGACGCCGCCACGCACTCACGATGCCGCGGGTGACCGTCCCGGCAAGTTCCTCCATCAATGGACTGCCAACGGCATACACGTCCTCCAGACGCTCTGCCGGCTTCATTCGGATCGGCAACACGTTTCGGGCCCGCAGCGGCACTTTTACAAGGGCTACATCGTGCACCGGGTCCCGCCGGACGACCGTTCCAGTAACCTCAAGACCGTTGCCAAACACCACCTGGACGCGCCGGGCGGATCTGACCACATGCTCGTTCGTCAACAGAAGGCCTGAGCCATCGACCAGAAAACCCGAACCGAGCCCACCACCCGCGCGGATAGACACAACGGCGCCCGTCACGTCGGCAACAATTCGGCGGATGGGAAGCTTCGATTGTCTGAACCGTGCGATTTCGATAGGTGTAAATTCGCCACCACCTTCCGGCATTGTTCTCGCAGGCGATACCGCGCGCGTGGGCGCATCGACACTTTCTGATCTCCGTTCGACCAGATCGACGAACTGTTGTGTTTTGAGAAGGTCCTCGGTTGCCGCCGCAAAAGCGCCGAGAAATGTTATGAAAACCCCATTGGCCTTGGCTTTGCGCTGCTTGAAATATCCCTGCGTATTAAATCGCACGACAGTTTTCTTGCTCAAGGTTGAATACACTGACCATTCGACGTCGATCGTAAATTCGCCATTGAATCTGCCAGTGGAGGAGCGGCCAAACCAACGGTGTCTCTCGCAAAACTTGCCGGTCAGTTTCTGGATACGCGCGCCGACGAGAAATTCCGCACTTTGGGCGTTCTTTTTTTGTCCAAACAGGTCCTGCGGATCACCAACGACATTTACGCCACCATCCCGAAGGGCTTCGAAAAACAACTGGCCGAATTCCGACCTCCAGTTGCCAAACTCCCGTGTTCCGGATGCCCAGTCCAGCGTCGCCTTTCTACCGTAGCTGGCATTGCACAATCCCCCGAACCGTTTCGGAAGAGTTGCGATGGCTGTGCCACGGCGAATGCCGGAGACGACTCTGGCAAGGGTGAATGACGGTTGATCGCTAATGGGCGTCCGGATTGAAACCGCCGGTGCGGTAGCATTGGGAATTGCAGCAGCGGGAACCGCGGTCACCGGTACCGTGACCGTCGGTGCAACAGTTGCCTTCTGCGCCGCCGGCCTGGTCGTGGAATTCTGACAGCCCGCCATTACTAAGGCCGTGACGACGAGGCAGGTAGTTCGAATCCAAACGCTATCGCAAGAACCTCGGCATAAAACGTTCATATTGCTCTCCTGAGTCCCAGCCGACCAATCAACAACCTAAACGTGATATTATATCTATATACTCTCTTTTTACAACTCGGATCGACACTGGAAATGCGGCGCCCAACCCGTGCGGAAGTGATCTAATTCCCCTTGCCACCGTCCCGGCGATACCAGGGGAACCACTTGCGCAAAACAGCGTTCATCAACGCATCGAACCCAAGACCGAAGGCGGCGAGCATCAGCACACCTACCACGGCTTCGTTCTGTAACAAGCCGCGGGCATTGGCGAGGATATACATCCCCTGCCCCTCGACGGATGCAAAAATCTCCGCCAGGACGGCGCCAACGAGTGCCCGGCCGGCCGCGAGACGCACCCCGGCGATGAGATAAGGCAACGCCGACATCAATGTGATATCGAACCACACCGAGCGCCGGTTGGCACGGTAGGCGGTCGCCACTTCAAGATATTCACGTGGCACGGAGCGCGCACCGTCCGACACATTTATTATGACGGAAAACAGCGCGGCAAATACCACCGTCGCCAGCCGTGCTTCTTCTGAATAGCCGAACCACACCGTCAGCAACGGCAGTGCGGCGATCATCGGCATCGCATAGAAGCCGTTGACGTAGAAATCGAGCATCCGGTCGGCGGTTTTGACCCTTCCCATCAGCAGGCCTATCAACGTGCCGAAGACCATCGCGATAGCGAGACCGATAATCACGGCACTGAGGGTCGACCACGTGGCGTCCCAATAGGCGGGATCAACGATGACGGTCGGGAATACCTCGGCAATGCGTGACGGGCGGGCGACGAACGGGGCGGCAAAATTTCGAACGCCGACTTCCCACAACCCAAGAATGACGACGCCAAAGGTAAGTTTGACCAGAAATACCGAGCCCGTAAGGCGTGCCCACAAAGACGGACCGACCGTCGTTGATGCACCGGAGACACTGCTCACGACGCCGTCCCCCGCCAAGCGGCGAAGTGCTTTTCAAGCCGGCGTACGAGGCTCATCAGGAAAACGCCGATCAGCGTCGTCACGATAATCGCCCCAAGGACGCCAGCCATATCGAAGCTGCGCGATGAATCTACAAGCCACCCGCCGAGACCGGTATTGTTGAGAAATATCTCCGCCGCCACCATGCCGACCAGTGCGCGCCCGATTGCCTGGCGGATGCCGGTAAGCGCAAAGGGCAGCGTGTAGGGTATGAGAATATCGATCCAGATCCGGCGTTCCGACGAGCGGAAGGCCCGGGCGACCTCGAGCATTTCCGGCTTAAGCGAGCGCGCGCCTTCAAGCGTGTTGTACAGGATCGGAAAGACGGAAAAGAGAACGACGACGATAACCTTGGGCCAGAACTGGAAGCCGAAAATAGCCAGGATAAACGGGATCATCGCGGCCATCGGCGTCGCATAGAGCCCAAGGATATAACTTTCCAGCCCGATCCGCATCAGACGCAGCCGCGCCATCAGAATGCCGAGCGGCAGGCCGATAAGCACAGCAATGCCGAAGCCAGTGCCAAACAGCGCCAGCGACTGGCCGAGGGCGATAAAAAATTCACCGTCCTGGATAAATTCGATCAGCCGCGGAATGGTGCCGGGATGTTCTTCGAGCTTCGTACCACCGGCAATCAGTTCAGCGATCCATCGGGTGACGACAAAGTCCGATCCGAAGACCGGCGCCATGTGGGCGGCATTAAACTGCCAGCCGGCGATTTCCCAGATCGTCAGCCCAATAAACAGACTGAGGCAAACCTGAGCAATCCGGACAATGCGGGTGTCAGAGGAAAACATGAAGACGGTTATCTCTTGAACGCCCCCGCCGGTCTGGCGGGGGCGCGATTAGAGGTCAGGGGGTTCTCGCCAGTCCCTATTTCATCATCTTCTTGGCGTCTTCCCAAAGCGTCAGATCGGTCATCTGCTCGTAAGTCACCGGCGTCTTCTTCGGGTTAATGCCACCGCGACCCTTGGTGCGTTTGCCAACACCGATCTGATTGGCCACAGCCTTCATGATCCGGTCCTTGCCAAGACCCAGCGTCCCGTTCGGCCAGAATTCCATCTCCCGATAGGCGTTCACGGCATAGATCGCATCCGCCCCCGTACGCTTGGTCGCTCCCGCCAGTTTGGCGATCTTATCGGTATTGGCCTTGTCGTGGATCATCTTGCTCGCATCGCGCAGCGCCGCAACGAAACGCACATACGCATCACGGTTCGCCGCAATCTTGTTCTCCCGTGCGATCATCATCAGATAATGCACGCCGGGCACCACATCTTCGAGACGGGCAACGGTATGAACCTTCTTGCCGCTCATGCGTTCGATCACCGGCACATCATCGATATGCAGGACGCCGAAATTGAGCTGTCCGGATGCCATCGCGGTGCCGACATTCGATGACATCGGCACAGTCGGGACATCTTTTTCGATCTTCATTTTGCACTTGCGGGCAAGATACGTGTTGAGCTGTATCCAGCGCGCACCGCGCTTGGAATCGACGCCGACGCCCTGGCCCTTGATCGAAGCGCAGGTGACTTTCGACGCATCCATCGACGCGATCAGCCAATCAGGATGTTCCATACCCCAGATTGCCTTGAGCGGCGCACCGGCGTTCGAGACCATTCGGACCACGAACTGGCTGGGCGACAGCGACGCATCCACCGAGCCGGAATCAACGGCTTTGGCGGCTGCAGCGCCGGAATTCATCGCCTTGATGGTGACGTCGAGATCGTATTTTTTGAAGATCCCCGCATCGCGCGCGACGTACAGGATGGTCCCGGCGAACACAGGCGGTATACCCGGTGTGGCGACGCTGAACTTGTCTGCGGCGAGCGCCGGTGTGGCGACTGCCAGTCCGGCGGCAAACGCCGCCCCGGTCAGAATAGTGGTGAGCTTTTTCATCTATCTTCTCCCTATCGAAGGTTGCGTTTACGCGTTGTCTCTTCGTTCGTGCCGTTACTGTATCTCAAATTCCGCCTTGCGCGCCTCATCCATCAGATTGGACCAGACATGTTCGCGCACTTCGGCGAAGCGCGCGCTGGCGAGTGTGTCGCGGTTGCGCGGGTGCGGCAGACCGACATCGATGACCTCGAAGACCGAGCTCGGCCGGCCTTTGAGCACGACCACACGGTCGCCCATAAGCACTGCTTCCTCGATCGAATGGGTCACGAAAACCATCGTCGTCGGCCGGGATTCCCAGATCCGCAGAAGTTCAAGCTGAAGGATTTCGCGAGTCTGCGCATCGATCGCCGCAAATGGCTCATCCATCAGCAGCACCGATGGCTCTGTCGCCAGCGCACGGGCAAGGCCGCAGCGCTGCTGCATGCCGCCGGATAATTGATGCGGATAGGCGGTCTCAAAGCCCGTCAGACCGACGAGGTTGATGTAATGCGGTACCTTTTCAGCGATGACGGCCTTGTCGACACCCGCCATCTGCAAGCCGTATCCGACATTCTGCTGAACCGTCTTCCAGGGGAACAATCCAAAATGCTGGAACACCATTGCAACGCCTGGCAACGGCTCGGTGACTTCAACGTCGTCGATACGGATCGAACCCTGATTGATCGGCAAAAGGCCGCAAATGCACCGCAGCAATGTTGTCTTGCCACAACCGGACGGTCCGACCACGGTGACGATCTCACGTTCGCCGAACGTCAGATTTATATCTTTAAAGACCTCTAGATCGCCGTAGCTCTTGCCAACGCCGTCTATTCTGATCCGCGCCTTCGCATCCGCCGTGACCGGCGCCACCTCTGCGTTCACGCCTGTTTCTCCCATGTTCGACGCATGTTGCACTTATTTGTGCAATCGTTTGCACGACTGATTTTAGCCTACGCTGGACGTGAGACAGGAGTCAACCGCAAGCGTACGCTAAGCGCTTTGGATCACCCTAACATTGGTGGACGAGCGACGTTTCGAGTTCTTGGTTTCATACATCGCCGTATCGGCAAAACGTATCAAGTCCTCTACATCGTCTCCGTCGAATGGGTTAAATGCCGCGCCAAAACTGATGCCCAGCCTGATTTCCGCGTCACCGAGTTCAAACGGTGCCGAGAACGTGCGTGAAATCCGGTCGCAAATATCTGCCACCACGCCGCGGGTGACAGAGCTGTCGACAAGCAGAACGAACTCGTCCCCCCCGAAGCGCGCAAGGGTATCGGTTTCCCGGATTTGGCCTTGAAGCCGTTCGGCGACGCTCCGAAGGACGATATCCCCGGCCTCATGTCCAAAGCTGTCATTGACCTGTTTGAAGCCGTCAAGATCCATGAAGATGATCGCAAAAACATCGCCTGACCGTTTGCCACGCGCCAGTGCCTGCTTAACGCGATCGAAGAAGAGCATGCGGGTCGGAATTCCCGTCACTGCGTCCGTATAGGCAACCCGGCGAAGTTCCGTGTTCGCCACCTTCAACGCACGGCGTGTCTCCCTCAGCGCCAGCACCTCTTTGGCGAGTTCCTGCTTTAAGATAACCTCTTCCGTAGCATCCTTCTGGATTCCGACGAACCCAGTGACTTTCCGGTCTTCGCCGTATATCGGGCTCATCGTGAGGTCGTTCCAGAACGTCGAGCCATCCTTGCGGTAATTCAGTATACGGCAGGTGATGTGACGACCCTCTTCCAACGCCACCCGCAACTCCTTTACGGTCGCGCTGTCGGTGTCCTCCCCCTGTAGAAAACGGCAGTTCCGCCCAACCGCTTCCGCATAGCCGGTCATTTTCTCAAAGGCAGGGTTTACGAAAACCAGAGGACGATCCGGCAATTGGAAATCGGCTATCACGATGCCGCTCGACGCCGCTTGGATCGCGGTCACGAGCCCCTGACGCTCCATAATATTTGCCCTGCCAACCATCGCACCAAGTTAATATAAATACATAAAAATTAAATGAATATATTAATATATTTACATCAACAACAATACAGACAGATGCTTTTTACGTCACGTTACTCCGTTACAAAATAACCACAAACACAAAGAATATTTTTATATTATACTATTACTACAACTATGAAAAAATTTAGCTGCCTCCTAAACAAGCCCGAAACCGCCCGCTTCGTCGGCGGTCATATCCTTGGCTTCCGGGCCGAAGGGGATGTCATCGGCGCGGGTCGGACGCGGCGGTGCTGCAGGTTTGGCGACCACCACCTCGGCCGTCAGCAGCAGGGCCGCAACCGAGGTTGCGGCCTCCAGCGACGAGATCACCACCTGTGCGGCATCGACGATGCCGGCGTCCATCAAATCGCAGAATACGTCCGCCTGCGCATCGTAGCCCATGACGGCGTTGCCCTCATCAGCAAGCCTGGCCGCCACCATTCGGCCATCCTGCCCGGCATTGGATGCAATCCGGATCGCCGGTGATGCCAGGGCTGCGCGGAGGATCCGGCTTGCCGCGCGTTCCTCGGGCGTCTTCCCGTCGGGCAATATCTTCACTGCATGCAGATAGGCCGCACCGCCACCCGGCAGAATGCCCCCGCCCCCGCCCCCGGCTGCCCGCACCGCATTCACCGCATCGTCGGCGCGGTCAAGCCGCTCGGAGATCTCCGCTTCACTTACCCCGCCTATGCGCACAACGGCAACACCGCCGGTCAGTTTCGCCAGGCGCTCACGCAGATTTTTCTCCTGGAACGGTGTATTGCCAGCGAGCCCCTGTTCAGCCCGGATTCCCACCACACGCTGCTCGATACCCTCTGTTCTGCCGGCACCGCCAATGATCGTCGTGACATCCTTTGTGAGCTTGATCCGGTCGGCGGACCCAAGCATGGATGGATCGATTTCCCTGATGTCATCTCCGCGCCGGTCGGACACAAGCGTCGCTCCTGTGACGGCGGCGATATCTTCAAGCATGGCCCGGCGGCGATCACCAAACAACGGCCCCTTTCCGGCAACAACCCGCAGATTGTTCCGTATCTTGTTGGTCACCAGCGTCTGCAATGCTTCCCCGGTGACGCCTTCGGCGACGATCAGCAAAGGCCGGTTCGCGCGAACCGCGGCCTCCAGCGGTCGCAACAGCGGTGTGTGATTCTCCAACGTGTGCTCGGTCAGCAGGATCAACGGCTTTTCGTAGACACATTCCGCCGACACCGCGTCGGTCATAAAATAAGGGGACACATAGCCGCCGTCCCACTGAAGCCCACTCAGCCGTTCCCACGTTGTTTCGAACGCCTGCCCACCCTCGACCGAGACAACGCCGTCAGCGCCGACGGTATCGAACGCCTCTCCGATGATCGCGCCCAGCGTTTCCTCACCGTTTGCAGAGATCGTCGCGATCCGCTGGAAATCCGCCCTGCCCCGCACGGGCCGGGACTGGCGCCGCAATTCGCCGACGACCGCGGCACTGCCATGCTCCAGCGCCAATCGCAACTGCAGGGGATCGACCCCGGCGGCGACAGCCTTCATGCCCTCGGCGGCGATCGCCCGGGCAAGAACAATGGTTGTGGTCGTCCCGTCGCCGATATCCTCGGCCACCCGCTGCGCTGCCCGGCGCACCAGACGCAGCCCGAGCTGCTCGAACCGCCCCGCCTCTTCCAGCGCATCGGCAACGGTCACGCCGTCCTTGGTAATCCGTGGCGCGCCAAGCCCATCTTCGGCGTCGATCACGACGGTGCGGCCCCGTGGCCCCAGCGTCACGGAGACGGTATCGGCCAACCGATCAACGCCCCGCATCATTCCGAGCCGGGCATCGAGCGCAAATTTTATGGAAACAATCGTCATGGCGCGGGTGTAGCGCAATCAGACGCAGCTGTGAAACAAAACGGGCGTGCCCCCGTTCAGATCCCACCGGTTCTGAACATTTTCACGACATTAATTAGGCTGGATACCAGCGCATTGCGCTTTTACGCCGCGCGCACCTTGTCCAGGAACTCGTCGACTGACGCCCGCAGAACTGTCGCCTGGGTCGACAGTTCATGGGACTCACCCAGTACATGCGACGCAGCCTCGCCGGTTTCAGCTGCAGCTTCCGATACATCGGCGATATTGCTCGACACTGTCTCCGTGCCGGTTGCCGCATCTTCAACACTGCCGGAAATTTCGCGGGTCACACCGCCCTGCTCTTCGACCGCCTCGGAGATTGAGGCTGCGATATCGTTGACCTTCGTGATGGTCGAACCGATACCATCGATCGCGGTGACCGCCTCTGCCGTCGCGCTCTGAATCTGCGCAATCTGAGCGCCGATTTCATCGGTCGCCCTGGCCGTCTGATCGGCCAGCGATTTCACCTCTGTGGCAACGACAGCAAAACCCTTGCCGGCTTCGCCTGCCCGGGCCGCCTCAATCGTCGCGTTCAAGGCGAGCAAATTCGTCTGGCTCGCGATATCGTTGATTAGGTCGATGACCTCGCCGATTTTTCCGGCGGCCACTTCGAGACCTTGAACCTTTTCATTCGCCGAGCCGGCCTCATCCACCGCAGCCTTGGCGATACGCGAACTTTCATCGGCCTGACGGGCGATCTTGTCGACCGACGCCGACATTTCGATCGTTGCGGTCGATACGATGCGAACGCTGCTGGTGGCTTCCTCAGACGCCGTCGCAACGGCGTTCGCTCTCTCAGAAGCCCTCTCTGCGCTTGCCGTCATTGCCTCCGCCGAGGTCTGCATTTGCGAGGACGCGGTCGCGACTTTCTCGATCACAGCGCCAACGCCCGTCTCGAAGGTATCGGCGAGCGCCTGTAGTTCCGCTTTGCGGCGTTCTTCGGCCTGCGCGTCGGCTTTGATGCGCTCGGCCTCGGCCTGCTCCTTGGATTCTCGTCTGTCTTCGTCGCGTTTTCGCTCCTGCAACCGGTTCTTTGCTTCAGCCTCGGCGTTCTCCTGCTGCAGTCGTTCGTTTTCGACCATGTTGGTCTTGAACACATTGACCGCGCGCGCCATGTCGCCGATCTCATCGCGCCTGGTCGTCCCGGGAATTTCAACTTCCTGATTGCCGTCCGCCAGCTCGGTCATCCTACTGCGAATACCGTGTAACGGACGCGTGATGACAAGCCCAAGCAAGGTTGCGATGAGCAGCCCAAGAACGACAACCACTCCCGTCGTGATGAAGCTGACCAATACCTCTTGCTCTACATCATGCGCCGCCGACGCGCTGAAGGTGGGATCGTTATGACGAAAAGTTTTGATGGATGAAGGTTGGCCGCAAGGCCCCTGAGAAAATTGGCGCTAATGCGCTTTATGAGACGAAGCGCCATTTTCCTGCCTCTGCCCTCTTGCCCTGTATTTGAAGTCTTCCTCATCGAAATACTCACGCAATCTGGCGGCGTATTCTTTCATCTGCGCCGCGTTCGGTTCGTGGAATTCCGCAGACTCGGACGGCCGGGTCACCACGACCTTGCCATGCATTCCCATCGGCAGATGGGGTATGCAATGGTATTCATAAGTTCCCTTGACGCTGAACGTATGAGACCATTTTTCGCCCTTTTTTTTCAGGTAAGGGCTCAGCAGCGGCTTCGCCCCCTGGGGGTATCCGTCCGGGTAGCTGACGACGTTGTGCTCCTCAGCCACCAGGTTCGCCCAGGTAACGGTATCACCCGGCTGAACCACAATTCGTTTGGGGCGGAAGGCCATCCGCAAATTATCATAGTCGCTAACAATCTCTACGACGTGATGCTTCGGCCCCTCCGCCCGTGTTGCCTGCGACAAAGCAAGCAACACGGCGGCGCTACCAATAAGTGTTTTGAACATTGGTTTCGATCTCTTGAAAGTTATGGATGTCGTGGCACCTGAGCGGGCACTACTTGACCGTAACTTTCAGCTTCATCTTCGGGTGGATCGCGCACCGGATTTTGAACGTCCCATCCGCTGCAAATACATGCGACATCGTGGTCCCGGGTTTCTGGGCGCCGAGGTCGAATTTTCCCGCACCACGCGAATGAATGTTGTGGGCAATAGAATCCGCATTCACGAACTTGATGCTGTCGCCCTTACTGATGGTCACCTTCTTCTGGTCAAACTTCTTGGCCTTCTGAGTGACGACGACTTCAGCAGCATTCGCGATGCTTCCGGTAGCAACCAGCAGCCCAATTGCAACAGACGTAATGATCTTGATTTTCATGGTCTTGATCTCTCTCTTGATATCTATTTTTCGCAGGTTTGCCAGTGCTGGAAGAACCCGCCGCAGGCTGTCGGTGCCGCTTTGGCATCGTTGGTATTCCCTGCCGCTGTATTCACGCCGGAAACACTACCCGCAAGGGTCTGATCAAACGCCGGCAGTCGGGGCAATGCGACAGGCGCGTCCCGGCTGCTGAGCGTTTTCAGGAACGCAACAACATCTGACTGTTCAGCGTCGCTCAGCTTGAGCTTGTAGATTTCAGACGAAAGGCTCGGACGCTTGATGAAATCGTCATTGTAATGCGCGACCACCGAAAACAGGTTCTTAAGCGATCCGTCATGCATGTATGGAGCCCGCTCAACCGAATTGCGCAGTGTCGGCACCTTGAAAGCATGCTGCATCACGGCAACGTCGGGCAACTGTTTGCCGCGGCCGATATCCGTATCGGGGAGGCCAACATCGTGGAAGCTGTCATCCGTGAAGTTCCAGCCGGAATGGCAGGCCACACAGTTGGCTTTGTTATTGAACAGATCGAAGCCGCGTTTCGCGCTTTCGGAAATAGCGACCTCATCGCCGGCAACCCAGCGATCAAAAGGCGCTATTCCACTGACAACCGTCCGCTCATAGGTTGCAATCGCCTTGGCAATGTTCGGGATCGAAATGCCCTCGCCGCCGAAACTCACCTTGAAAAGCGTGTTGTATTCGGGGATCGCCTTCAATTCGGTAACGATCGCTTCCATCTGCTGGTTCATTTCAACCGGCGCCGACATCGGGCCGAGGGCCTGATCTTCAAGCGTCTCAAACCGGCCGTCCCACATCAATGATTCGGACCAGGCGAGATTGAGGATCGTCGGTGTCCTGCGCCCGAGCACGGTCATGCCGTGGCCGATACCCTTCGGCAGTCCGTCGCCCCAGGCGAAACTGGGATTGTGGCAGGTGCCACAGGAGATGTAATTGCTGCCCGAAAGGCGCGGGTCGAAGAACAGGGTACGCCCAAGTTCCGCTTTTGCAGTCGTATACGGATTATCCTCGGGGAACGGAATTTCCGCCGGACGGACATATTCCTTCTTCCATTCCTCCCGAGATTTAATCTCGGCGGCCTGAGCGATTGAAGTTGTAAGTGCCGCTCCACCGGTAAGTGCGATTATGGCTGTGGCGGCAATTCTTGAGACTATGCGCGAACTTGGCATCAATCTTCTCCCTCTAACAATGTTTCTCGTTGAACCAACGGGTCCTGCGGGTTGTTAGCGGGGTTCGACTTAAATTTTCGTTAAATTACAAAATGGGCGAACTGAGGCGAGTGTAACGCCATTGTATTACAAATATCCCGATGGAATAAAATTTCCCAGTTTCAAAAGAATGCATACCATTGTATGAAATATCCCAGATCTTTCGATAAATGGTGTTTTTTTTCTATTACTGATAATCCGGTTTCATGCGGAAAATACTATAGTACCGCACATCTCGAAGCAGACTATTCCCTAATATTACACAGATACTTCTCCAACTATGGCTTCGAGACACCGTGCGACTCCTTCATCACAAAACCGTGATGTCTTTTTTTCACACCCACGGGTTGCCAATGACGCGAGACAGTGGTCAGCGAGACCTGTCCAAAAGTTGTTGAATTCCTACCCTTCTTCCGGGTCGGGCAACCGGTTACGTCCGAAATAGTATTCATTAGGCTGCATGCCGAGGCCATGTGTCATGCGGTTGGTGTAGTTGAAATACGCGACGACATCATTCACATCAAAAATTTCTTCCGGCGACAGACCTGCGTCTGTCAGCACCTGGCGATCGGCGGCACCGGTCTCACCGGGGGCCGAGGTCATCTTCCATGCATGATCGAGAATCGCGCGCTGCCGCGGCGTCAGGTTTGCCTCCCGATAGTTGACCATCAATATATCGCCGAGCACCGGATCGCCTGAAAATTCGCGAACAGCCTGGCTGTGCGACGTAATGCAATAAACGCAACGGTTCACGCAGGACACCACAACGGCAATCATCTCGCGCTCGAGCCGGCTGAGCCCGCTTTCGTCGGACAACATCATCTCATTGTACTTGGCGATGAACGTCCGCAGCTTCGCCGGACGAAGCGAAAATACTTTCACGACGTTTGGGATATGGCCGAGCTTCTCTTCGCAGATTGCCATGTATTTCTTGATGTCGTCGTCCAGCATATCGGGATCGGGGATGGGCAGCGCACCGATTTCCGTCAGTTGTGTTGGGGTTTCGCCAGTATGTTTATTCGCGCTCATGAGTGGGTTTCTCCGGTCAGACCAGGGGATTGTTCGACCGACTATAAAACGTCAGCCGACGCGACACCATTTATCGGGAGTTGCACACGCGCATAACAAAACCTGTTTTTGATTGCACTGCGCGCACAACCGTGCGTACAATTGCAATACGATTTTACGTGTTTAGTAATACGCCGTATCCCTATCATGCTCCGCTCGCCCCGTTTCTCGACAGCCGAAAACTCGGGCTGCGCAAACCGCAAAGGCACGGAATCCGCCCTTGCTCTTGCTCTCAGCAGAGTGCCCCCACGATTGGCGACGCGGGAATGGGTCGACAACCCGGTCCGCCGGCAACGGTATTGCCGGGCAGAAAGCAAGCTTATATGTCATTGAGAGCCTTGGTCGTCGAGGACAACATCGGCGATTTTGACCTAATC
Organism: Paracoccaceae bacterium; assembly: GCA_047638395.1. GTDB lineage: Bacteria > Pseudomonadota > Alphaproteobacteria > MPNO01 > UBA830 > CAXBCP01. The sequence continues at coordinate 51,936 of JBLIMV010000010.1, read as the reverse complement.
GCGACGTGGCTCCAACAGGCATTTGGCGATCGGATTTCGCTGGATCACGCACCAAGCGTCGAAGCAGCAGCGGAGCTTATGGGCACGAATGACTATGCGGTCATCCTGCACGACCTTTTAATGCCGCCGTGGGGACCGGAAGCAATTACGGCGGCCTACAAGAGATCGCCTGAAACGCCGATCATCGCGATGTCAGGCCAGTCTTCCCCCGAACTTCACCGCACCGCGATCTCGAACGGCGCCAAACTGTTTTGCGCGAAGTCGGATCTCCGTGGCGACAACATCATCTCGATACTGGGGCATCTGATACCCGGTATCTAAAACTCAAGTACCGATGAGTTTTGCAGCTTCCCACTCAGAATTCGATTGCCGGCAAGGATTCATCAGGCCGTTAGTGCCGAAAACGGCCCGCCATGCCCGGGATGAAGCGGGATCAGTGCCGCGTCGACGCAGAATCCCGACCGGGGGACTGAACGTCGACACCCTGTATGCCATTTCGGGCGTTCACGATTTCCGAGATTTCCGATTCCGACAAAACTTTCGCCATGCCGATACCTTTCCATGCGGAAAGCATCCGGCGGTAGACGTCCAACATCGGCACGCTGCTCTCAATACCCTGTCCGTCACCGCCTCTTAGCCAACGGTGGCGCCCCAGTTTCTGCATGTAGAACTGCGCATAACTCAGCATTTCGCGCTCGAACTCGGGATGGAACCCGCTGAATTCAATTCCTTCCTCAGCCATCGACGTTTGGCCGTCCAGATGATCAAAAGACAGTCGCAGCCGCGTAAACAAGGCGAGTATATCCATGACTTCCCCTGTCAGCTCCAGGTTCAGGGCATTGCTGAAATCTTCCAGCAGCGTCACGTAGTGGGTTTCCTGCGCACGGGTCTGCACGGCTCGGTGTTCCCCGTGCTCCGCCGCCCCCTCTTTGTCGAGCAGTTCCAGAATCCGGTACTGGTTCGACAGAAGCAGCCGGTCTTTCAAGGACAGATCGAACGCGCCGCCATCGGGCCCGTGACGCATGGTGTCGCGCAGGTCCTCTATTGCCCGGCGAAAAAGCTTACTCAAATGGTAGCCCTTCTCAGCCGACAATTCGTCCAGCTCACGCTTTAACTCGTCGGTAATTCTAAAACTTACTGTCGCCATCAGGCACCCCCTCAATCGCTATTAATATAATTTCTTGCGATTTCGATCTCACGTTCCATCGACTCGAACATCCAAACAAACACTCGGCTTGGTGGCAGCTTGGAACGATGAAACGTGATCCGGTTAGTTATGTTAATCGAAATTAATTACATATAAAAATGGTTAATTAAGGATTAATAAAATTACAGATACACCCACAAAGATTTATGTATATTTGAATTAAACATAGAGATCACTCAGAAAAGAATGATTTCATTTGTAATACACTTATATTACAAAAAGATGTTTCTAAAAAGAAACATTCAGCAACACTTGTTATTTGACCAAAACGGCCACCGATATTAAAAATATCTAGTATTAATTTTTCTAATGGTAGAAACCGTGCCACAACCCCTTCGTCAACTATGAAAATTCATTCCGTCGCGCGCGACAAATCAACTTACGTAGCGTCAGATCAATTGGATTAACCCAAATTAATATCGATTCGAAAGAGAATTTCGTATCCAACACATAAAATAAACTGCGGAACCTGACGGTATCCAGTCCTGCCCTGCTGACATAGATCCACATCGTGCTTCGCAGGCTCGCTAACGTTGAAATGCTTTAATCGACATCACGCCTGAAGCTTTAATCGACATCACGCCTGAAGAGGGTGTCCCCAGTCAGCCGACAAAACATCGTAACGATCATCCGCCAGCGCCAACGCCGCCGCCAGGTCGCGATCTCCATACCCTGTTTCAACCAGTAACCCGGCTGACAATCCGGCGGCCTTTCCTGCCGCAAGGTCGGCCGCGGTGTCGCCGGCGACACGGCTATTGGCCAGATCGAGCGCAAGGTCCGTACCGGCGCGCAGAAACATACCGGGCGCTGGCTTTCGATAAAGCGAATTTGCCGGACCACCCGCGTGTGGCGGCGAATGTGGACAGGCATAGACGGCATCTACGACGGCGCCAGCATCGGCCAGCAGCTCGTACAGCCGTGCCTGCACAACCTCGAACGCGGCCCAGTCGTAGTACCCTCGCCCAATACCGGATTGGTTGGTCACAATGACAACAGCGACACCCGCCGTATTCGCCCCCCTGACCGCCTCGACCGCCGCATCAATCAAGCGGACCTCGTCCGGTGCCGAAAGATAATCGACGAGTTCGATCAACGTGCCATCCCGGTCCAGAAACAGCGCGGGCCTGTGGCGTTGAAAACCGGGCGTGCGGACATCGCACCAGATCCCATCGGGTTCAATCAGCGTCATTTTTTTACCTCAAACACCATCGTCCTCATCTTTGAAGACGAATGATCTGTGCCTGGCTCAGCTTGCCGGTAAAAGGGCTTGCGTCGCCAGCTTTTCTAAAAGCCTCAGTCAGCACCGCGAGATAATCATCGTCTATTCCGGAAGCGGTTGCCGACGGGGCGTCGTGATCAGACATCCGCCGCGCTGCGGCAGAGCCGGATGCTTCACCATACCGATACAGGAACAGTCCCCCGCGTCGGCGTTCCGTCATTTTCCACAGCCGGATATAGCCGGTGACCGCCGCGAGCCGGTCGCTCTCTGCATAGGCCGCAAGCACCTGCGCCGCCAGCCCGCGCAATTCGGGGTCGGCGGCGGAACTGGCATCTTTCTTTGCCGCATAGACAGTGATTGCTCTTAGAACATTGAGCGTTTGCAAAGTTTTGGGAGCGAGCTTTCCTTTTCGTCCCGCCGCGACGATCTGCTTCATCGACCGTTCATGGCGCTTGCCAAAGCGCTTGACCCAGACCGTGATATTACCGGAGACACATCGCCCCGATTTAATACAGGCGGGTCCCGCATGCTGGCGGCCCGCCGCGTCGGCAAAGGATTCGAAAACGCGCAGGTCGTCCGGCGTATCGCGCGCCGCCTGGGCGAAAGCGAGGGCCGCAGACCAGTGATCTCCGGCCAGAGCCCGGCGGACACCATGTTTGTAATAGCTGTTATCCAGGCGATCCGCCGCCATATGCCCTGAATGAATCCCGGTGAGATACGCGGAGACATCGCGCACTGCCGGATCTCCGGCGCCGCGCGCCATCAACGTCTTAACGTGGTCGAGGACGCCATGCCACGTGTCCCCGCCAGCAGACAACGCGTCCGAGATCATTTTGGGGCGCCTGTCGCGCACAGCTTGTGTCGCGGAAGGGCTCGCACCGGCAATGCCCGACTGACGGCGCTGCACCCCATTTCTTTCGACGATGTTAAACCGGTTGCGCAGCGCACTGATTTCCGTGCGCAGGCGCGATGAGTCCCGGTAAATCTCCTGCGCGAGAAAAGAACAACGACGTTTTCGCACCGCATTGGACAACAATCGTTGTGCGCATTCGCGCCGGTAGTCCAGCCGCTTAGCGTCATTCTCCTTCAGGCTCCCCTTCAACCGGTCGAGATCTGCCTGCAGGATATCGCGCTCTGCGGGGAAAGTGATCGACGGTGGGATGGTCGGCAGCGCCGGGAGTTGACGAAACTGCGCCGCCGCCACATCGGGTGCGATCACGGAGGAAGCTGCCAGCGCAAACAGAACACCTGGCAACGCGCGCTTCAGAAAAGTTTTCAAAAGGATACCCATTAGCCTACGTCGCCACCCTATTTTGCTTTTTGACCGGGGCCAAGTACCAGGCGCTATTTAGCGGCTCATCGGATGAATTGAATCGTCAACGTCCCGCGAACGTCTGGTATCATTCAGGCTTATATCACTGGAGAGCATCATGAAACTGGAAGGCTCCTGCCATTGCGGCGCGGTCCATTTCTCTTTCGGATCCGACACACCGTATCCCTATAACCGCTGCTATTGTTCTATCTGCCGCAAAACCGGTGGCGGTGGCGGTTATGCCATCAATATTATGGGGCGCGCCGAGAGTTTAAAGGTCACCGGTGAAGACAATCTTTCCGTTTACCGCTCGGCCCGGAACGACCGGAATTCCTACGAGGACGATGGCCTGAGCCCGGCCAAACGTTATTTCTGTAAAAAATGCGGCTCTGCGCTCTGGGTTCATGGAACGGACTGGCCGGATTTCATCTATCCGTTTGCCTCGGCGATCGATACGCCCCTGCCTGAAGCCCCTGAAACGACCCATCTGATGTTGGGAGATAAGGCCACGTGGGTGACGCTCAACGCGGCCCCGCATGATGCGAAATTCGAACAGTATCCGGATACCGGAATTGAAAGCTGGCATCGGCAAAGGGGTCTGTTCGGCAATATCTAGCGGCCGGGCATCGCCCGAATTCCGGCCAGGTTTCGCGCGAATTTATGCCCCGAATTTCTATCGTGTCACTGAAATGAAAGATTACTGTCATACGTACGACCGATCCGCGATGGCAAAAGCGGAAGTCCTGAAACACCACCGTCGAGGACGAAAAATGCAAAGCCGCCAAATTACCCGCGATACCCTGCTCACCGAGGACCCCGACGTTCTCGAAGAACTCGGATTCATTCACGACGACGATGACGTGTCGTCGAACGACAGTGGAAACACGCCGTTTGCAGAGATTGCAGAAACACGGCTGTCGCGCCGCGGCGTTCTGGTCGGCCTCGCCGGCACAGCGACGGTCGGACTGATGGCTCAAAGCATGGTCAGCCGGCGGGCGCTGGCCGCAGGGAGCAAATCGTCGCTGACATTTGCCGAAACGCCCCATGTCTATGACGCAACCCATCATGTCGCAGAGGGCTATAACGCCAATGTGCTGCTGCGCTGGGGAGATGCGGTCGAGGCGGGCGCGCCGGCATTCGACCCGATGAACCAGACCGCCGCCGCCCAGGCAAAACAGTTCGGCTATAATTGCGACTATATCGGATTTCTGCCCCTGCCCGCCGGATCGAATAACGGCGACCGCGGATTGCTCTGCGTCAATCACGAATACACCAACCAGCATCTGATGTTCCCGGACGTCACCCGGAAGCAGAAGCTGACCAAGACACAAACCGAAATCGAAATGGCCGCGCATGGCCACAGCGTCGTCGAGATCGTGAAACAGAGCGGTGCCTGGGCAGTCGTCAGGGACAGTACGTACAACCGCCGCATCCATGTCGGCACACCAATGAAGATTTCCGGCCCTGCCGCCGGACATGACCGCCTGAAGACAGCTGCCGACGCCACGGGTACTGCCGCCATCGGCACGATCAACAACTGCGCCGGCGGGCATACACCATGGGGCACAGTGCTGATTGCCGAAGAAAACTTCCACGGCTATTTCGGTGGCGACCCGGCGAAGACCGCCGAGGCGCGCAATTACAAACGCTACGGGCTGAAAACCAGGAGCCGTTACTCCTGGGCGGATTATCATGACCGGTTCAACCTCGACAAGGAACCGAACGAGCCCAACCGCTTTGGCTGGATGGTCGAAATCGATCCCTACGACCCCGCGTCGACACCGGTTAAACGCACGGCGCTTGGCCGCTTCAAACACGAAGGTGCCACCACTGTCATCAATAAGGACGGCCGCGTCGTCGTCTATACGGGGGACGACCAGCGCTTCGACTATATTTACAAATTCGTGTCCGACGGTCGGTACGATGCGAACAACCGTGCCGCCAATTCAACCCTGCTCGATAGCGGCATACTGTTCGTGGCAAAATTCAGTACCGACGGCACTCTGAGCTGGCTTCCCCTGATCTGGGGCACCGGCCCGCTGACCGCCGCCAACGGTTTCAACAGCCAGCCCGATGTGTTGATCGAGACCCGTCATGCCGCGGATCTGCTGGGGGCAACGCCGATGGATCGTCCCGAAGACGTGGAACCCAACCCGGTCACCGGGACCGTCTACGTGATGCTGACCAACAACACCAAACGCAAGAGGGACCAAATCGACGCGGTCAATCCGCGGGCCAAAAACAGGCACGGTCATATCCTCGAGATGATCCCGCCGGGCCGGGGCAAGGATGCGGATCATGCAGCCTCTACCTTCAAGTGGGAAATCCCGCTGATGGCGGGCAATCCGGCGAATGCCGCCGACGGGGCGAACTACCACACCGATGTATCGGCGAATGGCTGGCTGTCGACGCCCGATAACTGTGCGTTCGATACCAAAGGCCGGCTCTGGATCGCCACGGACGGTGCGCCCAAATCAGGTATCGCCGACGGCGTATGGGCAACCGATGTCGAAGGCGACGGACGTATGCTGACGAAGCGCTTCTTTGCCGCCCCGCGCGGAGCCGAGCTGTGCGGTCCGTGCTTCGCGCCGGACGACAAAACCTTCTTTGGTGCCGTTCAGCACCCGGCGGACGAGAAAAAATCGACCTTCGCCAATCCGTCCACCCGCTGGCCCGACTTCAAGGATGACATGCCGACCCGTCCGTCGGTTGTCGTCATCACGAAATCGGATGGCGGCGTGATCGGCAGCTGACTCTAAGGAATACCGGCCTGGGGCGGAACGGCTTCTGCTATTCCGCCCCTTTTATTCAGCCCAGCGCGCCGGGCGGCGTTCGAGAAGTGCGCGAATACCTTCGGCGGAATCCTCGGTGCGGATAATCTCCATCACGCGGTCGAGCTCGGCCTTATAGTTTTCCGGCGTGCGGTTGTCCTGATTATAGAGCTGGATCAGCTCTTTTGCGTAACGCACGCCGAGATACGGCATACGGGCAATCTGGCTGGCCATTGTCATGGCCTCGTCCATCAGGTTTTCCGGCGCGACGACACGGTTGACCAGGCCGATATCCTTGGCCTCCGCCGCACCGACAAAACGCCCGGTGAGGATCAGCTCGTTAGCCAGTGTCAGACCCACCAGTTTCGGAAGGTTCCGCGGACAACTCCATTCCGACACGAAGCCCGCCGGCACCGCAATTTCAGACACAACGGCGCGCTCGGTCATAATGCGCAGGTCGCAGGCCAGCGTCATCTCGAACCCGGCACCGACGGCAGCGCCGTCAATTGCCGCGATCACCGGCTGCGGGAGTTCTTCCAGCTTGCGCAGCGCCCGCTGGGCAATGACATGGAAATGATCGTTGATCATCCACTGCGCCAGTTCGCCGTATTCGCCGCGAATGCCCAGATCATCTTCCTCACGCTCCAGCGGCAGGGTTTCTTCCTTCAGATCGCCCCCCGAACAGAACGTCTCCCCCGCCCCGGTGATAACGACGACACGGACCTTCTTGTGCCGTATCTCATCGAAGATGGTGTCCAGTTCCATCGCCATGCGCGGTCCCAGCGCATTCTTGCGGTCGGGCCGATTGAGCGTCAGGACGCCAACACTCTCGCCATCCGTCGCGCCGGGAGCTTCGAATTCCTGCCAGTCGATAAAACGGTATTTCATTTGATGTCCTTACCACCGTCATGATCGGCGACGCCTCCGTCGATCCGCTTTTCAATATTGCCAACAAGCCCGATCGCAAAACGTTCGCTGAAGCCGCAGATAAACGAGACGACCCAGTAAATGCCGTTCTGCATCTCGGGGCTCGAGGCGCTGGTCAGGAAGGACGACGAAACGATCCCGCTTTTCAGCGCTGCATAGGCGAAGATGGCGACGATGACGCCGATAAACGGCTTGAAATAAGCCGACAGAAGAAGCATCCGCGGGTTGAAATCATCAGGTTCGGCCAGGTCCCGAAGGCGGATCATGATACTCACCATCGCGCCCAACAGAGCCGCGATGACGACCGTCGTCAGTTCATTCAGCGGAAAATAGGTCAGCGACCGGCTTTCGAAATCCTCGAACAGCCATAACCACGCCGGCCCGATCACCACCCAGGTGACGAAGGACGCAATGAGCCCAGTGACAATGATGGCCGTCGGCGACCCGCCAGTGAGTCGCATAAACCAGGTGGTCCGGGCGTTGCTGAAGGCACCCGTGCGCATCTTGATCGCATAGCGCAGTTCCCGCGCAAGAATGAGGTTGGGCGTATCTGCCTGCAGCGCGCCAACGATCAGGGCAAGATCGGCATTGGCGGTCTCGTCACCTTTGGTCTCTAAACGCGTGACAATTTTGGCCACCTTGGCGATTTCTACCTGCACATCCGGCGTCAGTACCTGCCCTGCCAGGAGATGAAGCGATGCCCTGATCGCGGCAATATCCGGTGGCGTGTGCATGGCGGACATACTGACCGGTCTTTTTTACAGACCGCCGAGGCGGGCCGGGGCCGCGCGATCGCCAGATCCGCGTTGCGGCATTTTCGGCATCGCGAATCCCTGCTGATGGCAGGCTCGGGTGATCACCGTGAACTTCCACATTATCCCGCCGGTAACAGCAGCAACACCCGCAATGGCAAGCAACGATTCACTGAATGCCGCGGCCAGCGCAAACAACACCAGCGGCGTAATATGGCCAATCAGGCGCAGAGCGGGGGTCAATTTCTGCAGTTCCGCCCGGGCCAGAGGCGGCACACCGTCCCGCTTTGCGAACGCATAATAGCGCTGCCAGATCAGCATATTCGCAAGAGCCAGGAATGCGCCCCAGGTAGAAATGAAGAGCATCGACGCCTCAAATCGCCACGAGGCAAGGCCACTCGCAATACCGAGCAGACCGACACCTTCGAGCAGGCCGGTCATCACCAGCATGGTCGGCATCAAGCCCACTCGCCAGGCAGGTATCCCTTTGGCGGCATGCAGTATACGCGCCTGACAATACAGGAACGTCAGCGCAGACAGGGCAACGACCAGATGCAGTATGGGACCGGGCCAGATCAGGTCCGCCAGCAATGCCGGGTAAAACACGGCGACTGCGTATATCTCCCGCGTCATCCACGAAGATTGCGGCCGCATCAGCGCGCGCCAGAAGCGCATCTTCCGGCCGATCTCCATAAAGACGAACAGCAGCCCGACGCCCATGCCGACGCCGGCGGCGACGTTCAGATAAATCAGCGCTTCGGAGGACAGCCCGGACATGAAATGCGCAATCGTCGCCATGACGACCAGGCCGGACGACATACCGCCCAGCGTAAAGTTCATCGCAGCGCGGTAATCCCAATACGTCTGACGCTCGCCAACCAGCGGGTTCGCCGGGTCGCTCATCGTCTCGTCTTCGGTATCTTCAGGTTCCGGGTCGCGACCCGGCATCGTGTTCGGCACCTCATACAGGTATTTGATCTGCGGGTCGGTGCCGAGCTCCTCGTGCATCTGGAAGAAGCTGTTTTCGTCGGCCAGCTTCGAGACATTGCTGTCGGGGTCGTTGAAGTCGCCAAAATGCAGGGCGCTCGCGATACAGGACGATGAACAGGCCGGCGAATATTCCAGGTCGACGCCGGGCGTCATCCCCTCTTCCTTCGCCTCATCGATCCGCTCGACGCAGAACGTGCATTTGGTGGCGACCCCGACGCGCTCGTCATGAAAGACATGCGCTTCCTGCTTGGTCTCTTCACCGTAATACCAGTCCTCGCCATGGCCGATGGTTCGCGCCTGGTAGGGGCACGACACCGCACAATACCCACAGCCGATGCAGGTATCGTATTTCATCGTCACCAGACCGTCGGCCCGCTGCGCCGTTGCCCCGGTCGGGCAGACCGGCACGCAGGGAGGCTCCGCGCAATGCTGGCAGCCAACAACCATAAACAGGCGTTCGACATCGGGGAACGTGCCGCGCTCGACATCAAGCACCTTGCGCCATTGGACGCCGGGCGGCGTGTCGTTGGCGTGCTTGCAGGCGATCGTGCAGGTCTGACAACCGACGCATCGGTTCAGGTCGACGACCATCCCATAGCGCGGTGTGTCGGGTTTGCCTCCGTCGGGGGTCATACTGCGCGCCCTTCGCCGTCAATTTTTCGGATTTTGATCATCGCGAGATCGGCGCTGGAGCCCGTGGAATCAGTCAACGACAGTGACAGAGAGGTCACGGAATTCAGGCTCGGCAAATTCAGATCCTTTGCGTAAGGCGTCGCCCAGTGGTCGAACTGGCCGATCATCAGGACGGTGTCGGGGCGGATGCCTTCACGAAGGACCGCGTGGCCCTGCGTCGCGCCGGTCACGGATGAGATTTCCACTTTATCACCTTCAGCAATGCCCAGTTCCTTCGCACGCGTCCGGTTGATGATCACGCCCTTATGGCCAGAGATATTATTTGCGACCTCGTTGATCAGCGGGATGCCGACATTGGCTCCCCAGGAATACTGCATTGACCGTGCGGTCAGCGCGAAGAACGGATAATCGTCCGGATCACCCCCGGATTCCTTGATGTGTTCGGTCCAGATATCAGGGAACGGCTCGTAGGACGGCAGCGGCTCGTATTCATCCAACTGCTTTTCCCACCAGTCGACGCCGATCTCGTGCAGGCGGTTGGCGAGCTGTTCACCATGACGCTTGATACGCTCCTGATAGGGCATCTCGAAGCGCAGTTTCTCTTCCTTCATCTTTGGATAGAGATACCATTGAAGCTGCGGGAACGGTTTCAGCATAAAACCGTTCTCGGCAAACCAGTCCAGATCGCGGACTTCCTCGCCGTCGCTCAGCGAATGGCTCGCAGCCTTGCAGACCGCATCCCAGATTTCCTCGCGCTGATGCGGCACAGCAGGATCAAGCCCGTAATCATACGCGCCGTCACGATCCTGCAGCCGGGCGCCGGCAGCACCACGGTTGATCGCCGCGTTATATTCTTCAAGCAGGCCTACCCGGTCGGCCAGGGCTGTTGCGATATCTGTCATATCCATTGCATCGACCTGCGGCAGGACCGCGGGCTGACGGATTGCCCAGCCCTGATGTTTCCAGAACTGTTCGGTAAACTTGGTCGAGCCGATCTGGATCAGTTGCAGACTCTCAAGGTCCGTACAATCCGGCAGGATAATGTCGGCCATGTGATTGGTTTCGTCGCGCGTATAGGCGAACGACACCGTGAACGGGAATTCAGCGATCCGCTCGGCCACTTCAGGCGCATTCCACGATGAAATTGCCGGATTGGTCCGGTAGTTGATCCACATTTCGGGCTTGGTCTGCTTCGGCCAGTTCGATGGCTGTTTCTTCTGGAACAGCCACGGCAAATGGGCCGGGCCCAAGGCCGGCGACCACGCGGAATCCGCTGCCATCGGCACGAGCGTTTTATAAGCGTTGCGGATATGCGGATCGGCGAGCCATTCATCCTTGGACGTTTCATTGAACGGATAGTCCATGACGCCGTCATTGGTCGGCCGCACCGTCTTGAGGCGATTATCGGCGGGCCGGTTCAGTTTCACCGCCGTGCCCAGCGTGCCGCCCGGCACCTCAAGCGCGCCGACAAGCGATGCCAGAAGCGTTCTGGCCCAGCAGGTCTGATAGCCGCCCCAGCCATTGTTGACGCCTTTGCCAAGCATCACCGCGACAGGGCGGAACGGCATTTCGACGCCTTCGATTTCGATCGTCTCGCCGATACAGGCATGGGCGACGTATTCGTCGGCGACCTGGCGGATTTTTGCCGCGGGCACATCGCATTCTCCTTCGGCCCATTCGGGGTCGAACTGCTTCATATGGTCAAGCAGGAGCTGAAACGCCGGTTGCGCGTCGACGCCGTCATGCTCCCAGACCTGCCCGTCAGCACCGTCCTCAATGCCCGAAACTGAATAAGTGCCTTCAAGGGCGGCATCGCCAATCTCGGCATCCCACGGCTTTATCGTGCCATCGGACAGATCGCCGATCAGCGGTTTTCGCGTCTCGGGATCGCGCATGTAATAACCGTTCGGCCCGATCAGATAGGGCGAGGTCGTGTCTTCTTTGAGGGCGCGGACATCGCAGGTTTCGTTCCAGTCGCGCTCGACAATCATGCGGTGGATCAACGCAAACAGAAAGGCAGCATCGGTCTTGGGCTTGATCGGAATCCATTCCGCTGAAAGCGCGCCGGTGATCGACAGATGCGGTTCGACCTGTACCCGTTTCAGCCCCCGAACACGTGCGTCGGCCTGGCGCCACACCCCGGCGACCCCGCCCGAGGCTTCGACATTATTGCCGCAATTGATGACGTAGTTGCAGTAAGGCGTGTCCGGCGAAACGATAAACGCGCGGTGCCACAGCTCCCCATAGAGATGTTCGGAATGGTAGCACTTCACCCCCTGCCCGCCGCCAAATCCCATATCGAGCGGACCCCAGGCGGCGAGGAAGGCAGGGAAGGTTCCCATGTATTGCGTGGGCGTACCGCCACCACCGAACGATACGGCAAGGCGCGGGTAACCGCTTTCATCTTTTACGTCGCGGGACCGCATGTCGCGCATTTTTGCGGCGACAGTGTCGAGCGCCTCCTCCCAGGAGATGGGCTCAAAGCCCGGATCCTCGTGGCGGCCCTTTTTGGGGTTCGTGCGCTTCATCGGCGACGTGACGCGGTTTGGATTATAAGTCTTCTGGATCAGGCCATAGGCCTTGACGCAGACCCGACCGCCGCCGGGGTGTTTGTCGGTGATGTTGTAATTGGATTCGATCCGCGTTGCGACGCCGTCTTCGACCTCGACACGCATCAAATCCGGACCTGCAACACACTGATAGCAGTAAACCGGAACTTTCTTTCTGTCTTTGATCTTAGGCGCCATGGATATCCCTAAAGGTCAAACCGTCAGGCGAAAGGTATCCGGGCACTGGCGCACGTTCAAGTAGGGTGGTGGCGGATCAACAAATTGACACAACAGGTCAACCATTGAGATCGGCGATTGCCGACATTTAGCGCGGATGAACCACGACGCTCAGGGTAATGACGTTCAGGGCTCAGCCGGTCCTGCTCATGCTTTCGGCGCGGCGTTCCCGTGTACCGGACGGCGCGCCCATATCCTTGCGCCGGCGGTCGGGACCGAAATAATTGTTGGTCCGGATAAACGGCAACGGATGATTGATCATCCAGACGAGACGTTCATACATCGCCTTCGCCGAGATCGGTTTGGCCATGAACATATTGACGCCCGCATCACGCGCTTCGCAGACGCGATCCCGGTCGCCATGACCGGTCAGCATGATGATCGGGACATACGGATTTGGACTATCCGGGTCGTTGCGCATGTATTTGACAAAGGCCAAGCCGTCCGTCGGCTCCATATGCCAGTCGGTCACGACAAGATCGATCGGGCGGTCCCGCAGAATAACCAGAGCCTGTTCAACATCCTCGGCCTGCGCGAAATCACCCATCCCCAAACCCTTGCACAGGTTTTCTACAACCGTGCGCATGAACTTGTTGTCGTCGACAACAAGAACACTAAGTGCCTGGAGTTTGGGTCCACCTAACATCGGTTCTCCGGATAATCAGATTCAGGCAGCCGTACTACGGCCGAGCGAGAATGGGTCGAGCGGCGGCTCATCGACATTCGATACCGGATCTCCGGTAATGGCGCCAAGCCAATTGCCGACCACATCGCGTAATGAAACGACGCCCTTCAGCTCATCGCTTTCGACCACCGGGAGGTGACGAATGCTGTTACTGACCATGATATCGAGAACCTGCTTAACCGTTGTTTCGGTGTTACAGGCAACAACATCCGCCGTCATTATTTCAGAAACCTTCGTCTCCCCCAGAGCCACGCCGTATTTAGGCAGCGACACCGCCACATCACGTTCCGACAGAATACCCGCAATGCCGCCGGCAGCGTCGGTGACGACAATCGCCCCGATGTGGTTTTCGGCGAGCACAGCTGCCGCGTCTCCGACCGTCGCCTCCGGACCTATCGTCAGCACAAAATTGCCTTTTAGATCGAGGATCTCTTTCACGTTCATAGGGTCGTCCCTGAATGTCGGGGGATAAATTCCCGCCGTTAACAAATGCGCCAATTTGATTAAAATTCCCTTGATTGTGGTCCGTTTCCGCTTTCAACAACGTATTGTTCATGTGGGCTCGCCCGTTACTGCCGGTCCGCGTATACTGGTCAGGTCAAGGAGAGAGAACGATGGATGCTATTGTCGAATCCGGCAGGAAAACCGGGCGGCCAACACAGGAAGAAGCGGAAGAAGCGGTCCGCACACTGATCCTCTGGGCAGGCGACGACCCGGACCGTGAAGGCCTGCTTGAGACCCCTGCACGCGTGGTCCGGTCCTATAACGAATTTTATGCAGGGTACGATCTCGACCCGGAACAGGTCCTGATGAAAACCTTCGAAGAAACAGGTGGTTACGACGAGATGGTCCTGATCCGGGACATCGCCGTGGAATCGCACTGCGAACATCACATGGTCCCGATTAGCGGCAAGGCACACGTTGCCTATATCCCGAATAACCGCGTCGTCGGGATCAGCAAGCTGGCGCGCGTCGTCGAGATTTTCTCAAAACGATTGCAGATCCAGGAAAAAATGACCGTCGATATTGCAGCGACGATCGACCGCGTTCTCAAGCCGCAAGGCGTCGCGGTCGTCATCGAGGCAAGCCACCAGTGCATGACCACCCGCGGTGTTCATAAACCAGGTGCCGATACGGTCACCAGCCAGATGCTCGGTGCCTTCCGTGACGATCCGTCGACCCGTCGGGAATTCCTGGCAATGATCCGGCACGGCTAGAAATGGGAGACGCGCCCTTCGCTTTATCCACTTCCGCAACGCTGTCGCGCGAAGAGCTGGAAGAAGGGGACGTCTTTGCACCGCGTTTCGATGCGGACGGACTGATCCCGGCGATCACCCAGCATAATGAGACCGGCGACATCCTGATGTTCGCCTGGATGAACGCAGACGCGCTGGCAAACACGATAGAGACCGGAGAGGCGTGGTACTGGAGCCGCAGCCGCAATGAGTTGTGGCACAAGGGCGCGACCAGCGGCCAGATCCAGAAAGTGTCAGAAATTCGGACAGACTGCGATCAGGATGTGATCCTGCTACGGGTGGTTCCGCAACGTGCGGGCGCTTGCCATGTCGGCTATAATTCCTGCTTCTTCAGATCTATTCAAAAATCAGAGAGCGGTGAAATCCGCCTGGCCTTCGAAGAAACAGAGAAAGTGTCGACATGACCGAGAAACTGCTGCCCACCACCGTCGTTGGAAGTTACGTGCAGCCGGAATGGCTGGTTGATCGCGCCAACCTCAAAGGACGGCTGCCGCCGCGGGTACGGGCGCTGGAAATGTGGCGTGTCGACCCAGACCTGCTCGAAGACGCACAGAACGATGCGACGCTGCTTGCAATCCGGGACATGGAACGCGCCGGAATCGACATCATCACCGATGGCGAGGTCCGCCGTGAAAGCTATTCGAACCGTGTCGCAACCGCGCTTGGCGGGATCGATATCGACAATCCGGGCGAGGCAATGGACCGCACGGGACACATGAACCCGGTGCCGCGTATCGCCGGCCACATCCACCGCAACCGCCCGATCGAGGTCGAAGACGTAAAATTCCTCCGCGCTAACACAGACCGCCAGATCAAGATCACCCTGCCCGGTCCGTTTACAATGACCCAGCAGGCCCAGAACGATCATTACGACAGCAATGAAGCCGCCGCGATGGATTACGCCGCAGCCGTAAACGAGGAAGTGCGCGACCTGTTCGCCGCCGGTGCAGATGTCGTACAACTGGACGAGCCTTACATGCAGGCCCGGCCCGAAATTGCCAAGGAATACGCGGTCAAGGCAATCAACCGCGCGCTCGAAGGGATCAATGGCGAAACTGCCGTTCATATCTGTTTTGGCTACGCCCATGTCGTGCATGAACGCCCCGAGGGCTATTCGTTCCTGCCGGAACTGAACGACTGCATCGTAAAACAGGTGTCGATCGAGACCGGACAATCGGGCATCGACCTGAAAATTCTCGATACCCTGCCGACCAAGAAGATCATCCTCGGTGTCCTCGATCTTAGTACAGATGAGGTGGAAACGCCGGAAATTGTCGCGGCACGTATCCGCCGGGCGTTCGATCACGTGTCGCCGGACCGCATCCTGGTGGCCCCGGATTGCGGTATGAAATACATGCGTCGTGATGTCGCGTACGGCAAGCTGAAGGCAATGTGCGACGGCGCAGCGATCGTTCGCGCAGAATTGTAGGCTTTTCGCCCCCCCTGGGCTGTTATCTCAGCGTCTGATAAGGATATGCTGGGATCGGTTTAAAACCATCCAAATTCCATTGAATCTGCTGTATGGTATCGGATTCCCATATCTTCCCACGTCTGAGTACCGGAGTTGACTGATTTCTAAAGGCATGACAACCGCGGAGCGCGAGCGCTTCCACAACCTTTTGCTGATGGCAAAAGAAAGCCCGTTCGAGGGTGAGCGCACCAATGCGCTCGAAGCCGCCGAACGGATGGCACAGCGTCATGATATGACACTGGAGGAAGCCGCACGCTCCGGAGGCGAAGGTCTCCAGAAACCGAGTGAGCAGGATCCGGCGCCAAAACCGCCATCTTCCTTCGAACAGGCGGAGGCCGAAGCCGCGTCGCGCGAACGTGCGTTCGCCGAGAGCGCCCGCTTCATGCGCGACATGGAAGACCATGCCAGAAGCGACAAGGCCCGCCGCGACGAGGCACTCAAAGCCGCTTACGACCGTGGCCTCGATGCCGAAGAACGCCGGCGAGCCGAACGGGCAGCATCCCGCGACAAAACGGTCCGCAAGAACGGGCGACGGCGCAATCCGCTGGTGCATGCGCAGGTCCTTCTGAAAGAAACCCAGTTGCCGATAGGCGAAATTGCGTCGATCTGCGGAATCGACGTCTACCAGGTCGTCAGTGTGAAGCTTAAAATGCGTGAAGAGGCCGCCAGCTAAACCGGAGTTACCTGTATGCTTGAAGACAAAGTGGTCGTTGTTACCGGCGGCGGCCGGGGGCTGGGTCAGGCTTATGCGATTGAAGCCGCGCGTCTCGGTGCAAAAGTCGTCGCAGGAGACATACTCGATTGCGGTGACACCATCCAACAGATAGAAGCGAATGGCGGCACAGCCATCGGCGTTGAGCTTGACGTCACTAAAATGGGCACGGTCACCGCGATGGCCGAAAGCGCCATGGAGGCATTCGGCGCCATGGATGTGCTGATCAATAACGCCGCACTCTATGGCGGCCTGACCGGCGGCCGTTTCGATATGCTGGACGAAGACGAATGGGACAACACCATGAACGTCAACGTCAAAGGCATCTGGAATTGCTGCAAGGCAGTTGTTCCCCACATGAAGACGGCGGGCCGCGGCTCCATCATCAATGTGGCGTCGCTCGCGGCGACTTACGGCCTGCCCTATGCCCTGCATTACACGACGTCAAAGGCGGCCGTCATCGGCATGACTCGCGGACTGGCGCGCGAACTTGGCCGGAACGAAATTCGCGTCAACGCCATCGCGCCAACCGCAGTGCTGACCGAAGGCACAGCCGAATTTTTTGGCGACAAGACCGACGGCGCAATGGAGACCATCATGCAGGATCAGAGCCTGAAACGGAATCCAACGCCGGACGACATGATCGGTACCGTCATGTGGCTTGCCTCCGACGCAAGCGGTTTCGTCACCGGCCAGACCATCGCGATCGATGGCGGCACGGTGATGTCTTAGGACCAAGTTCGGGTTAATATCCGGCTTCATTATCTCAACCGTTCGTTCAGCAACCATCGGACCCGTCCAATGAAATACTTTTTTCGGATTGTCGTGCTGGGTGCAGCGCTATATGGCGCCGCCGGTACCAGCACCGGCAATGCCGACGGGGAAAACCCGTCCAGCACATTTGCCTCAAATACAGAGGGTACAACCTGCGTGGTCGAATACCGCCGGGGCAAACGGGTGGAAGCGCGCCTGCCCGCACGGGTTAAAGTGTACTGGCGCGAGATGCCGCTTCGGATCACATGTAGATCGCCAAACCGCACGTCCCCGGTCGAACAGACCATCAGAATGCCGCGGGACCGCTGGCTGCCGACGACCACCTTCATCGGCGGCATGGTCATGGCCAGCCTCGATCCGCAAACCGGATACCGCTTCAGAAAGCCGGCCCGCATGACGATTACGCTTCATCCGAGGGAATTCCCCAGCATTGAGGACCGGGACATTTGGTACAACAACCGCAGAACCAAGATCGAGGAAGGCTTCGCAGCGCGATATTCTGACATGCTGCAACGGTCGGTCGACTGCAAGTTCGATGCAACCTGCCTCGATGCCGAAGACGAGTTTGCGGAACAAAAGGCGGCAGCGTTCAAGGAACTGGACCGCATGAGAGACGCCACCAGAATCGTGGCCACCGCCCCGGTAAAAAAAACCACCACTACAAAACCGGCGCCCGCGAACGTCGTCATCGACAGTCAGGGGCAAAAACTATGTCTTGTTCGGACCGGTAACGGCACATGGAAATCCAGCCTCTGCGCCGCTGAAAAACCTGAACCTGAAATGCGGAAAATTACCCTGGATGGCAGAGTGGAATGCCTTTTCCGGGTGGGTCAGAAGGCATGGGAAACCCGACCTTGCCCCAAATGACCCAGATTGGCAGGTCCCGCGTATTCACATTAAAGCAGCCGCGCGCGCTGTCATATTCGGCAATTTGGACGAAACACAGGACTTATTCCAATGGCTAACGGTTTTCGGAACATCTTTCTCTCAGCGGTTCTGGTTGGTCTCGCAGCGCCCGGACCGGCCCTCGCAGCGGACATCCCGTCAACGACAAAGGTCTCGGTTGGGTCGCTGCCTCCCAGCTGCACGATCACGACCCGGTCGGACGAGCAAAAACAGATATCAGTCCCCGACCGTCTCACGCTGCGCTGGAGAGACACGCCGATGACCATCCGTTGCGAGGTGCCGGGTCAGAAACCGGTGCAGAAGGTTTTACCCCGACCGCGCGATGGCTGGGTTCCGACAAACGTCGTGATTGACGATATGGCCATCGTCTTCCTCGACGCATCCCCGGGCTACCGGAAACGCCGGCCTGCTTCCGTGTCGGTAACGTTCTATCCGACTGTGTTCGAAGACTATGAAGAGAAGAACGCCTGGTACAACGAACGCCGGACTCAAATCGATGAATTTACCGCCGCACGCCAGCGCGAGATTTATCAGAACGTTACCGAGTGCAAATTCGTGGCAACGTGTCTCGATGCGGAAGAGGAACTTACCGCCCGAAAGGCAAGGGTTATAAAGGAGCTGGACCGGCTGCGCGGGCTGATACGGGTCCGGGCGGGAGCACTCGTCCTGAAGACCAGCACACGAACAATCTGCCTGACCCAGGTCAGCGATACCATCTGGGAAGCAGGCACATGCCCGTCTCGGGCATCCGCGGCAAACAAACCGACTCTGGAGATGACCCGGATCAAAGTGGACGGCAGAACCGAATGCGTCTACCGCGTCGAGGCCAACACCTGGGAAAGCCGCCCCTGCCCCAAGAACTAGAAATTTTTGATGTCCACCCGCCCGCGAGGAGCAAATAATTCATGCCGAAATTCCCCAGACTTCTCGCGATAGCGTTTCTCGGGTCGCTCGCAGCCGGCTGCGCGACAGCGACGTCCAACCCTGAATCCACAACACGGATTTAAAGCGACCCAGCAGGCGCGACCTGCACGCTGGAAAACAACAAGGGCTACAGTAAACAGCTCATAACACCGGCGACAATCACGTTGCACCGCGATCTGGCGCCGCTATCCATCGCATGCGTCGCCCCCGGCCATGCCTCCATCCGAGAAGAACTGAAGATGGATGGAAACGCCATGGTACTTGGAAACATCCTGATCGGCGGCCTGATAGGTGTCGCGGTGGACGCAGCATCGGGCGCCGCCGAAAAATTTCCGGAACAAATCACGGTTTTGCTGGACCCCAGCGCATTCGAATCCGTTGCCGACAGGGACCGGTGGTACGAAAAGAAAAAGGCGAGAATCGAGAAACAGGCACTGAAACGCGACATGGATCTGGATAACACCGAATACAGTTGCCTACGCAATCTACCCGACTGCATGGCTTCCAAAGAAGCGCTGAATGACGAGAAAAATTCGGAACTCGCCAAATTGGAACAGGTGCGAAAAACCGCAACCGTCCGGCAGGCCAGCACCGTTATCGACGTAAAAGGCCAAAAGACGTGCCTGGTCCAGACTGGCGACAAAACCTGGGAATCGCGCCCCTGCGCTGCCAAAAAACGGGAGCTGAAACGGGCACGCATAAAAGTGGATGGCCAGGACCAATGCCTGGTGCAGGTAAAACCGAACACCTGGGAGTCACGCCCCTGCCCCCAATAGGGGCCTCCCGAACATCATCGCAATAAATACTTAGTTACCGAATGACTTTGCACCCTCCCCCCGCATTGTGGTGAAATGGGCGAAACGGGAGGACCTAGAATGTTCCTGCAAAATGCGTGGTACGTCGCTGCCTGGGAAACCGAGATCGGCGATGCGCCGTTTGCCCGCACGATCCTGAACGAGGCGGTCGTGCTGTATCGCACCGCGGACGGTATCGTGGCACTCGAAGACCGCTGCTGTCATCGCGCGCTACCGCTATCGATGGGCCAGGTTGTCGATAACCACCTGCAATGCGGATATCACGGGCTGGAATTCGATGGCACCGGCGCCTGCGTCAAGGTACCGGGACAATCCAAAATCCCGCCGGGCGCACAGGTGCGTTCCTATCCCGTCATACAGCGCTGGGGCTGGGTTTGGATATGGCCGGGCGATCCGGCCAAGGCCGATCCGGCACTTCTGCCGCAATGGACCTGGCTCGACGATCCTGCCTGGAAGACCACGCCCGGCCGCGGTGGCACACCGATGCCGGTCGAAGCGAACTACATGCTGATCTCCGACAACCTGTTCGACATCACACATCTGACCTATGTGCATGCATCGTCCATCGGCAACGAATCCATCGTTGAATTCCCGGTGAAGACCGAGCGGTTCGAGCGCGGCGTCAAAATGACCCGCCTGGTGCCGGACCGCCCGCCCGCGCCGTTCTACAAAAAAGCAGGCGGCTTTGAAGGCAATGTTGATCGATGGCTGATCACAACATCCGAACTGCCGGGGTATATTGTGAATGATGCCGGCACGGTGCAGATCGGCGCCGGTGTCACCCCCGGTGAAGTCGACGAGGCCGTCGGCGTCGAGATGAAGGTCATGAACCTGCCAACACCGGAAACGGATACATCGACCCATTACTTTTATGCCCATGCACGACACTTTAAAGTGGATGACCCTGAATGGGACGAAATCTACCGCACGCAGTTCACCGCGGTCTTTGAAGAAGATCAGGTCATTCTCAATGCCCAGCAGGCAAGCATGTCGCGCAATCCCGACGCGGTGGAGATAGACGTGAACGTGGATGCGCCGAACAACCAGATCCGCAAATTGCTCGATGACCTGATCGCCGCCGAACAGGCGGAGACCGCAGGCGACCGCCGCCGCGCCTGAGAACGGGAAATGACCATTCAAATCAACAGACTGAGCGATGCGATGGGTGCCGAGATTATCGGCATCGACCTGAATACGCTGGACGACGAGACGTTCGCTGCCATCAATGACGCGTATCTCGAACACCAGATGCTGTGTTTCCGCGACCAAAACCTTGATCCCGGAAAGCTCGTGGATTTTTCCGAACGGTTCGGCACGGTCGAGCCGCACGACAATCTGAAATTCACGCTTAAATCGCATCCGAAAATTCTGGTGCTGTCGAATGACGTGGATGCGGACGGCAACCAGATCGGCGTGATCGATGCGGGCGATGCCTGGCACACCGACCACAGTTTCAAAACCCACCCCGCGAACTGCACGATCCTGTATTCGCTGAAGAACCCGTCCGAGGGCGGCGCCACCGATTTCAGCAATCAATACGCGGCCTATGAGGCGCTGTCCGATGACATAAAGGCAAAGATCGCGCCGCTGCGCGGCCGCCATTCGATCAGCAAGCTGAAGAACAAGCGCGTCCAGATATCCGGTGCCCGCGAAGATGCCGTTGAATTCTATAAACGCCAGGAAAAGGCCATCCCGGATGTTGAACACCGCCTGGTACGCACCCACCCGGTGACGGGGCGCAAATCGCTCTATTGTTCACCCCGCTTTACCATCGGGATCGTCGGCATCGAGGAAGACGAAGGCGATGCCCTGCTCGACGAGCTGATCGCCCATTCGATCAAAACCGAGTTCCGCTATCGCCACCAGTGGGGCGATGGCGATGTGGTGATGTGGGACAACCGCTGCGTCAATCACCGGGCCACGGGCGGATACGAATACCCGGATATCCGGCATTTGTACCGGACCACAGTTGAAGGCCAGGCGACGGCGTAGCGCTCTGGCTTCCTGATTGGCATACCCGGCCTTGCCCTCGCGCTGTCCGGGCGATAACAAAGGCTGATATCCCCGCCGCCCTGAAAGTCCGCCATCCATGCTCACGACCGCCGGCGCCATCCTGCCGATCTTTCTGCTAATCGTCGTCGGCTACATCTTCAAACGCACCGGTTTTCTGGGCGACGGCTTCTGGGCACCGGCCGAAAAGCTGGTCTATTTCGTTCTGCTGCCCGCGCTGATTATCGGCAGCATCACGAAATCGGACCTCTCGACCATGCCGGTCGGGCCCATGGCCTTCGCGCTGCTGTCCATGGGCACCTGCATGCTTGTCCTGTCACTTCTGGTCAAACCGTTGATCCGGACCGACGGGCCCAGTTTTACGTCAATGCTTCAGGGTGCCACACGGATCAACGCCTATCTGTGTTTCGCCATCGGCGACGCGCTCTACGGCGACGTCAGCATCGCGCTCTGCGCCTATTGCCTGGCCGTGATGATGCCGTTCATGAACGTCGCCCTGGTCACATTGATGTCGGCCTATGCCGGCACTGGCAAACCGAACTGGAAGCGCGTGCCGCTGCAGATCATCCAGAACCCGATCATCATCGGCTGCGCCATCGGCTGGGCGGTCAATACGCTGGCGATCCCGCTGCCGGACTGGCTGATGGCCTCCCTGTCGATCCTGGAACGCGGCACCCTTCCGCTGGCGCTGCTATGTATCGGCGCCGGGCTGATCCTCGCGATGGACCGAGGGCAGATGGTCGCCATGACCGCATCGGTCGTCCTCAAGCTCGCCGTTATGCCCGTGATCGCGATATTCACGTGCCAGTATTTCGGCGTCACCGGCGTGCCCATGGCCATCGTCGTGCTGTTTGCCGGTGCGCCCGCATCGACCTCGTCCTACATCCTTGCGCGACAGATGAGCGGCAATGCACCGCTGATGGCGGCGATCCTGTCGGTGCAGACAGTGCTTGCGGCCGTGACGCTGCCGCCGATCCTCGCCTATGTGTCGCCCTGAGTAAAACCTAAGCTGGTCACCTGCAATTCCGCTTTCAGGGCCAGTGACCGCCGAACCGACAACAAAACGGATGACAAGGAGAACTACTTTGACGACCACCTTGATAGTCGGCGCAACAGGCAAGACAGGACGGCCGCTCGTCGAGCAGTTATTAGCCCTGGGTCATAAAGTACGTGTAATTGTGCGCTCACCTGGAAAACTCGGCGCAGAGATTGTTCAAAACCCGAACACAACGGTCATAGAGGCGAGCGTACTCGACTTGACCGATGAGCGGTTAGCACAGCACGTCAAGGGTTGTGATGCAGTCGTCTCGTGCTTGGGACATACCTTAGATTTCCGTGGAATGTTTGGGCAGCCGAGAAAGCTATGCACAGAAACGACCCGACGTTTATGTGACGCAATCGAACAGAACAGCCCTTCCCAACCCACCAAATTCATTCTTATGAACACGGTTGGTGTTCGGAACGCCGATCTCGATGAAAAGAGAGCATGGTTTGAACGACTGCTCCTCACCCTCCTGCGCTGCGCTGTGCCTCCGCACCGGGACAATGAGACGGCGGCTGAGCACTTACGCAAGAATGTCGGAAAACAGAATAGGCACACCGAGTGGTGCAGTGTTCGTCCGGATGCGCTAATTGACGCTGAGATCTCTTCATATGAGATCAGCGAATCCCCCACGACGGGTGTTTTTTCCGGCCGCCCAACCACGCGGTCCAATGTCGCTCAGTTTATGACTGAGTTAATCGACGACACAGAGCGATGGAGTACATGGAAGTTCAGGATGCCGGTCATCATGGATACCAAAAAGTGAGTCGGATCAGCGCACTGCGCCTCCGCTAGGGGTCAGAAGCGGACATCATACTCGCTGCCGGATTGAATCCGCTCTGGACCGGTAAGCTGACATTCCCCTCCTATCGCATTCGGGCGGCCGGTCAGTCCTATAGGGGCAGCCGGCTTTTTTGTGCAAAGATGCGGCATAAACGGCACCTAGCGGGAGGACGTCATGACACCTAATCATCCGACAGGCGGGGTGGCGTTTGTCACCGGCGGCGGCGGCGGTATCGGCGGAGCGACTGCCGAACGGCTGGCGTCGAATGGCGTTTCTGTGGCGATTGCCGATTACGATTTTGACCGGGCCGACGATGTCCGCGACCGGATCGTGACGGCGGGCGGCACCGCTCAGGCGATTAAACTCGATGTTACCGATCCCGCGTCTGTCACACGGGCAATCGCCGAGGCGGACTCTACGCTTGGGCCCATCGATCAGCTCGTCAATACAGCCGGCATATTCGGGTGGGCGGCGATGGAAGATATTTCAGATGCTGATTTCGAGAACATGTTCCGCATCCATGTATTCGGCATGCACTCCGTCTGTCGCGGCGTCATTCCCGGAATGGTCGCCCGGGGTGCGGGGGCTGTGGTCAACGTAACCTCGATTCACGCGATACGGGGCCAGTCGCTGACGGCGCATTATTCCGCCGCCAAGGGCGCTATCCTGTCCTACACCAAAGCGCTCGCGCGGGAAAAATCGCCGCTCAGCATACGCATTAACGCCGTTGCGCCGGGCCCCATCGACACGCCGTTATGGCGCGGTGACATGGATGAGAATGAAGTTGCGGAAAAGATGGCCGGACGGACCGGGGTTATCCCGATGGCCCGCCTCGGCACGGTGGATGAGGTCGCGGCGGGCATTACATTCCTGTTGTCACCGGCCGCGAGTTACCTGACCGGTCACATTATGACCATCGACGGCGGCGAGGTGATGAATTAGGGGCAACTCGTGTGGACCGACATCGCAGATGTTCGACGTACTGCGTCCTGACTGACCAAAGCGCCCTAAACACATGGAAGAACCTCGCTAGTGTCGGAATTGTTTACAGCCCCCAACAAGTGTCAGGATTTTTTACAACTTTGACCGGGGCATACCAGGTCACCGCACGTAACCGTTTGATTCTTAGACATTTCTGTATCTGGCACGCAAATTGCATCATTGAACCACAAGACCAAATTTGTTGAATATAGTTTTGAGGTTTGACATGTCATTTTCCGGAAAAAAGAGCCTGATGAAAGCTGCACTGGCCTGCAGCATTGCCGCGACAACCTTGCTGGCAACCCCTGTGGTCACATCCGCCGCCAGTATTACGGTGACGGCGACAATTCGGGACTTCTCAAGTGCACATGCAGATTTTCAGCAGGGCGTCGGGACATTAGAGCCCGGCATCGTCCTAAGTGCACTCGGACCCGATGGCAAACCCGTCTATAATGAGGCCCTAAAGGGCGCAACCGGCGCCTCGTCAACGACCACCAATGGCACGGCGAACTTCAACCAGTGGTACAACAGCACAGATCACGTCTTCACGACGTCGCTGGTCGCGAACGAAACAGCGCCGGGTTCCGGGGTTTTTGCCTACTCCAACGCTTCCTATTTCCCGATCAACGGGCAGGGATTTGGCAATCAAGGCAACTCGACCAACTTTCACTTCACAACCGAGATCAATACCGAGTTCACCTATGTCGGTGGAGAGTCGTTTTCGTTTTCGGGTGACGACGACGTTTGGGTGTTTATCAATGGCGAACTTGCGATCGACCTCGGTGGCGTTCACGGCCCCGAGTCCGATACGGTGTCTCTGGACAGCGCTGCTGCGGCGCTGGGGATAAGCATCGGCAACACATATGATCTGTCTATCTTCCACGCCGAGCGCCAGACATCAGGTTCGAACTTCAACTTCACAACGTCGATTGCCCTGGTGGACGCACCGGCTGTCTCCGAACCGGGCGTCCTCGCCATTCTTATGCTGGGCCTGGGCGGTATCGCCGTTTCCCGCCGGCGGAAGGCCGACCGGAAGACAGCATAGCGATCATCCTACTTAACCGCTTGCAGTGCCTGCCAAACCCGTTCCGGTGAGGCAGGCATTTCGATCATCGGAACACCCGCCGCGTTAAGGGCGTTCTCTATCGCGTTCATCACCGCCGGCAATGCCCCCACCGTGCCCGCTTCACCGGCACCTTTGACGCCAAGCGGGTTCTGCTTGGTCGGCACCGGGTTGGATTTTACCTCGAACATAGACAAATCACCCGCGCGCGGCATGGCGTAATCCATGAACGAGGCGGCGACGTTCTGGCCGTCCGCGTCATAGACCGCACGTTCGAGTACCGCCTGACCGTAGCCCTGCGCCACGCCGCCGTGAATCTGGCCTTTGAGCAGCATCGGGTTCAGCACCGTACCGACATCATCGACGATGACATATCCGGTCACCTCGATCTCGCCTGTATCGGGATCGATCTCTAGCTCGCAGGCATGCGTGCCGTTGGGAAAGTTCGCCGTTTTGGGTGAGAACGTGGATCGCTCGTCGATGCCGCCATCGACGCCTTCGGGCAGTTTGCCCGGCACGTAGGATGACTTCGCGACCTCGTCCAGCGTGATCGACCGGTCGGTGCCGGCAATGGTGAACACGCCGTCGGCGAATTCGACATCATCAGCGCTGGCTTCAAGTTGATAGGCGGCCAGCAGTTTCGCCTTGGCAATCGCCTTCTCAGCTGCCTGAAAAATCGCTGACCCGCCACAGGTCGCCGAACGGGACCCGCCGGTACCGCCGCCGATGCCCTGCTGATCGGTATCACCTTCGCGCACGCGAATGCGATCCACCGACACGCCAAGCGCCTGGGAAACGATCTGCTTGAAGACCGTATCGTGCCCCTGCCCCTGGTCGATCGTCCCGGCCAGCACCATGACATTGCCGGTCTTGTCGATCCGGATGGTCGCCTCTTCGATCGACGGCCCACCGGCGCGCTCAATCGTGTTCGACATGCCGATACCGCGCAGCTTGCCACGCGATTTCGCCTCGGCCTGACGTGCCGCAAATCCGGCATAGTCGATCATTTGCAGGCCGTCATCGAGGTTCTTTTCAAACTCGCCGCAGTCATAGGTGAACACCAGCCCGGTCTTGAACGGCATAGCGTCGGGCGAAATGGTGTTCTGGCGACGCAGATCCGCAGGATCGCGACCCAACTTCTTGGCAGCATCATCGACCAGCGTCTCGATCACATAGGCCGCTTCGGGGCGTCCCGCGCCGCGATAGGGCGATGTCGGCGTTGTGTTGGTGAACACCCCCGATACCTCCACATGAATCGCCGGGGTCACATACGTGCCTGCCAGCGTGCCGAGATTATTGATCGGCGGACCATTCCCGCCGGTCGACACATAGGCGCCGATGGCCGCAAGGGTGCGAACATGCAGCCCGAGAAAATTGCCGTCCTTGTCCATCGCCAGCTTGGCAACCGTATGATTGTCTCGTCCCTGAAAATCGGACAGATGCCCTTCTGATCGCTCGGCCACCCATTTGACCGGACGCCCGACCTTTTCGGATGCCCACATCACGAGGACCTGTTCCGGATACACGCTACCGCGCAGGCCAAAACTGCCGCCGATATCGCCCGCGATCACGCGGACATCATGTTCGGCGACATTGAAAATCTGGGTCGCCATCTGTTCGCGGATTTTGTGCGGATAGTGGCAACCGGTATAAAGCGTGTAGCGCTGGTCGGTCGCATTGTAGTCACCGATATAGGCGCGGGGCTCAATCGTGTTGGTGATCGTGCGCGTGATCCGGAACGTCCGTTCGACGACGATTTCCGCTTTCTCGAACGCTGCCTTGGTTTCTTCCGGGTATCCGCGCTGTTCGTAGAAGCATTCGTTACCGGGGCGTTGTTCCCACACGCGTGGCACACCGTCATCCATCGCCGTCGCGGTCGCGACCTGGGCCGGCAGGATCTCGTAATCGACAACAATTGATTCGGCGGCATCCTTCGCCTGGTTCACCGTATCGGCAATCACGAAGGCAACGCCGTCACCGACAAAGCGAGCGTGTCCAAGGGCCAAAGGTGGGTTCGGCGGCTGATACTGGTTTTCATTCCACATGGAACCGCAGCGCAGGTCGCCATAGCCATCCGCGCGGTAATCCTCCGCGGTCAGGATAGCCGTAACCCCGGGCATGGCGGCCGCCGCCGTGCTATCTATGGACACAATCCGGGCATGGGCATGCGGCGATCGCAGCACGTAACCGCGCAGTTGGTGCGGGAGCGTGTAATCGTCTGAGTACCTGCCACCACCCGTCAACAGCCGTGGATCTTCTGTCCGCGGTATCGGTTGCCCGACGTCGTATTCGCCCATCCTTGATTTTCCTTCGAAATCTAAGTTTATTGTCTCCTTATAAAACAATCCCGGCAGCGGGAAAACAGGGAGCGATCAAAGATGAAATTAGCGGGCAAGGCTGCCATCGTCACCGGCGCGGGCCGGAACATCGGTGAAGAAATCGCCAAACTCTTCGCCAAGGAGGGCGCCAAGGTCGCCGTTGTCGACATGGACGCAGACCGCGCCAACGCCGTCGCTGACATGATCAAGGCGGATGGCGGCGATGCCGTTGCCGTTGTTTGCAATGTTGCCGACCCGGCAGATATCACCAAAATGGTCTCCGCCACGGTCGATGCGCTCGGCGGCATAGACATCCTGGTCAACAACGTCGCGATCTCGGACAACAAGGATATCTTCGATATCACCGAGGACGAATGGCGCAAGACCATCGATGTCACCCTGTCATCGCCGTTCTACGTCACCAAGCAGGTCGCTAAATGGATGGTCGATAACGACCGCACCGGACGTGTCGTCAATGTCGGCTCGACCTCGGGCTTCAAGGGCCGTCCCACCGCGATCGCCTATACATCGGCGAAGGGCGGTGTCGCCAACCTGACGCAGTCCATGGCGGTCCAGCTCGCGCCCTATGGCATTATCGTGAATCAGGTATCGCCCAACATGACCGGATCACCGGTCGGCCAGGAAGTGTTCAACCGCGACCGCAAGGTCAACAATCTCGTCGGCCGCCCGGGTGAGCCGGATGAGCAGGCGAAGGCTGTTCTGTTCCTGTGTTCGGAGGATGCATCGTTCATTGCGGGCGCCAATCTGTTCGTCGATGGCGGCACGATGGCGATGGCGCCGTTCTCATCCCCTGCCACACGCAAAGACGGTAAGTGAGCGGCCCCTACCGGCTCGGCGTCGATGTCGGCGGCACCCATACTGACCTGGTCCTGCTGAACGTCGCCGACGGCACCATCGAGATTGAGAAAGTCTCGTCGACACCGGCGAACCCGGCGCTCGGCGTGCTCGAAGGTGTGAACCGCTTCATCGCCCAGGGCAAAGAGCCCGAAGCGATTGAGTTCTTTGCCCACGGGACCACGATCACGACCAACGCCCTGCTGGAAATGCGCGGCGCCAAAGTCGGCATGATGATCACCAAGGGCTACCGCGCGATCCAGGAGATCCAGCAGCAGGCACGTGACGGCAACCCGTTCGATTATTTCTTTCAGCGGCCCACGCCACTCGCCCCGCAGAGCCAGACCTTCGAGGCCGCCGGCCGTATCGATTTCGAGGGCAATGAGCTTGAAGCGCTGGACGAAGAAGCCGTGCGGACCGCCGCCCGCGCGTTAAAGGCCAAAGAGGTCAACTCGATTGCCGTGGTCTACCTTTTTTCCTACATGAACCCGAGCCACGAGCAACGCACGCGCGACATCATTCTCGAAGAATGGCCGGAGGCGCATGTGTCGCTGTCGTCAGACGTACTGCCCCGTATCCGTGAATGGGCGCGCATGTCGACCACCCTGCTCAATGCTTATCTGGAACCGGTGCTGGTGCATTACATCGGCGATCTGTCCGACGGTTTGGATCAGGGCGGGGTCGAGACCCAGCAGCGCTTCCTGATGCAATCGAATGGCGGCGTGATGCCGTTCAAGGCAGCGGTCGCAGGCGCAAAGACCGTGCACACGCTGTTCTCAGGCCCCGCCGCGGGCGCGCAGGCTGCCGCCTATCTCGCCGCGGAAGATGCAAAGAAAGGCCTCGTGACGCTCGATATGGGCGGCACGTCCTGCGACATCGCGTTTATCGAGGGCGGTGCACCGCTCGAAGTCACCGAAGGCGAAGTGGCCCGACGGCGGCTGGATGTTCCCGCGCTCGACCTCACCACGATTTCCGCCGGTGGCGGCTCCATTGCCTGGATCGACGGCGGCGGATTGTTGGCCGTCGGCCCGCAAAGCGCCGGTGCCGATCCCGGGCCCGTCTGCTACGGCAAGGGCGGCGAAAACCCGACCGTGACCGATGCCGATATCGTCTGTGGTTTCCTCAACCCGGATTACTTCCTCGGCGGCGCACAGTCGCTCGATGTTGACGCATCACGGCGGGCACTCGAAGACAAAGTCGGAAAGCCGCTCGGTATGAGCGCGCTGGACGCCGCCGCCGGCATCCGCCGCATTGTCGATATGCGCATGGCCGACGAGGTCCGTATTTTCGGCGCCAAGCGCGGAGTCGATCCGCAGGAATTCACCCTGCTGCCGTTCGGCGGTGCCGGTGCAGTTCACGCCGCCCCGGTTGCCGAAGAGCTCGGCATGACGCGTATTCTGGTGCCGCCGCAACCCGGCGCATTTTCCGCGCTCGGCCTGCTGTGCACGGATGTCGTGCATGATTATATCCGCTCGGAACTGCGCCCGCTCGACCAGGTACCCCCGGCCCATGCCGAAGAGATCTTCCGGGAACTGGAAGAACGCGGCCGCCAGGAACTGGAAAGCGAAGGTATGGACCCCGCCGCTGCGAGCTTCGCCCGCGAACTGGACATGCGTTACACCGGCCAGGGCTACGAGCTTCGCGTCGGTCTCGACGGGATCGGCGGTGCGAGTGGCCTGGACGATGCAGCGCTGGTCGAAGCCCGCGACAGGTTCGACGGTATTCATGCACGCATTCACGGACACGCTGCCAAGGAAAAGCCGACCGAAGTCGTCAGCTACCGGGTCCGTGCCCGGGTTGCGGTGCCAAAATACGAGCCCGTGATCGAACAGAACGTCACGGAAGCACCGGCACCGGACGCTGCCCGCAAAGGCAGTCGCGAGGTCTGGTTCACGTCGGATACGGCGGTCGACACCGCAATCTGGGACCGAAATGGATTACCGGTCGGCGCGACACTGGCAGGCCCCGCAATCGTCGAACAGCTCGACAGCACGATCGTGGTGCCCAGCGGGTGGCACGCCCATGTCGACGGTTTCATGAATCTCATCCTGACGCGGGAGCTGTAGAATGGCTCTTGATCCGATTACCGTCCAAATCCTCAAGAACAAGGTCGCGAGCCTTGTCGACGAGATGCACTATCATTTCTACCGGTCCGGCTATTCGACCATCATTCGCGAAAGCCGCGACTTTTCCTGCGTGATCCTCGACAAGGGCGGGCGGCTGATCGTGCCGCCACCGATGTTCTTTCACGCCCCGTTCTACAAACACTTCGTCGACCGCACGGTCGAGATATATGGCGAAGACGGCCTGAAGGATGGCGACGTCGTCGTCTCGAACCACCCCTATGAAGCGGGCGTACCGCACGTCTCCGACATGGCGTTTATCGCCCCGATATTCTTCGACGGAAAACTCGTCGGTTTTTCGGGCAGTTGCGCGCACAAGGCCGATATCGGCGGCACGAACCCGGGTTCGACCTCGGCGAATTCCACCGAGATCTATCATGAAGGTCTGGTGCTGCCGCCGGTGAAGATGACCGACCAGGGCGCGTATGACGCAGATCTGGAGCGCCTGATCCTGACCAATAGCCGCCAGCCCGAACTGGTCCGCGGCGATATTCGCGCACAAATCGCCGCGACCGAAATCGGTGTTCAGAGGATGCAGGATCACTGCACACGCTTCGGCACAGACACGGTCATGGACTCCTTCGCCGCCATTCTGAAGGCCGCCGCCGACGAAATGCAGGCCGCGATCAGCGCCCTGCCCGACGGTGTCGCATCGGCCGACGGCTACATGGACGATGACGGCGTGGAGATGGACAAGGGCG
Organism: Paracoccaceae bacterium; assembly: GCA_047638395.1. Classification (GTDB taxonomy): domain Bacteria; phylum Pseudomonadota; class Alphaproteobacteria; order MPNO01; family UBA830; genus CAXBCP01. The sequence goes on along the minus strand of JBLIMV010000010.1, from coordinate 19,919 downwards.
TGTATTTCGCCGTGACCATCACCAAAAAGGGTGACGACATCACGTTCGATTTCTCGAACTCGCAGGCGCAGGCCAAGGGCCCGATCAATCTGCGGCCATCGATGGTCGAGGCCTGCGTGTTCTATTCAATGATCGGCTGTCTCGGTCACAACATGCAGTTCAATGACGGCATGCGCGACGTGGTCAATTTCGTGTATGCGCCGCGCACCATTACCAACGCGGAATCGCCGGCACCGGTATCGTCGTACCAGAAAGCCAATCTGCGCCTGACCGATGTCATTCTCGAAGCGCTCGCGACGTTCAATCCGGCCCGCGCAATCGCGGGCTCCGGCTCATCGGGCTCACTGTCGATCAACTGGCATCAGGGCGGCAAGCCCGGCCATAACACCCTGCAATACGAAATCCTCGGTTCCGCCTATGGCGGCGGTCAGGGCAATGACGGCTGCAATGCGACGGCGACCCATTTGTCGAACCTGCATGTAACCCCGATCGAGATCATCGAAAGCGAATATCCGTGCCGGATTACCGAATTCAATATGGTCGCCGATTCAGGTGGTGCCGGTGAATTCCGCGGCGGTGTCGCGTTCCGGCGGCGCTACGAGGTAACGCAGGACTGCACCGTGGTCCGCCGCTACGACCGCTACAAGTATCCGCCGCCCGGCGCCAAGGGCGGTCAGGCCGGGGGTGGCAGCAAGTTCGTGATCCGTGTCGGTACCGATGACGAGGAATCGACACCCGCATCAGGCAAGTTCGAGCTCCAGGCCGGTCACGCGTTCTATCTTGAAAGCGCCGGTGGTGGCGGGTTCGGCGACCCGGCGGAACGTGATCCTGAGCGGCTCGCCCACGACATCGACGAAGGCTATGTGACCGACGAGGCTGCCCGGGATAAATACGGGATATAGTCCCTCTCCCCCCGGCCCGTCGAACAAACGCAGGAGAACAACAATGGCAAAAGACCGCGTTGGCATTATCGGCCCCGGGCGCATGGGGCTCGCCATGCTCAAGCATCTGCGGAAACACGGCTTCGACGTCACCGTCTACGATATCAGCGACGCGCAGCTCGCCGCGGCCGTTGAGGCCGGCGGTATTGCGGCATCCAGCCCGCGCGAAGTCGGCGCGAACAGCGATTACGTGATTGTCGGCGTCGGCTTCGAGCCCGAGGTTTATGCCTGCCTGACCGGGGATGATGGCGCGCTGGCCGGCATGGCGTCGGGCAGCGCGGTCGCCGTGTGTTCCACAGCCTCTGTCAGCGGCGTGCAGGACCTTGCAAGAATCTGCGCCGAAAAGGGTATCGGTTTCCTCGATGCACCCATCGCCCGTGGCCGCTGGGCGGCGGATGAAGGCACGCTGCTCGCCCTCGTCGGCGGCACGGACGAGGTCGTCGAACGCTCACGCGCCGTTTTCGAGACGTTCTGTTCCGACATCGAACACATGGGCGAGGTCGGCCACGGCCAGGTCGCCAAGATGATGAACAATTACCTGCTCTGGGTGAATGGCTGCGCCCTGATCGAGGCAGGGCGGCTCGCGGAATCGACCGGGATCGATCTGCCAAAACTGCGCAATGCCCTGATGATGAGCTCCGGCGATTCCGCCGCGCTTCGCGACTGGGACCGGATGACCTTCACCTGGGCGCTCAAGGACATGCAGATGATGGAAAAGCTGATGGATGGCGAGAACAAGGCCTTCCCGCTTGCCGGCCTCGTCAAGGAACTGGTCAAGGATGGCCGCACCATCAAGGCGACCAACCCACCGGACTGGTCCGGCGAAGGCGGCATCGCCAAACGACCCTAACGTCGGAGATAACTCGATGACGCTTATCCTGAACAACCAGAACGTCCGCGATCTGCTGAATATCGAAGACGTTATCGACGTCCTCGAATTCGCCTATCAGGAGCTGGCCGAGGGCCGGGGTGCGCTGCGGCGGCGCAGCGACACCATCGTCAAATCCGACACCCGCCCGGACGCGATCTATGCGCTGAAATCCATGGACGGGATCGCCCCGTCGCTCGGGGTCAGCGCCATCCGGATCAATTCGGACATCATCACCCACCCGCAGGTCGGCGAAAACATCCGACGGGTCAAAGTGCCGGCAGCACCCGGCAACCGCTATACCGGGCTGGTACTGCTGTTCTCCACCGAAACCGGGGAGCCGCTCGCCATTTTCCCGGACGGCGAAGTACAGCCCATGCGGGTCGCCGGCACCACCGCACTGGCGACAAAGTATCTCGCCAAAAAGGGCGCACGCTCGGTCGCATTAATCGGGACCGGCTGGCAGGCACAGGCGCAGCTTCGCGCGATCGACAGCGTGCACGAGATTGCGGATTACTGAGTCTATTCGACACGGAAAGAGAACCGCGACGGGTTTGCGATGGAATGGTCTGAACAACTTGGCACGCAGATACGCCCCTGCGATAGCGCCGAAGAAGCGGTTGCAGGCGCCGATATTGTGCTGCTCGCCACCAATTCGCTTGAACATGTCGCGCGAGAGGACTGGCTGGAACCCGGTATGCATATCAGTTCAGTCAAATCGCCCGAGATCAGCGCCGACGTAATAGAGCGTTGCGATCTTGCCGTCTGCCATGTCCCACATGGCCGCCCGACACAGGAATTCGGCTCGGGCGCCACCCTGCCCGATGGCATCGGGGCCGACATCGACGCGCTGGCAAAAAGAATAGGCCTCGAAGACATGCCGACGCTGGCCGATATCGTCAGCGGCAAGGTACCGGGACGGACTGACGATTCACAGACCACCTGTTTCCTGAATATTCTCGGTCTCGGCTATCAGTTCGCCGCCGTCGGCTCGGTTCTGTACAAAAAAGCGAAAGACGCCGGGGTCGGCAACGAAATTCCGACCGACTGGCTCACCCAGATTGAGGTTCCCTAACCCCTTTTAGAAATCAGGGTGAACCGTCTTCGCCAGGTCTTCGTGGGTGGTGATCCAGACGTTGTCGCGCTGCTGCACCGCTTCGATTGATTTTCGCAGTTCAATCGCACCGAACGGGTGTCCGAACACATGGGCATGGACCGTCAGGTCGAGGATCATTTTCGGTGTATGGGTTTCTGCGAAGCCGTCGAGGATGCGTTCCAGAATACGCGTGAACGCTTCGGGCTCGTTGCCGTAGCGGATATAGAGCGGCATGTCGTTGACCTCCATCGTGAAGGGCACGGCCGCCAGATCGCCGAAGTCGTTGTTGATCAGATAGGGAACGTCCCGGTCAAAATGGTCTGAATGCCATTTGAACCCATGCTTCACCAGCAGTTCGACCGTATCCAGGCTCGGTGTCCCACGCGGGCTGATAAAGCCCATCGGGGCCTTGCCGTGGACCGATTTGAACAACTCAATCCCCCGGATCAGGTCCGCTTCCTCATCGGCGCGTTCCTGATAAACCGGTAAAACGTTCTGCGCCCAGGCATGGGCCCCGATGAAATGACCGTCGCCATCGATCCGTTTGAGAATTTCCGGGTGTCTCTCGGCGATGATCCCGCTGACATAGGTGCCGCAGGGCACGCCCGTGTCGCCGACGATGTCGAGCAACCGGTCGGCGCCAGTCGTCATCCCGTAGGCAGCCCAGGACCGCGCCTGTGTATCCAGATATCCCGCCGCCAGCGGGTTTCCCATCGGGCCGACACCGGGCGCCGCCTCGTCGGTCCACATTTCGCACATAACGTTGACACAGATCGCAATGGGTTTGTCTTCGGGCCAGCTGATCACGGTTTTATTCCCTCTTTTGTCGTCCCTGACGGGTGCATTTATCATAGCGCCTCCCGGGCACGGGATGAATACCCAGTGGTTTTGACCCCCCTGCGCCGGGCTTCTATGCTGCGTGAAAGACAAACAAGAAAGATCCCACGTATGGCAGAAAAGCCCGATAACGTCGGCGAACCAGAAATCACAGAGGCCGACGCCAGCCCGGGACATAACCAGCCGAAAGAAGTTGTCTGGGAACGCTGGCAGAAAAAGCGCACCTTTGTGCGCGCCCTCGAAGGCACCTATGGCGAACTGCAGGAAGGCCTGATGGAGCAGCCCCGGATATACAAATCCCGGGACTGGGCCTGGAAAGGCGGCCCGGCGCTTTTCAACAAGCCGATCATCAACCCGCAACGCACCGATATCGCGCAATCGATCGAAACCCATATCTCGGTCATCGCACCGGGCGGCACCGGCCAGCGCCACGGTCACATGAATTCAGCCCTGTTCTATATAATCTCGGGCAAGGGTTACGACATCCATGACGGCAAGCGGGTCGATTACGAAGCCGGCGACGTGATCATCGTCGAAAACGGCTGCGTGCATCAGCATTTCAATGCCTCCGACGAAGAAGATCTCGTCTCGCTGGTGATGAAGGCCAAGCCGCTTTTCCTATTCATGCACATGCTGTTTCAGAAGATCGCCGCATACCCGCCCAAGACACTGCCCCCCGGACAGGAACACTGGGAACCGCCAACCGATCTGTAGGGTTTCGGCCCCATTACTTTGACCTCTAAGCATTGCGGTTCTATGCTTCACCGCAACAGATAATAAGGAGAAAATTCACATGGCAGAAAAGCCGGATAATGGCGGCAGTGTCGAAGTAACCGAGGCCGATGCAGGCCCGGGACACAATCAGCCGAAAGAAGTGGTCTGGGAGCGCTGGCAGAAAAAGCGCACGTTCGTGCGCGCGCTCGAAGGGACCTATGGCGAGTTGCAGCAGGGCCTGATGGATCAGCCGCGGATATACAAATCCAAGGACTGGGCCTGGAAAGGCGGACCGCAGTTTTTCGACAAGCCGATCATCAACCCGCAGCGTACCGATATCGCGCAGTCGATCGAGACACATATCTCGGTCATCGCGCCGGGCGGTACCGGCCAGCGCCACGGCCATATGAACTCGGCCCTGTTCTACATTCTGTCGGGCAAGGGCTACGATATTCATGACGGCAAGCGCGTCGATTACGAAGCCGGCGACGTCATCATCGTCGAAAACGGCTGCGTGCATCAGCATTTCAACGCGTCCGACGAAGAGGACCTTGTCTCGCTGGTGATGAAAGCCAAGCCGCTGTTCCTGTTCATGCACATGCTGTTCCAGAAGGTCGCGGAATACCCGCCGAAGGAACCCGCACCGGGCTGGGAACACTGGGAGCCGCCGACGGACCTGTAGGTCCCAGCCCCATCGCGCAAAAGAATTCAGGAAAAGAAAAATGACAACACACGAAAAAGACAGAGCCCATATGGGCGCCGATAATTCGGCCGATTGGTACCGCGAAGAGCTGGAAGAATCCGCCGAGTTCCGCAAAACGTATCGCAACCGGCTTTCGGTCGTGAAACCCAAAGACATGCCATTCGAAAATTCACCGGACGGGCTGATCAAGCACCTGGTTCATGAAAACCAGGACACGACCGAAAATTGCGTCGATGCCTATATGCAGTTCATCAAGCCCGACAGTCATACCGGCAAACGCCGCATCCTCGCCGAACAGATTCTGTTCGTCGCCGAAGGCACCGGATACGACCTGCACTGGGACGTCGAGTTCGAAGTCGATACTGAATTCCACTGGTCGTGGAAGGACGAGCCGCGCAAATTCGAATGGGAGCGCGGCGATTTCATCTTCGTGCCCGCCTATTGCATCCAGCAGCACTTTAATTCGGATCCCGAATACGAAGCGCGTCTGATCGTCATCACCAACCGCATCTTCAAGGCGATGGGCCTGAACTGGCTCGAACAGGTCGAGAATGCCCCCGATTACGAGGGCGATCTGGAGCCGATGCTGGCCGGCCCCGGCTGGTTGCCGGATACACGCGAAGATCACTGATCCAAAGCGTCGATAGTTAAAAAGGCGGGTCTTGGACCCGCCTTTTTTGTTTTCCTACTGACTCATCTCCGCCATCGCTTCCAGCGCCGGCGCCGGCATCGCGTCGAGCTCGGGAAGTCCCTACCCCATGTGAGCCTATGACTGTCCGTATCGGTTTCAGCGGGCCTCGCCGTGTTCTGCTGGTTCGTGTTTGACGGTCTGCTCGCCCTGCCCTGGCCGGATTCATTGCTTGGCAAGCTGGCACCGGCACTAAAAGAAACGATACCGGGAATCTAAGATCGGGAATTTAATCCCGAATAACGACATTCACGGTGCGAGCGGTATCCGCAGCGTCACCTCGAACCCGGCATCGGGAAGATTGCGTGCTTCGACGCTGCCGCCCAGCGCTTCCAGGTTGCGGCGCACGATCCACAGCCCGATCCCGTAATGGGTCGAGATTTCTTCACCATTCGCAATCAGATGAATGGTTGGGCGATCCGTGAAATAGCGCTCGAAGATACGCTCCAGGTCACCGGGATCAACGCCGGGGCCTTCATCCGCGACTGTCATCAGCGCCACGCTGTGGTCGCGCCGCAGGCTCACCGACACCGTGCCACCGCGCGGCGAATAGCTCACCGCATTTTCCAGCACGTTCTCAATCACGGTCTCAAACAGGACATCGCTGCCCCAGGCGACGATGCCATCCTCGATGTCCTGCGCAAACGCCAGTACCAGCGGTTCATTATTCCGGGCGAAAGAGTCTGAAAGAGACCGGATCAGTTTGCTGAGATCGATCCTTTGTTCTGGTGCTTCCATCAGTTCCGCCGTCGCGTTATCGAGCTGACGCGACGCACTGACCAGCCTGTCCAGTCGTTCGGTCGACCGCTCGATGCGGGCGAGCGCCCGCCCCGCTTCCTGCCCCTCACCGGTCATCTTCCGCAATGGTTCGACTGATTGGGCGATCACCGCAAGCGGGCCCTTCAGGGCATGTGCATTTTCCTCGGCTGCCTCCCGGATCGACCTGGCAGATGCGCGCAGGCCAAGGACCAGACGGTCAAACTCGGTCGCGATACCTGAAATCTCCGGCACGCGGTTCTGATGTTCAAAGGACAGCCCTCCGGCATTGCCGGTCCGGATATCATGGGCCAGGCGGGCGAAACGGCGCAGATTCCCCCAGATATCAAGAAACATCCACAGGATCAACAAGGCAAACAGCAGATAAATAGCCGCCGCGATGCGCACTTCCGCCGATTTCCAGTAGGGCCGTCCCAGCGACGAACGCAGCACCCGGTCTGCCGACTTGGACACCAGGACGATCCAGCAGCCCTGTAGCGACATCACCGGTACCAGGGACGTCAGAACCTCCTCCGCCCCCGAAACGTTTGTGTAGCGCCGCGCCTCGTCCGGGACCGGCCCGCACTCGGCACCGATCTTTGCCAAGCCGCCCGCATGAAACAGTCTTTCACGCTCCGCATCCAGCTTGCTCGCCGGCAGCGGCGGTGCGGCAGCGACAATAAACAGCCCCGCATCCTCGCCCAATGCCTTCGGCCGCAGCATCACCCGCACCACGGTCCCGCGGCGCGTGATCCGCAATACTTCCTTGGCGATCAGGTCAGCATTACCGCCATTGAAGGCGCGCAGCATTGGTGTCAACGCCGTCGCAATAAGCTGGCCCTCGGCCTTGGTATTCTGCTGAAGCAGCTCCACCTTCTCGGCATCCGCATCCCGGAATTCGGAATAGACAATGATCGGGACAGCAATAAAAATCACGACAAGCAGCACCAGACGTACTGAAAAAGAACGATGCAGCGTGGAAATCCGATGCGACAGCACCGTTTTAGTCATCTGGGCGCCACCGATAGCCAAAGCCGGGGTAGTTTTCGATCCCGTCGAAATCGGAATCGATTTCCTTGAACTTCCGCCGGATGCGCTTGATGAACGTGCGGACGTTCGACCGGTACCCGTCCGCCCCCGGACCGGCAACGAAGCCCTTGCCGTGGACCATATCGTACAGTTCACGGTAGCCGATGTCGTGCCCGGCGCGGCTGGCAAGGCAATGCACCATGCGGAACTCGGTAAAACTCAGCGGCACCTCGTTTTTGCCCCATTTTGCCCGACCAGTGGTGACGGCAAGCTGCAACAGGCCGACGGCGACATCCTCTGTCATATCGACTGGCGGCAGTGGTGCATCGTCGCGTTGCTGCTTCGGCCCCTGCAACGTCAGCTCTATGCGCTTGGCCAGGATCGAAAAACTGCGTGATTTTTCGACAAAATCAACGGCACCGCCATGAAGGGCCGCCTCCTCATAAAACTGATCGGTGAGCACGGTCAGAAAGATCACCGGGATATCACAACCGCGCTCGCGGAGGCGGCGAAGCACCTCTATCCCGTTTACCTTGGGTATTTTCCAGTCAAGCAGGATCAGATCCCCGCCATGCCCCTGCGCAAACCAGTCAAGGATCGCGTCTCCATCGGCGAAACCCTCAATGTCATAGCCGGAATCGAGAAGATTCCCCGACAGGGATTCCCGGAATAGGGGGTCGTCATCCGCGATCAGAATACGCGGCGATTCCATACTTCTTTTAGCGAGACGTCTCGGCATTGGCCCATTTAATCCGGCTGGCGCAGGTTTCAATCAACATGGCATTTTTCTTCGGCTGCTCGGCACTTATTTCAAACGTCAGTGCGCGGAATTTTTGCGCAGCGAGGTCTGGATAAAAGAACAACCGCATCCGACAGCCGTCCTGTTCCCAGGCCCAGACTGTCGCCGGCTGCGCAAGCGTGATGTGCTGCGGTGCGCCGAGCATCTGCTCGATCGCCATTTTGTCGAGACCGACCAGCGATTTCGGATCGACAATTTCGGGTTTGATCTTGGGTCGCGGCACATTGGCATCGCCGACATTTTTTCGTTTGGCTTTAGTTCTGGATTCAGCGGTCGCCAGGTCTTCCGGGTCCGCCCAGTCTACCTGAGACCGCAGTTAACTAACTGTCGGTACCGACGCCTGGTTGTCATTCGACCTTAATGCACCGATCTGTTCAACCAGTACGCAGCCGGAAACCATCGTCAATATCGCAGATGCACAGATCACGCCTTTAGCTCTGGCGATCAACATTCGCATGTCGTCGTCCTACCCTTTGCGGAACCAACCCTTCGCAGCCGCCGGCCCCGCTCTTGCCGACGAACTACGTCTTACACGGCGCCTATGCCTAAAGCGCCATAACCAGACTATACGTCAATACGCGTTAATAAAAGTTAACAGGATGTGAATGTCCTAAAATTGTCACAGCTATGATTCGAGCTGGGGCGCTCCTTTAAGGATAGTGTTTCTGAGTTCGCAGATGCCCGGGTAGGCCGGTGCACATCAGACTTCGCGCCGCCGGGCGTCTGCACACATGACATCACAACCGATGCGCACCGTAACGACGGGTGCGCCGGAAGAAGGGGTAGCAAGATGCACGTCGACATGAACCTGAACCAGATTCACGCAACCCGCCCGATGAACGGCCTCCCGGGCCTGTCTGCGGTCGGACCGGAAGCAGAACTGCCGGCGCATAAATCATTGCGACGGGTTCTGCGGCTGTTGCATGCCGTCAATGTCCGGCTGAGCGTTTTCACATTCGAGACGCTTCCCGGCACGATGAAATCACACGAACTTTTTTCCGCGGTAGAGACCGCGGTAGACGATTCCGGACTCGCATTCGAACTGGATGACGGGCGCATCGCTGCGCTGGTCTACGGGTGGCGGCCGCCGGGCGTCGAGGACAGCTGGGTTGAGAGCCGGACGCTCGCTCGGTTGGACTGGTCGCTCGGCGGCCCCGACTCCGCCCGTAATATCGTCGATGTCTATGCAACCCATAGCCCCTCTTCGGAGATCGCTACTGACAGCGACGTCCTCGGGTTACTTGCGCTGGCGACACCGGTTGAGCGGTTCGTGCCGCCCGAAAGCATTCGGGTATTGGCCTAGGTCGGCAATCGGGCACGGCGACAGGTCATGCCGCCATACCTCTACGCCCTGATTGGTGCCTTCGTTTTCGCGATAGCGCATGGCATGCACTTTACGGTCGCGCCGCTGCCCGGCGCCCATGCTCATGTAACGACCCTGGTCGAACGACCGAATGCACTGCCTGACAACGACGGGACGGTTGCCAACTGGGTTCATGACGACATCAGGCTCGCAGGGATCCGCTACTAAAACGCTGAGCTCACCGGGGTATGGGAACCCGGACGCCGATCGTGCGCCTTTCCGCTGCCCCCCCTTTGCTCGGCCTCTCCGCAATTGTATGGTGATGCCTTCATCATCAGGAAGGATCGCGGTATGCCCGGATACATCATCACGAACGCCGAAGTCTTCGACGCCGACGCCTATGGCGAATACGGCGCGCTCGCCCCGGACGCGATTAAAAAATATGGCGGCGAGTTCCTAACCCGTGGCGGTGCAGCCGAAATTATGGAAGGCAACTGGCAACCGCACCGTATCGTCGTGGTCAAGTTCGACAGCGTCGAGGATGCGAAGGCAATGTACAACTCCCCCGAATATCAGGCGGCCAAGGTGAAGCGCGAAGGCGCCGCTGATTTCAACATGATAGTTGTCGAAGGTAATTGAGGGAACCAGCGGTATGAAAACCGAATGGGTCACCGTTCCGCTATCCGATGGCGACATGCAGGCTTATGTCGCGACACCGGACGGGCCGATCAAGGGCGCCGTTGTCGCGATCATGGAGATCTGGGGCGTCAACGACACGATGAAACACCACGCACATGAATTCGCCGAGGCGGGTTTCGTCTGCCTGGTGCCGGACCTGTTCTGGCGCCAGGAACCAGGCGTGGTGCTGTCGGATTCGAATGCAGACGACATTCCGAAGGCGTTCGACCTGTATTACCAGTTCGATTACGATTACGGCGTCCAGGACATGGACGAGACCGTCGCCTTTCTCAGCAATTACGCCGGCGGTGTAAAGACCGGCGCGGTCGGATACTGCCTCGGCGGCAAACTCTGTTACCTGCTGTGCTGTCGCACCGATATTGATTGCGCGGTCGCCTATTACGGTACCTATATTGAGCACCACATCCGTGAAGCGCCCAACCTGCACCGACCGTTCATGCTGCACATGGCACTGAACGACGAATGGGTTCAACCGCCGGTCAACGACATGCTGGAACGCATCCTCGGCGCCAACCCGCTGGTGGCGATCCATAAATATCCAGGCGCACAGCACGCGTTTGCGCGCAAGGGCGGCATACCCTACTCGGCCCCCGATGCCGAACGGGCGCTCGATTTATCGGTTACGTTCTTCGAACGCTATCTCGCCGCGGACCCGGCCTCCTTAACGGCCACGGAATAGCAACAGCGTGACCGCGACGATCGTCTCCGCCTCGGACGCGGCCTATTTCGACCTGATGAAAGGGCTCGTCCTGTCCATCAGGGACAAGCCGCAGGGCGCCGACATATCCATATCGATCCTCGACGTCGGTCTGACTGCCGATCAGCGGGACTGGCTGGCGGGTCAGGGCGCCACGATTGCCGAGCCGGGCTGGGATTTCGATATGCCGGCATCCATGAATACGCCGGCGCATTTCCGCGCCTTGCTGGCCCGACCGTTCCTGCCGAAATACTTCCCGGGCCACGATATCTATCTGCATATCGATTCCGACGCCTGGGTTCAGGACTGGTCGGCAATCGACATCTATCTCGCCGCGGCGGCTGACGGGAAACTGGCAATCACTCCCCAGGTAGACCGGTCCTACAACACGCTCTACAAACGCCCGCGGCGCTACCGGCGCACGCAAAACTACCGGAGTTTTGAGTGGTCCTATGGCTGGAAGGTTGCCGACCGGCTGGGCCGCAATCCGATCCTCAATTGCGGTGTCTTTGCCCTACCCGCGGACGCCCCGCACTGGGGTCTATGGGCGGCCGCGATCCAGCGGGCATTGTCGCGCCGCACACTGCGCGCGCGCAAAGGCTGGCCCAATCTCTATTTCAAACTGATCGAACAGACGGCAATGAATTACGTGGTGTTCGGTGACCGGGCGCCCGCGACGTTTCTACCGGCCTGGTGCAACTGGTTCTGTGCGCATGCAGCCCCGAAGATCGACCGCAACCGGAATATCCTGGTGGAACCGCATGCGCCCTATCAGCCGATCGGGGTCATCCACCTCGCCGGTGAGGATTTCCAGAATCACCCGTTCGAGCTGGAGGGGCTGGGCGGCCCCAGCGTCAACACGCGTCTCCGGTATGAGGATGTCGCAGGGCTTCAGCGCCCGGATTAGAACGCTCGTTAGGGTGCCGCCTAAACGCCTGTCGCGAACAGATACATCGACACGCATGCCAGGACAAGCCCGGCATTGAGCGGCCAGAACCCGCGCTTGCGGTGATCTTCATCGAGCTCTTTGTTGGTCAGCGTCCGGAATCCTATCACGACGAGCAGCAGCCCTCCGCCAAGAGCGGCCCCCATCAGAAGCGGTATGAAATCCATCGCCTTCGCCGCCTGTTAGTCGTCGACGTGCGAGGTCGACTGCGCAGTCTTCAGATCTTCTTCTGTGGGACTGCCGCCAATATCGCGGAGCGACTGCATCAATTCGCCGATCACCTGGTCAAGACGATCCGGGTCCGTGCCGCGCACGACAACAGACACACGGAAACCAACTTCGCGCATCTGCGGGTAGGAGCCAATGTCGATCTCCTTGAAACGCGCCTGGACCAGGGCCAGCGGCTCGGCAATCGTGCCTTCGGGCAGATCGACCACAAGGCCGCGCGCCTGAACGGTCTTGCCGCCTTTCAGAAGCACTTTCGCTTCCTGGAACATGCCCTGCATGATGCGCGGTACACCGGCCATCACGAACACATTGCCGATCATGTAACCGGGGGCGGCGCTGACCTCGTTCTTGATCAGCACGGCGCCTTCGGGGAATGTCGCCATGCGCATCCGGGCTTCATTCATTTCGGAATTGCCGCGATTTTTCATGTAGGAGTTCAGCAGGTCCACGATCTCCTGATCGCGGTACATCTTCACGCCGAACGCCTCGGCGATGCATTCGGATGTGATGTCGTCATGCGTCGGCCCGATCCCGCCAGTGGTAAACACGTAGTCGAATTCGGCCCGGCATTCGTTAACCGTCTCGACGATCTTTTCGCGGATATCGGGAATCACGCGCGCTTCGCGCAGCTGGATACCGATCTCGTTCAGCCCCGTTGCGAGGAAGCTCAGGTTCTTGTCCTGGGTGCGGCCCGAGAGAATTTCGTTTCCGATCAGGATCAGGCACGCGGTTACAGTGTCTTTGTCAGCCATGAATTTTTCCGATTTTCTGTACCGACTGTATAGCCGAGACCGGCCGCCGTTGAAAGCATCCCAAGCGCCGTTTAGGGTACGAAGATGGACTTTCCCGATCCCCTGCTTCGCGGCCGCCTGATCAAGCGATACAAACGTTTTATGGCCGATGTCGTACTGGACTCAGGCGATACCGTCACGGCGCATTGTGCCAATACCGGCGCTATGCTGGGCGTACAGGATGCGGATTCGGAAGTCTGGCTGTCACCGGCGCGCAATCCCGACCGCAAACTGAAATTCACCTGGGAACTGATCCGGATCGGCGGCGGGCTGGTCGGCATCAATACCGCTCATCCGAACAAAATCGTCGCCGAGGCGATCGAAAACGGGAAAATTCCGGAACTCACCGGCTACGCGACACTGCGGCGTGAGGTCAAATACGGCAAGAATTCGCGCATCGATATCCTGCTCTCCGACGATGCCAGGCCGGATTGCCCGGATTGCTATGTCGAGATCAAGAACGTGCACCTGATGCGGAAAGCGGGCCTCGCCGAATTTCCGGATTCCGTCTCGACCCGGGCCGCAAAACACCAGGGCGAACTGGCGGAGATGGTGAAACAGGGCTCACGCGCCGTCACCGTCTACCTGTGCCAGCGCGAAGATTGCGACAGCTTCACCCTCGCCGCCGATATCGACCCCGATTATGCCGCCGCCGTATCGACCGCGCGCGCCGTTGGCGTTGAATCTCTGTGCTACGCCTGCAGGCTCACGCCCGAAGGCATAACGGCCGACCGGCGGATCGAAATAGTCGCCTGAAACGAAGGACATAAAAAATGCTGGAGCTTTATCACGCCAATCATTCAACCTGCAGCCAGAAAGTCCGCCTGTGCATGGCGGAAAAAGGGTTGGACTTCAAAGGTCACCTGATCGATCTCGGCGCGAAGGAACAGCTCGACCCGGAATACATGAAGATCAATCCGAACGGCGTCGTGCCGTCGCTCGTCCATGACGATCTGACAATCATCGATTCCAGCGTCATCTGCGAATATCTCGACGAAGTCTTTCCGGAAAAATCGCTGACGCCCGACAACGCATATGACCGTGCCCGGATGCGGAAATGGATGCGCTATATCGAGGAAGTCCCGACCGCCGCCGTCCGGTTCCCTTCATTTAACATGGCGTTCCTGCCCCGGTTCGACGGGCTCGACGAAGAGAGCTTTGTCGAAGAGCAGGCCGACGTGCGCCCGCTGCGCAAAGGCTTCTTCCGGCGCATGGGTCCGACGGGGTTCACGGACGAGGACATCGAAGAATCCTTCGACCAGATCACCAAGACCGCAGAGCGCATGGAGGAGGCCCTGGCGAACGGGCCCTGGCTCCTGGGCGACATGTACACGCTGGCCGACGTGATCGTCGCGCCGCTGATCGACCGTATGGCCGATCTCGGCCTGTCGGACCTCTGGGAAGAGACCTGCCCGCGGGTTACGGACTGGTACGCCCGTATCCAGGCGCGCCCGGCCTTCGCAGAGGCTTTCTATTCCGGCGCGAGATTGACCGAGTTTCTCGACATCCGCCCGTGGTCGAAACACGCCCATGGCTGAACTAACCGGCCGGCGGCTCCGCCGTCGCGGATTAAGGGTCTGTATACAGTCTTGCTGGACCCTGAGGGTCTCTAGGCCGTATAACCGGTGAAAATTCGAGACAGGACACTATGAACGAGACGTTCACTCCCTATAACGAACCCGATGCCGGCGCGCCGGCTGGAATCGTGATTCACGGCCCCGACGAGTTCGAGGGCATGCGCAAAGCCGGTCGTCTGGCCGCCGAATGCCTCGACATGATCACCGAACATGTCGTCCCCGGCGCCACCACGGACGATCTGAACCGCATCTGCCATCTGTTTACGCTCGATCACGGTGCGGTCCCCGCGCCGCTCGGCTATCGCGGATTTCCAAAATCGATCTGCACATCGGTGAACCATGTCGTCTGCCACGGCATCCCCGGCGACAAGGTGCTGCGCGAAGGCGACGTTGTGAATATCGACGTCACCCCGATCCTCGACGGCTGGTATGGCGATTCATCGCGCATGTACCCGGTTGGCAAAATCGGCGTAAAAGCTCAGCGGCTGATAGACGTGACGTATGAATCCCTGATGAAGTCGATTGAAATCGTCAAGCCCGGCACGACGCTGGGCGATATCGGCCACACCATTCAATCCTTCGTTGAGGGAAACCGGTTTTCCGTAGTCCGCGATTTCTGTGGCCACGGGCTGGGGCGCACGTTCCATACACCGCCCAGCGTGCTGCATTATGGAAACCCGGGCGAAGGACTGGCGCTGCGCGAAGGCATGTTCTTCACCATTGAGCCGATGGTGAATGCCGGACGCCCGGAAACCAAGATCCTGTCGGATGGCTGGACCGCCGTTACCAAGGACCGGTCGATCAGCGCCCAGTTCGAACATACCCTGGGTGTGACAGCCGACGGTGTCGAGATATTCACGCTCTCGCCCAAAGGATACGATAAACCCCCTTACGGCGGCTAATCGCAGCGTTAGAACGCCAGTCGCGGCCCTATTACCTCAAGCCATGCGGTCCCGCACTGCACATGGCTGCCCCTGATTCAGGCCGAGATTTTGTCCGCACAACTCCGCGCAACGACGCTGTTCGCCTCACTGGAACCAGGCATGGTCGCCCAACCCTGTTTGGCAACGAAATCACCTCGCTGCCAGGAATCGATCTTCTTCAGTTCGACAAGCTTGCTCACCTTGTCGGTATCCATGTTGAACTGCCCGACGCAAATCGGGACCAGCCGGTCAACGACAGCTGTCTGAGCCATTTCATCAGCGTCGCCGCCAGTGACCCAGCCGCCCCAGTTGAAACCGACGATCGCCAACACAACGGCCCCGGCAGCGGCGCCCATGAGGCCCGGCGACAGGTTTTGTTTCATTTTGTCCATATCCATATCAAGCGCTCCCAAATTAAATTAATATTATTATATTCAAAATACCTATTCATATAATCACGCTTTTATTTTTATTAATACGCTTTTAATAATATTTACTATTTTGACATGAATTAATAATTCATATTATTATAGTAATACAATTTTTTTTATTTTATAAAATTTCAAAAATTGTACACAGGGTGTTTTCCGGAAACGGCACTATTTGAGTATTCACCTTTTTAATTCCCTTCGCCGAACCGTGTAACCGGCAGCAAAGGGCGACACCGAGCGGATATAGAAAATTTATCCATGTCCGACACACCCAGAAAGACGGCACCGATGTCATTGCGCCCCGAATTTGCTCTCGGCAGTTCCGAATTTAATGACTTTCTCTACGCCCTCATCGGAGAAGAAAAGAACGGCACGGAGCTCACCGTCATTTCGGCACTGGCACGGCTTGATCTTGACCCATGGGGAGAAGCAGCCCGTCTCTCCGGGTTGGACAAAGAGGCCGCAACAGTCTCCTTGACCGCAGCAATAGATTCCCTGACTGACGGCAACTGGCAGATGTCGGACACACGATCGATTGCCATTCGCCTGATAGAGCACCTGCCCAGGCATTTGGCACCGTCCGCAAAGTCATCTGTTAACAACAATGCTGAAAACAAGGCACCTATGCCCCAGGCACAAAAGTGGTTGCTGGGGGCAGGGCTCGCCCTGGCGGCAGTTTTGGCCTTATCGCACCTGGCGGGAGATTAGATCTCTAATACTGAAATGCGCCCTAATATCCCTGCAAAAACACCACTTCGGGCGTCTTCGGCATATCGCGCAGGCTGAGCGTGATCGCGTTCGACGGATGTCGGCGCACGGCCCAGTTCTTCTGAGCCCGGGCGACAAACGCCTCCACGCCCCCCATTGACCCAAAATGCATCGGGATGACCATACGCGCCTTGATATCGCCAAGGAAGCGGAACAACTCGTCATGGCTCATGGTCCACATGCCATCGATCGGCGCGAAGGCAATATCGATCAGCCCGAGGGCACGAAGCTGGTTCTTCGACAGATAGTGATGCAGGTGGCTGATATGCACCGCACAAAGCCCCGCGACCTCAAAGACGAACATCGAATTACCGTTGGAAAATTTACCTTCACCCCGGTCAACAAGATTAGTCGGCACATTACGCACCCGAAGGTCGCGGAACATCAGATTGTGTTTGGCGATTCCGCCCTTCGGATCCCAGCCGCGCAGCACGTGCTCGATACCCTTCATAGGGGCAAAAGAGAAATGGCTGTCATGGCTGTTATTCATAGTCACGATATGCGGCAGACGACCGCCCTGCACATAGTCGTTGAAGTCCGTCTGCGCCCGCACGCCTTCCGGCGTTTCGATCTCGAATGTGGAATGACCGACAAAGGTGATCCGCATATGGTGCTTCGGCACGGCGGAGGTCTCAGGTTTCCCGGGCGCTGCCTGAAGTGGGGCCCGAAGTGGGGCCTGAGGCGGAACCTGCGCCAGTTCTATCGCTGCGTTCCGGAACGATGCTTTCATGAAATAGGGGTGCGGAGAAACCCCGGGCGCCTGGGCCATACCGGCGCAGGATGCAATCGCCACCGCCGGCAAACCCATGGTGCCAACCACAAGACCCGCGACAACCCCGGTAACTGAGCCCAGTTTTCTGATGCGGCGGACAAGCGAATTATCATTCATCATCGGTCTCCCGTTCATCGCCATGTGCAGAGCCATGTGCAGAGCCATCGCCGTAACCCTATCAGCGAATCCGCCTGTGAGAAATGGCGAGACGATCACCGCACCGAATGATAAGAATTCCCCACGAACTGGCGTAGTTACGGAAAGACACGGTCATGGCGGGTAAAAACCGTCCCAATTTTATCAAGCGCATCCTGCGCGGGACCCTCGCGGCAAAGCTCGGCGTGCTGGGCCCGCCGCTGATCATTATCGCCATCGGCTTTGCCGTCGCCGGCAAATTTATCCAGCCTGCCCCGCCGGACACCCTGACCATCGCCAGTGGCGGCACGTCGGGCGCATATTACGCCTTTGCCCAGAAATACAAAAAGGTCCTCGCCCGCGAAGGCGTCGAACTGAAGATCGAGGTGACCTCGGGTTCGGTACAGAACCTCGAGCTGCTGCGCAGCGGCAAGGTTGATGCGGCGTTCCTGCAAAGCGGGATCGGCAAGCCGGACGAAAAGGAAGAGCTTTACGCGCTCGGCAGCCTTTATTTCGAGCCGCTCTGGGTCTTTCACCGGACCGGCAGCGAAGTCGACCTGCTGAGCGACCTGCGCGGACGCACCGTTGCCATCGGCGGCGTCGGATCCGGCACGCGTACGTTCGTTGAACCGATCCTCGCCCGCAACGGGATCGACCGGAAGAACACCCCCATCCAGGACCAGGGCGGCAAGCCTTCGGCGGATGCGCTGCGCGCGGGCAAGATCGATGCCGCGTTCTACATCGCGTCGGCGGAATCGCCCGTGATCCGCGCGCTGGTCGAAGACCGCAAGCTGGAACTGATGACGTTCAAACGCGCAGAGGCTTACACACGGCACTATCTGTACATGTCGAAGGTCCTTCTCCCGCGCGGCATGGTCAATTTCAAAGACGACGTTCCCGCCACCGACAAGACGCTGCTGGCCGCCGCGGCGACCATGGTCATCCATGACAATCTTCACCCTGCCCTGCGGACGCTGCTACTGCGCGCGATGAGCGAAATTCACGGCCCCGGCGGTCTGTTCGAGCGCCCCCAGGAGTTCCCGTCGGCCAAATACTTGGACTTCCCGCTCACCGACAAGGCGAAGCGCTATATCGAGGACGGACCGTCGCTGCTCGACCGTTACCTGCCCTACTGGGTCGCGGACATGATCATCCGGCTGTCGATCCTGCTGTTGCCGCTGGTCACGCTGCTGATCCCGCTGATGCGCATCGTGCCGCCGCTATACAAGTGGCGCATGCGGTCGCGCATCATCCGCTGGTACAAGGAAATGGTGATTGTCGAGGCACAGGTTCGCAACGCCGACACCGCTGCGGAACGCGACGCCGCGTTCGAGCGGCTGGAAGAGATCGACGAAGACGTCAGCCAGGTCAACGTGCCGGTCGGCTATCGCGACATGCACTACACGCTCCGGTTCCACATCGACCTGATGCGCAACATGCTCCACCGCAAGGCGGATGAAGCGGAAGAAGCCGCGGCGGAGACTGCCGAAAAGGCCTGAGCCTCGGTGGGACCGGCGCCCAAACGATTTCAGAAGCCCCGTATTGCCCCCGGTTGAGTGTGGACGCACAATGCGACCATGACGAACGCGCCAGACAAGCCCCATCATCTCGGCCATCGCGAACGGCTACGCCGCCGGGTGCTCGATCGCGGGGCGGACAGTCTGGCCGATTACGAGCTGCTGGAATACCTGCTGTTCGGTGTGCGCCGCCAGGGTGACACCAAGCCGACGGCAAAGGCGCTGATCGACCGGTTCGGCTCGGTGGCCGGCGTGCTGGCGGCCCCGGCGGCGGAGCTTGCCACGGTCAAGGGCGTCAGCGAGGCGACCATTGCCCTGATCGCGGTAACGGCAGAAACCGCCCGGCGTGCCGTCCGCGAGGAAATCGCCGACGGGCCGATCCTGTCATCCTGGACCAGGCTGATCGATTATCTCCGCGTCGCCATGGGTCACGGCAGAACCGAGGAATTCCGCCTGCTGTTTCTGGATTCCAAAAACCGCCTCATCGCCGACGAGGTGCAGGGCACTGGCACGGTCAACCGTACGGCGGTCTATCCGCGCGAAGTCGTCAAACGCGCACTGGAACACGGTGCTACGGCAATTATCATGGTCCACAACCATCCATCAGGCGATCCGACCCCGTCCCGCGCCGACGTGGAAATGACAGAAGAAGTCCGCGATGCCGGCGCGCTGCTGGGCATCGTGCTGCACGATCATGTGGT
>JBLIMV010000009.1:0-172217 GCA_047638395.1 Paracoccaceae bacterium | reverse complement strand
GTAACGCTGCTGGTATATTTTTACTGCGGCACTAACAGATATTTTTTCTCCCGAAGAGGGAATGCTTTTTTCCAACACGTTTTGTGTAAATTCATCAAGGACTCCGGCTTTCTTTCCTAGACCAAGATACACAACGGTCATAACCGCTGCGGCAAAATAAGTGAGTTCTAACCTACGAATTATGGCATCGTCACAGCCAAGCCTTTCACGGAACAGCCGATACATGATCGATTGGCTTCCGAGGGTTTGATTTGTCAGTGATTCAATTGGATCAAGCTTCTTGCGTCCAAAGAAATTGATCATAGATTTGGTCCTGCTGCCAAATATCCATCTTGCCGTGCGTATTGGTCATCAGGCAATCCATGTGCGCAATTTTTCGAAACGGTGGTGTCATCTATGGACGCCCCCCTGATTCCACAAATAATTATCAGCTCTCGGTTTTGCGGCGTCGTTTAACCGTCCGCATCGTGATCATCTGCGTTCGAAAACCTTACGTGAATTAAGATACCTATAGCCTCTAGCACCATCTCAGAAAGTGCTTGGTCCTGAATGCCACCGGCATTAACAAAAAGAACGTAACAGGAACAAGGAAACGCAAAATGGCTATGTTAGCGAAACTAAAAACGAGCAAAAAAGAACGATCTGCATCTCGTGAAACCGTGGACCAACGGCTGCAACGAAAGCTGATCGAAAGGCTTCGTGAGCAGAAGGAATTCGCCGAAGCGGATATCGCTGGTGAGGCGATCATCAAAACGGTGACCAAGTTCGTCCCAAACAAGGAAACGGGAGAGCTCGTTCGTCAGGAAGTTCCAAAGCGCATCAAGCGCTGGTTCTGGAAGGAAGCTGACGGAACGGTTTGCATGAAGCTTCTCTACGGCGCTTCGGTGATCGATTTCAACGGTGAAAACAGCACCTTCGAGGTCAAAGAGCTGAGCAAATTGCCGGAGACCATTGATATGGTCATCGAGGCTATTGAGGCTGGTGAGCTTGACGATGCCCTGATGGCGGCGATGGTTGACCGACGGTCGAAGTTACGCGGAATTAAGTAACGGCGACGGACCGTTTTTCGGGGTTGTCGATTGAGTAATGTACAGACTCAACACAACCCCGAAAACACGCTCTAACTAATTGAAAACAAACACCAAAATCAGCCCTGCCAACATTGACATCGAAGGGGTCACTGGTTCAATCCCAGTATCGCCCACCATTCCTTCCATAAGACATGGATATCCTTGCGCCGGGGCGCGTTGCGACGGCGGGGTAGTCATTAGGTTTTGACGTTTTAACGTCGATCGACGCTGTAATCGGGCGAAAGTTTAATGCGTTGTCTGACGCGCATTCGAATTTACCGCTTCCAGATAGGGTCGCCATCCGCCATGGGCCGTTATGTCTTTCGTGGCAGCAGTGGAGGCGGCTGCGGCTTCGCAGACAAATCCTTTCACCAGATCACCGGAGTAAAGCTCCAGCGTACCGAGGCCTAGTGGCGCCGGGATCTGGACCAGCAATGCGCCGATGGCCGCCACCGGAAGCGCCCAGACCTCCAGCGCGATCGATGCGCCCTCCGCCGGGTCCGCGGTGCGGATCATGCCGGGCCGGATGGGTGAGAAATCCTCCAGTGAATAAAGCCGGTAGCATGGCGCTGTGCGGTCTTCGCGCACGAATGTGGCGCCAAGCTCGATAAGCTGGTGATTCAGTGGCAGGCCACGCATATGGGCGCCGTTGACTGCGACCAGCACGGTGTCGTTGGGCGACGCATTGTCGACCGATACATCCCGAACTGCGGGCAGGGCGACGTCGGTCGCACCCATCGGCACATCTGCGTCCCGGTGTATTGCACCGCCAATATCGCTGAGCCGGGAATCACTGAACGCGGGGCCGACCAGGGTCACCCCGAACGGACGCCCGCTTGCGGCAAACCCCGACGGCACGGCAAGCGCGGCGAGATCCAACAGGTTCACGAAATTGGTGTAGTAGCCGAGATTGCTGTTGAGCTGGATCGGGTCGGCTTCGACCTCGGCGACGGTATACATGCGGCCGGCTGTCGGCAGCAGCATTGCATCGATGTCGTCCCAGACAACCTCTGCCCGGCGTGCGAGATCGGCCAGCCGGTACGTTGCCGCGTACACGTCGGCGGCATCGTAGTTTTTGCCGTTCTCGACAATTGCGCGCGTGACGGGGTGAAACGAGTCCGGCGATTTTTCAAGGAATTCGCGAAGTGCGACATACCGCTCGGCAACCCAGGGGCCGTCATAAAGGAGAGCGGCGGTCTCGGCGAAGGGGGCGAAATCGATTTCCACCAGCGTGGCCCCGAGCGAGGTCATGCGGTCGCATGTGAGGTGAAAGGCCGCCTGATAGGCATCATCGCCGAAGAATTTCAGAAATTTGCCGGTCGGTACGCCGAGGCGCACCCCGGCCAGGTCGCCGTCGGTGATGTATTGCGGTGTTGCCAGGGCGGGCGTTTGCCGCGAATAGGCGTCTTTTGCATCGAATGCGGCCATTACATTGCGTATGTCGGCGCCGTCCTCTGTCGTCAGTGCGAAGATCGACACGCAGTCGAGCGTGCGGCAGGCGGGGACCACGCCGCGCGTACTGAACAGGCCCTTGGTCGGCTTGACGCCCACGATATTGTTAAACCCTGCCGGGACCCGGCCGGATCCGGCGGTATCGGTGCCAAGCGAAAAGCTCACCAGACTGGCGCTGACGGCAACCGCCGAGCCAGCACTCGACCCACCGGGCACACAGGATGGATCGAGCGCGTTCAGCGGCACCCCGTAGGGAGAGCGAACCCCGACGAGACCGGTGGCGAACTGGTCAAGATTGGTTTTGCCGACAAGAAGGGCGCCCGCATCCAGCAGGCGCTGGACCGCGGGCGCGGTCTCCGCCGCGATATAGGAAAAATCAGGACAGGCGGCTGTCGTCGGCAGGCCGGCAACATCGATGTTATCTTTGACGGCGAACGGCACACCGTAGAGCGGCAGATTGTCCAACGTCCTGTCTTCAAGTGCGGCCGCCGCAGCCCGTAATTCGTCATCGCTGACGCGGTGGATCCAGATCGCAGGATCGTCATGTGCGGCGATTCTGGCGATCAGCTCGTCGATAATCTGAGACGGCGTATGGTTGCCGATCCTGTATCCGGATCGCAGGGTGTTGAGATCAAGCGATGTCACGTGTCTGTTTCCTCTGGCGCTATATCCTGATCGGGGTTCCGGTCGGGCCCGTCATATTGTTTTTCGAGGTCATACGGGTTTTCAGGCAGGTGTTCCTCGCTTTCCGGGCGCTCGGATGCGAATTGCTCGGATGCTTCGCCGACGACCCGGACATGGCTTCTCATTGCGGCCCGGGCGCCATCGGCGTCGCCACGCATGATGGCGTCGACCACTTGTTGATGTTCTTCAAACGACTCCCCCATCCGGCGGTCGAGCCGAAACTGGGCGCGCCGGAACGGGTTCAGCCGCCGGCGCGTCGCATGGGCGGATTCTGCCAGAAAGTTATTATGCGCACCGCGGTAGATATCGCCGTGAAACCGCGTATTGAACTGTGCGTATGCGACGGGGCCGCCGTCGCGCACAAGCTCAGCCGATGTTCGGTGCAGCGCATCGAGCGCATAGCGTTCCTTCGGCGTCATACGCTCCGCGGCATAGCCGGCGCAGAGCGCCTCGACATCTGCCATCACCTCGAACATGTCGTTCAGCTCGTTTCGGCCGAACGATGTCACCAGAACACCGGAATGGCGCACCCGAAAGGCGAGCCCGGACGATATCAGCGCCTGCAGCGCTTCGCGGACCGGGGTGCGCGAGACGTCGAAACGTTTGGCGATAGAGGCCTCGTCCAGATGTTCGCTGGGCGGGAGAGCGCCGTCGACGATCTCTGCCGCGAGCATTCGGTAGAGATACTCCGACCGCGAAATACCCTCTTTGAGGTTCTCAAGCCGCAGCGTGAATCCCTGTTTCAAATTGTGTCTCCTAAATTCCGCCGCTTTTCGGTGTCGCCGCTGGGAATGAGAACTGTACCGGTTTTTCCCAAATGGCGAGAACAACGCATCCTTCATCGCTGCGCACCGTGTGGCCGGAGCCGGGCGGGCTGATCAGCACCGATCCGGCCCGGTAGATGCCGTTTTCGTCCGACTGGCTGCCTTTAAGCACCAGGATGTGTTCATACGCCGGATGCCAGTGCCACGGGATGGCGGTGTCGGGTTCATATTTCAGGAAGGCGGATGCGGGGCCGGCATCGCCGTTCTCATAGACCCAGGATGCCTGGACACCGGGTTTGAAATCCTGCCAGTCGCGGGAGCGGAAATCCCCGGCCGCGGCAAAAATTTCGGTAAGGGCGATATGTTGGGGCCCGGTTTTGCTCATGAAGTGCGCGCCTCCCGCGCGGTTATATTACGCGTTTTTGGCGCATTATTCGGGCGCGCTTCCAGCGCCGCGACAATATCGTCTGTTGTCGCGGCGCACCCGACGATGCCGCCCTGCGCAATCATCATGTCGATGGCGGCCTGTTTGAATTCGGGGAAATAGCTGTCGGTTGCGTCTTCGGCGATCAGCGTCTCGTAGCCGCGATCTGCGGCCTCGCGCATGGTCGTCTGGACGCAGACTTCGGTTGTGACGCCGGCAAATACCAAATGCGTGATGCCGGCCTCGTCGAGGATGGAGCTCAGGTTGGTGGCGTAGAATGCGCCCTTGCCCGGTTTCTCGATAACCAGTTCGCCGTCGGCGGGGGAGAGCGCCGGCACGATGTCGTTGCCTGGTTCGCCGGAAATCAGAATGCGACCCATCGGGCCTTCATCGCCGATCGCAATTTTAGCATCGCCGCGCCGGCGTTTTGCCGGGGGGCAGTCCGACAGGTCCGGCCGGTGGGCTTCCTTGGTGTGAATGACGGTCAGGCCTTTCGCGCGAAACGCGACAAGCAGCCGGGCGATCTGCGGCACGATTACTGTCAGCCGGCTGACGTCATTGCCAAGAGATTCACCGAACCCGCCGGGCTCGACGAAATCGCGCTGCATGTCGATCACCATCAGGGCGATGTTGTGGCGGTGAGCCGATAAGGCGAAGGGGCGGGACGGGAAGGTGATCATGTTATCGCTATAGCGCCGCGATCAGGCCGGCGGCATTCGACACCGCACCAAAAACGCCGCCCTGCATTTTGACCATCTTGATGGCGGCATCGTGATTGCCTCTGTCGGTCGCGCCGCAGCAATCTTCCAGCAGCAGGCATTCATACCCCCGGTCATTCGCATCGCGCATCGTGGTATGGACGCAGACATCCGTGGTGATGCCGGTGAGAATGAGGTTGTCGACGCCGCGCCCGCGCAAGAGCAGATCCAGGTCGGTGGCGTAGAACGAGCCCTTGCCCGGTTTGTCTATTATGGGCTCGTCCGCCTCGGGGGCCAGGTCGTCAATGATTTCCCAACCCGCCTCGCCGCGGATCAAAATCCGCCCGCATGGTCCCGGATCGCCGATACCGGCACCGATCTGCTGTGAGCGCCAGCGCTTGTTGGCCGGCAGGTCCGCCAGATCCGGCCGGTGGCCTTCGCGCGTGTGCAGGATATGAAAGCTCGCAGCGCGCATGGCTGCCAGAACGGTTTTGATGGGCTCGATCGGTGCCCGGGTCAGGGACAGATCGTAGCCCATCGCATCGACATAACCGCCCTTGCCGCAGAAATCGGTCTGCATGTCGATCACGATCAGTGCCGTGTTTTCCGGACGCAGGTCGCCATTATAAGGCCACTGGTACGGATCCGCTGAAACGAAGGTTCCGGTCATCTCTTGTTCATCTCTGGTTCAGCGCCTCTGCCGATTGCCCGTCCCGCCAGCGGGGTCCGGTATATGCAATCCTCTCTATGCAATTCATGTGCCAACCGGAACAACGCGTCCGGCACCACGCAGGCGCCCGTGGCTAAAGGCTTTTCAGGTGTAGAGCGTCAGGGCAGAGAGGCGAGCTGGACTCTCGAACGCCTTATTATTAATCGACAATAAGAATCTGCCTATATTTTACTCTTATTGTGAAATTGGAGATTTCGACCACCCGTCACCTGCGCTGCCTACATGGCCAATAATTTAGGCAATTGCCTTTTATAAAGCCGTTTTTATGGAAATTTTCGTCCGAAAACTTCCCGAAACCGGGCCAGCCAGAGTGGCACAAAAATTGCATACAAGAAACCAGATGGCAAAAAACACTACCCGCAATATGCGATGTCGGGGACTTGGTTCTAGGAGGCCAAACAGATGAAGAGACGTGAATTTGTAAAGGGTGCCGGCGGCGCTGCGTTGGGCGCGAGTGCGCTTTCTTTCCTGCGGGTTCTCCCGGCGGAAGCGGCGGGCAAGGACGGCACGGCCGTGGTCGTGATCGGCGATACGATCAACAGCCTCGACATTCACCGCAGCGGCACCAGCCGGCCAAGTTACCAGGTTGCCGTGAACTGCTACGACCGGCTCGTTGCGTTCGACACCAAGACGCTGGCCGACGGATCTTTGTCCTATGACTATGAGAAGGTCCGCCCGGAGATCGCGGAATCCTGGACGGTGGCGCCCGACGGAATGTCGATCACCTTCAAGCTCAAACCGAAGGCCAAATTCCAGGACGGCACCCAGGTCACCGCAGACGATGTGAAATGGTCGATGGACCGCGCGGTCTCGGTCGGCGGGTTCCCGACGGTTCAGATGAAGGCCGGCTCGCTCGAGAAGCCGGAACAGTTCGTCGTCGTTGATAAAATGACGTTCCGCATCGATCTGCTCCGCAAATCGAAGCTGACGATTCCCGATCTTGCCGTGCCGGTGCCGTTCATTATCAACTCGAAGCTCGCCAAAAAACACGCGACCGAGAAAGATCCGTGGGCGCGCGAATACCTGCACCGCAATGTTGCCGGCAGTGGCGCTTATTCGGTAGAGCGATGGAACCCGGGCCAGCAGCTGGTCTACACCCGTAACGACAACTGGGTCGGCGGCAAGCTGCCCGGCGTCAAACGGGTGATCGTGCGTGAAGTGCCGTCACTGTCGACGCGTCGCGCACTGATCGAACGGGGCGACATTCACATGTCGTATCAGATTCCTGCCAAGGACGCGAAAGAGATCAAGGCGGGCGGCAAGGCGAACGTTGTCGGCACGCCGGTCGAAAACGCGATCAACGTGCTCGGCGTCAATTTCAAGTTCGAGCCGTTCAAGGACCCCAAGGTCCGCCAGGCACTGGCGTTTGCGGTGCCCTATGAAGAGATCTTCCAGACGGCAGCTTACGGCCGCGGTGTGCGGATGTGGGGCGGCAAATCGATGAAGCCGGAGACAGCCGCATGGCCGCAACCCTTCCCCTATACGACCGATCTCGACAAGGCGAAGGACCTGCTCAGCCAGACCGCGTTCAAGGACGGCTTCAAGGTGCCGATCTCGATCAATATGGGCCTTGCCGACTGGCAGGAACCCACGGCGCTCCTGCTGCAGGAGAGCCTCGCCAAGATTGGTATCGAGACGAATATTGAGAAGATCCCCGGTGCCGGCTACCGCACCGCGGCGCTTGTCGAAAAACGCCTCGCCCTGCACATCGATACCTTTGGTGGCTGGCTCAACTACCCCTGCTACTACTTCTTCTGGGCGTACATGAAGGGACATCTGTTCAACTCGTCGAACTATGACAACCCATCCGTCGACCAGCTGGTCAATGAAAGCCTCCACATGGAGACTTCCAATCCGGAATATGCCAAGAAGGTGATGAAGCTGTTCGAATACGCGTGGGCCGATCTGCCGCGTATTGCGCTCTGGCAGCCGGTGCTCGAAGTCGCGCACCGCAAGGATCTTGAAGGCTACGAGTATCACTTCCATCGTGTGCTCGATGCCCGCAAGTTCTCGTTGAAAGCCTAGGCGGGACCGCGTGCGACACGCCTCCAACCTGACGCTGACGGACCTGGGCATCTGATGTCCGGGTCGCGTCTCGCCATTGTGGGGCACCGCCTGATACAGGCGGTGCCCTCGATCATCGGCATCATCGTGGTGACGTTTCTGCTGACCCGCGCGCTGCCAGGCGATCCGGCTGCCTATTTCGCCGGCCCCGCCGCCAACGCAGAATCGATCGCGCAAATCCGCGCGGAACTCGGTCTCGACAAAACCCTTCCCGAGCAGTTTTGGGTGTATATCACCGACCTGGTGTCGGGCGATCTCGGAACATCGCTGACGACCGGTCAGGAAGTGACGGACGATCTGCTCCGCCGTCTGCCGGCCTCGCTCGAACTTACGCTTGCAGCGCTGTTGTTTTCCATCGGCGTCGCTCTGCCGCTCGGCATCATGGCGGCGCTCCGCGAAAATTCGTGGATCGACCATCTGTGCCGCGTCGTGGTCACGGCTGGCGTGTCGTTGCCGACCTTCTTCACCGGTCTGTTCCTGCTCTACATATTCTATTACCTGCTGGGGCTCGCCCCGGCACCGCTCGGCCGCCTGAACATCCTGTTCCTGTCGCCGGAACCCGTGACCGGGCTGTTTACGGTGGACGCGCTGATTGCCGGCGACTTTAAAACCTTCTGGGCAGCGTTCGTGCAGTTAATTCTGCCGGCAATAACGCTCGGCCTGTTCTCGCTGGCACCGATCGCCCGGATGACCCGTGCCGCGATGTTGCAGGTGCTTGGTGGTGAATTTGTTCGCACCGCGCGCGCGGCGGGTCTGCCACGGCGTACCGTGGTCATCACCTATGCACTCCGAAACGCGATTCTGCCGGTCATCACCACCCTCGGCATGGTGTTTTCATTCATGCTGGGCGCGAACGTTCTGGTCGAAAAGGTGTTTGCCTGGCCGGGCATCGGCTCTTACGCCATTGAGGCGCTGATCGCGTCGGATTATGCGGCCGTACAGGGCTTTGTGTTGTCGATGGCGATCCTGTTTGTGATTCTCAACCTGTTCATCGACATCGTCTATACGCTGGTCGACCCGCGTGTCGGTATCGACGCATGAGTACGTTACCTCCCGTTACTGACGCAAAACCCGACAACGGACGGCAGCGCAGCGCAAAAGTTTTCTGGTCGCAGTTTGTCTATATCGCGACCGGCAATCCGGTCACCCTGATCGCGTTTTCGCTGTTCCTGATGATCGTGATCGTGGCGATCTTCGGGCCTTTGCTGACGCCCTACGATCCGTTGGCGACCAATGCCGGCAATGCGTTGAAGCCGCCGTCCTGGGATCACTGGTTTGGCACCGACAATGTCGGCCGCGACGTATTTTCCCGGGTGCTGGTCGCCACAAGGCTCGACCTGCTGATCTCTGTTAGCGCCGTTGCCATTTCATTCGTCGTTGGCGGCTTTCTGGGCATGCTGGCTGGGTATTACGGTGGCTGGTGGGACCGTCTGGTCGGGCGGGCGGTCGATACCATCATGGCGTTCCCTCTTTTCGTCCTGGCGATGGGCATTGTCGCTGCCGCCGGTAACACGGTGGAAAACATCATCTATGCCACGGCGATAATCAATGTGCCGTTCTATGCCCGTGTCGCCCGCGCCGAGGTTAACGTGCGCCGGAATGCAGGCTATGTGCTGGCCGCCAAACTGGCTGGAAATTCGGACATGCGGGTGATGGCGTTGCACGTATTCCCCAATGCGCTGCCGCCGATGATGGTGCAGGTGTCGCTCAACATGGGGTGGGCGATCCTTAACGCCGCGGGGCTTTCCTTTATCGGACTTGGCGTTCAGCCGCCGACGGCCGAATGGGGGATCATGGTTGCCGAAGGGGCGAACTATATCGTGTCCGGCGAATGGTGGATGGCGATCTTCCCGGGGGCTGCGCTGATGCTGGCGGTGTTTACATTCAATCTGATGGGTGATGGTCTGCGTGATCTTGTCGACCCGCAACGGCGGACCTGAGCCATGGCGTCGATTCCACTTCTCGACGTTCGCGATCTCACGGTCGAATTTGCCACAAGGAACGGCACTGTCCGGGCGATAGATTCGGTTTCGCTGTCGGTCCACAAGGGGGAGATCCTGGGCGTGGTCGGTGAATCCGGATCGGGAAAATCGGTTACTTCCTATGCGGTCATGCGGATCCTCGACCGTGCCGGCAATATTCTCGAAGGTGAGACCGTCTATGGCGGTATGGACCTGGCGCAGATGCCCGAAGCAGACGTCGCCGAGCTGCGCGGCCGCGAAATCTCGATGATTTTCCAGAACCCTCGCACCGCACTGAATCCGATCCGCAAGGTTGGGCACCAAATCGAAGACGTGTTGCACGCTCATGCCCAGGCGGTGGGCGCAAATCTGAAGGTCGCTGCAATAGACGCGCTGAAGCAGGTGCGGATCGCTAATCCCGAACAGCGCTATCATTCCTATCCGTTCGAGCTGTCCGGCGGCATGTGCCAGCGGATCGTGATCGCCATCGCCCTTGCCTGCCGCCCACAACTGCTGATCGCCGATGAGCCGACAACCGGCCTCGACGTGACGACGCAGAAAGCGATCATGGACCTGGTGGTCGACCTGGCACGCGAACGGAACATGGGGGCGTTGTTGATCACCCACGATCTGGGGCTTGCCAGCGCCTATTGCGACCGCATTGTCGTGATGCAGGATGGCAAGATTGTCGATCAGGGAACGACCGACACGCTTTTTGCTAATCCGGGGCACCCGTATACGGAGCGCTTGATCCGCGCGACCCCGCGACCGGATTCGCGGCTGCGGGATCTGCTTCCCGATCGTGAAGAGTTAACAGCCGCTGAAACGCCGGAGCCCTCCGCCATGTCGATTTCGGATGTGCTGCTGGAGGTGAAGAACCTGGTAAAGACTTATCCGGTCGGGTCGTCTTCGCCGGTATCTTTTGTGAATACAGTTCGGCGCAGGATTGCCGGAACCCCGCCTGAGACGTTCCGCGCCGTCAGCGGTATCAGTTTTTCTGTCGGGGCCGGCGAGAGCATTGGTCTCGTCGGCGAATCCGGCTGCGGCAAGTCGACGACATCGAGCATGGTCTCCCGGCTGATCGACAAGACGGAGGGCGAAGTTATTTTCGATGGCGTCGATATCGGCGCCGTGCCCGCGAAGGATTTTGCGCGGCATCCCCTGCGCCCGGCGATCCAGATGGTGTTCCAGGACCCGACTGAAAGCCTGAACCCGCGCTTCACCGCCTTTCAGAGTATCTCCGATCCGATGCGCCGCCTTGGTGGCGTTACATCGACGGACGAAGCCTGGAGCCGCGCTGAGACCGTCGCCGAACAGGTCGGATTGCCCGCTCATCTGCTGACCCGCTTCCCCCATCAGCTGTCAGGTGGCCAGAAGGCGCGCGTCGGCATTGCCCGGGCAATTGCCCTGCATCCCAAACTGCTCATTCTCGACGAGCCGACATCGGCGCTGGACGTTTCAGTACAGGCTGTCGTGCTGAACCTGCTGGCTGATCTGCGTCAGGAAATGTCGATCAGCTACATCTTCGTGAGCCACGATCTGAACGTCGTCCGGCTTCTTTGCGACCGGGTGATCGTGATGAATGCCGGGGAAATCGTCGAGCAGGGCCCGGCGGACCAGATCCTGTCCGATCCGCAAATGGACTACACAAAGTCTCTGGTCGCCGCGATTCCGCATTTTCGGGACGGTACGGCGGCTTGAGAGGATACCCAATCGCATGACACAGCGGCATCACGATGTCGGCGGCAAACTCGCGGCGGCCGGGAGGATCGATCCCACGGAAAAACCGGATCAGCATTGGCAGGTGGCGTTTACCGCGACGCTGTGGGCGCTGATCGGCGGAGAGAACCCCCGCATGGCCCTCGACGAGATGCGCCGCGGGGTCGAGGACATGGATCCGCAGGATTACGACAGCATGCCGTACTATGACCGCCAGACCCTGGCAGTGACCTCCTCCATGGTGGAGCGCGGCTACCTGACCTGGGGTGAGATAGACGAGCGGATTGCTGAACTCGGTAAAGATCGCTAAGGAGACCAGGCGATAGCTGACTAACATAGAATTCGGCCATTTTGACAGGACTCCTAGGTTCTATATGCGCCCTAACGCTGGACATTATTCGGATGTCCGCTTTTGGCGGCGACCGCTTGAGATCACAGCTATCAGCGGACAAGATTTACTGCCTTCAATGAAGTCCGTTATACCTCCAACAACGAATGATCGGTAATCCGGGGCACCTCCGCTGGCGTTGGCGAAGTGCCCGAACCGGATGCGCCCAACACAGCATTCCACTCCGCCAGAATGCCCAGAAAATGATTCCAACTTTTTCCAGTTGGGCCCACCATTTTTCTATAAGACAAGAAAATCCGTTCGCCGGCGCGCTGTTGCGTCGGCGTTCAAGTAATTCAATATCTACGTATTAACGTCTGCTCAGACGGTCAGTGGGCTGCATGGGCCATTTAGCGAGATTACAGATACAAAGCGCATAATCTGGTTGAATGACCCCGTCGCCTATCGCCTCGCCATCCGTGTGACGTAGTTACGAATTCGGAGCCAATGCCTGTACGGTGCCGACAATGCGCTCAAAATGCTCCATCACGCGTTTGTACATCGGCTCCATTGCGTCAATCTGGACGACGATCAGATCACCTGATCGAACAATCGAGAACGCATAATCGATGGCCTCGTAACAGTCGTCGACGACCGTAAGATTGGTTTCAGCAAAACCGTTTTCCAGAGCACCGGCGCGTACGAGTTCAGGTGTCTCACCCGGATTGCGTTGACGAGGGTCGGCGTCGTTGATTACGAGATGGTCATAGACGTCCGCCAATGTCGCACCAAACGCCTTAAGATCCTCATCCACCCGGTTGCCGGTCCCGTGTACAACCGCGATTTTTCGCCCTTTTGTGATATGTGGTAACGCGTTTGCGATGGCTTTCACTGCCGGGACATTGTGCCCATAGTCCAGGAGAACCTTGAAGGTAACGAAGTCGATGATATTCATCCGTCCAGGATTCTGCGTGGGGCTGGGGTGGAACGTGCTGATCCCACTTCGAATCATGTCGACGGAAACACCCAACCCGTGCAGCGCTGCTACCGCTGCAAGAACGTTGGCTATATTGAACGTTGCTGCGCCGCTCAGGGTAATCGGCGCATCCAGAACTGAGAGTACATGAAATGTCGGCTCTGTGGAGTGAACCACAACATCGGTGCCTTGCAGGACAACCGCTGTGCCACCCGAGTTGATATGCTGCACGATGGTTTCGTTTTTGGGATTGAGGGAAAACAAGATCAACCGGCCGCCGGCCCTTTCTCTGAGGCCTACGGCGACAGGATCATCTGCATTGATGACCGACGCACCGGTTTCACAAACAATTTCGATGACCGTGGATTTAATGAGAGCGAGTTCTTCAATATCTTCGACGCCGTCCATGCCGATATGATCTTCGCTAACATTCAACAGCACACCGACATTGCAACTGTCGAAGCCCAGGCCCCTGCGGATGATACCCCCGCGTGCGACTTCAAGAACCGCATGATCGACGACAGGCTCCCGCAAAACCATGCCCGAACCCTCGGGACCGCTGAAATCTCCGGAAACGATCTCGATACCATCGATCTCAACACCGGTTGTCCCGGCAAATCCCACCATCTTTCCGCTGTACTTCAGAGCGTGAGCGACGAGCTTCGCTGTCGTTGTCTTGCCGTTGGTGCCGGTCACCGCGACGATCGGAACATCGAAACTCACGTCCGACGGGAACAACATATCGACAAACGGCTTGGCAACGTTGCGCGCCGTGCCTTCGGAAGGATCCATATGCATTCGGAATCCTGGCGCCGCGTTAACTTCGACAATTCCGGCGGAACCTGGCGGTAAAGCCTGATCAAGGCCAGGTGCAACAATATCAATACCCATGCAGTCCATCCCAATGATACGCGCAATACGCTCACACATCAGCCGGACATCCGGATGGACATCATCGGTTACGTCGCGGGCTGTTCCGCCTGTGCTGAGATTGGCCGTGGACTTAAGATACAGCTTTTTCCCGGCCGATATTACATCGTCGATCTGATAGCCTTGGAAAGAAAGTAACCGTTCGGTCATGTCATTAACGATGATCGCCGTAAGCACCCGTTCGTGCCCGACACCTCTTCGCGGGTCATTGTTGATCTCGTCGATCAACTGACGAATAGATGACGTGCCGTCGCCCACCACATATGCAGGTTCACGAAGCGCTGCTGCCACGAGGCTCCCGTCGATAACGAGCGCTCGAAAATCGAACCCGGTCAGGCTCCGTTCGACAATGACCGAGCTGCAAATTTTTCGCGCCGACGCGAAGGCGCTTTCCAGCTCTTTCAAATCCGTAACGCGAGCTGTAATTCCCCTACCGTGATTGCCAACTTCCGGTTTCACAGCGACGGGGAAGCCCAGGTTTTCCACCACGCGGGCGGCTTCCTCGAAAGACTCTGCAAGCGCGCCCTCGGGAGTTGGTATTCCGGCCTGCCTGAGAAGTTCTTTGGTTCTGAATTTTTCATCGGCTATTTCGACACTGAGCGCGCTGGTTTGATCGGTCATCGTAGCCTGAATACGGCGCTGTTTAGCGCCATACCCAAGCTGAATAAAACTGGAGGTATTCAGTCGGAGTGCAGGAATCCCTCTTTGCTTCGCTTCATCGACAATGCCCTGAGTGGAGGGGCCAAGCAGATCGTTCTCGCGCAATTCCTTGAGCTGCGTGACCGTTGCATCGACATCATACGATTGCTTCTTAGCGATGGCTTCGACCAAAGCAACGGCTTCCCGGCCGGCAAGCAGACCCGCCGATTCAACCCGGTAGCGGTACACAACTTTGTAGATGCCCTGCTCCGACGTGCCGAAGGTTTTCCCATACCCTACCTCCATCTCGGCAAGGCACTGCAACTCCAGCGCAATATGTTCGACGATATGTCCGGCCCAGGTACCTCGCTGTAGGCGCTGTATGAATCCGCCCGGGGCGCCAATCGAACACCCGTGATTTTGTAGCGACGGGACCAGCGCAACCAATCGGTCCGTAAAACCGGGGAGAGTGTCGGAGGGTTGATCTTCAAAACCTCCGATATCCAGGAGCATAAAGATGGTTGGGTAACGGCTGTAGCGGTTCGGCCCCCTGAGGGCGCGGTGCTCGAGAATGTTCACTCTACTACTTCCGTGTTCTGTCCGTGCCAAGCCATGCCGTGGCGGGCGCTGCCCGCAAAACCTGACTGATTGACGACGATGATTCCAATGTCCACGCTCTCTGCCAGTTCGCTCAGAGCCCAAGCGGCCACCTGCTCAGGACTCTGCCCCCTTTCAAGCTCCGCATAGGCCCGGTATGCAAGTAAAGACCTAGCGATATATTCGCCGTCCCCGGTTGTGGCGATGGCTCCGTGCTCACCGGCAAAAAGACCGCAACCGAGCATCGGCACATCCCCCACACGCCCCCGCAGAACCGCCGTTGTCCCCCCTGAACTGAGGGCGCTCGCAAAAGTCTTCCCGTCCCATGCGACACTACCTACTGTGTCACCGCCAAGGACCTCACGCAGCGGTGTTTCGTAATTCCATGCCCGTTCAAGATCGCTGTACGACCACTCCCCGAACTGGTCGGTGACGGACATCAATTGGCTGAGCCGTTCCTGCGCTCCCGGCGTCGTCGGGTCATAGTCAACGAATCCGCAGCGACGGGCGAACGCTGTAGCGCCGTCCGCTACGAGCAGAATATGAGGGGTGTCAAGCAGACGCATGGCAACCGCGACAGGGTTTTTAACGCGCTCGATCGCGGCAACGGCAGCAAAGCCCCCCGTGCTCGTCATGCAGGCCGCATCCATTTGGACAGTTGTGCCATCAAGGCGAAGATTGGAGCCGGTGCCGGCGTTGAAGCGTTCGTCATCTTCGAGTGATTGGGTCGCGGCGACCGTGGCGTCGAGCGTGCTTTTTTGCCCGTCAATAAGCGCCAGACCGATGTGACACGCCAAGCGGGGGCCGTCCGCATGGTCCGGGTTGGAAGCCGAGCCTGCGTGACAAACGATTATGGGCATGCGCGACGTGTACGCTTCTCAGGCATTGTAGTACAGTGGCAATGTCACGGAATGCCTAACGGGCCGAGATCGACCGAGACGAGCGACCAAAGGAGTACAGGTTGATGCCTCGGTTTCTGATCCCCATCGGTGGTAATGAAAATAAATCGGTAGATTCCGAAATATTTCGAGAAATGGTTGATTTGGCGGGCGGTACCAAAGCAAGAATTGTGGTTGTGCCGACCGCCAGCGAAGACCCGAGCGAACGGGCACGCGATTACCACGAATTGTTTTCGAAGTTCAATCCGGAAGCCATTCATATGGTCCACATCGGCGAGCGTCCGGATGCAGGGTCGGAAGAGCTCGCAAAAATCGTCAGTGAAGCCACATTGTTCATGTTTGGAGGAGGCGATCAGCTTCGCTTGTCTTCACTGATCGGGGGGACACCGCTTCACCGGGCTCTCGTAGCGCGATATCAATCAGGTGACTGTGTAATCGCCGGCACTTCTGCAGGAGCCGCTGTTATCCCCGAGATGATGATATTTCAAAGCGATCGATTCCACATGTATCGGAAAGGCGGAATCGAGATGACCAAGGGCCTGGGCCTCATCCAGGACACCATATTCGACACACATTTCGTTCAGCGATCGCGAATTTCACGACTCATGCATGCGATTTCTACTAACCCGGCTTTGTTGGGACTTGGCATCGCAGAGAACACCGGGCTACTCATCGAGGATGAGACAATGGCGAAGGTCATCGGCTCCGGAACGGTCATTGTTGTGGATGGAAGTGCGATTGAGATCAACCACATCGGTTACGCAAACGATGGAGATTCGTTTGCTCTCACGAATGTCCTCTATTCGCTGCTTACACCGGGCATGGTCTATGATCTCAAGCGCCGAACCGTGGTTGACCCTGGGCCGCTCGCTCCTCCCAAGGGCATCGTCGCAAGGCGAGATTGACGCCCCAAGGAGGCGAGCCCCGCAGAGGCCGCCGAAACCGGCCAGCCATCCATGCGCACAGAATAGATTTTTGGCGGTGTTCGCTGAACCACATAAGATATCGCGTCATGAATGGACTCCTCTGGCTCACAACCGGACGAATCTACCGTGCGTCCAAACTTCTGCTTCGGTATTAGATTCGACCAACACAGCA
Source organism: Paracoccaceae bacterium (assembly GCA_047638395.1). Lineage (GTDB taxonomy): Bacteria > Pseudomonadota > Alphaproteobacteria > MPNO01 > UBA830 > CAXBCP01. The sequence goes on along the minus strand of JBLIMV010000009.1, from coordinate 155,184 downwards.
CCGATACCGCCATTATGCCTATAAAGCGGTTCCAATTTATTCCAGTCGGGCCCACCATTTTTTTCATAGAACAGACAATACCGGTCGCCGGGGCGCTTTTGCCTCGACGGATTGGGCTGTCAGTATCTGCGCTCCAAAGTCTGGTGGAACATCGGGTCAGGCAATATGTCGCGACTGCGCCGCGACTGCGCACCGGGGCGGCGCATCGACTTACCACGGCGTAAGTCGTATTCTCAGGCACAGCACATAACATTCCAACATTGTCAGCGGGCAACGTAGGTTCAGGGGTCAGACTCCCTGGATCGACCGACTGCAGGCGCGTTCCAGCGGGTTCCCGATATGGGGACAGCCGCGCCGCAGACGACGTTTGGGTAAGCAGGGAGAGCGTTGATGGATAGTACATTGGTGGAATCGGCAGAGGATGTTTCACATATCGCGTTTGGTTTTATGGCGTCGAAAGCGCTGTTTGCCGCCCTGCATATAGATGTTTTCACCAAATTGGCCGGGGGGGCGAAAAGCTCTATGGAAATCGCCGAGGAAGCCGGTATTCCGATCAACCGGGTCACGACCCTGATGACGGCCCTGACCAGCGTCGGTCTGGTCGACCGGGACGACGAGGGCGAGATTTATTCCAATTCGCCGGGGGCAGAAGCCTTTCTGGCGAAAGGTGCCAAATACGAATTCGGCGACTATCTCCGCTATCAGATCGACCAGCAGATGTATCCGCTCCTCGGGCAATTGAACGAGGTGCTGGACGGCACGCTCGATCCTGATTCCATCGATTCCTATCAGCACTGGATGGCCGATCCGGAGCAGGCATCAATCTATTGCGAAGCCCAGCATGCGGGTTCTCTCGGGCCGGGCCGGACCCTCGCCCGACTGGTGGATCTCAGCGACGCGGACACATTGCTGGATGTCGGTGGCGGTACCGGTGCGATGAGCATCCGGCTGCTGGAAGCCTATCCGAAACTTATCTCGACCATTATCGATTTTCCTAACGTCGCGGAGATCGGCTGGCAGTTTATTGCCAAGGCCGGCATGGTCGACCGGATCCGCTATATACCGTCGAATGCGCTTGTTGCCGAGTGGCCCAAGCAGCAGGGGGCGATCCTCATGTCCTATCTGTTCAGTGGCATTCCCGGCGCAGAAGTATCGCGTCTGGTGGATTACGCGTTCGAGTGCCTCGCGCCGGGCGGCAGTTTCATGGTGCATGATTTCATGGTCGAGAACGACCGCACCGGACCGCCCATGGCGGCGCTGTGGCAGTTACAGCACATGGCGTTTACACCCGAAGCCCGCTCGGTAACGCCCGGCTGGCTGCGCACGCGCCTGAATGAAGCAGGCTTCGTCGATATTCAGGAAGACGAGATGATCCCGGGGCTGACGCGGCTCATCCACGCCCGCAAGCCGGATTAAGCCATGGCGAGGTCGGACTTTGAATTCGCGTGGCCATTCCGCGTGCGATATGCCGAGGTCGATGGTCAGATGATCGTTTTTAACGCTCATTACCTGACCTATTTCGACACCGCGATTACCGAGTATTTCCGGGCTCTGCCATACGATTACAGGGGGCAGGTGACACGCACGGGTGAGGACTTTCACACGGTGCGCACCCTCGTCGAATACCAGCAACCGATCACGTTCGACGAAGATATAGAGGTATGCGTGCGCACCGCGCGTCTTGGGCGTTCCTCGATGACCTTTCTGTTGGAAATTCATGCGAAAGGCCGCGACGACCTGCGGGCGACGGGCGAAGTTGTCTGGGTAAATACGGACCAGGCAACGCATAAATCTGCCGCTGTTCCGCAGGAACTCGTCGATAAAATCGCCGTGCTGGAGGGCGACACACTTCAACGCTAGGCGCTGGCTTACCCGCTCTCCGTCCGCACCCAGTCGACCAACGCACGTTCTTCTTCGTTCATCGCGTCCAGCGCCGCCTCGTCGATCAGCATGGGCGGCATATCGCGAAAATTCGATACGTCGCGGTACCAGGCGCGGTGATAGGTGCAGTAAATGATTGGTCGCGGCGCGTCGGACAGGTTGGCCATGCCGCCATGGCTGATGCGGCTGTCGAACAGGATGGCGTCTCCCGGCTGGAGATCGGGGGCGATGCCGTCGGGGTCTGCGTCGGGGTCATGGTGCGTGCCGGGAAAAAAGCAGGTACTGCCGGTGGTCGGATTTAGCCCGACCAGTGGGATGACGAGGGTGATGCTGTAGGACGGCACGCCGGAATCCAGCGCGACATCGCCAAACAGACCTTCCTGATCGGCATGCAGCCGCTGGGCCTTGGCGCCGGGCATGGAGGTGACTGCGACATAGCTGCCGAGGATAAAATCATCGCCCAGCAGGGCGCCCACGAGGCTCAGGGCGACCGGGTTGGCAAAAGTATCAGGTGCCGCGAAGGCATCCGATACCGCCAGCGATATCATCAGGCGTTTGTCGCCGACTTCCTTGATGTGATCGCCGGACGACCGGTGGGTAATGTCGCCGCACTGCGCCGCATAGGCATTCTGCAGCGCCGAAATGCGCTCGGCGAGCAGCAGATCTTTCAGAACCATGACGCCCGCCTCGGTGAAGCGCCCCGCGGCATGTGACGCAATTGGCGCGGGCAGGGCGGCGGCACCATCCGCTTTAAGAACCGGGATCTCCAAGGCAATCATCCTGTCATGCGCCGGGGGCAAAATCTGTTTGGCGGCGTAGCGTGCGGCCCGCCAGTGCGCCGGTATGTTCGCCGTCGCGCAGCACGGTGGCGCCATTGACGATGACGTGGTCGATCCCGGCGGCGAACTGGTGCGGGTCTTCGTAGGTCGCCTTCTCTGCGATGGTGACCGGATCGAAAATGGTCACATCGGCGGCGTTGCCCGCACGCAACACACCACGGTCCTTCAGACCAAGTGCCCGGGCCGATGCGCCGGTCATTTTCCACAGCGCCTTGTGGAGCGGCAGCAGTTCTTCGTCCCGCGCATATTGTCCTAGTACTTTCGCGAACGTGCCGTAGAACCGTGGATGCGGCTTGCCCTGGCCCGTGGTGCCGTAGGGGGCGACTGAATTGCCGTCCGAGCCGATCATCACGTCGCCTGATCTTACAAAATCCTTCACATCGTCTTCGGAAATAGAGCCGACGAGCACGCGGGTCTGGCCGTGATCCTCGACGATGTAATTGAGCGCCATGTCGAGACCGTCGATATTCCGTTCCGCCGCAAGATCGGCAATCGTGCGCCCGGCAAATTGCGGCATGTCGGGTGAGATCGAAATGCGGATCGCATCCCAGTCCGGGATTCTGCCGAAATTGTTGAGCCCTTCCGCCTCGATCGCGCCGCGCAGCCGGTCACGCACATTGGTGTCCGCCAGGCGCGCGATCATGGCATCGACACCGCCTTCCTGCAGCCATGGCGGGAACAGGTTTTTTAACGGGTTGCTGGCCGCCGTATAGGGATAGATGTCGCAATCGATGGCCACGCCTGCCTGACGTGCCTCGGCCAGCAGGTTCATCGCCTTTGCCGCGCCGCCCCAGTTATCGGTGCCTGACAGTTTCATGTGCACGATTTGGACATGCACGCGGATCTGTTCGGCGAATTCCATCGCTTCCTGTACCGAATCGTAGACGGTGTTCCCCTCGTCGCGCAGATGCGTGAAATAACGCGCCCCTTCGGCGGCCAGCGTAAGGCCAAGGGCGACCATTTCCTCGACATCCGAATAGGAGCCGGGGGCCGTGAACAGGCCAGACGACATTCCGAGTGCGCCGGCGGCGAGCGCTTCTCTCAGCATGGCGCGCATGTGTTCGAGCTCCGCCGGTGTCGGCGGGCGGTCTTCCATGCCCATGGCCATCAGGCGTAGCGTGTTGTGACCGACCAGATGCACGGTGTTCACCGACAGCGATGGGTATTGATCCAGGTAATCGCGGAAATTCGTCGCGCGGAAACTGAGCCACGGCGCGCTCGGGCTCAGATAATCCGCCAGCGCGTCGACCTTGTCCGGCAGGGCAGGCGCGCAGGAATAACCGCAATGGCCGATCACCTCGGTGGTCACACCCTGGCGGATCTTGCTTTCAGCCTGCGGCATCAGCGGCAGAGTCCAGTCCGAATGGGTCTTAATGTCGATAAACCCCGGTGCGACGACTTTGCCGGACGCGTCTACGACCTCGGCACCATTGGCGGAAATATCGCGGCCGATCTCGGAAATGTGCCCGTCACTGATGGCGATATCGGTTTCAATCCCCGGTGTGCCGGTCCCGTCGATGACGTGGCCGCCGCGGATGATCATGGCGTTGCTCATGACGTGCTCCCGGGGTGTGTATCGGTCCAGATATCCTTCATGGCGTTCCTGTCGACTTTGCCACGGGCGTTGCGGGCAACGTCGTCGATAATAATGATTTCCGCCGGCTGTTTGAAATCCGGCAGCAGTTCGGCGCAATGCAGTCCGATGGCATCTATGGTGAGCGACCGGCCGGTCCGTGGCACGACAAAGCAGACGACGGCCTCACCATAAATCGGATCTGGGGCGCCGATGGTGCAGACCTCCATGACGTCGTCATGCTGCATGACGATATTATCGATTTCCAGCGGTGCGATATTGACGCCGCCGCGAATGATCAGTTCCTTGGCGCGCCCCGTTACGCGCAGATAGCCGTCATCGTCGAGGATTCCGAGATCGCCGGTCTTCAGGCGTTTGCCGCGCACGGCCTCGATACTGCCATCGGGATTCAGGTAGGCGGTCGCGTTCTGCACCCCGCCGATTTCAATTTCGCCTTCGACGCCGGTCGGTGCAGTCTTTCCGTCTTCACCGATGATGGTCAGGTTCTGGCCGATTCCGGGCTTGCCGACGCTGCCAATGCGGCGCGCCAGATGATGGTTGCCCGCGACCGTGCCGCCCTCGCTCATCCCGTAATGCTGGATCAGCTTGATGCCGTATGTCCGCTCAAACCGGCGATGCTGTTCTTCCATTAGCGGCGCCGTGCTGCAGCTCATGAATTCAAGGGTCTCGAGCGAGCCGGTTTCCTCGTCAGCCGGCCGGTCGAGGAGCATGTTGACCACGGTCGGAATACCGATCGCCTTGGTGATCTGGTAATCGCGAATCCAGTCGAACAGCCGGCTGAAAGAAAACTTCGGTGCGAACACTACGCAGCCACCGCCGAACAGCAGCGGTTGCAGGACAATCTGATGCGACGACGACCAGGAGAACGACCGGTATTCGAGCACCCGATCATCCTCGGTCAGGCCCCAGAGATAGGCTGTCTGCGCGCCGATTGCATTGTAATTGCCAAAACTGTGGATCACCCCTTTGGGCCGGTCTGTCGTGCCCGATGTGAAACAGATGACGGCGGCATCGTCCTCGGTCGAGACCTCTGCCGGCTCGGTGTCGCCGTCGACGGCGTTGAGCGCCTCGAACAGGCCGCCATCGGCTGCGGCGGCGCCGTCCGGGTCGGTGGTGCCGAACGAAACCCAGGTGCCGGGTGCGGATTTGCGGATGTCGGACAGGTCGAGCGCGTCGTGCCAGAGCACGACCTTGGGGTCGAGCCGGTCGATAATCTCGCTCATATGGTTGGCATTGATGTCGACATTAACGGTGCAGAACGTCGCCCCGTGGCGCTGGACACCGAAATAGAGGATCAGGTTTTCGAGGGAATTGTCGGTTAGCACCAGAACCCGGTCATTCGCGCCGATATTCCGGGCGTGCAGCCAGGCGGAGAACTTGTTGGTGAGGCGGTAAAGCTGTTGCCAGGTGAGCGAGGCGGATTGATCTATGGCGACGAGGCAGTCCTGCGCCGGCGCGCGCCGCGCATGTTCGCGGATCATCGCAAGGACGCTGCGATAGGGTGTCCGTGGTGGCGGCGGGACAGTGTCGGTCATCTGTCTGTTACATGCCCTCTAATCGGCGGCCTGCTGGCTTGCCTTGGCGGCTTTCCGCGCAAGCCCTTCGCGGTAAACGATATAGTATGACGCGCCGAAAATCACGGCGGCACCGACCCAGGTCCAGAGATCGGGGAATTCCGAAAACATGATCCAGCCGATGGCCGTGGCAAAGACCATGCGCGAAAACTGGAAGGGCTGCACGATCCGTGCATCCGCCGCCGATACCGCGCGGGTAAAGCAATAGCCGCCGATACTGCTGACGACCCCGACGCCGATGATCAGCGGCCATTGTTCGGCCGTCGGCGTCACCCAGACAAATATGGTCGGTATAAGCGCTAGCGGCAGCATGCCGATATTGGTCCACAGCGTGATGGCTTCGGCATTGTCCTTGCGCGCCAGTATTTTGATCGTCGTGTTCGACCCTGCCGACAGACAGGCCGCGGTGATGGCGCCCAGTGCAGCAAGCGTGATCTCGATGATCCCCGGCCGCATCACGATCAGCGTGCCGACAAATCCGACAAAAACCGCCGCCCAGCTGTGGATATCCGCCTTTTGCCGCAGGAACATGACGGCGAGCAGTATGGTGAAAAGCGGGATCGTGTATTGCAGGGCGTAGACATCGGCGAGCGGCATCCGGGCCAGCGCATAGAACAGAAACACCATCGCGGAGAAGGCGAACAGGATGCGCATCCCGTAATAGGGAAGCTGGCTTCGGTCCGGCAACCCGACGCCCTGGCGCAGGACGATCGGGATCAGCACGGTCATGGCGATCACGTTGCGGAAAAAAACCAGCTCGAATGTCGGTATTTCTCCCGCCAGTTCGCGGACCATCGCGCCTGAAATGGAACTGATAAGTGTCGCCATGCACATCCAGAAGATGCCGGCGGCGGGTCCGGATTTGAGCATCGGTGTTCCGTTTATTTTATTGCTTGTCCGGAACCTAACAGAATTTGGCGCAGTGTGAGAGAGCGGTGGCACTCATTCGGGCGTTTCTGGCACGCACCGAATAGCGCTATTGCCTCTTAGCGCATCGAATCCGGCGTGCTATATGCTGGTTCCATGAACACCGAAGACACAGCTGCACCCGAAGAGGTGCATGATTTCATCCGCGACCGGATTCGCGACGACCTTGCGAACGGTGCCGTCGACAGCCTGGTGACGCGATTTCCGCCGGAACCCAACGGGTATCTCCATATCGGCCATGCCAAGTCGATCTGCCTGAATTTCGGCGTCGCGCAGGAATTCGGCGGTCACTGCAATCTGCGTTTCGACGATACCAACCCGGCGAAGGAAGATCAGGAATTTATCGACGCCATTCAGGCGGACGTAAAATGGCTCGACGTCGGCTGGGACGGCGACGTCAAATACGCATCTGATAATTTCGAAAAACTCTACGTTTGGGCTGAACACCTGATCGGCGAAGGCCTCGCCTATGTGGAGGATCTTTCGGCCGACGAGATGCGCGAATACCGCGGCACGCTGACCGAGCCCGGTCGCGAAAGCCCGTCGCGGAGCCGCGGTGCCGACGAAAACCTCGATCTGTTCCGCCGGATGCGGGCGGGCGAGTTTGAAGATGGTGCACGGGTGCTGCGCGCCAAGATCGATATGACGGCGGGGAACATCAATCTGCGTGATCCGGTGCTGTACCGGATTATCCGTGCCCCGCATCCCCGCACCGGTGACGCATGGTGTATTTATCCGACATATGATTTTGCCCATGGCCAGACGGATGCGATGGAAGGGATTACCCATTCGCTGTGCACGCTGGAATTCGAGGATCACCGGCCGCTCTATGACTGGCTGATCGAAAACCTGCCCGTGCCGGCGCGCCCGCGACAGTATGAATTTTCACGCCTGAAGATGACCCACACGATGCTGTCCAAGCGCCTGCTGACGCAGCTTGTGGCAGACGGTCATGTCGCCGGCTGGGACGATCCGCGCATGCCGACGGTTTCCGGGTTGCGACGCCGCGGTGTGCCCGCATCGGCCATTCGCGATTTCATCAGCCGGCTGTCGATTTCGAAGAACGAAGGCACGGTCGAGGCGGCGATGCTCGAACACTGCATCCGTGACCCGTTGAACGATTCCGCGCTGCGCCGGATGGGCGTGTTGAGACCGCTCAAAGTGGTGATCGAAAATTACCCCGAAGGTCAGGTCGAAGAGCTCGACGCGGTCAATAATCCGCGTGACGACACGGCGGGCACGCGCAAGGTGCCGTTCAGCCGCGAGATTTATGTCGAGCGCGACGATTTCATGGAAGACGCACCGAAGAAATTCTTCCGGTTGAGCCTTGGGCGCGAAGTCCGTCTGCGGGCGGCCTATTTCGTCACCTGTACCGAAGTCATCAAGGACGAGGCCGGTGAGGTGGTTGAGCTGCGCTGCACCTACGATCCCGAAACCCGCGGCGGTGATTCGCCCGACGGGCGCAAGGTAAAGGGCACCCTGCACTGGGTATCTGCGGCGCATGCTAGGGACGCGGAAGTGCGTCTCTACAGCCCGTTATTTGCCGATGAGAACCCGGGTGCCGCCGATGATTTTGTGTCGGCGCTTAACCCGGATTCGCTCGAGGTCCTGACCGACTGCAAACTGGAGCCTGCGCTGGCGGATGTGCCGGCGGGAGAGGTCGTGCAGTTCGAACGGCTCGGCTATTTTTGTACCGATCCTGACGGCTCAACGGAGAACCCGGTCTTTAACCGCACGGTTGGGCTGCGCGATTCCTTTGCCAAGGCGATGGCGAAGAATTAGGCGCTCCCCTAACCTCTCAGGGCGATCAGCTGATCGCGATAGCCTGATGGGTCCACGCTGACATCGACCAGCGTCGGTCCCTCGGTCTCGAATGCTTCTGCCAGGGCGAATTCCAGCGGATCCAGTGTCGCCACCGTCCAGGATGCGCATCCCATGCCGCGTGCCGCTGTTGCGAAATCGGGCCGTGGATAGCGTACGCCAAGTGGCGGGCGTTGCTGGCGCTGTTGTTTGATGTCGATGAGCGAGAGCGCGGCGTCGTTCAAGACGACAACGGTCAGTGCGGCGTTGAGCCGCGCGGCGGTAGAAAGCTCGGCCAGGCACATCATCATCCCGCCATCCCCGGTGACCGCAATCGTGTGCCGGTCCGGCTGCTCCAGCCAGCTTGCCAGCGCAGCGGGGAGCGCAAAGCCCATGCTCGACAGCCCGTTCGATTTCATCACGTCATGCGGCAATTGAGCGGGCCAGCGCGCCATTGCCGAGAACATGTGAGCGCCCGCATCCACAGCAAGGCGCGCACCGGCCGGCGCCGCCTCGGCGATGGCATCAATCACCGCGTCCGGCGAGCGGCCATCGCCGCCGGTATTTGTCAGTGTCTCGACAATGCCGCTTCTGAAGTCGGCGATCTGGTTCCCGGGCCAACCGGTGTTTGCCGGAGTCCGGGCGAGGTGTGCTGCGCTGACCGCAACCGGGCCGGCAATCTCGACATCCGGCGCAAAGGGCCAGGCGAGCCCCGGTGTTTCAGACAGCACGACGACCGGCGCATCGTGTGGCCACAGGCCTGGAATCATTTCCACAGGGTCGACCCCGCAGAACACAATCAGATCGGCTTGCGCCAGGATGTCGTGGTCGAGCTTCGCGTGGGTGAACAATCCGATATAGTGCGCTCCGTCTTCCGGCACGACGCCCTTGGCCTTGTATGTCGTCATGGCCGGACCGCCCAGCGCGCGGGCCAGTTCATTCGCCGCCCCCGCCCGGTCCACGGCACGGCACTGATGACCGACAATAAGAAAAGGTCGTCTGGCGGCTTTAACAAGATCAGCCGCCCGGGCCACTGCGGAGGCGTCGGGTTCAGGCGAGGCCGGCGGTGCACGATCAGGTGCCGGTGCGGCGGCGCTGGCGGCGTCCTTTGCCGACAGGTCGAAATGGACCGGGCCCGGTGGCTCCGCGGCCGCAAGATCGAAAAGCTTCTCAAAATCCTCGGCACCGGTCGCCGGTGTCAGGCGGCGTTGCGCTTTCGAGATCGGCGCGAACATGGCCTGCTGGTCGAATATCTGGTGGGGCGGCGCGATTGCTGTTTCTTCGTGCGCATCGGTGATCACGATAATCGGCGCCCGTTCGAGCGAGGCATAGGCAATGCCGTTGACCACGCTGGCGGCACCCGGGCCGATACCCGTCAGGACGACACCGGGAATGCCCGTCAGTTCCCCCGTCACCGCCGCCATGATCGCGGCCGCCGTTTCATTCCGGCAGAGGATAAACTCGATGTCCTGCTGTGCGGCGGCATCTATCAGATCGAGGCTCGATCCGCCGCCGGGCACGCCAAAGATACGTTTGACGCCACGGGATGAAAGCGTGGCGGCCATTGCTGCTGCGAGTGTCGGGGTGTCGGGTGTCGGGGGTTTGCTCAATTTACTGCCTGCGGGTTTGGACATGAATTCAGTGATACTCTTTCGCGCTGTCTGCCGCTTGTCAAAGGGCAGGGTCGTCACCCACTAATATGAAGCGGCCTGAGATCCCAAATGACTCGGGAAAATTGATTTCGGGGTGAATTCCGTCCAAGCTGTCTTTCATGATGCACGAACTTGCTTCTGAAGGAACGGGCCGGTGGACACCGTACTTCGTCTCGAGCGATCCGCGGGAAACCAGCGAGATTGTCGGGCAGAACATCATTTCGCATTCGCTCGCCCACGATTCACGCCAGAAACGGCCGGCGACGGTACGCTTTCGCACGGCATCGCTCGGCACGCTGACCTTTCATGAGATGGCATATTCGATGTTTGGCAAGGGCGAGGCACGGATCAACGTGCCCAACATGGCCAATATCTATCTGTGCGAAATCAATCTGGGTGGCCAGATGGCGGTCGGTCAGATGCGGGCGGACCGGTCATTTCGTCCCGGCGAGATCTATATGATCAACGCGAACGGACCGCATACGAAGATCTGGCAGACCGATGGCCGCCAGATGATGATCAAAATTCATCAGACCGATATGGAAGCGGCCCTTGAGCGCCGCATCGGCATGCCGATTCGCGATCCGCTGATCTTTGATCAGGCGCCATGTCCTTTGTCTGGTGGCGCGGCGACCCTGGGCAAGATGATTGATCTGCTCGCGCAGGATCTTGAACTTGAAGGATCGTTCTTTGACGGGCCGGGCAGTGGCGACGCCAAGCAGATGCTGCTCGACATGATGCTGAACGCGTTGCCGCATAACTATACTCATCTGCTGTCCGACACCTCGCCGACACTGCGCCCACGCCATGTGCGCCACGCCGCTGCCTATATTCACAGCTATTCGCGCGAGGCAGTGGGGCTCGATGATATGGTGCATGCCAGCGGGGTAAGCCGCCGGTCGCTTCACGAAGGTTTTCGGAAATACTATGGCGTCACACCGATGGTTTATTTGCGAAATGTTCGGTTGGACAATGCGCGCCTGGTGCTTAAACAGAAGGGTGCCGGCGATGTGCTGGTGACAGAGGTTGCGCTTGATTGCGGCTTCAATCATCTCAGCAAGTTCGCGCAGTCCTACAAGGAACGGTTCGGCGAATTGCCGTCAGAAACGCTTCGAAACGCGTAATAACTGCGCGTTCGGGCTAATTCCCGCGTCTGGGGGCTAGTCGGCCAGGTTTTAAACCGCAACACTCTCTCCAACGGGCGCTCAAACGGGACGCCCGGATGAACAAACCCATCGTTACCGACCGGGAGAGAGACATGAGCTGGACCACCGAACAGATCGGCGCAATGGTTGAACCTGACCGCGCACACCGTAAAGCCTATACCGACCCCGAGATTTTCGATCTCGAGATGGAACGGATTTTTGAGAACACGTGGATCTATATCGGGCATGAAAGCCAGGTAAAAGAGCCGGGCGACTACTATCTCGCCCAGGTCGGCCGCCAGCCCATGGTGATGGTCAAAGACAGACACGGTGACGTTCAGGTCCTGTATAATCGCTGCCCCCATCGTGGCGCGCAGTTGTGTACGGCCCGCAAGGGAAATACCGGGAACAATTTTTACTGTTCCTATCACGCGTGGACGTTCCACCTCGACGGCAAGCTCGAAAGCATGCCGGCGAAGCAGGGCTATGAAGGCACAAATCTCGACTTTGATGATCCGGAATTCCATATGGCGCGCCCGGCGCGTTCCGACAATTACCGCGGGTTCTGGTTCGCAAAGCTGTCGGAAGGTGGCCCCGACCTCCGGTCGCATCTCGGTGAATCCGCGGCCGCATTCGATCAGCTGATCGACCGTGCGCCCGGCAAGGAAACCGAGGTCGTCGGAAGCTGCTTCCGGATGGTCCAGCAATCCAACTGGAAAATCTTCCTCGAGAACCAGCTCGATGCGTCGCATCCGGGCGTGACCCATGAATCCACTGGCCGCGCCGCGCAGAAGATCGATGCGAAACTCCGCGAGGATGGCAAGGAAGTGCCGCTGGAACTGAGCTTCCTGACCGCTTTTGCCGATCTTGGGCATGACGGCTGGACCAAGTTCGGCACCGTCGGTTTTCCCAACGGTCACAGCAGTCTCCAGGGTTATATGGGCCTGCGTCCCGACGATCCGGACACCAACGAATATGTCCGCCGCATGTACGAAGCCTATGGCGAGGAAAAGGCCGAGGAAATCCTCGCCGTCGATATCCATCACATGCTGGTCTATCCATGCAATTCGGTCCAGCCGCCGCTGCAGCAGCTGCGGACGATCCGCCCGCTGGGACCGGACAAGACATTGACCGAGATCTGGCACTTCCGGCTGAAAGATGCACCGGAAGAGATCTACCGCCGGTCGCTGGCCTATTACTATCTGGTCAATTCCCCGTCGACGCTGATCAATGCCGACGACCTGTTCAACTGGTGGAAATGCCAGCACGGACTTGAATCTTCCGCGCGCGAATGGGTGAGCTTCCATCGCAATGCCGGCCAGGACATCCAGGAGGGCGACAAGACCTATTCCGCGCCCGATACTATGAGCGAAATGCCCCTGCGGCACATGATGCATGCCTGGCGCGACTACATGACGACCGAGAAGGAGGTCTGATCATGGCGAGCGCGACCGAAATTCTCGCTGCAGGAAATGCACAGGCCGTCGCAGATGTCAGCGTAGAGACCCAGCTGGCCGTCGAGCGGTTCCTGTACCGCCAGGCGGAAATCATTGATGAAAAGCAATGGGACGACTGGTTGGCTCTGTTCGGTGAAGACGGCATCTACTGGATGCCGTCGGAAGAAGAGCAGGTGGAAGGCGACGGAGAGCCCAACGTGTTCTGGGAAGATACCTATCTGATGCAGATGCGGATCGCCCGGAACACGCATCCGCGGGCACACAGCCAGGCACCGCACAACCGGCTTTGCCACGTGGTGTCGAACGTCATCATCGAAAGCGAAGAGGCGAACGGCGATATCATCGTCCGGTCGCGGTTTCATTGCGCCGAGTATTTCCGCTACGAGGTGCGGAATTTCACGGGCAAGTACCGCCATCTGCTGAAGAAAACCGACGATGGCTATCGTATCGCCCTGCAGCGCGCCGATCTGGTGAACCGCGAAGGGCCATATGAATACGTTATTCAGTGGTGGCTGTAAGTCAAAATTGTTTTAGCTCTAAAATAAAAATGCTTTAGCGCGGGAATACCGTAAGATCGGTCTTAGGGAGTTCATATCGGATCAACAGGGAGACCACGATTATGACGTATCTTAAGAAGACGATTGCCATCACGGCGCTTGTTGGAGCAACGGCTTTTTCCGGCGCGGCGATTGCGCAGACGGTCAGCATCGGTACGTTGCCGCAGGGCTCGCTCGCTTACGGGATCGCCTCGGCCGCGGCCAAGGTGATTTCCGACAAGGCGGGGCTCACCACACGCGCCGTCGGCTTTGGCGGATCGAACATCTTTATCCCCCAGGTCAATCAGGGCCGGATCGAGATGTCGACTGCCAACGCCGTCGAAGCGCATTTTGCCAAGGATGGCACAGGTACGTTCGAAGGCCGCAAGAACCCGAACCTCCGCGCGTTGGCGCGTCTGTTCGCCTTCCAGACCAGCTATATGGTCAAGAAGGATTCGCCGTTTCAGAAGGTCACAGATTTCAAGGGGAAGGATTTCCCGTCCGGCTTTACCAGCCAGAAGATCGTCGAGGTACTGATCCGTGCGACCTTCGGGATGGAAGGCATGTCGTGGAAAGATGTCAAAGGGGTGCCGGTACCGAATTTCGTGCGCGGAACCGACGAGCTGGTTTCGGGCAAGGTGGTTGCCTCTTTCCTGGCGCCGGGATCGGCCATTGTCCGCAAGGCGAATGCGGCGGTGAAGATTCGTTTCCTGTCGCTTGATTCTACGCCCGAGAAACTTGCCAAGATGCGGGAGGTCGCGCCGGGGGCGTTCTTCACCACCGTGAAGCCGTCCAAACGGATGCCCTATATCGAAAAGCCGACCACCATGGTCGGGTTCGATTACCTGTTGCTGGCCGGCACGCATGTCAGCGACGAGATCGCCTATAAGTCGGCGAAGGCATTGCATGAAAGCAAAAAGGAACTGATTGCCGGTCACGGCGTGTTCCGCCGCTTCCAGCCGAAGCAGATGGCGAAGCCGGGTGTTGGTGTCGATTACCATCCGGGTGCGATGAAATACTACAAGGAAGTGGGCATTCTTTAGGCCCTGGCCTCGATGTCCGAAGAACAAACGGCCGGGGGGGCCCCCCCCCACACGAACGGGCGGGCCCACGCTGTTTGTGGGGCCGGGGCCTCTTTGTCCGAAGAACACACGGCCGGCGCGCCCCGCCTCTCGAAGACGGGGCGCGCCATCGTTGATGGTGGCGCCGTCCTTGTGGCGCTGGGATCTGTCGGCTGGGCCGCGGATATCTACCGCACCGTCGGGCTGGTTCTGTATACCGAGCAATTCCTTGCCGCGATGCTCGCCGTCGCGTTGCCGCTCGTGTTCCTGAATATTCCCGCCATCAAGGGCCGCCCCGGGCGTGTTCCCTGGTACGATATCGTTGCCGCCGTTGCAGGATTTGCCGCCATGGCATATGTCGCGGCGGTTTATCCGCGGCTTGCCAGCGATCTTGTCTATCAGCCGCTGGATGCGCTGATTGTCAGCGCCGTTATCCTGGCGTTGATTATTGAAGGTCTGCGCCGCAGCGTCGGCAAGGTCCTGGTCATCGTTCTTCTCGTCTTTGTCGCCTACGCGCTGTGGGGGCATCACATTCCCGGTAAACTGGTCGGGCGCAGTGTCGAGACGACGACTATTATTATCAATCTGGCGCTCGATCCGCAGGCCCTCCTGGGCACCCCGATGATTATCGCAACAACGGTTGTGATTGCCTTCCTGTTGTTCGGTCAGGTTCTGTTTGCGTCGGGTGGTTCCGCCTTCTTTACCGGGATCGCCATGGCGACCATGGGCGGGTATCGCGGCGGGGGCGCCAAGATCGCGATTACCGCATCCGGTTTGTTCGGGTCCATATCGGGAAGCGCCGTGTCCAACGTGCTGTCGACCGGCGTGATCACCATCCCGCTGATGCGCGACACCGGGTACACCGCGGAATCGTCCGGCGCGATCGAAGCGGTTGCGTCCACGGGCGGACAATTGATGCCGCCATTGATGGGGGCATCGGCCTTCGTCATGGCCGAGTTTCTTGAAATCCCATACGCAGAGGTGGTTCTGGCCGCGCTGGTGCCGGCGATCCTGTATTACGCCGCCCTGTTTATCGTCGCCGATCTCGAAGCCGCGCGCACCGGGATTGAAAAGGTCGACCGCAGCGTGTTGCCGGCGGTTGGCAAGGTATTTAAGGCCGGCTGGTTTTTCCCGCTGCCGTTCGGATTCCTTATTTACGCGCTGTTCGTGCTCAACCTGCGTCCTGAAACCGCGGCGCTGTATTCCACGCTGGTTTTGCTTATCTGTGCGCTGATCTTTGGCTATGAAGGCAAACGTATTTCGCCGACTCAGATGTGGGGCGCGCTGCGCGATACCGGGCTTGCAGCGGTGGAACTGATCCTGATCGTTGCGGCAGCCGGGCTTGTGATCGGTATCCTCAATCTGTCGGGTCTGAGTTTCGGTCTGACGCTGACGCTGGTTCAGCTCGGCGGCGGGAACCTGTTTGTCCTGCTTGTCCTGGCAGCCCTGATCTGTATCGTCCTCGGCATGGGGATGCCGACCCTTGGCGTTTATGTGCTGGTCGCGGCGCTGGTTGCCCCGGCGCTGGTCGAGGTTGGGGTGAATATCGTGGCGGCCCATCTGTTCGTGCTGTATTTCGGCATGATGTCGATGATCACGCCGCCCGTCGCCATTGCCGCTTTTGCGGCAGCGAGCCTGACGCGGGCCGACCCGATGCGGACGGGATATGCGGCGGTAAAGTTTGGCTGGATGGCCTATGTGATCCCATTTCTGTTCGTGCTGTCGCCGACACTGATCCTGAAAGGCGCACCCGAAGCGATCGCCCTTGCCATCGTCACCGCGTTGATTGGGGTTTGGCTGGTCTCTGTCGCGGTTACCGGCTATGCGACGCGGCCATTGGGCAGCTTTATGCGGCTGGCATTTGCGGTCAGTGGGTTCGCTGCCCTGATGCCGGCGAATGCAATGTCCGGTGGCCACTGGGTCGATCTGGCCGGGGTTGTCGCGGGCATCGCGCTCACCCTGCGCGAATGGCTGGCTGTCCGCAAAGACAGGCCCGCGAGCACCGCTTAAGGCCTGTTAGTTTACGTTTTCGTATTTTTCCAGACCCTCGATCTCGTCGAGGTTTTCGGCGCGGGCGCGCAGCTCCAGCACGTTGCGGTCCGGGTCGCGCACGAATAGCGAGACGTGACCGTCACCCCCGAACATCACCGGCCCCTGCGTGATGGCGACGCCGTTTTCCTTTAACACCGCCATGGTATCGACGATGGACGACACCCGCAGCGCCAGATGGGTGATGCCGGCATACTTGGTATCGACATCCATCAGGATATTGCTGCCGTCATGCTCTTCGGCGGCATTGACGATCAGGTTGATCTCCACGTCCTGCGGATTGCGGATAATAATGACCGGATCGAACGTCACGCGGGTGAGCACCTTGAACCCGAGCATCTCGTAGAATTCGATTGCCCGGTCCGGGTTGGCGACCCGGATGCCCGTGTGATCGACCCGCTCGACATTGATTTTCGCTGTCATGCTGTTTCCTTCCCGCTTTCCCCTGAACTAGGCCGCAACCTCTATCGGGGCAAGCGGTGTCTTGCCGAGCAACAGATCGGCTGCACGTTCGGCAAAGGCAATCGTGGGTGCGTTGATGTTGCCGCCCAGCATGTCCGGGAAGACCGACGCATCGATGACCCGCAGGTTTTCTGCGCCGCGCACGCGGAATTCCGGATCGACAACCGCCATCTCGTCGCTATCCGGGCCCATCTTGCAGGTGCCGAGCGGATGATGAACCGTCCACGCGGTGCGCTTGATGAAGTCGTCGAGCGATTCGTCCTTCGGCTGGATCTCCGGACCGCGGAATCCGTCCAGCGCTTTCTGGCCGGCGATTTCCTTGACGATGGCGATACCGTCTTTGAGCGTTTTCAGGTCGGCGGGGTCCGACAGGAAATTCTGATGGATTTTCGCGTGGTCGCCCGGGTTGGCAGAAGCGAGTTTGAGCTCGCCACGGCTTTTCGGGTGCAGCACGACCGGGCGGACCATGAAGGCGTCCTTGGGTTTCTTGCCGGTGATCGGCATCCATGGCTGCGATTCCGGCGGAATGAACCGCGCCAGCAATTGCAGATCGGGCTGCGCCATGCCTTCCTGAGATGAAATATATCCGGTCAGCGGGCCGGGCATCTCGGTGGCGAAACCGGTGCCGAAGATATAGGCCTGCGCCATCGACAGGGCGAGGCGGTCCCAGCGGAGTGTGCCGACAAACGGGCCGTCGCCGATGCGCTCATATTCAACACCCACGGACAGATGGTCCTGCAGGTTCTGGCCGACGCCCTTCAGATCGACGGCGGTCGAGATGCCGTGTTCCGCCAGATGTTCGCTGTTGCCGATACCCGACAGCATCAGCAGCTGCGGCGAATTGATCACGCCGCCTGCGACGATAACTTCGCGCTCTGCCCGGGCGATGGTGGTGGTCTTGCCGCCGGTCGAATATTCGACGCCGACGGCCCTGGTGCCTTCCAGCACCACGCGGTGCGCCAGGGCGTGGGTGATCACGGTAAGGTTTGAGCGTTTCATCGCCGGCCGCAGATAGGCGACCGCGGCGCTGCAGCGCCGGCCGTTGCGAATGGTCGATTGCACGGTGCCGAGACCTTCGTTCTGCGGTCCGTTGTAATCGGGGGTGCGCGAATAACCCGCCTGTTCGCCGGCCTGTAGCCAGGCTTCGAGCAGGGGATCGGGATACTTGTTTTCGATCGTTGTCAGCGGCCCGCCGGTGCCGCGCAGCGGCTGATCGCCTTTTTCCCAGTCTTCGGATTTTATGAAATAGGGCAGGATGTCGGCATATGACCAGCCGGTGCAGCCGTTCCGGCTCCACCGGTCATAGTCTTCGCGGTGGCAGCGGACATAGGCCATGGCGTTGATCGACGAAGATCCGCCAAGCACCTTGCCGCGGGCGCATTCAACCTTGCGGTTGTCGAATTCACTTTCTTCTTCGGTGAAGTAGCCCCAGTCATACAGGCGTTCGAACAGAATTTTGCCCCAGCCGAGCGGTACAGTGATGATCGGATTGCGGTCGCTGCCGCCGGCCTCGATCACCAGTACCTGTACATTCGGATCTTCGGTCAGCCGGTTGGCCAGCGTGCAGCCCGCCGATCCCGCCCCGACAATCACGTAATCGTAGCTTTTTCCGTTGCTCATTTTTTTGGCACCCCTGTACTGCGGTATTGTTATCCTGTGTAAGGATAGCATATGGAATTTGCATCCTAACAGGCCCCGGGGGCAGACAATCCGCATGACCGTTTCAGATGATTTTATCCGCCGCCTGCCGAAGGCCGAACTGCACCTGCATATCGAAGGCAGTTTTGAGCCCGAGCTGATGTTTGAAATCGCCCGGCGAAACGAAGTGGATCTGCCTTACGCGACGGTCAATGATCTGAAGGCTGCTTATGATTTTGCCGACCTGCAGGCGTTTCTCGATCTGTACTACGCCGGTATGAGCGTGCTGCTCAAAGAACAGGACTTTTACGATCTGACGGCCGCCTATATGAAACGCGCCGTCGCTGACGGTGTTGTGCACACCGAAATATTTTTCGATCCGCAGGGACACACCGAGCGCGGCGTGCCGTTCGAGGTTGCGCTGGACAGCATATGGCGCGCATTGCGCGATGCCGAAGCGGAAAACGGCATTACGTCGCGCATCATTATGTGTTTCCTACGTCATCTCGATGAGGACGAGGCGTTCCCGGTACTTGAACAGGCCATGGCGCATCGGGACCGTATTGTCGGTGTTGGGTTGGATTCATCTGAACTTGGTCACCCGCCGCAGAAATTTGAGCGTGTGTTCGCCAGGGCGCGCGATGCCGGTTTCAGGCTTGTCGCCCATGCCGGGGAAGAAGGCCCGCCCGAATATGTGCGCGACACGCTTGATCTGCTGCATGTCGACCGGGTCGATCATGGCAACGCGGCGATGGCCGACCCCGATCTGGTTACCCGCCTCGCCAGCGAAAAGATGCCGCTGACGGTCTGCCCGCTGTCGAATTACCGGCTACAGGGGGTCACCGACATGTCGCAACACCCGTTGCGGGCCATGCTGGATGCGGGGTTGGTGGCGACCATAAATTCGGACGATCCGGCATATTTCGGCGGCTATGTGCTGGAAAACTACATCGCCGTGCGCGATGCATTGGACCTGTCACAGGATGATATTGTCACCCTGGCCAGAAATTCCATCATTGCATCGTTCCTGGATGACGCCGCAAAAAAAACTTGGCTGACGGCGATAGAGAGTGCGTCGCGTTAAGTTTTTGTTCGAAAATTTGCGTGATACTTCTGTCAGTTTCGTAGAGTCACAGTGAGACGGTCAGAATGCCCAAATCCAAAGATATCCGCCCCGGTCAGCAGTTTCGTGCCAGCGAAGGCCTCCTCTGGGAGGTCGATATGTTAAGCGACCTGTCGACGTCTATTCCGCACGTCAAAATGGTCGGTGTCAGCGACCGGTCGGTCACCAAGATTATCGCAACAAGCGTGCTGCGCGATCAGAACCGCTTTCAGGAAATGCCAAGCGCGGCCTAGCGGTTACACGGCGCCTTAAGTCAGCAGCGAGATCACCACGGCGAGCGTACCTGCCGATATGCCGGTCGATATCAGGATCGATGACGTCACCGGCCCAACAAATGTCCGGTATTGCTGAGCCACGGTGAAGACGGTCGCCCCGACGGGAATGGCGGCCATCATGGTCGCGACACCGGTCGTCAGATCGTCGAGTATGAATACCCGCGTACAGAGCAGCCAGACGATGATCGGGTGGATGATCAGCTTGAAGCCCACCATGGTCGCGGTCTCGCCGGGCCGTCCGGCGATTTTGTATTCGGCGAGGCTGGCGCCCAGGACGAACAGGGCGCACGGACCGGCAGCGCCCGACATCATATCGATGTAGCGCTCTACCGGGACGGCCAGTCCGATACCGGTAAAGCTCCACAGCGCGCCAGCGACGATGGCGAGGAGAATCGGATTGCGGCTGAGCGCTCGGACCGGCGCGATGACGATTGCCGCCAATCCCCGCTGGCTTGCCCGGCCACGCGAGATTTCGATTATCAAAACCGTGACCGGCAAGAGCAGAAGCGTGTTGAAGGCGATGATCGCAGTAATCGGGCCGACCGCCGCATCGCCGAAGGTCAGGACGATCAGCGGCAGACCAAGCAGAACGGTATTTGAAAACCCGGCACCCATACCGAGCAGCGCAAGCTCTTCGCCCGGCAGGCGAAACACCGTGCGCGAGAACGCAATGATGAGCACCATCGAGATCAGACTGCCGCCGAAATAGGCCGCGGCAATTAACGGCTCTACGCCGGTGAAAGCGCGGCCGCTGGCGAGCGCGCCGAACAGCAATGTCGGTAGCGCGACATAAAAGACGAAATTGTTGAAATATCTGGTCGCATCCGGCGTCCATTTCGGCGTCCGGCCGACTGCGTAGCCGACAAGGATC
This sequence comes from Paracoccaceae bacterium, assembly GCA_047638395.1. Classification (GTDB taxonomy): domain Bacteria; phylum Pseudomonadota; class Alphaproteobacteria; order MPNO01; family UBA830; genus CAXBCP01. The sequence goes on along the minus strand of JBLIMV010000009.1, from coordinate 134,300 downwards.
AGCGCAAAGACCGGCACGATAATGTGGACGATCGCGGTCATGCCGTCTCCGGAGATCGATGGTGCGCGCGGTGAGGCCCCTGTTCACGCCCCTGTTCACGCCCGGGGGCAACGCGATTTGCGCTCAGTTCAGCTCTTCCGCGCGTGCGATCATTGTCCGCAGGGTTGCCACCAGGGCAGCAAGCTCGTCGCTCGATACCGCCGAGCTCAGTTCCGCATAGCGCTTGTTTGCGGTCGGCGCGATCTTTTCATAGAGCTTGGTGCCCTTTGCAGTCAGTGCCAGCCGATAGCTGCGCCGGTCATCGGGGTCCCGCGTGCGGGCAACGTGTCCGGCATCGACAAGGCGCTGAACGGCCCTGTTGACGGCCATTTTTTCCATCGCCCAGCGGTTGGTGATGTCAGCGCCGGACACGCCCGGTTCCGACACAAGGGTAAGAATCACCCGCCATTCGGCAAGGGATATGCCGTACTGCGTCTCGACCTCGTCAAAGAACGCACGGCTGATCCGGTTCGACAGCATGTGAACCAGGGAGAGCGGTTTATCGTCTGTAAGCGCCATCCATGCACTATAGCCGAATCTTTATTCCTACGCTGCTGTTTGACCGATTGCCGCATTGACCGCGGGCATGACTTTCTCGGCCATCAGTTCCATCGACCGCTTGCCCAGTTCCTTGTCTTCCCAGTCCTTGCCCGCATAGAGCAGGGTGCCGAAATCGCCGGTGACTTCGCGGAAGGCGAGGATCTGGTCGACCACGCTGTTGACGTCACCGCAGATGACCAGCTCGTCGAGGATGTAATCGAGCGACAACTGGTCGTCCGGGAAGTCGCGCGACGGCTTGAACACTTCATGACGGCCGGCTTTGAGCAGCTTGGTATAGAGCTGCTTGTAATAGAACCGGTAGGGGCTCCGGTCGTTGGCCTTGCCGTAATCGATGGCGGTCTGATGATCGTCATGCACGTAGATCGACCGCGCGACACGCCAGTCATCTGTATTGGCGGGGCGTCCGCCTTCTTCGCAGCCCTTGGCGTAATTTCCCCAATGGGTTTCGACCCACTTGGCGAGCAGGAAGTTGGCCGAGATCGGCAGGAAGCCTTTCTTGCCCATTTCGATGACGCCCTTGGAGAACGGCGCAACCACGGTGCCGACGATCGGCGGGTAGGGTTTCTGAAAGGGCTTGGCGATCGGGCCGAGGCCGATTTCCGCAAACTGGGTTTCGCGCGTCGTGATATTCCAGAATTCGCCCGTCAGATCGTAAGGGGGCTCGCCCGTCCAGATGTTGATAATGTGATCGATGGCTTCGACAAACATGGCGTTGCGGTCGACGCCGCGAATGCCAAGCGCTTCTGCGTCGGATTCGAGCGCGCCCGGGCTGATGCCGAATATGAACCGGCCTTCGAGCAGGTGGTCCATCATCGCTGCCTGGGCAGCGACAAGAACCGGATGTGTATGCGACAGGTTGGTGGTGCCGGTGCCGAGCTTGATCTGCTTGGTATCGGAAATAAGGCTGGCCTGAAACAGCATCGAATTGGTGATGCTTTCGGCAGCGTCGGTAACATGTTCGCCGACATAGGCTTCAGAATAGCCCAGTCTGTCGGCCAGAATGATCGCTTCGCGGTCTTCCTTCAGACACTCGGTATAGTTCTTGTCCAGCCGGTGAACCGGCATCGTGAAAAATCCGATCTTCATAGTCTTGCTCCTGCCTGTGGCCGCGTGAGTAATGGCGATCCAGATTTGTAATTGATGCCGTGAGAGATGATAATAGTCATATTCGGCATATTGTCTGTGAATTGAAGGAACAGAAGATGGCTTCCGCGGCCTCGAGTGTCGAGATGAACGTTTTTGTTGCCGCTGTCGATGCGGGCAATTTCTCGGCAGCGGCCCGGATTCTCGGGATCACGCCGTCGGCGGTGTCCAAACAGATCAGCCGTCTCGAGGGGCGACTTGGCGCGCGGCTGCTCAACCGGTCGACGCGCCGCATCAGCCTGACGGATGTCGGGCGCGAGTTTTACGAACGCAGCCAGTCTATTCTGTCTGATATCGATGCGGCCGAACGGGCAGTCGGCGATGCGTCGGACAAGCCGCGCGGACGCCTGCGCATCACGGCATCGATTTCCTTCGGGCAGCGCCAGATTGTACCGCTGGTACCTGAATTTGTGTCGCGGTTTCCCGAAGTTCGGGTGGATGTGCTGTTTTCCGACCGCCTGATCGACATGGTGGACGAGGGGGTCGATGTTGCCGTGCGGGTGTCGGCGCCGGCCGATTCTGCGTTGATCGCGCGGCGCCTTGTGCCCGACCGGCGTGTTGTGTGCGCATCGCCGGAATATCTCCGCCGTCAGGGTGTGCCGGTGGAACCGCAGGACCTCGCCGCCCACAATGCCCTGATCTATTCCACCGTTTATTCCGATACCTGGCGTTTCGAAGGGCCGACCGGTCCGCGCGCGGTGAAGGTGTCGTCCAACTTCGCGGCCAATTCGGGCGAAGCGATACGCGATCTGGCGCTGAGCGGTCTCGGCATCGCGCGGCTGGCGACCTTCCTTGTCAGTCCGGATCTGAAAGCCGGGCGGCTGGTACAGGTTCTGCCCGACTGGCGCGATCCGCAGGAGAATATCATTCATGCGGTCTATCCCAGTCGCCGACTGGTCCCGCCATCGACCCGAGCCTTCGTTGATTTCTTGGCCGAAAAGATGACGCCAGTGCCGCCGTGGGAACAGTGACCCTGCGCTCACACCTGTTCCGCTTGCACGATTGAATCGATAAACGCGGTATACGCTTCCATATCGAATTTCCGGTTCAGCCCGTTGGCGTTCATGTAGCGGATTTTTCCGAACACGGGGCGTTCGGTCCAGGCGCGGTCGTGCAGCCCGTAACACCAGGCGACATTGGCGTAGGAATTCGGGTCGCGCCCATCGAGGAAGTACTTGTTGTTCAGGGACAGTGTCGTGTTGAAGGCGTCTTCGGGCGTGGCGCTCCATTCCAGGATTTTCTTTGCCCAGTACATCCGCATGTAATTGTGCATGAAGCCGGTATGCACCATCTCGCGCATCGCATCGTTCCAGTGTGGATCGTGTGTGTCGCAGGCTTCAAGCGCCGCCCGCTCGTACACATATTCGCGTTCATCGCCGGCATGGAGCGAGAGCGATGTGCGCGCCCAGGCGGGCAGAGCGTCATAGGTCTCAAAACCGGGGGCGAAGTTCGCATAGTTCATTGCCAGTTCGCGGCGGACGACCAGTTCCTCGATGAACGAGCCCCTGTCCTCTGTCGATCCGATGCCGGAATCGCGCGCCGCCAGCGCCATCTCGACCGGCGAGATATGACCGAAATGGAGATAGGGGCTGAGAAATGACGTCTGCGCTGCCGACGGCTCATTTCGGCCCTTTGCGTAGCCGTCCAGCACGTCATCGACGAAGCGATGCAACATTTCCAGCGCCGCGACCCGTCCGCCGCGAAACCGCTTAACGGGTTTGACCGAGCGGTCGAGGTCGAGGGCGGCCAGGATTGCTGCCGGATCGGACGCATCGTAATCGCTCTCAAGTGTCAGGCCGGTGGCGGGTGTCTCCGGCTCCGTCTCATCGAGCGGCACCAGGTATTCGTCCCATACCCGGTGAATGCGCGGACGGATCGTACGGGCCGCGTATTCCGATTTGTCGGACGCGACGTCCACCGGCACCACGACCTCTGTCTCTACCTGCACGACCGGACAGGTGGCCGCCTCCGCCAGTGTTGCCCGCCATGCCCGCTGGGCCAGCATATAACTGCGGTCGCAGATGACCGCGGCAGCGTCCTGCGACAGCGCAAGGGCGACGTCGCCCGGCATGCCACGGCGGAGGACAAAGGCGATTCCGCGCGCCTGTAATTCAGCAGCGCAATCGGCCAGTCCATCGAGCATGAACGCGTAATGCCGGGCATTGGCTTCGGGGTAGCCGTCCATCAGGCCGAAACAGACGACGACGGGCAGGCCATATTTATTGGCGCCGCGGATCGCCGTCTCCAGCGCCGCGTTCCCGCGGGCGCGCTGCGCTTCCTGCATCCAGTACAGGACGTATGCGCCGTCGGCGCGACGCGCATGCGCGTTCAGGTTCTGGATGCGGGTGTTCTGGATCAAGGCAAATACTCTGGGTTCGATACGTGGCCGTGTTTATACGTGGCCGGTCCGCCGGCTGGATCAGCCGACCGTCAGAACCGCTTTGAGGCCTGGCCGGTTGTCTTCAAGCCGGACCTCTCCACCATGAAGCTGGGCGACTGCCCTCACGAGGCTAAGGCCGAGGCCGCTGCCCGGCGTGTTCCGGCTTTCTTCCAGCCGGTGAAAACGGCGGAACACATCATCGCGAGACTCTTCCGGCACACCAGGACCGGTATCGGACACGGCAATTGATTTTCCGGCGGCATGCAGGGTGACCGCTCCGCCCGCCGGGGTGTACTTGATCGCGTTGTCGGTCAGGTTCGCGACTGACTGAAACAGAAGATCCCGGTCGGCAGTCACCGTTTCCGCGGTTTCCACATGGGCGGAAAAGGTCAAACCTTTCTCTTGCGCCACGGGCTCATAAAGCTCGGCGACATCGCTCAGGACCTCGGCGAGATCGACGCTGGCAAAATTATCCCGCCGGCCGCCCGCCTCGATCTGGGTAATCCGCAGCAGCGCGTTGAACATGGACAACAGGGTATCGGCCTCGGCGACCGCGGCATCGATCCGTTTCGTTCGGTCGCCCGCCGCCAGTCCCGGATCGTCCAGATCCTCCAGCCGTCCGCGCAGGCGGGTCAGCGGCGTGCGCAGGTCATGGGCGATGTTGTCCGAGACATGACGCAACCCTTCCATCAGTCCCTGAATCCGGTCGAGCATGGCGTTGAGATTGCCGGCAAGCTGGTCGAATTCGTCGCCCGCGCCACCGGCCGGAATCCGGCGGTCCAGATCGCCGCTCATGATATCGCGGCTGGTCTGGTTGATGGCATCGATTCGCCGCGCGGTACTGCGGCTCATCGCGATCCCGCCGGCGAGGGCTAAGGCCAGCGTGATGGCAATGCCCCAGATCATCGCGTTCACGATCATGCGCCGCGTGCGTTCCAGTTCGCGGACCTCCCGGCCAACCAGCAGGTTCAGCCCGCCCTGCAGCACGAATCGTTTGGCGCGGGCGAGGTGAGGCCTGCCGTCGGGGTCTGAACGATCGACCAGTTCGAACGTGATCCAGCCATCTTTATCAGGTTTGACCGTCGGCCAGCTATCGAGGTTGCCGACCAGTGGGCGTCGAACCGGGTCGGTGAGCAGGTAGACGGTCTGTCTGCCGGGGTCCTTGCGGATGCGTTCGCCAATGATGGCGGCAATGCCGGGCGTGCCGCGGCGTTCGTATTGCTCTGCGAGCCCCGTGATATCGGCCTGGATCGTCTCGTCCATCTGTTCAGAAAGAACACCGACAGTTGCCCAGTACAGGAAACCCAGCAGCACCGCGACCGAGCCGCCGAAAATCAACATATACAGAAGTGCGAGGCGGAATGTGGCACTCCTCAGAAGCCGGGCGGTTCTCATTTGTCCGCTTCGCGCAGCACGTATCCGGCACCGCGAACCGTCTGGATAAGCGGTGTGTCGAAATCCTTGTCGATCTTCTGACGGAGGCGGCTGACATGAACGTCGATGACATTGGTCTGCGGATCGAAATGATAGTCCCACACGTTTTCGAGCAGCATAGTGCGGGTGACGACACTGCCCGCATTGCGCATCAGGCATTCGAGGAGCCGGAATTCACGCGGCTGCAGGTCGATCGATGTGCCGGCCCGGCTGACCGATCGTGACAGCAAATCCATCTCGAGATCGGCGACCGATAGTTTTGTTTCCGCCGGCGCGCCTTTGGTTGATGCCCGCCGGGTGAGTGCCTCCAGCCGGGCAAGCAGTTCGGCGGCGGCGAACGGTTTTGTCAGGTAATCGTCGCCCCCGGCCTTCAGGCCCTTCACCCGGTCGTCCACATCGCCCAGCGCGCTCAGGATCAGGGCCGGGGTCTGATCTTCGGATGCCCGCAACGTGCGGATGATGGTCAGTCCATCCGGCCCCGGCAGCATCCGGTCGACCACCAGCACGTCGAAATCCTCGGCCGTCGCCATCACCAGCCCGTCCTTGCCGTTATCGGCATGGGACGGATTGTGACCGGCCTCTGTCAGCGCCTTGACGATATAGGCGGCGACATCGGTATCGTCTTCAATGACCAGGACGCGCATGGATCGACTGAATTTCCAATTGTTCAGAAGATATGTATGGGCCAAAGGGTCGCGTTCGCAAGCCTCGGCCGATTAAACTTTTGTAATGTTCGCCGTCATTCGTAGTGCAGCGATTCCGCCGACGATGCCCGGTTGGCGATAAATGCCGGATAGATCGACGCGATAACGCAGGTCCCTATGCAGAGCGCGGAGATATAGAGCGTCGCGGGCAGCGATATACGCAGGAAGTAGTCGAACAGCGTGAAATGGTCGAGAAACCGGATACTGATCGCGCCGAGGCCGTTGCCGATGATGATCGCGAGCGCCGCGCTGACACAGCCGATAATGGTGCCCTCGATCAGCAGCATCCGGGCGACCTGCCCGCGGCTGATACCGATTGATTTCAGGACCGCGAATTCACGGTCCCGGGCGCGCACCTGGATCAGCATCGTGTTGGCGACGCCGATACCGGCCAGGATCACCGTTCCCAGCAGGATGAAATCGAAGATCAGGAAATCCCGGTCGATTTCACGGCTCTGCCAATAGGCCTGGAACCGGCCCCGTTTGACGGTGACGTACCACGGGTACAGCGCATCTTCCTGATAGCGGTACAGATACGGCTGTGTGCTGCCGAACGGACGTGCCGACGCGTAGCGGCCCAGTGATTTCTCCAGGTTGTCGGCAAAAATCGGGTTGCCGTCGCTGAACAATGCGTAAGATTTCAAATCCACGTATTGCGCACTTTCCAGGTAAAAACCGACATTGTCGGAAATCCCGATAACGACAAACCGGTGATCCTTTTTGCCATCGGAAAAGAGGACAGCATCGCCAGGGCGGGTGTCGTAGCGCGCCGCGAGCGTGCGCGACAGGATCACTTTCCCGGGATCCAGCGTCGGGTGTCCCTGCGCACGCAGAAGCGGGTTCACATCGTCGCCCCGGATCAGGCGGGCGGGGAAGACGCCGCCGGCCTTCGCGGACATCCGCATCAGTGCAATGCCGTTTGTGGCAAGTTTTGCCTGAAGCTGGTTTTCATTGATGTCGCGCCCGGCGGGGCGTTCCAGATAGGAGCTGGCGCCCATGGCCTGCCACGCCCAGATCGATACTTCGTCCTTCAGCGCGCGGGTGACGTCGTGCAGGCCGGTGAGCAGGCTGAAGACCAGCGTCACGCCGGTGACGGAAAATACGAGCCGCTTGCTGTTGAGGCGCATGCGGCGGCCGGTCAGAAAAGTTTCCAGCGGCATGACAACGCGAAACAAGGTCTCAAATATCCGGATCGTGCCGCGCAGGAATGGCGACAGCCACCACAGTGTCGCCACCGCAAGCAGCCCGACAAACGCCGCTTCGAACAGGAAGAAATAGACAACCGACAGCCAGTCTTCCATGAACGGGCGCATGCCGATCCAGCCGGCAGCGAGCATCGGCGGGATCAGCCAGCCAAAGCCGCGCTGCGCCATCTGTACGTCGCGTTCGCCGGTCGACAGGAAGCGTGGCTGCAACACATCGGGAATACTGAGCCGGTGTATTTCGCGGAGCGGGCTGGCCACGCCGAGATAAACGATGACCAGGCTGATCAGACCCATTCCCGAAAGTTCGAACCACGGGATCTCGAAGCCGGGCAGCGGGCGCCGCCCGTTGGTCGAAACCCCGGCGCCGAGCAGTGCTGCGGCGGCGGGGAAGGCGACGATCAGCCCGACGATGGTGCCGAGTGCGCCGAGCAACGATGCTTCGGCCATCAGCGACGCGCCGACATTGCGGCGGCTCTCGCCCAGACAGAGCATCAGGCTGAATTCCCGTGCCCGGGTCGAGACCGAGTAGCGCATCGTATAAAACACGATTACCGCGCCGATAAAAAAGGCGAGCAGCGATGCCATGCGGACGGCAAGGCGCATCGCCTGATAATCTTCCTCGCCGGGTCGCGAACTCGCCGTATTGGTGGCCTTGATACGTCCTGCGCTGCCGCGCTGGGTCGGTACAATGGATTTCTGAACCTGGCCGTCACGGACCCGTTCGATGCGGATGGCGAATGACGTGCTGCCGACCTTTTGCCGGGCTGCCCCGTCTGCTGTCCCGTCTGCCGCCTGCTCTGTGCCTGTGGCCTCCTGTTCAGCGACCGCCTCGGCTTCGTAGCCTCGTGCGGTATTGGCATCGACGATGAGTACCGCGTTGACCACTCCGACGCCGATGGCGACGCCGAGCAACGTGGCCAGCGCGATCATCTTGCGGTGTTTCAGGCTGCGTTTTGCCAGCTGGAACGCCAGGCCGATATTCAGGGGAATTTTGATCGCCGCCGCACTCATGGGTCACTCATGGCGTCAGATACCTAGCCGCTGCAGTTCGGCATATATCGGTGCGAGGTTTTCGGGGCCGCCTTCTTGCGTGACGGTGCCGGCGATGACACCGCCTTTGAGGAAACAGATACGGTCGGCCCAGGCTGCGTGTTCCGGGCTGTGCGTGACAAGAAGGACGCTGGTGCCTTCTTCGCGCACCGTGTCGCGCAGGGTCTGCAGGATCGAGCGGCCGATTGCGGGGTTCACGTTGCCGGTCGGCTCATCCGCCAGCAGCAGGGCTGGGCGATGCACCAGCCCGCGGGCGATGGAGACAAGCTGCATCTCGCCGCCGGAAAGCTGGTGGGGCAGGTGACGGCTGCGGGCGTTCAGGCCGACCCGCTCCAGCAGGTCCGTCACCCGGGTCTCGCGCTCGCTGCGGGCCCCGCCGGCGATCTGTTGCGGCAGGGCGATGTTTTCGCGGACGCTGAGCGTCGGGATTAGGTTGAAAAACTGGAAGACAATACCGATGTCGCGCCGCCGCAGCATCGTGCGGGCCCGCTCGGACCCATAATCGATGGCAGTGCCGGCGAGTTCCACGGTGCCGTCATCGGGCCGGTCGATCGCGGCGATGCAGTTCAGCAGTGTCGTCTTGCCCGACCCGCTGGGCCCCATGATTGCCACCAGTTCGCCGGCCTCGACGTTGAGCGACAGGCCTTGGAGAACAGGAATGCTCTCCTTGCCAATCTGATAGGATTTTCGAAGGCCGGACACGCAAAGCGCCGGGGCGGTATCGGCCTTTGAAGCGGGCGGGGTTTCGGTCATGGGGTCTCTTCAGGGAACTTTTTGGCTATAAGGACATTATCGATATAGGTCAGCAGGTCCGAATTGTCCTGATTTTTCAGCGTGGTCCGTACGCGGACAATGCCGCGATCCGGCTTCGAGCGCGATTCCCGTTTTTCCAGTACTTCCAGCCTGACGCTGATCCGGTCACCGGCGCGGACCGGTTTGAGGTAGCGCAGTTCGTCGTATCCGAGGGAGGCCATTACGCCGGGCGGAATACCTTTCCTGTGAAGCAGTATCTGTTTGATCGCCATCGAGTACTCTCCCGACGCGATCAGCCCGCCATGAATGGATTTCCGGGCCTCATCCCGGTCGATATGAAAGGGAAAGGGGTCCCACTTTTCGGCGAAGGCGACCATCTCCGCCTCTTCCACGGCATATTCGCCGATTGTATCGGCATCGCCTGCGGTGATGTCTTCGAACCAGCCGTAAACCATCTTGTCGTGCCCTGCCTTGTCGGGGTCCTGCCGAGATTTTGCCGTGTCGTTTTCAGCCGGCGCGACCATCGCCGCCCGGCGCGGGGAATGCAAGCAATTGCCGACAGAGATGTTTATATTGCGCCGCATGAGATTGACGCCGATAGACCGTGACACGCTGGGGCGCGCACTTGCCCGGTTCGACTCCTACCTGGCCCCCGCCACAACGGCGCGGGCTGCGTTCGGCCTGATCGCGGACACCCATGCCGCGTTTGATGCGCCATACGACACGCCCGCGCATCGGCGGGCAGCGCTCAATCTGGTCGCATCCTTTGGCATCCCGATGGTCGATCAGGAACCGGCCGCCGCATTCAGCTGGGACGGCCACGCGATCCGCACACGCAGCGAGGCCTCTGTTCTGATCCATGAAGTCGCCCACTGGCTGATCGCCCCGCCGGACCGACGGGCGCTGGCTGATTTCGGTCTGGGTGCCGGGCCTGAAACCGGCCACGCGGCACAAGCGGACGCCGCGCGTTGTGCAACTGACGCGGTCAAGGAGCATGAGGAGCTGATGGCGTCTCTGCTCGGCATCCTGTGGGAGGCGGCGCTCGGCCAGCCGGCCATCCATGCCTTTGTCGAACAGAACTGGCTGGAAGCATGGGAACGCCCGGCCGCAGGTGCGCAGTTCCGCCGTACCGTCGATGACCTGGTGTCGCGCGGATTGATCGGCGCGGACGGGATGCCTTATCCGGGTAGTGCCGCCACGGCGGAGATCTCGATCAGGAATTCCGGCCAGGCGAGTGCCGATACCTCGACGATTGCCGAGGCGGGGCCGTCGGCCGGGAAGTAGCGTTCGCGGATGTCGGAGACCAGGCTGAACGCCTCTATGTCGCGCACGTAGACCGTCACCTGTGCGAGGTCGGCCATGGTGGCGCCATTCGCCTCGACGATGGCCCGGATGTTTTCAAGCACCTGCGTCGTCTGGGCCCGGATGTCGCCTTCACCGACCAGCTTGCCGTCGGCGGCGAGGGCAACCTGCCCGGCAACGAAAAGCAGCGGGCCGCTATTGGTCCGGATGCTGTTCGAATAATGTGGCTTCATTGGCGGGGCGACCGTTGGGGGGCTTGTGCCGACGGATTTGTTGGTCATATCTGACATCCTTCTATTCTGTGTCCTGTCTTCCATTTAACGCGATTCGGGCGTGCCACGCTATTGACTCACTGTCAGACCCCTCAGCATACTGACGGTTAGATTTCTAACGGTATTGGGCCTTTCGCAGGCTGGCTGTTGGGGTCCGGACAGGGACATCTTTTTCATGGGAGACATATGATGATGACACGTAAATATATCAGCGCGTTCGCGGCACTTGCCGTTGCGGGCTACGCGGGCGCCGCGACAGCGCAGATGGATATGAAGATCGGCTTTGCGACGATCAACGATCCGCAGCATGCGATCGGTCTGGAAATTCAGAAACGTTTCAAGGCCGACACGGCGTTGAAAATTTCGCCGCGGGTTTTCCCGGCGGCACAGATCGGTTCGATCCCGCGCATGATCGAAGGGCTTCAGTTCGGCACGCTCGAAGCGCTCATCACGCCGCCGGGCTTCCTGGTCGGTATCAACCCGAACTTCCAGGTGCCTGACGCGCCCGGCATGTTCGACGATGTATTCCACGCGCACCGTGCGCTGAACGATCCCGAATTTTTTGGCAAATATTCAAAGCTTGCCGCCAACCGGGGCATGATCATGTCGTCGCTCTATGTCTATGGCCCGACTTCGTTTGCCAGCAAATCGCCGATCCGCACCCTGGCCGACTTCAAGGGCAAGAAAATCCGGGTGCTCGCCACCAAGATGGAAAGCGCCCTCGTCCGTTCGTTCGGAGCCGCCGGCGTACCGATGCCGTATAGCGAGGTTCTGCCGGGCCTGCAGCGTGGCACGATCGACGCGGTGCGCAGCTCGATCATCGTCATGGGCGGATCGAAGTTCTTCACGGTCACGAAATCGATCACCGTTGTTGAAAGCGGCATGATCCCGAGTGCAGTGATGGTCAGCGGTGCGTGGCTGAAGAAACTGTCCGCCGCCCAGCGGAAGACGGTTTTGTCCTCGCTCCGCGGGATGAGCGACTGGAACACCAACACCGCGGCGGATTACGGCAAGCGTGCCGAGAAGCTGTGGAAGGATAATGGCGCCGAAGTCATTCGCCTGTCAGATGCCGACCAGAAGACCTTCATGGGCAAGGTCAAACCGCTTGGCGACGAGTTCCTCGGCAAAAATCCGAAGACCAAGGACATGTATGCGCTGCTCAAAGCGGCGGCTGCCCGGACCAAGAAATAAACCGGGTCTTACGTGCGCGACTTGTCGCGTCTGAGATTGGGGGGTGGCTTCGGCCGCCCCTTTTTTATGGGCGGGTTTTTATGGGGCTGGTCGTTTACGGGCGGGCGCGCGGCTGAATTCGTTATTGGCGTCGACCAGGTCGCCCATCAGCGACATAAGCTGTTCTCGTTTATCCGCCGATAGCGGCGCCATGAACCTGGCCTGCGCGCTGAGCGATGCGTGCTCCATGTCGCGGGCAATTTTCTCGCCCTCTTCGGTCAGGTTGGCGACCCGCATGCGCCGGTCCTGCTTGCCGGCTTCGCGTTTGACCAGCCCGCGCTGGGCCAGCCGCGCGAGCACGTCGGCTACATTTGTGCGGTCGATCCCCGCATCGCGGGCAAGGGTCACCTGATCGGCCCCCGGGTTGTTGAGCAGGGCGGTCATCACCGCGTATTGCACCGGTGTGATGCCGTAATCGGCGCACTCATCCAGAAAGATCGCGACATGAATCTGGTGCAGACGGCGGATCAGATATCCCGGCCGTTCCCACAGGCTCGTTAACGAGCCGCCGGATTCCGCATTTGTTTTGCTCTTTGCCATCGCGAAACCATATCGGCTGGGCGGTCCGCGGTATACTGACAATCTGCGAATCCGGTTGTGGATGGATATAAACGGGGTATACTGATGAAATGCCCGGTCTGATTTACGCGATCTCGGGCAGGGTCATTCGTAGGAGGGAAACGATGTTTCTGAAAAATGCCTGGTACGTCGCCGCCTGGTCCAAAGACGTCGGACGCGAACTTTTAGGGCGCGTTCTGCTCAACGAATATGTCGTGCTCTATCGTAAAGAAGACGGCACGCCGGTCGCCCTCGAGAACCGTTGTCCGCACCGGAACCTGCCGCTGTCCGAAGGTCGCCTGATCGGTGACGAGATCGAATGCGGCTATCACGGCATGGTCTATGATTGCGCCGGCGCCTGCACCCATCTGCCAGGCTCGGCCGAGCCACCGGACTGGGCGACGGTGCGCACTTTTCCTGTGGTTGAGCGCCATGGCTGGGTATTTTACTGGCCGGGCGATCCGGCGCTTGCCGATGAGGCAAATATTCCCGAATACCCGAAACACAATGAAAACGAAGACTGGATCCGCGCCCAGGGTCAGACCTATGTGAAGGCCGGCTACCGCCTCGTGCTCGACAACCTTTTGGACCTGTCGCACCTGACCTATGTGCACGGCTCGACCACCGGTAACCGCGCGGTTGCCGAAGCCGCCAACCTGTCCGTCGATCAGGAAGGCGACAACGTGCGGGTGACCCGCTGGATGGAAGATATCGAACCGGCTTTGGCGTTCCGCGAATATGCCGGCTACACGAACAATATCGACCGCTGGCAGATGAGCCAGTTCATCCCGCCGGCCTATATCAATATCAATAACGGCTCGGTCGATGCCGGTATTGGTGCGGATACCGATACGCGCAACAACGATCAGGGCAAGTGGGGCTTCGTTGTCTATCACGCGATGACGCCGGAAACCGAAACCACCACCCACCAGTTCTGGACCGTCGCCGGGCACAAGGACAAGGTGCCCGATCATATGCGCGATCTGTTCGTCGAAGCGATGCACGGGGTGCTCAAAGAGGATCTGGACATCTACGAGGCACAGCAGCGGGCCATCAACCTGGATGTCTCGTCACCCGGCCAGGATGCCAACCCGCGCGGCACGATCCCGGCTGATGAAGGCCTGCTCGCTATGCGGCGCACATTGCGTCGGCTTTATGGCGATGAACAGAAAGCCGACGGCGTCGCGGCGGAGTAGATTATTCCTCAGATGATTTTCGTCAGTCCGGTGCCGGAAATCAGCACAATTGTCATCCCGGCCTTGTGCCGGGATCCAGAAACCTTTTCGAGCCAAAGACTGGGCCCTGGCACAAAGCCGGGGTGACAAATCTGTAATCGCTTTGCGGGTGTGGGTGCGTCATTGGTGACAATTGCCCCGCCCCGATATTCGTCCCACACTGTCCGGCACAGATAACGGGCCTGCACAGATAACGGGACACACATCATGATTCATAAAACACAGATCGGTATCATCGGCGCCGGGCCGTCGGGGCTGCTGCTGTCACGCCTGCTGGCGTTGCAGGGGATCGACAGCATCATCGTCGAACGCCAGAGCCGCGCCTATGTCGAAGGACGCATCCGCGCCGGCGTGCTCGAACAGGGCACCATGGACCTGCTGGACGAAGCCCAGGTTGGCGAGCGCATGCATGCCGAGGGCCTACTCCATGGCGGGGTCGAGCTGTGTTTCAATGGCGAGCGCCATGCCATCGATTTCGTGAATCTCACGGGCGGCAAGACCGTCATGGTCTATGGCCAGACCGAGGTGACGAAGGATCTGAACAATGCGCTCGATGCCGCCGGCGCGCAGATCGTCTACGAGGCCGAGGCCGTCACCGTCGACGAGTTCGATTCCGATCAGCCGTTTATCCGCTACCGCAAGGACGGCGAGGCCCATGAGATCCAGTGCGATTACATCGCCGGGTGCGACGGCTTCCACGGCGTATCGCGGCGCAGCATTCCCGCCGACCGTATTCAGCTGTTTGAGCGCGTCTATCCGTTTGCCTGGCTCGGCATCCTTGCCGAAACGCCGCCGGTATCGGACGAGCTGATCTACGCCAATAGCGACCGCGGTTTCGCGCTGTTCAGCATGCGCTCGAAATCCCTCAGCCGGCTCTATATCCAGTGTGCGCCAGATGAAGAAATCGACGAATGGTCGGATGAGCGCATCTGGGAAGAGCTCGCCCACAGGCTGGATGAAGAGGGGGCGAAAAAGCTGACCCCCGCGCCGCTGCTGGAAAAAAGCATCACGCCGATGCGGAGTTTCGTCGCAGAGCCCATGCGGTTTGGCAACATGTTCCTGGTTGGCGATGCCGCGCATATCGTGCCGCCAACGGGGGCCAAGGGCCTGAACCTCGCCGCCGCCGACGTGCGCTATCTGTCGCGCGCGCTGGTCGATCATTACAAGAAACAGGATGACGGCCGCCTCGACCGCTATTCCGAAACCTGTCTGCGCCGGATATGGAAGGCGCAGCGGTTCTCATGGTGGCTGACAACCCTGATGCACCGCTTCCCCGAAGCCAGCCCGTTCGAGCGCCGCACGCAACTGGCGGAGCTCGATTTCGTGACCAGCACCGAGACCGGTGCGCGGTCGCTGGCGGAGAATTATGTCGGTTTGCCGTTCGACGATTGAGGGTCGCTGCGGTGAAGACGTGTGACACAGTGGCTCCGTAACAGAGAGAGCGCTGAGATTGTCATCCCGGCCTTGTGCCGGGATCCAGACCTTATCGGCCGCAAGACTGGACCCCGGCACAAAGCCGGGGTGACAGGTTGGAATATTTCGAAGGAGAATCCGGCCTCCGCCGGGATGACAGATTATACGACACCGCGTTACCGTATGGACGACACCAACCACCCCTTGACGCTCTCCCAAATAAAAGGGAGTATACTACGTAATTACAAACACGAACGGGACCGGGGACGCACATGACCATAACCATTCAGTCACCGCCGTGGCGTGTCGGCGTCGATGTCGGCGGCACGTTCACCGATCTTGTCATCGCCGATAGCGACGGCCGTACCGAAGTCTTCAAGGTGCCGTCGGTGCCGTCTGATCCCGGCGAAGGGGTGATCTCGGCGCTCAACACCGCTTGTGCCGCCCTCGACCAGCCGATGGAAAAGTTTCTCGGCGATTGCCAGTTTTTCCTGCATGGCTCGACGGTTGCAACCAACACCCTGCTCGAAGGCAAGGGCGCCCGGGTCGGCCTGCTGACCACCAAGGGTTTCCGCGACAGTCTTGAAGCACGGCGCGGTCTGCGCAAAGACCCGTGGGATCACCGCACGCCCTATCCGCCGGTGCTGGTGCCGCGCTATCTGCGCCAACCGGTTGCCGGGCGCATTGCCGCCGACGGCGCCGAGGTCGAAGCGCTCAATCTCGATGACGTGCGTGCGGCGTGTAAAATCTTTGCCGAGAACGACGTCGAATCCGTCGCCGTCAGCCTGCTTAACAGCTTCGTCAATTCGGCCCATGAAGACGCGGTCGCCGAAGTTCTGCGCGAAGAAAATATTTGCGAATGGATTTCGGTGTCGTCCGACATCGTGCCGGTCATGGGCGAATACGAACGTACGTCGACCACGGCGGTGAACGCCTATGTCATGCCGCGCGTAGCCTCCTACCTGACGGCGCTGCAGCAGAAACTGATCGACATGGGGCTGAAGACCAAGCTGCTGATGCTGCAGTCGAATGGCGGTGCCGCCTCGCTCGACCAGTTGATCCGCCAGCCTGTGAATCTTCTGTTATCTGGCCCGTCCGCCGGTGTCGGCGCGATGCAGCACCTGGCCGCCGGGATCGGTGAGAACAATCTGGTCAGCATGGAAATCGGTGGCACCAGCTGCGATGTGATGCTGATGCATGAAGGCCGCGTCGCGATCACGGATGCGCTGTCGGTTAACGATTACGATCTGGTGACCCCGTCGGTTGATATTCACACGGTTGGCGCCGGTGGCGGCACAATCGCCGGTATCGATGCGGCCGGTCTGATGTATGCCGGGCCCGAGGGTGCGGGCGCACGCCCGGGGCCCGCGGCTTACGGTCATGGCGGCACGCGCCCGACGGTGACGGATGCGCATCTGGTGCTGGGGCGCATGCGGCCTGGACCGTATGCGGGCGGCTCCGTGTCGCTCGACATGTCAGCGGCGGAGAAGGCCATCGATACCGAAATCGCCAACGATCTTGGCATCTCGCGCACCGAAGCGGCGGCAGGTCTGATTCGTATCGTTGAGCAGAACCTTCTGCATGCGGTTGAACGGATCAGCATCCAGCGCGGCTACAATCCGGGCCGGTTCATGCTGATTGCCTGCGGCGGTGCCGGGCCGATGCATGGCGCCAGTGTGGGGCGCAAGCTCGGCGCGCGGGCGGTCTATATTCCGCGCCAGGCAGGCGCGTTCTGTGCCATCGGCATGCAGCATGCCGATGTGCGGCGCGATTTCGTTCATGTCGTGATGCGCGAGCTTGGCGATGATGTCGCGTCCGCCATCGCAGACGGCTATGCCCAGCTCGAAACACAGGCGCTCGACGCACTCATCGAAGAAGGTTTCACCAAGGACAACACCACATTCGGCTACGAGCTTGATCTGCATTACGAAGGTCAGCAGTGGGATGTGCGCGTGGCACTGGCCCCGGATGCGACACCGACTGAAATCCGTGCCGCGTTCGAACGCGAATACGACCGCCAGTTCGGCCACACCAATCCAGAAAGCCGGATCAACGTCGCCAAGCTGCGGGTTGTCGGTATCGGTAAGCTGCCACCATTGCAGGATCCGACGTATGAGCCGGTCGACAAACCGGTCACGCCAATCGATACCCGTCCGGTCTATGCGGAATCTGTGGGTGAATTTCTCGACACACCGATCTATCGCGGTGCCGATTTGCATCATGGGCAGACCTTCGCCGGCCCCGCCATCATCGAAGAGGCGACGACCACGATTCTGGTCGGGCCGGGCGATCTGGTGTCGATCGACGCGTTGAACAATTACACGATCAACTTCGAGACGGAGGACTGACCCGATGGCCCCGACGAAAGACAAGAAAGCAGATACCGGCACGCTCGATCCCGTCATCCTGGCACTGACGCAGAACCGCCTCGATCATATCTCCCACCAGATGGGCTGGGTGATGGTGCGCACCGCGCGGAGCCCGATTTTCAGCCAGGCGCATGACTTTTCCTGCTTTATCGCCGGCCCGACCGGCGAGGTCGTCAGCCAGGCCGACGGCATTCCCATCCATACTGGCAGTGGTGGCTTCGGCGTCCGCGCTATCCTGCGCGATTTCGGCGATGAACTGGCCGAGGGCGATGTCTATCTGCTGAACGATCCGTGGGAAGCGGGCGGCAATCATTTGCCTGACTGGGTTATCGCGCGTCCGGTTTTTGTCGGCGGAAAAATGGTCGGTCTGACCTGCAACCGCGCGCATCAGTCCGATATCGGTGGCGGTGCCGCCGGGGCCTATAACCCGGTTGCGACCGATGCCTGGTCCGAAGGCGTGCGCCTGCCGGTTCTCAAACTGGTTGAGGCCGGCAAGACCCGCAAGGATCTGTGGAAATTGCTGATGCTCAATACACGGACCCCGCATCTGCAGGACGGCGACCTGCGGGCGATGCTGGGCTCCACCCGGATCGGTATGGAACGCGTGGCGGCCCTGGTCGAAGAGCTCGGTGTTGATGAGGCGATGGGCTATTTCACCGGCGTGCTCAATCATGCCGACCGCTCGGTGCGTGCCGAGATTGCGAAACTGCCCGATGGGGTTTACGAGGCCGAAGACAGATCCGACAATGACTGTTTCGAGATCCGCGATGTCACCGTCCGCGTGAAGCTGACGATCGCTGGCGATCAGATGACAGTCGATTTCACCGGCACCGACGAGCAGATCCTCGGGTTCAAGAATTCGTCGCTCGGCAATACGTATTCGGCGATCTTTACAGCGCTGGCGTCGTTCCTCGATCCGCATCTGCCGCATAATGAAGGCGCTTTCCGCTGCGTCGATGTGGTGGCACCCGAAGGCACGATCATCAATGCCCATGAAGGGGCGGCGACAACGATGTGCACCGTGTTCTTTGCGCATGAGATCATTCACGCCGTGTGGAAGGCGCTGGCGCAGGCCGATCCCGATCGCGGTTGCGCGGGCTGGGCCAAGAACGTCTTTGGCATTTCCGTCGGCAAGGAAGAAAGCGGCCACCCCTATGTGTTCTATCATGGTGCGGCCGCCGCCGGTTCAGGTGCGGTCGACGGGCGTGACGGCTTCAACCAGATCGGCCATGTCTGCACGCTCGGCGGGCTGACGATGCCGAATGTCGAGGTGTACGAGCAGCTCTATCCGGTGATGTTCCATCGCCAGGAATTCCGCATCGATGCCGCCGGTCCCGGCAAATACCGGGGTGGCAGCGGCTGCGATTACGAGGTCGATATCCTGACGCCTGCGGTTCATTCGTTCCGCGGCGAAGGGCTGAATTACGAAACCGGTTACGGCATCAATGGCGGCGGTAATGGTGCCTGCGGTCACATGCATCTCCTGCACGGCGATGGCGAGACCGAGGATGCACCGAAATACGGGCTGCGGCGGACGGATAACGTGCGCTTCGTGACCCAGTCGCCCGGCGGCGGCGGGTACGGCCCGGCACTGGACCGCGCACCCGAACTTGTCCTGCGCGACTGGCGGGACGAGATTATCTCCGAGGCGACCATGCGCGATGTCTACGGTGTTGTGGCCGCGAATGACGGAAAAAGCGTCGATGCGGATGCGACGGCGACGTTGCGCGACACGATGGTGGCGGCGGAATAGCGCGCGAATTGAGTGAAATTAATACGTAGTATACTGCATATTATAACTGGAAATTGCCGCATTTTGGCGGCAGAATACAGGTCTATCGGAAGCGAATTTGCCGACTTTACGGTACCGATAACCCGATAACGAGGAGGATACAATATGGCTGACATGAAATTGGACTTCTGCGGCGTCCCGTTCAAAAACCCGGTGGTGATCGCATCGCTGGAAACGACGAACAGCCCGGATTTGATGAAACAGGCATTCGATTACGGTGCATCGGGCGCGATCATCAAGACGCTGACCGATATCGACGACATGGCCGTCCTCACCATGAATTCGAAATACGCGATCATGAACGATCGTGGCGACATCATTAAAGGCAAGGTGCCGCGCGACTTTAAATTCTACAGCCGGTCCGGTTATTCCAGCACCTATTACAAGGACTGGATCCCCTACCTGAAGGAAGTCGGCGCCTATGCCCGCGAACGCGATGCCCATCTGATCGGCAGCGCCGGAGCGAAGGACGTCCAGGGCTGGATCGATATCTGCCGCACGATCGAGGATTGCGGCCTGCCGATGGTTGAGCTGAATTTCGGTTGCCCGCATCCGGCACTGATGCCCGGTGTGCATGGTGGCTCGATGATCGGTCAGGACCCGGAAGTTGCCGCGGAAGTTACCCGCGCCGTCTGCGAAGCGGTCGATATTCCCGTTGTCATCAAGCTGACGCCGGACCAGTCGAAGCCTGTCGAGATTGCCAAGGCTGTCAAGGAAGCCGGCGCTGCCGCCGTCACCGCGACCAACCGTTACACAGCGTTTGCGGTCGATATCGATACCGCCAAGCCCCGTCTCGGCGGTACTGCCGGTATCGGTGGCACATGGACCAAGCCGCTCAGCCTGCGCTACGTCCACAACATCTATAAAGAAGTCGGTATTCCGATTGCCGGCTCGAACGGTGTGTTCGATCACCGCGATGTGGTCGAGTTCATCATGACTGGGGCTAACATCGTCGAAGTCGGCTCGGTGCTGATGGTCAAGGGTATGAAATGGCTGCCCAACATCATCCGCGGGCTCGAACGCTTCATGGACGAGCACGGCTATAAGGACATCGCGTCGATGTACGGTATCGCCTCGGACGCGGCCGCGACCGATTATTCCGATCAGTTCGCCAAAAGCCGTGAGACCGCCGAAGTGAACGCGGAGACCTGCCAGAACCCGACGTGTAATGTCTGTGTCCAGATGTGCTTCTACGAAGCGCTGTCACAGGACCCGGCAGGCAAGGTCAACGTGCATAACGACAAATGCATCGGTTGCGAGCTGTGCATGGATATCTGCCCGTTCGATTCCATCAAGATGGTGCCGACAAGCGAGGCGGATTACGCCGACGGCCACTTCAAGATCAAGGAAGAGATCTACGAGCCCGCCGACGTGAAGTTCGCGACCAAGCGTAACAACATGGAAACGATTGAAGCCGACGCGCCGAAAATCGCGGCCGAGTAGTTTTCTCTCAATCGAGATGTGATAGGGGCGGGCCGTTTGGTCCGCCCCTTTTTTTGATTCCCGAGGTTGTCACCCCGGCCTTGTGCCGGGGCCCAGTCTTTGTGTTGAACGAGCCTCTGGATCCCGGCACAAGGCCGGGATGACAGTAGGTGTGAACCAGATTCCGGGATGAGTCTGCGAGACCGTCGCGTCGCGCTCAGTCGTCCGCTAGCTATCGTCGTCCCGGGTCTTCAACCGGGTGCGGCCGGAATCGTTGTTATCCAGCATCACCTTTTGCAGCAGGTCCATCAGCCGCTCGCGGTCGCGTTTGCCGAGACTGCCGGTGAAACGGTCCTGGGCGCGCTCCATGGCGCTGTGGGCGTCTTCGACGAACCGGCAGCCTGTCTCGGAGATAGCGTTCAGCATGGCGCGCCGGTCGGTTTCGCTCGGAATGCGTTCGACAAAGCCACGGCGCTCCAGTCGGCGCAGCACGTCGGCGGCATTGTTGCGGTCGATCCCGACTTCGGCGGCGACCGATACCTGGTCCAGCGCCTTGCCGCGATAGAGCACGCTGAGCACGGCGTACTGGACAGGCGTTACGTCGTAATCGCCGCATTCCTCCAGAAACACGGCAACATGCAGCTGGTGCAGCCGGCGGATCAGAAATCCGGGCCGCGCCCACAGGTCGGTATAGGGAATTTCTCCCGGCTGGTCGCCGTCATGTGCCATCGTGGTCTTTCCGCTGATCGCTCCACCGTTCTACACCACCGGATACCAGGACCATAGCCATGCTGAGTCGGTGATCCGCGCGCCGATGACATTGGGAAGACATCGGGATGACATCGGGGCGACAAACGTCGATTTGATCCGTAATATTCGACCGGCAAAATCAAAAAACGGGATGGTCGGGATGGAATTCGGGATCAGCTTTTTTCCCAATGTGGGCGAGGCGGAAAAAACCGGACGGGACTATTGGAACGAGGCATTGAGCCTTGTCGATCTGTGCGACCCGCTGGGCTACACCCACGTGCGCACGGTCGAACATTATTTTCATGCTTATGGCGGCTATAGCCCGAACCCGATCGTGTTTCTGTCGGCAGCATCGCAGCGCACCAAAAAGGCGCGGCTTGTGACCGGCGCCGTATTGCCGGCATTTAACAACCCGCTCAAACTCGCGGGCGAGATTGCGATGCTGGATGCGATTTCGGGCGGCCGCGCCGATATCGGCATGGCGCGCGCATTTCTGCCGCATGAATTCAGGAATTTTGGCGTCAGCCTCGATGAAAGCCGCGACCGCTATGACGAAGGTGTCGAACAGATACGTGCATTGCTGGCAGGCGAAAATGTTACCAGGGAGGGCAAGTTTCACAGCTTCACCGACGTCACGTCGCTGCCGCGCCCCACACAGCAGCCGCACCCGCCGATCTGGGTCGCTGCCTTGCAAAGCGCCGAGAGCTTTGAATTTGCGGGACGGATGGGGTTCAACTGCATGGCCAATCCAATCGGCGGCGCCAAGCTGCACGAGCTGCTCGGCATCTATCACGAGGAATGGGCGAAGGCCGGCCATCCCGGCAGGGGCAAGGTCGCGCTCGCCTTCATGATGTATTGCGCGCCGACGACCGAACAGGCGATCGATGAAGCCGGCCCCGACGTGAAGGCTTACTTTGAAACCCTGACCGATGCCGCTTCCGACTGGGGCAGCGGGGCAAGCTCGAAGGATTATCCCGGCTACGACAAGATGATCGAGGTCCTCTCGAAAGAGGACGTGCACACCCAGCGTGAAAAAAGCGCCGCCTTCATCGGCAGTCCGGAAGAATGCTGCGACATGATCTCGGACTTCCACGCGCAGATCGGCGGATTTGATGTTGCGTCGTTGCAGGTGAATACAAAAATGATGCCGGTTGAGATGGCGGCGGCATCGATGGAATTATTCGGCCGCGAGGTCATTCCGAAATTTGTAAATACGTAAATGGCTGCTCAAGGTTGAAGTACTTGTTCTTTTACGGCGGTGGCTTTGTCCTCGCTGTGTGCAAAACAACTTGAACGCGCGTGACGATCCGTTAGGTTCGTCGCGGTTTTTCTATTCGGGCGGCAGTAGATCGTCCGGTGCGCTCATTCATACTCACGAAATCAAAAACAGGGAGACATAAAATGCGTTTCGTCGCTTTTAAGAAAGACGGAAAGGCCAAGCTCGGCGTCCGCACAGAAGCCGGTCTGGTTGATCTGTCCAAGGTCGACAAGACATTGCCGACCGACCTCAAGGAACTTATCGCCAAGGGCAAGGGTGCCATGCAAAAGGCGGGCCGTGCGGCCGCCAAGGCGCCGGCCAAAGCAATTGTGAAGGGTCGCGTCAACTACCTGACCCCGATCCAGGAGCCCAACAAGATCATCTGCATCGGGCTCAACTACAAAGATCACGCTGCCGAAGCCGGGCTGAAAATCCCGACCTATCCGGTCGTGTTCACGCGGTTCACCACGTCCTTCGTGGCGCAGGGTCAGCCGATCATCCGCCCGAAACTGTCGAAGCATTTCGATTACGAAGCAGAGCTTGTTGCCGTTATCGGCAAGAAGGCCCGCAACATCAAGAAAAGCGAAGCGCTTGATTATGTTGCCGGTTATGCCGTCGCCAATGAAGGCTCGATCCGCGATTACCAGATGAAATCCTCGCAGTGGACCGTCGGTAAGAATTTCGATGCCACGGGTTCGATCGGTTCCGACTTTGTTACCGCCGACGAACTGCCGGCTGGTGCCAAGGGTCTGAACATGCAGTGCCGCGTCAACGGCAAGGTGCTGCAGGATTCGAATACGCGCGAAATGATCTTCGACACCAAAACGCTGGTCTATGAACTTGCCCGCGCAATTACGCTGCTGCCGGGCGATATCATCCTCACAGGCACGCCGGCCGGTGTCGGTTTCGTGCGCAAGCCTGCCATCTATCTGAAGGACGGCGATACCTGCGAGATCGAGATCGAAAAGATCGGCATCCTGTCGAATCCGGTCAAGAACGAGAAAAAATAACACTGCCTTCAATCTGGCGGTAAGGTTTCAGCCGCCGCGCCTCACCGGAAGTTTACTGGTGTGGGCGCGGCGGCTTTTTATATTCAGCGTATGAAACAGATGCGCAAATTCTCCGTGACCGCCCTGGCGCTGACGATGTCCGCCTTTGCCGCCACTCCCGCCGCCAACGCCGGTGACCGCAACGGCGCCGTCGTTGTCGAACTGTTTACGTCGCAGGGCTGCTATTCCTGCCCGCCGGCGGAGAAGTTTCTGGGGGATCTCTCCGGGGAAAAATCAATTATCGCGCTCGAATTCCATGTCGATTACTGGGATAACCTCGTCCATGGCGGAGACGGCAAATGGAAAGATGTTTTTTCCAAGCCCGCCTATACGCAGCGGCAGCGCGGCTACAACCAGCGTATCCGGGGCACCGGAAACATCTACACCCCGCAGATGGTGATCGACGGCAAGCTGGAGGCCGTGGGCTCGCGCCGCCTAGCGGTGCTGACCGCGATCCGCAAAGCCGAGAGCGCAAGCAAACAGCGCCTTGATATCGGCGTGACCCTCGCATCAGGCAAGGTCGGGAAGGTGACGCTTGCAGGTCCGGTAAAGGCGTCCGGCTCTGTCTGGCTCGTCCGGTTTATCAAAGCGCAGGAAACCCGTGTGCGTTCGGGCGAGAACAAGGGCAAGGCCCTGCTCAGCCACAACATCGTCACCGGTATGAAAAAGATCGGCAAATGGTCGGGCACGCCGGCGGCGATCCCGGTTTCCGGTTTCGAGCTGGCCGATGGCGAGGGTTGCGCGGTGCTTGTGCAGGACAATCGCCAGGGCCCGATACTAGGTGCTGCGCAATGCCCGGCTGAGACGTCCTGACTGCGAACTGCCTTACCTAAACTTCGGCATGACGTGTTCGGAAAACAGCCGCATCGATTTCTCCGCAACGGATGCTTCCATCACATGCGGCATCACGTGGAGAGACGCGATATCGAACCCGCCGACATCGCGGTTGAATTCGGCGATCATCCCGGCAATTTCGTCGGGTGAGCCTGCCCAGCAGATACCCCTGTCCATTTGCTGGTCGAAATCGTCATCCTTGAGGGCTGCGATCATTTTGTCGTAGCCCTTGTAGTCCTTCGTGCTGGTGCCCTTGAGCCAGCCTGAGGCGGCATCCACCAGGCGTTCCAGATAGGCGTTCAGCGGCGGGCGGAAGGCGTCGCGCGCGATCGCGCCGTCTTCATCGGTGCACATCGAAAACGACAGCATGATCTTGCCGTCGCCCGGATGCCCGGCGGATTTCCATTCTTCGCGATAGACGCCGATCAGCTCGGCCATCAGGCCGCCGCCCATCGGGATGCCCATGATGTAGTGGCCGTTGCGGCCGGCGAATTCGAACGATGCCCTGGTGCTCATCGCTGCGACCCAGAATGGCGGGCGCGGTTTTTGCGTGGGGCGGGGCAGGGAGGTGACATCGCGGAAGGCATGGAACCGGCCTTCATGCGTCGCGTTTTCCTGCTCCAGCAGAAGCTGGACCTGTTCGACGCCCTCTTCGTAGCGGTCGCGGCTTTCCTCGATGTCGATACCGAATGTCTCGAACTCGTTGGGCAGGAAGGCGCGGGCGAACCCGATTTCGAGCCTGCCGTTCGAGATCGCATCCAGCATGCCGAGCTCGCCCGCGAGTTTGAGCGGATTGTTGAACACCGGCAGCACAGCGCCGGTAATCATCTTCGCCTTTAGCGATCTCTGGGCCGCCGCAGCAAGGAACACCACCGGGTTAGGGCTGTAGCCGCCATAGGCGTGAAAATAGTGCTCGACCGTGCGCACATGGGAATATCCCAGCTCGTCCATCAGCCCGCACAGATATAGCGCGTCCGCCCAGTAATCCTCCGCCGAGCGCTCGTCCGGCGCGCAGCTTGGGAAAAAATTCAGACCGAATTCCATTGGTGTCTCATCCCCCATATTTTTAGCGATTTAGCCACGGACCGGCATTAAAGGCCAGTGCTCGGCTAGCAAGCGCCTCCGGCATTCTGGTAAGCTTTCGGTTCGACAATTTCGTGGCAAAGGCGACCTCCATGATCGAGCTCTATCAGTTCTGGGATTCACCCTGCTGCATGAAAGTGCGGATGGTCCTGGCTGAAAAACGGCAGGACTGGGAGTTGCGCCCGGTCACCACCTATAAATTCGATCACTATCAGCCGGATTATCAGGTCCTGAACCCGCATAGTCTTGTGCCGACACTGGTCCATGACGGACGTACGGTTATCCAGTCGTCCAATATTGCCGAATACCTGGACGATGTTTTCCCGGATCCGCCACTCAAACCCGACGATCCAGTCCTGCGGGCGCAGATGCGCGAATGGATGAAGGAAGAAGAAGAATTTCTGTTCCGGCTGATCGTCACGCTCAGCTTCAACACCATGATGAAGATGCGCGCCGCGGCCTATGGGATGGATCAATTACGGGAATGGTCGCGCCGCCATCCCGATCAGTCTCGGGCGCAGGATTATCTCGACCGGATAAGTTCGCCGGCCGATATGGATGCCGTGGCCGCGGCAGAGGAGAAATTCCGCTGGCATATGCAACGACTCGATAAGCAGCTGAGCGCCAGCGGTGGCCCCTGGATATGCGGCGATGTGTTCTCGCTTGCCGATATCTGCCTTGCAGGAATCGTGGACAGGATAGAATATCTCGACCGCGAACATCTTTGGGACGGTTTGCCGGCGGTGACGGCGTGGGTCGATATATTACGACAGAGGCCTTCCTATCAGACGGCCGCACCTGTATTTGAAGATCGAATGTGGGGACCGTTGAAACCGGTTCCTGCCAACTGACAGACTGACCGAGAGGAAACACAATGAGTGCCAGCAACCCCTTCCAGATCCAGCAGTGGATTTCCGATAACGGCGACAAGCTGAAACCGCCGGTCGGCGGCGAGACCCTGTGGAAGGATTCGAACCTGATGATCACGGTCGTCGGCGGTCCGAACAAGCGCACCGATTACCACATCGATGCATTCGAAGAATTTTTCTACCAGATCAAGGGCGATATCGTGTTGCGTATCCAGGAGGACGGCAAAGCACGCGATGTCGAAATCAAGGAAGGCGACGTGTTCCTGCTGCCGGCCTACGTGCCGCATGCGCCGATGCGCCCCGCCGGGACCGTCGGTCTGATCGCCGAGATCAAGCGCCAGAAGGACGACCCGCTCGATGGGTTCGCGTGGTTCTGCGAGAAGTGCAATCACCAGATTTTCCGCAAAGACGCCTATATCGAGGTGCTCGAGCGCGACATGCCGCCGATTTTCGAAGCGTTTTACGCGGATCCGGAAAATCAGGTCTGCGATAGCTGTGGCCACGAAAATCCGGGCCGGCCCGAGTAGTCCGGATGTTCGATTATAGCTTCGGCGATATCAAAGTGACCCGCATCGTCGAGATGGAAATGCCGATGCTGGGGGCGACGGAATTTTTCCCCGATTGGAATCCGCGCGCTATTGAGCCTCATAATGACTGGATGGTGCCGCGTCACTTCGACCCGGTCAGCGGCAAGGTCGTGATCAATATTCAGGCATTTCTGATCCGCACGCCGCACCACACTATCCTGGTCGATAGCTGCGTCGGCAATCACAAGCCGCGAAACCGCGAAATGTTCGACGATCAGGTCTTCCCGTGGATGGATAATTTCCGAGCCGCCGGGGTGACACCGGAAGACATCGACTTCGTCCTGTGCACGCATATGCATGTCGATCATGTCGGCTGGAACACGAAGCTCGAAGACGGGCGCTGGGTCCCGACCTTTCCAAACGCCAAATACATCTTTTCGCGTACCGAGCTTGAATTCTGGATGCAGCAATCCGAACAGGACCAGATGACACGGACCGGCGACTATATCGCCGATAGTGTGCTCCCGATTCTGGAGGCAAAACGCGAACTTGTCGTCGATATGGATCACGCCATCGAAGACGGGCTGACGCTGGAGCCGCTGCCAGGTCATACGCCCGGTATGGTGGGGCTCAACGTAGCCTCGGGCGGCGATCACGCCATTCTTTGCGGCGATATGATGCATCACATGATCCAGTGTCATATTCCGGACTGGAGCACCATTGCCTGTGCCGATCAGGCGGCCGCACGCGCGACCCGGCATGCCTTTCTTGATCGTTACGCCGATAGCGATGTCACGATCATCCCGTCGCATTTTCCGAACCCGACCGCCGGCTTCATCGTGCCGGACGGCGATGCTTTTGCATTTAGGTACATCGGTGAATAGTTAACCGACATTTAATCTAGCACTGTCAGGCTGTTAGCGCAGTTTGAGACAATCTTGTCCGCTGCCGCACAAGGATTATGGCGTGGCGCAGGCCCTGAAAGAATCAGGTGAAGACGAACCGATCAGCGAGCCGAAACACTCGCTGAAGAAGCGTCTGCACGCCTGGTGGGAAGGATATGAACTCCACCCGGTTTCCGGCGACGGCGCAATGCCCGGTGGCAACGCCGGGGATGCTGCGGATGGCGGAGATGGCGATGCTGCCGCCGAAGAAGTTCCGGAATGGTCGCCGGCCCGCCAAAAACTGGTGCAGTTGATCTGGGGGGAAGGTTTTGTGTCGCCCACGACGCCGGAAGCCGTCGTTGACCTGGCTCAGCCCTTTGGGCTGACGGTTGAAAACACCATGCTTGAAATCGGTTCCGGTCCAGGCGGCGGGGCATGCGCCGTGGCTGAAAAAATCGGATCCTACGTAGACGGATTCGATCTCAATTCCGATCTTGCCAAAGAGGCGCTTGAAGCTTCCATGCTCAAAGGGCTCGAGAAAAAAGCGGTCATCAAAGCCTTCGATCCGAATAACTTCGAGTTAAAGACCAATTTTTACGATGGCTGCCTGCTTCGGGACACACTGGTTTCCATCGACGACAAGGATCGGTTCCTCGAGGTCGTGCTGTCGGCAGTCAAGCCAGGCAAGCCGATCGTCATTACCGAAAGCTTCATAACGGCGGCTGAACCGGGCCCACTTGCGGTCGCGAGCATTGACGGGGAGCCCTCAGAGGTATTCCCGTGCGAAGCCGGTCTGGTCATCGACAAGCTGGAAGCGTCCAACTTCGAAGTGCGGGTAAACGCTGACGAAACCGAACAGTATACCGCGCTGGCCTGTACGGCCTGGGTTGAAATGGCAGACAAGATCACCGGCAAGGACCTCGATGGCGATCTTGCCGAGGCTCTGGTGCGCGAAACCGAGCTCTGGGGTCGCCGGAGCGAGGCCTATGCAGCCGGAGAGCTGGAAATGAGGCGTATTGTGGCATTTAAGAAGTCGAATGTGTCCTAGAACCGGCGTTGACAGGACGGGACGCCGCGTTTAAGTTCCGCGCCCAATCTAGTGAAAACCGATGCCGACGCGTTGAAGGAAGAGAAAAATGAAAGTCATCAACTCGCTCAAATCCGCGAAAAAGCGTGATCGCTTTTGCCGCGTAGTCCGCCGCAAGGGCCGTACCTACGTAATTAACAAGCGCAATCCGCGCTTTAAAGCACGTCAGGGCTGATATCTGCCTGATTTCCGGTTTTCCGGCTGACAGACCGCGCCTTTTCGGCGCGGTTTTCGTTTGTCCGGCTCTCGGCTACACTGGGTCCCCAGAAACCGGAGCTTTTCCATGCGTATGCCCGACCCAGATCGCGACGTCCTTTCCAGGCGCGGAGAGATAATCGCGGCGCTCCGCAAGATCGTCCCGGGCGAGGGTGTAATCGCTGAGGAAGAAGAGCTTCGGGCCTATGAATGCGACGGGCTGACGGCCTATCGCCAACTGCCGATGATCGTGGTGTTGCCTGAAACGACGCCGCAGGTCTCCGACATTCTGAAATACTGCCATGGTACCGGGGTCAAGATCGTCCCGCGGGGTGCCGGCACGTCGCTGTCGGGGGGCGCGCTGCCGCTCGAAGACGGTATTACGCTTGGTCTTGGCAAGTTTAACCGCATTCTGGACATAGATTACGACAATCGCTGTGTGACCGCGCAGCCCGGGGTCACCAACCTCGCGATCACCCATGCGGTGGAGGCTGACGGCTTCTATTACGCACCCGACCCGTCGAGCCAGATTGCGTGTTCGATCGGCGGCAATGTGGCCGAGAATTCCGGTGGTGTGCATTGCCTGAAATATGGCCTCACTGCCAATAACCTGCTCGGTATCGAAATGGTCCTGATGGACGGTGAAGTCGTTCGTCTGGGCGGGAAGCACCTCGATTCAGGTGGCTACGACCTGCTCGGTATCGTGACCGGGTCCGAAGGGCTGCTTGGCGTCATCACGGAAGTTACCGTTCGGATGCTGCGCAAACCGGCAACTGCCCGGGCGTTGCTGATCGGTTTTCCATCAAGCGAGTCTGCCGGGGACTGCGTTGCCCAGGTTATCGGCGCCGGGATAATTCCCGGTGGTATGGAAATGATGGACAAACCCGCCATCCATGCGGCGGAGGCGTTCGTGAATGCCGGCTACCCGCTTGATGCCGAGGCGTTGCTGATCGTCGAACTGGACGGCCCCGAGGTGGAGGTCGACGAGCTGATTGGCCGGGTAGAGACGATCGCGCGCGAAAATCAGGCAGATTCAGTGCGTATCAGCACATCCGAAGACGAGCGCAACAATTTCTGGGCGGGCCGCAAGGCTGCTTTCCCGGCGGTCGGCCGTATTTCGCCGGATTATTACTGCATGGACGGCACAATCCCGCGCCACAAACTATCAGAAGTGCTGACGCGGATGAACGACCTGTCCGGACAGTACGATCTGCGTGTCGCCAACGTGTTTCATGCCGGAGACGGCAACCTGCACCCGCTGATCCTGTACGATGCCAATAAACCGGGCGAGCTGGAGAAGGCCGAGGAATTCGGGTCCGACATCCTGAAACTCTGTGTCGAGGTCGGCGGTGTGTTGACCGGCGAACACGGCGTCGGTGTCGAAAAACGCGACTTGATGGGTGTGATGTTCAACGAGATCGACCTGAACCAGCAGCAGCGGGTGAAGTGCGCGTTCGATCCGACCCAGCAGCTCAATCCCGGCAAGGTTTTCCCCACCCTGCATCGCTGCGCCGAGCTTGGCCGGGTGCATATTCACAGCGGCCAGACCCGCTTCCCCGATCTCCCTCGTTTCTGACTGCACACATGCCTGAAAAATTCGACCCCGAAACAACCGAAGACGTCCGCACCATCGTCGCCGATGCGCTGGCCAGCAAAACCCCGCTCGAAATTACCGGCGCCGGCTCCAAACGCGCGATCGGCCGGCCCGTCGATCTGAACTATGTACTGAGCACCGCCCGGCTTTCGGGCGTATCGCTATATGAGCCGGATGAGCTGGTGCTGCGCGCTGGCCCCGGCACGCCGATGAAACAGATTCAGCTCCAGCTTGACCAACATGGTCAGATGCTGGCCTTTGAGCCGCCGGATTACGGACCCCTTCTTGGCCGCGCGGCGGATGAGGGGACAATCGGCGGTATTGTTGCCGGAAACCTGGCGGGTCCGCGCCGTATCAAGGCAGGTGCTGCGCGCGATCATTTTCTCGGCGTCGAGGCCGTCTCCGGCAGGGGGGAAGTGTTCAAATCCGGCGGGCGCGTGGTCAAGAATGTCACTGGCTACGATCTGTGCAAGCTGATGGCAGGGTCGTGGGGCACGCTCGGCGTGATGACCGACGTGACGGTTAAAGTTCTGCCTGCACCGGAAAAGACGCGCACGGTCCTGATTTCCTGCAGCGATACCGGGTCCGCCGTCGGCGCCATGACCCGCGCGCTCTCCAGCCCGCATGATGTTTCTGCGGCGGCCTGGATGCCGGCACCGGCTGCTGCGCGATCAGGTGTCTCATATGTTGCCGCGGCCCATACCGCGCTGGCGGCGGTCCGTGTCGAGGGGATCGGCTCCTCGGTGGATGCCCGCTGCGCGGCTTTGCGCGACGAACTGGCGGCGTTTGGCGAGATCGAGGAACTGCACACCCATAACTCGCTCAAATTCTGGGCCGAAATCCGCGATGTCCGGCTTCTCGGCGCGGAGACGGATACAGGGGATGACGCCATCTGGCGGATTTCGGTACCGCCCGCGGAAGCGCCCGGCCTGCTTGACCGGTTTCACGCCGGGCTTGAGGTGGATAGCTTTCTGGATTGGGGCGGTGGACTGATCTGGGCGCGGGTTACCGGCATGATGGATGCGGGTTCCTACGTTATCCGCCGGGCGATGGCATCTACCGGCGGTCATGCCCTTCTGGTGCGCGCGCGGGATGACCAGCGCATCGTCGAGCCGGTTTTTCATCCGGAGGCCGCAGGTGTCGAACGTCTGACCCGGAATATCAAGGAGGCTTTCGATCCGCACGGAATCCTCAACCCCGGCCGCATGTACGACGGAATCTGAGCATGGAAACAAAATTCTCTCTTGCTCAGCTTGCCGAACCTGCAACCGCCGAATCAGAAAAAATATTGCGCGCCTGCGTGCATTGCGGGTTTTGCACAGCGACCTGTCCGACGTATGCGCTGCTTGGAGACGAGCTGGATTCGCCGCGCGGGCGCATCTATCTGATCAAGGATATGTTGGAAAACGACCGGCCCGCGAGCGAGAAAGTCGTGAAACATGTCGACCGCTGCCTGTCCTGCCTGTCCTGCATGACGACCTGTCCGTCGGGCGTGCATTACATGCATCTCGTCGATCATGCCCGCGCGCATATCGAAGAGACTTATAAGCGCCCATTGTTCGACCGCACCATGCGCAACATGCTGGCCGCGGTGATGCCCTATCCGCGCCGGTTCCGCGCGCTGATGCGGCTTGCGTCCATCGGCAAACTGTTCCCGCCGCTGATGCCGGGCCGCCTGCGCGCGATGCTCGCACTTGCACCGTCGTCGCCGATGTCGGCACCGCTGACAGGCGGGCGGATCGTCTGGCCGGCTGAAGGACAGCGGAAAAAACGCGTTCTTCTGATGCCGGGTTGTGTCCAGCAGGTGCTTGGCGCCCGGATTAACGAGGCGACGGTGCGCCTGCTGACCCGGCTGGGTCACGAGGTTGTCGTCGCGGACGGGTCCGGCTGCTGCGGTGCGCTGACCCATCACCTGGGCAAGGAGGATCTGGCCTTTGAAGCCGTGCGCGCCAATGTCCGCGCCTGGCAGCGCGAAGACGATTCAGAGCCCGTCGATGCGATCGTGATCAACGCTTCGGGCTGCGGCACAACGGTGAAGGATTACGGTTTCATGCTGCGCGACGATGCCGAACTTGCGGATGCGGCGGCAAATATCAGCGCGCTGACCCGCGACATATCTGAATTTCTCGCCGAAACCGGGATACCGGACGCGAATAGCGTCGGGGATGTGGCGGCGAATATAAACGTCACCTATCACAGTGCGTGTTCATTGCAGCACGGCCAGAAGGTTACGGCCGAACCGAAGGCACTTCTGGCGGCGGCAGGCTTTACTGTCACTGAGCCGCGTGAATCGCATCTGTGCTGTGGGTCGGCCGGCACTTACAATATGCTTCAGCCGGAAATTGCGAACCAGCTGCGCGACCGCAAGGCCGACAATATTGCCCGTACCGCGCCCGATGTCATCGCGACCGGCAATATCGGCTGCATGATGCAATTGCAGGATGCGGTTAAGGCACCGGTTGTGCACACGGTAGAACTGCTGGACTGGGCGACGGGTGGCCCGGCACCCCACGGCCTGGGCTGATACTGGGTTTGGGAAAATGAAAAACGCGGTACATGAGCGATGAGAAATTTTATGCAATGGCTGGTGACAGCCGCCACTCTCACTTTCGTCGTGCCGGTTCAGGGCGCGCAGAATGATCCGCGGCTTGAGACGCTTTTTGCCGAGCTGGCCAACGCCGAGACCCCTGAAGACGCCGCGCCGATCGAACAGACGATCTGGAAAATCTGGCTGCTATCGGGCAATAGCGCGGTGGATGCCAATATGCTGCGCGGTCTGCAGGCATTGGAGGTCGGCGACAACGAAGCGGCGCTTAAACATTTCACCAAGGTGGTTGAGGCGTCGCCTGACTTTGCCGAAGGCTGGAACAAGCGGGCGACCGTGAACTACCTGATGGGCCGGTTCGATGCGTCGGTGATCGATATTCAGAAGACCCTGGCGCTGGAGCCCCGCCATTTCGGGGCACTGTCGGGCATGGCGTTGATAAACCTCTCGCTCGATCGCGAACGCGAAGCGCTGAAGGCGTTCGAGGCTGCGATGCGGGTCCATCCGAACCTGCCGGGTGCACAAACCCATATCCGTGAATTACGCGAGAAAATCCGCGGTAAGGGGATTTAGTCCCCGACCCAGGCGATCCGCAGAATATTCGTCGCACCCGGTGTCCCGAACGGGACGCCCGCGGTTACCACAAGCCGGTCGCCTTTCTGGGCGAGTTCCTCGTCGCGGGCGATGCGGCAGGCCTTTTCGATCATATCCGAGAAATTGCGGACGTCCTGGGTGACCACACCGTGCACGCCCCAGGCCAGGACGAGCCGGCGGGCGGTCGCCATGCTTTCGGTCAGGCACAGTACCGGCACGACCGGGCGTTCACGGGCAGCCCGCAGGGTTGTCGAGCCGGATGTCGTGTAGGTTACGATGGCTGCGGCGCCGATGGTCTCTGCGACCTGGCGGGCAGCGGCGGTGATGGCATCCGGTGCCGTGCGCTCCGGGTCCGGGTGGCTGGTTTCCATGATCGCGCGATAGGCTTCGTCGCGTTCCACCCGGGCAATGATCCGGTCCATGATGGCAACCGCCTCGAACGGATATTGTCCGGCGGCGGTTTCGGCTGACAGCATCACCGCGTCTGCGCCGTCGTAGATCGCGGTTGCGACGTCGGACGCTTCGGCACGGGTCGGCGCCGGGGACGAGATCATCGATTCCAGCATCTGCGTGGCGACGACGACGGGTTTACCGGCTTCCCGGCATTTGCGGACAATATGCTTCTGAAGGCTCGGTACATCTTCGGGCGGCAGTTCGACGCCAAGATCGCCGCGCGCCACCATGACCGCGTCCGACAGGGTAATGATTTCGTCCAGCCGGTCGATGGCCGCCGGTTTTTCCAGTTTCGACAGGACAGCGGCGCGGCCCTGAATGATTTTCCGCGCTTCCGCCACGTCTTCGGGGCGCTGGACAAAGGATAATGCCACCCAGTCGACACCGATTGACAGTGCGAAGTCGAGATCGGTACGGTCCTTGTCGGTCATTGCGCCTAGTGGCAGGACTGCTTTGGGCACGTTGACGCCTTTGCGGTCGCTGAGGCGGCCGCCGGCCTCGACCACCGTTTCGGCGAATCCGTCCCCGGCCTCGGTTACGCGCAGGCGGATCTTGCCGTCATCCAGCAGAAGTTCCGTATTTTCCTTCAGCGCGGCAAAAATTTCTGGATGCGGTAGCGGTGCGCGCTGTGCATCGCCTGTTGTATCGTCCAGATCGAGACGGAAGGCCTGTCCCTGTTCGAGCAGGACACCCCCTTCCGCCATGGTGCCGACCCGCAGCTTTGGCCCCTGAAGGTCCGCGAGGATGGCAATCGGGCGATCAAACTTCTTTTCGGCGGCGCGGATCGCGTTCAGCCGGGCCTTGTGTTCGGCATGTTCGCCGTGGCTGAAATTAAGCCGGAAGACATCGGCGCCGGTTTCGAACAGTTTTTCGATTTCTGCGTCGCTATTGGTTGCGGGGCCAAGCGTAGCAACGATTTTTGCGCGGCGATTACGTTTCATAATGGATTTATAGAACAGCGGATCATACTTCGCTACCGGCGATACGGCCCGATACAAGTATTGCGCGAAAATCGTTTACGTTCGTTCGGGTCGGACCGGTGACGATCAGATCGCCGAGACGCTTGAAGAATGTGTAGCTGTCGTGACCGCGCAGCATGGCATCGGCATCCATGCCCAGCGCCGCCGCACGCTTCAGGGTGTCGGAGTCGATAAACGCGCCCGCGGCATCTTCGGTGCCGTCGATCCCGTCCGTGTCACAGGCCAGCGCGTGAATACCGGGTGCGCAGTTCAGTGCGATTGCCAATGCCAGCAGGTATTCGCAGTTGCGCCCGCCACGGCCCAGCGGTCCCGCAGATGCATCGACCGTCACCGTGGTTTCACCGCCGGAGATCAGAACACCGGTGTCTGTGCCCAGCGCGCGGCGCGCGTGGTCGATGGCAACATCGCGTGCTTCCCCTTCAAGGTCGTCCCCCAGCAGGGTGGGGGAAAGACCGGCCTCTGTCGCCGCTGACGCCGCGGCGAGTTGCGCATCGGCAGGTCGCGCGATCATGCGGAAGGTGGTGTTCGCAAGAATGGGGTCGTCGGGTTTGATCGATTCCCATGTGCCGGCGGAGAGCGCCGAGGTGGCGGTTTCGGGAAGCGCGATGCCGCGTTGTGCGGCGATGGCAAGCGCATCCGCGCAGGTCGTCGGATCACCCACCGTGGGCCCCGACCCGATTACGGCGGGATCGTCCCCCGGCACATCGGAGATCGCGAGCGTCACCACGCGTGCCGGGCTGGCTGCTGCCGCGAGACGCCCGCCCTTGATGGCCGACAGATGTTTGCGCACGCAGTTCATCTCGTCGATGGGCGCGCCGGAATGCAGCAATGCCCGGCTGACGGCCTGTTTTTCATCGAGCGTCAGCCCATCGGCCGGTTCGACCAGCAAGGCGGAAGCGCCACCGGACATCAGGCACAGCAGGAGGTCGTCCGCCGTCAGTGACCTGGCCTGTTCCAGAAACCGCAGTGCCGCCGCGCGCCCCGCCGCATCGGGCAGGGGGTGTCCTGCCTCGACAACTTCTATCCGGGCACAGTCCATCCCATGGCCATAGCGGGTGACGGCAAGCCCCGTGAGTTGAGAGATATCGCCCGGCCAGTGCTGTTCGACGGCATGCGCCATGGACGCGGCAGCCTTACCCGCCGCAAGTACCAGCGTGCGGCCCTGTGGTGGGCCCGGCAGGTGCGGCGCCAGGACAGTCGCCGGGTCTGCGGCGCGCACGGCGGCATCGAACAACCGGCGCAGCGTGTCGCGTTCAGGCTGTGCGTTCATCGCCGAATGCTCCCGCGGCGGGCCAGCATGATCCCGGCGAGCACAATCACCGCACCGATCCCCTGTTGCAGGCCGATATGCTCGCCGAACAATGCCCACGCCACAAGGGCGGCGGTCACCGGCTGCACCAGCAGGCTGACGGAGGCAAAGGCGACGGGCAGATGCGCCAGTGCCCACGCGATCAGCCCCTGTCCGAAGACCTGCGGCCCAGCGGCAAGTGCTATCAGGAATCCCCAGCCTGCAAGCGTGACCGGCAGCAGGTCTTCGCCGCTGGCCAGGGCAATTGGCAGCATGACCAGCGCGCTGGCGGGGATTGCGTATTTCATGATGGTGACCGTGGAGAACCGCTTGCGCAGGCGTTCGACGGACATCTGATAGGCGGCGTAGAACACAGCGGTCAGGACGCCGAGCAGGTCGCCGATAAAATGATCCTGGCTGAGCGACAGGCTTGCCCGCGACAGGATGAAAACGCCGGTCATGGCGGCTGCCAGTCCGATCAGGTAGGTGCCCGTCACCCGGGTCCGGAACAGCAGCCAGCCGCCGAGGACGACGAAGACCGGGGCGACATTGGCCAGCAGCGTCGAATTCGCGACCGTGGTCATCTGTATCGAATAGTGCCAGACCGCGACATCGGCCGCGAGATATACCCCGGCCATGGCGATCAGCACGAAATCCTTTACCGTTTTGGGGCGCTCCGACCCTTCAGCCGCCGCCCCATCTGTCACCGCCCCATCTGCTGTCCCCGGGCGGGGCAGGGTCGCGGCAATCGCCCAGTAAAGCGGGATCGCCAGCAGAAAACGGTGAAACCCCGTCGCCGAAGGCCCGACCTCGCTCAGACGCACCAGGATCGGCGCGAAGGCGATGGTGACGGCGCCAATGAACAGGGCAAGGATCGCCAGGCGTTCAGTGCGCAGACGGGCGTCGGCGGAGGACGGGGACAGGGACATGGTACCGCCTTATATCGTCTGGCGGCGGTGCCTCCAACGCATGAATGCGGTTTTGCATGTGGCTGCAATCCGCCCTATATCATCGGCATACACCGTCACCGAGGAAATACATCATGGATGACCAGACCCGCATTGAGCTTGAAGCCGCCGCTTACCGCAGCCTTGTCGATCACCTGCGCGAGCGTACCGACGTGCAGAACATCGATCTGATGAACCTGTCGGGTTTCTGTCGTAACTGCCTCAGCCGCTGGTATCAGGAAGCCGCGAACGCAAAGGGCATCGATATGGACAAGGATGCCGCCCGTGAGATCGTCTACGGCATGCCGTTCGGTGAATGGCGCGACAAGTATCAGGCCGAAGCGACGCCGGAACAGAAGGCTCAGTTCGCCGAAGCGAATAAGGGGCACTAAATTCGGATTTTTCGGAGAAAACGAGAGTTTTCCCCCGAAAAATGCACTTCTGTGGATAACCTGAGCAGTCCACGTATTCCCGATTCACGGCTGGCCACTTAAAGTCCCCGCCACATCAAACGGGATAGAGTGGGAGAGTTCTAATGTCTGAAGGTGGCCCGGTAGCGCAGGATCGGCTGAAATCTTTTATCGAGCGGATTGAACGGCTCGAAGAGGAAAAAGCGGCCCTGCTGGCCGATATCAAGGAAATCTATTCCGAGGCCAAGGGCACCGGATTCGACGTGAAAACCATGCGTAAGGTGATCAGCCTGCGCAAAATGGAAGAGAACGACCGCCAGGAAGCGGAATTCCTGCTCGATACGTATCTTTCCGCCCTTGGAATGCTCGAACGCCCGCTTGCCGCGGAGTAATCGTTTGGCGACCCATTAAAAAAGGCCGGTCAATGACCGGCCTTTTTTCGTATCTCAGAACTTTTCGAGCCAGGGACGCAGTTCAACCTCCCACGTCCACGATGACCGGTGCTGACGATGGACATGCAGGTAATCCTTGGCGATCTCGTCGGGCAGCAGCATGGCATCTTCGCCGCGCTCGGCTGCCCGCGTGTCACCCGGGCCCTGCAGGATGCCACCGTCAATCACGAAATGGGCGACGTGGATATTCTGCGGCTGCAATTCGCGGGCCAGCGACTGGGAGAGACCGCGCAGGCCGAACTTGCCCATCGCGAAGGAGGACGAGTTCGGATAGCCCTTTACGCTGGCCGACGCGCCGGTCAGCAGGATCGTGCCCTGTTTGCGGGCAATCATCTGCTTGGCCGCGGCCTGGGCAACCAGGAACCCGCCGAAACAGCTGATCTCAATCGCTGTACGGACCGCTTCGGGGTCCAGGTCCTGGATCGGGCCGCGGGCACGGTTCGATGCGTTATAGACGACGACATCGGGCTCGCCCATATCAGCGGTCACGGCGGCGAAAAGCGCGTCGACCTGTCCGGCATCGACCGCGTCGCAGGCATAGGCCTTTGCGCCGGTGTCGCTGCAGAGATCGGCCAACTTGTCGGTATTGCGGGCTGCGATCGCAACGTTCATGCCTTCCGATGCGAAAAGCCGTGCCAGCGAGGCGCTAAGCCCCTGTCCCGCGCCGACGATCAGCGCTGTTTCTTTACCCGCCATTCATGATTTCCTTCTGTTTGGTGTTCGTAATGTCCGTTATTGCGCCTTCGGTGGGCGGACCCACGCGTGATTGACGACTTTCTTGACCCGTTCGGTCTTGCGGATCACGTCGAGAACCGTGTTGAGTTCCCGTTGCGACCGACCGGCACCGATCACGTAGACCGTCCCGTTGACCGACCGCCAGCGGTAATTGATCGAGCGGATATCCTTGGTGCCGAGCAGCAGGACCTTCAGTTTGGTTTCGACCCACAGATCGTTAGCCGCCGCGCCGACGCCGTAATCCTTGGTGACCTGAAGTTCGTTGACGACCCGTTTGACGCCT
Organism: Paracoccaceae bacterium; assembly: GCA_047638395.1. GTDB lineage: Bacteria > Pseudomonadota > Alphaproteobacteria > MPNO01 > UBA830 > CAXBCP01. The sequence continues at coordinate 94,621 of JBLIMV010000009.1, read as the reverse complement.
TTGACGCTGCGCACCAGATCCGTCGCACGCTGTTTGTTCTGTGCGAACTTGACCGTGCCGGTCAGCAGGACGACCCGCTCATAAGCATCGGTCGAAATTTCAGCGAACAGGTCGCGGTATTTTTCACCGAGCAGAATTTCATTGATATCGAACGTGATCGCGGTGTCGTCGCGCAGGGTTTCAAGCGAGCGGTCTTCCGCCGGCGACGATGCGACATTTACAAGCCCGGTGGGCTGCGTGCAGGCGGCAAGCATGCTGATGAGGGCGATTGCGGCAGCGCCACGGATTTTTGATGAAATGCTGATCAACGTTCTAACTCCTTGAGGGGACAGTCTAGGCAATGAGCGCGGCACATGGCCACCGAATTTGACCCCCTATAGATAGGGGTAAACGGGAATCATCTATGCAATTCTTCGAAAAGTCCCAAAATTGTCACAGCGATGTGACCGCGGGTGCGATGCCTAGCGCGCATACAGCCCCTCCAGCGCGTCGCCGTAATTCTTGCGGATCACATGGCGGCGGATTTTCATCGACGGGGTCATCATTTCGTTTTCAGTGGTGAAGCCCTCTGCCGTCAGGATAAATTTGCGGACGCGTTCGATCACCGACATGTCGGTGTTTACCTTATCGACCGCCGCCGCTATCGCCTTGCGGAAATCAGCATCCTCGACCAGTGCTGCCATATCCATCTTTTTGCCGTTTGCCGTCGCCCAGTCGGAGGCGAAATCAGGATGGGGCACGATCAGCGCGACGATATTGGGTTTCTTGTCGCCATAGACCATCGATTGGGCGATTTCGGGCTGCAGGTCGAGGAAGCCCTCGATCCGCTGCGGCGCGATGTTGTCGCCGCCCGAATTGACGATGATGTCTTTCTTGCGGTCGGTGATTTTCAGGTGGCCATGATTATCCATTTCGCCGATATCACCGGTGTGGAGCCAGCCGTCGCTGATCGCTTCGGCGGTGGCATCGGGGTTGTTCCAGTAGCCCTGCATCACCAGCTCGCCGCGGACAAGGATTTCGCCGTCACTGGCGATCTTCAACTCGATATCGACGAAGGGCGGACCAACCGTGCGCATCTTGTTGTTGCTCGGCGGGTTGCAGCTGATGATCGGTGCGGATTCGGTCTGGCCGTACCCCTGCAGCAGTTCGACGTCGAGCGCCTTGAAAAACACACCGACCTCATAATTCAGCGGTGCGCCACCCGACACCATGGCTTTCAGCCGCCCGCCGAACCGGCCGGCAACTTTCTTGCGGACCAGCTTGGTCAGCAATGGGTCCAATAGAGTTTCGCCCAGCGAGAGCTTTGTACCTTCGTATTTTTTGCGGCCGGTCGAGACTGCCTTCATGAACAGTTTTTCCGACAATCCGCCTTTCTGCTGCACCCCGCGGACGATCCGCCCGTACATGGTCTCGTACAGGCGCGGCACGGCGGTCATGATCGTCGGCTTCACCTCTTCCATGTTGGCGGCGAGCTTGTCGATGGATTCGGCGTAATAGATTTCCGCGTTAATCGAGAGCGGGAACATCAATCCGGCCGTGTGTTCATAGGAATGCGACAGCGGCAGGAAGGACAGGAAGACCTCGTCGTCCAGTCCGAACTCGAGCAGCAGGTGATAGGCACCCTTGCAGTTCGACAGGATCGCCCCGTGGCTCAGCATCACGCCCTTCGGCGTGCCGCCGGTGCCGGACGTGTAAATCAGGCAGGCCGTGTCGGTGCGTGAGATTAAGGATGCATCCGGCGTTGCCCCGTCCTGTGCGGCGAGCAGGTCGGACCACAGGTGGATTGTCGGGCCGTTCGCTACTCCTTCGAGCGGCGCCATGGAAATTACGAATTCAAGGCCCGCTTCTTTGGCGGCAGGCAGCAGGTTCTTGGCGAGGGCGGGGCCGGACACGATTGCCCCTTTCGCGCCGCTGTCGCGCAGAATATGCAGATGGTCGCTGACCTGATTGGTGACATAGGCCGGTACTGCAATGGCGCCGGCGGCCATGATGCCTATATCGGCAATCAGCCATTCGGGCCGGTTTTCCGACACTAGGGCGATCCGATCCCCTTTGGCGACGCCGAGTGCCTTCAGGGCAGCGCCCAGGGCCGCCGCCTGGCTGCGGGTCTCCGTCCCGCTGATCGGATGCCACGCACCGTCGCGGCGCTCCCACAGAAAGGCGCGGTCGCCTATTTCCGCCGTATTGTCGAAAAACATGGCCGGCAGGCTTGTACAAACGTCGTAATCCATCGGTCACCCTGTTGGCGTATTGCTTTCGACAACTTATATCGTGGGGAGCGAAAGGGAACCAGACATGACAACCGCAGCTGCCACCGACACAAATAAAAACGCCGGGGACCAGGCATTGGGCGATTTGCCCGTGTGGGATCTGGCCGATCTCTATCCCGGAAACGACAGCCCGGAGCTGAAGGCTGATCTCGACCGCGCCGCGAAAGACGCCACCGCCTTTGCTGCCCGGTACAAGGGCAAGCTGGCCGGCCTGAACGGCAAGGCACTCGGTACCGCAATCGCGGAATATGAGGCGGTCGATGAGATCATGGGCCGCGTGATGTCCTATGCGCAGCTCGTTTATGCCGGCAATGTGTCGGACCCCGATGTCGGGCGCTTCTATCAGACCATGCAGGAGCGGGTGAACGATATCTCGGCGAATGTGCTGTTTTTTGCGCTTGAGCTTAACGAAATCGACGACAAGGTTCTCGCCAAACAGCTCAAAGCGGCCGAAGCGGCGAAATACCAGCCCTGGGTGGACGATGCGCGACTGTTCCGTCCGCACCAGCTCGACGAGGAAATCGAACGCCTGCTGCATGATAAGCGGGTCGCCGGTCGCGCCGCCTGGAACCGTCTGTTCGACGAGACCATGGCCGATATGCGGTTCAATCACGACGGCAAGGTGCTCACCTCCGAAGAGGTGATGAACATGCTGTCGAACCCGGATGAAGGTGTGCGCAAGGCGGCGTCGGAAACGCTCGGCCAGGAATTGCAGAAACACGCCCGCACGTTCTCGCTGATCACCAACACGCTCGCGAAAGACAAGGAGATCGAAGACAAGTGGCGCCATTTTCCGCGCCCCGAATCTTCCCGCAACCTGGCCAATCAGGTCGAGGACGAGGTCGTCGATGCGCTGAACAAGGCCGTGCAGGACGCCTATCCCGCGCTGTCGCATCGTTACTACACGATGAAGGCGAAATGGTTCGGCAAGGACCAGCTCGACCACTGGGACCGCAACGCCCCGCTGCCCGATGCCGATAACAGCGTCATTCCGTGGGCGCAGGCGACCGAGACCGTGCTGACCGCCTATGGCGATTTTTCCACCGATCTTGCCGATATCGGCAAACAGTTCTTCGATAACGCGTGGATCGATGCCCCGGTGCGTGAAGGCAAATCATCCGGCGCGTTCGCCCATCCGACCGTGCCGTCGGCCCATCCCTACCTGTTGTTGAACTATCAGGGAAAAACCCGCGATGTGATGACGCTCGCCCATGAGCTGGGCCATGGCTGTCATCAGGTACTGGCCGCCCCCCAGGGCAATCTGATGGCCGATACGCCGCTAACCCTGGCCGAAACGGCATCCGTTTTTGGCGAGATGCTGACCTTCCGCCGGATGCTGCGCTCGCAGGACGACCAGGCGAAGCGCAAGGTGATGCTTGCCGGCAAGGTCGAGGACATGCTGAACACGGTTGTCCGCCAGATCGCCTTTTTCAATTTTGAGCTCCGCGTTCACACCGCACGGCGCGAAGGCGAGCTCACGGCGGAGGATATCTGCGATATCTGGATGGGCGTGCAGACCGAAAGCCTCGGCCCGGCGATCCGTTTCGATGATAATTACCGCTGGTACTGGACCTACATCCCCCATTTCATCCATTCGCCGTTCTACGTGTATGCCTATGCGTTCGGCGATTGCCTGGTGAACTCGCTTTACGCGGTCTACGAACAGGCGGCGGACGGTTTTGCCGACAAGTATCTCGATATGCTGCGCGCCGGCGGGACGCTGCGTCACACCGAGCTGCTGGCACCGTTCGGGCTCGACGCGTCCGATCCGGCGTTCTGGCAAAAAGGGATCAGCGTGGTCAGTGGCCTGATCGACGAGCTGGAGGCGATGGATTGAGTCGGGGATTGAGCCGGGGATTGAGCCGATCCGGGCTGTACCTGCATGGCTGAGTCATCCGAAAACAATAGCCTGGGCGGGCGTGCCAAGCGTTACGTCAAAGTAGGCCGTGCCGTCGGCGGACTGGCGGCACGCGTCGCCGGTGAGCGCTATCTCGGCATGAACCTCGACAAGGGAAAACACGCCGAGGGTCTGAAAGAGGCGCTGGGCGGGTTGAAAGGCCCTTTGATGAAAGTCGCCCAGATCATGTCGACGGTGCCCGACATGCTGCCCGAAGAATATGTCGAGGAACTGGCGGAGCTTCAGTCGAACGCACCGCCGATGGGCTGGCTGTTCGTGCGCCGCCGCATGGCGGCCGAGCTTGGCGCCGACTGGCAGGACAAATACCAGTCTTTCGAGCGCGAAGCGGCCGCTGCGGCGTCGCTCGGCCAGGTCCACAAAGCGGTACATCCCGACGGCCGCGATCTTGCCTGCAAGCTGCAATACCCGGATATGAAATCGGCGGTCGAGGCCGATCTGAAGCAGCTGCGGATCGTGTTCTCGCTTTATCACCGCTACGACAAGGCGGTGAACGCGTCGGAAATTCACCGCGAAGTTTCGGACCGGCTGCGCGAAGAGCTCGATTACGTCCTTGAGCGCAAACATATCGATCTTTACCGCGACATGCTGGCCAACGAGACTGGTGTCCACGTGCCCGAACCGGTGCCGGAACTGTCGACCGACCGCCTCCTCAGCATGACCTGGCTCGAAGGCACGCGGATGATGGACTGGGTCGATAAGGATCAGGAAACCCGCAACCGGGTGGCGGAAAACATGTTCCGCGCCTGGTACGTGCCGTTCTATTACTACGGCACCATCCACGGCGATCCCCATCTCGGCAATTATTCCGTCCGCGAGGACGCATCGATCAACCTGATGGACCTTGGCTGCATCCGGATTTTCCAGCCGCATTTCGTCAAAGGGGTGATCGATCTCTATAACTCATTGCAGAACAACGACCGTGCCCTCGCGGTCCATGCGTATGAGACCTGGGGTTTTACCGGGCTGTCGAACGAGGTGATCGACACACTGAACATCTGGGCCGAATTCGTTTACGGCCCGCTGCTCGAAGATCGGCCGCGCCTCATCCAGGAAACCGACGGCACCATGTACGGCGCCAAGGTGGCAAATAAGGTACACGGCGAACTGCGCCGTCTCGGCGGCGTCACCCCGCCGCGGGAATTCGTGTTGATGGACCGTGCCGCAATCGGCCTCGGTTCGGTGTTTCTGCATCTGAAGGCGGAACTGAACTGGCATTCACTGTTCCACGACATGATCGGCGGTTTTGACGTCGATGTGCTGGAAAAACGCCAGGCGACGGCGTTGAAGAAAGCCGGCATCGAGAGGCCGGACTAGGGAGGTGGTTGCCGCCTTTTTGGTCGTAACGGGCTTGCCTGTATCGGCGGGTCTGGTAAAAAATGGTGCACGAGTATCTGACCGGGTAGGCTTTAAAAATGAAAATAATCAATATTGCGAAACGACTTTCGCTAACGCTCGTCGTGGGCTTCGCGCTGTTTCTTGCACCCGCATCGGCCGATGCGACACTCCTGATTGAAATCCAGCGTATTAACGATACAACGGGCGTCGTGTCCGGCAGTGGAACAATTCTACCGGGCCCTCCGGGGTTTTCTTCCAGCACGGTGTCATTGCGCGCACCCTTTGCGATTGGTCCTTCCGGGGGCGAGAACGATCAGATCATTACAGCCAGCACGATGCAGATCGGCGGGCATCCCGTCGTGATATCGAACCTGTTCGGGCAGGGTACGGCTGGTTCCGGCGGTTTCCCGTGGATGTCTTTCAGCGTTTCCGGCGGCCCCCTTGCTGCTGGAGATACCATCACCGGCAGTTTCACATTCGAACTTCCGGCCCCGTTTACCCTGGCCGCCATTGGGTCGGTTGGTGTCGTGTCCTGGGGTCTTGCGAATACAGGCGTCGGCGCCGGCAGCTGGACGATGGTGGCAGAAGCAACCGCAATTTCGGCGCCTGCGCCGATCGCGCTTCTCGGTTTCGCGGTTCTGGGAATCGGGTTCGTGCGCCGCAGGATGCGCTGAGCCATCCCCTAAGTTTTCAGCGAATTATCTGATACGCGGCCCCGGATTAAGTTTCGGGGCCATTTTTCTGTCGTCATAACGCCGGCGGTTTGTGTCCCGGGCCGTTTGTGTCCAGTCGATGAATTGATCCGCAAGAGGGAGCATCGTACTGTCGGCTAATTCAAAGATTTCGCCAGGGAACGGACAGATGGACGTAAGACGTGTGGTTACCGGACATAACGAGGCAGGGGAATCCTGCATACAGATCGACGATCTGGCATCGAACGCGACATCGCGCCGACCGGGCCACGATTCACGGCTGATCTGGGTGACCGATGCGGCGCCCGCCCGTTGGGATGTCGGCAGCGATGCCGGTGCCCGCGAGGTCGGCCGCCCGCCGCCCGAGAACGGGACGCTGATCCGGGTTCTTGAAATCCAGCCGGGTGTGACGGCGGAACCCCATTTTACCGAAACAGTCGATTACGTGATCGTCATGTCCGGCGAGATGGATATGGAAGTGGATACCGGTACAGTGACTTTGCGGGCAGGTGATGTGCTCGTACAGCAGGGCACGCGCCATAACTGGATCAACCGCGGTACCGAGCCCTGCCGGTTCACCGCCATCCTGATCGCCGGCACCGGTGATATTGCCCGTGCCGACGCGCCGCATCGCTAGGGAAACCGGCTGATGAGCACCCGAAGAGAAGTTGCCAAGCGCGTCATCGAACAGGCGGCCGATTGCGGTATAGAACTGGTCGCCAGCCTGCCCGATAACTGGGTTGCTGAGGTCATCCGTGAGTTCGATCATGACGAACGCTTTCGTCATGTGCCGGTAAACCGGGAAGAATCGGCCGTCGGGCTGTGCTCCGGCGCGTTCTTTTCCGGCACCGGGTCGATGGCCGTGATGGGCGCATCCGGGCTGATGACGCTCATCTACGCGATTACCAAGATCAACTACACGTATGAGATCCCGATGATGATCCTGGCGACGCTCCGCGGCGCGCCGGGAGACAAGGCAAAATTCCATGTCTCGAACGGGCTGTATTTCCTGCCGTCGCTCGATGCGATCAACCTGACCTACACGATTATCGATTCAAGCGACAAAATCCCGGAGATCGGCCGGATGTATAACCACACACGCACTGTGAGCCGCCCTGCGGTCGCGATCATGACGCGCGATGTGCTGCGCGGGGAGGCCTGAGCATGGCCATTCCCTATCGCGATGCTTTCCAGTTCCTGGCCGATAAAAGACAGGAAGAACTGGTGGTCACATCTGCAGGAAATTCTTCACAGATGTGGTGGGATGTCAGCAAGGATGCCGACAAGACATTCTATCTCGATGCCTCGATGAGCATGTCCACGCTGTTTGCATCCGGCGTGGCGTACGGCCTGCCGCAGGCGAAGGTCTGGGCATTCATGGGCGACGGCGCGTTCATCATGAACCCGGCGATGCTGATGGTCGAACGCGATCTCGATTTACCCAACCTCGTGCATATTCTGGTCTCGAACCGGGTCTATGGCGGCACGTCCGGTCTCGACCTGCCGAACAAGCCGGTGACCGATTACGTCGCCATGGCGAAATCCATGGGGCTGGAACGGTGCTGGAATTTTGAAACCCTTGGCGCGCTTGAAGACGGCTTCGATGCTGCCTTCCGCGGCAATGACGAAGGCCACAGCTTCGTCGTTCTGGAACTCGATCCGATGACCGCGGAGGATCATCACATCGAGGAGCCGCCGATGGACGGCCCGGAAATCAAGTTCCGGTTCGGGCGCTATATCGAGGCGGCGTATGGCGCGAAGGTCTTTACCCACCAGTTCTAACGGCACCGGTAATGGCACTGCCAGCCCGTCTCCGGTCGATCAGGGGCCGGAAGGCGCTGATTGTGTCTTTATGTTGCGCCACCGCCCTGCAGGATTGCGCCTGACGCAGGTCATGCTACAAATGGACAGTGTTTGAATTCCACTGGGTAGGCTCCGGATGAGAATTAGAAGAACTGCGAAAGTGATTTCGCATGTGTTTGGCGTGACTCTCGCGTTGGCGCTGTTGCCGCATATGGCACAGGCCGGGGTGGGGCCGGATATTCAACGACCCAGCGATACGCCGGGTTTCGTGGTCGGTTCCGGGATGTCTCCTGTAACGGTCTCGCTCGGTGATCCGGATACCGTCTGGCTGACCAGCGGCCCGAATGCAGTCTGGCCGACCGGCGGCCAGGACGCGCAGATACGATCTTTTGGTATGATACCGCTCGGTGAAACCGGTCTGACGCTGGCACCTGTCGGGGCTTCAGGCGACGTGCGTTGGGGGCTGTTCAATCGGGGTGCGTGGGCAATGTCCGAAAAAACCACCGAGATTCCCGAACCCGCGCCGCTCGCAATCCTCGGGATTGCGATCCTGGGGCTTGGATTTTACCGCCGTTACCGGGGCACCTGACGATCTTCGGCTAGCGGGCCTCTGCCGGGAACAGCGTGCCCAATACGGCCACTTTCCCATCCTCTGCATAGCGCGCCACCACGATCTCGCCAGATCTCGGGTAAACCCCTGTCAGCGCCGTGATGTTCACCTGATGGGTGACCAGCACCAGCGGTCTGCGGCTAGTCCGGGCGGGTTTGTCCTGCAAGATCCATGCTTTGAGGGCGGCGGTCTGGGCCGGCTCGCGCGAACGGGTCACGAAGAAGGAATTTAGCGGGGCCAGTCTTTCGACCTTGCCGAGACTGAGCAACTTGGCGGTTTCCGCGCAACGACACCATGCGCTGGTCAACACCCGCGCCGCGGTAATGCCGTTCGTGCGAAAGCCGGAGCCGATCTTTCGCGCCTGCGCGCGCCCGTTCTCCGACAGATTCCGCTGGGTCGTGCAGTCCCCAATCACCACCGACTGCGGGTCGCCGGTGCCGGGCGCCAGCGCGTGGCGCATGATGGCAAATGCAGAACCGGTGCGGATAGTGTCCCACAGAGCGGCGTCATTCTGCGCGCTGGCGGGGTTCGGCAGGGCCATAAAGAGAACCAGTAACGCGAGAGCTGAGGTTTGGCGTATCGGTGTTAGCTGCATGGCGTATTTATCCCGGAAAGAAGAGGGCGTTTTGGATACGCATGGAACCGTACGTTGGTTTCGCCATGGGCGGGTTGGCGGGCTTGAAACCATGTTTGCGGCGGGGTAACAAAAACGAACGAGGTAGAGTTCTTGTGGGGGTAGAAAACATGATCAGACAGTTTCGCGCGTGGGTCTTCTTCAAGCCCGTTGCTGTTCACGGACGTGGCGGGTTCTGTGTCGTTCACTTACGACACGGCGACGCCGGCGAGTATTATTAATCAGGCCGTGGACAGCATATCGTTTTCCACGCCCACCAGCGTTTTCCTCACGTCGGATGTGCGTTTTGATTTGAGGGTCGGCGGCGATAGGCTCTCCGCGATCAACAGCTACGAGCTTGATTTTTATACCAATCTGACCCCTGTCGAATTTAACCTCGTCGGCGATTTCCTGTTCCGGATCGGCGCGAGCGGGCCGATCGGCGCGGATGTCGTTCCAGGTGTTACCGCTTCGGGAATGTCGAGCGTATTCTTATCAATCGACCGGCCGGGCGCTGAGGGGTTTTTTCAGTTTTCCGACACCGGAACGCAGACATCTGCGTCCGTTCCGGTGACAACGGCCATCGCGGAACCGGCGCCGCTGATGGTGCTTGGGCTCAGCCTGGCCGCCTTCGGTCTGATGCGTCGCCGCGCTGCGCGTTGAGCATTTGGCGCCGGGTGGCTCACTCCCACCCGGGCGAGAACAGGATCGTGTCGCTCCGGTAACGCTTGCGGCAATCGTCGATGGATTTTTTGACGATCATCGCTTTGAAACCGAGGTCGATCACCAGCCATTCGTCCCGCATGTCCGCCGGCACGCTGCATGCGTCCAGTGTTTCTGACAGGATTTTGTGGCGCAGATCGAACAGCGCCTCGGTAATAAAAAGGTGCTCGTGGGCGGATTCCGGCAGGCGACCGCCAAAGCGGCTCGGCCCGCCCATTTTCCAGGCCATGAAATCGGTCTGCTGATCTTCCTGATGCTGGCGGCTGACGGAGGCGAAGAACGGGCTGAAAGCAGGATGGGGAAATATCTTGTCGTATAGCTGGCGATGCACCCGCTCCAGGCATTCACGCCCGCCGAGGCGATCATAGAGCGATTCCCGCAGGGAGACGTTTCTGAGCAGATCGTCTTCGGATGTTTTTATATCGCGCATGGACACGCCTCCTTTAGGAGACGCTAGCCGACGGTCATGAACAGAAACTTACTTCGCGTCATTTTTACGCGCCGCCCAGCGCGGCAGGATCTCCACCATTGCATCCGTAATCGCCAAGAGTTCTGCGGATGTTATCGTGTAGGGCGGCATCGTATAGATTACGTTGCCGAACGGGCGCAGCCAGATGCCGGCCTCGACAAACTGCGCTTTCAGCCAGTCGAGATGGTGCAGATCCGATACCTGCAGCGCGCCGATCGCGCCCTTTACCCGGACATCGGTCACGCCCGGCACCGAGGCCAACGGCGCCAGGTCTCTGGTCAGCTGTGCTGCTATCGATGCGACCTGCTGCAGGCGGGGTTCGCTATCGAACAGGTCGAGGGAGGCATTCGCGGCAGCACAGGCAAGCGGGCTCGCCATATAGGTCGGGCCGTGCATCAGCGCCGCTTCGGCGCGGTCCGACAGGAACGCATCGAACACGTCCGCGGTGGCCACTGTGGCCGCCAGGTTGATGGCCCCGCCGGTCAGCGCCTTGCCGAGGCAGATGATATCGGGGGCGATGCCTGCCTGCGTGTGGGCGAACAGCGTGCCGGTGCGGCCGAAATTGACGGCGATCTCGTCACAGATCAGCAGGATTCCGGCGTCTTTCGCCGCAGTGGCGATGGATTTGAGCGTCGCGGCGTCGTGCATCTTCATGCCGCCGGCGCATTGCACCATCGGTTCTACGATTATGGCGGCGATCTCGCCCCGGTGCTCATTCAGCAGCTTTTGGAATTCGGCGCCACTCGCGTCATCCCGTGGGATCGGTGCGATCACCTGTTCGGGCAGGTAGCCCCGAAACAGTGAGTGCATGCCCTCATCGGGGTCGGTGACCGACATGGCGGCCAGCGTATCGCCGTGATAGCCGTCGCGGAAGCTGAGGAAGCGCGTGCGCCCGGTATCGCCCTGATTGAGCCAGAACTGCACCGCCATTTTCATCGCGACCTCGACCGCGACTGAGCCGGAATCGGCGAAGAATACCCGGTTCAGCGGTCCCGGCAGCATCACCGCCAGACGGGCGGCGAGTTTCTCGGCCGGGGCATGCACCAGCCCGCCGAACATGACATGCGGCATGGCATGAAGTTGCTTTTCCATCTCCATGACGATATGCGGATGATTATAGCCGTGGCACGCCGTCCACCACGACGCGACGGCATCGATCAGTTCGCGCCCGTCCTCCAGGATAATCCGCGATCCTGCCGTGCGCGCGGCATGCAGCGGCTCAGGATGATCCTGCATCTGGGTATAGGGCAGCCAGAGATGCGCTGTCGGTGCGCCCGACATCGGCCTACTCGGCGGCAGGCAGTTCCGCCTGCGCTTCTATCGGCATGGGCCGCACACCGAGCTTGTCGAACAGGGCCCGGTCGGTGTGCTGGGACGGGTTGCCGGTGGTCAGGAGCGTGTCGCCATAGAAAATAGAGTTGGCGCCTGCGAGGAAGCACAGCGCCTGTGTCGACGCATCCATTTCAAGCCGCCCGGCAGACAGGCGGACCATCGATTCCGGCATCATGAGGCGCGCGGCAGCAATGGCGCGCACCAGTTCCAGCGGATCGAGCGGGTCGATATCGGCAAGCGGCGTGCCGGGCACGGCGACCAGCATGTTCAGCGGCACACTTTCCGGGTGTTCGGGAAGGGTCGCCAGTTCCTGCAGCATGTCGGCGCGGTCGGTCCGAACCTCGCCCATGCCGACGATACCGCCACAACAGACATTGATGCCGGCATCGCGGACGCGGGCCAGCGTGTCGAGGCGGTCCGCAAATGTGCGGGTCGAGATGATCTCTTCGTAGAACGCCTCGGATGTGTCGATATTGTGGTTGTAGTAGTCGAGCCCCGCTTCTTTCAGCCGGTCGGCCTGGCCGTCATCGAGCATCCCCAGGGTCACGCAGCTTTCCATGCCCAGCGATTTGACCTCCGCGATCATGTCGCAGACCGCATCCAGGTCACGGTCTTTGGGGCCGCGCCAGGCGGCGCCCATGCAGAACCGGGTGGCGCCTGCATCCTTCGCCCGCAACGCCGCGGCGCGGACAGCCTCCAAAGACATCAGCTTGTCGGCGCCGACATCGGCTTCGTTATGCGCGCTTTGCGAACAATAGGCGCAGTCTTCAGGACAGCCGCCGGTCTTGATGCTCAGCAGCGTCGAGACCTGTACCTCGTTGGCATCGAAATGTTGCCTGTGCACTATCTGTGCAGCGTGAATCAGGTCGTTGAAAGGGGCGTCCATAAGGGTACGCGCTTCGGTTTTGGTCCAGTCGTGGCGGATGTCGCCGGCGCCGGCCAATGGGAGAATCGTTTCATGCGTCATGTCGGCTATACTACGGGCGGGGATGAACACGACAAGCAGGATTCCGCATGTCCAACGAATCGCTCGACCGGTTCGCAAACGCGAAACTCGACCGTCTGACGGCGCATGGTCTGCGCCGGTCTGTGGTCGATACACAACGGACGGATGCCGTGCATATCCGCCGGGCCGGGCGCGAACTGGTGTCGTTCTGCTGTAACGATTATCTCGGTCTAACCCATCATCCGGCGGTCAAGGCCGCGGCGGCAGAGGCTGTGGAGGCCTATGGTGCAGGTGCGGGTGCGTCCCGGCTGATCACGGGCAATCATGATCTTTATGGCATTCTCGAAAGCCGTCTGGCGACCCTCAAAGGGACCGATGCGGCCTGCGTGTTCGGCAGCGGCTACATGGCCAATAGCGGTATCCTGCCGGCGCTGGCGGCCCCCGGTGACCTGATTGTTATCGACGCGCTTGGCCACGCGTCGATGCATATGGGCGCGCGGGCGGCCCGCGCGGAAATACGAACGTTCCGCCATAACGACCCGGATGATCTCGCCTCTCTGTTGGCCGAAAACAGAAATGCGTTCGGCACCTGTCTCGTCGTGACCGAAGGCGTGTTCAGCATGGACGGCGACCGCGCGCCGCTCGACCGGCTTGCCGCGGTCGCGGCGGATCATGATTCCTGGCTGATGGTTGATGATGCCCACGGTTTCGGTGTTCTGGGCGGCGGGCGCGGCAGCGCCTGGGAGTTCGATCCGCACCCGGATATCCCGTTGCAGATGGGTACGCTATCCAAGGCCGCAGGCGTCTACGGCGCGTTTCTCTGTGCCAGCGCGCCGGTGATCGAGCTGATGAAAAACCGCGCCCGCAGCCTGGTCTACACCACCGGTCTGCCGCCGGCTGTGGTTGCGTCCTGTATTGCCGCCGTCGATATCATTGCGACCGAAAGCGACCGGGTTGCGCGGCCGCTGCACAACGCCAGAACATTTTGTGACGCGGTGGGCCTGCCCGCGCCCGGAAGCCCGATCGTACCGCTGGTGATCGGGCCGGAGCAGGCGGCGCTGGATGCCTCGGCGACGCTGGAAGATGCGGGCTTTCTGGTCACGCCCATTCGCCCGCCGACCGTTCCCGCCGGCACCTCCCGGCTGCGCTTTACGTTTACCGCCGAGCATACGCCTGCACAGATCGCCGCCCTTGCCGCCGCCGTGAACGCGCTTTCCCTGCCCGATTCAGATGCCACTGAGGTTGCAGGGTCCTGACATGCCTGCCGTCTTCGTGACTGCTTCCGGCACCGATATCGGCAAGACCTATGTGGCCGAGGCCCTGCTGGGGCAATGGCGCGCCGCGGGCCACACGGTGGCCGTGCTCAAACCGATCCTCAGCGGCTACGACCAGGCTGAGGCCCCGACCAGCGATACCGGACGTCTGCTGACGGCAGCAGGCGTGGAGATCACGTCTGACAGTATCGATCTGGTGTCACCGTGGCGGTATGCCGCTCCGTTGTCGCCTGACATGGCGGCCGCCCGCGAAGGACGCAGTGTGCCGGTGGATGATGTGATTACCTATTGCGCGGCGGCCATTGCCGAGGCGGAGGAGGGCGGCATGTCTCTGCTGATCGAGGGCATCGGCGGCGTTATGGTGCCGCTGGACGCCACGCGGACGGTTGCCGACCTGATTGCTGCGCTGAACATTCCGGCGATCCTCGTCGGCGGCAGCTATCTCGGCAGTCTGAGCCACACACTGACGGCCTATGAGGCGCTGCGGTCCCGCAACATCGCCGTCGATTGCATTGTGATTAGCGAAACGCCGGACAGCGATGTGCCGCTGGCAGAAACCCGCGACGTGCTGGCCCGGTTCGTTCAGCCGGTGCCGGTCGAGGTGATGCCGTTCGATCCCGAATAGCTGGATAACCGTTAAGGCGCGCGCGCCGTGATAATCCAGCAGGCACCGGCGAGGCGGGCGATACCGTCTTCTCCCGTATTCTCCTTCAGCACGTTTGTGATCGCAGCGATGGCCTTTTTCCGGTTGTCGCCTGTGACAGTGCTCAGCGGGGCCGACAGGGGGCCCATTTCCATGACGAAGTTCAGCGCTTCTTCCAACGTGCGGCCAAGCGGTATCTGGAAATCCAGCGGGGTAAGCTCGATATCGGTCAGGCCCGCACCGCCGAGAACGCTGCGGACGCGGTCCGGATCGGCGAACGAGAACGGGCCGGGGTCTTCGGGACCTGGCCGCGGCGGCATTTCGAGGAATTCCTTGGCGGCGGCAACCGGGCCCATGGCCCACAGGTTTTCGCGCGGCCCGCGCCAGACGCCGAGCGCGATCCGCCCGCCTGAATCCAGCGCCGGCGCCATGCGGCGGAAGGTCGCTTCCGGGTCTTCAAAAAACATCGCGCCGAGGCGGGAGACCATCGCGTCGAAAGATCTTTCGGCGAACGGGTAGATGGAAGCATCGCCCAACACGAAGGTGACATTGACCAGCCTGGCCGCGTCGGCGCGTTCCTGCGCGCGCTCCAGCATCGGGGCTGAGATGTCGATCGCGGTGACGCTGCCGATCGGTGTGACCTTTTCGGCGGCTGCCAGCGTGGTGCCGCCATTGCCGCAGCCCAGATCGAGCACCCGGTCACCAACATTGATTGCCGCTGCAGTGAGTACCGCGTCGGTAATATCTGCAAACATGACATCGACGATTTCGGCATAGCGCGCCCAGGCGGAGCCATGATCGCCATTCCAGAATTCGATCTGGTCCATATTTATGTCGTCTGGGTTCAGATCGCCTGCGTTTACATCATCAGTCATTTAACGCCTCACCGGTGTCACCCCGGACTTGTTCCGGGGTCCAGAATTTGTGATCGAGAGCAGATGCATCAAAAGGCAAACTGGATCCCGGAACAAGTCCGGGATGACAGATGATGATGTTTTGGATGATTTCAGAATCGCGATGAATCCGGAATGAAGCTGAATAACGGAGGGAGGCCAAACCGTCCCCATGAAAAAAGGCCGCATAAAGCGGCCTTTTAAAATTCTCTGTGCGCGGAAAGCCTAGAAGCCTTCGCGTTCGATCCGCTTGCGTTCCAGCTTGCGGGCACGACGGATGGCCTCGGCCTTTTCACGGGCGCGGCGTTCCGACGGCTTCTCGTAAGACCGGCGCATTTTCATTTCCCGGAAAATACCTTCGCGCTGCATTTTCTTTTTCAGTGCGCGGAGCGCCTGATCTACGTCGTTGTCTCTAACACTAACTTCCACGGTCCGATGGTCTCCTGTCGGGCGATATCAAATTCGGTTATAGTGATGTTTCGCTGCAAACAGCGAAAACCGGTATTCCCACCGGCTCGGTGAGGGGTGTATAGCATATACGAGGGTTGATTTTAAAGTCCTTAACGCCATTCTCTTATATATGCCAAAAACCGCTGAATTCCGCGTCTAAACAGCTTCAGGACCCCGCTTTCCCATGACTCTTCTAAAAATAGCCCGTATGGGACACCCGGTTTTGCTCAAAACGGCGGATGCAATCGCCGACCCGACCTCACGTGATGTGGGGCGCCTTCTGGAAGATATGGTCGAGACTATGGAGGATGCGACCGGGGTCGGCCTGGCCGCGCCGCAGGTTTATGAGGGCAAGCGCGTCATCATTTTCAAATCGCCCCGCGAACGCGGCGAGGAAGAGGCCGCAGACAGCGATTTTTCGCCTCTGACCGCCCTTATCAACCCCGAATTCGAGCCGCTCGACGATGAACTTGCCGTGGGCTGGGAAGGCTGCCTGTCGATCCCCGGGATGACGGGCGCGGTGCCCCGCTATTCGCGCATTGTTTACCGTGGCTATGCGCCCAACGGTGAGGCGGTAGAGCGCGAAGCGACAAATTTCCACGCCCGCGTGGTGCAGCATGAAATCGACCACCTCGACGGTGTGTTGTTTCCGATGCGTATGACGGACCTGTCGATGCTGACATTCAATGAAGAGCTCAAGAACTTCATGGAATACGCGATGGAACAGGATTCGGGGGAACAAAATGATGACGCCGATCCGGAAGAGGGGCGTGAATGACCGATGCCGATAAAGATATGGGTAAAGATGCGGGCGGAGATGCAGATCTGCAGGATCGTCTGATAGAGGCAGCGCTGACCCATATACCATTCGACGGATGGTCGCAGTCGGCGCTGCGTGCAGGTGCGCGCGATCTTGGCGTCCCGGAAGATGTCGCCCGGGACATTTTCCCCGGCGGCACGCGCGACATGATCCGGCATTTTTCACGCTGGGCCGACCGGTGCATGATTGCCGGTCTCGACGCTGCAGATCTCGATGAGAGGCGGATTCACGAACGCGTCACGATTGCCGTCGAATTGCGGCTCGAAGCGCTTGAGGCCCATAAGGAAGCTGTGCGCCGCGGCCTGTCCTGGCTGGCGATGCCGCAGAATGCGATTCTTGGCGCACGCCTGCTGTATCGCACCGTTAACGACATCTGGTACGCCGTGGGCGACCGGTCGGCTGATTTTTCATTCTATACCAAGCGTGGGCTACTGGCCGGCGTGGTGGGCTCAACCACCCTGTTCTGGCTGGATGACAACAGCGAAGGCGGGGTCGAGACCTCGGCATTTCTGGATCGGCGGATCGCCGACGTCATGCGTATTCATTCGGCGCGGCGCCGCACTGAAGCGGTGAAAATGAAAGCGCCCAACCCGCTGCGGATACTGCGCGACGTCGCGCGAAAGCGTTATGGGGCCAAGCCTTACGGGCCTGGCCGCACCATGGGGGACAGCCGGTTGACGTGACCCATCTTTCGGCCCGGCCGGCTTTCGGCCTTGCCGTATAGATGAAGACAGGCACCGTCTTCGTTCAGGCATTTCAGCCACTGATCCGCCTCGCTGCCGATCAGATTGGTCATCACCGCATCCGAATGACGCGCCGGGTCGCCCAGCGGCAGACCTGCAACCGCACGGATAAACTGTTCGAACTGACTGACCGCGCAGGCATCCATGGTCCAGTGACCCGAGTTATGCGGCCGGGGGGCGATTTCGTTCACCAGCACGTCGCCATCGCGGGTGACGAACATTTCAACCGCCAGCAGCCCGACCAGATCCAGCGCGCCGGCAATCCGGTCGGCGATCGACTGGGCCGCTTCAGCGATGGTGGCATCTACCGTTGATGGCGCCGTGGTCGTGAACAGAATGTGGTCGCGGTGCACGTTATCCACGGGCACGTAGCTTCTGGTCTCGCCGCCGGTGCCGCGTGCAACAATGACAGATATCTCACGGTCGAAATCGACGAAGCCTTCGAGCACCGCCGGGACCTGATCTATTTCTGCCCAGGCGGCGGCGAGATCCTCCGCCGTCTCAACACGCACCTGGCCCTTGCCGTCATAGCCGAAACGGGCGGTCTTCAGGATTGCCGGGAAGCCGGTGGCAGCGGCAGGTGCGAGGTCTTCAGCGGTAAGGATGGACGCCCAGGGTGCGGTGCCGATCCCGTTATCGGCGAGAAATGTCTTTTCGATCGCCCGGTCCTGGGAAATGTGCAGCGCATCGACACCCGGGCGCACAGGGGCGCCTTCGGCAATTATGGCCAGCGTTTCGTCCGGCACGTTCTCGAATTCGAAAGTGACGACATCCACGGCGGCGGCGAACGCGCGCGCGGCATCCTGGTCTTCGTAGGGTGCTGTGGTCTGTGCGGCAGAGACTTCCTTGGCGGGCGCGTCGGCGTCGGGGCTGAAAATATGGCAGCGATAGCCAAGGGCCGCGGCGGCGAGGGCGGCCATCCGTCCCAGTTGACCACCGCCGAGAATGCCGATGGTCGATCCCGGCGGTAGCGGCGCGTTCGCGTTCTGTGTTGTCACGTTCGTCACATTAGCGCCCTGTCGGCGTTTCCGGCACGTCGGCGGTTTGCTTTGCGCGCCAGGCATCCAGTTTTTTCGCTACCTTGTCGTCGTGCAGCGCGATGATGGACGCGGCCATCAACCCGGCATTCTTCGCGCCGGGTGTGCCGATGGCGAGTGTTCCCACGGGAATACCGCCCGGCATCTGGACGATGGAGAGCAGGCTGTCCATGCCGCTCAGCGCCTTGCTTTCCACAGGCACGCCGAGCACCGGCAGGGCGGTCATCGAGGCCACCATGCCGGGCAGGTGAGCAGCGCCGCCGGCGCCGGCAATAATCACGTTCAGGCCGCGATCCTTTGCCGATTTGGCGTAGTCGGCCAGACGGTCCGGGGTCCGGTGGGCGGAGACGATCTTTGTTTCGAACGGCACGCCGAGTGCTTTGAGCATATCGGCGGCGTTTTTCATCGTCGGCCAATCTGATTTCGAGCCCATAATAACCCCGACCAGCGGTGCTTTTGCCGCCGGTTTCCGCCGGTTGGAGGTTGCCGCTGTTTTGCGCGCTACCATGCTCGTTCCCCTTAAATACCGCGCCGCCAACCCGAAAACCCCAGGATGGCGGCCCATTCATCAACAACTGAATAAATACCTGAATCAGCACGTGTATCAACAAGTGCATCACCAAGTGCATCACCAAGTGCATCACCAAGTGCATCACCAAGCGCATCACCAAGCGCATCAAAGGCCACATTATAGGCTCGGGATCGGCCCACGCAAAGCGCAGGAATCCGCCACTCTAAACCAAAAGTTAACATTTTGGATGCTATCAAAACAGCTTACAGCAGAACCGGGTACCGATCTTATGCGCATAGACAATACACGACGGCCGGCAGCAGCTGCCGGAGTCGGCTCGTACCAGAAAGCCGGCAAGACCGCCGGAAACGCTTCCGCGCCGCGTGCGGCGGATGCGGCGTCCGTGCTGGGCATTCCGCAAAGTGAGCTGACGCCGAAGGTGCAGGAAGCGATCAGCCAGCTTATGGCCGAGGTCGATACGCTGCGCCAGGAGATCGACCAGAGCATGTCGCGGATCGAATACCTGGAACAGCTCGCCGATCAGGATTCGCTGGCGCCAGTGGCTAACCGCCGTGCCTTCGTGCGCGAGCTGTCGCGCACTTTATCCTATGCCGAACGTTACGGAACACCGTCCAGCGTGATCTATCTGGATCTGAACGGGCTGAAACAGCTCAATGACAGCAAAGGCCATGCTGCAGGCGATGCAGCGATCCTAAAAGTTGCGAAAATTCTCGCGGCAAATGTACGTGAATCAGACATCGTTGGCCGGCTTGGTGGCGATGAGTTTGGCGTAATGCTGTCCCATGCCGATGAAGATGCCGCCCGGGGCAAGGCAGAATTCCTGGCGAAGACCATTTCTGAAGACCCGCTCGACTGGGAGGGCGATACGATCAGTCTGGATGTTGCTTTCGGGGTGCACACCATTCGTGGCGGCGGCGATGCCGGGGCGGCCCTCGAAGCGGCCGACAAGGCCATGTACGCCCACAAGACCGGTATTCGAAAAGAGCCGGCCTGACGGGAATTCCCGGTTGGTTTTTCTCAGGCAATGATATCGGGCAGTAACTGGTCTCCGATACGCGATATCTGATCCTTCAGGATCAGTTTGCGTTTTTTCAGCCGCTGAAGCTGTAACTGATCGTAGGGCGCACGCTCGGTCAGGCGTGCAATAACGTCATCCAGATCGCGATGCTCAAGCTCCAGTTCCGCCAGCTTCTGGCGGAGGGCTTCCTGTTCGCTCATGAATTCAGTCTCGTTCTTATTTCTTGCAGTGCAGAGGATAGCAGAAACCGCCGCGTACTGTTAATTTTGCGTACGTCCTCGCAGCAGATTTATGGTGCTTAATCGTGGCGGAAGCAAAGAGAATTGGCGTTCTAACGAGCGGCGGAGACTGCGCCGGTCTCAACGCGGCCATCCGCGCGGTCGCCTATCGCGCAATCGAAGGATACGGCTTTCGTGTTTTCGGTATTCATCACGGCACCCACGGCCTGATGGAAACGCCCGTGGCCGCCGAGGAGCTTACGCTGGACCGGTTCGACGGCAATATCCTGCGGTTGGGCGGGACCATTCTGGGGTCCATGAACCGCGGTGATCCTTTCGCCTATCCGATGCCGGATGGCACCGTCAAAGACCGCTCTGAAGAAATCATCGACGGCTACAAGGAACTTGGCCTTGATGCGCTGATCGGGATCGGCGGCGACGGCAGTCTCGCGATTATGCGCCGCCTGGCATTACAGGGCGGGCTGAACCTGGTCGGCATTCCCAAGACCATCGATAACGATGTCGACAAAACGGAAAACGCGATCGGGTATGTCACCGCTGTGGATGTCGCCTCAGAGGCGCTGGACCGCCTGCAGCCGACTGCGGCGAGCCATGACCGGGTGATGGTTCTGGAAGTCATGGGAAGAAGCGCCGGGCATATCGCCCTGTCTGCCGGTATTTCAGGCGGCGCCGATGCGATCCTGATGCCGGAAATCCCGTGGACGACCGAAGGCCTGACCCGCAAGATTCTGGATGTGCGGGAGAACGGCCGGAACTTCGCGCTTGTGATCGTCGCCGAAGCGGCACATCTGCCGGATGGAGAGTCCGTCGGCCGCCGTCGCAGCGATGGCGGGTTCAGTTTTGGCGGTGTCGGTCAGCGTGTGAGCGAGCTGATAGAGCAATCGACCGGCGCGGAATCGCGGGTCACGGTTCTGGGCCATGTCCAGCGCGGCGGCGCGCCGACGCCGCGGGACAGGTTGTTTGCGTCGGCATTCGGCGTATGTGCCGTGGATCTTGTCGCCGAGGGACAGTTCGACCGTCTCGTCGTGTGGTCGGACCGGGAATGCCGTCATGTGCCGCTGGCGGATGGAATTGCGCAGAGCCACCGGGTCGATCCGCACGGCACCCTGGTACATACCGCGACCGGGCTCGGTATTTATATCGGCGACCCGACGGCCTTTGAGGCGGCTTAGCCCGCGAATGGCTTAGTACCGAAAATGTTTATCAAGAAGGAGCGATACTTTGGCTGAATTTCCCGAGCACCCTTTCTGGGATTTTTCCCTCAGTGTGTATATGTCCGAAGGTGTCGGCGTTGCCTGCCTCGATCTCCAGGACGCGCATGAGCTGGATGTGAACGTGCTGTTATTTTGCATGTGGCTGGGCGCGTCCGGCCGCGGGGCTTTGACCACAACGGAGATGAAAACCGTCACGGGCGCGGTGCAGGAATGGCATCATGATGTCGTGCGGGAACTGCGCGCAGTAAGGGTGCGGATGAAAGGCGGCATGCCGCCGGCGCCTGCCGATCTGTCGGAATCTCTCCGCCAGCGCATCCAGAAGGCGGAGATCGATTGCGAACATACGGAGCAGTTGATGCTGGCGGGCGCGATCGATAAGGAAGCAGATGATTCGCGTGCCGACGCTCATCGGCTGGTCGACGCGGTCGCGAACATAGCTGCCTATTTTGGCGTGTTCGGGGGTGTCGCGACGGACGCGGACCGCTCGAATGTTGCGCATATGCTGGGGGTCGCGTTCAACGGTCAGGACGCCGATGCTCTCCGGGGTGCGTGCGCGAAACTCTGATGATTTGTCCCCGGCGGGTACAAACTGAAACAAAACGCTGATTTACAATTCCGCCGGACGCGGTCTAGACTTTATCCGTCCTGTTTATTCACTGACGAAGGGTATGCGATATGGGTGAAGGCGAGCGGATTGAGCTTCTGAAAACCAAGCATGAAGCACTCGAGACGGAACTGAAGGACGAAAAACGAAAACTTCAGCCCGACCTAGCCACTCTGGCCCATATCAAAAAACGAAAACTTATCGTCAAAGACGAGATGACGCGCCTCGCACATGCCTGACCCGGCATATGTCGAAACAGTCGCGATAATATAAAAAAGCCCGCCCGGGAGGTTCCCGGGCGGGCTTTGTTTTTTGTCGCCTGCGAAGCGTGCAGCCTAAAGCTTGAATTCCGGCATGGCCGGCGTTGAGACTTTGGGGGCCTCTTCGATGACCGGGGCTTCCGATGTGGAAGCGTATCCGGCGCGCATGACTTCCTTGTCGAGGTCCTGGCGATTGCACAGGCCAAGACCCACCGGATCACGTGCCGTGATCGTCGCCATGTTCCAGTGAGACCGGTCACGGATCGCCGAGATCGTCGGCTTGGTTGTGCCGATAAGGCGCGAAACCTGCGCATCCTTCAGATTGGGGAAATGCTTCACCAGCCAGGCGATGGCATCCGGCTTGTCACCGCGCCGGGCGACCGGCGTGTAACGCGGGCCCTTGGTGCGGGTGGCGGGGCGCGGCACGGTTGTTGACGCCATCTTGAGGCGTTCTGCCGGGTCTGCCTCGCAGCGCGCGATCTCTTCCTTGGTCAACTGTCCGTTCACGATCGGGTCGTACCCGACCATGCCGACGGCGACTTCGTCGTCGGCGATGCTCTGTACTTCGAGATCGTGGAGACCGCAGAACGCACCGATCTGGCGGAACGTTAAGGCGGTGTTCTCGATCAGCCAAACGGCGGTGGCCTTTGGCATCAGCGGTCTGGGGCTTTCGTTTGCTTCACGGCTCATGACGATGTGCTCTCTTGCTACGTTCGGTATCTAAGTCGCGACCGTCGCGCGGCGCAGGGGTCAGCCTGCGTCGTCGACCGTCAGCATGATCTTCCCGATATGGCTGCTCGATGCCATCAAGGCATGGGCCTCGGCAGCATTTTCCAGCGGGAAGGTTTTAAAAATCAGGGGCTTGATATCGCCTTTTTCGAATAACGGCCAGAGATTCTCGTGCACCGCCTTTGCGACCACCCCTTTTTGTTCGGTCGTTCTTGGGCGCAGCGTGGATCCGGTATAGCGAATTCGCTTGGCCATGATGGTCGGAATGAACAATTCGACCTTGGCGCCTTTCTGAACCGCGACCTGTACCATCCGCCCGTCGGGGGCCAGGACATCCAGGTTCCGGTTGAAATAATCGCCGCCGACCATGTCCATCACGACCGAACACCCGACACCGCCGGTCGCTTCTTTTACGACCTCGACGAAATCTTCCTCGGTGTAGTTGATGGCGCGGGCAGCACCAAGTTCCTCACAGGCTTTGCATTTCTCGGCATTGCGCGCCGTGGTGAAGACGGTTGCACCGAATGCCTTCGCGACCTGGATAGCGGCAGTGCCGATACCGCCCGATCCGCCATGGATCAGGATGGTGTCGCCCGCCGTCAGCTGGATACCGTCGAACAGGTTGGTCCAGACGGTAAAGAAATTTTCCGGAATCGCTGCCGCGTTCAGCATGTCGTAGCCCTTGGGCAGCGGCAGTGCCGTTGCAGCGGGCACGATGCAGTACTCGGCATAGGCGCCGCCAGAGACAAGTCCGCAAACCTCGTCGCCCGGGGCAAAGCCACTAACGCCGCTGCCGACGGCAACAACGGTGCCGGCAAGTTCGAGGCCCGGGATATCGGTGGTGCCGGGCGGCGGCGGATAGGCACCCTGGCGCTGCATGGTATCCGGGAAGTTCACACCGACAGCCGCCGTCTTGACCAGCAATTCGCCCTCGCCCGGGGTCGGGGTCGGACGGTTTGCAGGCTTCAATACCTCGGGGCCGCCGAACTCGGCGATCTCGATGGCGGTCATGGTTTCGGGTATCTCGTACGACACGGCCAATTGCGCTCTGAAATGGTGGAAACGAAGGTTGCAGGTCTATCGCCTCGGCGGCACACTGGCAAGCCCAGTCAGCGGAGAATTCACAGAGGAGAACCCGGGGTGCAGGAAAACGACGATCTGCCGAAAAACATGCCAAAACCCAAACGGGACCTGGATCCGATCTCGATCGAGGAGCTGCATGAATATATTGCCGAGATGCACGAAGAAATAGAACGCGTCCGCGCGGAAATCGCCCGGAAAGAGGCCCATCGGGCGGGTGTCGAGTCGATCTTCAAGTCCTGAGCTTGCCCGCCGGCTATATAGAGGGCGTTCGGCGGTCGCAAATTAACGTAATTCCGATAAAAAATTATTCCGCCCGGATCGTTATTTTTGTCAAATCGGCGTCGATATTCTCCTAACCCATTGATGTAAAACACGAATATTATTTTCCTGACCGCGAAAAAATATCTTTTGGGTCAAATTAAACGTGTGTTTGTCCTCAATTTTAAACTTTTGTTAACCATTTGGACTGTATTTTACATCCTGACGGTTCGGGAGACCGGGCCGTCGAAAAGGATCCTCATCCCATCCTTTTGACGCCTCCCTGTTGACTTGAGCCGCCCTCCGGGGCGGCTCTTTTTTACTTTACGCTTTGTTCAGGCCATAAGCGGTAGGGTCATGGTACTTTCAGGATGAACTTTCAGCCGAGTATGGAAATATAGCAATGTCCGGCCCGCTAACTGCCTTTATTGAAGATTCCTATCAGGACACACTCTCGCTGATGACCGAACTGCGTGACTTCCTGGCGGAGGTCCAGGCCGCGCCCGATGATGCGGAGGAGAACGAGACCTCCGAGGTGCGGGCGCGCATTGTGCGGGAAATATCGGCAATCACGCGAAACCTGACCGAGGCGATGGCCTGGTTGTTGCTGCAAAAGGCGGCGGCGGCAGGTGAAATTACCCCCAAAGAAGCGGAAACACGTTCAGACGGCTTATTGGCGCCTGCCAATGCAGCGCATGCTGCTGCTGCCGCCAGTGGTGCCGAATTGCCGCTGGAAATCCGTGGATATATGGATCGCAGTCGCCGGCTTTACGATCAGGTGCTGAGCCTGCGCGAAATGGCGTCAAAACAGGCCAGCTGATTGTTTCGGGCTGCCGCCTGACGACGACGGGCCGAGTACGCGAGACCCGAAAATGTAGGATCAGACGCAAAAAAGGACGCCAAAGGCGTCCTTTCTGCATTTCTGAGGCTGAACGCCTTAGTTGTCGCTGCCGCTACCGAGTCCGATGCCTGCGAAGCGCTTGTTGAACTTCGCAACCTGTCCGCCGGTATCGACAAGGCGCTGTGAACCGCCTGTCCAGGCCGGGTGGGACTTGGAATCGATGTCGAGCTTCATGGTGTCGCCCGCTGCGCCCCAGGTGGAGCGTGTCGTGTAAGTCGTGCCGTCGGTCATCACGATGTTAATTTCGTGATATTCGGGATGTATATCTTTTTTCAACGCATTTCTCCTGCGAAAGAGTGCGGTTTATAGGGAATGGGCGGGGGCATTGCAACATAAACTAACGGCTGGCGGCCACATTGGGGCAACAACGGCAAGGAATTGCGATCAGCGTTGTGTCAGCTTGAATTCGATCCGCCGGTTGCGGCGATAGGCGACCTCGTCATTGCGCGGGTCCAGTGGCTGAAATTGGCCGAATCCGGCAGCGACAAGCCGCTTGGCCGGGACGCCGAATGCCCGGAGCTGTTTCACAACCGCGATCGCCCTGGCCGACGACAATTCCCAGTTGGACGGAAACTTGGCCGTCCGGATCGGTAATGCATCGGTATGACCGTCGACCCGCAGCACCCAGTTCAGCTCATCCGGGATACGCTGCGAGATATCGTTAAGCGTTTGCGCCAATTTCGCGATCTGCTCCCGACCGCCGGGGTTGAGGTCCGACGAGGCTGATGGGAAGAGCACTTCGGACTGGAACACAAAGCGGTCGCCGACGATGCGGATGCCCTGCCGGTTGCCAAGCGCTTCGCGCAGCCGGCCGAAAAACTCCGATCGGTAGCGGGCCAGCTCCGCAACCTTGCTGGCAAGCGCCTGGTTCAGCCGCTTGCCGAGGCTGGTGATCTGCACGCTCTGCTCGGCGGCCTTGGCCTCCGACGCACCAAGGGCGGCGTTGAGCCGGGCGAGCTGGCGCCGGAGCGCCAGTAATTGACGGTTCAGCGCGTCGACCTGTTTTTTCGCCGCCGCACTTGCCCGTTGTTCCGCGCTCAGGTCCTCACCGACCCGCTGGGCCTGTGCGCCAAGTTCCCTGATGGTCAGGTCTTTCTTGTCGATATCCTTCTGCGCGAGGGCCGTACGTTCCTGTTCCGTCGAGAGCGTCGCTTCGAGCTCCTTAGACCGGTCGCGCAGCGCCGTCAGGGAGTTGTCGCGGGCCTGCACGGTCGCGGCAAGATCGGTTACGCGTTTTTCGAGGCTTGCCCGAAGTTCCCGCAGGGCCTTCACATCGCGGTTGAGCTGGGCGATCTCGCCGAGCTGGGCTTCGATCTTGGCCTTGTCCGCGGTGACGGACTTTCGGGCTTCTTCAAGCTCGGCGACGGATTTGTTTGCGGTCGCCAGCGCGGTGTCGAGCTTCCCCTGAAGATCGTCGCGCTCGCGCGTCCGGTCGGTAAGCATGGATTCGAGCGCGTCTTTCTGGGGCAACAGTTCGGTAAGTTGGCTCGACAGCCGTTCGCGGGTCGCGGTCGAGGCTGACAGGTCGGCCGATAGCTGAGAGACCTCGTCCCGGAGCTTTACATTGGCCGTTCGTTCCAGCGAGAGCATCTCGCCAAGCTCGGCGACCTGGCGGTTCAGCCGCTCCAGCGCCTGGTTCCGCCCCGACAGCATTTCGCTCAGGAAAAACTGCGCGAGCGTGAACACCATCAACAGGAAGATAATGATAATCAGCAGTGCCGCCAGCGCGTCGACAAAGCCGGGCCAGATATCGAGGGTGGGTCGTTGTCGCCGCGACGCGCCGGGCATTTAAAGCTTCCCCCGCCGCTGGCCTAACGGCCCGGTTTTTCGGCAATCGCAGCAAGCGTGCGCGACAGGACCCGTATTTCGCTCCGCAGTTCATCGACCATCTCGGTCCGCCCTGTGGCGGTCTCTTCGAGCAGGCGGGCGAGGTGGATATCGATGTTGCGGATATGGGCAGGCACCTCGTCGGCCCCGGTGCCGCTGCCGAGCGCCGGACGGTTCAGACTCTCTTCCAGACGCGACAGGATGGGTTTCAGGTCCATCTGGCTTTCCGCCAGTTTGACCATGAGGTTCTGTTCGGTCTTCATCTGGTCGGTCAGTGTGCCGAGACGATCGGCAAGATTGGTGATGCCGCTATTTGCGCCGATCCGCGATTCCTCGCCGCGCTGTAACGTGCGCTGCAGGTTTTCCAGGCCGTCGGCGGTCTGTTCGAGCAGCGCCTGCACGTAAGCCGGCACCGACTGGTCGCCCTCGCCGATGGAGGTCCCGGAGCCAAGCCGCGTCTGGCCCGATAGCCAGTCTTCCAGATCGTTATAGAACCGGTTCTGCGCCTGGCCCGCCTGAAGTTCGAGAAAGCCGAGCACCAGAGATCCGGCCAGACCGAACAGCGAAGATGAAAATGCTGTCCCCATGCCGGATAGCGGCGCCTGCAGGCCCTTTTTAAGATCGTCGAAAACGGTCCCCATCTCGCCGGAGCCGACATTGAGCGTGGCGATGACATTGCTGACCGAGCCGATGGTCTGTAACAGTCCCCAGAACGTGCCCAGCAGGCCGAGAAAAATCAGCAGGCCGATCAGATAGCGCGAGATATCGCGGGATTCGTCGAGCCGGGACGCGATCCCGTCCAGCAGCGAGCGCATCGACATTGCCGACAGGCTGAACCGGGCCGTGCGTTCGCCGAGCATGGCTGCCATTGGCGCCAGCATGCGGGGTTCGGGCGCCGCAGACAGCGTGGGCTGGCCGGCGCGGAAGCTTTCGAGCCAGGCGACATCGCTGGTCAACACGAAGACGGTGCGGAAGATATAGCCAATGCCAAGAAGGAGCACGCCAACGATCAGGCTGTTGAGCGCCACGTTGGCCATGAACGCGTCTTTGATTCCACCGGACAGGACGGCGGCCAGCACAATGACCGCGCCCAGAAAGATGACCATTCGAACCAGATAGCGCCTCGGGTGGGTCATCGTCGGGTCGGCTCCGTCAGCTGTCGGTCAGCAGAAAATGTGGGGTTGTGCGCGGCGGACGTGGATCATCTTTTGGTGACGATCACGTCGACCCGGTCGGGCGGCCCGCCTTCGGATTTATTGCCAAGGGCCCGCACGTCGATCCGCGTGCTGCGCACGCCTTCTTTGATCAGGCGCGAACGCACGGCCAGCGCCCGGGACAGGGACATCCGCCTCGCCTGGCTCGGTGTTTGCGCGCCGCCACCTGAATAGGCCAGGAGCTGAATGCGCAATGCTTCATCGGACTTGAGCGATTTCGCGATGTTGTCGAGCTGTGTCCCGGCGGCATTTTCCACCGACGCTGCACCTGCGCCGAACATGAGGCGGAATTGCTGACCGGCAGCGAGTTTTCCGCGCGGGGCGGAGGACGGGGTCAGGGCCGCCGTCTGGGTGGGCGCTTTAGGCGCCGGACGAGCAGTTGGTCGGGCAGCCGGGATCGCGGGCGGTGCCGGCGGCGGTGCAATCGCCTGCGCCGTTGGCGGCGGGGTTATGCTCGCAGGGGCGCGTGCGGCCATCGATGGTGCAGCCGGCGGCGCTATGGGCAGGGGCGGCGCACTTGCGCTCCGTGGCACGACAGGAACCGACGGCGCTTTGGGCACGGTCGGCGGCCTGGCGGCGATTTTCGGCGGGGCCGGGGGCGTAACGCGCGGCACGATCGGTTTGCGGAGGCCTCTGGGCCGCGTCACCTTGCTCGGTGCAGGGCGTGCAGCAACGGCGCGCTTCATCTGAGACGGCGGCTTCAGTTTGAACCCGCCGGAGGTCGGGGCTG
Organism: Paracoccaceae bacterium; assembly: GCA_047638395.1. Lineage (GTDB taxonomy): Bacteria > Pseudomonadota > Alphaproteobacteria > MPNO01 > UBA830 > CAXBCP01. The sequence goes on along the minus strand of JBLIMV010000009.1, from coordinate 65,441 downwards.
CGCTGGCGCGCGGTCTCGCGGGCGCGGCCGGCGCAAACCGCGTGGCGCCACGTTGTGCATTGCCGCGCTGGCCGGTATTCGGCATCAGCAGCGAGCGTACGGCGGGCCGCAGTAATTGCGGCACGTTCTGTGGCGGGCCCCCCAGTGCATCAAGGACACTGAGGTCGACCGACACGGAGCCTGCATGGCGTTGCGCCTGCGCCGTTGGTGGCATAATCAGTGCGGTGGTCAGGAAAGCGAATGCTGCGGCGGCTAAAGCGCGCGGTGCGACGGCTACAATGTGCCGTGCAAATCTGAGAGCCATCATTTCCAACCCGAATAATGAACGCGTATCCAAGCCTGATCATCAGGCCCCGGACAGGGCAACATAGCCGAGAGCGGGTTCGGCGACAACCGTTTTGGCGCGGCGTTAAGCAAGCAACCCATTGAAATAACGGGTCAATCAGTCAGTTTTAGCCCTTCATTGCGCACGGCTTCCATCAGCATTTTGCGCAGCGGGTCATAAAGGTGCTGATTGGCGGCAAGAATGGACTCGCCATAGAGCATGTTGTCGCGCCCGTCGATCTGGCTGACCAGCCCGCCGGCTTCGCGGACGATGACAATGCCGCCTGCCACGTCCCAGGGCGAAAGGCCCGTTTCCCAGAAACCTTCGTACCGGCCCGCCGCGACATAGGCGAGGTCGAGCGCCGCCGATCCCTGGCGGCGGACCCCGGCCGTGCGGTTCATGACGACATTGAGCATCGCGGTGAAGGCTTTCTTGCCCGGCCGATTGCCGAACGGTATGCCCGTCGCCAGCAGTGAATCGCCCATATCGCTGCGTCCCGAGACCCGCAGGCGGCGACGGTTCAGATAGGCGCCTTCATTGCGTTCAGCCCAGAAAACCTCGTCGCGGACCGGCTCATAGACCATGCCCGCGATCAGTTCCTTGTCGCGTTCGACCGCGATGGAGATCGCGAAATGGGGGATGCCGTGGAGGAAATTGGTCGTGCCGTCGATCGGATCGATGATCCAGCGTTCGTTTGCGTTTTCGCCCTCGATCGTGCCGCCTTCTTCCATCAGGAAGCCGAACCCGGGGCGTGCCTTGTGCAGTTCCTCGTGCAGGATTTCCTCGGTGCGCTTGTCTGCTTCGGACACGAAATCGCCGGGTCCTTTGCGGGATACCTGAAGCTGTTCGACTTCGCCGAAATCGCGCATCAGCAGGCGAGACGCCTTGCGGGCGGCGTTGTTCATCACGTTGATCAGGGGGGTCGGCATCGACATTGCGTATGTGGCTTTCCTGCAATACCGGGCCCGGGTTTCCAGGAAGGCCGGCAGATGGGACGTTAACTGTTTCGAGCCAGTGCCTGTTCGGGCCCGCTCTTGTTCGGATCAGTCCTTGGCGCGCTCGACGTAGGAGGAATCTTCGGTGTTCACGACGATCCGGGTACCCGTCCCGATATGAGGCGGGACCATCACGCGGACGCCGTTTTCGACCATGGCCGGCTTATAGGAAGACGACGCGGTCTGACCTTTGACGACCGCGTCCGCTTCGGTCACTTCCATGGTGACGTGCTGGGGCAGTTTTGCACCGGCGACAACGCCATCGATAAGCTCCGCGGTGACGATCATGCCGTCCTGCAGGAACGCGACGGATTCGCCGATCACATCCTTGTCGAGCGAGAACTGTTCAAAGGATTCGCTGTCCATGAACATGATCTGATCGTCTTCGGCGTACAGATATGTCGCGTCTCTTTCCTCGACCATCAGCTTTTCGACGGTCTCGCCGGTCCGGAACCGCTCATTGGTCTTGTTGCCGGATTTCAGATCGCGCATTTCGACCTGGATAAAGGCATTGCCTTTGCCGGGCAGCAAAATCTCGGTTTTGAGCACGCGCCATTGTTTGTTGTCATGCTCGATGACGTTGCCGCCTCGAATGGTGTTGGCCTGGATTTTCATCCTGCAGATCCGCTTTTTAGGTTTTCCGGGTAAGGGCGGCGGAAACTATCAGCTTGCCCCGGAATTGGCAATCGCGTCGGCACCTCCCGAATCGGGGCTAATTATCGGAATAATCGTGGGTTTCGCCGCGGAAATCGCGCAGATTCCATTGGCCCGTATCATCCTCGGCGGGGGTGACATCCTGTGCGGGCGCTTTGCCGTGCCCGCCCGGGATATCGACGACATAGGTCGGCTGACAAAGACCGGAAATATTGCCGCGCAGGGCCGCAACCAGCGCCTGGCCTTCCGCCAAGGTCAGCCTGAACTTGGCTGTGCCGCGCGCGCGGTCGGGGTGATGCAGGTAATAGGGTTTTACCTTTAGTGCGATCAGGCGGCGCATCAGCTCGGTCAGCACGTCGACGCTGTCGTTTACCCCTTTCAGCAGGACGGTCTGAGACAGCAGCGGGATACCGCCGCGGGTCAGCCGGTCGCAGGCAGCCGCGACACCGTCGGTCAGTTCGCGCACATGGTTCGTGTGCAACGCCATCCAGACCGGAATGTCGGACTGCAGGGCCGCGATCAGGCCGTCGGTTACCCGGCCGGGCAGGGCGACCGGCACGCGGGTATGTATGCGGATGTTATTCAGGTGCGAAATCGTGTTCAGCCGGGCGATGACGCGCCCAAGCCGGGCATCGGACAGCGACAGCGGGTCGCCACCGGTCAGGATCACCTCGCGGATTTCAGGACGGTCCTCGATATAGCCATAGGCGGCTTCGAGGTCGTCCGCCGATGGCGCGCCGGCCGCGCGGCCCACCCGGTCGCGGCGAAAGCAGTACCGGCAATAAACCGGGCACGACATCGTCGGCATCAACAGCACCCGGTCTGGATAGCGATGGACCAGGCCGCGCACCGGCGAATGGGTCTCGTCGCCGATCGGATCGTCCAGCTCATCATCGGCCCTGATCAGCTCGGCGGGATCGGGCACGAACTGGCTGGCAATCGGATCGTCCGGATCGGCAGAATCGATCAGCGCGGCAAGTGCGGCGGGGATCGCGATGCTGTATTGGGCGCCGACGGCATCGAGCGCCGTGATGTCCGTCTCAGCGGCGAGCCCTGCGGCGGCAAGGTCTGCGCCGGACCGCAATGTCGCCGGTCTTGTGCCCGGAAGGGGCATGACGGAAGGAATAGAAGACAAAGGTGACGCTCCCTGCATTGATGAGGCATTATCGCCGCCATGCAAAATAACGAAACCCCATCTGATACATCCGCCACAGATAAATGGTGGCATCCCGATATTTTCGAGGGCCGCGCCGATGCGCTGGTCCGCCGTGCCGACATGGTCAAAACCATGCGTGAATTTTTCGACAAGCGTGGATATGTCGAGGTCGATACGCCGGCGCTCCAGATATCGCCGGGGATGGAGCCGCATCTGACGGCGTTCGAGACCTCGCTCGCCGAACCCACTGGCGAGCGCCGTCCGGTCTATCTCCATACCTCGCCCGAATTTGCGATGAAAAAGCTGCTGGCCGCGGGGATGCAGCGCATCTTCCAGGTGGCCCGCGTGTTCCGTGACGGCGAACGCTCGGCCCGGCATCACCCCGAATTCACCATGCTCGAGTGGTACCAGACCGGTGCGGGCTGGCGCGATATTGCCGAGGAAGCCGCGACGTTCGTCTCCGCTATCTGCGGGCCGGTCGTGCAGCGCGGCGATGTGTCGTGTGACCTCGCCCAACTCTGGGAATTCCTGTCGGTACAGGAAGCGTTCGAGCGATATTGCGGCATCGACCTGCTGGCGACCACGCCTGACCCGCTGAACCCGGACCGTGAAATGCTGTGCATGTACGCAGACGGTCTTGGCGTGCGGACAGCTGAGACCGATACCTGGGAAGACATTTTCTTTCGCATCTACCTGGACCGTATTGAGCCGCAACTGGGCGTCGGTGTCGCCACTGTGCTGCATTCGTATCCGGCGTCGATGGCGGCGCTGGCACGGTTGTCGCCGGACGATGCGCGCGTCTCGGACCGGTTCGAGGTTTTTATCTGCGGGCTTGAGCTTGCCAACGGTTATGGCGAGCTGACCGACGCGGTGGAACAACGCCGCCGGTTTGATGTGATGACAGCGCAGCGCGCTGCCGAGGACCGCGCACCCTATCCGGTCGATGAGGATTTTCTGGCGGCGCTCGAAAGCGGTATCCCCGATTGTGCCGGGATAGCGCTCGGCTTTGACCGGCTGGTCATGCTGGCGACCGGCACGGAGCGGATCGAGGATGTTTTGTGGGCGCCGGTCGCCGACGTTTAGGCGAGCGGGCGGCTAGGCGTTTTTTAGCGGGCGTCCGGTGCCGCCCGCAGCGCCGGTATAACCTGTTCACCGAATAATCTGACGGAGCGTTGCATTTCCTGCGCCGACATATCCCCGAAGGCAATCTGGCTGACCATGTAGTTCGCCGTTGCCACTTCCATGCGCTCCGCCAGGAACGCGGTCACCTGATCGGGTGTGCCGGCAATTGCGCGTCCCTGCGCCGCCATGCCGTCGAATTCGGCGGGGCGCTGGTGCCTTGGAACTGCCAGGCCGTGGCGCCGGAATAGCCAGTTGAAGCTGTCGTGCCAGACGGCATAGGCGCGCCGCGCGGTGTTCCGGGCCCGGGTTTCATCCTCGTCGACGTGAACGAATATGCCAAGGCCGATCAGCGGCAGGTCGTTGAGCGAGCCGTGTTCTGCCGACCATTCGTCGCGAAAACTGTCGGCAAAACTGCGGGTTTCCTCTGCGGTGTCGAGGCTGACAACATTGCTGCCCATCCGGGCGGCCCGTGCCGCACTTTCGGTCGAATGAATGCCGTACCAGAGCGGTGGGTGGGGTTTTTGGTACGGTTCGACCAGCAGCGGGATTTCGTCCACCTCGTTGAAGGTGCCTTTGCCATCCAGACTGTTTGATGACAGGGCGGCCAGGATGCGCTCCAGGTTTTCGCGGTAGGTTGCTTCCGCCTCGGTATGGTCGTTGCCGAAATAGGCGGCTTCAATGGGCGAAGCGCCGCGTCCGAAACCGATTTCGAGGCGGCCTTTGCTAAGCTGGTCGACCATGCAGATTTCCTGCACCAGGCGAAACGGATGATAGAGCGGCAGAGCGAAGACTAGTGGCCCGAACCGTAGCCGGGTCGTGCTACGGGCGACCGCGGAAAGATAGACCGTCGGCGATGGGGCCATGCCCAGCGGCGTCGAGTGATGTTCGGCAATGTGATATGATCTGAAGCCCAGTTCGTCGAGCAGCCGGACCAGTTCCAACCGGTCGTCGTAATATTGATGCAGTGGCGTGCCGTTGGCATCCACATGGTCGAATACGCCAAACTCCATCAATCGTCCTCTTGCGCGGTTCTGTTGCCGGTTTGTTTGACGGGATGAATACAATTAGGCGTGTGCCGCTAGCGGCCTGTCAATTACCCGCCATCTTTTCGTTAAATGCTTTTGCAGCAGCACCAGGACCGTCCTTGTAATTCCAGACCCCGGCGCCGACGGCGAGAAAGTCTGCGCCGGCCTCGATAACGGTCTCGCAATTGTCGACTGTTATCCCGCCAATGGCGACACACGGGATGATCATCAGTTCCTGCCACCAGGTTAGAATGTCGGTGTCTGCCGGCGTCGTGATCTGCTTGGTGGTGGATGGAAAGAAAGCGCCAAAGGCAACGTAATCGGCGCCCCGTTCGCCCGCGTCGAAGGCGAGGTCGCGGTCGGCTTTGCAGGTGACGCCGACGATGGCCTCGTCGCCGACAAGCCGTCTTGCTTCGTCATACGGCGCGTCGTCCTGACCGACATGGACGCCGTCGCAGCCCATCTCGGCGGCGAGGTCGGCACGGTCGTTCATGATGAAAGCGACATCGCGATCCTGCACGACAGGGCGCAGCACATCGCAGGCGCGGCGGATGTCGTCATCCGACACGTCTTTCAGACGAAGCTGGAGACAGGCGACATCGCCACCATCCAGTGCCGCCGCCATGGTTTCCGAAAACGCTTCCAGCCCCCCCACGTCCAGGGACGGCGGGGTGATCAGATAAAGCTGGCAGGTTTCAGCGCGAATGGGGTCCGCCCCGCTCTATCACGCCTTGCCCTGATAGATCTTGACGATTTCGCCGAGCATTTTCAGGGCGTCTTCCTTCGGGCGCTGGAAGGTGTTGCGCCCGATGATCGAGCCGTTGCCGCCGCCATCGCGAATGGCCTTGGCTTCGGCATAGATGCCTTTGAGATCTTTCGCTTCGCCGCCCGAGAACACGACGATCCGCCGGCCGTTAAAGCAGGACTGCACAACGTGTTCGATGCGCTGGGTCATCGTCTTTACGGCGATCTTCTGGTCCTTGTAGACCTTCTTGGCCGGGTCGAGGAACATCTTGTCGGTCGGCGGTTTGACCTTGATGATGTGGGCACCCATCAGCGCCGCCATGTGGGCGGCATAGGCGCAGACATCCATCGCGGTTTCGGCTTCCTTGGTGACCATGCCGCCGCGCGGATAGGACCACATGACAACGGCAAGACCGACGGACTTGGCTTCTTCGGCCAGTTCGCGGATCTCTTCCATCAGCTCGAACTGGTATTCGGAACCAGGGTAAATCGTAAAGCCGATCGCGGCGCAGCCGAGACGCAGGGCGTCGTTGACCGAGGCGGTGACGGCCTGGTCTTTTTCGGTCGCCAGTGAATTGGCGGAGTTGCATTTCAGGATCGTCGGGATCGCGCCGGCGAAGCTGTCAGCGCCTGCCTCGAGCATACCGAGCGGGGCGGCAAAGGCCGACAGGCCGGCATCGATGGCGAGCTGGTAATGATAATGCGGATCGTAGCCGGCGGGGTTAGGGGCAAAACTGCGCGCCGGGCCGTGCTCGAACCCCTGATCGACGGGGAGGATCAAGAGCTTGCCGGTGCCGCCCAGTTTTCCTTCCATTAATATCCGCGCCAGATTTCCCTTTGTGCCGGGATTGTCGCTTTCGTAACCGGCTAGAATTTTTTTAACTTTCTGACTGACGCGCATGTTCGGATTCCTCATTAAACAGATTGCCCCTGCTTTAGCCCAACGGCGCGGGAAATTCAATCGGTCGATTGGCCTTGCGGGGCGGAATTCCGGGGTTTTTTATGAGCGTGGATAGGGGCGATTCGATGCGTTAATGGAACGTTCTCCCCCGGTTGACGCGGCTTTGATGAGCGTCGTATGGTGCAAAAACAACGATAAATCGGCGGTTTACGCGGTTTCATGTCTAAACTGGATGAAGCAGAACAGCGCTTGCAGCGCGCAGTCGCAGGGCTGGAGGAAGCAGCCAGGGTGGTTGCGTCTTCGGCGGAGGCATCCGCTGTCACCGCGGTGCCCGACCCTCAGGTTGCCGCAGCACTGGCATCCGCACAGGCCCGCAACGCCGAGCTTGAAGACGTGAACACCAACGTTGCCCAGCGGCTCGACGGCACGATCGCGCGTCTCAAAACAATTCTGGAAGACTGACATGCCGCAGGTCGAAGTCGCCATCAACGGACGTAACTACGAGATCGCCTGCGATGACGGCGAGGAAGCGCATCTCGCCCAGCTCGGCGAATATGTTGATCGCCGGGTCAAGGAGCTGGTTACCGCCGTCGGCCAGGTCGGCGATTCGCGTCTGCTGGTGATGGCTTCTCTGCTGATCGCGGATGAGCTTGCCGAGACCTATGCCGAGCTGAAGAATTCGACATCGGAGGCTGAAGCGTCGGTATCGCCCGAGCAGCTTGAAACCCGCGTGGCAGAAATTGTCGATGCCGCAGCTGCGCGGATCGAGGCCGCGACAGCCGGACTTGCCGGGGCGACACCGGCCGCTGAGTAGGCCGCTTTTTATAGAACCCGGGTTTTGTTTCCCGCTGATTCTTCTGCGTGGCGCAAGTTGATATCCAGTTAAGCGTTTATGCACTAGGGTGGCCGACAGGCGGGGCTGTCCGGTGCGATGTGTCTTTACATCCCTGGGGCCAATACATCTCTCTAGGGAGCTGTCTCTGCGGGGACCTTGGTCTCAGCACGCGGCGCCCACCTGTCTCGTACAGGCCACAGAGGATCACATAGACTGCCGGCTGTGACGGCTCCGCCGCCCGCGTATTCAGCCAGCTTATTTTGCCCGCTCCAATTGACGGAATGCCCGACGTGACCTCCCGGACGGAACCCACGGCCGAACTCAAGCAGTCGTTGCGCCACGAGGCCGCCGCCCGCCGCGCCGTCGCCCATGGGGCAAGAAGCGCTACCGCAGGTGCTGCACTTGCCGACAGTTTCCGTGCGGCATTTGCGGCTCGATTGTCGGGCGCTGTTGTCTCGCTCTATTGGCCGATGCGCGACGAGATCGACGCCCGCGCGCTGATCGGTGCGCTTGCCGCAGACGGCGCGCAAACGGCATTGCCCGTTATGGCGGGACCGGATGCAGTACTCACCTTTCGCGCATGGCGCATCGGTGATGTCCTGGTGCCGGGGGCTTTCGGCGTGCATGAACCCGTCGGCGATGCGCCGGTTCTGGTGCCCGATATTGTTGTTGCGCCGCTGCTTGCTTTCGATGCCGCCGGTAACCGGCTCGGCTATGGCGGCGGTTATTACGACCGCACACTCCGTGATCTGCGTGCGGGCAGGGATATCGTCGCGGTCGGCGTCGGCTATGACGAGCAGGAATTTCGTTGCGTGCCGGGGGATACGGGCGATGAAATTCTCGATATGATTGTCACTGACCGGCGCACGCTGCGCGTCGGCGAATAAGGAAGAAACTCTCTATGCGTATTCTGATATGTGGCGATGTAGTGGGGCGGACCGGGCGCAAGGCAATCGTCAAGCACGTGCCGAGATTGCGCGAACGCTATGATCTTGATTTTGTCATCGTCAATGGCGAGAACGCGGCTGGCGGCTTCGGCATCACGCCCAAAATCTGCGACGAGTTTTACGATGTCGGCGTCGATGTGATCACGACGGGCAACCATGTCTGGGACCAGCGCGACATCATTCCGCATTTCGACAAGGAACCGCGCATCCTGCGCCCCGATAATTTCCCCGCCGGCACCCCGGGCAAGGGCGTTGCCGAATTCAAGGATGCGCGCGGCCGGCGCATTGTCGTGATGCATCTGATGGCGCGCCTGTTCATGGACCCGCTGGACGATCCGTTCGCGGCGATGACAGCTATGTTGAATACCTGGCGGCTTGGCGCCAATGCCGATGCCATCATCCTCGATTTTCACGGCGAGGCATCGAGCGAAAAAATGGCGATGGGCCATTTTGTCGACGGACGGGTATCGGTCGTTGTCGGCACCCACACCCACGTGCCGACGGCTGATGCCCAGGTTTTTCCCGGCGGCACCGGCTATCAGACCGATCTCGGCATGTGCGGCGACTACGATTCCGTCATCGGTATCCGCAAAGAAATCTCGGTCGAACGCTTTGTGCGCAAAATGCCCACCGTACGCATGGAAGCGGCGGCCGAAGAGGCCACGTTATGCGCCGTTATGGTCGATATCGATGACAGCACCGGGCTTGCGACAGATATCCGCCCGGTCCGCGTCGGCGGGCGGCTACGCGGGGAAATGCCTGATTAGACCGGCGCCCGGCAGGGGTGCTCAAATACCGCCCCCAGTGTCGGAGTCAAAATAACGCTCGTACACGTTCATTTCATTCGACAGAGGTTGGCTTCCGGCTGTATTGTCCGGCTTCATTGAATTTGTGAGTTGTAGATATGTTCGGATCCAGCCGCGCCCGACGCCATGACATCCCCGACGGACAGCTTTTCAAAGCGGTCGGCGGCGGCACCTGGGAATACACGGGCCCGGCACCCACGGTAGCCCCCGAACCCCACGCCCGCCTCGTGCGGCCGGGCGATCCGCGCACCATAAAGATCATCTCGATGGATGCGCTGACCGATACCAGCCTGTTCGAGCGGGTTTCCTGACCTCAGGCTGATCATGAAAATAACCGGGCTCGCTCTTCGCCCGCGTTCGCTCTCCTTCCCACCCTCTAGTGTTATTGTCATCCCGGCTTTATGCCGGGATCCAGAATGCCGTCTTCTGCAATGACTGGACCCCGGCACAGGGCCGGGATGACAAACGGGAGCGAATGACGATTGTGCCCCGTTCGGGCGCATCCGAGAGTCCCCGCGCCCCATTCCTGCCACATTAACCCGCTACACCCTTTCCCCATCGCCCGAATCACGCGGAAATGTGGGGGTTCAGGGTCGCATTTGCACCAGATATGGTGTAATTTGCGGCACTTTACGGGCATCTGACGGAGCGATTATGGCGGGCCATTCAAAATTCAAGAATATTCAGTTCAGAAAAGGGGCGCAGGATGCGAAGCGTGCCAAGGTTTTTACCAAGCTGATCCGCGAGCTGACGGTCGCCGCCAAGCATGGCGAAGACCCGGACGCGAATCCGCGCCTGCGCTCTGCCATCGCCGCCTCCAAAAGCGCCAATATGGCGAAGGACACCATGGAGCGCGCCATCGCGCGTGGTGCGGGCAATGACGATACCGACCAGTACGAGGAAATCCGCTACGAAGGGTATGGGCCGAAAGGTGTCGCCGTGATCGTTGAGGCGTTGACCGATAACCGCAACCGGACGGCCAGCGACGTGCGTGCGGCCTTTACCAAGTTCGGTGGTAATTTGGGGGAGACCGGCAGCGTCAATTTCATGTTCGACCAGGTCGGCCAGGTGGATTACCAGGCTGATGTTGCGTCCGCCGATGACGTGTTCGAAGCCGCGTTGGAGGCCGGCGCGCAAGATGTGCAGTCCTCCGATGACGGCCATGAAATTATTTGCGAAGTAAACGATTTCAACGAAGTGCGCGATGGGCTCGAAGCGAAATTCGGCACGGCGGAATCCGCGGAACTGACGTGGAAGCCGCAGAACACGATCGAACTCGATGCTGACAGTGCCGGCACGATGCTCAAATTGATCGATGCGCTCGAAGACAATGACGACGTGCAGAAAGTGTCGTCCAATGTCGAGATCGACGATGCCGTTCTCGAACAGCTTGCGGGCTGAGAGGGAAACCGGATGCGCATCAGGCTGATTGGTCTCGATCCCGGGTTACGGCGCTCCGGCTGGGGTGTCATCGAGGTCGAAGGCAACAGCCTGATTCATATTGCGAGCGGCGCGGTCACGTCCGATGCAAAGGCATCGCTCGCCGACCGATTGTCACAGCTGTTTACAGCACTCACCGATGTGATTTCGACCTATCAGCCGGCGGAGGCCGCGGTCGAGGAAACCTTCGTCAACAAGAACCCGGCCTCGACGCTGAAGCTCGGCCAGGCGCGGGGCGTGGTCATGCTGGCGCCCGCACAGCTCGGCCTGCCGGTCGCCGAATATGCCGCAAACCTCATCAAGAAATCGCTGGTCGGCAATGGCCATGCCGACAAAAACCAGGTGCAGGCGATGATCAATATCCTGCTGCCCGGTGCGAAACCGGAAACCCCGGATGCCGCCGACGCGCTGGCCGTCGCCATCTGTCATGCCCATCACCGCCGGTCGCCTGCATTGGTTGACGCGTTGAGGCAGTCCGCATGATTGCCAAGCTGAACGGCATTCTCGATTCCATCGGCGATGACTGGGCGGTCATCGATGTCGGCGGGGTCGGCTATCTGGTGTTCTGTTCGACCCGCACGCTGGCGCAACTGCCCGGCACCGGCGAGGCCGTGTCTTTCGTGATCGAGACCCATATTCGCGAAGATCATATTCATCTCTATGGCTTCCTCGACCAGGCCGAACGCGAATGGTTCAAGTTGCTGACCACCGTGCAGGGTGTCGGCGCCAAGGTCGGGCTCGGCATCCAGTCGGTGCTGGGACCCAAAGAACTGACCGACGCGATCCTGGCACAGGACAAAGGCATGATCACCCGTGCGCCCGGGGTCGGCCCGAAACTTGCGACACGGCTGCTGACCGAGCTGAAAGACAAGGTCGGCGGCATGGCATCGGTCACGCCCGCGATGGCGGGTGCGGTTGCCGCCAACGATACCGACCGTGCGGCGATGGAAGACGCGGTCTCGGCGCTGGTCAATCTCGGCTACCGCCGGGGCGATGCTTTCGGTGCTGTGACGGGTGCAATGCGCAATATCGGCGACGATGCCGGGGTTGAAGATCTGATCCGCGCCGGGCTCAAGGAGCTGACGGCATGACCGAGAACCGTCCCATTGCCCCGGCTTTTGTCGAGGAAGATCTCGGCGAAGGACATGTCCGCCCGCAACAGCTTGATGATTTTGTCGGCCAGCCGGCCCTGCGCCAGAACCTCCGCGTGTTTGTCGAAGCTGCGCGCGGCCGTGCCGAGGCGATGGATCACGTGCTGTTTCACGGCCCGCCGGGCCTGGGCAAAACCACGCTGGCGCAGATCGTGTCGCGCGAACTGGGCGTCGGCTTCCGCGCGACATCCGGCCCGGTGATTGCAAAGTCGGGCGATCTTGCGGCGATCCTGACCAACCTGGAACCGCGAGACGTTCTGTTTATCGACGAGATCCACCGCCTCAATCCGGCGGTCGAGGAAATCCTCTATCCGGCGATGGAAGACGGCAAGCTGGATCTGATCATCGGCGAGGGGCCGTCGGCACGTTCGGTGCAGATCGAACTGCCGCCGTTCACGCTGGTCGGCGCCACGACGCGGTCCGGCCTGCTGACGACGCCGCTGCGTGAGCGGTTCGGTATCCCGCTCCGGCTCGAGTTCTACGACATCGACGACCTGGTCAAAATCGTGCGGCGCTGTGCCGGCGTACTTGGCGTGACTGTCACCGCCGACGGTGCGACCGAGGTTGCAGCTCGCTCCCGCGGGACACCCCGGGTCGCCGTCCGGCTGCTGCGCCGGGTACGTGATTTTGCCGGTGTCGCGGGCGCCGAGGCGATCGATGTAAAGCTCGCCGACCACGCGCTTGGCCAGTTGGAGGTCGACAAAATAGGTCTCGATTCCATGGACCGGCGCTACCTGATGTGCATCGCCGATAATTATGCGGGCGGGCCCGTCGGGGTCGATACCCTGGCCGCTGCCCTGTCCGAACAGCGCGATGCGATTGAAGACGTGATCGAGCCGTTCCTTCTGCAATCGGGCCTGCTGCAGCGCACCCCGCGCGGCCGCATGCTGACGCTGAACGCCTATCGTCATCTCGGTGTGTCGGCGCCCAAAGAGTATGATTCCCAACTCGACCTGTTGTCGCGGGGGGATGGTGATGAGTAATGCGGGGGCGATTGACGTCCTGGCCGAACACGTGTTTCCCGTGCGCGTCTATTACGAGGACACGGATGCAGGGGGCGTTGTCTATCACGCTAATTATCTGCGCTTTGCCGAGCGCGCCCGCACTGAGCTGATGCGCGATTTCGGCGTCGATCATCAGCGCCTGCGCAGCGACGACGGGTTGATCTTCGCCGTGCGCCGCTGCGAGGCCGAATATCTCCTGCCGGCGCATCTCGACGATGCGCTGGAGGTCCGGACCCGCTGCATCAAATCGTCTGCCGCGAGCTTCTGGCTCGAACAGCTTGTCGAGCGTGCCGGGCAAACCCTGGTCGAAATGAAAGTGCGGCTGGTCTGTCTGAAACCGGATGGCAAGCCTGCGCGTATTCCGAAAAGTCTGTGCTCGGTGCTGGATCGCGCCGCCGCGCTTACACAACACTAAGAAACGAACGGAAGTCTTATGGAAAATAGTGCCGTCCAGTCCGCCGCCCTCGCAGGTTCGGTCGTCCATGATATGTCGATCTGGGGCCTGTTCATGCAGGCGGATTTTATCGTCAAGGCGGTGATGATCGGCCTCGTCCTCGCCTCGTTCTGGTGCTGGGCGATTATTTTCGAAAAAATCATGCGGATGCGGCGATTGCGCCGCCAGGCTAGCCAGTTCGAGGAAAGCTTCTGGTCGGGCGGCTCGCTCGACGACCTGTTCGACCGCATCGGCTCACGCCCGGTGGACCCGATGTCGGCGGTGTTTTCGTCGGCAATGCGCGAATGGCGGCGCTCGACATCGCGCGGCGGAAAAGACGGCGATCCGCATCACAGCCTGTCGGAACGTATCGACCGCGTTATGCAGATCACCCTCAACCGTGAACTCGAACAGCTCGAACGCTATATGACCTTCCTGGCCTCGGTCGGATCGACCGCACCGTTCGTTGGCCTGTTCGGAACGGTCTGGGGCATCATGAACAGCTTTGCGGCCATCGCGATCAGCAAGAACACGTCACTTGCCGTCGTCGCCCCTGGTATCGCCGAGGCATTGTTTGCGACAGCGCTTGGCCTTGTTGCCGCGATCCCGGCGGTCGTTGCCTATAACAAGCTGTCGACCGACATCAACCGCTATGCCGGGCGTCTCGAAGCGTTCGCCGGTGAATTCGGCACCATTCTGTCGCGTCAGAGCGAGGACGAGGCTTAGGCCATGGCAATGATGTCAGGAAACGGCGGCGGCCGGGGCAGACGAAATGGACGGGGCAGCTATGTGCCGATGTCCGAAATCAACGTGACGCCGATGGTCGATGTCATGCTGGTGCTGCTGGTCGTCTTTATGGTGTCGGCGCCTTTGATGACGGTGGGTGTGCCGGTAGATCTGCCATCGACCGACGCATCGCAGATGGTCGGCCAGGACGAACCGCTGGTGGTCAGCGTCAACGCGAAGGGTGAGGTTTTCCTCCAGGAAACCAAAATCACCCTCGAACAGCTTGTGCCGCGACTGGTGGCGATCACGCAGAATAAAAAAGACACGCGCATTTTCGTGCGCGGCGACAAGGCCATTGCCTATGGGCAGGTGATGGAGGTTATGGGGACCGTAAATCTGGCGGGTTTTACCCGCGTGGCGCTCCTGACCCAGTTACCGACGGGAACAGGCGCCGGAGGGACCAAGTGAGCCATGCGGTACGGCGCCATAATCTCTGGACTGCTGCACGTTGGACTTCTGGTTCTCGTGATCGTCGGCCTGCCGCGCATTCTGCAGTCGGAGCGTGTCGAGATGGTGCCGATTTCGGTCGAGGTCGTGTCGATCGAAGAGATGGCCAAGCTCCAGGAAAAGAAGACGCCGCCGAAGCCCAAAGCAAAGAAGCCGCCGCCCAAGAAACCCGATCCGCCGAAGCCGACGAAAAAACCGCCCCCGCCGCCCGAGCCGCCGAAGCCGGAACCAAAACCCGAGCCGAAGCCGCCGGAAGTCAAACCGGAACCCGTGCCGAAACCCAAGCCGAAGCCAAAGGCAGAAACGCCGCCAAAGCCAAAGGTAAAGCCCGCGCCGCCCAAAAAGCCGGAAACGCAGGTTGCAGCCAAAACACCGCCGACACCGAAACCGAAGCGCAAGCCGAAGCCGCCGCCGCCAAAGCCAGACGAGTTCCAGTCGCTGCTGAAGAATCTGGCCAAGGACAGACGCGCCGCGGAAAAGGCGAAAGCCGATGCGCCGGCCAAGGTGGTGAAGAAGGCGGCAGAAAAACCCAAACGATCCGCTCTTCAGGCGCGCATGATGGCGGCGAGCCTGGTGCAGGCAATCAATCAGCAGGTCACGCCATGCTGGTCGATCCCGGCCGGCGCAAAGGATGCCGCCAATATAAGTGTGGCGATCCGTATCCGGCTCAATCCCGACGGCGCACTCGGCGCCGCACCGAAGGTAGAGGATACGGGACGGCTTGGCCGCGACACGTCCTTCCGGGCGCTTGCCGAAAGCGCCTTGCGGGCACTCCGCAACCCCGGCTGCATGCCGCTCAAGCTGCCCTACGACCAGTATGACCTCTGGAAAGATATCATCTTCACGTTTGACCCCAAGGAAGCACTTGGACAATGAAAATACTTAGTAGCATTTGGACATCGGCCCTGCGCGTCTCGATGCCCGTTCTGGCAACGATGATCTTCGTTGCCACCGCGATGGGGCCTGTCGAGGCACAGCTTCGTGTGGACATCACCCGTGGCACGGTTCAGCCAATGCCGATTGCCATTCCGGAGTTCTTCGGCAAGACCCCGCAGGAGATCGAGACCGGGCGTAACATGGCCAACCTGATCTCGGCGGATCTCGAACGCTCAGGCCTGTTCAAGCCGATTGACCGACGTGCCTTTATCCAGAAAGTCTCCGCGTTGCGGGTGCAGCCGCGTTTCGGCGACTGGCGCCAGATCAACGCGCAGGCGCTGGTCTCGGGCAGCACGCAGGCCCAGCGCGATGGGCGTCTGAAAGTTGAATTCCGCCTGTGGGATGTCTTCGGCGAAGTGCAGATGACGGGGCTCGCCTATTTTACCGCCCCCGATAACTGGCGCCGTGTAGCGCATATCATTGCCGATGAGATTTATAAGCGGATCACCGGCGAAAGCGGCTATTTCGACACCCGCGTGGTCTATATCTCGGAGCAGGGTCCCTCAAACAAGCGGATCAAGCGCCTTGCCATCATGGATCAGGACGGCGCCAATCACCGGTTCCTGACCGATGGTCGGGCGCTGGTGCTGACGCCGCGCTTTTCGCCCACCGCGCAGGAAATCACGTATCTTTCCTACGGGACGGGGCAGCCGCGGGTTTACATTTACAATATCGATACCGGCCAGCAGGAAGTCATCGGCAATTTCCCGAGCATGACATTCGCGCCGCGGTTTTCGCCGGACGGCAAGAAGGTGATCATGAGCATGGCGCAGGACGGCAATTCCGAGATCTATTCGATGGATTTGCGGACCCGCAAGGTTGTACGGCTGACGCGACATCCGTCGATCGACACCTCGCCGTCTTATGCGCCGGACGGTCGCCGGATTACATTCACGTCCGACAGAGGCGGCGCACAGCAGATCTACGTTATGAACGCCAACGGCAGCGGCGTGAAACGGATCAGCTTCGGAAAAGGCGGGGAATACTCGACGCCGGTCTGGTCGCCGCGCGGCGACCTGATCGCGTTCACGCGGATCAATGGCGGCAGGTTCGCTATCGGCGTGATGCGCCCTGACGGTTCGGGCGAACGCCTCCTCGCCGACGGGTTTCATGTCGAAGGGCCCACCTGGGCGCCGAACGGACGCGTGCTGATGTACTTCCGTGAAAGTCGCGGGAACGGACGGACTGGCAGCACATCGAAGCTCTATTCAATCGATCTGACCGGCGACAACGAGCGTGTTGTTGTTATCCCGGGCGGCGGGTCTGACCCGGCGTGGTCGCCATTGGTGAAATGATGAAGATGTTCGCAGGTGACAACTTTCATTTGAAATCGCGGAAAGTTGCGCCACATAACCTTGATAAATCTTGTGATTTCAGACTGCCAGAACTAGTATTCGCAACGTCTGCGATACTGAATTTCAACTCCTTGCCAAATTCCAATTGGGGGAAAATCTGATGCGATTCTCATATGTCATTTGTGCGTTGGCCGGACTTGCGCTCGCGGCGTGCGAATCGTCTCCGGAAGTGAATTCCAGCGCAACCGGCGACGGTACTTCATCCGGTGCTTCGGCCAATCAGTCCGGCACGGGCGGTCCTGTCACCAGTGGTGTCAGCAGCCAGCAGGTAACGGCGCAGGCGCCGGGCAGCGCGGAAGATTTCGTCGTCAATGTCGGCGATCGTGTACTGTTCGGTCTGAACCGTTTCGATCTGGCACCCGAAGCACGGACGACGGTTGAAAACCAGGTCACCTGGCTCAAACGTTTTCCCGGTGTCACGATCACGGTTGAAGGTCACACCGACGAACGCGGCACGCGCGAATACAACCTCGCACTCGGTGAACGCCGGGCGAACTCGGTGCGCGATTACATGATCGCGCTGGGTGTCGACCCGAACCGGGTCAAGACTCTGAGCTATGGCAAGGAACGCCCGGTCGACCCGGCATCGAGCGAAGATGCCTGGTCGCGGAACCGCCGTGGCGTAACGGTTGTCGACGGCGCCACCGGCTGAGGCTACCGGCTGAGGCCACCGGCTGAGACCAGTGGCTGAAAATTGTATCGCCCGATAGATGTGTCACGCAGATACCGGGCGCCACAATTCTGCCACGATCTGGCGGGATGTTCCGGTTGGCGTTTCCGGCCGAGGTCTACTTGGGTTTGATCCGGAAGCGCATTAGTAGGTCACGGTTTTCAATGGCGAAGCAACGGCATGACAGCATGAAAATTCTCACTCTTTTCAATCGTCGTCTTCCGTCGGTGCGCGCCAAAGCCATTTTAGGTGCGGCGCTTTTGTGTCTGACGGTATTGTCGCTGCCCGCTGCCGTGCAGGCGCAGAACACTGGGGTCCAGGAACTGCTTAACCGGGTGGACCGGCTCCAGCGTGAACTCTCCACCCTGCAGCGTCAGGTCTATAAGGGGGAAGCGCCGCCTCCCGCGGCTGCGATGCCGCTCTCGCCTGGCGCTGGTGACCCGCGAAATGCTGCGCGGAATTCCATCCGGGTCGCCCAGCTTGAGAACGAGCTTCAGAAGCTTACCGGGCGCATCGAGGAAATCGGCTTCCGCATCCAGCAGATTCAGGCCCGGCTCGAAAAACTGGTCTCCGATATGGATCAGCGGCTGACCGCGCTGGAAGGCGGCACACAATCCGGCATCCAATCGAGCACGGTGCCGCAAAGCGTCAGCCCGTCGTCGCCCCCGTCGCCCCCGTCGCCCCCGTCGCCCCCGTCGCCACCGTCCAATGTCGGCCTTACGCTGCGGCCACCCCCCGCCGCGGTTTCGCCGTCGGCCCGGGCACCGGCACCGGCAGGGCGTCCGACAACCCTCTCTGCGCCGTCACTGGCTCGGGGCGCCGCACCGGGTGTCCTCGGTACCATCCCCAAGAACATGGCTGTTTCCAGCCCGCGTGGCCCGGCGAATGTGCCGCCCCAGCCGCCGCGTCGCGCTCAGCCTGCCGCGCCTGCGGCGCAAACGGCTGCCCTTGCACCGTCGGCGGTTCTGCCGGCGGGCACGCCACAGACGCAGTACGATTACGCCCTTTCGCTGATGCTCAAGCAGCAGGATTTCGCCAAGGCGGAAACCGCGCTCAAGGCGTTTATCGACAAAAATCCCAAAGACCGCCTGACAGGGAATGCGCATTACTGGTTGGGTGAGACTTTTTATGTCCGCAAAAGCTATCAGGATGCTGCCTTCGCCTTTGCCGAGGGTTTCCAGAAATTTCCCAAGGGCAACAAGGCGCCGGATAGCCTGCTCAAACTCGGCATGTCGCTCGACCGGTTGGAAAAGCGCCGCGAAGCCTGCACGGCCTATTCGCGGCTGCTCTCGAGCTACCCCAATGCGGGCGCGCGGCTGAAGGCCCGTGTTCAGCGCGAACAGAGCAAGGCCAAGTGCCGTTGAGCGGACCGGCAACCGCCGCTCTTTCGACGACCGAATTCATCGACTTTATGCGTGCCGCCGGGCCCTTTCCCGGCGATACCGCCGTGGCGGTCGCCGTATCGGGTGGTGCCGACAGTATGACTCTGCTCGCGCTCGCGCGTGACTGGGCCGCGAAATCCGGTGCGCGTCTCACGGCGTTGACAGTGGACCACTGTCTTCGGCCCGAATCCGGCGCCGAGGCGGTGCAGGTTGCCGCCTGGTGTGTATCGCACGGCATTGCCCATGAGACGCTGGTCTGGGCCGGAGAGAAACCCGACAAGGGTATTCAGGCCGCGGCCCGGACCGCAAGGTATAGCCTTCTTGAAGACTGGTGCCGGGCGCACGGCCATACCGAACTTCTCGTTGCCCATTCACAGAACGACCAGGCCGAGACATTCCTGATGCGGATGAGCCGTGGCAGCGGGATCGACGGGCTGGCGGCCATGCCGCTGGTGTCATGCCGGGACGGTGTGCGCCTGATCCGCCCGTTGCTCGGCGTGCCCCGATCGCGCATCGAGGTAACGGCTGCGGCCCGGTCACTGGAAACCGTATCGGACCCGAGCAATCTGGACAGGCGCTATGCGCGGATCCGGATGCGGGACAAACTGAAACTGCTTGAAGCGCACGGGGTGTCTGTCTCGGCGATCGCGGGCACCGCCCGGGTCTTCGGGAACATGCGTGCCGCGCGTGAACGGGCAACCGCCGGGCTTGCCGGGGAGATCGCGGTTCTGCAGGCAGAAGGATATGCCCGGATTTCGCGCGACGGGCTCGCCGCTGGCGACACGGAGGCCGCGCGTGGGCTCATGGCAGCCGTTCTGACGTCAGTGGGCGGGCTTGATTATCCACCGCGCCGCGAGCGGCTCGACCGTCTGATGGTGCATGTTCTTGAGGCCGGCGATTTCCGGCCGCGGACCCTGGGAAACTGTGTCATCAGCGCCCATGGGAGTGCCCAGGGGGAGGATGTACAGATCCGGCGCGAGTATCGCACCATCCGCCATGTCATCCCGGTCGTGGCCGGGCGCCGCGTCGTCTGGGATGGTCGATTTACGATCCAGTTTGCTCAGGACCCCGCGATCGGGGACGCCGGATACCGGCTGGGCGCCCTCGGCGAGGACGGATGGCGGCATATTGTTTCGGTTTCGGATCGCGAGAATTTGACCGAATACCGCGGAATTCCGGGGCCGGTGCGCTATGCACTGCCGGCCATCTGGCAGGGCGAAAAAGTGGTCGAAGTGCCGCACCTGCGGTATCAATCGGACCAAGTCATTGAAAAAATTGTCGAAAATGTCGAATTTCGACCTCAACAGCCCCTCAATGGTCATTTGTTTTGGGTTGCTTAACGGTCAAGGCGCATTATTTGATACATATAAGAACTATGATAAGCATACGACACAGTACACAGCCGATCAGTCGGGTCGGCGCATCAGCGGTGTGACGGATGCGTATTGGTCACATCGCGGTCAGATGTGTCTGGGTAGGACACAATTGGTCACCACGCCGCCTTTCGGGAAGCAAGGTCATTGAATAACTTCGGTAAAAATCTCGCCCTTTGGGTCATCATCGGCTTGTTGCTGGTGGCGCTCTTCAACCTGTTCCAGCAGCCGTCGGGCCGCAGCACACAGGCCGGCATCCCGTACTCGACCTTCCTGGCCGAAGTTCAGGGTGGCCAGATCAGCGAAGTGACCATCAAGGGCCGCAATATCACGGCAATCCGCAAGGACGGCCGCACCATCTCAACCTATGCGCCGGGCGATCCCAATCTTGTCGACAAGCTCGACAAAAGCGGTGTTGTCATCAAGGCGGCGCCGACCGATGACGGTTCTCCGTCGCTTCTGAACATTCTTATTTCCTGGTTCCCGATGCTGTTGCTCATCGGTGTGTGGATTTTCTTCATGCGCCAGATGCAGGGCGGTGGCGGCAAGGCGATGGGCTTCGGCAAGTCCAAGGCCCGCCTGCTGACCGAACGCTCGGGCCGCGTGACGTTCGGCGATGTCGCCGGTATCGAGGAGGCCAAGCAGGAACTTGAAGAAGTTGTCGAATTCCTGCGCGATCCGCAAAAATTCCAGCGCCTCGGCGGTAAAATCCCGAAGGGTGTGCTGCTTGTCGGCCCGCCCGGCACCGGTAAAACGCTTCTGGCGCGCGCTATCGCGGGCGAAGCGAACGTGCCTTTCTTTACGATTTCAGGCTCCGACTTTGTCGAGATGTTCGTCGGCGTCGGCGCCAGCCGCGTGCGTGATATGTTTGAACAGGGTAAGAAAAACGCGCCCTGCATTATCTTCATCGACGAAATCGATGCGGTCGGCCGTCATCGCGGCGCCGGGCTGGGCGGCGGCAATGACGAACGCGAACAGACGCTCAACCAGTTGCTCGTCGAAATGGACGGCTTTGAGGCGAATGAGGGCGTGATCCTGATCGCCGCGACCAACCGTCCCGACGTGCTGGACCCCGCACTGCTGCGTCCCGGTCGTTTCGACCGTCAGGTCACGGTACCGAACCCCGACGTGCTTGGTCGCGAAATGATCCTGAAGGTCCACATGAAAAAGGTGCCGCTGGCGCCCGACGTGGACGCCAAGGTGATTGCCCGCGGCACACCCGGTTTCTCCGGTGCGGATCTCGCCAACCTCGTCAACGAGGCAGCCCTTCTGGCGGCCCGCAAGAACAAGCGCCTGGTAACCATGGCCGAGTTCGAAGATGCCAAAGACAAGGTCATGATGGGCGCCGAACGTCGGTCCATGGTCATGACCGAGGAAGAAAAAGCGCTGACGGCCTATCACGAAGCAGGCCATGCGCTGGTTGCCGTGTCTGTCCCGAAGCATGATCCGCTGCACAAAGTCACAATTATTCCGCGTGGCCGCGCGCTCGGCGTGACGATGTCGCTGCCGGAACGCGACAAGTACGGCTATTCCAAGATCGAACTGACATCCAAGCTTGCCATGATGTTTGGTGGCCGGGTGGCGGAAGAGCTGATCTTCGGTGCGGAAAACGTGACCACCGGCGCCGGTAACGACATTCAGCAGGCGACCGGGCTGGCCCGCAGCATGGTCACCGAATACGGGTTTTCCGACAAGCTCGGCCCGCTGCGGTATTCTCCGAACGAGGAAGAAGTTTTTCTCGGTCATTCGGTGACGCAGCAGAAGAACATGTCCGACCAGACGGCCGATCTGATCGATTCCGAGGTCCGCCAGCTGATCGAGGATGCCGAAACCACCGCGCGCAAGATTCTGACGGAGCGTAAGGACGATCTGGAAACCATCGCCCGCGCGCTGCTCGAATACGAGAACCTGTCGGGCGAGGATATCAACGCGCTGTTGCGCGGCGAAGATATTTTCCGTCCGTCACCGGACGATCCGCCTGCCGGCGCCGGGCGTAAATCGTCGGTGCCGACGTCGGGTAAAAAACCCCGCGACAGCGGTGAGGACACCGGTGGCATGGAGCCTGAGCCTCAGCCCGGCACCTGATCCGGGTTTGCCGATCTTTGTGACGATTACGTTCGACGACCCTGGCTTTTGCCGGGGTCGTCTGCTTTGAGGAGGGATCGCACCTGTTCAATCCGCTTGGACTACTGACCGGTGATGCCGCCGCCTGCGGGATCGCGGCCGGAACGGCGTTTCCGCTCGCCGGTGGACCCATCGCGTTCTCCCTGGTCGAGACGCTGGGAGTGGCGCCCGGCGGGACCGCAAGCGCGTATGCGCCGGCGGCCGTGTTGCCGGATGCTGTGGCGGCCTTGGGGGCTGCACGCGCGTCCTTTGCCGGTATAGATATCTCACAGCCGGTCGTGATGGGGGTGGTGAACGTGACGCCGGACAGTTTTTCCGATGGCGGCGATTATTTCGATGCCGCGCGCGCTATCGATCAGGCACTGAGGCTTGCGTCCGAAGGGGCAAAAATTATCGATATCGGTGGTGAATCCACCCGGCCGGGCGCAGATCCGATGCCGGTGGCAGATGAAATCGCCCGTGTGTTACCCGTTATTGAGGCTGCCGTGGCCGACGGGATAACGGTGTCGGTGGATACGCGGCGGAGCGCGGTGATGCGCGCCGCAATCGATGCCGGTGCGCGGATTATCAACGATATCACGGCGCTGGCGGACGATCCGGCCGCGCTCGGCGTGGTGGCGGCATCTGACGCGTCGGTGGTGCTGATGCATATGCAGGGCAGCCCTGACACCATGCAGCAGGCACCATCATACCGCCTCGCACCGTTCGACATATTCGACTGGCTGAGTGCACGCATCGATGCCTGCGTAGCGGCGGGCATCCCGCGCGCGAGAATTGCCGTCGACCCGGGGATCGGCTTCGGCAAAACCGACGAACACAATATGGAGATCCTGCAGCGTGCCGGCGCGTTTCACGGCACCGGCTGTGCGGTTGCCATCGGTGTGTCGCGCAAAAGCTTTATCGGTCGGATCGCGGCGATCGAAGACCCCAGGGACCGGCTACCCGGCACCATTGCCGCGACCATGCTGGCCCTGTCGCGCGGGGTGCAGATACACCGCGTGCATGATGTGGCCGCCGCGGTCCAGGCGATCGCCCTCTGGAATGCGCATGCGAGTGGGGTGCCCGCATGACAACGCGTGAACAGCGCGGTATTCACTGCTATAACGGCAGCGGTCCGCCAGTGACATCAGACAATGCGGATAGGGCAGGAAGTAATGGCACGTAAATATTTTGGTACCGACGGTATCCGCGGGACGGCAAACACCGATCCGATGACGGCGGCGACCGCGCTGAAAGTCGGGATGGCCGCCGGGCGCATCTTTACCCGGGGTGCCCACCGCCACACCGTGGTGATCGGCAAGGATACGCGGCTGTCCGGTTACATGCTCGAACCCGCCCTGGCCGCCGGTTTTATCGCGATGGGGATGGATGTCATCTTTGCAGGGCCGATGCCGACACCGGCGGTCGCCATGCTGACGCGGTCGCTGCGCGCCGATCTCGGCGTCATGATATCGGCGTCTCATAACCCGTTCCACGATAACGGCATCAAGCTGTTCGGCCCGGACGGCTACAAGCTGTCCGACGAAACCGAAGAGCAGATCGAAAGTATGATCGAGACGGAGATGCAGTCAGCGCTGGCTGAATCCGCCGATCTCGGGCGTGCCAAACGGCTCGACGACGCCGAAGGCCGCTACATAGAATTCGTCAAGAACACCTTCCCCCGCGGACTCCGCCTCGACGGGCTGAAGATCGTCGTCGATTGCGCAAACGGCGCCGCCTACAAGGTCGCGCCCGCAGCACTCTGGGAACTTGGCGCCGATGTCGTGACCTATGGGGTTGAGCCTGACGGCTTCAATATCAACAAGTATTGCGGCAGCACCGACACGCGCACGATGTGCCGTATGGTACGCGAGCACGGCGCCGATATCGGCATTGCGCTCGACGGCGATGCCGATCGTGTGCTGGTCGCCGACGAGACCGGGACCTTGCTCGATGGCGATCAGCTGATGGCGACGGTTGCGGAATCCTGGCATAGCGATGGCAGACTGACCGGCGGCGGTGTTGTGGCGACCGTGATGTCCAATCTCGGCCTCGAGCACTACATTCAGGGTCTCGGGCTGGAACTGGTGCGCACCCAGGTTGGCGACCGCTACGTGGTCGAACACATGCGTGCCAACGGTTTTAACGTCGGCGGCGAACAATCGGGCCATATCGTGCTCAGCGAATACACCACGACGGGTGACGGCCTGATTGCCGGGCTGGAAGTGCTGTCGGCAATGGTCCAGGCCGGCCGGCCGCTGAGCGAAGTGGGACGCAAGTTCGATCCCCTGCCGCAGATTCTCGAGAACGTCCGCTTCACGGGAACCCCGCCGCTCGAAGAGGCATCGGTCATCAAGGCGGTGGAAGCCGGCGAGGCACGTCTTGGCAATACGGGGCGCATCCTGATGCGCAAATCCGGCACCGAGCCGTTGATCCGCGTGATGGCGGAAGGCGAAGACGCTGCCCTGGTTCAGGGTGTGGTGAGCGATATCGTCACCGCGATCGAGCAAGTATCGGGCTGAGGCGCCGCATGAAAGGTCGTGTACTTATCGTCGCCGGATCGGATTCCGGTGGTGGCGCCGGGATTCAGGCGGACATCAAATCTGTCACGGCGCTCGGCGGCTTTGCGGCCACCGCGATCACGGCGTTGACGGCGCAGAATACGCTCGGGGTGCACGATGTTTTTCCGGTCGATATCGACTTTATCCAGAAACAGATGCGCGTTGTCCTCGACGATATCGGCGCAGACAGCCTGAAGACCGGTATGCTCCATAGTGCAGAAGTGATCGAAGCGGTATGCGCCGTGGTTGATGACGAAGCGACGGACATTCCCCTTGTGGTCGACCCGGTGATGGTGGCCAAGGGCGGTGCGTCGCTGCTCGATGGAGATTCCGTCGCGACACTGCGGGACCGGCTGTTGCCGCTGGCCCGGGTGATCACGCCGAACATTCCGGAGGCAGAAGAAATTCTTGGTGAACGGGGATCGATTTCAACGGTCGGCGATATGAAACATGCGGCCGAGGCGCTCAAGGCGATGGGTGCGGGTGCTGTTCTGGTGAAGGGCGGGCACATGGAGGGCGATGCGCTGTCAGACGTGTTGCTCGACGATGACGGTTTTCACATCTTCGAAACACAGCGGATCGACACCGCGCATACCCATGGCACCGGCTGTACGCTGGCGTCTGCCATCGCCACCGGCATCGCACAGGGAATGTCGCTGCCGGACGCGGTCGGCCGTGCGCAGGCCTATGTGGTCGCTGCAATAAAGGGCGCACCCGGTTACGGTGGCGGGCACGGCCCGATCGATCACGGTCACACGGTGGCGCCCTTCGGGGAGGGGTGACGCCAGTGGATCTTTCCATTTTTCAGGTCGATGCGTTCACGGACAGTGTCTTCGGCGGTAACCCGGCGGCAGTCTGTCCGCTCGATGCCTGGATTGCGGATGACGTGATGCAGGCGATCGCTGCCGAAAACAATCTCGCCGAGACCGCGTTCTTCGTCGCGAACGATAATGGCTACGACCTTCGCTGGTTTACACCGACGCTGGAGGTCGAGCTGTGCGGTCACGCGACCCTGGCCTCCGCCTTCCTGATTTTTGAGCGCTTTGCCCGGGATGCGGAAATTCTGCGGTTCCAGACCCGCAGCGGCGAACTTACCGTTGTGCGGAAAGACGGCCTGTTGTTCCTCGATTTCCCGTCCTATCCGGGGTCGGCGGTCGATTGTCCGGACGCATTGGCCGGCGGTCTCGGCAACGCGCCGCAGGCGGTGATCGAAGGCCCCAACTACATGGCGGTTTTTGAATCCGAAGCCGATATCGCAGCACTTGCACCGAACATGGAGGTGCTCGCCACCCTGCACCCGCGCGGGGTCATCGCGACCGCGCCCGGTGATGCGGTCGATTTCGTGTCGCGTTTCTTCGGTCCATCCTTCGGCGTGCCCGAAGACCCGGTCACCGGGTCAGCGCATTGCATGCTGACCCCTTACTGGGCGCAGCGTCTGGGCAAGACCCGCCTGGATGCGCGCCAGATATCGACACGGGGCGGGGTCCTGGTCTGCGAGGACCGCGGCGATCGCGTCGGTATCGGCGGGCAGGCGGTTCTGTATCTGGAAGGTAAGATTACGGTGTAGCGGTGCCGGTCGAAAAGGAACCGGGGTTCACCGCCAACCGTTCAGGCCGACCGTTCAATCGGTGCGGCTTGTAACCTCAAGCAGGTGATAGCCGAACTGGGTTTTCACCGGGCCCTGGACTTCGTTTACCGGGGCGCTGAACACGACCTGGTCGAATTCAGGAACCATCTGACCGGGGCCGAATGAACCGAGGGCGCCGCCATTGGCACTGGACGGGCAGGAAGAATGCTCTTTTGCGACGTCGGCAAAATCCGCGCCACCCGCGATTTGGGTTTTGAGCTCTGCGCATTTCTCTTCAGAATCAACCAGAATATGTCTTGCTTCGGCCTCGGCCATAATTTTTCTCCTGCACTAAATCGGTGTTTTTTCGGTTCGTGAGATGTTGATAGCCTGTCTGCGTGCCCGCGTCGACCAGTCCGGGGTTTCGATTTGCAAAAATCGACAGGACTCTCAAATACGGCGCCGACACTGTCTGACATACCCGGTCAGGCCATCTCGTGCGCCGCCGTTATTCCGGCGTGAGCGGGGTTTTGAGGGCCATTCCGTCTACGATTATGCCCGCCGGTCGTTGTCCCGGTTTCAACCCGACGTATCGCTCCAGCACCGCGTCGGGCAGAGGGCGTCCACCGGGCGTTGCCAGCCACAACCGAAGCAGGTGACGTTTGCGATCGTCTTCGGGCCAGTCCTCATAGACGGTGCGCCCGTGAACGATGACATGATTGTGCAGAAACTGGATGTCGCCGGGTCTGAAATCCGTTTCGTGTTTCAGCTCGTCGGCGAGGATATCCATCATGTCGAGCGCTTCAATCTGTGCCGGGGTGAACCGGGGGAGGGCCTCGAAACGCTGCGTTGAGCGGATATAGTAATTGTGCCAGCTGCACGAAAAATGGCCTTCCGCGAAGCAGAACACGGGCAGCTCGAACCACGGATCCTTGCCGGGCGGAATTTCGTTCCGGCGGTCGCGGTACCAGGGTTTGACCAGTTCGGCGACCAGGTCAGGCCGCCGCCGCAGCATTTCGTTATAGATCGCAACCGAGCTTGCCACCGAGCTCCGCCCGCCGACCTTTGCCGGCTGCAGGCAGAGAAGCCCCACCACATCGCATGAATCCGAATGATAATTGAGATAGGCGCTGGTGTGATACGCCCGGGTCGACGGCCCGTCGCGTGAGGGGCCGGTTAGGTCATAGACATGACCAAGCAGGTGGCCGTTATGGTTCTGTGATACCGGTGATCCGATGCGCAGGCTGATACCCCAATAGGCGGCCGCGGATTCGGCGGTGTCGTATCGGTCCACGGGAATGCCGCGCAAAAGGCTGACGCCGCGTCCGTCCATGATCTGCCGATTGATTTCGGCGAGTTTCACATCCAGGGTCGGCAGCGGAAAATCCGCAAGCGTGATGTCTTTGATGTCGAGCCCGCGTGACCGGATACCTGCCACCGCTGCGTCGATTTCGGCGATTTCGGCATCGGTGAGACTGAACTGCCAGTCGGTTTCCCGGGTCAGCGCCTCACCGGTCCAGTCCGCGGGGTCGACCACCGGATTCATGGGCTCTGCGGGCGGTCGCGCCGGGTGTATCGCGGCAGATGTCTGGTTTGTCATAATGCTGAATTCTCCCCCTGGCGCGCGGTTATGCGTCGTCCGTGTCTTTCGGTCCGAAGACCCGTTCGCTGTCTTCCTCCGAGATCATGCCCATCAGCACCTTCCGGTACCCTTCCACCGCTTCGGCGCCGGCATTGCGATAGGCTTCGGCGAAACGGCGGCGTTGCGAATCCGACAGGCGGCGTTCGAGTGCGACGCCGGTGGGGGTGAGTTCGAGCAGACGCTGGCGGCGATCCTGTTTGCCTTCGTGCTGGATGATAAACTCTTCGCGCACCAGCTGGCCCAGGACCCGCGACAGACTTTGCTTGGTGATCTTCAGGATCGCGAGCAGTTCGGAGACGGTGATGCGGGGATTGCCGCCGACAAAATGGATTACCCGGTGGTGAGCGCGGCCGAAACCGTACTCGGCGAGGATGGCATCGGGCTCAGCCGTGAAGTCGCGATAGGCGAAATACAGCAGCTCGATGCCCTGGCGCAAATCCGCTTCACGGAGGAAGAGAGGATTGATGCCCGATTTTATGTCAGTCATGTTGACATATATGCATCTGAATGTTACTTACTGCAAGCTTTAATAGTAACAATATGTCTCATAGACGATCCGCGGAGTAACAAACGCCATGCTGAACTTCGATAATCAGGACGGTAACATCTGGTATAACGGCGCGCTGGTGCCCTGGAGGGATTCCAAGCTGCACGTTCTGTCCCATGGTCTGCATTACGCAAGCTGCGTCTTCGAGGGTGAGCGCGTCTATAACAGCGAAGTCTTCAAGCTGCGCGAACATACGCAGCGGCTGATCGATTCCGGCAGGGAACTCGGTTTCGAAATTCCCTATTCGCTCGAAGAACTCGAACAGGCGACCCGCGATACAGTGACTTCCCAGGGCTATGCAGATGCCTATGTGCGCCCGGTTGCCTGGCGCGGCAGCGAGATGATGGGCGTGTCGGCCCAGGAGACCAAAATCAACGTCGCCATCGCGGTGTGGGAATGGCCATCCTATTTCTCACCCGAAGCGCGGATGCGCGGTATTCGGCTCACGACCTCCAAATGGCGCCGCCCCGCACCCGATACAGCGCCGGTTCATGCCAAGGCGGCGGGTCTGTACATGATCTGCACGCTCAGCAAGCACGAGGCCGAGGCGAAGGGCTATGACGACGCGCTGATGCTCGACTATCGCGGCCAGATTGCTGAATCCACCGGTGCCAACATCTTCCTGATCCAGGACGGCAAAATTCACACGCCGACACCGGATTGCTTCCTCGACGGCATCACGCGGCGCACCGTGATCGGCATTGCCAAGAAACACGGCTACGAAGTGATCGAACGGGTCATTATGCCCGAAGAACTTGCCGACACGTCCGAGATTTTCGTCACCGGCACGGCGGCGGAAGTGACCCCCGTGGGCGAGATCGACGACCACAAGTTCGAAGTCGGCACGATCACCCGCACCCTGCTCGAAGATTACGATGCGCTGGTGCGCGGCACGCTGAACGAAGAAGCGGCTTAAGACCAACGCTTAAGGGGCCGCGTTCTCGTGCCCCTTCAAGGTCCTGTCCATAAAAGCTATTCCCCCGGTCTTGTACCGGGGGTCCACCGCGTCAGGCATCTTCTGATGTGTCACCCCGGCCTCGTGCCGGAGCCCAGTCTTTCAGCCACCGCCATCTGGATCCCGGCACAAGGCCGGGATGACGTCGGGCCGGGATGACGTCGGGCCGGGATGACGTCGGGTAGGGGAATTTGGATCTGTTCCGGGGTGACATCGAGTGGCTGGAACGAGGGTAACTCTCTAATATGAGAGGGCGCGCCCTAAGCGTCCGTCACCCGAACCCATTTGTCGGCGGCGACTGAATCCTCGCTGCGGGAATCGACCCACTGGGCGCCGGATTCGCGGTCTTCCAGCTTCCAGAACGGCGCCTTGGTCTTTAGCCAGTCAATCAGGAACTGACAGCTTTCAAGCGATGCCTCGCGGTGCGCGGAGGCGGTCGCCACCAGGACAATGCGATCGCCGGGGTTCAGCGTGCCGTACCGGTGAATGATCAGCACATCCTGCAGGTCCCAGCGCTCACGGGCTTCTGCCTCGAGCTTGCCGAGCTGTTTTTCGGTCATGCCGGGATAGTGTTCCAGTGTCATGGAACTGATTTTCTCGTCGCCGGCATAATCGCGAACCAGCCCGACGAAGCTCGCAAGCCCGCCGATTTCCGTATTGCCCTCCGTCATACGGCCGATCTCTGCACCGATATCGAAGTCTTCTGTCTGTACCTTTATCATGGCGCTTAGCCTCCCGTCATCGGCGGAAATACGGCAACCTCGTCACCGTCGGCGATCGGCGCATCGAGTTGCGCGATCTCCTGATTGACGGCAACGCGCAGAGCGGTCGAATCCTCGAATGCATTCGCATAGCCGTCGCCCCGGCCTTTGAGCCAGTCGATCAGGGATGCCACGTTCGTCACCTCCGGCGGTGGCGAAAGCTCTTCTTTGCCGATCCCGATCCGGGATTTGACCCAGCCGAAATAAAGTACCTGCATTATCCGATCTCACTGAAGGGGAGGAAATCCACCATGGTGCCCGCCTCGAAGCTAGTCAATTCTTCGGGAAGTTCAACCAGCCCGTCGGATTCTACCATGGAGGTGAGGATGCCCGCGCCGTCGCGGGGAAATTTTTGTGCCACCGGTGCGCCGTCGGCGTCCCGGTCGAGCTTTACGCGCAGCCATTCGCGCCGCCCAAGCTTCTTTTTGACCGGAAATCCCGCGCGGACGCGGTACATCGCCGGTTCGGTCACACGGCTGCCGCCAAGCCGCAGGATCGCGGGGCGGGCAAAGCGCATGAAGGTGACGAGCACGGCGACGGGATTGCCGGGCAGGCCGATGAACGGCACGCTGCCGATCTGGCCGAGCGCCAAAGGCCGCCCCGGGCGGATCGCGAGGCGCCAGAAATGCATGCTGCCCAGTGCATCGATCGCTGCACGGACATGATCCTCCTCTCCGGTCGACACTCCGCCCGAGGTCATGATCAGGTCGTGATCGGCGGCGGCCGCCGACAATGTATCGCGGATGACGTCATAGGAATCGGGCAGGATACCCAGGTCGTCAACATCACAGCCGAGGCGTTCCAGCGCGGCGGCAATGGAATAGCGGTTGGCGTCGTAAATGCAGCCGGGCGGAAGTTCGTCGCCCGCATCGCGGACTTCGTCGCCGGTGGAAAACAGCGCGACACGCACCGGCTTGAATACCGACAATGTTTTGAGGCCGATTGAGGCGGCGAGGCCGATTTCCTGCGGGCGGAGCTGTGTGCCTGCTTTGAGGATTACGTCGCCCGCGGTGATATCCTCGCCAGCGAAGCGCCGGTTCGCTCCCTGTTTGATGCCGGGCGGGATGACGACATGGCCTTCTTCTTCGCGGCAGTCTTCCTGCATCAGCACGGTGTCGCCGTCCGCCGGCATGGCCGCACCGGTAAAGATGCGGATCGCCTGGCCCGCACCGACCGGATGGTCGGATATGTCTCCCGCCGCAATGCGCCCGGTCAGGGCAAGCCGCGTTTCGCCGCCTGGCGACAGGTCTTCGAAGCGGACCGCATAGCCATCAACCGCGGCATTGTCATGGGGCGGCACCGCGCGGGTCGAGGTGACGTCTTGCGCCAGTATCCGCCCGGCCGCGTCGCGCAGCGTGCAGTCTTCGCGGTCGACCACGACAGACAGCCGGTCGGTCAGCAGGGCCAATGCCTCGTCGGTGCGCATCAGCTCACCGCCAAAGGCAAAACAATCGTCGGAAAGCTGCGCCATGTCAGACCGCTTCTTCCAGCCGCCCGGAAAGTCCGCAATGGGCGATCACGAAATCTGCAATCGCCGCCGTGTCGTTGAGGTCGAGCAGCGGGATACCGGGTGCCGATGCGCCGTCCGCGAACGCCCCGGTCAAAGCGGCGTCAGCGGCGATGGCGACGATGGACGGGTTCGTCGTGCAGATCAGGTCGACCCCCGTCACCGGTCGGTGAACCTCGATTTTTGTGTGGGCCTCGTTCTTGAAGCCTTCGACCAGGACGATATCGACGGGGGAGAGTTTGGCGAGAAGGTCTTCCAGTGCCGGCTCCGCTGTGTCGCGGTTCTCATGCATGATCGCCCAGCGTTTCGCGGATGAGACAACAACCTCGGTCGCACCCGCAGCGCGGTGTTCAAACGAATCCTTGCCCGGCGTGTCGATGTCGAAGGCATGATGGGCGTGCTTCACGGTCGCGACCCGGTAGCCGCGCGCCGCAAGCTCGGGGATCAGGCGCACGATCAGGGCAGTTTTGCCGCTGCCGCTCCACCCGGTAACGCCGATGACGGCGGGCTCGGATGCGCTGAGAGGGGAAGTCATGACCCGCCACCTGCCGCGGGTGGCGGGTCCATGTGGCGCAGGCCGGCCCGCAGGTAATCGTAGCCGGTAATCATGGTGATGACGGCGGCGATCCACAGCCCGGCTTCGCCAATAATGCGCACAGGCACCGATTCCGGGATGACCGGATGTGCCGCATTGCCCAGAATCAGGATCGCGATGGCGACCATCTGGATCGTGGTTTTCCATTTTGCCAGCTTGCTTACCGGGAGTCCGACCGACAGGCCGGCCAGGAATTCGCGCAGACCCGACACCATGATCTCACGACACAGAATGATCACGGCGGGAATGATGGCAAGCTCCGCGATCTGACCGAACCCGACCATCATCAACAGCGCCGAGGCCACCAGCAGCTTGTCCGCGACGGGGTCGAGAAACCTGCCAAACGCCGAAAGCTGGCCGCGTGCCCGGGCGAGATAGCCGTCGAAGAAATCGGTAATCGCGGCCACGGTGAACACGGCGCAGGCGATCCATTGTCCCGCCGCGCTTTCGAGAAAGAACAGCGCGACAAAAATCGGGATTACCGCTACGCGGGACAGTGTCAGGACATTGGGCAGGGTCAGATGCATATAGTTCCATCTCGGTCAGATATTTTCGGCCGGGACCGAAGTCCAGTTCGCCGAAGGTGAGTGAGGCAAAGGTTCGTCGGGCGAAGTCTACTCTTCGGCGTGAAAGTGATCATAAATTCTTTTCGCGACTGTTGTACTGATCCCGTCGACCGCCTCAAGGTCGGCAAGACCGGCGCGGCCGACACTTGCGGCGGACCCGAAATGGTTCAGCAGCGCGCGTTTCCGCTTGGCGCCGATGCCCGACACCTCGTCGATTGCCGACTTCCTTATCTGCTTGGACCGCCGGTTACGATGGCTGCCGATGGCGAAACGGTGCGCTTCATCGCGCAGGCGCTGCATGAAATACAGGATCGGGTCCTGCAGTGGCAGTGAAAACGGTGTGCGTCCGGGTACGTGGAACCGTTCGCGTCCGGCATTGCGATCAGGGCCCTTGGCGATCGATACCAGCGGCATATCCGAAATGCCAAGCTCGTCCAGCACTTCCATGACCACCGATAGCTGACCCGGTCCGCCGTCGATCAGGACCAAATCCGGCCAGGTGCCTTTTTCGCGGTCGGGGTCTTCCTTCAACGCGCGGGCAAACCGCCGCGTCAGCACTTCGCGCATCATCGCGTAATCATCGCCCGGTTCGATGTCGGGGTTCTTGATGTTGAACTTGCGATAGGCGCTTTTCTCGAATCCGTCCTCGCCCGACACGATCATCGCGCCGAGTGCATTGGTGCCTGAAATATGGCTGTTATCGTATACTTCGATCCGCTTCGGCGGCGCGTCGAGGTCGAACAATGCGGCGACGCCATCGAGCAGTTTGCGCTGGGTCGCACTTTCGGACAGCCGCCGGGCGAGCGCGTCCCCTGCGTTCAGCGCAGCACTGTCGATCAGGCTTTTGCGGGCGCCGCGCTGCGGTTTGGAAATTTCGACCTTGCGGTCGGCGCGGATCGACAGCGCCTGGCGGACAAGCTCCTGATTGGGGAGCGCATGGCTGACCAGCAGCAGCTTCGGCGGTTTCTTGTCCGAATAGAACTGGCCGATAAACGCTTCGAGCACCTCTTCGGTGGGGATAGACCGGGCGTGGTTGGGGAAGAACGTCCGCGTGCCGTAATTCTGCCCCGCCCGGTAGAAAAACACCTGAACGCAGGTCGCACCGCCATCCTGATGGGCGGCAATGATATCGGCCTCATTGATGCTGCCGACGTGGATATCCTGATGGGCCTGTATCTGGGTCAGCGCGCGGATCCGGTCGCGGTGGATGGCCGCGGATTCATAATCGAGTGCCGCGCTCGCTTCTTCCATCTTGCGTGACATCGATTCCTGCACGTCGCGGCTGCGCCCGCGCATGAACGCCTGTGCCTGGTCGACGATCTCGCCATAATCCTCGGTCGAAATCAGGTCCACGCAGGGCGCCGTGCAGCGTTTGATCTGATATTGCAGGCAGGGCCGTGTGCGGCCATTGAATACGCTATCCGAGCAGCTTCGCAGCGGAAATACCTTTTGCAGCGTGTTGAGCGTGCGGTTGACGGCGCCCGCCGAGGCAAAGGGGCCGAAATACTCGCCACCCTTGTTACGCGCACCGCGATGCTTGATGAGCTGTACCCAGTCCGTGTCGGTCCGCAGCAGGATATAGGGATAGGATTTGTCGTCCCGCAGCAGGATGTTGTAACGCGGTTTCAACTGCTTGATCAGGTTGCTTTCGAGCAGCAGTGCTTCGACTTCGGTGTGGGTACTGACAATTTCAAGATCGACGGTCTGGGCAACCATCAGGCGGATGCGTTCGGGCTGGCCATGCCCCCGGGAATAGGATGTCACCCGGTTACGCAGGTTCTTTGCCTTGCCGACATAGAGCGGTTTGCCCGCCGCATCGGTCATCCGGTAGACGCCCGGTCCGGTCGGCAGGTTCTTCAGCCGCGATGCGATCAGCGCGGCACCTTTGAGTGCTTCACTGGCCGCTGTCGGGGCGTTTTCTATTTTATCGGCCATTTCAGAGTCATCTTTGTCCAAACCCGCAAAGGATATTACGGCAGGGCCAGCCCGGTTCGTCCTAGTTCGGCCCAGTTTGTCCCGGTTTCGATTCGAAAGCGTGGCTTATCCACGGTTTCTGTGGATAAGCCTGTCTATAACGCCAACATATTCAGACCGCACCAGATTGACAAACCTACCCGTCTCACCCATAGCCCGAAAAGTCATAATATCATAAGCTATTGTAAAATATGAGTAAATTGTATTTACAAAAGTAACGGATGTTATTAAATGGTTAATTATTTATGAACAAAATATGAAAATCAGTGATTGCGGCGGCATGTGTACAACCGTACTCATTTTCAGCGTATTTAGCATGAGAGCTGCCTTTTTTTAGTAAGTGTTGTTTTGTTTAACGGTCAGTTTGATCGTTCTATTTCAACACCCACACTGGCGGCATCCGCGAATACATCGAGTTTTTCCACCCGAACTTTGGCAACACTCACATTTGCTTCGGCAAGACACAGCTCGGCGATTCTTTCAGCGAGCGTCTCCACAAGGTTCAGGTGTCCCGCAGTGGCCAGTTTGCGCACCTTGATGATGATGTCTTCATAAGACAGCACGTTGGACAGTTTGTCGTCGATCGGCGCGGGGGTTTCGAACACGGTGAGGTCCAGGTTGATCCGGACCCGCTGGGCGCCGTCGCGCTCGTGACGGTACACGCCGATCAGGCATTCAAGCACCAGGTCGCTGATAAACACGCGGCGTGTTGGCCGGGCCGCGGCCAATGCGTTTGTGTCAGGCAGCTCTTTGGGCAATTCTTTGAGGGGTTCGGCCGTCATATTGTCGCCTTCTCGTCTGTTTGGGCCGGGTGATGCTCCGGGCAATATTTGGGCCAGCGTGCCGTCATTCGGTTACCGGCGGTGCGCCGGGCTCCGGGAATTCCCACCCCAGGTGCTGTCCGCCATCCAGCGCGATCATCTGGCCGGTCAATGACGGTGCGGCAAGAATGTAGCGCACGCCGTCGGCAATCTCTCCCGCCCCGGCACCGCGGCCAAGCGGTACCCGGGCGGCTTGCTTGTCGAATTGTTCCTGGCTCTGCCGCGGGCTCGGCAGGGTAGGGCCGGGCCCGATGGCATTGACGCGGACACGCGGCGCCAGCGCCAGCGCCAGGTTCTGCGTCATCGCCCACATGCCGGTCTTGCTGATCGTATAGGACAGGAAGCCCGGCGGGATATTGATCACCCGCTGATCGGCAATATTTATGATGTTGCCCGTCTCACCGTCCGGCAGACCGGTTGCCAAAGCCTGGCTCAGCTTGATAGGTGCCCACAGATTGACGTTCATGTGGGTATCCCAGGACTGGCGGGAAAGCGTCTCCAGGCTGTCATGCTCGAAAACGGACGCATTATTGACCAGACAGGTGATCGGCCCGCCAGCGGCAACGGCATCAACCACCAGCCGGTCTATGTCTGCATCGTCGTCAAGGTCGGCGGCAACCACATAGGCCCTGTTGCCGGCCTCGGTCAGGTAGCGGCACAGCGCGTCCGCATCGTCTGCGGAACGGCGGTGATGGATGCCGACTGTCCAGCCATCTTCGGCAAGCGCTGCCGCGATTTCGCGGCCGATGCGCTTTGCGGCGCCGGTGACCAGCGCATGTCCTTTGGATGTTTCGGTCATATCGTGAAAATGCGGCATGCCGGCGATGGGTTCAAGGCTTTACGGGTGGGGATTACGGCTGGAATTCGCAGTTTCGGCAAATTCGGTTGATCAGAAAGACACGTCAGGTCGGCATACCGCTCATGCCGAGGAACTGACTGGCCACGAAGCCGACATACAGCACGATCAGGATCGAGCCTTCGAGGCGGCTGATGCGTCTGCCCGACAGCATGAAGGGGATAATCAGCGCCGTTGCGGCCAGCAGAACCCACAGATCGAAGCTGACGATCTTGTCGGAAAACGGCAGTGGCGCGAAGAGCGCGGTTACGCCCGTAATACCAAACAGATTGAACAGGTTGCTGCCCAGCACGTTGCCGACGCAGACATCTGAATGCCCGCGATAGGCGGCGACGACGGCGGTCGCAAGCTCCGGCAGCGAGGTGCCGATGGCGACAACGGTCAGGCCGATTACTTCTTCGGGGACGCCAAATTCCGTGGCCAGCGTTGTCGCGCCGGTCACCAGCCATTCAGCGCCGACCACGACGGCGAACAGACCGACGATGATAATACCGGCAATGCTGACCGTGCGCAGCGGGATCGTGCCCATCTCGGCGGCCTCGTCGCGGTGCATCTCTGCGGCTTCGTCATTGGTTTTGTTGTCGTGCCAGACGGTAAATCCGATATAGGACATCAACGCGATCAGCATGAGCGCGCCCTGCCAGAACACGATCTGACCGGACATACCCAGCCCGACATAGATCAGCGTGACCACCGCCATACCCACCAGATCACGTTTGACGGCGGCCGGGTGGACTGCAATCGGGCCGATGATGGCGGCAACGCCCAGGATCAGCAGAATGTTCGCAATATTGCTGCCGACCACGTTGCCGACGGCCAGTCCCGGCGACCCCACCAGGGCGGCATTAACGCTGACGACCATCTCCGGCAATGACGTGCCGAACCCGACAATCGTCAGCCCGACGATCAGCGGCGATACGCCAAGCCGCTGTGCCAGTGCCACAGAGCCGCGCACGACGGACTCGCCACCAAACAGCAGCAGGGCAAAACCGGCAATAATCAGAAAATATGTCATTCAGCTGGTTAAAACGCGCAGAAGGTTCAAAGGACAAAAATCAAAAATAGATGGCTTGGTAACATGCTGCGCCATGGATCACCAATCACGGCCATCTGTTCCGAAACAACAAACGCTCGGTGTATATGGTACCGACATGGTTAATTTTCCATAGAACTCATAAATTTCCGTTATGTTGGCTTTAATTCCGCCGCAGACCGTACAGACTGCCCATGCATGACGCTTCCTTCCTGAGCGAGACGCTCATTTTTCTGATCGCGGCGGTCGTTGTCGCGCCTGTCTTCCAGCGCCTGCGATCCAGCCTGGTGCTAGGTTATCTGGTCGCCGGGGTGATCATCGGCCCGGGCGTTCTCAGTCTGATTTCGGGCTCCAAACAGGTTCACAACATCGCCGAGCTTGGCGTTGTCTTTCTGCTTTTCACCATCGGGCTTGAGCTGAGCGTCGACCGGCTCAAAGTGATCCGGAACCAGATTTTCGGCGTCGGCACCGCTCAGGTCGTCGTGACGTCGATAATCATTGCGGCGGTGGCGTATTCGGCCGGGTTTTCGCTGCAGACATCGGTGATCATCGGCGGCGGGCTTGCCCTGTCGTCGACGGCCGTCGTCCTGCAACTGTTGTCCGAGCGCGGCGAACTGGCCTCGCGCCGGGGACGCCTGACCTTTGCCATCCTGTTGCTCCAGGATCTCGCTGTGGTCCCGCTGCTTGCCCTTGTACCTGCCTTCGCCGGCGAGGGTGACGACACGGTCACAGCGCTGCTGTGGACGCTTGGCAAGGCGTTGCTGCTCCTGGCGGGGGTGGCGATTTTCGGCCGCTTTGTTGTACGCCCGCTCTTCCGTGCCGTGGCCGTCGGGCGGTCGTCGGAACTGTTCGCGGCCGTCACGCTTGCCGTGCTGCTGGGGATGGCCTGGTTGACTGGCACGTTCGGGCTGTCGCTTGCGATCGGCGGGTTCCTCGCGGGGCTGTTGCTGGCCGAGACTGAATACCGCCATCAGGTCGCCGCCGATATTCAGCCCTTCCGCGGGCTGCTCCTCGGCCTGTTCTTCATGACCGTTGGCATCAGCCTGGATCTTGGCATTATCTTTGAGAATACCCTGCTGGTGCTGGGTCTGCTGGTCGGGCTCATCGTTCTTAAAACCACGATTACGATGGTTTTGTGCCGGATCAGCGGTGTGTCGTCCGCGATCAGCCTGAATACCGCGCTCGTGCTCAGCCAGGCGGGGGAGTTCGGCTTCGTGCTGTTCGCGCTGGCCGGCGGGTTCGGTCTGCTGGAGCCGCGTGTGGCGACCATTCTGGCTGCCGTCATCGCTCTCAGCATGGCGCTGACGCCGGGCCTCGCCTGGCTCGGCAACCGGGCGCACAGGCGGATGGAAGCGAAACTCGCTGAAAAACAGGAAGACATGCGGTCCGAAAGTGCCGACATGAAGGACCACGTGATCATTGCCGGGTTCGGGCGGGTCGGCCAGTCAGTGGTCAAAACCCTGTCGGCCGCCGGTATCCCTTATGTTGCCGTCGAGTTCGAACCGACGCGTGTCGCCGAAGCGCGGGCTCAGGGTCTGTCGGTCTATTACGGCGATGCCAGCCGGGTTGAGGTGCTCGAAGCGCTCGGCGCCGAGCGCGCCCGTGCCGCGGTCATCATCCTCGATAACGCGACGGCGGCGGAACGTGTCGTCAACCTGCTGCACCGGCGTTTCCCCAGGCTGAACATATTCGTGCGCGCCCGCGACAACGCCCATAAACGCCGCCTGGTCAGCGCCGGGGCTAGCGGCATCGTGCACGAAACCTATGAGCTCAGCCTCCATCTTGGCGAAGCGGTTCTCCGCGGCTACGGCACGCCGGATGACCAGATCCGGGACATCATCCGAGACCACCGCGCCGACGATTACGCGCTCCTGTCGGACGTCATCCTGCCGGTGACGGCGGAGAAGGACGGGGAGAAGAAGGGCTAGGCAGAACTCTACCGGTCATCCCCGCGAAGGCGGGGATCTCCGTGGGAGGAGAGCCGCAGAGAGATTCCCGCCTTCGCGGGAATGACATTTTCTAGCCTAACGCTTCCGCGCTTCGCCCGACTTGTTTGATTTCCCTGGCTTCCGGTTACGCCCTGTCCGCTTGGCGGAATCGATGCGGGCCTGGAGGCGCCGGGGGCCTGAGGGCACGCCGATTTCCATCTGTTCGAGGCGGTGCAGCTCGTCGCGCAGGCGGGCTGCCTCCTCGAATTCGAGGTTGGCGGCGGCGTCGCGCATGCGCTCATCCAGCTCTTTCAGATAGGCTTTCAGATTGTGGCCGACGAGATGCGGGTTGTCTTCGTCGCCGGTCTCGACGGCGAACGAATCCTGCGAATAGACGCTCTCCAGGATGTCGCCGATGTCTTTCCGCACACTTTCGGGCGTGATGCCGTTGGCGACGTTATAGGCCTGCTGCTTTTCACGCCGCCGGTTGGTTTCATCCAGCGCGTATTGCAGCGAATTCGTCATCTTGTCGGCATAGAGAATAACCCGGCCTTCGAGATTGCGCGCCGCGCGGCCGATGGTCTGCACCAGCGATGTCTTTGAGCGCAGGAAGCCTTCCTTGTCGGCATCGAGGATGGCGACCAGCGCGCATTCAGGGATGTCGAGCCCCTCGCGCAGCAGGTTGATGCCGATCAGCACATCGAACGCGCCGAGCCGCAAATCACGAATGATCTCGATCCGTTCCAGCGTGTCGATATCCGAATGCAGATAGCGCACGCGGATGCCGGCCTCCTGCATGTATTCGGTCAGGTCCTCGGCCATGCGCTTGGTCAGCGTGGTCACCAGCACGCGCTGGTTCTTGGCCGCGCAGTCCCGGCATTCCTGCAACAGATCGTCGACCTGATTGCCCACCGGGCGGATGATGCAGACCGGATCGATCAGGCCGGTCGGGCGGATGACCTGTTCGACGAACACGCCGCCGGTACGCTCCATTTCCCACGGGCCGGGTGTCGCCGACACATGCACCGTCTGGGGGCGCATGGCCTCCCATTCCTCGAATTTGAGGGGGCGGTTATCGACGCAGGACGGCAGGCGGAAGCCGAACTCGGCGAGGGTCGATTTGCGGTTGAAGTCACCTTTGAACATGCCGCCGATCTGCGGCACCGTCACATGGGATTCATCGACGATCAGCAGCGCGTCGTCCGGAATGTACTCGAACAAAGTCGGCGGCGGCTCACCGGCGCCGCGCCCGGTAAGATAGCGTGAATAGTTCTCGATGCCCGAACAATGGCCGGTGGTTTCCAGCATTTCGATGTCGAACATCGCCCGCTGTTCCATGCGCTGGGCCTCGAGCAGCTTGTTGTTCGCCTCGAACCACGCGAGCCGGTCTTTCAGCTCGGCCTTAATCTCTCCGATGGCCTGCTGCACCGTGGGGCGCGGGGTAACGTAATGCGAGTTCGCATAGATCGTTATCTGCTCCAGCTTGCCCGTGCGTTCGCCGGTCAGCGGATCGAATTCGTGAATTTCCTCGATCTCGTCGCCGAAGAAAGACAACCGCCAGGCGCGGTCCTCGTAATGGGCCGGGAAGAGTTCGACGGAATCGCCGCGCACCCGGAAGGTGCCGCGGGTAAAGTTCTGGTCGTTGCGGCGGTACTGCAGTGCGACGAATTTTTTCAGCAGGTCGGACATCTCGATTGCCTGGCCGGCTTTGAGCGGGATCGTCATCGACTGATAGGATTCAAGGCTGCCAATGCCGTATATGCACGAGACGCTGGCGACCAGGATCACATCGCGGCGTTCCATCAGCGCGCGGGTCGCGGCGTGGCGCATCCGGTCGATCTGTTCGTTGATTGATGCATCTTTCTCGATAAAGGTGTCCGACCGGGCGACATAGGCTTCGGGCTGGTAATAGTCGTAATAGGACACGAAATATTCGACCGCGTTATGCGGAAAGAACGATTTCATCTCACCGTAAAGCTGTGCAGCAAGTGTCTTGTTCGGTGCCAGCACCAGCGCCGGGCGGTTCAGTTCCTGGATCACATGGGCCATCGTGAACGTCTTGCCCGATCCGGTCACGCCGAGCAGCACCTGGTCCTTTTCATTGGCGCGCACGCCTTCGAGCAGCTCGGCAATCGCCTGCGGCTGATCGCCCGCGGGCGTAAAATCCGACACGATCTGGAACGGGATGCTGCCATCCGGTGTCGGCAGGGAGGGGCGCTCGGTTAGGACGGTGTTCATGATCCTAATATGGCGTGGTCCGGGGTGGATTTCCAGTTGGGGTTCGCGGTTGGCG
Organism: Paracoccaceae bacterium; assembly: GCA_047638395.1. GTDB lineage: Bacteria > Pseudomonadota > Alphaproteobacteria > MPNO01 > UBA830 > CAXBCP01. The sequence goes on along the minus strand of JBLIMV010000009.1, from coordinate 23,245 downwards.
CCTGATAGATGATTCGCCTTCGTGGCTTTTCAATCCGTCATCCCGGTCCTGTGCCGGGATCCAGTCTTTTTCGCCTGAGATCGGCGTCGGCACCTCTGGACCCCGGCACGGGACCGGGGTGACATTTTGTGTGTGATTTCTCCGATGTGCGGGCCAATTTACGGCGACCGGGGCTCTTCCAATGGCACCGTATGCACCAGATACCGCAGCGGGCCGCCGGGAATCAGGGCATCGAACGGGTAGCACGTCACCAGTACCAGCCCGTCCGCATCGACTGGGGCCGCCCAGGGCTGGCGGGCATCGGCGATCGATGTGGCGTCGACCCGATAGGCGCGCATCTCTCCATCAGGGCGCTGTATCTCCACCCGGCTGCCGGGTTTGAGCCTGGCGAGAATCTTCAGGTGTGTGTCGCGGTGGCCGCCAATCATGCTGAGCCCGGGGCGCCCGGGGGCGGCGGTGCCCGGGACATGACCAGGCCCGAAGGCCAGCGCCTGGCCGCTGGCGCCGGCGAGCACGATCAGGTCGGTATCCACGCTGGGCAGCTTCAGTCGCGCGACCGGCCAGGTATCGGCCCAGGGCCAGGGTTTTGCCTGTGCCTCGCCCGCAAGGGTGCGGTCCCAGGCGCGGTGCAACAGCACCTGCGCGATGGTGGCCTTGGCGGGGATGAACAGCGCGCTGCCGAGCTGCCAGAGCCCGGCGACGGCAAGTAGAGCCCCGACGGCAGCGAGGGCCTGCCGCCGGGACGGGGCACGCATCAAACGGCGCGCCCGGGTCGGGGGAGGGTGACCACCAGCACCATCCCCGCGAGGATCAGCAATCCGAAGCCGATGGCGAGGTGCACGAAGAACGGCGTCGCCCCGGCCGGCAGGATCACCCGTTTGGTTGCAAGACTGGCTTTTGCGGCCGGGCCCGATCCCGGTTTCCGCATCTCCATCGTCGGCGGCGGTGCTGCCGCGCGTTTGAGCAGACTTTTGCCCATGGCCGTGTCGAACTTCCAGCCATGGGGCAGGTTCAGCGGCACATCGCCCGAGGTCAGTGGTGTCCCGGGCGTGCGGGCGACGGTCTGTTCGGTCGCCAGCAGGCTGGTGTAGCGGGTCACCAGGCTGTGGGTGAGGCCGATTTTTGTAATGGCCGCGCGAATTTCCGCTTCCCGCGCGCCGTCCCGGCGGGCGTCGGAGAGCGCCATGATTTTGTCCCGCGCCCACAGGGTGGAGACCCCCTTTGCCGGGCGCGCATCGCCAAGACGCAGATCGGTCTTCCAGCTGCCCGCGCGCAGGGTCAGGACATCGTTCTGTCCCACCGCATCGGCCGCCAACCGGCTGACGAGTATGACAGGCTCGCCGAAATAGAGATCGGGGATCGTCGCCGGGAAGCTTTCATGGTGGGACGGTGCAGGAATGTCACCGCTGCCGGTCCAGGCGTATGAGATACCGGTCATTGCCGGGCGTTCGAGCTTGTCGAACAGGGTCGTCATGCGGGTGCCGACCTGTTTGAGATCGGGGATATAGACGAACGCGCCGCGCCCGGCCTCCGCCGCCTTGCGCATGAAATAACTATTCGGCGCAGAACCGATGCCCACCGTAAACAGCCGCGCATTGCCGAGCCGCTGGCGGATATCGCGGAACAGCTCCGTTTCGTTGGAGACCGCGCCGTCGGTGACGAACACGACCTGTTTGAGGCGGCCCTCGGCGGCGTCGCCGTTGAGCGCGGCGTGCAGGGCAGGGCGCATCACGGTGCCGCCATTTGCCGTCGTATCGCGAAGAAACAGCTTGGCAAACAAGCGGTTGGTGTCGCTTGCCGGCATGGCCTGGTCGAACAGCGTGTCGGTGTCGTTGGAAAACCGGATCAGGTTGAACCGGTCCTGTGCACCCAGCCGGTCAATGGCGGCATCTAGCGCCGAGCGGGCAGCGCGGATCGAGACCCCGCCCATCGATCCCGACCGGTCGAGGATAAAGACAACATCGCGTGGCCGGGTGCGCCGCGTTGCCTCCTGCGGGGCGGGCGGCATGACCAGCGCGGTCACGAAGACGTCTGTGCCGATGGTCTCGCGGAATGCGGCGACGAGTGGCCTGGCGCCGAGCTTCGGTGCCCAGCGAAGGGTGAAATCCCGGTCGGCGGGGACGGTCTTGCCGTCCAGTGTTATCCGCCGCCTGCCGTCGCCGAGATCTTCGATGCCTACCTTGTGGCTGTCGCTGGCAACGGAGGCGAGCTCCAAACCCGCGTCGAGATTGATGCTGATCGTGACCGGGTTCGTGGGGGCGGAATAGGCTGGGTTTTTGATCGGAATTCGGATTTCGGGCAGGGCGTTGCGGAGGGCGCCGGGCATGCCATCGCCGTTTTCGAGAACCGGCTGTTTTACCATTTTGATCGGGTTTCCTGCCGGGTCGAATCGCGGAGCGACGACCAGCGGAAAGCGGAGTGTGAACTTGCCGCGGTCGTAATCGAGCCGCTGGATGTAGTGCAGCTGCACCGCGATCCTTCCGCCGGGCGGAATATTGGCGACACTGTTGGAAAAAATATTGGGCCGGTGCTGTTCGACGAGCGCTGCGCGCCGGCCCTGGCGTTTCGCTTCCTCATACGCTTTTCGGGCGGAGATGCGTTCGGCGATTTTCGCCTCGATGACGCGTTCGCCGACGACCAGCTTCATTTTGTTGACGGCGGATTTCTCCGGCAGCGGAAATACGTAGCGCCCTTCGAGCCAGTCCTTGGTCGGATTGACGAAGTATTGTTTGACCATCGTGCGCGCGACGATGCCGCTGACGTCGATTTCGACCTCGGTCGCGACCAGCGGCGCGGGGACGTATTCGCCGTGCCGGACACTGTGGAACAGCAACTGGCCGCGCTGAACGTCTGCCAGGGTCATCAGTGGCGGGGTCTGGACTGCGGTTTTGGTCACAGGCGCTTGCTGAGTACCGGACGTGGTCTGAGCATGTGCGCCAGTGGCTGGAAGAGCGATCAGGAAGATCGGCAGAAGCCGCCGGACGGCGGGGAGAATGCGGGCTGACATATTGTTGTTTCCTTTTGTCGGAGCGCCGGGTTGTCGAAACGACGGGGGATCGGCGACGGGCTCAATGGGGCGAGGGAGACAGAAAACATCCCCAATGGGGCCGGACGATGGCAAATCGCGGTGAAATGCGGCGTTACTGTGATCAATCGCGGCAATTTTGTGGCAGGACGGTGCTGTATCCTGTTGCCTGTATCCCGCCACGGGCGTAATTTGCGCGCGCTCGAAACCAACTCGAAAAATTCGGAAAAAGGTTATTCAGGCTATGGCCCTCGTTGCGCAGCGTCTTTCGCGAATCAAACCGTCCCCCACCAACGTCCTGACCGGCAAAGTCGCCGAGCTCAAGGCCGCCGGCCGCGATATCATCGGCCTCGGCGCGGGAGAGCCGGATTTCGACACGCCGGACAATATCAAGGCGGCCGCCAAGGCGGCGATCGACGCGGGCGAAACCAAATACACGCCGATCCCCGGTACGCTGAAGCTGCGCCAGGCGATCTGCGACAAGTTCAAGCGCGATAACGACCTCGATTACACGCCCGATCAGGTGATCGTCAGCTGCGGCGGCAAGCAGGTCATCTACAACGCCTTCATGGCGACGCTCGATCCGGGCGACGAGGTGATCATCCCGGCACCCTACTGGGTGTCCTATCCCGATATGGTGCTGCTGGCCGAAGGCACACCGGTCTTCGTCGACGGTCTCGAATCCAACGGCTTCAAGATCAGGCCTGAAGACCTTGAGGCGGCGATCACGCCCAAGACAAAATGGGTGCTGCTGAACTCGCCCAGCAACCCGACCGGCGCCGCCTATTCGCGCGCCGAGATGAAGGGTCTGACCGATGTGCTGATGCGTCATCCGCATGTCTGGGTGATGACCGACGACATGTACGAGCACGTCATCTATGACGGTTTTGACTTCTCGACCCCGGCCGAGATCGAACCCGGTCTGATGGACCGCACCATCACGCTGAACGGTGTTTCGAAGGCCTATTCCATGACCGGCTGGCGGCTTGGCTACGGTGCCGGCCCGGTTGAGTTGATCAAGGCGATGATTGTCGTTCAGTCGCAGTCATCGACCCATACATCGTCGATCAGCCAGGCGGCTTCAGTCGAAGCGCTGAACGGCACGCAGGATTTTATCCAGCCGCATAACGACATGTTCAGCGAGCGCCGCGATCTGGTGGTGTCGATGCTGAACCAGGCTGCCGGCATTACCTGCCTGAAACCCGAAGGGGCGTTCTACGTCTATCCGTCCTGCGCCGGTGCGCTCGGCAAGACCGCACCCGACGGCACCAAGATCGATACCGATGCCGATTTCTGCACGTATCTGCTGGAGGCCGAAGGCGTTGCCGTGGTGCCGGGTGTCGCGTTCGGGCTGGAGCCGTATTTCCGGATTTCCTATGCCACGTCGACCGAAGCCCTGACCGATGCCTGCGAACGCATCCAGCGGGCCTGCGCCGCGCTGAGCTAGGCTAATCCGGGGGCGGGCGCTGACGACCGCGTCGAACCGCCGGCTGATCGCCGGGTCGATTTCAGTCCGGCCGTTGGTGTTCAGGATGACGATTCCGCGGTGTTTCGACATCCGCGCGAGCAGGTAGTTCACTTCCTGATTGGCGAAGCGATCATGGCTGTCGGCCACATTGGTGCGTTTGCCGAACAAAACGCTATTCTGCTCTTTTTCCCTCTTTCCCTTTGTCCGCGCCGCCGTCATAACATCGCCGGATGACCAGCAAGAAAACCGCCGAATCCGCTGCCGCCGAGGCCCGTTCCGATCAGGCCGCCGCGGCTCGTCCGACACTCACGATCCGCCAAGCAAAGCTCGGCGATGTCGCCGCAATCGCGGCGCTCAGCCGGCGGATTTATGCGCCGTCGCCCTGGAATACGCAGCACATGGTACGCAGCCAGATTGTCGCCTTTGCCGACGGCCAGTTTGTCGCCGAGCTCGATGGCGAGGTCGTGGGGCATTGCGCGACCTTCATCATCGACGAGGCGGTGGCGATGGCGCCGCATAGCTGGGATGAGATCACTGGCGACGGGCTTGCATCGCGCCATGACGAAAAAGGCGACTGGCTGTATGGCATGGAGGTCAGCGTCGATCCGTCCCGGCGGCGGCTGCGCATCGGCCAGCGTCTGTACGAAGCGCGACGCACCCTGTGCGAACATCTCAGCCTGAAGGGCATCGTGTTCGGCGGACGCATGCCGGGTTATGCCAAGCGGCGGCGCACCTATCCGGACCCGGCCGATTATCTCGCTGCCGTCGCCAGCCGCAAGCTGCGCGATTCCACGATCCGGTTTCACATAGCGAACGATTTCGAGCCGATCGGAATCCTGCACGAATACGACACCGACGATCATGATTCGCTCGGCTACGCCACCCATATGGTGTGGCACAACCCGCTTTACGTCGAAGGCACCGGGACGCACGAGCCCGCCGACGCGCTGACGATGACCAATTCGGTGCGCGTCGCGACCGTGCAGCTTCAGATGCGCGAGATCGATGACCGTGCCCAGTTCGAAAACCAGATCGAATATTTCGTCGATGTTGCGTCGGACTACCGCTGCGATTTCGTTGTGTTTCCGGAACTGTTCACGCTACAGCTCCTGTCGATCGAAAAAAAGGCACTGCCTCCGGCCGAGGGTATCGCCCGTGTCGCCGAATATACTGAATGGTTCGAAACGTTCATGAACCGGCTGGCGCTCCGTTACAACATCAACATTATCGGCGGTTCGCACCCGACGCTTCATCCCGACGGCGATATCCGCAATACGGCCTTCGTGTTCCTGCGCGACGGCTCGGTTCACCGGCGCGAAAAAATCCACCCCACCCCGGACGAAGCCTATTGGTGGAACATCAAGGGCGGCGACCAGGTCACTCCGATCGACACCGATTGCGGGCCGATCGGCGTACTTATCTGCTACGACGCCGAATTCCCGGAACTCGGTCGCCATCTTGTCGACCAGGGGGCGACAATCCTGTTCGTGCCGTTCTGTACCGACGAACGCCGCGGTTACCTGCGGGTGCGCTATTGCTGCCAGGCGCGTGCGGTGGAAAACCAGTGCTATGTCGTGATGTCAGGCGTAGTCGGCAACCTGCCGAATGTCGAAAACATGGACATCCACTATGCCGAAAGCTGCATCCTGACGCCGTCGGACCTGCCCTTCGCCCGCGACGGCGTGGCCGCCGATACCGCGCCGAATACGGAAACCATCGCGTTCGCCGACCTCAAACTGTCCGACCTGCGTGTCGCCCGGTCGGAGGGCACCGTGCGCAACCTGCGGGACCGCCGGTTTGATCTCTACCGCGTCGTCTGGAGTATGCGCCGGAACAGCTGAGGCTTCCGCCTACGAACAGTTCGTCGAGCTCAAGTCCGCCCTATATCAAGTCAGCCTTATATACAGACGGACTGAAGTGGTGCGAACCCGTTGAAGTTCACGGATGCATAGGTGGTCGTATAGGCGCCGGTCGACAGGATCTGTATCTTGTCGCCGATTTTCAAATCGAGCGGTAATTTATACCCCGCCCTTTCATACAGGATGTCGGCACTGTCACAGGTCGGGCCCGCAAGTTTCACCGGGCCGGTTTCACCGCCATCATGGGGAGTCACGAACCGGTATTTGATGGATTCGTCCATGGTTTCCGCAAGTCCGGAGAATTTGCCGATATCGAGATAGACCCAACGGGTGTCGTCATCGTCGGATTTGCGCGAAATCAGCACGACCTCCGCCTGGATAACGCCCGCATCCCCCACAATCGAACGGCCCGGCTCGAAAATCATTTCGGGCAGAGCCGGTCCGAAGTGGCGCATCATGGCACCCATGATCACGTCAGCATACTGTTCCAGCGGGTAAACGTCCGATCGGTAACGCGCGGGCAAGCCGCCGCCTAGATTGACCATGCGCAAATTGACGCCGACACGGCGTGCGTCCTCGAACAAGCCCGAAACCCGTGACAGCGCGACATCCCATTGGCTGAGATCGGTCTGTTGCGAGCCGACATGGAAGGACAGGCCGTATGGATCGAGCCCCATTTCGTTCGCCTTGACAAGCAGGCGCAGCGCCATCTCTGGTTCGCAGCCGAACTTGCGCGACAACGGCCATTCCGCACCTTCACATTCCATCAGAACGCGGCAGTAAACCATCGAACCAGGTGCCGATTCGGCCAGTTTTCCCAATTCGGCATCACTGTCGAAGGCGAACATGCGCACGCCGCGGTCGTATGCATATTGGATATCACGCTGTTTCTTGATCGTGTTGCCGTAGGAAATCCGATCCGGCGACACGCCGTAGCTCAGGCACAGGTCGATTTCGCTCGGGCTGGCGGCGTCGAAACAGGCGTCTAGCATGGCCAGTCGTTCGATCACGGCATCCGCCGGATTGGCCTTGACCGCATAAAAAATCCGACCGATCGGTAACGCGCGTGACATGGTGATATAGTTGTGCTCGACCACATCTATATCAACCACCACGCACGGGCCGTCGAATTCGTGTGTCGCCAGGTACTCTGCAATCCGGGGCGGCATATCACCCTGCCGTTCGGGCAGACGCAGGCCTTCAGCCGGTTCGGCGACAAGCGAAATCGTCGCTTTCAACGTGTTATCGGCTTGAAATTGTCGAGAGTTCTTGCGAAGGCGCCTGCGCGCGCCGGTATCCGCTGCTAACATCGTCACACCCCTTCTAGTCCGAGGAAATCCCGGTAAAGCCAAAAAGGACGCGTCCGTCGTTACATACACCACTCAGGGCCAGCGGCACGTGCGTTTGCGTCTAGAATTTGTCTAGTAGAGGATAAATCTTACCAATTCAAGACCGAAGTTGGCACTGCCAGATTAAAATATCAGTGATTATTAAAATCGCTTAACGGCGACAGAAAATCACCAATTCCTGCCAGTTTTATCGGCTGCCGTGAATCGCTCTTTCGACCTGAACGCCCGTAGTCTGACAATATCTCCACCGAGGTTAAAGCACGGCCTGCTCTGCCTGAAGACGTTTTGCTCTGACACTGCCCCGCAGAGCTTTTTGGCGAATTATCCGTCAAATCTCTCCCGAGCGCTGGTTTCCGGTTCCGAATATCCGATCATTTTTGACCGGAGTCCGGTTTCGGAAATTTCACCACTACCTGGAACCGCCGACTGATCGCCGGGTCGATTTCGGTCCGGCCGTTGGTACTCAGGATGACGATTCCACGGTGTCTCGCCATCCGCGCGAGCAGATGACTGACTTCCAGATTGGCATACCGGTCGTGGCTGTCAGTCACGTTGGTGCGCTTGCCGAACAGTGCGTCGGCTTCATCGAAAAACAGAATGGCGTTTTGTTTGCGGGCGTTGGCAAAGAGCCGGGACAGGTTCTTTTCGGTTTCGCCGATATAATCTTCCGTTATCGCGGACACATCGACGCGATAAATGTTTTTGCCAAGCGATCTGGCCAGCGCGGCGGCCAGCGTTTTGCCGGTGCCTGAAGGTCCGGAAAATAAGGCTGTCAGTCCGGCCCTGTTTTTCCCAGTCCGGATCGCGAGCCGACGGAGCCGCGCTGCGATCAGGTTTTCCGGTGCGTACGCTGCGGACCCCACGACGCCACAATTGCCGCGCCGCCGTCCGCTGGAGACAGCACCGTTCGCTTTTAGTTTCGCCTGCATGTTCCGGTCCTACCCGTTAGTGTCTGCCGACACTGGCAGGTTAGCGCCCGCCCGTAAATCTTGCCTGTAAACCGGGTCAGTAAACCTCAGGCACGTAAAGTTCGTCGGGCAGCACCGAGCGTTCGTATTCGGGGTTGAACACCCGTTCCGGCAGCGCGACCTGCTCCTGCGGCACCTCCGTATAGGGGACCTGTTGCAACAGGTGGTGCATACAGTTCAGCCGGGCGCGCTTTTTGTCGTCGCCTTCGACGATGTACCAGGGCGCTTCGGGGATGTTGGTGCGCTCGAACATTTCTTCCTTCACCCGCGTGTAGTCTTCCCAGCGAATGCGCGATTGCAGGTCCATCGCGCTGAGCTTCCATTGTTTCATCGGATCTAGGATGCGCATCATGAAGCGCAGCTGCTGTTCCTGATCGGTGATCGAGAACCAGTATTTGATGACCTTGATGCCCGACCGCGTCAGCATGCGCTCAAAATCCGGCACGTCGCGGAAGAATTCCTCGACCTGACCCTCTGTCGCGAAATCCATGACCCGTTCGACCCCGGCGCGGTTGTACCAGGACCGGTCGAACAGCACGATTTCGCCCGCCGCGGGCAGATGAGGCACGAAGCGCTGGAAATACCACTGCGATGCTTCGCGCTCCGACGGCGCGGTGAGTGCTACCGTGCGGCAGATACGCGGGTTGAGGCGCTGCGATATCCGCTTGATAACCCCACCCTTGCCGGCAGCGTCACGGCCTTCGAACAACACCACCAGCTTGTAGTTATTGGCGACGACCCAGTCCTGCATCTCGACAAGTTCGGCCTGTAGCCGCAGTAACTCGCGAAAATAGGTGCGCCGGTTCAGGGCGGATCCTTTTAACTCATCGGCGATTTTCGGATAGCCTTCGGGAAACCGGAGGTCGTCCAGCTCCAGTTCGAGCTCTTCATCGAGAATGTCTTCAAGCTCGCTTTCGATCCAGCTCGATTTCGACGTTGACTCCCTCGGGGAATCCTTTTGGTCTGTCATGGCGTACTTTCCTGAGGTGAGGTAGCAGGGTATTGCCGGTCGCCCCTCACTATATATGACGGAAACATGACAGTTTAATGGCGCTCGCCGGTGCCGCTGGCAAAAATGTGTCCGGTTATCCCGAAACCGCGCCCTGTAAACGGTTCGCTAACGCGTCCTGACGATTAATTGATTGGGAGATCGCGCAGGCCACTCTATCTTTCAGGGCATTCAAGCCGGGAGAAAATACCAATGCTGACACGTTCGAAACCGACCTGGGAAATGCCCGAGTCCGAAGCCACGTCTGAATCCGATTTCCTCAATCGGCGCGAATTATGCAAGACAATCGCCGCCGGATCCATCCTGGCGGCGGGATCGATCCCGCTTCTTGGCGCGGGTGCTGCCACGGCGGCGACCCCCGATCCGTCGGCCGGTCTGTACCCGGCGAAGCGCAACGAGGCCTACAAGCTGGACCGCGAAATCACGTCGGAAAAGATCGCGACCACCTATAACAATTTCTACGAATTCGGCTCCCACAAGAATATCTGGAAGGCCGCCCAGAAGCTGGAAACCCGGCCCTGGACGGTCACCATCGACGGCATGGTCGAGAAGGAACAGAAGGTCGATATCGACGCATTGTTGAAGTCGATGCCGCTGGAAGAGCGCCTGTACCGCCATCGTTGTGTCGAGGCCTGGGCGATTGCCGTGCCCTGGACCGGCTTTCCGATGAAGGCGCTGCTCGATCTGGCGCGGCCTGCCTCGGGCGCGAAATACGTGGTGATGGAAACCTTCAACGACAAGAAGATGGCCCCCGGTCAGCGCCAGTTCTGGTATCCGTGGCCCTATGTCGAAACCATCACCCTGGAAGAGGCGGCGAACGAGCTGTCGATGATCGGGACCGGCGCTTACGGCAAGCCGATGCCCAAACAGAACGGCGCGCCGCTGCGCCTGGTGGTGCCGTGGAAATACGGCTTCAAGCAGATCAAGTCGATTGTCCGGTTCACGTTTACCGACAAGCGGCCCAAAAGCTTCTGGGAAAAGGTCCAGGGCGCGGAATATGGCTTCTGGGCCAACGTGAACCCGGAGGTCGATCACGCCCGCTGGAGCCAGGCGACGGAAAAACTGCTCGGCACCGGCAAGCGTGTGCCGACCCAGCTTTATAACGGCTATGCCGAACAGGTTGCCGGGCTGTATACGGAAATCCAGAAGAAAGAGAAGATTTTCTTCTAAAGCGGTTTTGCAGCGCTGCAACAGAATTGGAAGGGGCGGGTCGAAAGATCTGCCCTTTCCGCGTTTGGTCATTGGGTCGTGGTGAGATGGGCAAAAAAAACCCCGGAAACCGAAGTTTCCGGGGAAGTTTAACAGGGAGGCTTCACGTCTGGGAGACGTAGGATCCGAAGACCCTCGCCGGGCGAACCCGGCTCGGGCAGGATATCTGAGTGACGTCCTACCGCTCCTTCTTAGATAGGCGTGCTGTTAACGAATTGGAATTGCCCATATGGGAAATCTGCTATGCACTAAACGCATAGGTGCAACAACTTGAAACAATTGAATTATTTGCGTTTGGTGCTGATGCTGCGGATCAAAAAGTCCCGAAAAGCGACAATTCGCTGCGAATGCCGTAGCTCTTCCGGATAGACCAAAAAGACATCGTAGGCAGGCCCTTCATGCTTGGGAAGGATCGGCACCAGGTCATGGGCAAGCTGACCCATATAATCGGGCAGCGACGCGATGCCGAGCCCGCTGGCCGCCGCGCGGAACATCGCATAGATGTTATTTACCCGCAAAACCGGCTCCCGGTGCGCTGCGCCTTCTTCACGGCCGGCATACATCAGCCAGTTGATTTCGGTATAGGGCGGGTGGAATGAATCGTCATAGGCGATGATCTGGTGGTTATCGAGTTCCTCGAGCGAGGTCGGTGTGCCGTGATCCTTCAGATAGGTCGGCGACGCAAATACCCGGTGGCGCATGCCGAGCAGCGGGCGGCGGATCAGGTCGGGCTGGGTCGGCGGCGACATGCGGATCGCGACATCGGCCTGGCCCATGCTGAGGTCCAGCTCGTCCTCGCTCACAATCAGCGTGACCTGGATGTCGGGATAGAGCTCGATAAATTCTTTCAGCCGTTCGGTCAGCCAGATCGACCCGAAGGCGACCGCGGTGGTGATCCGCAGCGGTCCCTGCGGTTTGTCGCGTGCTTCGGAGACCAGCGATTCCGCGATGGCGACCTTGGCATAGACATCCCGCGCCGTTGAATACAGCGTTTCGCCCGATTCCGTCAGTTTGAGCCCGCGCGCATGACGATGGAACAGCGGCACGTTGAGCGACTGTTCGAGCGACGATACCTGACGGCTGACCGATGACTGCGACAGGTTCAGGATCTCTCCCGCATGGGTAAAGCTGCCGGCTTCTGCGACGGCGTGAAATACCCTGAGCTTGTCCCAATCCATGACGCGAACCCTGTCCTGCGCTAGCCGGCAACGGTGCCGGTGCTGATTACTCTGCTGCTTGCGATGTCGTGCTTTCGAGTTCGGCGATAAATTTCTCGGCTTCGAGAGCTGCCATGCAGCCCGTACCCGCGGCCGTCACTGCCTGGCGATAGGTCTTGTCCTGCACGTCACCGGCCGCGAACACACCGTCGACGCTGGTGCGTGTCGAATCCGCCTGAGTGATGACATAGCCTTCATCGTCCATATCGATCTTGCCCTTGAACAGCTGCGTTGCCGGATCGTGGCCGATCGCGATGAACACCCCGTCGACGGCAAGATCGGTGACCGCGTCGGTTTTCACGTTGCGGACCTTCACACCAGTCACACCGAGCGGATTTTCGGTGCCGACCACCTCGTCGATCGCCGAATCCCACATCACTTCGATGCGGTCATGTTTGAGCAGGCGTTCCTGCAGGATCTTCTCGGCCCGCAGCGTATCGCGGCGGTGAATAAGCGTGACCTTGGTGGCATGGTTGGTGAGGTAAAGCGCTTCTTCAACAGCCGTATTGCCGCCGCCGACCACCGCAACCTCTTTTTCGCGGAAAAAGAATCCGTCGCAGGTCGCACAGGCCGACACGCCGAAGCCCTGGAATTTCTGTTCGGTTTCAAGCCCAAGCCAGCGCGCCTGGGCACCGGTCGAGATGATGATCGAATCCGCGGTATAGGTGTCGCCGGAATCGCCCTTGCAGACGAAGGGCCGCTGGGTGAAGTCGACATCGGTGATCAGGTCGTTGACCATTTTCGTGCCGACATGTTCAGCCTGGGCATGCATTTGTTCCATCAGCCACGGGCCCTGGATCACATCGGCGAAGCCCGGGTAATTCTCGACATCGGTCGTGATCGACATCTGGCCGCCGAGCTCCATACCGGTGACCAGCATCGGCGACAGAGAAGCACGCGCGGTGTAAACCGCCGCCGTGTAGCCGGCCGGGCCGGACCCGATAATGAGAACTTTTACGCGATGATTTTCAGCCATGCCGTGCGTTCCTGGTTCGTTAGGGGAGCGAATGAAAATGATGAGGCTGATATTTAAGGCGCGGAGTGTGTTATGGCAATGTGTCCGACGATGAAGATACGGCGGTATGTGGTGTCCCGGGCCGTTTTGCGTTCCTGATGTGATTACTCCCACATCGGTTTCATGGCCGGTAAGGTGCCCATTTTTCGCTGGTTTTCCGGGGTTTTTCTGGGCAGCGCCGCACTTTAGGATGAAGGCGCGGCGGGCGGTCTTCGTGGACTCCAATACGCCTCTTTTTCGGTCCCCTCGGTTGCGCCATACTCTTTTGCGCCAATAACAAAAGACGGGAACAAGGGCATGCCGGAACTCACCAAGGATATCTTTCGCGTCACCCTGCTCGGTACAGGCGCACCGCCGCCGGTGCTCGACCGGTTCGGGCCGAGCACACTGGTCGAGGTCGGCGGCATGAAGTTCCAGTTCGATGCCGGGCGCGGCGCGCTGCAGCGGCTTTATCAGCTCGGTGTGCCGTTCGGCGAGATCGACGGGATGTTCCTGACACACCATCACTCGGATCACGTGGTCGGGTTTACCGATCTGTGGCTGACCGGCTGGATCGGCAGGCCCTGGGGCAAGCGCACCACGCCGCTCAAAGTGTGGGGGCCGGACGGCACCAACCAGATGATGAAACACCTGCCGCTGGCGTTCGCGACCGATATCCGCGTGCGCGCCCATAGCTACAACCCCGAAGGCATAAAGCTGGAATCGTCCGAGATCGCCGAGGGCGTGGTCTATGACGCCGACGGCATCACCATATCCGCGTTTGAGGTCGATCATGGCGGCGAACAGCTCGACGCGTTCGGCTATCGCATCGACTATGACGGCCGGTCCGCCGTGCTGTCGGGCGACACGACGCTGAATGAAAACCTGATTGCCCATGCACAGAACGCCGATCTGCTGGTGCATGAAGTCACCCACGGCATGGGCGACGGTGTGGAGCGATCAAACCTGGAACGCATCCGGCGTAACCACACGATCCCCGAAGACGCCGGAATCGTGTTCAGCCGCACCCGCCCAAAGCTTGCCGCCTATAATCACATCCTGCTGTTCGGCGAGGCCATACCCGACGACCTGATCCCGGCGACGCGGGATACCTATGACGGTCCGCTGGTCGTCGGAGAGGACCTGATGCAGTTCGATATCGGCGACGAGGTCACGGTGACGGAACTGCCGCGCACGGCGCCGCCCGGTGGTGCGCGGCCGGCGTTTTAGGGCCGGTGGGCCTCGCCCCACGTTTTAGGGAGAGGTCAGAACCCGAACATGTGATCCAGGCTGAACCCGCCATCGGCGTGGATCAGCCCATGATAGCCGAACAGGCGGCAGGTCGTGTCGCGGATGATGATGTGCGCGCCGTCGCCGGCTTTGGCGCGGGTGGCATCGTCGAACATCTCCGAATAGCGCCAGAAGCGCGATCCGCCGCACGGGATTTCCAGCCGCGTCGTCGCGATCTCCGCGCCGGTGCCGTCATGCAGGCCGATATCGGTCTCGGATGTGCGGTGCCATGGCGTCGAGGCCGGGTAGATCAGGTGGCACATCGATTCAAGGGAGCCATCGCCGAGATTGCCGGCAAGCCGCAGGAACAGCCGCGTGGACAGGCCCGGCGGGCGTGACGTGTAGGATTGCGGCTCGTTCTTATAGGTCAGCACGGTGTTGAAGATATGCGCGCCGAAGCTGGTCTCGGCGGCGTTGCCCGTTTTGATGTTCTCGTAGCGGAACAGCGCGTGCAGCCAGCCATCGGCCTCGCCGCCATCGGCAAAGTCGTAGACCAGTTCCATATGGCCGAACCCGTCCATCGCGGCCAGCGCGTCGGCCATCTCGGTTTGCAGCGCGACCTGGCGGGTATGATTGCGCGGCAGGTTGCCAAGGGCGACACGCCCCGCTTCACGGCCTTCGCTGTCGATCGCCAGCAGGGCGACCGGCAGGGTCGTCTGGCCCGTCGACATCGGCGTCGGCAGCGCCACCGAGCGCCAGATATCCATCGGCAGGATCGGCGCGGGCAGGATATAGCCCTTGCCCATCAGGCTGGCGAGTTCCGGAATGCCGGGATCGGGCTTCAGATCGACCCGCTCAACATTCATGTGGGCCATGCGGCGGTCATTCGCGGCAGTGGTAATCTCGTAGCGCGGGCGGACGAAATGCTTGCCTGCCGACAGCTCTATCTGCTGCGGCCACGCCGCATCCGGCATCGCATCGCCGACCCGGATCGCCAGCGTGGCGTAAGGCCCGACCGACTGGTCGATCGCCGTCACCGTATCGTTGCCCATCAGGTTCAGGCCGATTTCGCCTGCCGGGATGGTGCAGGGGTGCGAATTCTGGACCCACAGGATCACGTCCTCGCCGTCGCGCGGTGCCGGCAGCCCGCCATACAGATCGGCGGGCCAGGCATTGGCGTCATGGGTGCAGGACAGCGCGTCTCCGTCCGCGCCGTAGATATCGAGCGCGTATTTGACGACATCGTGGCCGGTCGCCCCGATGGCGTGGATAAACAGCTGGCCGGTATACTCATCCAGGCCGTGGCGCGTGCGGACGTCCTGGCTGTCGATCACGATTGATTGGGCGGCATTGCTGACATCTTCTGTCCACTCGGCCAGAATACTGCCGGACTCATCGATCAGACGCAGCCAGAGCGTGATGTTTTTCGCCCCGTAGCGGGCCCAGTAATTGGCCGTAACGATGCGCGTATGATGCGTCGCGGTATCCCTGAAAAACGCGAAATTCGTGGCGAAATTCATCGGGTCGAGATAGGTCTTCCCGTTGCTCAGCATAGCGTCGGGCAGGCGCAGCGCATCCAGGCTGACGATTTCGGTGCCCGCCGGCAGCAGGTGGCGGACATGGTCGACCAGCTTGTCGGCATCGAACGCCATGACGAAAACGATATCGAGCACGGCGCCGACGGCAAAGCCCGGCAGGTCGGTGATCGGCTGCGCACGGTGGCCGAGGACGGTATCGCTGATTTTGGCGATGTCCTGCACGAACACGCCGCGCAGATCTATCCCGTCGAGCGGATAGAAGGCCGCGAAGCCTTCCGAATAGCCGAGCGGATCGTAGATCGCGACGCCGTCGGCATCGCGCAGTTTTGTCAGCAGGCCGGTGGCCGCTTCGGCGGCAAGCGGATGGCTGACGGCTTTATAATAGCTGTTGCCGCCGCTGCGGTTGTCGAATGTGTCGATTTTCAGCGCCATGCGGGCGTCTTCATCCGGGTTGTGTCGGGGAATGGTCGGTTGTCATTATGGGGCCGGTGGGGGCGAATCTCCATCGGCGGTCGCTCAGGCTTTCAGGCGTTTGAAAAATGCCGAGATCGCGTGGCGGCGCCGTTCGCGTCTGGCGAATTTATCACTGGTGACCCAGTTCAGCTGCAGCACCCGGCGCTGTCCTTCGAACGGCTTGTGGCCATGGTGCGACGTGTCGCTGCGCCGGAACGCCAGCAATGTGCCTTCAGCCGGTGGGACCTCAGCAGCAAAATCTTCAAGGTTCTTGTCCGAGCGCAGTACGCGCAGCCGGCCACCCGATTCTTCCCAGGCAGGGTTCATATAGACCAGCACGGTGATGATCTTCTCGGTCGAATCCTGATGGATGCGCCCGTCCTTGAGCTGGCAGCGGCCGCGTACCGTTACCGTCGTGGGTCTGCCGGTCAGGTTGACGTCGAACACTTTTTCGATCGCCGCGCGCATTTCCGGCCCCTGTAATTCATCCAGCAGGGAAGCGAACGCCGCGCCGTATTCCAGAGAATGGTATGGGAAACTGCCGGGCTGATCGATTTCGGGATAGGTTTCGTGAATGGCCGGTAGGGCTTCGGCACGCACAAACCCCGGCACGATCACATAGTCATACGGGTCGTGCCCGCAGGGCGTGTTTGCGAGCGCGTCGGTGTCGAGCGCCGATTGTGCGGTGGATGTCTGTGTCACGAAACCAGATGTATCCTTCTGTACCCTGCAATTCAATCAGGAATGGGCCGGGGCGTCTTTCTGCCGCGGTATCGTTCTATGCCGCGCTACCCCACCGCCGCGCGATCTCCGCCGCAATGCGCGCGGTGTCGTCGGGCGCATCGTAGGTCCAGGTTTCCAGCGTGCCATCGAACGGGCGCGTGATACCCGCCTTGCGCAGCCCGTCATGGAACCGTGCGAATTTCGCGGACCCGCCGTCGAGCTCAATGACGTGGACCGGCTTTCCGGTCGCGCAGGCTTCCGACACCATCGACACCGAATCGGCCGTCACCACGATGGCATCGGCAAGACCGAGCAGGCCGAAATACGGGTTATTTCCGGTTCCGTCCCAAAACCAGCAGGGGGCATCCGCCAAGGAAGCCCGGAGGTGCTTTTCGTTCTCCGCACCGGTACGCCGTGATGCGGTGACCGCCAGCCCGGCGCCTTGTTTGTCACACAATGTGCGCAGGTTTGCGGCAAGCCGTTGGGTCACGGCTTCGGTCATCCGGTACTGCTTGTTCGATCCGCCGATCAGCACTGCGATCAGCGGGCGCGGCAGGTGGGCAAGCGTCTCCCGGAATTTCTCCGCTTCGGCGGTCAGTTTCTCCGGCGTGACCCGGTGCAGCGCACCGAAGGTTTCAATCACGTTGTCGCCCGTCACGCCGTCATGCGCGGGGATGGCAAGCAGATCGAAGGCGTCGCGCCGCCAGACCGGATTCTGTATCTGGACGCAGAACGTTGCACCGCCACTTGCCCGTTTGATCGCGAGCGCCGGTGCCACGGTCTGGCGTCCGGTGGCGATCAGGATGTCGGGCCAGGGAGGTGTCAGTCGTGCGCCGCCGTCGTGATCGCCGTCGTGATCGCCGTCGTGATCGCCGGATGTTGGTGTGGAGGCGGGGGGGCAGACGGGCGTAGACAACGGCGTGAACCAGAGCTGTGGTGGCAGGGAAGACCACGGAAACCGGGGGTACAGGCGCTTCACCACCGGGGCCTCGCCGCCGAGCGCCACAAGCGCTTCGGCCAGGCCGATGCACTGGTTTTCCATGCCCGGCTTGCCGTCGGTCACGACCCAGACGGTCTTTCCGGCCAGTTGTTTGGCGGGTTGTCTGGCGGGCCCGTTCATATTTTTGACCCCGTCTTCACGCCGCGTGTTTGAAATATTATTATCATTCTTTAAAATATAATTTCGTGTGGCAGCCTCTGATCGTTAGATTGCGGCGCCTGCCAGGTTGAAGACCAAGTTGAAGACCAAGTTGAAGACTAATTTTAAAACCGGGCTCAAAACTAACGGAAATTGCGGATATGGCCAGAATCAAACTCGATATGATCGACCTCAAAATACTGCGCGATCTCCAGAATAACGGTCGCATGACCAATGTGGAACTGGCGCAGAACGCCGGCATCTCGCCGCCGCCTTGCCTGCGCCGTGTCCGCGCGCTGGAGGCAACGGGGTGTATCCGCGGCTATCACGCCGATCTTGATGCCGAAGCGCTGGGCTTTGGCGTCACGGTTTTTGCCAATGTCGGGCTGCACAGCCAGGCAGAGGCCGATCTGGTCGCTTTCGAGGAACGGGTCGCCGGCTGGGATGAAGTCCGCGAATGCCACATGCTGGCCGGGGAGACCGATTTCCTGCTCAAGATCGTGGCAACCGACTGGGATGCCTATCAGAAATTCCTGACCTCGAACCTGACCTCGGCACCGAATGTCAGCGTTGTGAAATCCGCCCTCGGTATCCGTACGTCGAAACGCGCCTTCGGCGTACCCGTGGATGTGGAAGCGGTGGCGTAGGGCTGTGAAGTCGCCGGCTCCTTCGTCTTTGTGGCAAAGGTGCACCCACACCAACTCTCATCAAATACGCTTGTCATCCCGGTCTTGTGCCGGGATCCAGAAATCCAGAACGCTATCCGAATTGTCGAAAGACTGGACCCCGGCACAAGGCCGGGGTGACAGTTGGTCTTAACAGGGGCTCAAGGGGTGCCGCGGCCGAAGCGACGCTAAGGCCTACTTGTACTTCACCGTCATGATCTCATAGGACTTGGTGCCGCCGGGCGTGGTGACTTCGACGGAATCGCCGACCGTCTTGCTGATCATGGCGCGGGCCATGGGCGACGTGACCGACAGCAGGCCCTCCTTGATATTGGCTTCGTGTTCGCCGACGACCTGATAGGTGCTCTTCTCGTCGGTGTCCTCGTCTGCAACTTTGACGGTGGCGCCGAACTTGATGACCTTGCCCTTGATCGCGGTGACGTCGATGACTTCCGCGCGGCTCAGCAGGTCTTCGATAATGCCGACGCGGCCTTCGACAAAGGCCTGGCGTTCACGCGCTGCGTGATATTCGGCATTCTCCGACAGGTCGCCATGTTCGCGGGCAACCGCGATCGCCTTGATGATATCAGGGCGCTCAATGGTCTTCAGGCGTTTAAGTTCCGCTTCCAGGTCATCGTGACCTTTCGACGTCATAGGTGCTTTATCCATTGTCTCACTTCCTTCGCACAAAACGATCTAGCCCTGCAGTCAACAGGTCGAGGCCGTCCGTCGTGCCGGGGTCAGGTTATCGCTAGATTGGCCGCGTAAAATAAGACTGCAGCGGCGCAACTTCAAGCCCGCCTGCGCGCATCGCAGAAATGGCTTCCACAGCGGCTTTCGCGCCCGCCACGGTCGTATAGTAGGGTATTTTGCGTACCAGCGCAGACCGCCGGAGGGCATAAGAATCGGCAATTGCCTTGGCACCTTCGGTGGTATTGAACACCAGTTGCACGTCGCCGCTGATCATCGAATCGACCACATGAGGGCGTCCTTCGCGCACTTTTTTGATGGTTTCGGTCTCGACGCCGGCCGCAATCAGCACTTCTGCCGTGCCGCTGGTTGCAACGATACCGAACCCCATATCGCGCAGGCGCCGGGCAACATCGATCATCGCGTTCTTGTCCCGGTCGCGCACAGATATGAAAACCCTGCCTTCGACCGGCACCGACGTGCCGCTGCCGAGCTGCGATTTGGCGAAGGCGCGGCCGAAATCGGCATCGATCCCCATTACCTCGCCGGTTGATTTCATTTCCGGGCCGAGAATGATGTCGACGCCCGGGAAGCGGGCGAACGGGAAGACCGCTTCCTTCACCGCGATATGTGCGCCTGTCATCGTGCTGGCATATGTCTTGAGCAAATCGGCCAGCAATTCGCCGGCCATCACCCGCGCCGCGACCTTGGCGATAGGCACGCCGGTCGCCTTGGCGACGAACGGGACGGTGCGGCTCGCGCGTGGATTGACCTCAAGGATGTAGACCGTCTCACCCTTGATCGCATATTGCACATTCATCAGTCCGACCACGCCGAGCCCGCGGGCCAGGGCGCCGGTCTGGCGGCGCAGTTCTTCGAGAATGGAATCGGGTAGCGAATAGGGCGGCAGCGAACAGGCGGAATCGCCCGAATGAATGCCGGCTTCCTCGATATGTTCCATGATCCCGGCGACATGCACTTCATCGGCGACATCGCGGATCGCGTCGACATCGACCTCGATGGCGTCCGACAGGTAGGAATCGATCAGTACCGGGGTCGTCCCGGAGACCTTCACGGCGGTCTGGATGTAGCGCGTCAGCCCGGCCTCGTCATGAACGATTTCCATCGCCCGCCCGCCAAGCACATAAGATGGGCGGATCACGACGGGATAGCCGATTTCGGTCGCGACGCGGATTGCTTCGTCGCCGCTGCGCGCGGTGCCGTTTGCAGGCTGCAGCAGTTTAAGATCCTGCAGCAGCACCTGGAACCGTTCGCGGTCTTCGGCAAGATCGATCGCGTCGGGCGAGGTGCCGAAGATCGGCACGCCGGCGGCTTCGAGATCGGCGGCAAGTTTTAGCGGCGTCTGTCCGCCATATTGGAGGATAAGCCCGACGACCTCGCCGTTCTCTTCTTCCTTGCGTACAATCTCGATCACGTCTTCGGCGGTGAGCGGCTCAAAATACAGCCGGTCCGACGTGTCGTAATCGGTCGACACGGTTTCGGGGTTGCAGTTGATCATGATGGTCTCGAACCCGGCCTCTTCGAGCGCATAGACCGCATGAACGCAGCAATAATCGAACTCGATGCCCTGGCCGATCCGGTTCGGGCCACCGCCGAGGATGATCGCCTTGCGCCGGTCGGTCGGTTCGGCCTCGCACTCGGCGGGCGCATAACCGGCATTCTCATAGGTCGAATACATATAAGGCGTTTGCGACGCGAATTCGGCCGCACAGGTATCGATGCGCTTATAGACCGGGCGTACGCCACGTTCATGGCGAGTCGCGGTGACTTCCGCCGGAGTCGATCCCGCCAGTTCGGCCAGCCGTTCGTCGGAAAAGCCCATCGCTTTGAGCTGATGCAGATCCTGTGCCGTCTCCGGCAGGCCGCCTTCACGAATGGCATTCTCGGCGTCAACGATGCCGCGCAGCTGCGCGATGAACCACGGATCGAAGCCCGATGCTGTCTGAATAGCGTCAGTCGACAGCCCGTGGCGGATCGCCTGGGCGACGGTCAGAATCCGGTCCGGCGTCGGCAGGTTGAGCGCTGCCAGAACGGCGGATTCATCGATCCCGTCGCCGCTGTCGTCGCCTTCTTCAGGCTCGATGTCCGGAATGATCACTTCGTTCAGCCCGGTCAGCCCGGTCTCCATCGACCGTAGCGCCTTTTGCAGCGATTCCTGGAATGTCCGGCCGATCGACATTGCTTCGCCAACCGATTTCATCTGCGTGTTGAGCAGCGCCTCGGTGCCGGGGAATTTCTCGAACGTGAAGCGCGGGATCTTGGTGACAACGTAATCGATCGTCGGCTCGAAGCTGGCGGGGGTGACGCCGGTGATGTCGTTGTCGAGCTCATCCAGCGTGTAGCCCACGGCAAGCTTCGCCGCGATCTTGGCAATCGGGAAACCGGTCGCCTTGGAGGCGAGCGCCGATGAGCGCGACACGCGCGGGTTCATCTCGATGATGACGAGGCGGCCGTCGGCCGGGTTGACCGCGAACTGCACGTTCGATCCGCCGGTATCTACCCCGATCTCGCGCAGCACCGCGATCGAGGCGTTGCGCATGATCTGGTATTCCTTGTCGGTCAGCGTCAGCGCGGGCGCCACGGTGATCGAATCGCCCGTGTGCACGCCCATCGGATCGACGTTCTCGATCGAGCAGATGATGATGCAGTTATCCGCCTGGTCGCGGACAACTTCCATCTCATATTCTTTCCAGCCGATGATCGATTCTTCGACCAGCACTTCGGAGGTCGGCGACGCATCGAGGCCGCGGCGGATGATTTCTTCGAACTCGTCGCGATTATAGGCGACGCCGCCGCCGGTGCCGCCCATCGTGAAGGAGGGCCGGATGATCGATGGCAGGCCGGTTTCTTCCAGAATCTCGTGCGCTTCTTCCATCGACCGGGCGATACGGCCGCGCGGCGATTCAAGACCGATCTTCGACATCGCTTCCTGGAACAGTTCGCGGTCTTCGGCCTTGTTGATGGCGTCGCGCTTGGCGCCGATCATCTCGACCCCGTGCGCATCCAGCACGCCCATCTTGGCGAGCGACAGCGCCGTGTTCAGTGCCGTCTGCCCGCCCATGGTGGGCAGCAATGCATCCGGCTTTTCCTTCTCGATGATCTTGGCGACCATCTCGGGCGTGATCGGCTCTATATAAGTCGCGTCGGCGAATTCCGGGTCGGTCATGATCGTCGCCGGGTTCGAATTCACCAGGATGACCCGGTAGCCTTCTTCTTTCAGCGCCTTGCAGGCCTGGGTGCCCGAATAGTCGAATTCGCAGGCCTGTCCGATAACGATCGGGCCGGCGCCAATGATGAGAATGGATTTGATGTCTGTGCGTTTGGGCATGGCTCAGCTTCAGGCTTCCGGGCGCTGCCGGGCCGGCAAAAACCGATCTGACAGGGCAGGTGAAAACGAACGGTACAATGATGTGATTGGACCGGACCGTGTTTCCCACGACTCGGGGGTTTAGGGCAAGGGGAGTCTCGGGGAGTCGGCCCCAAAAACACGCGCGACGACCCCAAAAACCGGTGTGACGGCGCGCGACGGAAAGTATTTGGCCACCCCGTGCTGTGATCGTTGGCTGTGGTATAGTAAGTGGCGTCAAATCAGTGGCGTCAAATCAGTGGCGTCAAATCAGTGGCGTCAAATCAGTGGCGTCAAATCAGTGGCGTCAAATCAGTGGCGTCAAATCAGTGGCGTCAAATCA
>JBLIMV010000008.1:0-174940 GCA_047638395.1 Paracoccaceae bacterium | reverse complement strand
GCCCCCCCCCCCCGCCCCCCCCCCCGCCCCCCCCCCCCCCGCCCCCCCCCCCCCCCCCCCCCCGCCCCCCCCCCCCCCCCCCCCCCCGCCCCCCGTATGTGCCGGGGGATTTGCAACTGAGCCCGGCTCTGTGGGGGTGTCCCCCATATCCAGTTCGAACGCACCGGACTCCTCGCGGATCAGACGGATCCGGGGGCGGATGATTTCAAGGCTTGTCGGGGCGATTTTACCTTCCGCCAGGGCACGGACGCTGAGCGTCACCGATACTTCGCGAATTCGAGCAACCGGCCGCACGGCATCTTTTTCGACCAGCCGGACGCCAAGTGCGCGAACGTCCAGGGCGCGCTCCCACCCCGCCCAGGTGAGAATCAGGTCATCCAGCTCCGCCCGAAAACGCGTGTCCTGCCGCTGGAGCAGGTCTTCGGCATAGGGCAACAGAAACTGTATCGAGAGCGGGCCCTGCGATAGCCGCCAGGCAGACCCTGCGACCAGCAGGCCCAGGACCACCAGAATGCCACAGAGGACTTCGAGGCAAACAATCGATGTTCTGCGGATCATCTGGAAACCATAGGCGCCGGTAAATGTTAATCCCGCCTTGTTCTTGACGTTGCGGAACCTGAATCGCAGTGTGCGGCAATCCACACCGATTTGGAACGGTCGATTTGACACTTTTTGCGGAAATATGGGGTACTGGAACGGATCGTTTACCGACGGCCGGAAATCCCGCCCAGGAGGACGTTCATCGCCAGCGCTGGGGCGAGGCGGTGGCACGTTGTGAAGATGCCGATCTCGCCGCGTATGGTGAGGCGGTGCTGGGTGCGTCGGACGGAAATGATGTGCATGGGGCGAGGTTGCTCACCGCGATATTCGGCAATAGCGCGTTTCTGAGCCAATGCCTGATTTCCGACCTGCCTTTCGCCCGGCGATTGCTCGAATCCGGTCCTGACGCGGCATTTGACGACGCGCTCGCCGCCGTCGCCGACCGATCCGCGCTCGCACGTGAAACAACGGACGAGGTTAAGCAGCGGTTGCGCGTCGCAAAGCGCCAGGCAGCACTTGCGATTGGTGCTGCCGATATCGCGAATGTGTGGCCGCTGGAACAGGTGACCGGCGCCTTGTCGGATTTCGCCTGCACTGCGCTGCAGGCAAGTTGTCGCCACCTTTTGCGCAGTCTGCACGACAGCGGTGAGCTTGCCTTGCCCGATCCCGAAGATCCGGAAACGGATAGCGGGCTGATTATCCTCGGCATGGGGAAGCTGGGCGCGCGGGAACTGAACTACTCCAGCGACATCGATCTGATCATTCTTTTTGACCAGGATACCGTGCCTTATACCGGCGATGACGGACTGCAACATCTGTTCACGCGGCTTGCGCGCAACCTTGTCGCGTTGATGGATGAACGCACGCGGGACGGATATGTGTTTCGGACCGACTTGCGCCTGCGCCCTGACCCGGGCGCGACGCCGCCGGCGATTTCCGTTCTCGCGGCAGAAGTATATTACGAGAGTGCGGGCCAGAACTGGGAACGCGCGGCGATGATCAAGGCGCGGCCGGTTGCGGGGGATGAGCAGGCCGGGCTCGCTTTCCTCGATATCCTGCGGCCATTCATGTGGCGCCGGTCTCTCGACTTCGCGGCGATCCAGGACATTCAGTCGATAAAACGCCAGATCAACGCCCATCGCGGCGGTGCGGAGATCGCGGTCGGCGGTCACAATATCAAGCTCGGCCGCGGCGGTATCCGCGAGATCGAATTCTATGCGCAGACCCAGCAGTTGATCTGGGGCGGCCGCGATCCCGATCTGCGCGTACGTGGCACGATCGAGGCGATAACCCGGCTGACACAGGCGGAACATGTTGCTCCGGCGACGCTGGAGGATCTGACCCGGGCATATCGTTTTCACCGTCGGGTCGAGCACCGCTTGCAGATGACCGATGACCGGCAAACCCACGAATTGCCTGACGACGAAGAGGGGCTGGTCAAGATAGCAACCTTCCTCGGCTATTCGTCATTGGCCGAATTTACCGACGAGTTGCTCACGCATCTTCGCATTGTCGCAAAACACTACGCGGCGCTGTTCGAAGACGAGGGGGATTTGTCCGGCACCGGAAACCTCGTGTTTACCGGGGCGGAAGACGATCCGGATACGCTGAAGAATCTTGCCGAGATGGGGTTCGCCGAACCGGCAACGGTGTCTGTCACCGTGCGGGTCTGGCATTCGGGACGCTACCGCGCGATGCGCAGCGGCCGCGCGCGGGAATTGCTGACTGAACTGGTGCCGGCCCTTCTCGATGCAATTGCCGCTTCGCCCAATCCTGATCTAGCGTTTCGCCGGTTCGATGCATTTCTCCAAGGCCTGCCCGCCGGGGTTCAGCTGTTTTCGCTATTTACGGCGAACCCCGATCTGTTCGATTTTGTCGCTGAGGTCATGGGCTCCGCCCCAAAACTGGCGGGCTGGCTAAGCCGGTATCCAATACTGCTGGATGGTGTGCTCAGCGCCGATTTCTTCGATTCTGTGCCGGGGGCGGCGGAAATGACATCGGAGCTCGCCGAGGCAGGCGAGCAGGCCCGTGACTTCCAGGATTTTCTCGATATCGAGCGGCGTTGGGCCAATGACAAGGTGTTTCAGATCGGCGCGCATATGCTGCGCGGCCGGATGTCGCCGGTGGAGGCGTCGGGCCCGTTGTCGGATGTCGCCGATACCTGTCTGAAGGAGCTGTTACCCGAGATCGAGCGCACATTCTCCGAAGACCACGGCAAGGTGCCGGGCGGCACGATGGCGGTCGTCGCCTTCGGCAAACTGGGTAGCCGGGAGATGACTGTCAGTTCCGACCTGGATCTTATGTTCGTCTATGATTGTCCCCTCGATGTGAGCGAATCCGACGGACGCAAGCCGCTGTCACCGGGGCAATATTACGCCCGCCTATGTCAGCGCTTTATTGGGGCAATCACCGCGCCAACCGGGGAAGGCAAGCTGTACGAAGTCGATATGCGCTTGCGACCGGCGGGCGATGCCGGACCGATCGCCTCGTCGCTCGAAGCGTTCACGAAGTATCAGCAGAGCGAAGCCTGGACCTGGGAATACCAGGCGCTGACGCGTGCCCGTGTCATCTGTTCCGAAGGCGACCTTGGCACCCGGTTTGAGGAGATCATGCGGACAGTGCTGACGGCACCGCGGGATGAAGCCAAGGTTTTGGCCGATGTGGCGGAGATGCGCGCTCGCCTGCGCAAGGAGCATGGAACGAACGATCTCTGGTCGCCGAAGCATCTACGGGGCGGTCTGGTGGATATAGAGTTCATCGCCCAGTACCTGCAGCTGCGTCATGCCGCCGCCCACCCGGATATTCTTGTCGGCGATCCGGTGTCGGTTCTTGCGCGGGCTGGCGAAGATGGGCTGGTCGACAAGGAACGCGCCGGAGAGTTGATCGAAGCCGCCGTTTTGTGGCGGAATCTTCAGGGCATTCTTCGCCTGACCGTTGACGGGGCCTTCCATGCCGAATCCGCTGCGCCAGCACTAAAAACGGTTATCGTGCGCGCCTGCGGGGCGGTTGACTTCGACGCGCTGGTGCAAACAATGCAGGTATCGGCGGAGCGGACAAAAGCACACTTTGATGCTGTCTTTCCGCCAGTTGCGACATAAATCAATAATTCAGATCGAGACTTAGAGGGAGAAGACGATGCCGAGCCGGGGAATCACGAATACCACGCGCGATAACGAAACCTATGAGGGCTATCTGACCGAGCCGGAGGGTGGCGGGAAAGTTCCCGGCATTCTGATGATCCCGGCGATTTTCGGCACCGATGACGAAATGAAAGAGCTTGCCGACGCTTGGGCGGCGGATGGATTCGTTGTCTCCGTGCCCGATATCTTCTGGCGTGTGATGCCGGGCCCGACCGCGGATATCGAAAAAGCCTTTGGCCGCTACAATGCTTTCGATGCTGAGCAGGGATACAAGGATGTCGAGGACCTGCTGAAGGATCTGCGCATCAACCCGCGGTGTAACGGCAAGGTCGCGGTGCTTGGGTACTGCTTTGGCGGCCGTTATGCCCAGTACGCGGCGGCGAAGCTCGGTGCCGATGCGGCGGGCGCCTTTCATGGCACGCTGATCGAGACCGAACTCAACCCGTTACCGCCGAAATCCTGCCCGGTCAGCTTCCACTTCGGCGCGGAAGACCCCGTGATACCGATGGAAACGGTCGAGCAGATTCAGGCCGCGTTTGCCGATCATGACAATGCCGCCATCGTCGCGCATGACGGTGCGGGGCATAACTTCTCCATGCCGACCAAGGACGGCTATCACGCCGGTGTAGCCGCGACGTCGCGCCAGGCCGTGCTCGAAGCCTTCAATGCACTGAAATAGGGACGCCCTTCACGATGATCGATGTTGGAGACAAGGCACCGGCCTTCAAGGGTGTCACCGATGGCGGCGGCAACCTGTCGCTCAAAGACCTGAAGGGCAAAAAAATCGTCCTGTATTTTTACCCGAAGGACGACACACCCGGTTGCACGACCGAGGCGCAGGGTTTTCGCGATGCCCTTGGCGATTTCGCCAAGCTCGGCGCGGAAATCGTCGGTGTGTCGAAAGACAGCGTAAAGCGCCACGATAAGTTCAAGGCCAAGTACGACCTGCCTTTTACACTGATCAGCGATGAGGACGGAGCGATCTGTGAGGCCTATAACGTGTGGCAGGAAAAGAAGAACTACGGCAAGACCTATATGGGCATTGTACGTACGACTTTCCTGATCGACGAGAAGGGTAAGGTCGCCGAGGTCTGGCGGAACCTGCGGGTCAAAGGGCATGTCGATAAGGTGCTCGATGCGGCACGCGAACTTTGACCGTGTCCGCGAAAAATGAGGCCCGGATGCCCGGCGAATTCCTGATCGGGTGCAACGGTCGGGGCGCTCAGGCGTCGTCGATTGAACATCCCATCTCTCTGGAGGAAGCGTCGATCGATGAACAGTTCAGGCTGATCAGCGAAACCGGTGTGTTCGACTATTTCGACCGCATACCCCTGCGCCACGATATCGATGAATACCGGGCCGCGATTGAGAAATACGATCTGCCGATCCACACGGTCAGCTGGTTCTACAGACTGGGTGCGGACGAAGCCCTGTTATCCGACAATCTGAAGATCGGTGCCGAAATCGGCGCGGACATGCACAACATCATGATCTTCACCAACCATGCGAACGGGCATGTGGTGACGGATGACGAGATCGTCGATTGCTATCTGAACGCCTATGACGAGGGTATGAAGATTGGCGTCGAACCCACGTTCGAGCTTCACGTGAATATGTGGTCCGAGGATTTTCGCCGGGTAACGCCTATT
Source organism: Paracoccaceae bacterium (assembly GCA_047638395.1). Taxonomy (GTDB): domain Bacteria; phylum Pseudomonadota; class Alphaproteobacteria; order MPNO01; family UBA830; genus CAXBCP01. The sequence continues at coordinate 169,611 of JBLIMV010000008.1, read as the reverse complement.
GCCCTCGCGGTGCAGGATCGGGGCGTGCCGTTCAACTACACGCTTGATTACAGCCACGTGAACTTCAAAATCGGCAATCCGGACGAGCAGGATATTTCCGGCGTCCGCGAAGACGTTGAGGCAGGACGGCTTATTCTTGATCCGTTTGAGCTCGGCAATCTTTGCGACGAGTGGCTGGAGCTCGGCATTGTGCGCTGGCTGCAGGTGCGATCTGTGTCGCCGAACGGCCCAAAGAATATCTGGTCAGTACAGGAACCGGGCGTGCCGGTTCCTGGAATGCCCGACCTGCCGCCTGGCACCGACCCGGTTACCGGGCGCGGTATCCAGTACCCGTTCACCAGGCCCGCACCGGGAGAATGGCACTCTCCATGGGAGGCGTATTGCCTGGAGCCGACCAAGGAAGTTGTCCGAAAGGCGTTGCGCTATCACCATCAGGATCCGGACAACCGGTTGAAATACATCACAACCGAGATGATCAACCTGCCGGATTACGGCCATAACGCGAAGTATTCGCTGATTGGGCAGAATGCGGCGATAGCGCAGTTTGTGCGGGACACCTGGGCCGAGACGGGTGCGCAACATGGATGACGGTTTTCCACATGGTGTGGATAACATGTTTCACGTGAAACAATCGTGACGCAGACCCTGTCGGACCGCGTCGTCGGGGTGCTCGGCACGCCCGATGCCACGGCGAAAGCCGAAGCGGCACGCGCCGTTGCGTCCGACTGGCGGGCCGGGGTTATTCCCGATATCGGCCGGGCAGCGCCGCGTGATCGGCCCCGGCGCCCGGACAAACCGGAATTACTGCGCCCCCGTGAAATGCCAAGACGCGGCAAGGCACAGAGCGAAGCGGGACGGATCGCGCTGCTGCATGCGCTCGCCCATATAGAGCTCAACGCCGTCGATCTTGCCGCCGATATTCTGGTGCGCTTCCCCGATGCCGGCATGCCGATGGATTTCTATAACGACTGGCTGACCGTGCTGGACGAGGAAGCCAAGCATTTCCTGTTGCTGTCGGCCCGGCTTGGCGAGCTTGGTGCGGCATATGGCGACCTGCCCGCCCATGACGGCTTGTGGCAGGCCGCCCAGGACACCGCCGACGACCTGCTGGCCCGTCTTGCCATCGTCCCGCTGGTGCTCGAAGCCCGCGGGCTCGACGTGACGCCGACAATGATCAAAAGCCTGCGCAATGCGAAGGATGATACATCGGCTGAGGTGCTGGAAGTGATCTACCGCGACGAGATCGGCCACGTCGCCATCGGCCGAAAATGGTTCGAACACGTGTGTCCCGGCGATCCGGTCGCCGCGTGGCAAAAGCTTGTGAACGAGCGGTTCAAGGGCGGACTGAAAGCACCGTTCAACGACGCCGCGCGCGCCGAGGCAGGGTTCGGCGTTGCCTATTACAAGGCGCTGGCGGGGTAGGGAGGTTCCCTAAGCCAGCTCCAGCAATATATCCGCCAGCAATTCCGGCGTATCGATCATTACGTCATGGCCCGCGGCGACGCTGCGGACGTCCCAGTCGGGTTTTTCGCTCAGCGGCACCGAGAATCTGTCGAAGCTGCTATTCGGGTGCAGTTCGGCCAGCAGATACATCTTCTTTGCCACCGTCTCCCATGCGCCGGTCAGGTGCACCGGCTGCGAGAATGTTTTGAGCGGTTGGGGGACGCAGCGCCGGGTGACCCAGGCGGCATCGTCGGCGTTCATCACGCCGAAATAGTCAGGGGACATCGGCGGCATTTTCCAGCCGTCACCCGACCGCGCGACTTCTTCGCGGACATGCTGGGCGCGTTCCGGCGGCCAGCCGTCCATCAGCGACTGCCCGTCCTGCGGCACGAACGCGTCGAGCCAGACCGCAGCCCTGAATTTATCGACCCGCCGGTCGAGGGCCGGTGTGATGACCTGTCCGCCATAGGAATGGCCGCACAGGATGGCGTCGTCGATTTCTTCCATGTCGATCACGCCCAGCACATCGTTTATATGGCAGTCGAGATCGGTGTCCGGGGATGCAAGATGGGCGCGCTCACCGAGCCCGGTCAGGGTTGGTGTGAAGACTGTGTGGCCTGCATTACGCAGAACGTCGGAGACGCGGCTCCAGCACCATCCGCCATGCCACGCGCCGTGTACCAGTAAATATGTCGCCATTGCGTCTTCCCCCTGTTTTGACGGCGTATTGTGAGCCGCCCTCGGTCCGGGGGCAAATGTCGATATGTGTCGGCAGGTGTCGGGTGCCTGCCGTCAGGCGGGCGCCATCGTCACCGGTTTGTCGTCCGCAACCGGTATCCGTCGCAGTTTGCGCGGCTGGTCGCGCGGAAAGTCGGTTCGGGCATGCTGGGCACGGCGGTTATCCCATAGGACCAGATCACCGACCTGCCATGTATGGCGATAGTGATCCGGCGAATTGCGGATATGGGCAAACACCGCATCGAGCGTCTCGCGATTTTCCGCCTCCGTCAGCCCATCGACCTCTTCGGTCATCAGCTCGTTCACATACAGGAAGCGCCGGCCGTCCCGTGGGTCGATACCGATTGCGGGGTGGCTGTAATGCACCGCCTTCGCGCGGTCGAATTTCTCCATTGTTTTGACCGAGATACCGAACTCGAAGACGTTCAACGCATTGCGGCCGGCCAATCGCGCCTGCAGGTCTGCGGGAAGGGTCTCATACATCCGGCACGCGCTGGCGAAGACTGTCTCGCCACCGGTGTCGGGAACCGCCATCCCATACAGACAGACGGCGCGCTGCGGGGTCTCTATGAAGCAGGAATCCGTGTGATAGAAAATCTCGCCATCGGGCAGGTAGCCGACCGGTTTGCCGTCCTTGCGCTCGTTGGTGACCATCATCACGGCGGGGTGGACGGCGGGTTCGCCCTTGTTGCGCATGGTGTCGGGGCGCAGGTGTTTGCTGACTTCCCCGAAAGCGCCGGCAAAACGGATCTGATCGGCCTCGCTCAATGACTGGCCCGGAAACACCAGGACGAGGTGATCGGTCAGCGCGGTCTGCAGCGTGGCCGCCAGCGCATCGTCGATCTGCTGCGACAGATCGATCCCATCGACGTGGGCGCCGATATAGGGCCCGAGGGGCGTGATGTTCAGCGGTGTCGTGGTCATCGGTTTTCCAAAAGCATAGATCTACGGCAATTATTCGGCGGCAGCCGCAGCGGGCTCGAACCCCATATAGTCGTCTTCGCCGAGCGCTTTAAGCGCGGGCACCACTTCTGTTGCGAGCAGGCGGATGTTCTTTTCGGTCAGGTCGGCGGGCAGGGTGCCGAACTGCGGCATCAGCAACAGGTGGTGGAACCCGGCCTGTCGGTGACGTTCGGTCAGGATGTTGCGCACCGTGTCGGGACTGCCGACGGCGATGACGCCGCGTTCGATCATGTCTTCGATCGTCTGGCCGCCGCGCAGCGTCGCCTTGTGGGCGAATATCTGTTTCATCGAGGCTGCCGACATATAGCCCGGCGGTACGAACATCGATTGCGATATCTTGGGCAGCAGCGTGTTGAACATCATCTCGATATGGGGCCGGGCCTCGTCGATGGCCTGTTCGTCGGTGTCGGCAACATAGACGGGCGTACACCAGGCGATCTGTTCCGACGACGCTTCGTACCCGTACATACTATGCGCGACCGAACGGTACATGTTGAGATAGCGCAATACTGACGCGAAGGCCGAATAGGTCTGCAGGTAGGTATATTTGCGGTCCGGGTGTGCGGCCCACTGGATTGTCTCGGTCGAGCCCTGCGACGGGCACCAGATCGGTGGGTGCGGCTGCTGATACGGGCGCGGCCAGGTGTTCACGTATTCGAAGTGATAGTGCTTTCCCTCGAACGCGAAGGGGCCTTCCCTGGTCCAGGCCTGAATGACCAGATCGTGCGCCTCTATGTGGCGTTCAAGCGAATAGGCCGGGTTGGCGCCCATCGAGAAATATTCGCAGCCGACGCCGCGCACCATGCCGGTAATCAGCCGGCCGCCGGTGATGCAGTCGATCATCGCGTGTTCTTCGGCCAGCGTCTGCGGATGCTCGCGGAGGCCGAAAGCGTTGCCAAGGATAGCGATCTTGGCGTCGCCGGTTTTGGCGGCAAGCGCCGAGGCCATGACGACCGGCGACGGCATCAACCCATAGGCGTTCTGATGGTGTTCGTTGACACAAACGCCGTCGAAGCCAAGCTCGGCTGCGAGTTCCAGCTCGTCCAGGTAGCGGTTGTAAAGCTCATGCCCGACCTTGGGGTCGAAATAGCTGTTCGGCAGTTTGAGCCAGACGGAACTGTATTCCTCGGCAAAGCTCATATCGAGCGCGCCGTAGGGCATCAGGTGAAAGGCGAAGACTTTCATGGGCGGTTGTTCACGCCGCTTTCGACCGAAGGAACTCGGTGACGGCGGCGACAAACGGTTCGGGCTTTTCGACATGCGGCAGATGCCCGGCCTGGTCGATCATGGTGACCTGCGAGCCGGCAATGACCTTGCCGAACTCAGCCGCATAAACGGGGTCGACAATTTTGTCGCTGTCGCCCCAGATCACGTGGGTCGGCACCTTGATGCGGTGCAGCCATTTACGCAGGTTCGGATTGAACAGGCGCGGTTGCCAGCCGAGACGGGCGGTCGCGACGCGGTTGCGGATCTGGATGTCCGTCTGTTCTTCGGTCAGCTCCATGCCGAGGATATTGTCGGCAAAGCTCTGGTCGACGAAGATTTCGCGGACGAGGTCGTCCGGGTCCATCATGAAGATATCGGTGATCGGCTTGCCCTTGATGCGGATTCCCGCGGCGCCGACCAGCGTCAGGCTTTTGATCCGCGTGCAGGAGCGCACCGCGATCTCCATCGCCAGCCAGCCGCCAAGCGAATTGCCGATCAGGTGCACGCCGTCGAGATCCATCTCGTCGAGCAGGTCGAGATAGAACATCGCGAGGTCGTCCATGTTGTCGAGCCATTCGGGCTCATCCGACCGGCCATAGGTCGGATGATCCGGCACCATCAGGTCGTATGTTTCCGACAAAGACTGGAATGCCGGAATCCAGCCGGCGACGCCGCTGGCACCGTGCAGGAACAGGGTCGACTCACCGCTGCCGCCGCGGCGCATGTGAACTTTGCAGCCCCGTATGTCGATTTTTGATTCAGTGCAGTCAGCCATTCTTCGAAGGCTCCCTTTGGCTTAGTTTCTGCGCAGGATTGTCGCGCATGTGTTATAATTAGATAGCTAATGAAGTGTCCTGCCGCATCGTTACCCTGTCAAGCGGAAGGCGCTTGCCCTCAACCATTGCCCCGTGTAAATCCCGATGATGAATAACGATGATTTTTTCGATCCCGAAGACACGATTGGCTTCCTGATCTGGGACGCCAACCGGGCGATGAATCGCAAATTTTCCGAACGTATTGCACAACATGGCGTCACGCTCGGCCTGTGGCCGTTTCTTCGCGCGTTGTGGGAAGGTGATGGCCTGACCCAGCGCGAACTCTCGGAGAAAGTGCGCATGAAGGGGCCGACGACGGTTGCCGCGCTCAACAAGCTGGAAGACAAGGGATTCGTGCGGCGAGAGGGCAATAAAAACGATGCCCGCAAGATCAACGTGTTCCTGACGCCGGAAGGGCGAAAGGTCTACCGCAAGGTGATCCCTGAAGTTGAGGCGGTAAATATCCAATGCTTGGCGAATTTGTCATCGGCCGAACAGACGGCATTCAAGGATATGATCCGGCGGGTCCGCAACAGCGTCACCGGCGCCTGAACTCAGTGCGGCGCCCCAATAGCGGTGCGGGCGCGCAGATCCCGGTTTCCATTCGTCATTCCCACCGCTTGTTTCACGCGTGGATCCTCCGATGACGCGCTGGCGCTATGCCCTTTTGGCGGGCCTGCTCGGCATGCTGCCGATGCTGCTGCCGCTAACGGTAGACGGCTCATTACCGTTGATTTCGGTTATGCCCGCCTATTTCCAGACCACCACGGCCTCCGTTCAATACAGCTTGAGCGCGGCGGTGCTCGGTATAGCGCTGGGACAACTGGTCTACGGGCCATTGTCGGACCGGTTCGGACGCAAGCCGGTGCTCATTGGGGGTATCTCTCTGTATATCGCGACCGCGATTGCCTGCTCGATGGTGGCGAGTATCGGGGAATTGATCGGGTTGCGGTTTCTTCAGGGTTTTTTCGCGTGTTCCGGGATCATTGTCGCCCGGGCGGTCATCCGCGATCTGTTCGACCGCGAGGACGCCGCGCGGCTGTTTGCCCTGATGATGGGTATTCACGGAATCATGCCGACCATCGCCCCCGGCGTTTCCGGCTGGCTAACGCAGGAATACGGCTGGCCGGCTCTGTTCTGGGCGATGGCCGGTTTTGGGCTGTTTACGATGCTGGCTGTGATTATCGGGTTGCCGGAGACGAACAAATCGCGCGCCGCCAACGCCGTGGACCCGTCGGTTCTGTTCCGTAATTACCGAACGATATTGCGCGACCGGGCATTTCGGTCTTACGCGACCTGCGCCTGTTTCATGTATGGCGCGCTGCTGGCCTATTTTGCCGGTGCGCCGGTCGGCCTGATCCAGTATCTCGGTCTGAGCCCGGTTGAGTTCGGCATCGCGATGGCTGTGCCGATTGTGTTCTACATGGTCGCGCAGATAGGCGTTGCACGGATTGCGCACGGGATCGGGATGGACAGGATGATCCGTGTCGGCGTGATACTGGCGGCGATCGCAGGAATCGGAATGCTTGGCTTTGTGCTCTCGGGCAATATCAACGTTTACACCCTGATGGGTCCGGTGGTTCTGATTTTGACGTCTCTTGCCTTTATTTCGCCTGGCACGACTGCAGGCGCCATGTCGCCCTTTGGCGCGATGGCCGGCGCAGCCTCGTCGCTTCTCGGGTTCATTCAGTTTGTGGCGGCTGCATCGGCGACGGCCTTGATAGGTGTCCTCAATGACGGCACGCCATTTCCGATGGCGCTGATTATCTGTATTTGTACGGTCTGCGCGCTTGTCTCGTATCTGACATTGGTTCGGCGACTTTCGTCCCCGGTTGTTGCCGGGTGAGCAACGTGAGCACGCCGACCGGTAAAACGTTCGATAATGCCGGGTTTGCAGCGCTTCTGGCCCTGACGACGGTTTCAAGCGCCATGGGGGTCGATGGGACGCTGCCGTTGATGCCGGCAATCGGCCGAGCGTTTGGCGCCGACCGTGAGGCGGTTCAGCTCACCCTGACCATGTTCATGTTGGGTATCGCCGTCGGACAGCTGATCCACGGACCGCTCTCGGACCGTTTTGGCCGCAAACCCGCGATTATCGGCGGGCTTATTCTTAATACCCTGGTGACAGCGGTGTGCGCGATGGCGCTATCGATCGAGATGCTCGCCGCTCTCCGGTTTGTCCATGGTGTCGCCGCGTCGAGCGGCTGGCTGATTGCGCGCGCCGCGATCCGCGATCGCCACCAGCGCGACGATGCGGCGCGGGTGATGTCGCTGATGCTGATTTTTCACAGCGCCGGGCCACTCCTGTCGCCGATCATCGGCGCGTTCCTCACCGTGCATTACGGCTGGGAGGCAATGTTCGTGTTTCTGTCGGTCTATTCGCTGACGGTGACGGTGTTTTTCGCGCTCATGTTTCAGGAAACGATCGCGGCGGTTGTGCCCGATGCCCTCAGGCCGAGGCCGTTATTGCGGAATTTTGCTGAAATCGCGCGGAGCCGGGTTTTCTGGGCGTACACCGCCTGCGCCACGGCAGCTTATGGAATCCTGTTTGCGTTTCTCAGCTCCTCGTCGGACGTAATCATCAACTATTTCGGCGAATCAGAGATCGATTACGGCTTCATGTTCTCCGGTGCCATGATCGGCCTGGTATCGGGCATGCTGGCGAGTGCCAGGCTTGTGAGCCGGTTCGGCGGGGATAATTTGCTGCGGTGGGGCATGACGGTTGCCACCGTCTTCGGTGTGGTGCTGATGATCCTTGCGGTTCTGGCGGTGGATCACTGGCTTGCCGTCATCGGCCCGATGTTCTTTTGCATGACGGCATTCGCCTTTATTTTCCCCCAGTCGGTCGCGGGTGTTCTGCAGCCGTTTCCCCATATCGCCGGGGCGGCGTCTTCGCTGGTCGGTTTCGTGCAGCAGATCATCGGCGCCCTGACGGGCGTTGTCCTGGCCGCAGTGTCCGATGGATCGCAACTGGCGCTTGCCGGGGGCGTGCTGTTCTGGGCCGTCTTCGGGCTGGCGACATACTGGTTTGCCGTCCGGAAATACCGGGTCGATTAAGTCGCGCCCGCCTTCCGTGCCCGACCTTTCCCCTCCCCAACTATCCCTGCCCACACCTTTCCGCGCCCACGCGATTCTGATAAACCCGATACATGTCTATTCCAAGATACTCCCGCGCCCCGATGACAGCCATCTGGGAGCCCGAAAACAAGTTCCGCATCTGGTTTGAGATCGAGGCACATGCCTGCGATGCACAGGCGGAACTCGGCGTCATTCCAAAGGAAGCGGCAAAGGCGGTCTGGGACCGCGGCGCTTTCGAGATCGAGCGCATCGATGAGATTGAACGCGAGACCAAGCACGACGTCATCGCGTTTCTGACCAACCTGGCGGAACATGTCGGCGATGAAGCCCGGTTCGTTCATCAGGGCATGACATCATCCGATGTGCTGGATACCTGTCTTGCGGTGCAGCTCACCCAGGCGACCGATATCCTGCTTGAAACCATGGACGGCCTGCTGGCCGCGATAAAATCCCGCGCTGTTGAACACAAGATGACGCCGACGATCGGCCGTAGCCACGCGATCCATGCGGAGCCGATGACGTTCGGGGTGAAGCTTGCCGGCTATTACGCCGAATTCGCGCGCAACCGCGAACGCCTTGTTGCTGCGCGCGCTGAAATCGCGACCTGTGCAATCTCCGGTGCGGTCGGCACATTTGCCAATATCGATCCCGCGGTCGAGGAACATGTCGCGAAGGCGATGGGGCTCTCGGCCGAAACGGTGTCGACCCAGGTCATTCCGCGTGATCGTCACGCAATGTATTTCGCGACACTCGGCGTGGTCGCGTCGTCGGCAGAGCGCCTCGCGGTTGAGATCCGTCATCTGCAGCGCACCGAACTGCGTGAGGTCGAGGAGTTTTTCTCGCCGGGCCAGAAGGGCTCGTCGGCGATGCCGCACAAGCGGAACCCGGTGCTGACCGAAAACATCACAGGCCTTGCCCGGATGGTTCGGTCCTACAGCATGCCGGCAATGGAAAATGTTGCGCTGTGGCACGAACGCGATATTTCGCATTCGTCTGTCGAGCGCATGATCGGCCCGGATTCGACGATCACCTTGGACTTCCTGCTGGCGCGTCTGACCGGTGTCGTCGAGAAGATGGTGGTCTACCCGGAGAACATGCAGAAAAATCTGGATGCGCTTGGCGGGCTGGTGTTTTCGCAGCGCGTGCTGCTGGCATTGACCCAGGCCGGTATAAGCCGGGAAGGAGCGTATGTCGCTGTCCAGCGGAACGCGATGGAAGCCTGGTCAAAAGGTCTGTCGTTCCTCGATCTGCTGAAGGCGGATCCGGAAGTGTCGTCCAAAGTTGACGACGAGACGCTCGAAGACATGTTCGACATCGGTTATCACACCAAAAACGTCGATGCGATTTTCAAGCGGGTATTCGGCTAGGGCGACTCGGCTAACGGGTTTTGCCATCAAGCCGTGCTACTGCCCGATACAAAAGTATACCCCCGCCACAAGGGCGGGGGTATAAATCGATGAAGATCTGGAACGAGAGCTGAGGAGAGTATTCCGCTCTCGTTGGGCGGGGCGGGGAAACCTAGCTGTTTTCAGCTTCGATCTGTCGGCCCGCTTCGTCCATTAACCGGATCATTTCCTTGCGCAGGGCTGGCTCGGCCATTTCGAGGCCGCGCTCCGAAAAATCGGCCAGCACTTTGCGAACGACATCGTCATCGCCCGGCTCTTCGAAATCGGCAAGGACGACTTCCTTGGCGTAATCGAGGGCCTGGTTGTCGGGCATGCCGAACTGTTCGGCGGCCCACAGGCCAAGAAGCCGATTGCGGCGCGAGGTGATGCGGAACAGGGTTTCCTGGTCACGCTTGTACTTCGCTTCGAAACTTTTCTCGCGGTCGTCAAAACCTGACATGGGTGCCTTCCACTTTCTGCAAAACTTACTATTAACAACATAAATGCGCTCGCCTTGCGTTAAGTCAAGATCGGACATTCATGCGATTGGCAGGCATATGGTCGCGGCGCGGCGAACCTGCTATCGAGAGGGCATGTGTACCGTCGTAATTCTCCGCCGCCCTGATCATGACTGGCCCCTTCTTATGGCCGCAAACCGCGATGAAATGGCGGGGCGGCCGTGGGATCCTCCCGGCCGTCACTGGCCCGACCGCGAAAACGTCGTCGCCGGAATCGACCGGCTCGCCGGGGGAACCTGGATGGGGGTGAACGACGAGGGTGTCGCCGCCGGTATTCTGAACCGCAAGGATTCGCTCGGGCCGGATGATCTGCTGCGCTCCCGCGGCGAAATCGTTCTTGAAGCCCTGGATCATGCGGATGCGGCCGACGCAGCCGACGCACTATCCAGTCTCGATGGTCGCAGTTACCGGTCGTTCAATCTGGTGGTCGCTGACAACCGCGATGCGTTCTGGATTCGCAGCATGGGCGAAGTCGCGGGCGGACGCATGGACGTGGCGGAAATTCCCGTTGGGATATCGATGCTGACCGCGTTCGATCTGAACGATTCAGCATCAGGGCGGGTGACGTTTCACAAACCCCGTTTCGAGGCGGCCGAGCCGCCCGATGTCGATGCGGGGGACTGGTCGTCGTGGCAGGGTCTGCTTGCCAGCGGCGAGCACGGTGCCGACACTGATTCCCGTGACGCAATGCGGATCACCACCGATTTCGGGTTCGGCACGCTGTCGAGTTCGCTGATCGCCCTGCCGTCCATGAATTTTCCGGGGCGGAAGCCGGTCTGGCAATTCGCCGCCGGCGCGCCGGGCGACGTGGCGTTCGAGGACGTGGAATTGACGACGGACTAAAGCGATCTAAGGAATGCGATTATCTCTATCCTGTGAGCAGGGGACATCGTTCTAAACTTTTCTTTCGCCACTTCCGCTTCGCCGCCATGCCACAAAATTGCTTCGGTCAGATTGCGGGCGCGGCCGTCATGCAGAAAGAACGTGTGCCCGCTGACGGTTTCGGTCAGCCCGATCCCCCAGAGCGGCGGGGTTCGCCATTCATTGCCACTGGCTTTGGCCTCGGGGCGGTTGTCGGCAAGCCCGTCTCCCATGTCGTGCAGCAGCATGTCGGTATAGGGCCAGATAAGCTGCCGCGCCTGTTCGGGCATGCCCGGCGTCTTATGCGGGGTGATAAACTTTGGCGTATGGCAGGAAATACAGCCCGCTTCGTAGAAATGGCGTTTGCCGGCCAGGACCGACGGCGTGCCAACATTGCGGCGTGCCGGAACGGCGAGATTGCGCGAATAGAACGCGACCAGATCGAGCACCGCTTGTGACGCTTCCACATCGTCGTGCTGTTTGCTGTTGCCGCTCGGTGCCTTTTGGCAATGCGCCTGACTGTCGGTGCAATCCCCGTGACCTTTCGGGTGCAGGGGCGTGGAAATGCCGATATCGCCCGCGAACGCGCCGGCGCTCTGATCGACGATCGTCGCCTTGCCTGCTTTCCAGCCGAAGCGGCCGAGGGCAAGCCGTTTCTGAGAGGCGCTCCAGACCCGGTTGGGTTTCCCCGAAACGCCGTCACCGTCTTGGTCGTCCGGGTCGGCAAGGGCAAGGATGTCTTTTTCCGCGATGGCATCGAGGAGGCCGAGGCCGATCATCTGCGGTGCGACACGCGGCGACATCATCAGTTTCGGGTGCATCGGCCCGTAGCGCTGATGGGTGATTGAATAGGCCGGTTTGCGCAGCCTGACAGTCTCTCCGCCCGCCAGAGAGACCGGCATATCGGTATAAGAAATGTGAATACGGCCTTCGGCCTCGTGCCCCTGAATGGCAAAATCCTGAAGTTGTCCGCCATAGGTCGGATCCGGGATTACATCAGCATGACCGCTTTTCAGAGCTGCACGCTGAATAGCGGTTTGTGGAGGAATGCTGAGGCGCATCAGCATGGAAATGGCATTGTCTTTGGGGAAATTGGCTGCAGGCGGGTGGCCGCGCCCGTCTTTCAGATGACAGCGCTGGCAGGACCGCGCGTTGAACAGCGGGCCGAGCCCGTCGGATGCCGTCGTCGACGCGGGCGACGATACCCATAGCCGCCGGAAGAAGCCGTTGCCGACCTTGAAATCGAGTTCACGCTCAAACGACATATTCGCCGAGCTATGGGAAAACGCACTGGCATTTACCTGCTTGGTAGATGTCAGAGAACCTGCAGAGTTGGCTTCGTATTTTTCAGGTTCCGAAAAATCGGTCGTATGTCGAAGGACCTCTGCGTCGTTTGCCGAGCCGCTACAGGGGGCGGCGACGGCAAACGCGCAGAGAGCGAGGCCCGCGACAGACCAGAAACGTTGCAGACCTCGCTGTCTCATTTGAACACAGCCTTCGGATCGTCGAGGCTGTCGGATCCTTCGAACGCGATACGCGACAGTTTGAGAGCGGCCGTTACCTTCTCGATGACACGTGTCTGAGCTGTCAGGGCGTCGATGGCAGCCTGGACCTTCGTGTTCCCGGCGGTGTTGCCTTCGCCGATCAGTTGATCATAGGCCATGCCGTCCCCGGCTGAGCGGACGATGACGTTCATCGCGTCCATCGTTTTGTCGAGATGGTGGACCATGTCTGCATGGACCGGGGGCATTACCGCCTTTACGAGCCCGGCCAGTGACGGCCCCTGTACAACGCGCCCGTCCACGCGGGTATACCGGCCGAGATAGACGTTCCGGATACCCTTGGCGTCGTAGTAGTGCGAGTTGTGGGTGTTGTCGCTGAAACAGTCATGCTCTTCTTCGGGGTCGTGCAGCAACAGGCCGAGCTTCATCCGCTCACCCGCCAGCTCGCCGTAGGACAGGCTGCCCATGCCGGTGATGATGTTGGCGAGACCATTGCGGCCCTTGGACATCACGGATTTTCGCGCTTCGCCGCCGGGTGCCCACGCCGCGGTGATCTCGCGCAGATCGTCGATCAACAGTTCCGCGGATGTCAGAAGATAAGCGGCGCGCCGCGCACAGTTGCCGCCCGTGCAGTTTGCCGCGCTGAAATCCGTGTAGGGACGGCTGCCTGCGCCGGGACCCGTGCCGTTCAGGTCCTGGCCCCACAACAGGAATTCGATGGCATGGTACCCGGTGGCGACGTTCGCCTCGACGCCGCCGGCTTCGTGAAGTTCTTTCTGCAGGAGGCGCTTGGTGATTTGCGATGCGTCGATTTTTTTGCCGCCGGAGGTCAGAACGGGGTTCGCAATCACGTTAGCGACGTAGAGTTTGTTCTGTTCCGATTCCGATCCGTAAAGATCGGTCTTTACGTAATCGATCAGCCCTTCGTCGAGCGGCCAGGCGTTTACGCGGCCTTCCCAGTCGTCAACGATGGCATTGCCGAAGCGATACACTTCCGTCTGCTGGTACGGCACTCGCGCGGCCAGCCACGCGCCCCGTGCAGCGGCCATGGTTGCCGCAGAAGGCGATGCCACGAAGGCGTTGATCGCCGTGTGCAGGGTTTCTGCCGTCATGAGGGAATCCTCATACCCGGCATGGGCAATGTCGGCATAAGTCTTCAGGACGGCGCCGATATTACCCTGCGCCGCGACCGGTGAGGTTGCGACAAGACCCGCAATGCAGGCCGCTGCGGCTGTTTTGATAGTTCTGATCATGTGCTCAGTCTTTCCCTAGAATTCCACGGCGAGTTTGACGGTGGCGGTGTGGCCGGTGTTGCCGGTGCCGCCATCGGATGTGCCGTAATCCGTGTCGTGCAGATACTCGACCGTGACGGCCGCATGTTCGAGCACGCTCACGGTAACCGCGCCGCCGACCCGGCTTTCGGCAAGACCAAGGGCCAAGGCCTCTTCCGTGCCCTGCACGGTGACGGCGAAAGTAACCTCCTTGTTCAGGATCGCGGTTTTGTAGCTTGCTTCGGTATGCCACGCGGCAGGCTCTGCGCCGCCGCCAGCAAAGGCCAGCTCACCCGCCTGGAAGGCGCGCGTTGCGGTCATGTAGGCGCCGCGAACCGTGAAGCCGCCGATCGAGAGCGCACCATGGACATCGACAGCCGGAACATAGTTGGCGAGACCGCTTGCGCTTCCACCAAGGCCGGTCGTGACGTTGTCCGAATCCGCGATGTTGTTGATGTAGCCGGCGCCGATGGAAATCTCCGCACCCGAAATCATGCGGGTGAACCCGGCTGCGAAGCCGAACTGGTCGATGTGATTGCTGTTGGTGGTTTGCTGGGTGTCGCCGTTGAAAACATAACCGGAGATCGAGAAACCGTGGGATTCAAGTCCGACAAAAACCGCCTTTTCCTTGGTCTCACCAAGTTCGAGCGTCAGCGGGGCGGCGCTCATTTCGGTGTCGAAATCGCCGAACGGCATGGCCCATTTACCCGCCTTTAGAAAGGCCGGGAATTTTTCGGTGTTGCCAAGAACGGCAAAGCCTTCGTCTACCTCAATCGTCTCGGACGTACCCTCGTCTTCATAAAGGAACAGGATGCGGCCAAAGACGTAATCGGTTGGCTTCGCTTCAATGAAGGCCTCGACGGTGGACAGGGTCACGTCGCTGGTATTCGACTGGTCGAACGCTTCCATTTCGGTCGCTTCGACCTCTACCAGACCGCCGATGTTGAGATAGTCGGGGAGGATGCTCTTGGAAGGGGGTGCCTTGGCGTCTTGCGCGGTGGCGGATGCTTTTTCCGCCTTGGCCTGGGCTTTCTGTAGAGCTGTTCTCATATCGTTCAGTTGCTTTTGCTGCGTCTGAAGCAGCTGAAGAAGCTGCGCGTTGGATGGGCCGCCGGTTTGCGCAGACGCCACTGCGGGCAGGAGGGCGCCAATGAGGGCGAGTGTGGCGATCCCGGATCGCCGTCTGTGAAGTGACTGTTTCATAAAATTTCCCCGTGATAATGGTTTGAATTGGTTGCGGTAATTACAAAAATAGTAATGCGAGGCATTCGCAAATCGGTGAGCGAGCCGTTCTTATCGCCTGCGCGCTCGATATGCAAGTAAGAATGATTCGCAGTTAAAGGGGTGGCAGGTGTGCAAGGTCGCCGGACGGGAGCCTGGCGGTATTATCAGCGCGACCAGAAGGGTACGAGACCTGAAGAACCCGGCACTTTGCGCGCGGGGCGTCCTTCGGCTCAGGTCGCTTTATGCCTGCAAAAGCTGTGGTTCCGCGGTCAGTAATCCTTCGACCAGATCGACATCGTGGAGGAACGCGCGTTTCTCTTCCGGCGTCAGCCAGTCTGAAAGCAGTGCCGGGTCGGGTTCGCGCTCCGCCTTGGCACGGGCAACGAACAGCGACGGATTAAAAACATGTTGAGCACGGTGCCCGTCGATCCGCCCGCTCATTTGTCGGCAGTGCCAGGCATTGAGGGCAGGATCGTTCGCCAATGCGGCGAGAGAGGATTGCCGAAGTTGCATATCGCCGGCCCAGGGCATGTAAGCCTGCCGCCGCGTGAGAATGCCCGATGTGTCGTGTCCACGTTCCTCTGGCGTATGGAATATGCCGAGACGCCGTAGCGCCCGGCCGGCGCGATTGCTGCCGCTTAGCCAGGACGACACTGGCGACAGGATCAGGGCGCTGGTGAGCGGGAGGGTCCACAGGAACAGACCGCTATCGATGGCCCACGTGCCAAGGGCCGTTGAGAGGCCGATGACGGCGTGTCGGAAATGCATTCCGAACGCGGCGCCAAAAGACATGCCGCCGTCGCCGCGCCGTTGCGGTTGCCAGCCGCTGTCGCCGCCGCGCAGGACCTGCCAGACGATATGACTCTGGACGAGCATCAGTACCGGCGCATAGAGCGCCGATAGGATGATCTCGGCCATGACACCGAGCGTCAACAGTACCGGGCCGCCAAATGCGCGGCACCGGCGTAGATTGACTGTTGCGGACAGCCAGCCGAGGAATTTCGGGATCAGCAAAACCCCCATCGACAGAACGAAGAGCTGCACGGCGCGTGCCGATTCGAATACTGGCCAGATCGGAAACAGGGCGGGGCCGGGAAAATAGTCCGGACCGCTCACAGCGACCTGAACTGCGAGTGCCAGCCCGATGACGACCAGTAGCATCCAGAGCGGTGCGCTGAGATAACCGAGAATACCGGACAGCATGTGGAGCCGGCTGGCTGTGGGCATGCCCGCAGCCGTCAATACGCGGCTGTGCTGCAAATTGCCCTGGCACCAGCGTCGGTCGCGGATCATCACATCGACCAGTGATGGTGGCGCTTCCTCGAAGCTGTATTTCAGATCGGTATCGAACCGCACGCCCCAGCCCGCGCGCCGCAGCAAGGCGGCTTCAATGAAGTCATGGCTGAGGATGTGACCGCCGAACGGAGGAGCGCCGGCAAGATGAGGCAGGCGGCAGCAGGCGGCGAAAGCCGCCGTGCGGATAATCGCATTGTGTCCCCAGTAGTTTCCGTCAGTCCCGTGCCAGGCAGCAAGACCGTTACCGAAGATCGGTCCATAACAGCGATTGGCGAATTGCTGCAGCCGGGCGAACAGGCTTTGTCCGGCGACGATGCCGGGCAGGGTCTGAATGAGGCCGAGACCGGGATCGGCTGCCAGGCGGTCGCGCATCTCCACCATCGTGGCCGGCGCGATCAGGCTGTCGGCATCCAGCAGGATCATGGCGCTGTATGATGCGCCCCAGCGGGCAACCCAGTCGGCA
This sequence comes from Paracoccaceae bacterium, assembly GCA_047638395.1. GTDB lineage: Bacteria > Pseudomonadota > Alphaproteobacteria > MPNO01 > UBA830 > CAXBCP01. The sequence continues at coordinate 152,848 of JBLIMV010000008.1, read as the reverse complement.
ATGTTACCCGCCTTGCGCTCTGTGTTGTCGTGCCGGTGCCGGTAGAAGACCGGGCACCCTGATGGGGGATTGTCGATCAGGGCGGCGAAGACGGCCTGTTCCCCGACCCATGCCTCCGGATCGGTCGTGTCGCTGAGCAGAAAGAACGCAAAATCATCCGGTGATGTTTTCGCAAGACCTTCGGCCATGGCGCGTACACCTGCAGCGATCTGAACCGGGTCCTCGTTATAGATCGGCAGGAGCACGGCGGTCCTCATCGGCATGTGCCTCGTTGTCGTGCGTCGCCTGTGAAACAGGTCCTGCCGTATCAGCCGAATAAACCCCACGATTGCCTGGCAGGCGGAAAATCCGATCCATGCGAAGGTCAGCGAAAACGCGGTGAGGAAAAGCCACTGAAGGGGCGTTACACCGCCAGCTGACGTTACCGCATACATTTCGATTGTGCCGTAGGCTGTCAGCGTGCCGGTCGCGGTGAAGATCATTAGCCGAGAGGCGGTCGTTACGATACGTCGCGACAAGGGCGGGTTGTGCCGTGTCGGTTGGCGGCCCGTGTTCAGGGGCTGGCGCGGCATCGCGAGAGGCGCCTCGGGCGGCAGAGCTGTCGGCATAGTGGGGCCGTTGGTCATTGGCATCATTCCGGCGTCCAGCGGTAAAGCCAGGTTTCGCCGACGGGTTTTCCGAGGTATCGCGGCTGCACCCGGAATTCGACCATTTCCGCCGGTCCCGGGTCGAAAGTAACAAAAACGCGGATTCCCCCGGTCTCAGGATTCGGTTGGGTCACCGTTTCCAGAAGTTTACCCGGAGACATGCTGACATCCGCGCGTATCTTATCTGCCGGCAGCCTGTCGACGGCAGCGTAATCGATCACCAGCTGGCGGTGATCGCCGTCAAAGGTGCGGCCCGCGGCACTACGGATGACCGGTGCAATTCCTGCTGTCAAAGGTGCATTTCCCGGCCAGGAAATTCGATATCCGGCTCTGAAAGTCGTGCCGGGTAAAAGACCTGCATCCGGCCGCCAATAGGCAACGATATTGTCGTTGGTTTCCGAGTCCGACGGAATTTCCGCCAGCACGACCTGACCCGGTCCCCAATCGCCCCGCGGGGTGATCCAGGCCGAAGGGCGGGTTTCATAACGGGCTTCGAGGTCCTGAAAGTGGCCGAACCGGCGATCCCGCTGGATCAGTCCGAAGCCACGCGGGTTACGGTCGACAAAGCCGCTGACCTGAAGACGGCGCGGATTGTTCAATGGGCGCCATAGGCGTTCGCCGGTGCCTGTATGGACGGCGAGCCCTAGTGAATCGTGCACTGCCGGGCGGTAATCGGATTTGGGGGTCGCGTCGATGGGGCCGAACAGGAACATCGATGTCAGTGCGCCGAGTCCGATATGCGCCAGCGGTTCGCGCGGAAACAGGGTCATCTCGACATCGATGACGGTCGCAGTCCCCGGATAGATGCCGAAACGATAGGCCCCCGAAATCCGTGGGCTGTCGAGCAGCGCGTGTACCACGATGCTGTTCGCTTTTGCCGACGCGCGTTCGATCCAGAAACGGGTGAAGCCCGGAAATTCCTCTCCCGCCGGTTCGGCAACGTCGATAGCAAGACCGCGGGCGGAAAGCCCGTAGCTCTGGCCGCGAGAAACCGCCCGGAAATAGCTCGCCCCCTGAAAAACGACGAATTCGTCCTGATAGTCTGGGCGATTGATCGGATAATGGAGCCGGAAACCGGCAAATTTGCCGAGCGCCGCGAGGACGGTCCCGATTTCGGGAGAGGGGACGTCAAAAGCTTCTTCGTCGATGGCCGCAGGGTAAACCTTGCCGTTCTCGACGATGGCGATGTCGATCCCGTGTTTGTACAGAAAACCCGGTGAAAAAAGCTCAATCGCGAAGGGAGAAGGTGATTTTCCCCATATCGCGCGATCCTTTCGGAACCTTATCTGGCGGTATTGGTCATAGGTCAGCTTGCTCAGGGCTTCGGGAACCATTGGCGGGGATGCAAAAGGGCGAGACGCCAGCCGTTTGGCTTCCGCCACGACATCCGCATGCGAAAAAGGTATCGATTGAATGCCGGCGCGTGGACCTGAGGGGGAGATAACCTGAGCGCTTGGGCCTCGTTGTGTGGCGGCGAGAGCGAAGAGGACGGTTAGTCCGATGAGAAACGAACGGCGTCTGGGGGGCTGTATGTGCATGTTCCATTATCTGTCTGCCCGTCCGGGGCCATACGGTGCGATGCACCGCCTGGTTCGGTTCGAGCCTGCGAGGTCAGAGCCGGACGCTCTTGCACACAGAATGCGTTCTGATTGTGGAAATAATGTGGCATGGTCGAGGGAATCTTGGCATTTTTCGCCTGCCGTGCCGCGCCTGGCGGTCGAGGATGCCCTGTTTGAAAGCGATCATTGACGGGTGCGGCGAATTCGCTATATCTGGACACCAAGCGCGTACCGTAGCGTGCGCGGATTTCCAGAAAATCGAGGCAGATCATGGCCCGCCGCAGACGCATCTACGAGGGTAAGGCAAAAGTCCTTTTTGAAGGCCCGGAACCCGGCACCCTGGTCCAGTACTTCAAGGACGACGCAACCGCTTTCAATAACAAGAAGCAGGGCACGATCACCGGCAAGGGTGTTCTCAATAACCGGATATCAGAATTCCTGATGACCCGGATAAGCGATATCGGCATCCCGACCCATTTTATCCGCCGCCTGAATATGCGCGAACAGCTCGTGCGCGAAGTTGAGATCATCCCGGTCGAGGTTGTGATCCGCAATGTTGCCGCAGGGTCGATCGCCAAGCGGTTCGGGCTGGAAGAAGGCGCCGCGCTGCCGCGGTCGATCGTCGAGTATTATTACAAGTCCGACGATCTGGACGATCCGATGATTTCGGAAGAGCACATCACGGCATTTGGCTGGGCATCACCCCAGGAAATGGACGAGATCATGCACATGTCGCTGCGCGTGAACGATTTCCTCACCGGGGTGTTTCTTGCCGTCGGTATCCGTCTGGTTGATTTCAAGCTTGAGTACGGCCGCTGGTGGAACAATGAGGATCTGCGCATCGTCCTGGCCGATGAGATAAGCCCTGACAACTGCCGACTGTGGGACATAACGACCAACGAGATCATGGACAAGGACAGGTTCCGCCGCGATCTTGGGGGCGTCGAAGAAGCCTATCAGGAAGTCGCCCGCAGGCTCGGTATCCTGCTCGACAGCAATTCCCCCGGCGACATGACCGGGCCGTCTTCGCTGCAATAACCTCCGGCTGGCCGAATTACCCGGCGACCGGGCGGTCCATGCCGTCGATCTGGACGCGGAATCCCGATCTTACTGCCGGCCAGTAATCTGAAACCGCAAAATGATGCGCGCAGCGATTGTCCCAGAAGGCGATCGAATGCGGCTTCCAGCGGAACCTGAACGACCACTCGGGCCGCGCACAATGCGTATACAGAAAGCGTAGGATCGCTTCGCTTTCTTCGGGCGGAACGTCATTGATCTTCGCCGTGAAGGCATCGTTTACGTAAATCAGTTTCTTACCGCTTTCCGGATGGCGGACGATAACGGGGTGGCTCGCCGCCGGTGTGCCCGCCCCAAAGATACGTGCGCCGTCATGCAGCGCTGTCAGCCCGTCGAGATAGGTCTTCATCCGGTCAGTCAGGGCGTCATAGGCCGCATACATGCTGGCAAAAATCGTGTCGCCACCGCCATTCGGCGGGATCGTGTGGTTGTAGAGAATGCTGCCAAGGGGCGGGGTCTCGGCGCAGGATTGATCCGTATGCCAGATATCGCCCGATATCTTCTGTGTGGTCTCGTCATAGTGAAAAAGGCGTACCCGCGGATCCTCGGTCGGGTTGCTGATCGTGGTGGCCCCGACATGGGCGCCGATGGGACCGAAATATTCGGCGAGGCGGACGTGATCTTCGAAGCTGATTTCCTGGCCGCGGAAGAAAATCACAAGATATTCGGTAAACGCACGGCGTAGTTCTCCGAGCTGCGCGTCGGGAAGCGGACGGGTCAGGTCGATCCGGCCGATCTCGGCGCCGACATGCGGGGAACATGGCGCGACAGCGATCTCATTATAGGAGGGATCGAATGCGTCATGAATATAGAGGCTATCGGGCATATCGGCACTCTTTCTCTCAGAAATTCTATCTGGCGTGGTTGCCAGCATGACGGCAATGCATTTCTGGAATACAAAATACATCATTTACCAAAATACATCATTTGAATGTCCGAACAAATTGCCGTCGCCGGAAGGGCGTTGGTGTTTGACAGCCGACGCCAATGCGCCCAGCCTTTCGCAAAATCCGAAAGTAATCGATGCAGCCGGCCCCGGACCCTAAAGTCGGTCCTCTTTTCATCATTGTTCTGGGCGCGACCACGGCGTTTCTGCCGCTGTCGCTGCACATCTTTTTCCCGGCCCTGCCCGATGTAAAAGCGGATTTCATGACCACGGAAGCGGTGGCCAATCTGACGATCAGCGTGCCTCTGTTCGTGATGGCGTTTGCGTCCCTGTTCTACGGAGCGCTGTCCGACCGTTATGGCCGCCGCCCGGTCCTGCTGAGTTCCATCGCGGTGTTCGTCGCGGGGTCCATTTGTGCTGCCGCAGCGGACAACATCTGGCTATTGATTGCAGGAAGGGTGCTGCAGGCAGCGGGTGGCGGTGGCGGGCTGGGGCTGGCACGCGCGATTGCCCGCGATGTGTTCGGCGCCGACCGGCTGGTGAAGGTGATTTCCTATCTGACCATGGCCTATGCGCTCGGGCCCATGATAGCGACACCGATCGGCGGCACTCTGGTGGATTTCGCCGGCTGGCGGGCGGTGCTTATCGGTGCGGCCGGATTTGGTGCGGTACTCGGGCTGATCTGCTGGCGCGTAATGTTCGAAACGCACACGAACCGGGCCGTCACGGGGGTTCGCTTTTCGCCGATGGGGGATTACCGGCGTCTGTTCGCAAATCTGAAATTCAGCGCCTATGTGATGCAGTCCGGGTTCAGTTCCGGCATTTTCTTCACCATGGCGGCTGCATCGTCGTTCCTGATGATCGAGTATCTTGATCGCCCGGCCCGCGAATTCGGACTGTTTTTCATCTGTTTCCCGGCAGGCTTCCTGACCGGCTCGCTGATCTCCAGCCGACTTGCCGGGAAGGTGAAGCCTGAAACAATGGTCCTTGCCGGCAGCGTCGTGATGGTTTGCGGCGCGTTGACGCAAGCCGGGTTCCTGTTTGCCGGCATCGTGACGCCGCTGACCATCTTTCTACCGGGATATTTTGCGATCATGGCGCAGGGGATATCGCTGCCCAACGCGCAGTCCGGCGCCATCATTGTCGCCGGCCCGCTTGCCGGCACCGCGGCCGGGATCGGTGTCTTCATCCAGTTGCTCGCCGCCGCGATATTTACTCAGATATACGGCTTTATGGCGGATGGAACGCCCTTCCCAATGGCAGCGATCGTGTCGGTTAGCGCCGTGTGTGTCGTTTTCATCGGTGCGATCCCTTATCTGATCGCCAGACGAGAAGCCTGATACCAAAAGTTGGGCTCACGAAGATCGTATTTTATCGCTATTATGGCCGTTGATCGACAGAATGGTCTGAAAGAATGCCCGAAAGGATGATCGTGTTGAAATCTGCCGCCCTTGCCTTCCTATGTGCCGTTCCGCTGTTTGCCGCGCTTGTGCCGGGCGAAGCCACGGCCAAGAAACCGACTATCAGTTACACGCTGGAATGCGTTCTGCGGAGCGGGTGCGATTTCGTATGTCTCGCGCCTGCCGCCGCGGCAAGTGGCGCCAGACACGAACGCATTTTTGAGAAACGAGATGTCAAAACCGTCGATTTTATCGAATTTGGCGGTGCGGCGGTCGCGACGATCTTTGTGTCCAACGAACAACCGACAACGTTCCGCCTCAGCGGCACGGTGTTCTGTCAGATGCCGAATTCGCTGGTCCGCTAACCACTTTCGCGGCGCTACATCTGGTTGTTTGTTGTCGCCGGCAGGGTAATCACCATGCCGTCTGTCTCGGCCGTCACCGTGACCTGACACCCCAGTCGCGATGTGGGCCGCACGCCGGTGGCAAGGTCGAGTAGATCTTCTTCCTCGTCGCTCGGGTCGGGCAGGGCAGCGAAATGCGGCTCGTCGATAATCACATGACACGTCGAACACGCCATGCAGCCTTCGCAGGCACCCTCGATATCTATCTTGTTGTCCCAGGCAGCCTGCAGGACCGAGCTGCCTTCGGGTACATCGACAGGGGTCTGAATGCCGTCCGGCGCGACGAAAATGACTGTCGGCATGAGACTACTCCGTTGCCTGGGCGTTGCTGGCACGCTCAAAAATCTTTCCCCATTCGGCGATAAACCGGTCGATATCGGCCTCGGTGGTATCCCAGCCGAGGCTCACGCGCAGCGCGCACAGGGCGTCCGAGTCCGGCACACCCATTGCGGTCAATACATAGGGCGGCTCGATCCGGCCCGCGGAGCAGGCCGAGCCCGCGCTGAGTTCTATGCCCGCAAGATCGAAGGACATCACCTGGGTTTCCGAACTTACACCCGGCATCATCAGCTTGGATGTGTTCGGAAGCCGTGCCGCGCCGCCGCCGAAGATCTGCATGCCGGGTGTGGACTGAATAAGCCGCGCTTCCATCCGGTCGCGGATATCGGCCAGTGCCGCATAGCCGTCCATGCGTTCCATGGCGATCTCTGCCGCAACGCCAAGGGCGGTGATATGGGCGACGCTTTCTGTGCCACCGCGTAGCCCGCTTTCCTGGCCGCCGCCGCGCATCAGGCAGTCCACCGTGTCCGGTGTGCGGATGACGAGCGCGCCAACGCCCTGCGGGCCACCAAATTTGTGCCCCGTCATCGCCATCGTGTCGGCGCCAAGCGCGGTGAAATCGACCGGCATTTTGCCGACCGCCTGGACCGCGTCGCAATGCAGTAACGCGCCATGCCGGTGTGCGATCTCCGCAGCTTCGGCGACCGGCTGGATAACGCCGGTTTCGTTATTGGCGAGCATCAGCGCGACGAGTTGCGGCGCCGTCACCTCTGTCATCAGCGCATCCAGCGCTGCGAGATCGATAACGCCGTCAGCATCGACCGGCACGCGGTGTGCGCCAGGGCAGGCGTCGAGAATGGCCGGGTGTTCAACCGCACTGACAAAGGTGCGTGCGGGGTCGCACATATGCATCACCTGATTGTCGGCTTCGGTGCCGCCGCTGGTGAAAACAACCTGATTGGGGGATGCGCCCAGAAGGGTGGCAAGCTTGCGCCGCGCGTCTTCGACGGCTTTGCGGGCATCGCGCCCGGCGCCGTGAACGGACGACGCATTGCCGACGGTCGCCATCGCGCCCGCCAGCGCCTCGATCACCTCGGGGCGGATTTTGGCGGTGGCGTTATAGTCCAGATAGAGGCGGTCGGTCATGGCGGGCGTATATCCTGATATTCTCTTAACTCAAAAAAAGCGCGGGCAATGTGTCCGGAATGCTTGAAATCGGCCCCTGCGATTGTGTTATAGTCCGCCAGCTCAAAATCCGAACGAACGACACCACTCCGTAACACCTGCATTTCTGCGCTGTTGCGATGGAATTTACGTTGCGCGACGGGTTAGTCAACCAGTGCCAGACAACGCCTTTAACCGGTGTTGGCCCGGGTGCGAAGCGGAACTGACAGGAATAACCGGATGCCGGAAATAATTTTTAACGGGCCAGAAGGCCGTCTTGAAGGCCGCTATCATCATAGTAAGCAGGAAAACCCGTCGATTGCGCTGATGCTTCATCCGCACCCCCAGTATGGCGGGTCGATGAACAATCGCGTGATTTACCAGATGTATCACTGTTTTGTCCGGCGCGGGTTTTCCGTGCTCCGGTTCAATTTTCGCGGTGTCGGGCGCTCCCAGGGCGGATACGATGAAGGCATCGGCGAGCTGTCGGATGCGGCCGCCGCCCTCGACTGGCTGCAATCCGCCAACCCCGATGCGCCCCAGTGCTGGATCGGCGGTTTTTCGTTCGGTGCCTGGATTGGCATGCAGTTGCTGATGCGCCGGCCGGAAATCACCGGATTTATCTCGGTCGCACCGCCCGCCAGCCTGTACGATTTCTCGTTCCTTGCACCATGCCCGTCATCGGGCCTGTTCCTGCACGGCGCCGAAGACAAGGTTGTGCCCGTCGATACCGTCGGTGCACTGGCCGAGAAGCTCGCCCATCAGCGCGAAATCACCATTGATTTCCGTGTGGTCGACGGCGCGGATCACTTCTTCAATTCGAAGGTCGACGAGATGACAGAGCAGGTCGAGGATTACCTGAACCAGGTGATCATTGGCGTGAATCCGATCCAGGCCGATAGCTCGGCGGAAGAGGAACTCTGACAGGCGTTTCGCGCCATTGAAGACAGTTCCGTTCCCAGCGGTGTTGTCAGTTTCCTTGCCAGTATCGTTGACGGCGACTTTCACGCGGCCCTATAAATTATAGATGACCGGGTTCAGTCTTCATAAACTCCACGATTCTCTTGGTGCCGAGGTGCGCGGGTTGGATCTGTCGCAGCCGCTGGCACCCGACACGCGGGACGCGCTGGTTCAGGCGTGGACCGATCATCTGATCCTGCTGTTCCGGGACCAGGACCTCAATCCTGATACCCAGCGTGTGTTCTGCGAACAGTTCGGGCCGCTTGGCGGGCGATTGCGCAAGGCAGAAGACCGGCCCGAGGGGCAGGAAGCCGACAACATCATGCTGGTCACCAATGTTCGCAAGAACGGTGTGCCGATCGGATCGCTGCCGGATGGCGAGATGTTTTTCCACCACGACAAATGCTACGCGGCCGAGCCCGACTGGGGCACCATGCTGTATGCGATGGAGGTCACGCGGGTCGGCGGGCATACGCTGTTCGCCAATATGTACGACGCATGGGACACGCTGTCGGACGAGATGAAGGCGAAGATCGACGGTCGCAAGGTGCTGCACATATACAAATATCTGCCGACCGAGCGCGTCGACCTGAAAGACGGTATCGATAAATATGATCACCGCTGGCAGCCTATCGTCATCACCCATCCGAAATCGGGCCGACGGGCGCTATATGTGAACGAGCTCATGTCTGCGATGATCGAAGGCTATAGCGAAGATGAAAGCATCGAGATCATCGATGCGCTGAACGCCCATGTGAAATCGGCCGGTATCATCTACGATCACAAATGGCACCGTGGCGACCTGCTGATGTGGGACAACTGGTGTACCATGCACGCGCGCACCGATTTTCCGCGGGATCAGACGCGGATGCTGCGACGGTATACGATTAAGGGCCAGGCGCTTAGCGCCTGACCGCAGGCCGGGGTTGCTCTTGCCGCGCCGCCCCAAAAGGCGGACCCTGTAGCAGATAATCTAACTCTGCTCCTTCTCCGTCAGGTCCCACTTCATGCTTTTCAGACAGACACTTAACGCCGATACATCTGGCGCCGTTCGCGGTGTTCTGTGGATGGTGGTGTCGAGCATGTTCTATGCGCTGATCTATGTTGTCGTGCGCGGGCTGGCGGAAAAATTCGACGTGAACCAGATCGTGTTCTTCCGGGCGGTCCTTGGGTCGGCCTTTATGCTGCCCTGGCTTTTTGCCGTTGGTATCAACGCGCTGCGGACCTCGAAACTGACGCTGTATCTGTGGCGTATGTTCTTCAGCTATATCGGCGCGGTCGCGTGGATGTACGGCATCGCGGGCATGCCGCTGGCCGATGCCAATGCGCTGATGTTCACCATGCCGCTGTTTACGCTTGTTCTGGCGGCAATCATGCTGTCGGAACGGCCCGGCTTGCATCGGTGGTCGGCGACGGTGGTTGGCTTTGCCGGCGCGCTGATTATCCTGCGCCCGGGGATGATCGAGATTTCCTTTGCCGCCGTCGCGACCTTGTTTGCCGCGGCCGCGTTCTCGGCGGCATTGATCGGCAGCAAAAAGCTGACCGCGACCGAGAACCCCAACGCCATGGTGTTCTATCTCTATACCCTGATGATTCCGTGTGCCGCCATCGGCGCCTATTTCAACTGGACGCCGCCGGGGCTGGATGACGCGCCGCTGCTGGTGGCGCTGGGCGTCTGTACCGTCGGTGCGCAGCAATGCCAGACACGGGCGTTCCGGGCGGCGCCTGCAAGCCTGGTCGTGATCGTGAATTATGTGCAGCTTCCGCTGATAGCACTGCTCGGCTGGTTGATTTTCGGCCAGTCGACAGATCTTTTTACGTGGATCGGGGCTGCGGTGATCTGTTCGAGCACCTATTATGTGAGCTATCGTGAAGGACGCCGCGCGGCGGAGAGAGCCAAAATGAAAACAGGGGAAAAATCATGAACGATAAACCTGAAGGATCAGGCTGGGATGTGGTGAAAAACACCCAGGCACGTATTCGTCACACCATGCTGCGGGTCAAAAACATCGAAGCCTCCATCGATTTCTACACGCGTATCTTCGGGATGACACTGTTCCGCCGGATGGATAACGAGGGCGGCAAGTATTCGGTAGCCTTCGTCGGGTACGGCGATGAGAACAGCGCGCCGGCGATTGAGCTGACCTATAACTGGGGTAAGGACGAGGATTACGACAAGGGCGACGGCTTTGGTCATATCGCCATCGGCGTGCCCGACATTTACGGTATCTGCGAAAAGATCGCCGCCGAAGGCATGGAAATTCCGCGCCCGCCGGGACCGTTGAAGCATGGCGGGCCGAATGCGTCCGTGATCGCCTTCGTCAAAGACCCCGACGGCTACATGATCGAGCTCGGCGAACGCGCCTGAGCATTCCGACTTTTGCGCTGTGCCGGGAGATTTGCGATGATCCCGGCCTCAATCACACACGCCAAGAAATCGCCAAACCCAAGGGAACACCAGCATGAACGCCGGGACAGACTTCAATATCATCGACGCCACGATCGCCGACATCCACGCGGCCTATGCAGCGGGCACGCTGACGGCGCGAAAACTGGTGGAACTCTATCTGGACCGGATCGAGAAATTTGACCGCAACGGCCCCAATATCAACTCGGTGATCTCGACCAATCCGCAGGCGCTCGAACAGGCGGACGCGCTGGACGCGGCTTTTGCGAAATCCGGCCCCGTCGGCCCTTTGCACGGCATTCCGCTTGCCATGAAAGATCAGGGCGACGTCAAGGAAATGCCCACCACAATGGGCTCGGTTCTTTTCAAGGATCACATGCCGGGACGGGACAGCTTCGTGACGGCGAAGCTCCGTGAAGCGGGCGCGATCTTCATTGTGAAGACCACGCTGGGTGAGATGGGAGCGGGCGACACGCATGGTTCGCTCTTCGGGTCCACGCGGTGTGTCTATGATTTCGACCGCACCGCGGGTGGATCGTCCGGCGGCTCGGGCGCCGCGGCGTCAGCCAATTTTGTGGCGGCGGCCATCGGTCAGGAAGGTTTCGCCTCGATCCGCCGCCCGTCGATCTGGAACGGCATTGCCGGCATGCGCCCGTCGGCAGGACTGGTCAGCCGTGGCGGGGTCTATGCAGGCTGGCCGTCGATTTACGGCTCGCTCGGCCCGATGGCGCGAACCGTGACTGATTGCGCAAAGCTGCTCGACGTTATGGCGGGCTATGACGAGAACGATCCGATCACGGCCCATGGTGTCGGCAACCAGGCGGAAAGCTATGCGGGCGCGTTGGCAGCGGACGGTCTGAAAGGCAAGCGCATCGGTATTCTGCGCACGGTCATGGGCTATCACTCCGAGCCGGAATCGGATGATTTTCAGCAGGTCGATGCCGTCTTTAACAAATCGGTTGAAGATATGGCAGCAGCCGGCGCCGAGATCGTCGATCCGATCGAGATTCCCGATATGCTTGAATACCTCTCAAAGCGCGCCGGCGACAAAATCGGAGATGCGGAAGCGTTCCGTGCCTATTGCGCGGGCAGCGCGGATGCACCCTTCGCGACCATGGAAGACGCCAAGGCATCGCCCTTGTTCGAACAGGTCAGCAACGGCGTTAAAACCCGCTGGGCGAGCAAGTCCACGCCGGAACAATACGCCACCTATCAGAAAGCGCGCGGCGATTTCATGACCGTGTTCCTGAACACCATGGCGCGCCACCGGCTCGACGCCATTGTCCACAAAGCGGTCGAACATACACCGACCCTGATTTCGGACGGCACGGCGCCGCCGTTTACCGATCAGAAGGGCGCGCCGCATCTGAACACGTTCCTGATCTACGTGCCGTCGGTTGTTGTGCCCGCCGGGTTTACCGCATCAGGCCTGCCCGCTGGAATCACGTTCCTTGGGCGGCCCTATAGCGACGCCGACATGCTCAGCTACGCCTATGCCTATGAGCAGGCGACCGGCCACCGGAAAACGCCTGACTTCTGAGCCGTCCCGGGCGTCTCTCGCCGGTATGCCTGCGTCTCACGAGAGCTAACGCTTTCGTTACTGTAATTGTATGGCCGTGAGGTCTGCCGACCCTATCTCATGCGTATGGATAGGGCGGATAAACCTGTTTTCCGCCTTATGAGGGACAGTCACGACATGGGCTTCACGAAACATCTTATCGGCACCGGACGCGGGCTCCTCACCGCCGCGCTCACCATGGGCGTTTTGACCTTTGGCGCCCCGGCGCAGGCGAGCGAGGTCGCGGACACTGGCTGGAAGGTCATCGAATTCCCCGGAATTACGCCGTCGCGCTTCGTGCGGGCACCCGACGGGAAGATCGATGTTCTGTCCGATAAGAGCAGCGCCATGCTCTACCGCGCGCTCGCCCCCGAAGAGAGCGGGCGCCGCTACCTGACCTGGCGCTGGCGCGTTGATGCGGCACCGCCCCCGACTGATCTGACGCGGCGCGGAGGCGACCGTCCATTGGCCGTGCATCTGTGCTTCAAGGGCAAGCCACGCGACGCCGGGTTCATGGACTGGATGAAAAGCGTGGTCCGGCCCGATGTCGATGGATTTACCCGCGATCACCGATGCCTGACCTATGTCTGGGGTGGAAACGCTGCCGCCGGGCGCATGTTCCCCAACCCGTACATGAAGGATCGCGGCTTCATGGTGATCCTGCGCGGCGTCGAAGCGCCGACCGGTGAGTGGTTCATGGAAAAGATCGATTGCGGGACGGATTACCGCACGGCCTTTGGCGAGGACGCTCCAAAACCGTCCTTCATCGCGATCTCCGGCGATTCTGATGAAACAAAGAGCATAGCGGCCGGGAGCATCGCCGCGCTGGCCTTTAGCGACAACTGATCCCAATAACAGGAACGAGCCCATGCCCCACATGTCCCATGCCCGCCCGCGCCTCGATCCGAACCTCTCCCTGAAGGTTCTGACATCTTCCTTTGCCGTCTTCGCGATCACGTTGCTGACGGCGGCGGGCGCCATGGCGGCACCAAAGCCGGAGCTTTGGGCACGCTGGGACAAACACGATACGGCCTCCACCGCACGGATCGACCACGTTGACTGGTCACGGCTGATCGCGGCTTACGCGCGACCGTCGGCGGACGGGGTGACGCGGTTCGGCTACGGCAGTGTGACCAAGGCGGATCGCGCGGCGCTGGACGCCTATGTCGCAAAGCTCGAAGCCACGCCGATCAGCACCTTCAACCGGCGCGAACAGTTTGCCTACTGGGCGAATTTTTATAACGCGCTGACGGTCAAGGTGATCCTGGATCATTATCCCGTCGCCTCGATCCGCGATATCGACATCTCGCCCGGCATTTTCGCCGATGGGCCGTGGGGCGCGAAGCTGGTGACGGTCGAGGGCGAGAAAATCGCGCTCGACGATATCGAACACCGCATTCTGCGCCCGATCTGGAAGGATCCGCGCATTCATTACATCGTGAACTGCGCGTCGATCGGTTGCCCCGATATCCCGCCCGTCGCGCTCACCGCCGACAATGCGGAAAAACTGATGAATGATGGCGCGGTCGCCTATGTGAACCACCCCCGCGGTGTGACGGTCAAAGACGACCGCATCGTGGTGTCCAGCATCTATGCCTGGTTCGACGAGGATTTCGGCGGCACCGAAGCGGGCGTGCTCGATCATCTGCGCCGCTACGCAAAGCCGGAACTCGCCGCGAAGCTGAAGGGTCGCGACGGCTACAGCGACGACGATTACGACTGGACGCTCAACGGACGTTAAGCACGACAAATTCTGCAACAGAAGACGGAGCCTGCCATGACACTTTCGTTTTCAACCCTTGCCCGCAGTGCCACCGTGGCGCTTGCCCTGCTGGTCACGGCCTGTTCGCAGGCGGAGATCGAATCCCGGTTCGTGCCGTCTTCCGATCTGTGGGAGCGGTGGACGCCGCACAATCCACAGAACGCCCGAACGGTGGAACACAAGGCGTGGAGCTACCTGCTTGAAAAATACGTGGCGGCCGATGCGGACGGGCTGAACCGGTTTGGCTACCGCGGCGTCACGCCGTCCGACCGCAAGCTGCTGACCGACTACATCGCCTATCTCGAAAGCGTGCCGGTCACCGCTTATAACCGGAATGAACAGTTCGCGTTCTGGGCCAATCTGTATAACGCAGTCACGGTGCGCACGATCCTCGACGACTACCCGGTCGAGAGCATTCGCGACATCAATGACGGCTTCCTGTCGCCCGGCCCGTGGAACCGCAAGCTGACGGCGGTCGAGGGCGTGAAGTTGTCGCTCAACGATATCGAAAACCGCATCCTGCGCCCGATCTGGCGCGACCCGCGGGTGCATTACGCAGTCAACTGCGCCTCGGTCGGCTGTCCCAATCTGCAGAAGGCGGCCTTTACTTCCGCCGGGCTGACCCAGTCGCTGGATGATGCCGCGCGTGACTACATCAACAGCCCGCGCGGCGTGCGCATCAAACCGGACGGATCGCTGGTCGTCTCCAGCATCTATATCTGGTTCGAGGATGATTTCGGCGGCAGCCGTGAGACCGTGCTGAACCATCTGCAGCGTTATGCCGGGCCATCCCTCAAGCCGCGCCTGACCGGTCCGTCGGTGATCGGGCGCTACGATTACGACTGGCTGCTGAATGAGACGCGCTAGCGCGTTTGTGCCGGGCATGGTCGTCGCGGCTGCGTTGCTGGCAAGCCCGGTGGCAGCGGAAGAGACCGCGATCGATGCACAGCTGCAATCCGCGGGCTGGACGCTGTTCGAGAACTCGGAATGGAAACCCGCCCGGTTTGCCCGGACCCGGGACGGGGCCATCCGTGTCACCACCGATGACAGCACGGCCTTGATCTGGCGTGAGGTCGCACCCGATGCCAAGGCCCGGCGTTATCTGTCCTGGCGTTGGCGGGTCGATGCCGCGATGGCGCCGACCGACATCACGGTGAAGGGCGGAGATGACAGGCCGGTGGCACTCCATGTCTGGTTTGAGGATCCGCCCGAGCGCATATCGTTCTTTGCTTCGGTGCGCGCCGCGGTGCTCGAAGGCCTGTTTGGCATTCCCGTCTCGGGCCGTGTGCTGACCTATGTGTGGGGCGGGCGGGGAAAGCCGGGAGACGCGCAGCGCAATCCGCATATCGGCGATGACAGCTGGATGATCGTCCGCCGCGCCCAAGGTGCTGCGCCGGGAAGGTGGATTGAGGAGCGCGTGGATCTTGCCGCCGACTTCAAGCGCGGGTTCGGCGAAGCGCCTCCGCCCGCGCGCATCATCGCCATTGCCGCAGATTCCGAAGACACGCATACGACCAGCACGGCGTTCGTGCGGGATATCCGTTTCCATGATTAAGCCGCTGGTCAATCTCGTGCGCGGCCGCCCGGTGATGGCGGTATTCGAGATCAATCTCCGGTGTAATTCGCGCTGCGGCTATTGCGATCTGCCGTTGAACGAGGGCCGCTACGAGATGAGCCGCGATGAAATCCACCACGTGTTCACCGGCCTCTATGCCACCGGCCTGCGCTACGTGTTCGTGCAGGGCGGTGAGCCGACGCTGCGCAAGGACCTGCCCGATGTGCTCGACGATCTCGCCGAGATCGGCTTCGGGCTCTGCTTGGTCACCAACGGCACGCGGCTAACGGATGAGCTGATTGCCCGTCTTGCGGCGACGGGGGTGAGCATTTCGGTCAGCCTGGATACGCTGGACCGCGATAATTACAAACGCATCCGGGGTGCCGATCAGCTCCTGCGGGTTCAGGCCGGGATCGAACGCCTCGCCAACTATCCGCACCCGAAGTTTCTCACCTGTATCGTCAGCGAGCAGAACAGGCGTGATGCGCTGGACGTTGCCCGCTTTGCCCGTGCGAAAGGTTTTGCGCCCATCTTCGGCGCCTATCACTGGGACAAGGGCCGCTACGGCAAGGCCGATGACGATCTGAAATACGCCAATGAAGACGCTATTGCCGTGTTCGAAGAGCTGCTGGCCACAGATTTGATCCCGCCCGGCTATTACCGCCGCTATGCCGAGGACAATATCCGCTGGCTCAGCGGTGAGACGCTCGGGCGCTGCGACGCGGGCCGCCACAGCATCGCCATCGACGCGACCGGCAACGTCGCCGGTTGCCTCGGGCATGACGCCGCGGGCAATCTGCTCGAAGCAGACCTCGGCGCGATCCTCGCCGATATGGATCACGCAGCTTTGCGCGCCTGTTCGGATGCGTCGACCTGCAACCTGGTCTGCGGCCGCGCCGTCGGCTCGGCGCTGCGCCATCCGCAGGACCTGGTGCGCACGCCCCGCACCGTAGCACCCGCCGCGTGAGCGGCCCGTCGGACCGGGACACGGGTGTTATCTGCCCGATCACCGGCACGCCCGACGTCACGCTGATCCAGCATATCCCGACGCACACCCTGATCGACCGCTACCGCCGCGACCTCGACATCGATCTCGGCGCCGTCTTCGACGGCATCGAGCGCATCGGCTTTTGGGAAAGCCGCACGACCGGTCTCAAATTCTTTTCCCCCGCCGTCACCGCGCCGCCCGAAATCTATGCCGGGCTCCGCCATCAGGGCTGGTACGACCCGCCCGACAAGTTCGAATTCGACATCGGCGCTGCTGCTGTGAGTCCCGGCGACCGCGTGCTCGATATAGGCTGTGGGGCAGGGCACTTTGCGAAACACGTGCCCCATGCGGATTACACAGGCCTCGACGCCTCCCCCAAAGCGGCGGCGGCAGGCCTCCGAACTCTGTCCGGCGATCTCTGGGAAATTGCGCAGACCCACGCTGAACAGTTCGACGTCGTCACCGCGTTTCAGGTCCTCGAACACGCTGCTGACCCTGTGGCCTTTGTTCACGCCGCGCGCGCGCTCCTGAAACCCGGCGGCACGCTGGTGATCGGCGTGCCTGATGCCGACAGCTATCTCGGCACGTTCGCCAATTTCGTCCTCAACGCGCAACCGCACCACGTGACGTGGTGGAACGCGCGGTCGCTGACCGTACTGGCGGAGACCGTCGGGCTGGAGGACCTGCAACTGCACCAGGCGCCGGTGGAGGCGTGGGAGGCGCGGCTGTATTGGATGGCACGCATTCAGCGCCATTTGCGTCCACCCGGGGCGGCGTTGTTTGACGAGACGCGCCGGGGACGGGTGGCGACGGTCGCCGCCTATCTGTTGGCAGGTCTCACTGAACGGTTCCGGACCCCGGATACGGCCGCCCGCGGCGCAACGACGGTGCTGGTGGGGCGGAAATAAGGAGGCAGGTTTTGATCGGCGGCCCGGACGGTCATAATGGGCACTGACAACGCCCACCGGCGCCTTTTGATGCTCGCATAAAGAGAGAAGACAGAATGGCCGACGATCCCACCTATACCGTTTACACCGAAGACGATGCGCCGCAGGCGGGGGACACCGTGCCCTGCACCGTGATCGGCACGATAGAGACGCCCTACAAGCGCATGGAGGATTGCCCCAACCGGCACAACAAGACCGAATTCCTGCCCTGTACGATCCGCCTCGCGCCGCAATTCGCCCCCGGCCTCGACGGGCTCGCGGCAGGTGGAAAGGCGCTCATCCTGTACTGGTTCCACCGCGCCCGGCGCGACATGGTCCAGCTTCCTGTGCGCGAAGGCGTGCGCGAGGTGCCCGCCGGCGTGTTCAGCCTCCGCACCCCGCCACGCCCTAATCCTATTGCCGTGCAGGAGGTCGAGATCCTCGCCGTTCGTGACGGGGAGATGGACGTTGTGGGACTGGACTGTCTTGATGGCACGCCGCTGTTGGATATCAAGCGGACGAAAAAATAGAATATGGCGCGTTAAACCCGAGTTTTGGTCTATATTGAGTGCTTTTCGTGCAAACGATTGCACAGTTTCCTCAACACATGTAAAACAGACGGTGTAAACTACCGCACACGGGGCTGAGACCCCCGCGGGTGCGCTGCCTTGTGCGCCGCCCGGAATGCCGATGGATGAGGGAAAATACCATGCCGCAGGATACGTCCGACACGAACGCTTTTTCGGGAAATGAAGACCTGAACCCCCATTACGCGTGGGACCGGGCGATTCCCGCACCGGGGCATTCCGCGGTCGATTTTGAAAAGCGGGTGGATTTTACCCGGCTGCACAAATACCGGCTTGGCCGCGCGCAGGAAGCGCTGGCGAATTCCGATCTCGGCGCGATTCTCTGCTTCGACAATAACAACATCCGCTATCTGACCTCGACCGTCATCGGCGAATGGTCGCGTGACAAGGTTGCGCGGTACGCCATGCTCATGGGCGGCCAGGATCCGCATCTGTGGGATTTCGGTTCCGCCGCCGCGCATCACCGCCTGCATGCACCGTGGCTGCCGACAGATAACTGCCATGCCGGGATGCTCGGCCTGCGCGGCACGGTGCCGCCCGCGGCCGGTCTGATGGATAGTGCCGCCAAGGAAATCAAGCAGATGCTGGTCGATAACGGGATGGCCGACATGCCGCTCGGCGTCGATATCTGCGAGCCGCCGATGATGCTCGCACTCCAGGCCGAAGGCCTCGATATACGCGATGCGCAGCAGGTCATGCTGGACGCGCGCGAGATCAAGAGCATCGATGAGATCGTGTTGCTCAACCAGGCAGCCGCCATGGTCGACGGCGTCTATCACATGATCGGCGAAGAGCTGAAACCGGGCGTGCGCGAAAACGACATCGTCGCGAAGGCGAACGAGATGCTCTACGAAATGGGCTCGGACGATGTCGAGGCGATCAACGCGATTTCGGGCGAACGCTGCAACCCGCATCCGCATAACTTCACCGACCGCATGATCCGCCCCGGCGATCAGGCGTTTTTCGATATCCTGCATTCCTATTCGGGCTACCGCACCTGCTATTACCGTACCTTTAATGTGGGCCGCGCGACCGACGCGCAGGAAGACGCCTATAAACAGTGCCGCGAATGGATCGATGCGGCGATTGATCTGGTGCGCCCCGGCGTGTCGACCGATGAGATCGCCGCCGTCTGGCCCAAGGCCGAGGAATTCGGCTTCTCGGACGAGATGGAAGCCTTCGCGCTGCAGTTCGGACACGGTCTCGGCGTTGCCATCCACGAACGCCCGATCATTTCGCGTCTGTGCTCGATGGACGACCCGATGGAAATCAAGACCGGCATGGTGTTCGCCCTGGAGACCTATTGCCCGGCAACGGACGGGTTTTCTGCCGCGCGCATCGAGGAAGAAATGGTCGTGACCCCCGACGGGCCGCAGATCATCAGCCTCTATCCGGCAGAAGAACTGCCGATTGCGAACAAGTATTGACGCCCGCGTCTACGGTGTCATTCCCGCGAAGGCGGGAATCTCGCTGCAAGGACTCCTGGTGGCCAAAAGATCCCCGCCTGCGCGGGGATGACGATAAAAAGAGATAGGGAAACGGAAACGTGGCAACAAAACCGAAAGCCGCAGCCAAGGGTAAGGCGCCCGCGAAATCGAGCGCCAAATCCAGCGCGAAATCACGGGCAAAAGCTGCCCCGAAACGCGCCGCCAAGGGCAAAGCATCACGCGTCGCCAGCCGGAAGAATGACGATATCGGTGAGGACACACGGCTGGCCCTCTGGCGCTCGCTGCTGGAAATCCGCCATGTCGAACAGCGCGCCTACGATCTGTTCCTGCAAAACCTGATCAAGGGCACGTCGCATCTCGCCCTTGGCCATGAAGCGGTGGCCGCTGGTTTCGCGACCGCGATGCAGAAAGATGACTGGTCGTTCTGCACCTATCGCGGCCATCACCACACACTGGCACGTGGCGCCTCGATGGTCGGTGTGCTGGGTGAGCTGATGGGCCGCGAATGCGGCCTGCTGAAGGGCAAGGGCGGCTCGATGCACCTGACCTCGGTCGAACACGGCGCCATGGGCTCCTATGCGATCATCGGCGCGCATCTGCCGATCGCCATGGGGGCAGCGTGGACGGCACAGTATAAGAAAACCGGCCAGGTTTCGGTCTGCTTCTTCGGTGACGGCACGACAAATATCGGCGCGTTCCACGAAGCGCTGAACATGGCGGCGGTGTGGAAGCTGCCGGTGGTGTTTGTCTGCGAAAACAACCTTTATATGGAATATACGCCGATCAAGGACGTCACGGCCGTGCATAACCCCGCGGGCGACCGCGCGGCGTCGTACGGGCTGCCCAAGATCGTGATCGACGGCAACGATGCCGATGAGGTCTACCGCACCGCGCAGACGGCCTTTGCCAAGGCGCGTGCCGGCGACGGGCCGTCGCTGATCGAATGTCTGACCTATCGTCATTCAGGCCACAGCCGCGCCGATCCCGGCGATTACCGCCCGCCGGGCGAGCTTGAAGCCTGGCTCAAGAAAGATCCGGTGCCGCGCTACCGCGAGCGTCTTGCCGAATTCGGTATTTCGCAGGATGTGATCGACGGCATGGACGCCGAGGTACTGGCGCAGGTCGATGAAGCGACCGAAATATCCAAGGCCTCGCCGCCGCCCGGGCTGGACCTGATCGACGTCGATGTCTGGGCCGATGGAGGCACAGCATGGCGGAACTGACCTATCGCGAGGCGGTGGCCGAAGCCATCGCACAGGAAATGCGCCGCGACGAAGACGTGGTGTTTCTGGGCGAAGATATTGGTGCGGCCGGCGGCGTGTTCAAAGCGACCGTGGGTCTGTTCAAGGAATTCGGTCCGGAACGTGTGCGCGATACGCCGATTTCGGAACAGGCCATTCTTGGCGCCGCCATGGGCTCTGCCATGACCGGGCTGAAGCCGATCGCCGAGATCATGTTCTCCGATTTTCTCGCTGTCTGCTGGGATATCGTCGCCAACGAGATTGCCAAGGCGCGCTATATGACCGGCGGTCAGATGTCGATGCCGCTGGTGATCCGCACGGCCAATGGCGGCGGTTCGCGCTTCGGCGCGCAGCATTCGCAGTCGGTTGAAAACTGGGCAATGATGGTGCCGGGCCTCAAGGTCGTTGCCCCGTCGAGCCCGGCGGACGTCAAAGGCCTGCTGGCCGCCGCGATCCGCGATCCCGACCCGGTGATGTTCTTTGAGCAAAAATCTCTCTATCCAATCAAGGGCTTCGTGCCTGATGGTGAGTTGGTGGATGAACTTGGGACGGCCAAGGTTCTGCGCGACGGCGGTGATGTCACCATCGTTGCCCTTGCCGCCATGGTGCCGCGCGCGATGACGGCGGCGGAGGAACTTTCCGCCCAGCACGGGATTGAAGCGACTGTGGTCGATGTGCGCTCGCTGGTGCCGCTGGACACGCAGACGATCCTGCGCGAGATCTCGAAGACCGGCCGTTTGGTGACGGTCGAGGAAAATCCGCGTCTGTGCGGCTGGGGCGCCGAGATTGCGTCCATCGTCGCCGACGAGATTTTCTGGGACCTCGACGGGCCGATTATCCGTATCACGACGCCGCATATCCCGCTGCCCGCAGCGGATGCGCTCGAAGATGCGACCATGCCGTCGGCGGAGCGGATTGTCCGCGAAATCGTCGAAAAGATCGACTGAGGCAGGGAGACACCCAATGGATGTGATCATGCCCCAGCTGGGCGAAACCGTTGCCGAAGGCACGGTGTCGGTCTGGCATAAAACAATCGGTGACACGGTTTCGACCAAGGAGCCGCTGTTCGATGTGTCGTCCGACAAGGTCGAGATGGAAGTACCGGCGCCTGCGGAAGGCACGCTGCTCGAAATCCGTGTCGATGCGGGTGTAACCGTGCCGGTCGGCGAGATCGTCGCGATCATTGTGCGCGAAGGCGAAGTGATCGAGGTCGGCGCCGGGATTCCCGAGAAAGCGGCGGAGGTTGCGCCGAAAGCTGCCGCTGCGGCGCCTGTACGGGACGTTTCCGTCAAAGCGGCCAACCGCGATGCCAACGGCAATCCGTTATCGCCCGCTGTGCGCCGCCTTGTCGCCGAGAACAACCTGGACCCGGTAGTGATTACCGGGTCTGGTTTGAAAGGCCGGATCAAGAAAAAGGACGTGCTGGCGTATCTCGCAACCGGTGCAAGACCCGCGCCCGGTCGGACCATATCCGCGCCGCCGCCGCTGTCATTCTCGGCGGACGACACCGAAGTCATTCCGTTCAGCAAGCTACGCAAACTGACGGCCGAGCACATGGTGCGCTCCAAGGCGACCAGCCCGCATGTGCTGCAGGCGGTCGAGGCCGATTTTGCCCGTGTTGCCCGCGCGCGGACTGGCGTTTCCGGCGCCTGGAAGAAGCGCGAAGGCTTTTCGCTGACCTATCTGCCGTTCATCGCCAAGGCGGTGTGCGAGGCAATCCGCGAATTCCCGCGCGTAAACGGGGCAATCGACGGTGAAAATCTCGTCGTATTCCGCCGCGTTAATCTCGGCATCGCGGTCGATCTGGATTTCGACGGGCTCGTGGCGCCGGTCATCAAGGATGCCGATCAGATGTCGCTGCAGGAATTGGCCCGTGCCATCCGCGACGTGTCGGAACGTGCGCGCACGAACCAGCTCAAGCCCGACGATTTTACCGAAGGCACCTACACGATCTCCAACTCGGGCGTGTTCGGCACCATGATCACGGCACCGATCATCAACCAGCCGCAGGTGGCGATCCTATCGACCGACGGGATCACCAAGAAACCGGTGGTTATCGAGACCGAGGACGGCGACACCATCGGTATCCGCCCGGT
Organism: Paracoccaceae bacterium; assembly: GCA_047638395.1. Taxonomy (GTDB): domain Bacteria; phylum Pseudomonadota; class Alphaproteobacteria; order MPNO01; family UBA830; genus CAXBCP01. Next base: position 129,904 of record JBLIMV010000008.1, on the reverse strand, counting down.
CGGCGTGCTGGCACAGAGCTTCGATCATCGCGCGATCGACGGGGCCTATTCGGCCGCCTTCCTGAACCGGGTGCGCGAGATTCTCCAGACCAAGGACTGGTCGACCGTTCTTTCCTGATCTCGGCTGAGCGCCCGGCAAAATATTTATCGGTGTTCAGCGAGGGTTCAGATTGGTTACAGTATTAACGTGCTGAGCGTGGGGAGATGGTTGTGTCTCTCCCTCGTCGTTCAGCCGGGTAGGCTATAACTAATAAAAGAGAGAACTCTCATGGGTAGAATTCTGGCACTTCTTCTTGTTGCATTCGTATTCACGTCGACAGCTCTGTCGGTAACACCTGCGCAGGCGGCGTATTCAAAAGCCACAAGCCACGGAAAAACGTTTTGCCCCAAGGGCGCGTTCTACGATCCCCGCGGCGGCGGCCAGTGCTGGTCCTGCCCGACGGGTACGCATCGTACAATTTTTCCGGTAACCGCCAAAAATGCCTGCGAAAAGCGTGCTTCTGTCGGGGCAACAAAGGCGACGTATCGCGGTAAACGGAAGAACGGCAAGCCGAAGGGCGCATTTCACGATCCACGCAAGGGCGGCGAGTACTGGAGTTGCCCGAGCAGCCATCCGCGCCGGACCGCCTATAAGGTCACCGACCGGCGCGCTTGCGCGACGAAACGTATTGTTGGCGAAAAACTGACTAAGGCGAAATTCCGCGGCAAGGTTGTTCGGGGCAAGCCGAAGGGCGCCTTCTTCGATCCGCGCAAGGGTGGCGAATACTGGAGCTGCCCCACGGGTTACAGGCGGGGCGTGACGGCAGTAATAGCAAAGAACGCCTGTTTGCGCGTCACCAAAGCGGTGCCGGCAAAAGCCAAGTTTGTAAAAGGTTTTGGCTGCAAACGTGGCCAGTTCTTCGATCCACGCAAGGGCGGTGAATGCTGGTCATGTCCTGCGAAGACATTCCGCACGACCCGTGCCGTCACCAGCACGCAGGCCTGTACAACCGATTTCGGGAACATCCTGGTAGACGGCACGGCAGTCTGCCGGTCGTTCATCTCGACGATGGCCAAGGGTTCCAAGGCGATGAATGACGCACAGAAACTGGTCAAGACCGTTACGGACCCTCTGATGGCGCCCGTGGACAAGGCGATGAACACCATTACCCGGAACATTAAGTCTCCATCGGGTATGGATGGGATAGCCGACAAGATCGGCAAGGCGATTGCGCCGTTCCAGAAACAAATCGACTGGATGGCGTCGATGTCTGCCGATATCCGCCGCAACAAGACGCGGGTGCGCAAAGTTCTGCTTAACCCGTCGGTCATGTGTAGCGGCAATGGACGCCAGATTGTTTCCGCATTGAGAAAAGCAGGGGTCAATCCAGGCCAGCGCGCCGATCTGTTTGACGGCATGTTTATCAAATCGGCCCATGCCGCAACCGGCGGCGGGACGTACTATGTGTTCTCCATTGCCAATGAAGGGCGAACGGCTGCGAATGTTATGGGCATTACGGTCGGGTTTTCACTTGTTACAGACTTTAAAGCCAACACCCGGCTGTATTTCAGTATCGGTCCCTACACATCGACCCGACCCGGATTCAGTGCGTCGCTGGATTTCATGGTGTTTCCAAAAGTCGAGATCGAAGGCTTTCATGGCCTTCAGAACCTCGGTCTGGAATGGGGTTTTTCTCCCGGTGCGGCGGTCGAAAAATTTGTGAAGAAATGGCCGCCGAAAATACAGAAGGTCATCGGCGCACTGCCCGGTGGTTTTGCCATTTCACACAGCCCGCTGTTCAACGAGGTGCCTGGCTTTGGCACAACGATTATCAGTGGCAGCGACGAAACCGGTAAGGGCAAGTTCGGCCTCATCGATATCACGGGATCAGCCGATCTCACCGTTCTGCTGGTCAAGTTCAAGTAACGGACGCCGTCGATCCCCGCACGATAAGCTCGGGCCGCAAAGTGGTGGCCCGAGCGGGGGAATCCGGGGTCTCAATCAGCTCGACCAGCCGGCGTCCGGCCTCGCGGCCTAGCTCGTAATGGGGGATGCGCACGGTTGTAAGCGGGGGAGTCAGGCGGTCCACGAATGGCATGTCGTTAAACCCGGTGACGGAGATATCGTCCGGACAGGTCAGCCCCGCATCGGCGATGGCTTCATAGGCGCCGAGCGCAATCAGGTCATTCGCCGCGACGACAGCGGTAAAGGGGACTTCCTGTGCGATGAGCTCGGCACAGGCCCGCAGGCCTTCGTCTTCCGAAAAGGCGGTGGTTTCCGCAATCAGCGCCTTGTCGGGTTCCAGACCTTCGGCTTTCATGATTTCCAGAAAACTGCGCCGCCGCGCTTCGCCTGTCGACAGGCTGCGGGGGCCGGCGATATGCGCGATCCGGGTGTGTCCGAGGGCTTTCAGATGTCTGACGGCGAGCGCAATGCCCAGTGCGTCGTCATTGACGATAGAGGATACCCCATCGGCATCCGCGGTGCGGTTGACCAGAACCAGCGGCAGCCCCTCGGCGATGCATTCGGCGACGATGGGGTCATTCCGCCGCGCGGTGGCGAGGATCAGCCCGTCAACCTGACGCGCGCGCATTGTCGAGACGGCTTCGGTCTCCCGCGCGGCAATATTGTCTGTATTGCCAAGAATGGCGGTATAGCCGTTGGCACCCAGCCCGTCTTCGATGCCCCGGATGATGGGGGGAAATAGAGGGTTGGTGATATCGGGGATCAGGACGCCGATTGTCCGCGTGCGGTTGGTCCGCAGGCCGCGTGCTGTCTGGTTTGGCTGATATCCCAGTTCTGCGGCCGCCGCGTTTACCTTGGCCACGATCTCGGACGTGATACGGCCCCTGGTGGCGGGGTTGAGCACGCGTGAAACCGTCGACGGGTGTACCCCGACGCGGTCGGCAACATCGCGTATCGTCACCCGGCTACGGCTCGCCATTTTGATCCCCTGATTGTCGCCTTATGGGTAGCAGGACCGGCATTTACTTGCCATCCCTGCGGCGCTGGCGTTAAAGTGTGCAACAGCTGTGCAAACGATTGCACATAACGAAATTTGCATCAAGAAAACGACATCGATCGTGAAGGGGCGGAAAATGGCTGAACTGGATCTCACACAACATAAAATCGGCTGGATCGGCACCGGACGCATGGGATATGCCATGGCGCATCGCCTGTTGAAGGGCGGCGCAGACGTGTCGGTGTGGAACCGCACCAGAGCGAAGGCGGAGCCGCTAGCGGAGCATGGCGCAACCGTCGTCGACAGTCCGGCTGATCTTGCGGATTGCGATATCGTCTTCACGATGGTCGGTGGGCCTTCTGATTTTGTTGAAGTCACGCTGGGCGATAGCGGTGTGCTGGCGCAGGATAAAAAGCCGAAGCTGTTGATTGATTCCACGTCGGTGGACGAAGAAGCATCCGCCAAGGTGCGCGCCGCGGCCGAAAAAATGGGAATTCCCATGCTGGCGGCACCTGTGTCGGGCAATGCCAAGGTGGTGAAAGCCGGCAAGCTGACCTTTGCGGTCTCCGGCCCGGAAGCATCCTATAATCTGGCGCGGCCTTATCTCGATGCCATCGGGCGCGGATCGTCCTATGTGGGCGAGGGCGAGCTGTCGCGCTTTATCAAGATTTGCCACAACGTGTTCCTTGGCGTCGTCATCCAGAACATGGTCGAAATCACGGTGCTTGCCGAAAAAGCCGGTGTGCCGCGCCATGCGTTCCTCGATTTCCTGAATAACAGCGTCATGGGCTCGATGTTCTCGCGCTACAAATCCGGCTCGCTGGTAAACCTCGATTATTCGGTCACGTTTACGCCGAAGCTGCTGTTGAAGGACCTCGACCTCGGCCTCGCCGCTGCGCGGGCCAATGGCGTGCCGATGCCGGTGACGGCGGCTGCGCGGGAGATCGTGCAATCGCTGATCGGCAACGGTTATACCGAGGAAGATTTCTCCGCCCTGTTGTCGCTGCAGGCTGCAGCGTCCGGTCTGGAGCTAAAATCCGAGAACGTGCAAGTGGCGGACGGGCTGTCCGACTAGCCAGACCGGATTTGACCATATTCCCGCTGATTCGGCCGGATCTGTCCTGATGGATTGATCCGGCGCTTCAGCAGGCGCATGTTGCGGCTGTGGAATTCGGTCTCGATCTTTACTCCCTCTCGATCATCTCGTTCGGGTTGGCCCTTGGCGCATTCGTCAAGGGGCTGACCGGTATGGGATTACCGCTGGTTGCCGTGCCGTTTATGGCGGGCTTCCTCGGCGCGGAGCACGCGATTGTCGTGATGCAGATACCGGGTCTGGTGTCCAATATGTGGCTGATCTGGCGGCACCGGGGTGAAGCCCGCCAAGCGCCGTTGCGTTACGACATGATCATCCCGGCATCGCTGATGACGATTGCAGGTGTGTGGTTCCTCGATTCCGCGGATGACCGGATCACGATCCTGCTGCTGGCAGGTGCCGTTGCCTGTTTTCTCGCCCTGTTGCTGTTCAACCCATCTTTTCGCCTCGATGGCCGGATTGGGCGGATCGCGACGCCGGGCGCCAGCATGCTGGGGGGATTCGTGCAGGGCGCGGCCGGCGTTTCGGGGCCGCTGTTCTCGACCCTCATTCTTTCCTTCCGCCTCAAGAAGGAAGCGTATGTCTTTTACAACGGTCTCGTGTTCGGCCTGTTCAACCTGATACAGATTATCGCCATGCTGGGCTTTGGTATGTTCACGATGCAGCGTTTCGTCGAAGGCTGTCTGGCGCTGATACCCTTGTTTATCTTTCAGGCGCTGGGGATGCGGGTTATGGGCTTCGTCAGTCCCAAGATGTTTACCGGCGCGGTAATCGCGGTGATTGTTGTGATGGAAATAAAACTCGTGTGGGAAGGCCTGGGACTGTGACACCTGAATCATTCGTCATTATTTTTGCAGCACTCGCCGTCGGATCGTTCGCGAAAGGGATGACCGGTCTCGGCCTGCCGCCGGTCAGCATCGCGATCCTTGCGGTGTTTTTCGGGGTTGAGCACGCGATCGTCGTCACCACGATCCCGGTCGCGTTCTCCAACATCCAGATCGTCTGGATGTGGCGACACCGGATCAGCGAGGTCCCGCAGGTCTGGCCGCCACTGATTGCCGCCGCCTGCGGCGTCGCACTCGGCACCTGGGTGCTCGCCAGTCTGGACGAACACACACTGACCATCGTACTCACCGTGTGGATCGCCTTTTATCTGCTGACCGTGATTTTCAAGCTGAAGATTGAGCCCGAAGGCCGGCTTGCCAACGTGCTGTCCCCGCTGATTGCCGCTGGCGCCGGTGTCTGCCAGGGGGCGACCGGTATGTCGGGGCCGTTCATCGCCACCTGGGCGCATGCCTGGGGCTTCGTGAAAGAAACTTATGTCTTCGCAACGTCACTGTTGTTCCTGTCGATTGCCGTGACCCATGTGATCGGGGTCGGCGTTGCCGGGCTGTACGACCAGGAACGTGTCTTCCAGGGCCTGCTCGCCATCATCCCGGTGATGATTTTCATCCCGCTCGGCATGCGCATGACCAAGAGGGTCAGCGCCCGGGTCTTTAACCTGATGATCGTCGGTATTATCGCCGCGATGGAAGTCCAGCTTGTGTGGGGACTGGTGACTGGTTAACGCGTTACTCACCAAAATGTCACCGCCTCTGGCGGACGAAACGTGTTTCACTCGTATGCGTAGTTGGACCAGATATCCATTCGAGGGGAGTAATCGTTATGAGAAAAACATTCGCAGTGGCGGCCGCTATTGGGCTGTCCCTCATGTTCGGTGCCAGCGCCAGTGCGCAACTGCCGCCGGGCTTCAAGAAGCAGGAACTGACCAAGATTTCGGACTCGGTCTATTCGTTCCGGAACATGTTCCACCGGACATGGTTCATGGTCACGGATGACGGCGTCATCGTCGCCGATCCGATCAGCGAAGGTGCCGCCAAGGCGATGCTGGCCGAAATCCGCAAAGTGACGGACAAGCCGGTGAAGTACCTGCTGTATAGCCACGAGCATGGCGATCATGCGTCCGGCGGCCAGGTGTTCAGGGATGCCGGTGCTACGCTTGTGTCGCATGCGGGTTGTGTCGAGCATATGAAGGCACCGGGCCAGACAGCGGCGACGTTGACCTGGAAAGGGGCGCACGTCATCACGCTGGGCGGAAAATCGGTGGAGATGTTCAATTTTGGGCCAAGCCACGGGAACTGCATGGCGGTCATGCGGATCCCCAGCGAAAAACTCGGCTTCATCGTTGATATCGTCTCGCCCGGTTCTGTCGCCTTCAAGACGATGCGCGAAAGTGACCCGGATAACTGGATTGCAACCTTGAGGAAAATCGAGGCGATGGACTTTGACCGGTTTATCCCGGGTCACGGTCCGCCCACCGCGCCCAAAAGTGCGGTGACGGCAAAGCGTGAATACCTGGAGCTGCTGACGTCATCGGTAAAGATGGCCCTGGCAATGGGTAAAGACCCGGCATCACTGGCGACCGATGGCACGTTTGCCAAATATGCGAAATGGCGCGGCTACAAGGATTGGGTGCCGATGAATATCGATCGCATGGTGCGCTGGCACAAAGACGGCAAGTAGGCCGGGATAGCCAGAGACACTCACGAAAAAGCCGCCCCGGGGATACCGGGGCGGCTTTATTATTTACGATGAGCGATGATGTCAGGCGGCGCGGGAATCCTCGTCGGAGCCTTCGGCGCCCGTCGCATGCATCTCGGCCCGGCGAAGCTGGTCCTCGACCACCTTCTCAAACACAAAATCAGCCTTGCGGGCATTCTCCAGTGGAATTTCCGGTGCCATATCGCCCTGGGTCTTGATACCTGAGATAGCGGCTTTCAGGCCTTTCCAGGGCTTGCGGACCATGTCGGCAACGGCCGTCGCTTCATAGCCGCAATGGGCCATGCAGTCGGCGCATTTTTCGTAATTGCCGGTGCCGTAGAGATCCCAGTCGGTATCATCCATCAGCTCGCGGAATGAATTTACGTAGCCTTCGCCCAGCAGGTAGCAGGGCTTCTGCCAGCCAAAGACCGTCCGTGTCGGATTGCCCCACGGCGTGCAGCGGTAGTCCTGATTGCCGGCAAGAAAATCGAGATACATCGATGAGTGCGACAGCGGCCAGTTTTTGCCTTTGCCACGCTCGAAGATACCGCGGAAAAGTTCCTTGGTGCGTTTGCGGTTCAGGAAGTGTTCCTGGTTCGGCGCGCGTTCGTAGGAGAACCCGGGGGAGACGGTGATGCCGTCCACGCCAAGGCCGGTCGCGGTGTCGAAGAAGCGGGCCGCTCCTTCGGAAGTCGCGTTATCGAACAGGGTCGAATTGACGTTTACCCGGAAGCCTTTCGCCTTGGCCGCCGCAATCGCTGCGATGGCTTTTTCGTAGACGCCGTCCTGACAGACGGCGGCATCGTGCTCGGCCTTTTCGCCGTCCAGATGGATCGAGAACGTCAGGAATTTCGACGGCGTGAACCGGTCGAGATGTTTTTCGAGCAGCAGCGCATTCGTGCACAGGTAAACGAACTTCTTGCGCTTGATCAGCTCGACGACGATCTGGTCGATTTCCTTGTGGATCAGGGGCTCACCACCGGCGATCGACACGACGGGCGCGCCGCATTCTTCGGCTGCACTGATCGCGTCTTCGACGGAAATACGTTTGTTCAGGATTGAGCTCGGATAGTCGATCTTGCCGCAGCCCGCACAGGCGAGATTGCAGCGGAACAGCGGCTCCAGCATAAGCACAAGCGGATACCGCTTGACGCCCCTGAGGTGCTGTTTGACGACGTAGGCTCCGACGCGAGCCTGCTGGGAAAATGGAACGCCCACAAAGCTTCCTTTTTAAAAAATCCCCGGCGACACCGGGGAGGGAACATTATCACTCGATATAGGGCGGTCCGCGCATCAGTCCAAGCCCTTGATACAAATATATATCACGCATTCGGCTTTCAGGAACACATGCGCCGATTCAATCGGTACCTTATACTGTCCGAAGTCTGAACGGGGGATTTAAAATGCTTTATCTGGTTGCCATTATTGTACCGCCGCTGGCGATTCTACTGTGTGGCAAGCCTTTCCAGGCAATTTTCAACCTTCTTCTGCTGATATTTGGCCTGTTGGTCTTTATTGGCACATTCGGCTTTGGCAGCGGTATCACGTTCGTGATCTGGATCGCCTGCATCGCACACGGAATGTTTACCGTGCACGGACGCAATCAGGCCGCCCGGGACCGCGCCCTGGTGGACACAATCTCGGGTGACAATTAGCCGTCTCGCTGAGGCCTTCTAGCCCCGTTTGAGCATCCGGAGTGCGAAAAGGAGCGCGAAGGCGCCAATCGCCGCGATAACGATCGAACGGATGTTGACGCCGCTTACCGCGCCGAAGCCGATCGCACCGGCGACAAATCCGCCGATAACCGCCCCGGCAATACCGACGATGATCGTCACAATCAAGCCGCCCGGGTCTTTTCCCGGCATAACGAATTTGGCGATAAGGCCGGCTACAAGACCAAGAATAATCCATGTCAAAATACCCATGATACGCTCCGATTTTTTGCTACAAAGTGGGAATATCATATACCGAATCATGGACGTTGCGAGGCGGCGTTGGCGGCTTCCATTCATAGATTGATTCAGGTTAAGAACATGGTCGGTAAGCTTTGTCATAGGTGAGCATTATGAAAGCAGATTTTGTTACCGACGCGATGCTGGAAGACTGGCACCGTCAGGGCTTCCTGGCCGTACGCGGGGTGTACGACGCGGAACAGATGAAAGAGATCACCCGGTGGGTGAGCGACATACAGCATTGGCCCGAAACTGCGGGCGAGCACATGATGTATTTCGAGAACTCACTGGCGGAGCCAAGCGAACGCGTCCTGAACCGGGTTGAGAATTTTGTGCCCTACCACGCTCAGATGGCGGCCCTGTTCGAGGACAACCTTAAATCAGCCTGCAGCAGTTTGTTGGAAGAAGACGCGGTTTTGTTCAAGGAAAAGATTAACTTCAAGCTGCCAGGCGGCGGTGGTTTCGATGCGCATCAGGATGCCCAGGCCGGTTGGGAGAGTTATGCGGGGCTGTTTATCACGGCGACCGTAATCGTCGACCCTGCAACGGAAGAGAATGGCTGTCTGGAGCTTGCCCATTGGGATCACAGGGCCGCGCTTGTAGGCGATCTGTGGGAGCCGCTCGAAGGTAATCAGCTCGAGGGTGTCGAATTTGTCGCCTATCCGGGCGAACCGGGCGACGTGCTGTTCTTCGATTCCTATCTGCCCCACCGGTCGGCACCCAATCTGACGTCAGACCCGCGGCGTGTGTTGTACGTGACCTATAACAAAGCGTCCGAAGGTGCTCATCGCGAACAATACTATGCCGATAAGAGGGCATCCTATCCGCCGGACATCGAGCGGGATGCCGATAAGGAATATGCCTACCGCGTCTGACCCATGGATTGAGCGCCCGTACTTGCTGGTGCCGCTAGATTCGGTCAAAAATCAGGCAATTATGGGGTGTGTTCGCTGGGGGACGAGATGGGGATCGCGCGGCTAAAATCTGCCTGTGGGGCGGGGATTGGTATTCTTACATTTGCATTGACCGTGACGGTGGGTGTGCCGGTTGAGAATCCGGCATTTGTCGGGAGCCGGCTATACGACATGAGCAGGATGCTGTTAGAGCCTCATCCGTTTCAAAATCCACATCTGTCCGGGGCTGTGAACGCAGTGCAACCCGCTTTTGCGCCCCGGCCGACGGTACCGGCGGGGCGGGCGTTCTACCAAAAGAAGGCATCACTCCCTGACAGCCGTTATCGGTCAGCGAATTCAGGTTCGCCGTCGGGAGCGTCGCCGGTATTCCTCTCCACGCGACAGACAGCGTCGTCGTTTTCTCCAAAAATGGCAGGTTCAGCAACACCGACCCGTCCATCGTTTATCTCAGTGATTGTACTGGGCGGCTTGAGCCATGATCCCGGGCAGGACCACATGGAAGCCGATACGTTCGATGTGAACCTGGAGATCGTTTTCCGCAAGGTGACATTCGCGTCATTCGAAAACAGATATTTGAAATTTCTGTTCTCGCCGCACCCGGTTCTTGGCGGCACCATCAACACCGAAGACGAAACCCATACCGCATACCTTGCGTTGGGGTGGCAGTATCAGTCAGAGAGCGGGTGGTTTGTCGGCGCTTCCTTTGGATTTGCGTATCATACCGGCAATCTCCACCGCCCCACGCGGGATTGCAGGCTGGGAGATAGCTGCACCCTGCCGGGCCTTCGTTCGTTTTTCGATAACGGCGACGTGTACCTGGGATCGCAGGTTCTGTTTCGGGAAAGCATCGAGCTTGGATATCGATTGGCAGGGCGTCATGGTATTTCCGTATATCTTGCCCATATGTCGAATGCTGGTCTTTTTGACGACGATAATGACGGTATGAATTTTGCGGGTCTCCGATACAGATACGCGTTTGACTGACGGCCTGGTCATTAACCGGGTCGTTATATGACATTCGATGGCGCCCTTTCTGCGTCCATAACCTTTTATCTGGCGATTGCGGTTTTGGTCGCATGGGGCGCGTTGATGTCCCTCCGTGGAGATTTTTGGCGGGCGGACCAGTGCCTGGTCGAAGGGGAATTCCAGCCTGATCGCTGGCCTGCCGTTGCGGTGGTCGTGCCGGCTCGGAACGAAGCCGATGTTATCGAAGAATCCTTATCCTCTCTCGCCGCCCAAAAGTATGACGGGAATGTCCGGGTTTTTCTCGTCGACGACCGCAGTGCTGATGATACAGCCGCGGTTGCGCGCAAGATCTCTGGTGTAACGGTCGTCAATGGCAGTGATACGCCGCCGGGATGGACCGGTAAAATGTGGGCGGTGTCGCAAGGGCTGGCCGCGATGGACGAAGTAGACACCTCCGCGGAATACGTGTGGCTGACGGATGCAGATATCGCGCACCATCCCGGCGAGCTCGCTTCTTTGATAGCCGGTTCCGAACATGCGGATCTGGACCTCAATTCGCTGATGGTGCGACTTCGCATTGAACGCCTGTGGGATGTGCTGCTTATCCCCGCATTCGTGTTTTTCTTCCAGAAGCTCTATCCGTTTCCCTGGGTCAACGATCCGGCGCGTAAGACCGCCGCTGCGGCTGGGGGATCAATGCTCGTACGCCGGTCGGCGCTCGCGAGGATTGGCGGGATTGAAGCAATCGCCGGCGAACTGATTGACGATTGCGCGCTGGCGCAAAAAATCAAATCGTCCGGCGGCAGAATCCGACTGGCACTGGCGACCGAAACCCGGAGTATCCGGGCGTATGGATCGCTCGGAGAGACATGGCGGATGGTGGCTCGGACCGCATTTCACCAGCTGAATTATTCTGTATTTGCGTTGCTCGGCACGGTCATTGGGATGGCGTTCCTCTATCTCGCCCCACCAGTGATTTTGGCATGGGCGGCTATCATTGGCGATTTGCCGGCGGCGGTGGCGGCGTTTGCGGCCTGGTTCGCCATGGGCTGGGCCTTCGCCCCAACGATGTACCGCTATGGTCTGAGCCCGTGGTATGGCTTCACGCTGCCGTTCGCGGGGGTTTTGTATACGCTCATGACCCTCGACTCGGCCCGCCGGCATTGGCTCGGCAAGGGCGGGGCCTGGAAAGGGCGAACCTATCGACCTTGACAGACGGCGCACCGGGCGCGATTGCTCGGTCAGTTCATTCATTCCTCAGGGCTTGAGACAGACGTGACGCAAACTGGCGCCAACAGTATCGAAACACCGACGGGTAAAGGCTCCGGCGATGAGAATTTCCCGGTCGGGTCGTTCCTGCTGCCTAAAGCCCTACGCCCGCATGTAGCGACCTATTATGCCCTGGCCCGGGCGACCGATGACATCGCCGATAACGCTGCGCTGTCACCGGAAGACAAGCTTGCCCGGCTCGACCGGTTCGAAAAAGCCCTGACCGGCGAGATACCGGACGACCCGGCGCTGGAGAAATCCTATGCCGTCCGCCGTAGCGCTGAGGCGACCGCTGTACCGCTCCGGCATGCCATCGATCTTATCCAGGCATTTAAGCAGGATGCAGTGAAGCAGCGCTATGACAGTTGGGACGATCTGATGGGGTATTGCGCGTTATCGGCATCCCCGGTCGGGCGCTTCCTGCTGGACCTGCATGGTGAGGATAATGCGAAGTTCGTCGGGTCGGACGCCCTGTGTAACGTGCTGCAGGTCCTGAACCATCTCCAGGACCTTGCGGACGATTACCACGCGCTGAACCGCGTCTATCTGCCGGGCGACTGGATGGTCGCGGCGGGTGTAACGATCGATGATCTCGACCGGGATGCGGCGACGCCGGGTCTTCGCCAGGTGATCGATCAGTGCCTCGACGGGTGCGAAGAACTGATGAAACTGGCGCGCCCGCTTTCCCGTCAACTGACGAACCGGCGTCTTGCCATGGAAACGGCCGTCATTGTGCGCCTGGCTGACCGCCTGCTGACGTTGCTAAGAAAGGGCGATCCGATCGCCGGCCGGGTCGCGCTGAGGAAGCTTGATTTTCTGTCTTGCGGTGCGCGCGGGATAGCGACCGGACTGTTCCGGTGATGAAAAAGTTGGAGACACGGTGCAATGACACAGCCTGAACTCTATTTTATTTCCGGCTCGCCGCCGTGCTGGTCCGTCATGCTGGCACTGGAAGTCAAAGGAATTTCGTATACGCCGCGGCGGCTTGATAACGCCAAGCGCGAGCAGAAAAGCCCTGACTACCTGAAAATCAATCCGCGCGGACAGGTGCCGGTGCTGATCGATGAAGCCACGTCCGTCTGTGAGACACTCGCCGTGCTGTCCTATCTCGATGCCGCGCATCCCGAGCCGCCGCTTTTCGGGAACGATCCGGCAGAAACGGGACGCATCTGGCAGGCGATTTGTGAGTGTGAGGGAAACCTTCGCGACACTGTCGGCGAAATATCCCGGCCGCTGTTTCGTGGCAAGGGGAAGGAACTCGCCGAGCAGATAGTTGCCGCCGCCGCGAAGGTACGCGATGAGCTGAGTTTGGTAGAAGCGTCGTTGTCGAAATCGCCCTGGATCGCGGGGGATAATCTGAGCGCCGCCGATCTCGTTGTTTATCCGGTCATAATGCAGTTGGTACGGGCAGCGGCACGCGAGGGAGAAGCAGAGCTCGAACTCGCGATCTATCCGCTTGCTGACAATTTCCCGAGAACGGATGCCTGGTGCAGGGAAATGTCAAAATTACCCGGGTATGAGAACGCTTATCCGCCGCACTGGAAGTGATTGAACGGGGCGTCAGTCCTTCCGCAGCATGTCCTCGTAATCGGCGCCCATCACTTCGCTGATGGGCTCACCCGCTAGAACCGCTGCCGTCATCAGTGCTTCGCGCTTTGCCACCATTTCGGCGACCTCTAGAATTTCCTCGGCCCGCTCCGCGATCAGAAAACAAATGCCTGACCCGTCGGCGAGCACATAGTCTCCCGGCATCACGGTTGCGTCGCCGACGGCGACCGCCTCGTTGAATGCTTCTTCGACAATGCGCCCCCGCGCTGTGGTCGGGACTGCATGTTCAGCGAAAACGGGAAAGTCCAGATCCCGGCTTTCATCCACATCCCGGACCGGGCCGTCGCAGATAATGCCGGCGATCCCTTTGACCTTGGCCCCATTGGACAGGATGCCGCCCCAGCCGGCGGCTTCAATCCCGGAGCGCTGCTCGATAACTAGAATATCTCCCGCGTTGGCGGCTTCGACGGCGGATGTGCAGAGGTGGCGCGGCGGCCCATTGAGCGCTTTGCCGGTGCCGAGTTTTACCGTCAGCACCTGACCGGCGATGCGCTGTTCCGTTGTCAGGCGGCGCAGGTGTGTGACGCGTCCGGGTAATTCCAGCCGGTCGAGCGCATCGGACACCGCCGGGGTATCCAGCTGTTTCAGGCGCTCGACGATATCATTCTGGTTCATATGTCTGTTTACTCCGCGGCTTCGGCGAGCAGGCCGGATTTTCCGTCCCAGATATCGGCGGGGACCAGGGCATTTCCCTCCATCAGACGCCGTGTCGTCCGCAGCAACGCTGCGCGCTCAATCTGGGGTATGCCGTTCACCGGTGTGCCGGTTTCAAGTTCGACGGAGAATTCACCTGACGGGTGTTCGACGGAAATCATCTTGGGATCGCCGTCCGCAACTTCGGCGATGTCGTAGGCGGTGGATCCCGGCAGCACGCAGGCGGTGCCGACGGTTACCGCGGCGAGCACGCCGATGGAGGCGTGGCACACGTGCGGGATAAAACACCTTGTGTTGATCGTGCCGCCCTTTGCCGGCGGCGAAACGAGGCACATCTTGGGTACGACCTTTTCAGTGACATCGCCGAGAATCATCGCCTCGCCGATCTGCAGGCGAATGGATTCGAGGCGTTTTTTGACGTCTTCGGCGGCATTCAGCTCGTCGCGCGTCTCATACCCCGTCGCGCCCACATCCTCGGCTTTGAGCAGCACCACGGGCATGCCGTTATCGATGCAGGTGATCTCGATGTCGTCGACGATGTCGATCACGTTGCCGGTCGGCAGCAGTGATCCGCAGGCGGACCCGGCCGTGTCGAGAAAATCGATCAATACCGGCGCTGACGTTCCCGGGGTGCCATCTATCCGCGCATCGCCGTCATAGGTGACGATGCCGCCCGGGGTCTGGATATGGACATCGCATAGGTTCGATGAATTGACCATGTGCACACGCACCGTGGTCCGGCTGTCATGGGCGTCTATCAGCCCGTGCTCAAGCGCAAACGGGGCGACACCGGCCAGCATATTGCCGCAGTTCGGCGTGACATCGACCAACGGCTGGTCAACCTTTACCTGACAGAACAGATAGTCGAGGTCGACACCCTCTATTGTCGATTTACTGACAATGGCGACCTTGCTGGTCAGCGGGTCGGCGCCGCCGAGCCCGTCGATCTGGCGGGCATCGGGCGAGCCCATGATGGCGAGCAGCACCCGGTCCCGCAGTTCAGGGTCGGATGGCAGGTCGGAGGCGAGAAAGTAGGGGCCTTTGGAAGTGCCGCCCCGCTGAATGACGCAGGGGATACGTGTCTGTCTGGTCATCGGCCGATTATTCCGCCGCCGTTGCTGCGCTTTTGATGCCAAGGACGTTTTCGATCACGTCATCTGTCGAGCGCACGTCGCTGAAGCTCTGGTAGACCGATGTCAGCCCCGCCGCATGGTCCTCCTCGTTGCGCGATGCGTTGCAGTCTTCGACCATGACCGCGCGGTAGCCGATCATCATCGCGTCGCGGGCCGTGGATTCGCAGCACATATTGGTCAGTGTGCCGCCGACCAGCACATTTTCGATGCCGCGCGTCTGCAGCTGTTCGTGCAGATCGGAGGCTCCCTGCACAAGGGCGCTAAAGCGGGTTTTCTCCGAAATCATGTCCTCGTCCCGCACGTCCATATCCTTGTGGATCGCATGGCCCTTGGTGCCACGGGTGAGTCCCTTTTTGTGGGCCTTCATCTTGTCTTCGGTGAAAAAATTATCGTGATAGATCGGCCACAGGCTGGGGCCATCTTCTGTTTCGGCCACTGTGAGGACCACCCAGACGACGAGCCCGCCGGATTGTCGGACGGCTTCGGCCAGGCGGTTGATGTTCGGCATGACATCGAGACAGGGCTGGACACCGTTCACGAAGAAATTCTGCATATCAACGACAAGAAAAGCCGTTTTTGTCGGATCGAGGTTGTCGAAGACGTTGAGCCGTCCGCGCTTTTCCATCACGCGGTCGATAACGTGCTGTGGCATCTGGAAACTGCTCATGGTGTGCTCCTTGTCTGTCGAAATATGTTGGGGAGGCTATCGCACCGCCCGTCTTTTTGCCAACTGGCGTTACGGTTTATGCCGGGGCGGGCGCCCAGGTGATCATCCGCAGTTCGCCCAGTTCCCGTTTTATCTTCGTCCAGGTCTCACCGCCATCGGTCGACCTGAAAATCTGACCCATAATCGTGCAGCAGAAAAGCAGCATCGGATCGGCGGGGTTGGTGCCGATCCACCAGATGGTGGAATTTACCGGTGTCGGCAGGCCTGCATCTTCCCAGGTTTCTCCCCAGTCGCGGCTGCGCAGCAGCAGGCCGGTTTCGCCGGATGGCCGGTCACCGACCGACAGAAACATCACACCGGAGGTATCCGGGCGGCGGACCATGGAGCGGAAATAGGGCCAGGGGGCCTGTGGAACCTCGACGAAATTCCACGTGTCGCCGTCATCGTCCGACCGGTGAAGCCCAAGCTCGGTGGAGCACAGGATGCGGCGTTTGCCGAGGTCGTCGAAGATTATCAGGTTGTGGGTGTCGTCGGTGCGCAGCCCGTCGGCGAGGCGTTGCCAGGTATGCCCGCGGTCCCGCGACCGCCAGATCGCGTCGATCTCGATCGTCGCCCAGAGCGTGTCCCGGTCCACCGGGTCGAACTGGATCGAGGTGATCCGCGGTGTGTTGATAAATTCGCACTCGGACGCGTTGCTGAGTGGCGCCTTGAACCATGTCGTGCCGCCGTCCTCCGAAATGAAGATCGCGGCGGGCCGTGTTCCTGCGACAATAAAATTTGGATCGTGCGGGTGCTGGCCAATCTGCAGAATATGCATCCCGTCCATTGGCGATGGCACATAATTCCAACGCTCTGCCGCCGGGTCCCAGCGATAGACGCCAATATCGGTCCCCGCGAGAACTTCGCCGGGACGGTCTGCATGGGTGGAGACGCACCAGCAGCGGGATTCGTTATAGATGCCGCCGGTATTGGTATGCGCCCGGTTCCAGGTTTCCCCTGTGTCGTGCGAAAACCATACCGAATGACCGACCGAGGCGGCGTAGGCGACCGTTTTCATGGCGTTGTCCCATTTCTTCGGGATAATTCTACCCCAAACAGCCGCGCAAAAGAAAAGGCCCCGGAAACCGGGGCCTGATCAATTGAAGGCTGCTTTGCTTAGCCGTTATCGAATTCGGGCTTCCGCTTCTCGGCGAAGGCAGCCATGCCTTCTTTCTGATGCTGGGAACCGAAGCAGGAATGGAACATACGCCGCTCGAACCGCACGCCTTCAGACAGCGTGGTCTCGTAGGCGCGGTTCACCGATTCCTTGATGATCATGTTGGCGGCCATCGACTTCGACGCGATGCTGTCCGCCGTTTTGATGGCGTCCTCGATCAGGTCGGCCGCGGGCACGATGCGCGATACAAGACCCGCGCGCTCGGCTTCTTCGGCATCCATGAAGCGGCCCGTCAGGCACATTTCCATCGCCTTGGACTTGCCGACGAAGCGGGTCAGCCGCTGGGTTCCGCCAGCGCCCGGCGGGATGCCGAGATTTACTTCGGGCTGGCCGAACTTGGCGTTGTCGGCGGCAATGATGAAGTCGCACATCATCGCGACCTCGCAACCGCCACCGAGGGCGAAGCCCGCGACTGCGGCGATCACCGGCTTGCGGCACCGGGTCAGGCGTTCCCAACCTGCAGTGATGAAGTCTTCCATGTAGGCTTCGGACCAGGTCTTTTCCTGCATTTCCTTGATGTCGGCGCCGGCGGCGAACGCCTTTTCCGAACCGGTAAGGACCATGGCGCGGATGTTGTTGTCGGCTTCGAAGCCGTCCAGCGCGTCCGTCAGTTCTGCCATCAGCGGCGACGAAAGGGCATTGAGCGCCTTCGGGCGGTTAAGCGTGATCAGGCCGACATGGCCCCGGGTTTCAACGAGTATGTTTTCATAGGCCATGGAAGTTCTCCTGTTGGCGATGTGCGTGAATATTCAGTCGAGGACGAGTTCGCCGTCTCCGAGATTTTCAAAATGTGCGTCGATGTATTCCGGAGTCACTTCCGCGAGTGTCGCGGGTTGCCATTTGGGGCTCCGGTCCTTGTCGATAAGGGCGGCGCGAATTCCCTCATAGAATTCGTGGCGCAATAAAACCTGGCTGACGAGCCGGTGTTCGAGGATGAGCGCGTCTTTCACTGATATCCCGGGGTTATCCGTGATCTGTTTTGCCGCGAGCTTCAGGCTTGTCGGTGACATATGAGCGAATGCTGCGAGCGCTTCGTTGGCGAGCTCTGAGCCCTCTGCTTCGAGCGCCGCAACGATCGCCTCTACATCGTTATCCGCGAAAAGCCGATCGATATCCGCGTGACGGTCTTGCAGCTTCGATGCGCCCGGCTCGTTGCTGAAACTGGCGAGCAGGGCGTCGACGGCCGCAAAATCATCATCGCCGTAATCCGCTGCGATCAGTGCATCAAGCAGGGCCGGCTGTTTTTCTCGGCTTACCAGATGGGTCGCAAACCCCGCATAAAGCGCATCGGCGGCATCGAGACGGGCACCGGTGAGGCCGAGATAGAGCCCGATGCGTCCCGGGCACTTGTTCAGGAAGGACGTTGCCCCGACATCCGGCAGCAACCCGATTCCCGTTTCCGGCATGGCGGCCATGATGTGTTCGCTCATGACGCGATATCGGCCATTGACCGAAATGCCGACACCGCCGCCCATGACGATCCCGTCGATCAGGCAGATATAGGGTTTCGGGAAATCGGCTATCGCCAGGTCCATCGCGTATTCAACGTGAAAGAACTCACGGGCCGCGACCGGGTCGTTCTGCCCGGCGGTGCAGACCTGAATAACGTCTCCCCCGGCGCAGAAGGCACGCTGGCCCTCGGCGGTGACGACAACCGCGTGAATGGTATCGTCGGCCGCCCACTTCGTCAGATGTTCATGCATACCAAGGCACATGGCCTGGGTCAGCGAGTTGAGGGATTTTTCTTTCGTGAGGTGCATCCGGCCAACGGAACCGTCGACCGAAAACTGTATTTCGGATGAATTTGTCATGATTTCCTACGAGGCTGTCATCCCGCAAATCTATCGGCTTCGGCGCGTCCGTCAAGAGAAGTTGTGCGCCGCAATATTCGGGTTGCAGTGCGGTGGTCAGGGTAGGATATTCTTCCCACTGACTCTATGCAGAACAGGTGAATGTCATGCCATCGCGCTATTTTGAAGATTTTACCGTCGGCGAGGAATGGTCCTTCGATCCCTGGGCGCTGGATGAAGTAACCGTTACCGATTTTGCAAAGCAATATGACGCGCAACCGATGCATACCGACCCGGTGGCAGCGGCTGAAGGGCCGCATGGCGTGGTCATTGCCAGTGGCTGGCAGACGGCGCTCAACTGCGTCGCACCGTTCCTTGCGGCTGTTATGAAGGATACGGCGGGACTGGCGTCCCCGGGGTTTGACGTATTCAGGTGGTCAAAGCCGGTTCGAGCGGGCGACCCGATTATTCCCCGGGCGAAGGTGCTTGAAAAACGGGTGTCGAAATCCAAACCAGATCGCGGGCTTGTCCGTTTCCGCATGTGGGGCGTCGATTCGGATGGTGACACGGTTTGGGAGGTCGAGGGCCCGTTCTTTATCCTGCTGAGGTCCGCCGATTAATTCTCAGCGTTTCCGGCCCGCGAGAATACCTATCCAGAATGCGCCGCAGCCTGTCGTCATGACCGCGATGCAGATGATCAGAAGTTTCGAATATTTGTGGGCCACACCCGTGAGCGGCTCGATCACCGAGACGGTCCCACCGGCCTCCAGGAAATAGAGCGCAGCGCCAACCATCGCCGCCGCGAAGGCCGTGAGGAAACTCCACAGCGGTGGGCGCGCCGATCCCCATATCGAGAAAAAGATCACGGGCGCCAGAAACATCGATGCCGTTCCGCTGACGGCAACGGCGCTGAACAGGTCCGTCGATCCGGCAAACACAAAGACCAGTCCGCCCAGCATAAACAACAACATGGCGATGCGGCCGTTAGCGAGCGTTTCGCGCCCGGCCTTCATGTCGATGATTGCGAGCTTCGCCGACGATGCGAGAGTCGAGTCCAGGGTGGAGACGGCGGAGATAATGATCGCGAAGTTGAACAACAGCATCGTTTCGGGGCCAAGAAGCCGTTCCAGCGTCACCACCATGGTCTCGCCGGCCTCTTTCGACAGGCCCGCATGAACCCCGATGAAACCGAAGGCGAGGATGCAGATAATCCCAAGCCAGGCGGCGTGATAGAAACTTTTCCGCGTGGTTTCCCGGTCGGCGAGAAAGCCACGATCCATCATCACCGGATCATGCAGCGGGTAGCTCCAGACCTGGAACAGCGCGACGCACAACAGAACCCAGCCGGGGCCGCCCATATCCGGGCTGCTGACCGCAAGGGCAGGGATGTCATAGCCGCTGACAATGCCTGTCTGGATGACCAGCGCGATAAGGACGGCGACCAGCACGCTCATCTGGAACACATCGGTCCGGAGTGAGGCGCGGAGCCCACCAAGAACCGAATACCCGAGGGTGACGAGGGCGAGGACGACGATGGACGCGATATAGGCGGTTGAACCCGCGGCCCCGAAGATAATCCCGATGACGAGCAGGTTGGCGAATACCTCCGACAGCAGCCGCACCGCGACGAGCGCGTTGTAACACCAGACACCGGTTTGACCGTAGCGGTCGTCCAGAAAGGACTGCACGGATTCGAAGGCGTGTTTGAAGCGGATCGCATCGATGATCCATGCGCCGGTCAGAAAGGAAAGGTAGTACGCCGAGTAGGCAATTGTTCCGGCAGCGCCATAGAAATAGCCGAGAATGGCGGCGTTCATCAGCGAACGCGCAAAAACCCAGGTCGTTACCTGCGAAAAGACGAGCGTCAGGAGACCGGGGGCGGCACCGGAGCGTGAAGTGCCGCGGAAGAAACCGGCGGTATCTTGCGCACGCGGCGAAAACCAGATGGAGCCGATTGCGACCAGCCCGAGGGCCGCGGCGAGCGTATATGACATGTCCGATCTTTCTGGTCCGAAGTCTCGCTCCGTCCGGAGCAAGGTCACATATGGCAGGCCACGCGCCCAACGCAATTGACGAAACCGTGAGCGGTCGGGGCCGCCTGTGGGGCGGCGTGAACGGGGATGATCTGATCCGTCGCCCTGACATAGGAACCGATTCCCCGTAAGCTCCCTCTCTGGTGAAGAGTGTAGGTGCCGATGGATCTATCGATGGCGACAGTTCAGATCTGGATTGCCGATCTGCAAAAGTGGGCTGAATCCGATCTGCTGACGATAAGCACCGGAATCCAGGCCGGCTGCATAGCCGTCGCCTTCTTCATCGCGCTGTGTCTTGCCAAGCCGGCAAGGCGATTTTACCGCAAAATATTCGACTGGCTGCCCGATCGCTGGCGTGATGCCGTCGCCCGTCAGGCGGGCGAGTTGTCCCTGCCGATTATCTGGCTGGTTTTGCAGGTGCTGGTCCTGGTTCTTGCCGATGCTATGGACTGGTCGGACGGCCTTCTCGATATAACGGTCAGTCTGTTGACGGCATGGGTGGTGATCCGCATTGCCTCCCAGCTTATCCGGGATCCGGTCTGGGCAGGTTTGTTCGCCTGTGCGGCCTGGGTCGTTGCGGCACTCAGTATCGTCGATCTGCTGGAGCCGTCTATCGATCTGCTGGACACAGCTTCGGTCACCATTGGTGGTATTCGGGTTTCGGCACTGATCGTTATGAAGGGCGTGGCGACGTTGATCCTGCTGCTTTGGGTCGCGACCATCACGTCGCGGCTGCTTGAACAAAGGGTGCAGAACCTGCCGAACCTGACCCCGTCAGTGCAGGTGTTGATCGGCAAGCTGATCAAGATCGTTTTTATAACGGTCGCCATTCTGGTCGCCATAAATTCGGTCGGTATCGATCTTACCGCCCTTGCCGTGTTTTCCGGCGCCGTCGGTGTCGGTCTGGGATTTGGCCTGCAAAAAGTCGTGTCGAACTTCGTCAGCGGGATCATCCTGCTGCTCGACCGGTCGGTGAAGCCCGGCGATACGATCGCCGTTGCCGGGTATTACGGGCGGATAGATTCCCTTGGTGCGCGTTACGCGTCGGTCATCACGCGGGATGGTGTTGAACATCTCATCCCGAATGAGGAATTCATTACGACGCGTGTTGAAAACTGGTCGTTTAGTAACGAATTTCTGCGACTGAGGAAGACGGTCGGCGTTCATTACAAATCCGATATTCACAAAGCGATCGAGCTTTGTCTCGACGCGGCAGCGAATACTGACCGAATTCTGAAAGACCCGAAGCCTGCCTGCCTGCTGAGCGATTTCGGCGACAGTTCCGTCGACCTGGAAGTCCGGTTCTGGATCAGCGACCCGATGAACGGGCGTGCAAACGTCACCAGCGAGTTGTTACTGGGTATCTGGGACCGGTTTGCGGAGCATGGTATCGAAATCCCCTATCCGCAGCGCGATCTGCATTTGCGATCATCGGGCGGTTTTCAGCTAAACGACGCCGGAGATGTCGAGAAGGTCGATCGAGAACCGGAAGACTGACCTGTTGGCCCCTCAACGGAGGTTCAGCATACCTCGAACAATCCTGCAGCCCCCATGCCGCCCGCAACGCACATTGTGACGACCGCATATTTCTCGCCACGCCGTTTGGCTTCGATCAGCGCATGACCGGTCAGGCGCGCACCCGTCATGCCGTAGGGATGGCCGACCGAGATCGAGCCGCCATTGACGTTTAGCTTTTCGGACGGGATGCCGAGCCGGTCGCGGCAATAGAGGACCTGAACGGCAAAGGCTTCGTTCAGCTCCCAAATGCCGATATCGTCCATCTTCAGCCCGGCGCGCTCCAGCAGGCGCGGGACCGCGAAGACGGGACCGATGCCCATCTCGTCCGGCGCACAGCCATGCGTGGCAAAGGCCCGAACAATGCCAAGCGGCTCGATATTCCGTTGCTCTGCGCGTTTTGCATCCATGATGACGGCCGCCGACGCGCCGTCCGAGAGCTGGCTGGCATTCCCGGCGGTGATGACCTTGTCTTCGCCAAGAACCGGTTTCAGGCCTGACAGACCCGCCATATTAGTGCCCGGACGGTTCCCTTCATCCTTCTCGAGGGTGACTTCGTTGTGGCTGACTTCGCCGGTTTCGCGGTCGGTCACCCGCATTGTGGCGGCCAGGGGCACGATTTCATCGTCGAATTTGCCCGCTGACTGCGCTGCCGCGGTCCGCCGTTGGCTTTCACAGGCGTATTCATCCTGCGCCTCGCGCGAAATGCCGTATCGACCGGCGACGATCTCGGCAGTGTCCAGCATGCTCATCCACAGGGCAGGTTCGCGCGCCATCAGACCCGGTTCTTCATACCGCGTTGTGTTCAGGTCGTTCTGGACCAGGCTGATCGATTCAACGCCGCCCGCGACCGCGGCCGGCACACCGTCGACGATCACCCGTTGCGCCGCCTGGGCGATCGCCTGGAGCCCCGATGCACAGTACCGGTTGACGGTCACCGCGCTGGAGGTTTCCGGCAGCCCTGCACCGATTGCGGCCAGTCGGGCGATGTTGTTGCCGGTAGCGCCTTCGGGCAGGCCGCAGCCCATGGTCACATCTTCGATCTCCGCCGGATCGAGCCCTGACCGGGCGACGGCGTGTTTGACCGCATGACCGGCGAGCACGGCACCGTGCGTGTCATTGAATGCGCCGCGAAAGGCGCGGCCAATCGGCGTGCGGGCGGTGGAAACGATGACGGCTTCGCGCATGGGGTGACTCCTTTGAGCGATGACGATGGTTTTGCTCCAAATTTGTGACCGCGATCCTGCCGGTGATGCAGTTCGTCCGGTCATCGGGTCAATCGCACTGCACTATATTCGTCGACAAGACTAGCAGGCCGCGTTCCTTGGGACGACCTAACGCGTGGAAAATGTCCGGCGGACCCGGGCGATGAATTTCGCGCAATCAGCGCGCGACGCCTTGTCGATATTGTACATCGACAGCATTCGGAACCGGGCGGTCTTGCTGCAGACACCGGCGATGCCCTGCTTGATCTGACGCCGGACGGGGTTCCGCATATACAGCTCGGTAATCCACCAGGGCGACCCGGTGGTCGTCACGACGTCGAAGGTCTGAATGTTCTGAAGTAGGGGGATCAGCCGTCCGCCATCGGGGTCGGGCCTGAAGGCGACGCCGGGCACGAACACCCGGTCGACGAAGCCTTTCAGGATAGCCGGCATACCAAACCACCACTGAGGAAAGACGAAGACAATGCCGTCGGCGGCTTTCAGCCGGTCGCAATAGGCGGCAGCATCGGGCGGTGGGGCGTAGCCCGGTTTCATGAAGGCGGTTCGTTCCGCTGCTGACAGCCGGGCGTCAAAACCGTCCTGATAGAGATCGATCAGATCGACATCGTGGCCGGCATCGGCAAGGCCACCGGCGACCGCGTCTTTAAGGGAAGCCGATAGGCTGTCGGATAACGGGTGGGCGAAGACGACGAGTATCCGGCGGGAAACCGCCATCAACCACGCCGCCATTTCGTGCCGTCCGGGCCGTCTTCGAGCGTGATGCCCTGGGCGGCGAGCTCGTCGCGAATACGATCCGCCTCGGCAAAGTCCTTTGCGCTGCGGGCGTCTTTTCGTGCCTGGATCAGGCGTTCGATTTCCTCGGCGTCGGGGCCGTCTGTGTCACCCGCATCGCCGGCGAACCAGTCTTCAGGGTCCAGTGTGAGCACACCCATCAGGTTGGCCGATTTTAGCAGCGAACCCTTGATGCGGGCCTTGTCAGCGGGATCTTCCGCCGTGTTGGCCTGGCGGGCCAGGTCGAACAGAGCGGCCAGTGCCTGCGGTGTGTTCAGGTCGTCCTGGAGAGCATGAAGGAACGTCTCATCGGGTTCCGCCGCCGGGTCTGCATCCACGTCGCCAAGTGTGCGTAACGCGCCGTAGAGCCGGTCAAGCATTTTGACGGCCTGCGCGAGCCCGTCATCGGTCCAGTCGAGCGGCTGGCGGTAATGGGCGCTGAGCAGGGCGAGCCTGATGGCTTCGCCCGGTGCCTGCTTCAGCAGTTCGTGGACCAGCAATACGTTGCCGATCGATTTCGACATCTTTTCCTTGTCGACGTTGACGAAGCCGTTATGCAGCCAGTAGCGCACGAACGTGTCGCCGCCATGGGCACAGGTGGATTGCGCGATTTCGTTCTCGTGGTGCGGGAACACCAGATCGATCCCACCGCCATGAATATCGATCGTGCGACCGAGATGTTTCTCAATCATGCAGGAGCATTCGAGATGCCAGCCCGGACGGCCACGGCCCCACGGGCTGTCCCAGCCGGGAAGGTCGGGCGTCGACGGCTTCCACAGCACGAAATCGCTGGCGTCTTTCTTGTAGGGTGCAACGTCAACCCTGGCACCGGCCAGCAGTTCATCCTGATCGCGCCGCGACAGACCGCCATATTCGGGAAAACTTGGCACATCGAACAGTACGTGTCCTTCGGCGGCATAGGCATGGCCGTCGTCGATCAGTTTTCCCATCATGGCGATCATTTCAGGAATGTGATCGGTCGCATGCGGATCGATATCCGGCGCCGTCACGCCGATGGCGGCCATGTCATCGAGATAGATCTTCTCGAATTTTTCGGTGATGACACCGATCTCGACGCCCTGTTCCGCCGCCGCCGCGTTAATCTTGTCATCGATGTCAGTAATGTTGCGGGCATAAACGACATTGGGCCAAAGATGGCGCAACAGCCGCACCAGCACGTCAAACACCACGGCAGGGCGCGCATTGCCGATATGGGCATAAGAATAGACGGTGGGCCCGCACACATACATCGTGACCCGGTCGGGATCGACCGGAACGAACTCTTCTTTGGCGCGGGACAGCGTATTATAAAGGTGCAACGACATGGCGCAGCAACATAAGCGCTGGCGGCCGCTTGTAAACCGGGAAAACGGGGGGATTGAATGACATCGGTCTATCGCGAATACGATCAGAAAGCGCTCGATGCAGAGTATGACCTGCGCCCCCGCTGGCCGGATGTCCCGGAAGTCATCGCCCATCGTGAAAACGAAAGTGCGGCGGTCCGCAGCCGAATTCCGGGACGGCTCAATATTGCCTACGGGGCGGAACCTAAAGAGATGCTGGATGTCTTTCCACCGTCAAACGGCCGCGCCGGTGGGCCCGCCGTGATCTATATCCATGGCGGCTACTGGCAGATGTCCGACAAGGACGACACAACCTATATCGCACCGGCTTTCCTGGATGCGGGCATCGCCTTTATCACGCTGAACTACACGCTGGCGCCGGACGGAGATATGGACGTCATGGTCGATGAATGCCGCCGTGCGGTTGCGTGGGTTCATCGCAATGCCGGCGAATTCGGTGTCGATCCGGAACGACTTTACATCGCCGGACATTCCGCCGGCGGTCATTTGACGGCCATGTTGCTGGCGACCGACTGGCGGGCGGTCGATCCCGCTTTGCCGGCAATGCCGCTCAAGGGGGCCTGTGCGCTGTCCGGTCTTTACGATCTGGAGCCCATCCGCCTGACTTTCCTGAACGGCGTGCTCGGCCTCGACCCTGAGACTGCGGCGCGGAACAGTCCGCTCTATCTGGACCCGCTGGCCGATATACCACTCATTCTGTCGGTCGGGGAGCTGGAGACCGACGAGTTCAAACGCCACCAGACCGAGCTCTATGCGGCCTGGAGCGCGAAAGGGCTTGCGGTAGAGGAAATTCCTGCGCCAGACTGTCACCACTACACCATCGTCGGTCATTTCGGTGACCCGGCAAGCATGTTGCACAAAGCGATGCTTAAAATGATCCGCGCCGATTGAAGGAAGAAAAAATGGGGGAAGCTGCGGTTTTTGATGTGTCGAAGCTCGATGCGCCGCTCGGCGCAGAGATTGTCGGGCTCGACCTCCGCCGAGAATGGTCCGGTGAAGACGCACAGGCCATCCTTCAAGCCTGGCACAAACATCAGGTGATTGTTATCCGCGATCAGGACCTGACCCCACAGCAGCTTGTCGATTTCACTCGACAGCTTGGTGAGCCTGGCGTGCCGCGTATGCCGTCTCAGGGCGCGCTGGATGGTATTCCCGATTTGCCGCCAGAGGTCATGATCGTCTCGAATGTCCGCATCGACGGCAAGCCGCTTGGTCTCGCCCATGATGGGGAAATGTGGTTCCATAGCGACATGTGCTACGTCGAAATTCCACACACGGCGACGATGCTTTACGCCGTGGACCTGCCGTCGACCGGCGGCAACACGCTATTTGCCGATATGTATGCCGCCTATGAAAACCTCCGCCCCGACATCCGTGACCGCCTTGAAGGCATGAAGGCGCTGCAGGTGCATGACTACAAACGAACAGAACGGCCCGGTGCCGACCTCGATCTCACGAAGGTCGGCAATTATGCGCACCCGGTGTTTGTCACCCACCCGGAAACCGGAAAGAAAGCGGTCTATGTAAACCGGCTGATGACGGCGCGGATCGAAGGGGTGGAGCGGGCCGAAAGCGATATGCTGCTTGAAGAGCTTTTTGCGACCACTGAGGATCCGTCCATAGTGTACGAACACGTCTGGCAGCCGGGCGACCTGGTGATCTGGGACAACCGCTGCATCACCCACGCGCGCACGGATTTCCCGGAGAACGAACGGCGTTTGCTGCAGCGCACGACCCTTGTCGGAACCCAGCCTCCGAGGTAGTCGCGATACGACCCGCAGTCACGAACCGGATGCCGGATATGATCTCCATGCACGATGGAACAGATACGTTGAGACCCCTTAGGGCCGCAGGAGCTTTGATCGCTGTCCTGACGATGGCCGCGCTATCTGTCGCTGATGGTGCTCGGGCTGCCGGTGGTTGTGGGGAAATCGTCACCCTCAAAGGACATGACGACAGCACCGTAGAATACACCCATTCCGGGGTTTCAGATGGCGCGAAGGCCGCTCTTGTTCTTTTGCCCGGCGGTGGTGGTTTTCTGAAACTCGACCACGACGGGTGTCCGCGTAAGCTGAAGGGTAATTCGCTCGTTCGTTCGCAGGCGTTGTTCCACAAAAATGGCTTTGTAACTGCACTGGCCGACGCACCGTCGGATCGTCAGGGAAAAGCGGGGCTTGGCGGTTTCCGGATCCGAAGCAAGCACGCGGATGATATCGGGAAGGTTATCTCCGATGTGCGGGAACGGACGGGGTTGCCGGTCTGGCTCATCGGCACGAGCCGCGGCGCGATCTCGGCTGCAAATGCGGCATCGCGCCTGTCCGGTACCGCAGCACCCGACGGCCTCGTGCTGACGTCTCCCGTCACATCGGGGTTTGAAGGCGGACGAAAACGGTGGGTGGCTCAGACCGTCTTTTCGAATGATCTCGATGCCATTCGCATGCCTGTTCTGGTTGTCGTCCATGAAGCCGATAAGTGCATCCGGACACCGCCCATTCTTGGCCCCCGGGTTATCCGGAAAACGAACACCACCCGTGGACAGGCGGTTACCGTCAGTGGCGGTCCGGGCCTGGCAGGTGGTGAGAGCGTCAAAGCCTGCAAGGGCAGGTCGCCACACGGATTTCTCGGTCAGGAAGCGGAAGTCATCGCCGGTATTTCGCGGTTTGTCCTCGGCGGAAAATTCTGACACCGCATCGCCGAGCTAACTCCGCTGCCCGTCGATCAGGATAAACGCGACCTTGCAGGATGCGCCCGACTGGTTGCTCCAGGCATGGTTGGTGCCGCGCTGGATCAGGATGTCGCCCGTCTTCAGGACCGTTTCCGATTCCTCCAGCACAGCGACGATCTCGCCTTCCAGCACGATCGCGTAGTCGACGGTGTCGGTTTGGTGCATGCCGGGATGGATGTCGCTGCTATGCGAGGTATCCGCGTCGTCGAATATGTTTCCGAACGAAGCTTTGAGCTGGCGCGCGCGTTCTGCCGGGTCCTTCGGTTCGGGCGGAAAATCGATGACCCGGAGAACGGTGCCCTTTTCCGGCGGTGAGACACCGACATGCGCCTCAATCAGGTCCGGCTCCGTGATGTCGACTGGTGCTGCGCCTGTGCGCCACACATTGGTCGAGTAATAGTCGGGCCGGCCGGGGACGGATTTTATCGCGGGCGAGTGGTTGTCGCTGACAATTGTTGAGCGCCCCGTTTCGTCGAATCCTGTGACGACGCGCCGTACTTTTCCTTCGCTCATGTCCGCCCCCTGTATCTGCTGACTGGGTATCTGCACTTTGGGTATCCGCCGGCCTGGTTCTATCCGCGGTTCCATTCTCCGCGGCCGCGGGATTCGAGCATGACATCCATATAAAAATCATCGACTGATTCAAGGTTGGAAATCAACCCGCCGGCCTTCGAATAGCCAATCAGGGTTTCGAGGTTTTTGCGGTTGGATGGCGTCAGGCCAAATTCCCAGGGATCGTCGCCGAGAAGTTCGCGCTGGGCGTCCCATTCGTCCAGAAACCATGCCAATGGCACGATCCGCGGATTGCTCATCCGCTTATACGCCGCAATTTTAGCGCGATCGAAGGCCTGGGCCAGATTATTGGCAACCCAGGGGTGCTCTTCTAGGATCTCATCCTTGATCGCTGTAGCATGCATGATCGGGAAGATACCCGTGCGTTTGTAATAGGCTTCTTCTTCCGACCTATAGTCGGAAAACAGGCGGCCGACGCGGTCGTCGCCGCGCAAAATCGGTGCGATGATATCCGGATGGATGACAGCGTCCACCTCGCCTTCTGCCAGCATCTCGGAAATATCGGATCCGGCAGGTGCCTGCGTGATCTTTATTCCCGGGGGGGTGTCGAACGGAATTTCTTCTTCGAGCTCGGTCACCCATTCGATCGAGGAGAGGTCGACCCCGTATTCGTCCGCCAATAGCCCGCGCAAATAAAGGATTGCCGTCGCCTGGTAGGTTTTCAGGCCGATCCGTTTGCCGTTCAGATCCATCGGCTTCGAGATGCCTTTGGTCGTATTGACGAAGATGAAGCCATGTCGAAAGCGTCTGTGCAGAAATACGGGGATTGCCGAGAACGCCTGACCCCGGTCTTTCGCCATCAGATACGACGATCCCGACAATTCGCAGACGTCGAACTCTTCGTTCCGGATCATCCGCCAGTGCCGCGACGAAGAATCCATATCGGTCAGAACGTTAAGCTCGATACCGTCCGGTGCAATTGAGCCGTCTTTCAGCGCCCGAATTATCTCATAGTCGCCACAGGCGAGGGTAAGTTTCAACTTGGCTGACATGCCCGGATTCTCCTTGTTTTCACCGATTTTGCGCCTGTGTACGGCGCTTCAGTAAGCCTTAACAGTTAAAGGGGTATTTTTTAACAGCTTTTCTCTGACAATTCGGCGGGTCCTGATGCCGCTTCTGAAGCGATTTAGTAAGATCAGTTTTAATGCGGCGTCAGGCGCCAGCATATTGGCGCTGCTTCCCTTCGAGGCATGGGCGCAGGATACGCACGCCCTCTCCGGAACGTGGCCTTACGAGCAGGCGGTTTGGTTTGGCGGGGCCTTGATGTTCGTCTTCCTCTGGGTCCGGGTTCTGATGGTCGAATACAGGCATCTTTGCTCGCGCCTTGATGACAGCAAGGTTCCGGACGTGCGGGACGACGAATACCGGGAAATGCTGAACGTGTCGCCGGATGCGGTCATGATCACTGCCGATGACAGGCTGCTCTATGCGAACCCGGCCGCCCTGAAGATGTTTGCAGCGACGACGTTTGACGAACTTGCGAAGGTTCGCCCGATTGATCTTGTCGATCCGGCCTGTCTTGGAATTGCGGAGGCGATGCGGCGCCAGAGCCTTACGACCGGCCGCGGCACCGACTATTCGGTTATTCGCCATACCCGGCTCGATGGTGACAAAATTGACGCCGAAGCGGCCTGTGCGCCGATTAGTTGGGGCGGTGTTTCCTGCAACATGCTCATCCTTCGCGATGTCACCGGCCGTGTGAGGGGTGAGCGCGAACTGAGGGAAAGTGAAGAACGGCATCGGCATCTGATCGAGTCGGCTCCCGATGCCATCTATGTCCAGGCGGCCGGGACAGTTGTGTACATGAACTCTGCCGCTCGGAAATTGTTCGCCGTTGGTGAAGATAGCGAATACCGGGGTAAACCGGTTCTAGATTTCGTCCATCCTGACGATCACGCAAAAACATCTCGAAGCCTGACGACTTTTTTCGATACGGAAGCGCAGGTCGAGATAGTGGAACAACGACGCCTGCGCGCCGATGGAACGGACTTTCCCGCAGCGGTTTCTATAAGGGCGGTCAACTGGGAGGGAGAGACGAGTGGTCTCGTCGTCGTACGCGACCTTTCCTACCAAAAGGCGATGGAAGCGGCCCGTAAAGAATCGGAGGCGCGCTACAAAAACCTGCTCGAGATATCTCCCGATGCCATCTATGTGCACCAGGAAGGCCGAATTGTCCTGATTAATGAGGCTGGCGTAAGACTGTTCGGGGGGGAATCTGCAGAGGCCATGATCGGGATAACGGCAACCGACCTTGTCCACCCGGATGACCGAAAAACTGTCGGGGAGCGTCAGGTTGAACTCCGCACCCGCGATAACGGTCTTCTGAAGCTTTCACAGAGGCGCCTTCGCATCGATGGATCGGATTTTCGCGCGGAAGTCATGGCGACGCCGATCGAGTGGGATGGCGTGCGGGGTGGCATGGTAGTGGTGCGTGATGTCACCACGCAGCTCGCGCAGGAAAAAGCGTTGCGCGACAGCGACGAACAATTCCGCAGCATGACGGCGAATGTTCCAGGCATGGTCTATCAGAGGATCAACTATCCTGACGGCCGCATAGAATATCCTTTCGTCAATGAAGGCGTTCGAGACATCCTCGGTGTGGACCCGGAGACGATACTGGAAGATCAGGGCTATATGGCGCGCACGATCCATCCTGAAGATGTTGACCATTATGGTGCGGTGATTGCCGATGCTGCGGAACGGCTCTCCGCTTATGAGCTCGAGTTCCGAGCGCGGCATGTATCCGCTGGCTATCGCTGGGTCCGGGCGTATGGCCGGCCTCTGCGGCAGGATGACGGTAGTATTTTCTGGAACCTGTTGACGACCGATATCACGGCGCAGAAGGAGGCAGGTGCCCAGCTTCGCGATGCAAACAGCAAGCTGAAGGCGCAGAGTGACGAACTGGAGCAGGCGCGTCTCGCGGCGGAGGAGGCGGCCGATTTTGCGAAGAGCGCGATGTTGGATGCCGAAGGCGCCAATCACGCTAAATCAGAATTCCTCGCCAATATGAGCCATGAGATCCGGACACCTTTGAACGGCATTCTGGGAATGGCCGGCCTGATGGAAGATACGGAGCTCGATCCCGAACACGCCGACAACGTGAAAATAATTCGCCAGTCGGGTGAAACATTACTCGCCATTATCAACGATATACTCGATTTCTCGAAGATGGAGGCCGGCAAGCTCGATCTGGAGGTCATCGATATTCAGCTGCCTGACGTCGTTGACGGCGTGGGGCAGCTCCTGGGGCCCAAAGCGGTAGAAAAAGGCGTCGAGCTACTGCTTTACATCGATGCGAGCGTGCCGCAATTCGTCAGCGGCGACCCTGGCCGTCTGCGCCAGGTGCTGATGAATCTCGTCGGTAATGCGCTCAAGTTTACAAATGAAGGGTCGGTCACGGTCGAGGTAAACGTCGCAGGAGGTTCCGAGCAGCGAAAGTGGGTCGAGTTCTCGGTCATCGATACAGGCATTGGCATGCCGGCCGATGTTACAGACAAACTGTTCAACAGGTTTATGCAGGCGGATTCATCGACGACCCGCCAGTTCGGCGGTACCGGGCTCGGCCTCGCGATCTGCCGCCAGCTTGTTTCGCTTATGGACGGTGAGATCGGCGCGGAGAGTGAAGAAGGACAGGGAAGTCGGTTCTGGTTCAAGGTTCCCCTGGATGTCCGCGATGGCGAGCGAACGGAGGCCGACGAGCTCATCACTCACGTTGCTGGGCTGCGTGTCTTGGTAATCGACGATATGGAGGTCAATCGCACTGTATTCGAACGGCAGATCGGTGGTTGGGGTGGCCATGTGGACAGCGCAGATGCGCCTGATCGTGGCATTGAAATGGCTGAGCAGGCCATCACGTCCGGAAATCCGTACGATATCATCCTGCTCGATCACATGATGCCAGGCAAAAGCGGGATCGAAGTAGGCCGAGAAATTTCGATGATGACCGGAATTGGGCAGACCCGCATCGTTCTGACGACATCTGCCGGCCTGAATAATATCGGCGCGCTGATCGAGAATATCGGTTTCAAAGCAGTGCTTGGAAAACCGGTCCGGCCCCAACTATTGCTCCGCCAATTGGCAGCCTGTCGCGTAGAGGCGATGGATAGCGGGGAAGGGCAGCCGGATCAGAAATCAGAATCCGATCTGCCAGTGGGGGGATTCGGTGGCGGTCAGCAAGATGCGCGGCAGATGCGGATACTCCTGGCCGAAGACAATATTGTGAACCAGAAAGTCGCGGTCGCGATGCTTATGCGCATGGGGCACGTCGTTACCGTCGCGAATAATGGTCTCGAGGCGCTGAATGAAGCCAAAGCGAACGCGTTTGATGTCGTCTTGATGGATATCCATATGCCGCAAATGGAGGGCCTTGAGGCATTGCAGAAAATCAGGGCGCTTGACGGCGCGGTCAGCGAAATCCCGGTGATTGCACTGACCGCCAACGCGATGAAAGGCGATCGTGAAAAATACATCGTCGCCGGCATGGACGATTACGTCGCGAAGCCCATCAATACCACGCTGCTTTCGGAGGCGCTGGCGAAGGCAACCGGCATGGCATCGCACCCGCAGGGTGATACTGGTTCCTCATCGGCTGTGGAGCGGGATGACATCGCCGCGGACGCAAAGAACATCCTCGACGATTTCGACCGCATCCTCGAAGGATAGCCTGCCTTCGGTCGTATCAGCGCGTTGCGAGAATTTCCTCGTTTGGCTGGTTACTCCGCTGCCTGCGCTGCCGGATAGGTTTGTTCGAGGTGCTCGGCGATATCTTCCAGCACCATGACGTCCGCGTATTTGTGGTGCATATCGAACAGATTCATTTTGTGCGTCAGCTGCGATCGGTCGAAAACGCATTCTTCTGCAACGGTCACGTGATAGCCGTAGGAATAGGCATCGACGACCGAAGCCCGCACGCATCCAGACGTGCTCTCGCCACAGACGATCAGGCTGGAGACGCCGAGGCGGGTCAGGTGGGCGACCAGCGGCGTTGAATGGAAGGCGCTGGCGCGTTCCTTGCGGATCAGAATATCGCCATCCTGCACGGCAAATGCCGGATGGATATCAAGCAGGTCGTCGCCGGTGCCGGGCTCGATATGGCGATTGGTCGATCGGACGCGGTTTTTCCGTGTCGACCCGGACAGATAGATAATCGGCATGCCCGCGGCGCGGCAGGCAGCGAACAGCTTCTTGGTGGGCTCAACGGCGTCCCAGGCGAACTTGCCGCAGGAATTCGGAAATTCGACCGCCAGTTCGTGCGGATACTTGGTCGGATCGCCGCGATAGACGAAGTTGTAGAGATCGATTGCCAACAAGGCCGGGCGCTCACCCACATACACATCCCGCTCGTAATGCTTGTAAATCTCAAGCTCTTCGGACGAAACGACGTCCTTCCAGCAATGGTCTTCAAAATCCCGGGCCATGGTGCATATCCTGTCTGGTTTTTTGAAATTGTATCGCGGAAATTGCGCGCGCGCGACTCGCAGGTGTCGATTGTGCATGGTATGAAAAAAGACATCAAAAAACTGCGGGGATATCAGAATGGACAATGTGACAAAGGTGCTGCGCGAGGTCGTGGTTGCCAACCGCATACTCGCAAGAGAGAACGTCGTTGATGCATATGGCCATGTCAGCATCCGCCATCCGGATAACCCCGAACGATATGTGATGAGCCGCTCACGCAGCCCGGAACTGGTAACGCTCGGCGATATCATGGAATTCTCGCTCGATGGCACGGTGATCGATGATGACCGCACGCCCTATGCCGAGCGCCATATCCACGGGGCGATCTATGAGGCGCGCCCAGAGATAAACTCAGTGGTCCACAATCATTCCCATGCAGTCATCCCGTTCGGTGTGACGCCGACTCCGCTGAGACCGATTGCGCATGTCGGCGCCGCGATCGGTAAGGAAGTACCGGTGTGGGACATCCGCCGTAAATTCGGAGATACCAATCTGCTCGTGGTCAACATGGAGCAGGGCAGGGACCTCGCCGGGGATCTCGGCAGCAACAACGTCATCCTAATGCGCGGCCATGGCTGTGCAGTGACCGGAACATCGGTTCAGGGCGCGGTCATGACGTCAATCTATCTGCAGGTGAACGCGCAATTGCAGCAGGACACGCTGCAGATGAGTGAGGAGATCGAGTACCTGTCCGATGGGGAAATCGACCAGTGCGCCGAAATTTTTCTGAGCGATTTTTCGATCAAAAGGGCGTGGGAATACTTCCAGCGCCGGGCCGGTGCTGAGTCGTTCTGAATCCCGGTGAACCGGGCCGAGACTTTCCCTCGCAAAGTCGGGGCAATTCGGATACGGCTGGCGCGAAACCGCATAGGGTAGACCAAGATGAAATTCGGACCTGACGACCTTGTCCGCCCGTTTGCCGGGCTCCGGCCTGCACCGGGACGCGCCGCTGACATAGCGGCACCGCCTTATGACGTCGTGAATACCGACGAGGCGCGCGAGATTGCGGCAGGTAAGCCGTTCTGTTTCTTCCATGTGTCCCGGGCCGAAATTGACCTTCCGCCCGAGACAGATCCCTACGCCGATGAGGTGTATGAGACGGCAGCAAAAAACCTTCAGGCTTTTGAGAAATCGGGGGCGCTGATCCGGGATCCGGAACCCTGTTTTTATGTCTACCGGATAACTGCCGGCGGGCAGTCCCAGACCGGCATTGCCGTATCGGCATCTGTGCAGGCCTACAGCGAAAACCGAATCAAGAAACATGAACTGACGCGCCCTGCAAAAGAGGACGACCGCGTCCGCCAGATCGAGGCGGTCAATTCGATCACAGGGCCTGTCTTCACGGTTCATCGTGCCAACAAGGAACTGGCTGCCCTTTTGGGCGGCATCACTGCCGGTGCGCCGGAGGCGATTGCTGACGGGATCGGGGGCGCCTTGCACGAATTGTGGGTGGTCTCCGATGCAGCGAAAGTGGCCAGTATCGGTGCCCTGTTAAATGCCATGGATGCGCTGTATATCGCCGACGGGCATCACCGATCAGCAGCGGGCGGGCGTATTGCGGCCACCCGGGCGGCGGCGAACCCCAACCATGATGGTAGCGAGGCCTATAACGGATTTCTCGCGGTCAGTTTTCCCGACGATGAGGTAACCATCCTCGATTACAACCGCGTCATCCGCGACCTCAACGGTCGCGATGCGGCAGACTTTCGCGATGCAG
Organism: Paracoccaceae bacterium; assembly: GCA_047638395.1. Taxonomy (GTDB): domain Bacteria; phylum Pseudomonadota; class Alphaproteobacteria; order MPNO01; family UBA830; genus CAXBCP01. The sequence goes on along the minus strand of JBLIMV010000008.1, from coordinate 93,778 downwards.
TGGCCGATCAGTTTGAGATCACGCCGAAAGATGCGCCGATACGCCCCGCGGAGCGTGGCACTTTCGGAATGTATCTCGATGGTGCCTGGTCGCTGCTGACACCGAAGACGCCGCTGGCCGGTGATGATCCGGTCGAGCGGCTGGATGTTCAGGTGCTGGCGCGCATGGTTCTCGAGCCTCTATTGGGCATCGCCGATCAGCGCACCGATACCCGGATTGATTTCGTCGGCGGCTCGCGCGGCCCGGAAGAAATCGCCCGCCGTGTTGATTCCGGCGAAATGGCGATCGGCTTTATGTTCTTCCCGACCAGCCTTGCCGACCTGATGGCGGTGGCCGATGCGGATATGATCATGCCGCCGAAATCGACATGGTTCGAGCCCAAGCTCGCCGACGGCATGATCTCTCTGCCGCTGGACTAGCTGCTGCTTCTGGCTTTCTGGGTCGCTGCAACATCGAGCGTTCCGGCCGCATCGCAGATGACGCCGTAATCCTGCTCCGCCGATTCCACGGACACATATCCCTGACGTACGTCGTTGGCGACGGTTTCTGCCGGCCGGTTGTGCGGGTTGCCAAACCCGCCGCCGCCGCCTGAGCGCATGGCGAAGGCATCTCCCTCTTTGATCCGGGCGGTGAGAAGTTTGGCGTTCGGGTAATCTTCGTTCCATTCGCCGTTGGCGCGGAGCACGACCGCGTTTCCGGCGGCGTCCTTGCCGCCGTTCAGACCCCACGGCTTGCAGTGCATCCGATCGACCTGGGCGTTGAGCATAAGATTGGCGCGGGCCTGGACCGTATTTTCGCACCCCAGCCCGCCGCGATATTCGCCGGCGCCGCCGGAATCCTCGCGCAGGCTGTAGCTTTCGATCAGCAGTGGGTATTTGGTTTCAAGCTGTTCGGCCGGGCTGTTATGGGTGTCGCCGTCATTTATGCAGACGGTCGCGCTGACACCATCCTGGCTTTGCTTCGCCCCCCAGCCGCCGCCGGTGGGGCCGATAAACGCGATATAGAATTCGTTGGTTTTTGGATTGATTCCATTGAGCATGCCGCAAACCAGATCGGCGTGATGACCGGCAATCGCCCGTTCGGGAATCGCCGGTGTCAGCGCCTTGAAAACGGTGTCGACGATGGTCATCGGAAATGTCATCCACCATCGCATCGGCGCCGGTTTTACGGCACTGACCACCCGGCCCGGCGGCACGATGGCCGTCAGATTCCGGAAGGACCCATCATTGATTGGATAGTCGGTCGGCGAGGTAATGCATTTGAAGGCGACCTGTGAGCACGCATGCCCTGTCGTGATTCCGGAATTGTAGAAGCCCTGAACCTGGGCGGCGACCTCGCTCAGATCGACGGTCATCTCATCGCCTTTGACGGTTACCCGGACTTTGAGTGGAATCCGCTCCGATATGCTGACGCCGTCATCGTCCATATAGGATTCGGCCTCGTACACGCCGTCCGGAATCGAAAGCGTCCGCGCGCGGGCGGCGCGTTCCGATTGGTCCATGATGTCGGAGATTGACGCTGCCACCTGGTCTTTTCCATAGCGTCCGACCAGTTCCAGGTATCGCCGTTCGCCGGTGGTAATGGCGGTGATTTGCGCCCGCAGATCGCCCATCGCGCGGTCGGGCAGGCGGACGTTCATCTTGATAATTTCGACTATTTCCTCATTCACCACACCTTCGCGCTGGTATTTTACAATCGGCAACTGAAGACCTTCGGAATAGATATCCGTGGTGATGCCGTCGATTGTCCCGCCGATATCCGGCCAGTGCGCCATGCAGCAGGCAAACCCGATCAGTTTATTTTCCTGGAAGATTGGCATCGTAAAAGTCAGGTGATTGAGGTGACTGCCGGTAAGATAGGCATCGTTGGTCAGCAGGATGTCGCCCGGCTTGATCCCTTCGATGCTGTAGTGATCGATTTCCGCCTTAATCGTTTCTGCCATCCCGCGGATAAACATGGGAAGCCCGAGGCCGATGGAAATCGTTTCGCCCTTTGGCGTGAACAGTCCCACCGTGAAGTCGAGCGCTTCATAGATGATCATGTTGTAGGCGGTACGCATCAGGTTGGATTTCATTTCCTCCGTGATGGCGATTACACCGTTGCGGACGATCTCGGTGATGACGGGATCGGATTTTACGGGTGACGCATTCATGATGCCGGCCCTCCTACGGAAATAATCAGGTTGCCAAAGGCATCGACCTCCGCTGAGTCGCCGGGATGTAGAACCGTTGTCGATGCGTGCTCCTCGATCAGCGCAGGTCCCTCGATCCTATTTCCGGCCAGTAAGGCGGTGCGGTCCCAGGTCGAAGTGTCGTGGGCATTTTCGCCGAAATGCACTGCCCGGAGGCCGGTATCGGCCGCCGCCGGTGGCGCGATGTCACCCGTTTTGATTTTTTCCAGGACGGGTTTTTCGAGTATGCCGGTGACGGTGACACGGAGACTGACGATTTCGCTCCGTTCGTTGGGGGCGCAAGTGCCGTAGCGAACATTGTGAACCGCATCGAACCGTTCCTTGATCGTGGCGCGGTCTTCGTTGGCAAACAGGTCGGCGGCGAGATCGACCGTGACCGAATGCTCCTGGCCGACATATCGCATATCGGCGCCGCGGGTGATGACGATGCGTTCCGGGGCGACTGAAACTTTCTCTACCTCGGCCAGACCTTCTGCCTCGAGTTCGGCATAAACGGCTTCAATGTCGGCAAAGTCAGCATCTGCCAGCCGCATGAAGCGGGACCGTACGTAGTCATACCTCAGGTCAGAAAATAGCATTCCGAAAGCCGAAAAATGGCCGGGTGAACGGGGGATGATAAGCTTCCGAATGCCCATCTCACGGGCAATGTTGCAGGCATGAAGCGGTCCTGCACCGCCATAGGCAACCATCGCGAAGTCGCCGGCATCGAGGCCGCGTTCCGTGGTGACCGCCTTGACCGCGTGGGACATCGACGTGACGGCGATGCGCAGGATACCCTGGGCCGCTTCGACCGCACCGAGATCCAGCGGGTTTCCGACCTTGTCGAGGATCGCAGCTTCTGCTGCTGCGATATCAAGCGCCATTTCGCCGCCCAGGAAGCGATCCGGTGACAGTCGGCCCAGCAGGACATTTGCATCCGTGACCGTCGGCTCGGTACCACCCTGGCCGTAACAGGCCGGGCCGGGCTGTGCGCTCGCGCTTTGCGGGCCGACGCGCAAACCACCTTCATCGGCAATCCGCGCGATAGACCCGCCGCCGGTGCCGACTTCGAAAATATCCATCATTGCGATCTGTATCGGCAGGGCGCGTTCATAGCCGCCGATCAGCGCGCTGCCGGTCGTCAATGCTTCGCCGTGATGAATGACGCCGGCCTTTGCGGTCGTCCCGCCCATGTCGAAAGCGATAGCATTCTCCATGCCAAGTACATCGCATAATGCCTGCGTGCCAATGACGCCGGCGGCAGGGCCGGATTCCAGCATTCTGACACACTGGCGCTGTGCCTGTTCGCCGTCATAGAGGCCGCCGGTGGACTGCACGACCAGGAACGAGCCGTCGAACCCGTCGGCACGGATGCGATCATTGATCCCGCCGATATAGCTTTCTACCTTCGGCCCGATATAGGCGTTGGCGACCACCGTCGAACAGCGCTCGAACTCGCGATATTCCTGACTGAGTTCATGAGAGGTCGAGACGAATGCGTCCGGCAGCTCTTCTTCGACAATCTCCCGAACACGAAGTTCGTGGGCCGGATTGGCATAGCAATGCAGCAACAGGATCGCGACGGCTTCAACGCCTTCTTCGCGCAGACGGATGCACGTGGCGCGGACATGATCCTCGTCGAGTGGCTTATAGACGTCACCCTCGGCGAATAGCCGCTCGTGTACTTCAAACCGCAAAGCGCGTTCAACGAGGGGGTCGTGTTTCTGAAAGAAAAGATTGTAGGCATCGGGTCGGTTAATGCGACCGATCTCGTAAATATCGCGGAAACCTTCGGTGATGAGCAGAGCTGTCCTGGCGCCAGTACGTTCCAGCATCGTATTGATGGCGACAGTTGAGCCATGCAGAAAAATATCTGCATCGGCAAAGGCCGCATCTGCCTTGGATGTGCCGGTCGCGATGCCGTCAATCAGGGAGTCGGGGGTCGACAGCGTCTTGCCGAAATGAAGACGGCCGGTCGAGGTGTTGAAAGCAGCTATGTCCGTAAATGTGCCGCCGATATCGGCGGCGAGCCGCATTTTGCCCGACGGATTGTTATTTGGTGCCAAAGGTTGCGCTCCTATTTTGTTTATTCTCGTTTCAGGGCCGTCGCGGGTCAATCGGCCTTGTTGACTTGGTTAGGCGGCGCTGGTCGAGTGTGACGTATGGATTGAATGGGAGCGGCAGATGAGCGGTATTCTGATGATAACGGGGGGTGGCCGCGGTATCGGCGCCGAGACAGCGCTCAAAGCCGCTGATGCAGGCTGGGATGTTTGCGTAAACTATCAGGGGGATGCGGCCCGCGCCGAAGAGGTCGTGACAGAGGTGATGTCGCGCGGGCAGCGGGCGATTGCCGTGCAGGCCGATATTTCCGTCGAAGCCGATGTCATCCGTTTGTTCGAAACATGCGATGCGGAGCTTGGCGTCCCCACCGGGCTCGTCAATTCGGCCGGCATCCTGGGTCCTCTCTCCCGGATCGATGAGATCGGGGGAGACGATCTCACACGGCACATGATGATCAATGTCGTCGGCTCCATCCTGTGTGCGCGAGAAGCGGTGCAGCGGATGTCGACAAAGCACGGCGGCGATGGCGGTGTAATTGTGAACCTGTCATCGCGGACATCTGATCTGGGTGGGGCCGGTGCCTCCGTTCATTATGGGGCGAGCAAGGGCGCTATCAACAGCTTTACCTTTGGTCTGGCGCAGGAAGTCGCGGCGGAAGGCGTTCGGGTTTGCGCGGTCAGTCCCGGGGTGATTGATACAGAAATTCAACCAGAAGGCCGTGTGGAGGCTGTCGGTCCGACTTTGCCGATGCAGCGTGTCGGTAAACCGGATGAGGTCGCGAACGCGGTTGTCTGGCTGCTGTCTGATGAAGCCAGCTATGTCAGTGGGACGGTCCTCGACGTTTCGGGCGCACGCTAGCGATGCAAGACGCCTTCGATGACGGCGTGCAGGCGGTTCCCGACGCGGGAAAGAAAACACTGCACCTGCGATGCGGCGATGATATCCGGGGCGGCCTTGCCGAAGCCGGCTTTGAGGGGGAGTTCGGCACGTTTGCATACCCGTTTGTGCATGGGCCGGCCCCGACAGGAGACGACCGGGCCGCCTTTATAGAGACCGGAACAAGATTTCTGGTCGAAACAGGATTTGCGCAATCGGAGGTCGAGACACAGCGCCGGCTGATTGAGGAGTTTATGCTGCTTGATGCGTCCCTGGGCATGGACCGCGTCTGCCTGTGGTTCGAGCATGATGCCTATGATGTCCTTTGCCTTTTGTTCCTGCTGGATTGGTATGCGAAAAACGGCGCTCCGAAGGAGCTGACGTTTGTGTGCTGTGAGGGGCATCCTTCGGTGGATGATTTTCGGGGGCTCGGCCAGCTTTCGCCATCGGCGTTGCGCGATATATGGGGGCAATTTGGCCCCGTCACGCCGGATATCCTGGCGCTTGGCAGCGAATGCTGGTCCGCGTATACGGCATCCGATCCGACAGAACTTTGGAACATTATCGAGCGTGGGACACCCCAAATACCGCAGATCGTTCCTGCGCTTCGCCGCCAGGTCCGTGAGCTGCCCGACCGGATAACCGGGCTTGGCCTTACCGAATATCTGACGTTGCGTGTTCTAGAGGACCACGGCGACCTCTCTGCCGGTGAGGTCTTTCGGCACTATATGTTTGAGTATGAGCCGCTAGTTTTTGTGGGTGACCTGGGCTTCAGACATTGTGTGCTGCTGCCGCTGGCGAGCGGACCGTCAGCGGCGATCGAGCTGCGGGCTGACGATGATGAAAACTGGTGGCGGTCAACAACGGTGAGTCTTACCGCGACCGGTGAAGCTCTGTTAGCGGGGGACACTGATTGGATTGATCTTGCCCCCGTTGACCGTTGGGTCGGCGGCGTACATGTGCAGCGCGGCACACCCGCCTGGCGCTACTGCAGTGAGAACGAGCGAATAAGTAATCCGGAATAATCAGGTGCATTAATAATGCGTTTGCGAATTAATTTTCAGTACAAATTTGATATATTAATGCAGTCGCAATAATTTTTGCCTAAATCTGGCCCAAGGTAGGCACCGATTGAATAAAAAGAAACCGGAAACCATGATCGTCCGTGCCAAAACACCGGAAATTTCCGAAGCGGATGAAGGGCGTGCCGCCTGGCGCGATGCGCTGATCGCGATCGTTGGATTCACGCTGATCGTCGTGGTTTTGATCTCCGTCGACTTTTTTGAGTTCATATATTACCTGACCCGGGATCATGAGAATTGGGAGATAGACGAGTTTTTTGCAGCGATCCCGGCCGCGGCTGCCACACTGGCCTGGTTCGCCTATCGCAGATGGCGCCAGTACGCCAGATTGACGGCTGAACTGAAGGCCGCATTTTCACGACGTCAGCGGATGGAGGACGAGCTTCGCGATGCCCAGCGTGTCGCTGCGCTCGGCCAGCTTGCCGGCGGTCTGGCGCACGAAATCAACAACACGCTTCAGCCTGTTTTCGCGCTTGCGGGGCTTTGTCTGGACCAGAAAGATCTGTCCGATCAGACCCGGAAACGCATTGAGAGGATTATTGGCGCGGCCGAAAGGGGGCGCGACATTTCGAGAAAAGCCCTGCTGTACACATCGAAACAGAATGGAAATTCTGACCCAATTGCGCTGTCGGATACCCTCTCTGAAATTGTCGCTTTCCTCGATGAAACGACGGCTGCGACGCTGCATATCGACACCGCGATTGTGGAGAGCCCGGCAACCGCGCGGGTTGAAACGACAGAGCTTATGCAGGTGCTGACGAATCTCGTCGGGAATGCCGCTGATGCGATGGAATCGAAGGGGCGTATTCAGGTGACATGCGAGTATGTAACGTCGAATGACGACCCCGTCGGCATCGATGATTCTGATTCTCAAAGATTTGCCCGCATCTCGGTCGCCGATGAGGGGACCGGGATGTCTGATGACGTGAAAAAACGGGTGTTTGATCCGTTTTTTTCAACCAAAAGGCCCGGCACGGGCACCGGCTTGGGTTTGTCGGTTGTATATGGAATAGTTGAAAGGTGGGGAGGCGAGGTACGCGTTGAATCCAAAGAGGGTGCGGGATCGGTTGTGCATATTCTGGTGCCGATTGACCCTAATAATGCTTCAGAGAGGAGCAACCACAATGAGTAGAATGCTGTTGGTAGAGGATGATCAGTTCGGGCGTGAAGCGCTACGGGAATTGTTCGAAGAGAACGGCTGGGACGTCGTTGATGCTGCGAACGGCCTAGAAGCCATGCGACATATGAAAGAGGTCGCCTTCGACGTCATTGTCACTGACGTCTTTATGCCCGAGATGGATGGGGTTGAACTGATCCGCCAGATTAGGCTGACAGATAAATCACAGAAGATCCTGGCGATATCCGGCGGCGGTGCAGGCATGGGGTCCGATAGTGCCGTCGATATAATTGAAGCGATCGGCGCAGATGCCGCGGTGCAAAAGCCTGTCAGCAACGATGAATTGTTGCTCGCGGTAGATCGGCTCACAGCTTCTTAACTGCAAATATTGCCCCGGCGCGCCGTAAAGGCGCGCCGGTTCAAAGTCGGGGGCGGCTCTTCAGACGACTTCGCGGCTGCCGTCCGAGTAGCGGATTTTCACCGTAACCGTGCCTTCATTCATCAGCCAGGGCCGCACTTTGTAGTCGCGCGCGCCGCTGGAGTGCATGGGATCCGACGCAGCAATTTCCTTGGCTTCCGCCAGCGAGCCGGCGCGGATGATGACCATGCCTTCGCCTTCCCACAGCTCTTCGTTGTCGTCCCAGAATGGACCGGCGCCGAACATGATGCCCTTTTCTTCCAGTTCGATCTGGAATTTCAGGTGCGGTTCGATGTTTTCCATGACCGGGCCCATGCCGTTGGTCGGGAATGTGTGCACCATATAGAGCTGCTTCTGCAGCATGCCTTCGCAGGCGTCGAGAATGTCCTGCTTCTTAATGACGGGTCCAGACATATTAGACTTCCTTCCTGTTTGTGCGTTTTGTGTTGAAGACGGTTCAGGCGACTTTGATGGTGATGTCGCCGACGCCGTCGATATGGCCTTCCATGACGTCGCCGGCAACGATAGGGCCCACACCGGCGGGCGTGCCGGTATAGATAAGGTCGCCCGGCTGAAGCTCGAACAGACCGGAGAGGTACTCAATCGTTTCCGGTACATTCCAGATCAGGTCTGCGATATCGGCGGTCTGTTTGGTTTCGCCGTTAACTTTGAGCCAAATGGCGCCGGTCGACGGGTGCCCAATCTTTGACGCGGGCTGGATTTCGGCACAGGGCGCTGAATCGTCGAACGCCTTGCCGATTTCCCAGGGACGGCCTTTTTCGCGCATGCCGATCTGCAGATCGCGGCGTGTCATGTCGAGGCCGCAGGCGTAGCCATAAATGTGATCGGTTGCCTGTGCCTGGGGAATGTCCTTACCGCCGGTGCCGATCGCGACGACCAGTTCCATCTCGTAATGGACGTTTTCCGACTTGGACGGGTATGGGAAATCCGCGCCGTCGGCGATGATCGTGTTATTCGGCTTCATGAAGAAAAACGGCGGATCACGTTCGGGATCCGAGCCCATCTCGCGGGCATGCTCGGCATAGTTCCGGCCAACGCAGTAAATCCGGCGTACGGGGAAAAGTTCATCCGTGTCGGCAATCGCAACAGCGGGCAGCTCCATCGGAGCAACGGCGTATTTCGTCATTTCTATTCCTTTGTATTGGTAAGAGCCTGTCGGCGTCTGTTTGGTTAGGCGGTGGGCGTCAGGTCGCCGGCTTCGACGATGGTGAGTTCGTTGTCGCCGACGCCGTTTTGACGCCGGAAGGTCGCGGCGGCCTTGTATTCTTCAGAGTTGAAACAGGCCTCGGCATCCGGCATTGACGGAAATTCGATCACAACGAAGCGTTCGAAATACTCCTTGCCTTCAAGCGTCTTGCTATTGCCGCCACGGGTCAGAATCTTGCCGTTGAATTTTTCCAGAATCGCTGGGACTTTCGTCGCGTATTTCATGTATTCGTCGTGGTCGTTGATCTTGGCGCGGGCCAGCCAGTAGGCGGTCATTTTACATCATCCCTTTGTTATTCGGTCGGAGGTATAGCCGATCTGCTTCGGCTTGCGACGCAAAATTTGTCAGAGAATGGCGATCAGATTCCGCCTCTCAGACATTTCGCAATTATGTAATATACGTTAGGATAATCGATAATCTACAGGCGGGGAATACGATGCCACTGACGCACTTGGAACATTTTCTGATCCAGACGGCGGATCTAGACGGGACCCGCGACTGGTATGCGGAAGTGCTGGGCATGGTTTCCGGCCCGCATCCTGATTTCAAGATGCCGGTGCACTGGATGTATCTCGGTGATGAGCCGGTACTGCATCTCGCCGAAGGCGGCGCGGTCGTGTCAGAAAACCGGATGAAATATCTGGGGCAGCAATCCACCGCGACCAGCGGATCCGGGGTTGTCGATCATGTGGCATTTCGGGCGACGGGCCTGAAAGACATGATGAAACATCTCGATGCGAAGGGTATCGACTACACAAAACGCCAGGTGGACGATCAGGGGCTCTTCCAGCTCTTTCTGATGGACCCGAACGACGTGAAGGTCGAATTGAATTTCGCCAACGAAGAGGCACTTGATATCACGGCGGACATCATGGCGTCGGAACTGCCAGACTGATTTGCACGACTGATTTGCACGACTGATTTGCACGACTGATTTGCACGGCTGGCATTCCCGCCTGATTAATAAATCAATGCAGAAACAAACTCCAAGAAGGGAGACCCTTTAGTGATTGATCTCTATACCTGGTTCACACCGAACGGGCGCAAAGTGTCCTTGATGCTCGAAGAATGCGGGCTGGACTATACGACTCACGCAATCAATATCGGCAAGGACGAACAGTTTGCGCCGGAATTTCTCAAAATCAGTCCGAACAACAAGATCCCCGCGATCTTTGACAACGACAACGGTAAGTCGTTGATGGAATCGGGGGCGATCATGATGTACCTCGCCGACAAATCCGGAAAATTCTGGCCGCAGGATCCGGATGACAAGTGGTCGACCGTCGAATGGCTGATGTTCCAGATGGGCGGGGTCGGACCGATGTTCGGCCAGTGCCATCACTTCACCAAGTACAACCCCGGTATCGCGCAGTATGCCGAAGATCGCTATCGGAATGAGACCAAGCGGCTTTACGGTGTGATGAATGAGAAGCTTGGCAAGACGGCGTATCTTGCCTGCAACGAGTACACAATCGCCGACATGGCTGTATGGCCGTGGGTTGCACGATTCGATTGGCAGACGGTTGATCTGAATGACTTCCCGAATGTCCGTCGCTGGTATCTCGAAATTCTCGACCGACCGGCCACCCGCAAGGGCTGGAATGTGCCCGAGAACGAACAGGAAATACCTATGCCGTAGCGGGTTGCGTTATAAATTAGCAACCGATAATTTACACCGTTGGAGCAGAAGGCGCAGGCATCGTCCTGCGTCTTCCGCCCGGCACCAAGCGGCAAAGTGGATTCGATTGAATGAAATCCGCCCGCGCACAGGGGAGTAAGCCATGTTCCGCGCGCTAGAACGCATCTGCAGCACATTGAATTATATAGCGGCTGCCTGGCTGATGCTGTTGGCCATCATCATTTTTATCGAAGTCGTTGGTCGTGGCGTGTTCAGCGCCTTTCTCGGCGGCGATGAAATCGTGACCAATTCGGTGCCTGCCATCGTCTTTCTGCAGGTGCCGCTCGCCATCCTGACCGGCAGCATGCTCCGGACAACCATCACCTACGATCATATGAACAAACGCTGGCGGCATGTCGTGAATGCGGTCTCTTATCTGCTGGGTATGATGCTGATGATCGGGATCGCCGTTGGCGGGTGGACCGACATGATCAACGGTTGGGAGATCGGTGAATACCAGGGTATTGGCGCACTTGAAGTGCCGGTTTACCCGGTCAGAACGATCATCATCGCCTCTGCGATCTTTATTACGCTGATCTATTTTATCCATCTGATGCGGGCGGCGGTTGGCAACGATATGACACCGGGGGCGCAGGCCACCGGGTCCGGGGCCACGGAAGAGATATGATTTCTGTGAAAATACGGACCAGCGATAAGAAAGTCGGAGCGCATTTATGGAACTGAACACACTTATGGTCCTCTCGCTGGCCGGGATGCTGGTGGCGATTTTTGCCGGTGTGCATATCGCGCTGGCACTTGGAATCACGGCGATGGTGGGTACGTATTTCATTTTCGAAGACTGGTATCTCGCATCCGCCCAGGTCGGTGGCGCGGCGTATGAACTGGTCCGGAATTATGTATTTGCGACCATTCCACTCTTTGTCTTAATGGGGGATTTTGTAGCGAAATGCGGGGCTGCGGGAGACCTGTATAAGGTCATCAATCGCTGTCTCGGCGGTATCCCCGGGCGTCTCGCGGTCGCGACGGTTACCGGTAACGCGGCTTTCGCGGCGGTCACCGGTACATCCATCGCGTCGGCGGCTGCCTTCAGCCGGATCGCTTATCCGGAAATGATGAAGTTCAAGTACAAGCGGGAATTCGCGCTCGGTTCGATCGCCGGATCTGCATGTCTCGGTATGCTTATTCCGCCAAGCGTTCTGTTGATCGTTTGGGGCATCATTACCGAGCAATCCATCGGTAAGCTTTTTGTCGCCGGTGTCATTCCGGGCATTCTGTTGTCACTGCTGTACATCGCCTACACGATCGGCGCCGTGAAACTGAACCCGTCGCTCGCGCCTGAAATTCCCAAAGACCAATTGGACCCGATAACAAAGGGAGAGATCGTTTCCACCGTTGGCGTGGTCGCAATCATCTTTCTGGTCATGGGGGGTATTTGGGGAGGTGCCTTTACGGCGACCGAAGCCGCGGGTATCGGCGCTCTTGCCGCGATGGTTCTTGCAATAATCAAAGGACTGCGGGTCAAAGGTCTTGTCGAGGCAATCATCGATGCCGGCAAAACCTCGGCACCGATCATGATACTGCTGGTGACGGCGGGCATGTACGCCCGTTTCCTGTCGCTGGCCGATATCGATACGCTGATCAAGGATGCGGTGGGTGAAGGCGCGCTGGTTATCCTTATGATGGTCGTTATCTGGATTGTTCTTGGCATGATCCTCGATTCCATCTCGATCATCCTTCTGACGGTACCGTTGTTTTCGCTGCTGGATGTCGGAATGGACCCTCTGGCTTTCGCAATATTCGGGATCCTGCTTATCGAAGCAGGACTGTTGACACCCCCGTTCGGGCTCGTGGTGTACGTGGTGAAAGGAGCTGTTCCAGACTCCGGGGTGCAGTTATCGGAGATCTTCAAGGGGTCTATTCCCTATTGGATCCTGATGCTGGTCACCGCGGCCGCCATCTACGCATTCCCGCAAATTGCAAACTGGCTACCGCAGTTTGTCTGACAAAGATCGGGATTTAGACGACGAGCTTTCACATGGAATTGGCCTGTGATAGGCTTTTAAAGAACCAAATAGTTGAACTTAATCAACCTACAAGGGAGGTTCGTTTTGAAAACCACGACCAAGATAACGGCGGGAATTGCCGCCATTCTCGCGGGCTCGCTTGCCTTCGGTGCAACGGTCAATGCAAAGACATACGTTCTGCGCATGGGCTCCGGTCATCCGAGCAAGCCGGTCGCCTATGTCCGTAATATGGAGCACCATTTCGCGGATATGGTGACAAAGCGTGTCGCTGCGGAAACAAAGCACAAGGTCCGTTTCATTCATGCCTATGCCGGTAAAATCGCCAAGGTCCATGAGACCCTGGAAGCCGTGGAAAAAGGCTTGCTGGATATCGGCGGATGGTGCGTCTGCTTTGAGAGCGCCAAGATGCTGCCGATGAACTGGGATTACTTCACACCGTTTACCACGGGTGACATTCGGAAACAGGTTGCGGTGAAGCGCCGTGTCATGGCCGAGCATCCGGAAATCTTTGATATGCTTGACAAGAAGTACAAGCAGAAGATGATCGCGATGACCGGGTTCGATAATTACGGCTTGGGCACCAAGTTCAAATGGGACGACGTCAGCGAGCTCAAGGGCAAAAAAATCATCGCCGCGGGTCCGAATCTTCCGTGGGTCGAACGTTATGGCGCGATCCCGGTGACGACAAGCCTGCCGACGGCGTATAACGCCCTGGCAACCGGTGTTGCTTCCGGGTTCATCATGTTCCCGGGTGTGTATTACGGCTTCAAATTCCATGAGCCGGCACCGCATTTCAAGATTGTGAACCTGGGTGCCCAGGCGCAGACAATCATGACGATGAACAACAACACCCGGAAGAAACTGCCTGCCGACGTTCTGAAAATTATCGACGAAGCGGCGGCGAGCTATGAAGAGGTTGCCACGCGCGACTCATACGAGAGTGAAGCTCTCGGTCTTGCCAAGCTGAAAAAGGCGGGCGCCTTCGTGACCACATTGCCGACGGAGCAGCAGACCAAATGGGCAGCTGCGCTGAAAGACTGGCCGAACGAACGTGCTCATGATCTGCATAAGGCTTTCGGCATCGACGGTCCGGCGATCATGGAAAAGTACATGAAATATATGGAAGAGGCGGGTCACAAGTGGCCGTACCGCTACCAGTTCAAGCAGCTCGGTTCCTGACCGAAACTGCCTGATTAGAATTAGGGCGGCCTTCGGGCCGCCCTTTTTCGTTGGGGCCTCCCTTATTCGCCCCGTTTTACGTTGACAAGGCGGCACCAAATTTCGACCCTGTGGTTATGTACACGCATGCCACAGATGCGGGATGGATTTCCCGAACTCACCGCGCGATCGCGCCTTTTCGTCTTCAAAGACCAACCACACCGGCTGAGGCTGTTGCCGCTCTGAGCGAAGCAGATGACGCGTTGGTCATCGCCGGTGGAATCGATCTCGTCCGCCGAATGCGCAGCGGCGATACCGCGGGAACGCTCATCGATCTTTCCGGGCTGTCTGCGCTTCGCGCAATCGAGGATCGTGGCGATTTTATCCGCATCGGTGCGTTGGCGACCCATTGGGATGTCGAAACCTCTCCGCTTCTCGCCGCGCGATTGCCGGCCTTCCAGGCGGCCTGGACCACAATCGGTAATGTTCGCATAAGAATGACAGGGACAGTTGGGGGGAACTTGATGGCGGCGGAGCGGGCCTATGACGGCCCGGTACTGCTCGGTGCAATCGGCGCGAAACTTGTGTTTCTCACCGATGCCGGCGAGGTCGTTTTGTCGGCATCGTCTCCCCCCCAGGGTTTTCCGAAGCGGGCTCTGTTAACCGCCATAGATATCCCCGTGTCGGCGGCGGCGCGGTTTGGTTTCGACCGCAGCCTGAAGCCTGTGGTCAGTGTCGCCGTGGCGCTCGACGGGGATAGTACGTCAGTTGCGGTGGGGTGTGCCTATATTTCGCCGTTCTTCTGGTCAGGGCAGGTTACCGACGTGGAAGGATCGCTGTCGGCCGTGCTGCCGGATCCGATCGACAATCCAATGGGGGGCAGTGCGTACCGCCGGCGCATGATCGGCGTATTGTCCCGCCGGCTGATTGAGAAATTGCAGCGGGGAGATGCGTCATGAGCGGCGAACTGGCGTATGTGTCCTTCACCGTTAATGGCGTCGCGCAGGAATTGCACGTCCGGCCCGAGGAAATGCTGATCGACGTCCTGCGTGACCGGATGGCGCTGACCGGTGCGAAGCTGTCCTGCGACCTGGGAGCCTGTGGTGCGTGCACGGTTCTGCTGGATGGCAGGCCCGTGTCGAGCTGCGCCACGTTTGCGTGGCAGGCCGATGGAGCGGAGGTCCGGACCGTTGAAGGCCTCGCGGCAACGGACGGCACGCTCGATTTGGTTCAACAGGCCTTTATAGAGAATAGCGCTTTTCAGTGCGGCTACTGCACGCCCGGCATGATCATGCTGGCCCGGGCACTGCTTGATCGCGATCCGGCTCCGAACCGCGATGCGATCCGCACCTGGATGGGCGCCAATATCTGTCGGTGCACCGGCTACGAGGTGATTATCGAGGCGGTGGAAAAAGCCGTTGCCATGACGCAGGAGCAAGGCAAATGAACGAGATATCGCCAAATCTGCAGGTGGTGGGCCATGAGTCTGTCCGTAAAGATGCTGTGCCTAAAACAACAGGGGCGGCGACCTATACGGTGGATGTGTCGTTCCCCGGCATGCTTCACGCAAAGGTCCTCCGCTCACCCCATGCACATGCCCGTGTAACGTCTATCGATGCGTCGAAGGCGCGTGGCATGCCCGGTGTGCATGCGGTGATCACGCGGGACGACCTGGATGGGTTGAACCCGACCTATGGCTATTTTATCAAGGATCAGCCCATCGTTGCGATGGATAAGGTGCGCTATATCGGTGACACCGTCGCGGCGGTCGCCGCAGAGACGGAGTTGCAGGCTGTAGCGGCGTTGGAACAGATTGAGGTCGGCTACGAGGTATTGCCGACCGTTGCCACCATCGATGAAGCGATGGCCGAGACGGCACCAGAGCTGTTCGAAGAAGAGCCAATGGGCATCGTGCCTGCATACGGCCAGGGAGCGAGTGCCGTACGCCGTCCTGGGCGAAACAACTGCTACCGGTTTTCCTACGAGACCGGTGATGAGGCGGCCTTTGAAGGTTGTGATCATATCTTCGAAGATCGCTTCGTCTTTTCGCGCGATCAGCACTTCCACCTTGAACCGTTCGTTACCGTGGCCCGGATGCAGGGTGATGTTATTGAGGTCTGGTCGAGTACGCAGAACCCGTTCCCGCTGCGCAAGGAGCTGGCCCGGGTTTTCCAGTACCCGGAGAATCAGATCCGGGTAAGGGTTCCCTACCTTGGCGCAGGTTACGGTGCGAAGAACAACTGCAAGACCGAGCCGATCGCTGTTCTGCTGGCGCGCATGTCCGACAGGCCGGTCCGGTTCTGTATGACGACGGAAGAAAATTTCCTGACGCAGAGCCAGCATGCCGCGATTCTGAATGTGAAGACGGGCGTCATGGCCGACGGCACATTTGTCGCCCGGTCGGGACACATTCTCCTCGATGCCGGCGCCTATTCCGACGCCAGTCCGCTGGTGGCGGAGAAAGCCGGCTATCGCCTCCCGGGACCGTATAACTGGCAGCACCTGAACATCGACTGCGATTGCATTCTGACCAATACCACCCCGGCCGGGCCATATCGTGGCTTTGGTGGCACGCAGGCATCCTGGGCGTCAGAATCCCAGATCGACATCATTGCCCGCGCATTGGGGCGTGATCCCCTGGACCTGCGGATGCAGAACGTCAAAAACCTGGGTGAAGCCTATGTGCCTGGCGAAAGTGGGATCGATTCAGACCTTCGAGCCGGGCTGAAGATTGTGGCTGACCGGGCCGGCTATGAAAAACGTTCCCGAGATGACGGGCGCGGCATGGGGGTATCTATCGGGTTCAAGGACGCTGGCGGCGTGAACAAGCCTTCGCAGGCCCGGGTTCGGATTACGACGACCGGCGGCGTCTATCTGGAATGCGGCGCGATTGAGATCGGGCAGGGCATTCACACAGCCATGTCGCAGATCGTTGCTGAATTGCTGAATACAAAGCTCGACCGGGTCGTCTATCCGGAACTCAACACCGATCATACGCCGTTCGAACAGGGCACGAATGCCAGTTCCGCGATCATCGGGACGGCTCAGGCGGTTCAGCAGGCGACGCTGGAGGCAAAACAGAAGGTTCTGGAATTTGCCGCGAGTGAGCTGAACTGTAGCGTAGATGAGATCAGGCTCGATGACTGGTCGATCCGGAAGGGAAACGAGTCCCATCCATTGGCGCCAATGATCATGCGGTTTTACGGAGGCACCGGATATGAGTTCACCGGCGCCGGTTTCTTCAAACCTGAGATGGATCACGCCGCACCGCTTGAGACGCAATGCGTGTCCTGGGAGTTCGGGTGGGGTGCCGCCGAGGTCGAGGTCGACCGCGAGACCGGGCTGATCCGGCTGCTGCAGCTGGTGGTGTCGGGTGATGCCGGGCGGGCGATCAATCCGCAGGTGTGCCGCGGCCAGGACGAAGGTTCTGCTGTCATGGGGATGACCGGCGTGCTCTTCCCCTGCATGGTCTATGACGGTGCGACGCTGATGAACGGCAATGGTCTGGATTACCGCGTTCCCCTGGCGACAGACATTCCCGACGGGTTTGTGTCGATTCTGCAGGAGCAGGGCCACGGTCCCGGGCCATTCGGCGCCAAAAGTATCGGCGAGGGCTGCATGCTACCTGTGGCATCCGCGATCGCGAATGCGGTCGAAGATGCGATAGGTGTGCGTATCCGGGAATTACCGCTGACACCTGAGCGCGTCCTCGCGGCAATAGACGAAGCGGGCGGGTAGAGCTTTTCAGATAAAAAAAGGGCGGTCCGAAGACCGCCCTTTTTACTCGTCTTTTTCAGTTACTCGCCGAGTGCTGCAGCGGCTTTGGCAGCTTTGCGTTTGTCCTTGTTCGCTGCGAGGTCCTTCATGACCACGATGATCCCGAGGCCGAGACCGGCCGCATTGATGAGAAGACCGTGCGGAATGGCGTCCGCCGGCAACAGCAGCAAGATCCCCGACGTGAAGAACAAGAGCCGCATGATCGCCGAAAGTGGACCGAACAGGTATCCGATAAGGCCGCAAGATGCGATCCAGACTCCCGCAAAGGCGGTGACCGTTGCCATGATAATGTGAACCAGGTCACCCTGACCGAGCAGGGACGGCGACAGCACGAACACGAACGGGATGACATACGCAATCCAGCCGAGCCGGACGGCTGTCATCCCTGTTTCCATAGGTTTCGCCCCTGACAATGACGCGGCCGCAAACGCCGCTATCGCGACCGGTGGCGTTATCATCGACATCAGCCCGAAATACAGCACAAACATATGTGCGGCAATCGGATTGACTCCCAGCTTGATAAGCGATGGCGCAATCATGGTGGCCAACAATAGATAGATCGCCGATGTCGGCATTCCCATCCCGAGAAGGATGGAAACGAGCGCGGTGAGGATCAGCAGAAGGAACAGACTGTCTTCACCGACAGCGGCGAGGATCAGCGTCAGCGCCTGCCCAAGACCGGTACGGTCGAGGATTGCGATGATAATGCCCGCCATTGCGCCGATAACGATAATCTCTGCCGAGGTGCGCCCGCAGCCGGCGATAGAGTCCCATAACTGAGACGGCGTGATGCGGTGTTTCTTGTATCCGAAGACGATACTGACGACACCTACCGAAATTGCGGCCCAAAATGCCGATTCCTGCGGTGGCATGTTCAGTGTGAACAGCGTGTAGATCAGGACACAATAGGGCAGCATGAAGAACCAGCCCTCCTTCATGACCCGCAGTAGCGGCGGAATCCGGTCCTTCGGCAATGGTGCGATGCCTTTTTTCGCAGCCTCAAGATCGGCCTGTACGAACACAGCCAGGTAATAGAGGGCGGCCGGAACCAGTGCTGCCAGAATGACTTCCGTGTATTCAAGCTCCAGCAGCTCGGCCATCAGGAAGGCGGCTGCGCCCATGATCGGCGGCATGATCTGTCCGCCGGTTGACGCGACGGCTTCGATCGCGCCCGCCGTCTTGGCGTCGTAACCGGCCTGGCGCATCAGCGGAATCGTGATCACGCCGGTCGATGCCACGTTGGAAACAGCGGAGCCGGAGATTGATCCGAACAGCCCTGAGGCCACAACAGCAATTTTCGCGGAGCCGCCGCGTGAGCGGCCCATGATTGCAGCGGCAACATCGGTAAACCATTCAGACGCACCGGTGTGCAGCAGCAACTGACCCATCCAGATAAACAGCACGACGGTCAGAACGATAATTTTCATCGGCAGACCAAGGAGTGCCACATTCGTCACGCCAAGCTCGGCGATGAGCGGGACGTATTTCTGTTCACGTCCTTCCAGCATGCCGGGCATCAGGTGCCCGACAAAGGCGTACAGGATGAAGAAACTGAAGACGAGCGTCAGGCTCCAGCCGGTGGTGCGGCGAAGACTTTCCCAGATCATCGGCAGCAGGATGAGGCCGATGATGAACATCGTCGGGCGCATCACAAACGGATTGGCCTCAATGTCGCCGTAGATATATGCCAGATAGAGGCAGGTGCCGAGCCCGAGAGCCGCAAGTATGATGTCATACCAGGGCAGGGAACTGCGATCACGGCCACCACTGAATGGATAGCGGATAAAAATGATTGCGAGGGTCAGGCCAAGGCAGGTCACCATCGCCTGTTCGTCGAACCACTGGAAGCCGATGCTTAGCCAGAGTTCTATCGCCCAGGTCAGCACGATAATCGTGATCAGGGCACCGAGACCGAGCGTCAGCATTTTGACGAGGTTGGTTTCCGTGCGCGCCGCCAGAAGCAGAGCGCCCTTTTCATTTTCGTTTTTGTCGTCAGTCGCAGTTGTATTGTCGGCCACGGCCGGACCTCCAGTGAATTTCCCTGTTGATGAGCAGCTTATCTGCCGCTTCAGCCGGGCATTATTGATGTATTTTTTGCGGCTTGTCTAAGTCTTTATAGGTGATTTTGAGATCCGCTGATCGAAAAAAAATCGCCCGCGTCCTGTGAAGGGCGCGGGCGAAAATTTTCCTAGCTGATACTTTTCAGATCAGCTTCCGGCAGGCCACAGGCCCGCTTCCTTGTAGTACTTCATTGCACCAGGGTGGTAGGGGTGTCCCTGCGGTTTCGCCAGCCGTTCATTGGCCTGGAACGAACGCCACAGCGGTCCGCCTTCCTTAAGCTGCTTTGCCTGCGTGTGCATGACCTTGGTGACCTTGTAGACCATCTCGTCGGACAGTCCCTTATGGGTCCAAAGCATGTAATCATAGGACACGAAGTTGGTCGGCTCAACCACACCGGTCAGTCCCTTACGCGGCGGAACGACTTCCCAAGTGGTCTTCGGGAAGAATTTGTGCATCTTTGCGAGCGCTTCCGGCGTGTCGGGGAAGCTGATATGGCGGATGCCGCCGTCGATTTTGGCGTTCATCTGCTTCACGAAGCCCGAACCGGCCGCCGCGATGACCCAATCGACTTTGCCTGCCATAAAGGCGCGCCAATGTTGCACCAGACCGACCTGCGGGACCGGTTTGATGTCCCTCGGGGCGACCAGATCTGCGGTCGCAAGGGCACCTTCATGGATATTTGCGAAAAGCGGTGCGCCTTTAAAGCCAACCGACATCCGGGTGCCTTTAAGCTGCGACGTCTTGGTGATGCCGGATTTCAGACCGACAACCGGGCTGACGGTAAATTTCATCATCGTCGCGACCAGCTGAAGGTTTTCGTAGGGCGTGCCTTTCGACAGGCCGGTGCCGGTGCGTGCGAAGTGGAACTGGGTGATGTTCGAAATGCCGAACTCCAGCTCGCCGGCATTTACGACCGGGATGTACTGCTGCGTGCCGCCCATGGTCTGCGTGCGCATCTGGATGCCGCCATGTTCGGAAACAGCTTTGGAGATCGTCGCGGTGATCTGTGCGACGGCGCCGGCCTTTGTCGAGCCGATACCAACGGTTTGAGCGGATGCGGTTGTTGCGAGTGCAACACCTGCCGCCGTGCCGAGAAACAATTTAAGATAGTTCATTCAAAAAACTCCCGTTAAGCCTCTGTTTGCTATTAGTTCGTTCGAGGTTTGTCTACCATACGGCACCGTTTGTGTCGATTCATTGCGCTATTACGGTTAACGGTATGTTCGTGCAGATCAACAGTGATAATCGGCGCTTTTGGCGAAAGGGATAAAATGGGCGGGAATGATGAGGGGTTGATCGGCAAGGGCGTCAGCCGGCCCAATGCAAAGCGCCTGGTTGCCGGTCGAGGCCGGTATTCAGACGATATCCAGCTTCCCCGGATGGTTCACGTGGCCTTCGCGCGTTCTCCCTACCCGCATGCCCATATCAAATCGATCGATAAGAATGCTGCGCGCGCCTCCGACGGCGTCGTGGCGGTTATGACGGGCGCCGAGCTGTCCGAAGTATGTCAGCCCTGGACTGGCAGGGCGGCGCATATTCCGTCGCTGCGGAGTCCTGAACAGCATGCGATGGCGGTGGATGTGGTGCGCTGGCAGGGGGAGCCTGTTGCCGCCGTCGTTGCGACATCACGCGCCCTTGCCGAAGACGCAGTGGATTTACTCGCAATAGATTGGGAACCTCTGCCTGCAGTTTCGAGCGGCGGCGCGGCACTGGATGCGGGCGCGGCCCGAGTTCATCCAGGAGACACCGACAACCTCGCCTTTGAGGCGACCGCTGGCGCCGATATAGCGGAGGCAGGCGAAGACCCGACTGTGTCTGCAACATTTACTTTCGGCCGCCATACAGGCGTGCCGTTGGAGACCCGGGCGACGGTGGCGGATTGGAACAGCGGCGATGAAACGCTGACCGTTTATGCATCGCACCAGACACCCTGGCAGCAGCAGGATGTACTTTCCCGCCATCTGGGTATTGATGAGCACAGGGTTCGCGTGATTTGTCCCGATGTTGGTGGCGGTTTCGGTATCAAGCTTCATGTATACGGTGACGAGGTGGCGACTGCGGCCCTTAGCCGGACATTGGGCAGGCCGGTAAAATTTGTTGCTGACCGGTTGGAATCCTTCGTCAGCGACATGCATTCGCGGGATCACGTTGTGACCGCGTCGCTGACGGCAAATGATCGCCAGGTAACAGCCATGACCATCGATGCGGTCGGCGGAATCGGCCCGTATTCCGCATATAAAAGGGCCTCCATCGGCGAAGGTATGATGAACCTGAACCTGTCCGGCGCACCTTATGCCCTGAAAGCTTATTCAGGACGGTTCCGTGCGGCGTTTCAGAACCGCCCGACGGTGGCGATGTACCGTGCCGTCGGTCAGCCCATCGCCACGGCGGTCACCGAACAATTGGTCGATCTTGCGGCAGCGAAAGCAGGTGTCGATCCGGCCGTCTTTCGCCGCAATAGCTACATTGCCGACGATGCCTTCCCGACGAAGACACTGTCCGGCGTGCCGTTGACACCGCTTTCGCTGACCGAATGTCTCGATAAGCTTTTGGAGATGATGGACTACGCGGAATTGCGCCGCGACCAGGAGCGCCTGCGCGCGCGCGGTATCTGGCGGGGAATCGGACTTGCGACCTTCGTCGAATTGACGGCCGTCGGCGGCGCCTATTACGGACCGGCACAGGCCCGTGTCTCCACCCAGGACGGTGCGACGGTCAAGCTGGAGCCAACGGGCAAGGTAAACGTCCTCACCAGCGTCACGGATCAAGGGCAGGGAACCCCGACCGGTATTGCGCAAATTGTTGGCGACCGCCTCGGTATCGGGATGGACGATATCGCGATCAATTTTTCCGGCGATACCGCGGTCACGCCGTATGGCGGTGGGGCATGGGCATCGCGCGGTCTGACGATCGGCGGAGAGGCCGCGTGGCGCGCCGCCGATGCACTCGCGGAAAATCTCTGTGCTCTCGCCGGGGCGATCCTGCAGACCGCACCGGAGACCCTGGATGTTGGCCCGGGCGGGATTCGCGACCGGGAGACAGGTGACGTCCGGGTGAGCCTTGCGGAGGTCGCCGAGGCAGGTCATTTCCGGCACGATCTGCTGCCTCCTGGAACGCAGCCCGAACTGGCGGCAACCCGGCATTACGCACCGCAAGCGCCGTTCTGCATTGCCAACGGCATACAGGGTGCACTGGTGGAGGTCGATCTCCAGACCGGCTTCGTGACGCCGCTGAAGCACTGGGTGGTTGAGGATTGCGGCCGGGTGATCAATCCGTTGCTGGTCGATGAGCAGATTCGCGGCGGGGTCGTGCAGGGTATTGGTGGCGCGTTGTTCGAGCATTGCATTTACGACGATGATGCCAATTTGCTGAATGGTACGCTTGCCGATTACATGGTGCCGATGGCGGCCGAAATGCCCGATATCGAGGTCGGTCATGTGGAGACGCTGATGGAGGGAACGCAACTCGGTGCTAAAGGTGCCGGCGAAGCAGGCACCGTCGGCGCGCCCGCTGCTATCATGTGTGCCGTCAACGATGCGCTGCGTCCGCACCGGGCACTGGTGACCGAGATGCCCATGACGCCTGAAATTCTGCTGAACGCCCTCGACAACCCGGTGCTTTAAACCACTTTCGTCTTCGCTTTTTTGCGCTACACTTTCTGTCACGGCTGGACTTTGGTCGAAGAGGAGGAAAGCGATGACGATCAAAAACATGCTCGTACCGGTAGGCGATATAGACCGCGATGAGGGGGCAATCGGCACGGCGCTGGTTCTCACCCAGGAATTTGGCGGGCATGCGGATTGTATGTTCGTCACTGGCGACGTCAGCGATGTGATCCCGGCCGGGGCGATGGGACTGTTCGAATCCGTGCAGGTCCAGATCAAACAGGAATACGAGCACGGCAGGGATGAAAAGCAGAAAATAGCCCGCCAGCGCTTCGACGAGATGCTGGAGGAACGAAACATCGATTACCGGGAACTGGCCCTGCCGGCGGAATTACCGTCGGCATCGTGGGAAGTCGTACCCGGTCTCGCGTCAGAGATCGTTGCCATGCGCGGTGGCGCCTACGACATGGTTGTCGTCGGCAGGCCCGCGCGCGACCAGACGACGGTCGCCGAACTTTCGGCGGAGGCGGCATTGTTCCGCACAGGCCGTCCGGTTCTGATCGCGCCGCCGAAATCACCCAGATCGATCGGTGAAGCAGTCGTAATCGGCTGGAACCGGAGCGCGAGTTCTGCAAGGTCGATATCCGCCGCGCTGCCGCTACTCCTGATGTCCCGTTCGGTGACAATCGTGACGGTGACGACAGGTGCAAAAACCGGACCGTCTCCGCAGGAGATGGCGAAATATCTTTCCTGGCACGAAGTGCAGGCTGAGGTGGTGGAAATACCGCCAGACCACCGGCTGGTCGGCGAGGTCTTGCTGGAAGAAGCCGAGCGCGTAAGTGCGGACCTGCTGGTGATGGGAGCCTATTCTCATAGCCGCCTGCGCGAACTGATCCTCGGCGGTGTAACCCGTTATGTACTGCAGAACGCGGATCTGCCGGTTCTGATGGCCCACTGACTCAGGAGGAAAATATGGATAGCGGAATCGAACAGCCCCGGGAACTCAATCAACTGGGTAAGGCATCTGACACCCGCGACACGCTCGCGCGGGCGAAGCGCGCAGTTGAGGAACGCGGGTTAAACGACTGGCTGATCGTTGACGTCGACGCCCATCATTTCGAGAACCAGTCCTGGTCTGAAATCGTCGCAGAAATTCCCAATGACGTAATCCGGGATATCGCGAACAGTTTCGTGCGAAACGGGCAGGTTCACCCGGGGATTATGACGTCGTCCGGGTTTCCGCCGAACCAGGGTGTCGGCGGGCGGGTGAGCCACGACCAGGGACTTGAGGAAGTCGCCGAGGCCGACGACGGGGCCCACCGGGATGTGGTGCTGATCCGCCGCGCTATGGAATGCCTGGCAGTGGATTATCAGATTACATTTCCGACGCCGTTGCTGTCTCTCGGCATGCATCCTGAAGTCGAGGTCGAAGTCGGCCTGGCCGAGGGGTATAACAAATGGCTCGTCGACAACGTGCTGTGCACGGATGACGGCATCTATTCGATGCTCTATCTGCCGTTCTCGGAGCCGAGCGCCTGCGAACGTATTGTTGAACAATATGCCGATCATCCAAAGGTCGCGGGTTTCATGATCACGTCGGTGCGCTACAAGCCGGTGCATCACAACCAGTATATGCGGCTCTACCGCATGCTCGAGGAAACCGGCAAGCCGCTCGGTTTCCATGCCGGGCCGCAATGGCCGGATAGCGGCTATATGGGGCAGCTCAACCGGTTTATCTCAATGCACGCCATATCGTTCGTGCTGTGCAATATCGTTCACATGACCAACTGGGTGATCAACGGTCTGCCGGAGCGCTTTCCCAAACTGCCGGTGATCTGGATCGAATCCGGTCTTTCGTGGCTGCCGTTTATGCAGCAGCGCCTCGATAGCGAATATCTGATGCGCTCGTCGGAGGCGCCCAACCTCAAACGCCTGCCCAGCGAATATATCGCTGAGATGTTCTTCACATGTCAGCCGATGGAACAGACCAACATGAAGATGCTGGAAGCAACCTTCGATGCGATCAAGGCACCGTCGCAGCTTTTATATGCGTCTGACTGGCCTCATTGGGATTTCGATCTCCCCACCGTGATCACCGACCTGCCGTTTATCGATGAGACGGCAAAGCGGAACATTCTTGGACACAACGCGGCAAAGCTGTTCGGGCTGGATACCAAAGGAAAGTAATCCCAGCCCCGGAAGCGGTTAGTCCAGCAACAGATCACACATAGCGGCGACCATTGCATCCATGCGCTTGGACGGGCCGTTGATCTTGTAGCTGATGGCGAAGCCGTCCTGCGCCATGAACAGGATATGCGCAAACAGGTTGCGGTGATCGACCAGATGGGCGCGTTCTTCCGGGATGCAGTCGGCAATCATGGTGGAAATCCGGGTTTCGCAATCGTCGAGCAGGTCTCGTGAGTAAGTGTCCTTGGGGCCGAGGTTGGAAATTGCCTGCATCAGGTTATTGACGAAGCCGTTATCTTCACTCGGGATGTCACGCCAGATTGCATAGAGGATTGTTTCAAGCCGTTTCCTGGGCGCGGCGATTCCCGTCATCCGTGATTCCAGCTCGTCGAACCGCTTCATCAGCCATGGCCGGTAGACGGCAAACAGAATGTCGAGCTTGGAATCGAAATAGACGTACAGGCTGGACGCGGCCACGCCCGCGCGTTTCGCAATCTGCGCCTGCGTTGTCTGGGCATAGCCCTGCTCGCTGAAAAGGGCGAAGGCGCTGTCGAGAATAGCGTCGCGCACCTCTGTTTTCTTTACCTGCAAATTTCTTGCTTTCTTGACTCAGGGTAGGGCAGTCAGAATAATGAATATCATTCGGTATTGGAAATTAATCCTGTGACCACTTTCAGGATTGCTGGAAACGGAGCCAACCATGCGCATTCAGGAAATCAACCCGGCCAAACTCGGCACGCTTTTCCGCAAACAGTTCGAGCTCTGTAACGTGAAGGAAGGGGAGACGATAGCGCTGCTGTCGGATCTGACCTCGCGGCGGGAATACGTGCAGGCTGCGTTCGCTGCGGCATCAGAACTTGGTGCAGACACGTATGAGCTCTGTGTGAATTCAAGCCCGTCCTGGACCAAGGTCGGGGTCGAGACGATCGGCGCGTGTAAGGGCACGGTCGATGTTCTTGCCGCCGCGGATATGCTGGTGTGCCTCCATGTGCCGCTCTTCACCAAGTGGATGAAAACGGTGCGCGATGCCGGCACGCGGGTGCTGATGATTATCGATGCGCCGGACGATCTTGAACAATTGATGGCGCCGCCCGGATTGCGCGAAGCGGTTATCCATGCCGGGCAACGCCTCGAACAGACCAAGACGGTGCGCGTGACGAGCGATGCGGGGACCGACCTCACCTATGATTGCGGCGAATATCCGACGATGATCCAGTATGGTTTTGCGGATGAGCCGCGCCGCTTCGATCACTGGGGTGGGGGGCATGTCCACACGTTCCCCAACGAAGGCTCGGCGAGCGGCACCGTTGTAATCCAGCCCGGCGATCTGGTGATCCTGCCTTATAACCGCTACGTTCAGGATGCGATCCATCTGGAGATCGACGATGGCTACATCAAAAAGATCAGTGGCGGCATGGATGCGAAGCTGATGGAACACTGGCTGGAAGATAACAAGGCGACGCCGGATGATCTCGACGGGCATTACCTCTCTCATCTCGGCTGGGGCTTGAACCCGCAGGCCCGCTGGGATGCGCTCGCGCTGTACGGCGATGACCCGGATCGGACCTACGCCGCGTCGCGCACCTTTCCCGGGAATTTTCTATTCTCCACGGGCCCGAACAACCAGGGCGGTGGCAAACGGACGACCAAGGGGCACTATGACGTCCCGATGCGCGATTGCACGGTGACCCTGGACAACGACATGATTATCGATAACGGCCGCCTCGTGGACGAGAAGATGATCGTCGAACGCGTCGCGCGCTGATCGTGCGGATCAAAGACTATCCGCCGCAGGAGCCGTTTTCGGCCTTTGCCCTGCCCTATGCCGAGGAGGTCATGCGCCGCGGTGCAGGCGTCGAGCCCACGGTGGAGGTGCGTTACGGCGACGATCCCTACCAGTCGATTGCCATTCACGCGGCGCCTAATCCGAACGGAAGAGTGTTTGCCTTCGTTCATGGCGGCGGTTGGACGTCGGGCTACAAGGAACATATGAACTTCATGGCACCCGCCTATACATCGGCAGGTGTTACCTTCTGTTCCATTGGCTACCGCCTCGCGCCGCAGAACATGTTTCCGACGGGGCTGGAAGATGTCGCTGACGGCATTGCCTGGGTTCACAGGAACATTTCCGAACATGGCGGCAATCCGGACCGACTTTATATCGGTGGTCACAGCGCCGGCGGCCATTACACCGCGCTGCTCGCGCTGACCACTGACTGGCAGGAGAGTAGAGGTCTGCCTGCAACGGCTGTCCGGGGATGCTTGCCGATATCCGGCGTATATCAATTCGGTGAAGGATCGGGGTTGTCAATGCGGCCCAGATTTCTTGGCGCCGAGAACGCCGAGACAGACCGTCGCGCCAGCCCGCTGAGCTACGTGACGGCCGATGCGCCGCCCTTTCTGCTTGCATACGGTACGGAAGATTTCCCGCATCTGAGAGACCAGGCCGATACGATCGAAACAGCCTTGGCCAGGGATGGCTGCGATGTCGCAAAGATCGTGTTCGACGGCCGCGATCATTTTGGTGCCAGTCTCGCCGGTGGCGAACCGGACGGCCCCTGGGTGTCGCGCGCGCTGGACTGGATGGCCGCGCATTGACCGATACGCCGCTTGCCGCCGCCGTCGATATCTCGAAGCGTTTCTTTGCAACGCAGGCGCTGGATGCTGTCTCTTTCGACATCCATGCCGGGGAAGTGCATGCGCTGATCGGCGAGAACGGCGCCGGCAAATCAACGCTGATGAAAATTATGGGAGGCGTCTACCAGGCCGATAGCGGCGAAATCCGCGTAGATGGTGACTCCGTGCGGTATGCCACGCCCGCCCAGGCGCTTGATGCGGGCGTTGTCGTGATCCCCCAGGAAATGCGTATCGTGCCGGCGCAGACGGTCGCCGAAAATGTTCTTCTGGGGCAGGTCCCCGTGCGGAAGCGGTTGGGCATATTGCCAGAAGTCGACCGCGGCGCAATGCGACGTCAGGCGACCGAGTTGGTCGGCAGGCTCAATCTTGATGTCGATGTGGACACGCCGGTCGGGCGTCTCGGTTATGCCGAGCGCCAGCTGGTGATGATCGCACGCGCACTTGGCCGTAACGCCCGCATCCTGGTGCTGGATGAGCCAACGGCATCGTTGGAGACCCGGGAAGTCGACCGCCTTTTCGAGATGATCGAGACTCTGAAAAACGAGGGTGTCGGGCTGGTCTATGTCTCGCACCGGCTCGACGAGGTCGAGCGTATCGCCGACCGGATCACCGTGCTGCGCGATGGGAGGAAAGTCGGGTCCGGCCGTCGCGGCGAATTTAGCCAACAGGAAATGATCCGGTTGATGACAGGCCGTGACCTAGAGCAGGATTATCATCACGGCGGCACCCGAGGCGCAGGCAAGGCCTTGCTGGACCACGAAGATGTTAAACTGCACGAGGGCGAAGTCGTCGGCCTGGCAGGACTTCTTGGCAGTGGCACCACCGAGATGCTTTTTCGCCTGTATGGTGCGAATGCGAAGCATGAGCCCCGGGATCTTTATCGCAGTCCGGCGGACGCGATTGCCGACGGGATCGGGCTGGTGCCGGGCGAGCGCGGGCTTGGCCTGGTGATGGGGCTGTCGGTACGCGAAAACATCATCCTGCCCAATCTCGACAGGCTTAAAACAACGGTGGGGCTAAACAAGAAAGCCATCGATACGCTCGTGACGGAACTGATGGAGACGGTCGATATCCGACCAAAGGATCCGAACAAGCTGGTGCGCGATCTGTCCGGCGGCAATCAACAAAAGGTAATTTTTGCGCGCTGGCTGGCCGGTCACGCGAAGGTTCTTCTGCTGGACGAGCCGACACATGGCATCGATGTCGGTGCCAAGGCGCAGATACATCGCCTGATGAACCGCTTTGCGGAGGATGGCGGCGGGATCGTATTCGCGTCATCCGAAATGGTCGAGGTAATGTCCGTCAGCGATTCCGTCATCGCGATGCGGACCGGTAATATCGTCGCACGCCTGACGCGGGACGGGGACTATACGGAACGCGCATTGCGCGACGCACTTGGGGGCTAAGAGACAACGCATGCAAGCCGATCCGACAAACAATAATGCCCGCATCAAGGAATTCCTCTGGAACCAGATGCCGCTCATCGCGCTGATCCTTCTTTGCATTGTCGCAGCGCTGGTCTCGAACAGGTTTCTGTCGCCGATCAATATAAACAACGTGCTGATGCAGGGGGCCGTCATCACGGTCATCGCCATCGGGATGACATACGTGATCGTTTGCGGCGGGTTCGATCTGTCGGTTGGGTCCGTGGCGGCGTTGTCAGGCTGTATCTGTGCAATGGTCATGCTCGAATACGGCATCGTGGCCGGTGTTGTCGCGGGCGTTGCAGTGGGCGCGGCGGTCGGTCTTATCAACGGTCTGATCGTCACGAAACTTGACGTAAATCCGTTTATTGCGACCCTCGGCACCATGGTGATGTTCCGGGGGGCAACCTTTCTGATTACCGGCGGCCGACCCATCGTGGGTGACGAGGGACTGCCCGAACCGTTCCTGAATTTCGCGACAGAGCGCGTGTTCGGTATCCCGTTTCTGGTGCTCTTTCCCATTATCGTTTTCTTCGTCTTCCACTGGCTGTTGCATCGCACCGCCTATGGTATTCGCATTTTCGCGACCGGCGGCAATACAGAGGCCGCGTACCTCGCCGGGATCAATGTCGTTAAAGTGCGCACGTCCGCCTATGTCTGGTGCGGTACGCTCGCCGGTGTCGGTGGCGTGATGCTGGCATCGCGTCTGCAATCGGGCCAACCGACGGCCGGTATATTCTATGAGCTGACAGCCATTGCGGCAGTCGTGCTCGGCGGCGCGTCGTTGTTCGGGGGCGAAGGCAAGCTCTACAAGACCGTCGTCGGCGTGTTCATCATGGTGGTACTTGCCAACGCGCTGAACCTCGCGAATGTCCATTCCTACTGGCAGCAGGTTGCCGTCGGCGTCGTTATCGTCGCCGCGGCCGCAGCTGATCGATTGCGCCACCGGTAACCGGTAGCGCTTTCACGAACGCGTGATAAACTTTCAAAAACCCAACAGGGAGAACAGAACGATGAAACGACTTATGATGACGGCGGCCGCAGCGGCGGTTGCAATGGGACT
Source organism: Paracoccaceae bacterium (assembly GCA_047638395.1). Lineage (GTDB taxonomy): Bacteria > Pseudomonadota > Alphaproteobacteria > MPNO01 > UBA830 > CAXBCP01. The sequence continues at coordinate 63,251 of JBLIMV010000008.1, read as the reverse complement.
TGGATCGGTCGGCGCGAAAGCTGCCAATATTGGTGTCGCACTCTCGTCCGATACCAATCCTTTCTATATCGCCATGCTCAAAGGCATGAAGAAACGTGCGGAAGCGTTGGGCCACACGGTGTCGGTTGTTAATGCCGAGGAAGATATCGCCAAGCAGCTCAACGGCATAAACGATCTGATTGCGCAGAAGGTCGACGGAATTCTGATCTCGCCGATTGATGCCAGGGCGTTGTGCTCGGCCTATAGCAAGGCGAAGAAAGCGGGCATCCCGATGATGTCGATTGCGCGCGGATCTGCCTGCAAAGACCAGCTTCTTCATATCGCGATTGACGAGATCAAGGTCGGCGGAGAGATCGCAGCCTGGACCGTCAAAAAGATCGGCGGCAAGGGTGACGTCGCCGTCCTGGCAGGACCGGCAGGGGCGCAGGCGTTTATCAATCTCGCCAAGGGCTATACCGCCGAAATGGCGAAGCATCCCGGCATCAAGATCGTGTTTCGCCATGAAATGTTGCTGACCCGTGAAAACGGTTTGAAGTTCGGTGAAGACGCGCTGGTGGCGCATCCGAACCTGAAGGCCATCTACGGCGCCAATGACGAAATCGGCCTCGGCGCGGCGCAGGCTGTTGTCGCTTCGGGCCTTAAGGGCAAGGTCGTCGTGACCGGTATGAACGGTATTCCGCCGGCGCGTTTCGCGGTCAAACGCGGCACGATGGGCCTGACGGTCGCCCTCAACCCGGTGGCCTGGGGTAATCTCGGCATGAACACGATGGACGCTCAGCTTAAAGGCAAAGCTTTCGACAAGAAGGTCTTCGTGCGGCACCTGCTGGTCGACAGCTCGAATGTCGACAAGCTGCTGCCAAAAAAGAAAAAATAGAACGATTGTGATCCCGGGCGGTGCATCGCGCATCGCCCGGGGTGCATCGCCCCGACGCAGCCGACAGGTAGATGATGGAAGATACAGCGCCACGCGCGGATGCAGGGCTGATCGCGGATCTTGAAGCCGCCGATATTCACCCCCTGTGGGACCGCTATAAAAAAATCACCCCGATCACGCCCGCCGCGAACGATCCGTCTTTCGTCTGGCGTTGGAAAGATATCGAGCCCTATACCGCGCGCGCCGCGACAGAGATCGCGATGGAAGACGCCGAGCGCCGGGCGCTTATCATGGCGCATCCGGCATTCGACGGCGCCACGCGGACAACCGAAAACCTCTTATCCGCATTCACCGTACTGGAGCCCGGCGACAAGGCACTTCCGCACCGGCATACGGCGGCCGCGATCCGCTTTTCGACCCGCGCCGAAGGGGCCGTCACCATTGTTAACGGGCGGCGGTGCGAGATGCATCCCGGCGATCTTGTGCTGACCCCACCGTGGTGCTGGCACGGACATATCAACGAATCCGACGACCGCACAGTGTGGTTCGATGCCGCGAATATTCCGCTGATTAACGACCTAGACGTCAATTTCTTCGACCCCGGCAACCGGGACGGCGGAGGCGATAACGCCTTCTGGGAGGTCGATGAAGGTGACGAAGCCCTGTGGAAGACATCCGGTCTGGTGGCGGAAGGGCATGATCATCAGGGCCAGATATCACCGAAATACAGGTATCCCGGCGCGGATACGCGCCGCATGCTGAGCGAGATGCGCGCGCGAACCGATGGCGCGAAGCTGCTGCGCTACGTCAATCCGCTGACCGGCGGTTCGGTCATGCCGACACTTGATTGCTATGCGATGCGTCTCGCAAAAGGACAGGCGACACAGGCTCACCGGGCAACGTGGAATACCATCTGCATGGTGGTTGCCGGCGAGGGGACATCGACGATCGGCGACCAGACAATTCACTGGACCGAGAACGATACCTTCACGGTGCCGCACTGGACCTGGGCGGCACATGAAGCCGCTTCCGGACATGCGGATCTGTTTATCGTCACCGATAAGGAAGTTCAGGTGCGGTTGGATGTCGCCCGCGAAGAGACCCAGTAACCTTTCACTCGGCGGCCGCCGCAGCAGGTGCGGCTTCAAGTGCCGTGAATGCCTTATCCAACGCATTACCTTCAGGGTCTGCCAGGGCCGCGGCGCGAAGTTTGGTCACCGCTTCGGCTCCCCATGCAGGGTCTTTATCCGCCTTGGAGCACGGGATGGCGACCTCGTCCATCACACGTTTGAAGTTCTTCAGGCCGCGTTTGTGCGTGTCCGAATAACCCTTGCGCAGGTTGGCTAGTTCGGCGATTTCGACGGCAAGCTGATAGTGGCGCGCAGCCGCATCCTTGACGATCTCGAGCCAGCCTTCGATGGCGGGCTGTTCCTGGCTGAAGCGATAGGTCTTCGGGCGATAGAACCGCAATTTCGACAGGCCCCAAACGCGCACGAAGCCAAAGATCGTGTTTGTCCGCACCCGCATGGCGAAATTGTAATTCTTCGCCCAGTCATTCCCCATGGCCCAGTTCATGATCGGCCGGCCAAGCCAGCTCGGCATGATGGACGTGAATTCATCAAAGCCGGGTTTGAGGAATTCGGTCATGTGTACCGGCTCCCCCTTCTTTGCCATGACCTCCGTGCGGATCCGTTCGAAACGTGATCGCCGGGATTTAAGGTCCGCGACCCGGATGATGTCTTCATAGGACATCATCAGCGCCAGGTAACGACCGGTCTCGACCGTCAATGCCCAGTTGTTCCGTTCGCCGCCGCGCTCGCGGTCGATCGCCAGCACACCGGCGAGCCGATCGAGATAAAGCTTCGCATAGGCCGGGTTCTGGTAATCGACCAGCCGCTTTACGCCCTCGGTTACAATGGCCAGCGCTTCGCCCGGATAACTAGATGCAACCTCGGCAATCAGGCTTTCGGCGCTCGGTTTGGCCGTCCGGAATTTCTTGTCGGGGGCCGCATCGGGCAGCTTTAGATCGCCCTTCATATAGGCAAGACCGATCTCAAAACCTTTGAGGTTCGATTCAACGGCAACGCCGGATTCACGAATGGACTCGGCGAAATTTTCGACCGGGATCGGCAGCTCGCCCGACCCGGCGATGACGCCCAGAATAATCGCGTTGAGAACCGTGCCTTCTTTTTCGGCCAGGGTCGCAATGTCGAACAGGATCGCGCGTTTTGCCAGCTTCTGCGCGGCGTTGTCGAGCTTGTCGCCACGGAACAGGCCGTCGCCCATCGCCGATTTCTCAATAATCGAATAGACGCGGTGGGTCGAGGCAATCAGCGTTGTGCGGTCCGACGTCACCATGCCGTTTTCAAGCATCCGTCCGGCTTCCATCAGCTCGGACGTCACAACGATATCCATGTTGCCGGGCGCCGGGTACAGCGCCATTACCGGCAACTTTCCGTCTAACTGATCCCGTGGTGCCGGATATATCTCGACGTAATAGGTCGTCGCACCGGTGCGTTGCGCGACGCCGGGGATGGAGGTCGATTGCGTTGGGTAATTGCACATCTCCGCGGCGCGGACGACCCAGGTTGTTAGCACGCCGCCGCCTTCGCCGCCGAGGGCGCCGATGACCATCGAGATGGGACGTTGCGGAAGGGCGCTCATTCGGCTGCTACCCGGATGTCGTCGGTGACATCCTGCTGCGGGGCAGGGAGGTCAGCCGTTTCCTGCTTGCCCTGGAGCATTCCGATGACGGCGGAGCGGACCTTATGGGCAACTCGGTCCATGATATTCGGGTTCTGCACGATCTCGGCCTGGAAGAAGGACGGGCACAAAACCGCCGCGTCAGATACTTCACCGCACAGGCCGCAGCCGACGCAGGAATTCAACACGCTGGCGACAGGATCCTTGCGCAGCGGATCGGGGTTCGGTTTGACCGACAGCGACGGGCAGCCCGATAGCCGGATGCAGGAATGATCGCCGGTGCAGGTATCTTCATCGACGCCAAACCGTGTGCGGATGACGCGCTTGCCGGATTTCAGCAGTTTTGAAATCCGCGGTTTTTCGCGGCGCTGCTTGGCGATCTGGCACTCGGCTTCGGCGATGATCACCTTCAGACCTTTTTCGCTCGATGTCAGTGCTTCCTTGATCAGGTTGCGCATCGTGCCGACCTGGTAGGTGTACTGCTTTCTGATCCATTTGACGCCGACGCCTTTGAGCGCGTTTTCCATCGGCACCACCGTATCCGGGGGGCGGATGCCGCCGGCGGTCGTCGATGGCAGATGTTGCTGACCGGTGGCGGAGGAATATCCGTTCGCCATGATAATCAGCAGATTGTCATGCTTGTTATAAACCGCGCCGCTGATCCCTGTGGACAGACCATTATGCCAGAAGCCGCCATCACCCATGATCGAGATCGTGTGGCGCGCCATGGCATCTTTTACACCCGCCGAACTAGCAAGGCCGAGGCCATAGCCGGTCACCGTATTGCCCATGTTAAAGGGGGGCAGGGTTGAAAACGTATGGCAGCCGATATCGGCTGAAATATGCATATTGCCGATTTCTGGATCGAGCTGCGCCAGTTTCAATGCTGTGAATACGGGGCGTTCGGGACAACCGGTGCAGAACCCGGGCGGGCGTTTCGGGATCGGTGCGCCAAGCAGTTCAGCCGCCAGTTCCTTGTTGTCCGCCACGGCTTTCGTCACGACTGCGATGGGGCCGAGATCGATACCCTTCGGCACTGCGCCTTCGACGAATTTGGCGAGGCCATTCATCATGACTTCGGACTGATATTCACCCGCCATGGGGAAGACGTCTTTGCCGACGATCGTGGTGTTCAGGTCGGCCTTGCGCAGCATCGCATTCAGCGCCTGTTCGAGATAATCGGGGAAGCCTTCCTCGACGATGCAGACAGATCGTTTGCCGGCGCAGAATTCCGTGACCTCTTCCGGTACCATCGGATAGGTCACGTTCATGCAGTAAATGGGGATGCGCGAATTACCGAACGGATCGGCGAGGCCGATCTGCTGCAGCCCGCGAATTACCGAATTGTACAAGCCGCCCTGACAAATGATGCCGACATCTTCGCAATCGCCATCGAAGAATTCGTTCAGGCCGTTCTCCTTGATGAATTTGATCGCCGCCGGGAAGCGCTGCTCGATCTTCATCTTTTCCTGCAGATAGGTTGACGGTGGCAGGGCGATGCGGTCGAGGTTGTATTCCGGCTCCGGAATTTTGTCGTTCATCGAATAGCGCGGTTTTTTATTGTCCTTGGTCGCAAACCGCCCGGTGACGTGACAGGCACGGATACGGAATTCCATCATCACAGGCGTATTGCTGATCTCGGACAGCTCGAACGATTTTTCAACGAGATCGACGATGCGCGGATGGTTCACGCGAGGATCGACCAGCCAGACCGAGCATTTCATCGCAAAGGCGTGGCTGCGTTCCTGAATGATGGATGAGCCTTCGCCGTAATCCTCGCCAAGAATGATCAGCGATCCGCCGATAACCCCGACCGAGGCGATATTGGACAATGCGTCGGACGCGACATTGGTGCCGACGGTGGATTTCCATGTGACCGCGCCGCGCAGGGGATAATTGACCGAGGCTGCGAGCATGGCACAGGCGGCCGCTTCGTTGGCGCAGACTTCGGTGTGAACGCCGAGCTCCGACATCAGACCCTTCGAGTCCGATGTGAGTACGTCCATAAGATGAGATACGGGAGCGCCCTGATAGCCGCCGACGTAGGAGACGCCGGATTGCAGAAGCGCTTTGGTGATGGCGAGAATGCCTTCGCCTTCGAAATGTTCGCCATCGCCCCGGCGCAACATTTCAACTTCGCGTGCGAATGTGCGTTCCATGTGTCTTCTCCCGCCCCGGCATCGCCCGTCGCGATACCTTAGGTAGCCAGAGAATTATAGGACGTTCACGCCCGTCCGGCAAAGCATTCGCCGGATGGTATGTCGTTTATTTCCGCTATTTTTTCAGCGTCTGAAGGATGGCGAGGACATCGTTCATGTCTTCGGCCAGAAACGTGTTCGGCTCGCGGAGTGCTTCAGTAAGCTCCTTGCGCTCATCGGGGCCAAGCGCATTCATAAACTCGATGAACCCGGTCGAGGCCCGGTCGGTTTGCTGTGTCGTGTCTTCCATGTACCTCATCCTTCAGCCTTTGCGGCTGTGTTTGCTTGGGATGTAGTTGGCACCGACGTGATGGTTAAGATCAAGTAAATATTGACGAATGGTTAACGTCCCCCGTCAGGCAACGATCAGGGCGTCCAGGGCCAGGATACCTTCCCCCTTGCCGTATACCCGCACCGGGTTGAGATCGATTTCCCGCACACCGGGCGTTTCCAGAACGATGCGCCCGACGGTGACTATTGCATCGGCCAACGCCTCTTTGTCCGTTTCCGGCGTTCCCCTGAAACCGTTGAAAAGCGCGGCGGATTTAAGCTCGTCGATCATTGCGAGCGCGTCCGCCTTGCTGACGGGCGCGAGGCGCATCGAAACATCTTCGAGCACTTCGGCTGTTGTCCCGCCAAGTCCGAGCAGGACCACAGGGCCCCAGCTCGGATCGTTCCGGGCACCCACAATCACCTCAAGACCGGACGGCGCCATGGCCTCTATGAGATAACGTTTTTTGCGCGTCCGGCTTTTTATCGAATCGATCTGCTCCAGCGCTGCGTTCAGCTGTTTGGCAGTGCGGATACCGAGATGAACGCCGCCGGTTTCCGTTTTATGGGTTATCCGCGGATCGAGAATTTTTACGACGGCGGCGCCGGGTATTTTTCTTTTCGCGCCCCTTGCTTCTGCATGGGTCGAGCAGACAAGCCGTTGTGGCGTATCAATACCCCATTCGCCGATAAAGTCCTTTGCGGATGCTTCGTCCAACGAACGCGGGAGTGCCGTCGCCGACGGGTCCGCCTCCAGCGCCCCTGGTGATGTGTTGGTAATCCGGAACTGGGCGCGAGCATCTTCAACGAGCGCCTGGGTTGCGACGGCCGCGCGGTCCGGCGATGCGATCGCGGTGACGCCCCGCTTCTCAAGCGCCTTCATCAGCGGTCCGATATCCTTGTGCATTCCCTGCGTGCCATAGACGCAGGGCTTGCCGGACAGGTCAGCGGCCGACCCGGCGGCGTCAGCGAAATCGACTGAGTCGGATTCATGCAGCGCGTAGATGAGAAGCGCGTCGACAACAGGATCCTGCGCGAGGGCCGAGCAGACCTCACCGAAAGTTTCCAGCGGCCGACCGGTATCGACCGGGTTTTTCAGATAAGTAAGGGGCGGCAAAAGCCCGGCGATTTTCGAAACAGTTTTCGCGCCGATTTCGGGGACATCGATCCCCGCCGTGCGCAGCTTATCGGTCATCAGAAGACCGGGGCCGGCCTGGCCTGTCAAAATACCAACGCCCGGCGCTGCCGACGGAGAAAGACGGGAATTGGAGAATGCATGCGCCGCGTCGATCAGCGCCGTCGTGGTATCGACGACGACTGCGCCCGCCTGCCTCAGCCCGGCACAGGTCAGTTCATACGCCCCCATCAGATTGCCTGTGTGGGATTCGGCAAACCCGCCGAGATCGGCTTTGCCGACGGGAAGGACGACAACGGGTTTGTGCGCGACCGTCCGCCGGATCGTGTCGAAAAGTACGCGACCGTCGGACACGCCTTCCAGATGAACCGCGATTACGTCCGTCGCCGCGTCCTCCGCAAGATAGGTAATCGCGTCGGCGACGCTGACATCGGCACCATTACCGATCCCCACCGAAAGACTAATGCCCAGGCGCAGTTCATTGGCCATAAACGCCATTGTGATGTTTATGCCGCCCGACTGCGCGACGATGCCGATATTGCCGGATTTGAGCCCTGCTGCGGCAGGCAGGAATGTGCAGAACAGTTTTTTCGATGGCCGCATGAAACCCGACGTATTCGGCCCCAGAAGCCGGATCCCGCCGTCATGACATATTTTGAGTATTTCAGCCTGACGTTTGTGGCCGTCACCACCGGTTTCCGAAAACCCGCCCGACACCATGAACGCCGCGCCGACGCCGCAGGCGGCTGCTTCACGGAGAACATCGGCGGATGCCTGTGGCGGCACGACCATGGCGATGAGGTCGACGGGTTCAGGAATGTCTGACAGTGACTTGTATATATCGAAGCCCAGAACGTTGCCGCCGCGGGGATTCACCGGATATATCCGGCCGGGAAACTTCTCGAAGGCCCTGACCATCTGATAGCCCGGTTTCTCAGGCGCGGTCGAGGCACCAACGATGGCGATGGATTTTGGGTCGAAGAGGCGCGATAGGGGAGCTTTCATGGGGTGCTTCCGGCTGGATTGAAGCCCGTGGATAATGCACTACACTCCCCTCATGCAAGCCGATCCAAGATCCATCGCCATGATCAAATCGTTGATCGCCTTCGATACAACCAGCCGGGAATCAAATCTGGCGCTGATCGACTGGGTGAAAGACTACCTGGATAGTCTTGGCATTCAGTCGCACCTGACCTTCGATGACGACAAGCGAAAGGCCAACCTTTACGCCACCGCTGGGCCGGAAGACCGGGGCGGCGTCATGCTGTCCGGACACACAGACGTGGTTCCGGTGGACGGGCAGGATTGGGATACCGACCCTTTCGCGGTGGTCGAGCGGGATGGCCGGCTCTACGGGCGGGGCAGCTGTGACATGAAATCTTTTATCGCTGTGGCGCTTGCCCATTTGCCGGATTTCGTTGCGCGGGGACTGACCACGCCGCTGCACCTGGCGTTGTCTTACGACGAAGAGATCGGGTGTATCGGGGTCAGGCGGCTGATCGATCAGGTGCGCGGCTTCGATGTCCGCCCCGAGATGTGCATTGTCGGCGAGCCCAGCGATATGAAGGTCGTCGTGGCACATAAGGGAAAACGATCCTTTGCCTGCGACGTCACGGGCATGGCGGCGCATTCATCACTGGCGCCCAGCGCGGTCAACGCCGTCGAATTCGCCGCCGAGATCGTATCGTTTATCCGGCGCCGGGCGAAGTCACTAGAAAGTGACGGTCCGTTCGAGGAAGGCTTCGATCCACCCCATTCAACGGTGCATACCGGTTTGATACAGGGCGGAACGCAGCTGAACATCGTGCCCGAACATTGCTCGTTCCAGTTCGAGATCCGGTATCTGCCGTTCGACGATCACGCCGGGTTTATGGAAGACGTCCGCCGCTTTGCGGAGGACGAACTCCTGCACGAGATGCGGGAGCGGTACGATGCATCGGATATCGTCTTCCGGGAGATGTCCAGTTTTCCCGGTTTGACCACGCCCGAGGATGCGGACGTGTCACAGGTTTGCCGGCATCTGGCAGCAACCAATGAAACCGCCAAGGTGTCTTTCGGCACCGAGGCGGGCCTGTTCAGCGCCGACGGCATTCCAACGGTGGTTTGCGGGCCGGGCAGTGTCGAGCAGGCACATAAGCCCAATGAATTCGTGGAGCTTGACCAGGTCGCGAAGTGCGACGCATTCATGGAGCGTCTAAAGGATCGGCTTTGCGGGATTTAAGCGCCTATCGAACCGGCAAGGTGCCGGGTTGCCAGCTGCAATCGGTCTGCTGACGTCCTGTTTTTTCGAATGCATCTGCCCGTTCCGGCGCGACAATCACGACCCTGCCATCTACTTCAAAGCACCTGCCCGGCAGCGGCGGCAGAGCGCGCGATGCAGGTGTGTTTAGGTAGCGGGCTGTTTCCATCCGGGAGAGGAAACCGTCGCCGTCGCTATCGAGCCGCGCAAAGCGCCAAAGTACCGGCGCGGAGAATTCAATGACGGACAGTTCACCATTCCGGTTGATGTCCATTTGGTCGAAGGAAGGGCCCGATTGACCGCCGGGTACGGTGCCGCGTGCCCGGAACTCATCCCCGCTGATTGATCCGTTCCGGTTTGCATCCAGAATGCCGAAACGGCGGTTAATGGATATCTGAAGTTCTTCCCGCGATACCCGGTTGTCCTGATTGGTGTCGAGGCGTTGGAACCAGTCGGCAATGGTCGCTGGTTGACGCTGTCGCGCTTTATCCCGAATTCGGTCCATCACGCTCGGTGGATCACCGACGGATTGTGCCTGGGCTCCGGCTGTTATGCCGCTTGTCCATGTGAGCAGGACCGCAATGCAGAGAGTTACGCCGATTGCCTTGAGACCGAGGTTGCTTTCCCAAGGGATAGGAGGCGCGGGGGCGTCCCTCATTTAACAAACTTTTTGGTCTTGGCCTCGTCGGCAACGTCAGGTGTCCAGGCGCAGTCGGCCTTCGGGTAGCCGCGTTTGCGAAAGGATTCGGCAACCTCCTCTTTGACGCGGACAATTTGTCGTTCGATGTAAAAGCATTTACCGTCCTCTTCCTGCAGGGCGACCCCGGTGGGTCGATCAAACAGGCGGGCTGCTTCAGGGCGGCTGACCTTACCGTCGAGATTGCGGTCTATCCGGTCGAACCGCCAATCTGCCGGAGACGCAAATTCAGACATCGAAAGCCGCCCATCGGTGTTTGAATCCAGCCCGCCAAACCGGCGCTCGCTACTTTGTTTGTCCTTCCGCAGGCCGAGGTATTCGGATTTGCTCACAAATTTGTCACCCGAGCGGTCCATCTTTTCAAAGCGCTCGCGGATGCTCTGGAACAGTTCTTGTTTTGTGATTTCCTGGTTCTTATCTAGATCAAGCGTGTCGAACCATTTTTGGGCTTTGTTCTGCGGGGGCTTCGTTTCCCGCATTTTCTTTCGAATGCGATCAAGGACGCTGGCCGGTTTTCCGGGTGTTGCCACTGTGCGGGGCGTTGCTGATGTGCCGGGAGAGGTCGATTGTGCATACGCGGCTTGTGGCGTGGTCATAACTATCACTATGGCAATCGCCGCCGCCGTGCCCAACGGACCGGGCATGAAATACCTGGGCATGTCGAATTTCCTCACATGCATCCCATACAACCCCTTACTCTACAAATGGGTGCGCCTACCTTTAACGATGATGGTATCTATCTCGTAGTAATTCAACCTTGGCGTAATTAGGGGGAGACGACAGATTCGACCGGTATCGATTTTTCTCGCGGTCGCGATACTTGGCCTGGCCGTTCCTGGCGCTGTCCGTGCGACGGGAAAAAGTAGCGTGGGTTCATTGCCATCGCCGGCGGGGAAAACCATCTCCGCGATCCGGGCCATGGCACCGGGCACCTGGCTGGATCTTGGCGCGCCGAGACCTGACCCTAAATGGGGCAGAGCGCGTGGCCGCGCATGGACGTCGAAGATGGCGTTCTCCAGCGCGCTTGGCGGCGCGTTTCTCTTTGGCGAGGGCGAGCATGGATGGGTCAATCCGTCCAACGGGCGTTATATGGATGGCCTCTGGCTCTACGATGTGAATGGTCACCGGTGGGTTGCGCTATATCCGGGTACGGATACGCGGTCGCCTCCCGATCTCCGGGTTACGCGTGACGGGTTCGAAGGTGTCGGGCCTGACAGTCCGGTGCCGGTTGCGACGATGGTACATGGCTACGAGATGACGGCGTGGGATCCGGTCCGCCAGATTTTTTTCAGCATGCCGAACCATCATCCCTATTTCACCCGGCCGCTGCCGTCCGTCGCCAAGTTCCGGCAGCAAAATGCCGGACAGCTCAACAAGAGCGCTGCAAGCCCGTGGATGTTCGATCCGTGGAACCGCAGGTGGCATCGTCTTCGGACAGCAACCGCGTCGCCGAAATCGACTTACGGCAATGTTCTGATGTTCGTCCCATCCCAGAAAAAACTGTTCTTCTACCGGTCACATCAGGCTTTTTACTATGATCCTCAGAATAACAGCTGGCGGCAGGTGGGTGCGCGCGGGCCGCTTCCACCGTTTGGTATTGACCCCACGGCCTGCCACCATTCAAAGCGTGACCGGATATTTATTGGTGGTGGAAACTACCCGGTCGCCAAGGGCCGGAATGCTCTTTGGGCCTTTGACGTTAAGTCCAATAGGTGGGTCGACCCGAAACCCGAGGGCTCTCCCGCGGCAAATCACTACGGCACGAATACGGCAGTGATGACGTGTGACCCGCAAACAGACCGGGTGCACCTGTTCCGTCATAGCGGCAAGCAGCGCGGTTTGTATGTTTACGACGTGAAGAGAAATGCGTGGCGGGACCGTGCCGTCCCTCTGCCAGATTTCTGGCGAATGCGGACGGTTGCCAATGGATTTTATCACCCGGAACTGGGCGTGCATTTCATCCACACAGCGAATGACAGCCGCGATAACGGGAACATTATCGTCTACCGGCCCGACAAATAGAGGTTTCGGTCTTCAGGGGCCTCTGCGGGGAATTGTCGGGACAATCTCTATCGCGTAATACCGGCATATGGAATTTTCTCAACATCTGCCCCAAGGGGTTGGAACGCTTGTCGGCCGATCGGTCCCCCGGCTGGAGGATCGCGAGATGCTCCGTGGGGAGGCGACGTTTCTGGACGACATTCATTTGCCCGGCGAGACGCATGTGATCTTCGTCCGGTCCGTCGAAGCGCACGCTGATATCGTTTCGATCGATACTGACCCCGCGCGTGGGTGCCCGGGTGTGATTGATATTCTGACCGGGGCGGATCTTGCTGCCGACGGCATCGGTGGTGTGCCCTGGGAGGTCCTTCCGGTTTCCGAAAAGGTCAGTGCCGACAAATCGGTGCCGCCGGGGGATCCGGCGATTGCCCGCCCACAACCGGCAATGCCGGCTGAGCGGGTGATGTTCGTTGGCCAGATTATCGCGATGGTTATTGCAGACACGCCTGACGCCGCCCGTGATGCGGCCGAGAAAATCATTATCGTCAGCGAACCCTTACCTGCAGTCGTGGATGTCTGTGCGGCAACGGAGGCAGGCGCGCCTGTCATCGACCCGCAGTTTCCCGACAATGTCTGCTTTCGGCTCGCCTTTGGCGATAAGGCGAAAACCGATGAGGCGTTCGCGCGGGCAGCGCATGTCACGCGTATCCGGCATGTGCAGAACCGCGGCGTCGGTGCTCCTATTGAGACCCGCGGTTACATCGGGAACTGGGATGCCGGTGCCGGGAAGTTCACGCTCCATGCGACCGCGGGAAAACCGCATCCCGTCCGGAACACGCTCGCGCAGTTTTGCTTTAACTGTGCGCCGGAGGACATTCGCGTCGTCGTTCCGCGGCTCGGCGGCGGCTTCGGTGCGAAAAATATCGTTTATCCCGAAGAGGTTCTGGTCTTGTGGGCCGCGCGCCGGATTGGCCGACCCGTGCGGTGGATATCAGACAGGTCGGAATCCTTTGTTAGCGATGTACATACCCGCGATCTCGTTTCCGAGGCCGAATATGCATTCGATGAAGATTACCGGATTCTGGCGATGCGGGTGATAAACAGCGGGAACCTGGGCGCATACCTCGGGCCGCGCGCGGTTAACCCGGTCCGGAATTCACTCAAGATTGCGCCATCGGTTTACGACGTGCCGGTCGGGTATCTCGAAGCCCGGGGAGTGCTGACGAACACGGTGCCGACCTGCCCGATCCGGGGCGCCGGCGAACCGGAAGGTCAATATACGCCGGAAAGGCTGATGGACGCGGCCGCGGCCGAACTCGGTATTGACCGGGTGGAGCTGCGTCGCCGCAATCTTATTGCGCCTGACCAATTACCCTACAAAACGGTGACCCAACTCGCCTATGACTGTGGCGATTTCGGCGCGAACCTTGATCGCGCGCTGGTCCTGTCGGATCGGTCAGGGTATCCCGCACGCCAGGCAGCATCGTCCCGGGCGGGTCTGGTACGTGGGTTCGGCATTTGCAACACCATCGAGGCGCTGGGCTTCGGGCTCGACGAAGAAGCGGATATCAGGTGCACGGCGGACGGTCAGGTTGAATTGCGGATCGGATCGATGTCCAACGGCCAAGGGCACGATACGATTTACGCACAGATCGTTGCCGGCAAACTTGGGATACCGATAGAAACTGTCCGGGTCATTCAGGGCGATACAGACGACATCGCCTACGGTACCGGTACTGGTGCTTGCAGATCGATCATTGTCGGGGGCTCGGCGGTGGCGGTGACGACCGACAGGGTGATTGAAAAAGGATTGGAAGCGGCGGCAGTTCTGCTCGAGGCCTCGGCCGAAGATATCGTATTCACGGACGGAACCTATGAGGTCGCCGGCACGGACCGGCGGATCGAATTTTCGCAGGTTGTCGCACAGGCGGACGGTATAGATGCCCGTGACCGGTTTTTGCCCAATGATTTCACCTATCCCAACGGCACGCATTGCTGCGAGGTGGAGGTAGACCCGGAAACAGGCGCCGCCACGATCGACAGATATATCATGGTCCACGATTGCGGCACGCCGGTGAACCCGATGTTGGTGGAAGCCCAGCTACAGGGTGGCGTGGTTCACGGTCTGGGACAGGCGTTTTCTGAACATGTGATCTACGATGCGGACAGTGGACAGGTCCTGTCAGGCTCGTTCCTGGATTACGGTCTGCCGCGGGCCGGGGATATTCCGGCGCCTGATTTTGTGTGCGAGCTAAATCCTGTTCCGACGGCGACAAACCCGCTGGGCGCAAAGGCAGTTGGTGAAGCGGGGGTCGCGATTTCGCCGGTCCTGGCAGTTAATGCCGTTCTGGATGCGCTGAGCCCGCTGGGCGTGTCTGATATCTCCATGCCGATGACACCTGCTGCAATTCATGCAGCAATCGCCCGGGCGCGACCGGTTTAGGTCCGATTGTTTCCAAACGTAACGGATTCTAACGATCGCGCGCAAAGGTCTGCCAAACAGGGTTGTCAGGTGTGTGTTTTCAGTTTTCAATCTACGTGAAGTAACTGATTTGTTTAGGTTTCTAACTGTTTGACACCCTTCGGGAGTCTCGGCAGTATTGCGCCAGAAAAATCGGCACACGAAAAGCGCCATTTTCTTCAATGAGTATCAGGGAGACATTTATGTCCAAAACAACACTTAAAATTGCCATCGCGACAGCGACGATGACACTGGCGATTTCGCCAGCTTTTGCGCAGAAAACCCTCAATGCCGTGACAGCGCTGCAGACCAACAACGCGATGTCGCAGAGCTTTCTGACGACTTTCGTCGGACCGCTGAACACCAAGGCTGCGGGCAAAATTAAAATCAACTATGTCGGCGGACAGGAAGTCGTTCCTCCGCGTAAGGCTGCCAACGCGTTGAAGCGCGGCCAGTTCGACATGCTGCATGCGCCGACCGCCTATTACATCGGCACCGTGCCTGAAGGCTACGCGATGCTCGGCAGCAACCGTGGTCCGAAGGCTATCCGTAAAAACGGCGGCTTCAAGATTCTGCAGGACATCTATGCGAAAAAGGCCGGAGCACATCTTCTGGCCTGGGGCGAGAGCATGACGTCCTACCACATGTATCTGGCGAAAATGCCGAAGATGAAAAACGGCCTGCCCGATCTGACCGGCATGAAAATGCGTGCCACCGGCACGTACCGTCCGCTTTTCCGTGCGCTCGGTGCAACGACAGTTAACATCAAATCCAGCGAAGTCATCAACGCCATTCAGCGCGGGACTGTCGACGGGTTTGGCTTTACCGATCAGCCTTCGTCCGTTGGCATGCAGGAAGTTATCAAGTACCGCGTGGTGCCGAACTTCTATCAGACCAATACCGTGGTCACGATTAACCTCGACACCTGGAAAGCAATGAGCGCAGCCGAGCAGAAGATGCTCACGGATGTGGGTATCGCGTACGAGACGGCTTCGGTTCTGTGGACGGAAGGTGTTCGCATCGCTGACGAAAAGAAGATGAAGGCAGCCGGTGCGAAGGATATCGTCCTGTCTGCTGATGCGGCAAAGCGCTATCTTGAAATCGCGCATGGTGAAATCTGGAAAGAGCTTGCCAAGCGGTCCGACAATGCCGAAAAACTGCGGCCGCTGCTGTATGCTCCGGGCAACCCCGAGTTCCAGGTTGACGCGAAAGAGCTTGGCGCGCGGCACCGCAATTAATATCCGCACGTAACTAGAAGGTCCCTACGTCAATGGACGCTTTTGACAAGGGTGTAGAACGGGTAACGACGGCGCTGGCCTATTTGGCCTGCGCCGTCATCCCGTGCATGTTCACGCTGATCGTTATCGATGTATCGATGCGCACAGTGGGCATGAATCCCCCGCTTTTCACATCATCTCTTGTCGAGTACGCGCTGCTTTACGTGGCGATGTTCTCGGCTCCCTGGCTCGTACGCGAAAAAGGTCACGTCGCCATCGAGGCAGTGATCGCGAACAGTCCGCCGATTGTTCGGCGCGTGCTGGGCTTCATCGTCTACCTGACCTGTACGGCCGCTTCGTTTCTTTTTGCGTGGTTTTCATGGCAACTTTTCATGGAAGCGGCAGAGAGCGGGCAGCTAGATGTTCGCGGCGTGGACCTGCCATACTGGTCGCAGTTCCTGCCCATGTTCATCGGCTTTTTACTTGTAGGGTTGGAGTTTCTTTTCTTCCTGCTGGGGCGCCGCCACTATTATTCCTACGATCTCGGCGAAGTTAAGGACACAGTCTAAAAATGGTTTTCGAGTGGTACTGGGCAGGAACCATCCTGCTCGGGTGCATCATGGCCGGGATGGCCATGGGGTTCCCCGTAGCCTTCACGTTTCTGATCACAAATATCATCGGCACATGTGTCTTTGTTGTCAGAAATTATGAAACAACCGGTGAGTTTTTCACCGAAGCGATGAAGAAGGTCCCGCAGGTCGTCGATAACGCCCCGCAGCTGATCACAAGTTTCACGCTCTCGCCGATCCCGATGTTCATCCTGATGGGCTCGATGTTCTTTCACACGGGCCTGGCACTCCGTGTTTTTGATGCGCTGGACAAATTGCTCGGTCGTATCCCGGGTCGTCTGTGTTACCTGACGGTTGCGGGCGGGTCGCTCTTTTCGACCCTGACCGGATCGACGATGGCGAATACGGCCATGCTCGGCTCCCTGCTGGTGCCTGAGATGCAGCGCCGCGGATACAGCAAGACCATGTCTATGGGCCCGATCCTCGGCACCGGTGGTCTCGCCATGATTATCCCACCGTCATCGCTTGGCGTGCTGCTTGCCAGTATTGCCGGTGTCGATGTGGGCGCACTCCTGATTGCGGGCATCCTTCCTGGCTTCATCCTCGCCGGACTGTATGCAGGCATGATCACCATACAGTTGGCCCTCTACCCTGAAGGCGCGCCGTCCTACGAGGTAGAGCGGACGAGCTGGAAGGAAAAGATCTATCAGGTCGTCGTGAACATCCTGCCGATGGGCCTGATTGTCTTCATGGTGATCGGCTTTATCGTTCTTGGCTGGGCGACGCCGTCGGAGTCCGCGTCATTTGGTGTTGTCGGTGTTGTGATCCTTGCGGCAGCGTTCGGCGTGTTCACCTGGAAGTCTTTTCGTACCTCGCTGATCGGCACGATCCGCGTCGTTGGCATGGTCTTTTTCATCCTGATGAATTCGACCGTTTTCAGTCAGCTTCTCTCGCTGTCGGGCGCAAGCCGCGGGCTTGTGCAATGGGCGACAGCGTTCGACGTTGCACCGCTTGTGATTCTGGGGGTCATGTTCCTGGTTCTGATCATGCTCGGCATGTTCATGGACCCGGTGTCCATGATGCTGATCACGGTGCCGATCTTTTACCCGATCGCGACGCAACTTGGATACGACCCGGTCTGGTTTTCCCTGATCGTTCTGATGGCGCTGGAGATGAGCGCAACCACACCCCCATTTGGATTATTGCTATTTATCATGATGGGAATGGTCAAAGGGACGACGCTCTGGCAGGTCGCCATCGCTGCGGCACCATACCTGCTCTGCGATCTGATCCTGGTGATCATCCTGATAATCGCACCGGGTATCGCATTGTACCTGCCCAGTTTGATGAATTAGCGATGCTCACGCCCGGACTCCGTATGATGTCCGTCTAAATAATTCCGCTCCGGCGGTTTTCGTCTCCGCGCACCAAGGGTATGGTGCGCGGAGATTTTTTTTGACACTCAATTGACACTCAGAGGACCCCAACATGGTCATGAAACCGCGCGACCGCATCGAGTATTCCGCCATGGCCGACCGTAAGCCGCTCAAACTGCCTGATGGCAAGCGCGTCGCGGTCTGGGTGATCGTCAATATCGAAAACTGGGACGTCGAAAAACCAATGGCGCGGACCGTGCTGCCGCCGCCCGGGGGGAAGGTTCACATCCCGGATATCCCGAACTGGTCGTGGCAGGAATACGGCATGCGGGTTGGGTTCTGGCGGTTCCACGAAGCGCTGACCTCGCGCGGTATCCCGGCGACGCTTTCCGTGAACGGGTCCGTTTGCACACAGTACCCGCGTCTCGCACAGGCGGCGCATGATGCCGGGTGGGAATTTCTCGGGCATGCCTACCATCAACAACCGACCCATCTGATTGAAGATCAGCCTGCCGACATCAAGGCCACGATGGATGCGATCGAGAAATTTACCGGAAAGCCGCCGCGCGGCTGGATGGGCCCGGGGCTGACCGAAACGTTCGATACGCCGGATTACCTGAAGGAAGCCGGTATTGAATATGTCGCGGACTTCCCGATGGACGATCAGCCGTTCGAAGTGAAAACCGAACACGGGCCACTGGTGTCAATTCCTTACACGGTTGAACTGAACGATATCCCCATGATGGTCGTCCAGCATCACAAGGCCGAGGAATTCTATGACCGATGCATGGATAATTTTGAGCGGCTCTATCAGGAGGGCGAAGACAACGCCCGCGTCATGGCCATTGCCGTGCATCCCTATATTTCGGGCACGCCGTTCCGCATCAAGTACTTCGAAAAGGTTCTCGACGAGATCTCGAAGTATGACGATGTTGCGCTGTGGACTGGCGGTCAGGTCAGCGATTGGTACAAATCCGTGAGCTGATTACCCGGTCTGATAATTGGGCCTGTGTTGACACCCGCCAGCGCCAATCCGAAAGTCGGAGGAAGAAAAACAAACTGGGGCGTTCGCACATGTCTGCAATGATTGGACAGTCACCGTTACGTAAAGAAGATCAGCGCCTGCTGACGGGGCAAGGACAATATGCGGACGACACCAACGTGGATGGGCAGGCCTACGCGTTCATGGTCACGTCCGTTCATGCGCATGCAGAAATTCGGGCTGTCGACGTTTCGGCTGCCATGGCGGGCCCGGGGGTCATTGACGTTCTGACGGGTGCAGACTGGCTGGCGGACGGGTTGGGCCCAATCCCGCATAATCTCGGCTTTTCCAGCCCGCCCGATATCGCGCTGCAAAACCGCGATGGGACGGAGCGTTATGCGGCGCCTCATTTCCCCTTACCCGCGGACCGTGTGCGTCATGTGGGGCAGCCGATTGCGATGGTTATCGCAGAGACATTTTCACAAGCGAAGGACGCGGCCGAACGGGTCGTCGTGGACTACGTCCTGTTACCTCCCGTCATCGATACGGCCAGGGCAGCCGATCCGGATAGCACCGTTGTGTGGCCGGAACTGGGGTCGAACGTGGCGATCGACGCGGATGTGAACAATCCGGGGGAGACGGCGGCAACCCTCTCTGGCGCGGCGCATGTGATCCGTCTCAAAACGCAGCTCAGCCGGGTGACCGGTGTGCCAATGGAGCCGCGCTCCGCCGTCGGCAGCATCGATGAGGACGGCCGCTATATTCTGCAGACCACGGCCGGCAGCATCTACCGTTTCAAAAGCGAACTCGCCAAACTGTTTCACGTCGCGGAAGAGAAGGTCCGGGTCGTTATCCGCGATGCTGGGGGCTCCTACGGGCCGCGCAACGCCTTGTATGTTGAGCACCCGCTGGTTCTGTGGGCAGCACGACGTATTGCCCGCCCCGTGAAATGGACCGCGGACCGGACCGAGACCATGCTTACCGACTATCAGGCGCGTGATCTGGTGATCGACGCCACGCTGGGCTTTGATGCCGATGGCAGACTGGTCGCTTTGCATACCGAGAATACGTCGAATATCGGGGCGTTCTCTGCGTCGTGGATTCCGCTCGTCAAAGGGATTGAGATCATGACCGGGCTGTACCGGATCCCTGCCGTCTCTGCCCGGGCAATTGCCATTCAGTCGAATACCCCGCCGACATATCCCTATCGCAGCGCGGGCCGGCCCGAAGTCATGTACGCGCTGGAACGCATGATGGATATGGCGGCGGAGGCTACAGGCCTCGACCGGATAGAGATACGCCGCCGGAACCTGATCGCCCCCGAAGACATGCCCTATGATAACGGCTTCGGTCTGACCCATGATTCTGGCGACTACCCGCAGGCACTGGCGGCTGCCGTTGAACTGTCCGATTGGCACGGATTTCCAGCGCGCCGGGACGAAGCAGCAAAACGCGGCAGGCTGCGCGGGATCGGCATCGCAAATTACGCAGACCTGTCGACCGGGTATCCCCGCGAATGGACCGAAATCGATATCCGCCCCGAAGGCGATATCATGGTCCAGATCGGGACCATGGCGACAGGCCAGGGCCATCAGACAACGTTCAGTCAGTTGGTCGCGGAAGTTCTGGAAGTGCCGTTCGATGCAATCGATGTCGGGTATGGCGATACCGATAAAATTAAAGACGGGGGCGGCACGCATTCGGGGCGCAGTATGCGGATGGGCGCGATTGTGCTGTGCGACGCCAGTGCGAAGATTATTGCGCGCGCGCGGCGTATTGCATCCCACGTGCTGGAGGCGGCTGAAGCGGATATCGAATATGCCGAAACCGTCTTTACGGTAGCCGGGACTGACCGGCGTATCAGCCTCTTCGATATAGCGGCGGCTGCACGGGATCGCAACGATCTGCCGGAAGGTCTGCGCGGCGATCTGAAGGAGGAGGCCGACGTCCACTTTCCGCAAGCGGTGATCGGATCGGGCTGTCACGTCTGCGAAGTTGAAATCGATCCGGATACGGGTGTGGCCGAGGTTGTCGACTGGACGGCGGTGGACGATGTCGGGCGGGCGATCAACCCGATGACGCTGGACGGCCAGACCCACGGCGGCGTCCTGCAGGGGATTGGCCAGGCACTAATGGAGAACTGCGCCTATGACACGGAAACGGGCCAGATGATCGGCGCGACTTTTATGGACTATGCGATGCCGCGCGCCGATGTGGTGCCGGCCTATCGCACCAAACTGCTGGAAGTGCCGAGCCCGTCCAATCCGCTCGGGATCAAACCGGGCAGCGAAGGCGGCACGGCCGTAGCCCCGGCGGCTGTCGCGAATGCCATTGTCGATGCGTTGAAAGGATTTGGCGTGAAACACATCGAACTGCCCGTGACGCCGGAGCGGATCTGGCGGGCGATCTCCCAAGCCTCCACGCCATAGGGCGCAATATTATCTCGTGCTCACAGAATACATATCGGTGTATTCCTGTCCGGTAGCTCAAAGTGGAGAAGAAAACGATGTGGCGATTGATTGCGGTGTTTCTGGTCGGCGGCGTGCTTGGGACGGGTTTTGGCGTTGGTGCAGGGTTTTTTGCATTCCCGTATGTGTTTCCGCCACCCGAAGCGATGGATCAGCTTACATCCGAAGAAAAATCTGGACTGGCGGCGAGTGGGACTTTCGTTCATGCCGATCCCTCGGATCCGATCCACTACGGCAAGGGCAAAGTCTCGGTCTATGATCGGGTCGTTTTTCTGGATAAGGATTTTGAGGTCGGCCCGGGGCCCAAGTTTCACGTCTACCTGGTGCCAGCAGAGACAATCCGGGATTCTTCACAAGTGAAAAACACGATGTTTGTCGACCTGGGGCGGCTCCGGTCATTCAAGGGAAGCCAGAAATACAACATCCCGCCGGGGATCGATCTGAAAAAATATCCGAGCGTTGTCATCTGGTGCGAGCAGTTCGATGTTCTGATCTCGCCTGCCGATTTGAAGTTTGAGGCCTAATCGCAGCAGTTCTGACCAAGCAGGCTATTTGTCGAAACGGATATCGCGCTTCTCCAGAAACGCCCGCATGCCTTCCTGTGCATCGTCCGATGCCTGGGTAAGCGCCGATGCCAGGGATTCGACGAAGTAACCCTCGCTTTCGCCCATGCGGTCGACGCGCTGGATGGTGTTGAGCATCATCTTGTTGGCGAGCGGCGCGTTGCCGGCGATTGTCTCGGCAAGCTCCATTGCCTTGTCGAAGGCTTCTCCCGTTTCCACAAGGTAGTGTGACAGCCCCATCTGTTGACCTTCTTCGGCATCGAGGCGGCGGCCCGTCAGCATCATTTCGGTCATGCGTCCGGGGCCGATGATCCGGGCGACGCGAATGCTCGCGCCGCCACCGACATAGATGCCGCGTCTGCCTTCAGGAAGCTGGTAGATGGTGGACGGCTCAGCGATGCGCACATGCGCCGTGGTCGCAAGTTCCAGCCCGCCGCCCATGACAGCGCCCTGCATGGCGGCCACAACGGGTAAGCCACCATACTGGATAAGGTCGAACGTCCTGTGCCAGTAGCGGGAAATTTCAAACGCTTCGTCGACATTGCGCTCTTTATGCTGAGACAGGTCCAGGCCTGCGCAAAAATGGTCGCCATTCGCCCGAAGGACCACAGCAAGGGCATCTTTCGGGGGCATGTTGAAGAACCGGTTGATGTCCTGGATGAGCGCTTCGCTGACCGCGTTGCGTTTCTCCGGGCGGTTGAGCGTCAGCACGGCGATCCGGTCGCGCATTTCGAAGTCGATGAGTTCAGATGTAAAAGCGGTCATCAAGGCCCCTCCCGGTGGTACTGGACAGTATCGATCTCGCCTCTATAAGTGGCCTGAAACGCGGTGTAAACTGCGGGCAAAGAACAAGCCAAGGGAGAAGACGGATGGATATCAGCGGACATGCTGCAATCGTCGCCGGTGGCGCATCGGGACTTGGGGCGGCGACGGCCCGCGCATTGGCAGAGGCCGGCGGCAAGGTTGCCGTTCTCGATGTGAATATGGAAGCCGCCCGGGAGACAGCTGCGGCTATCGATGGCATCGCCATTGAATGTGATGTGACAAGCGCCGACGGTGCGGATGCGGCGATCCGCCAGGCGGTTGAAGCACACGGCGCGCCACGGGTTCTTGTGAATTGTGCGGGCATCGGTCCTGCTGAACGCATTCTCGGTCGCGAGGGGCCGCAGCCGCTCGAAAATTATGCGCGCTGCATCAACATCAATGTTGTCGGCACGTTCAACATGCTGCGGCTTGTGTCCGAACATATGAGCAAGGCAGACACGCTGGATGCCGACGGCGAGCGCGGCGTGATCGTCAATACATCTTCGGTGGCAGCTTATGACGGCCAGGTCGGCCAGGCGGCATATGCGTCGTCGAAAGGCGCGATTGCCGGGCTGACCCTGCCGGCAGCACGCGAACTGGCGCGCTATGGCATTCGGGTTGTTGGCATTGCGCCGGGCGTTTTTGAGACACCGATGCTTCGCGGTCTGCCGCAACCCGCGCAGGAATCGCTTGAGCAGGCGACACCGTTTCCGTCCCGTCTCGGTACGCCGGAGGAATACGCAAATTTCGTGATGTGTATCCTCGGCAACAAAATGCTGAACGGTGAAGTCGTCCGGCTGGACGGTGCGTTGCGCCTGGGCCACGGCTAAGGGGCAGGCAGTCATGGCTGAACTTGCCAATGTGAACATGCAGCGCTTCGGCGTTGACGTTGAACGCCGCGACGATGGGACGATCGTGTTGCGGTGTCCGGAGCCGCTTGGGCCGGTGCCGACGAGCGTGATTGAAATGCTGCGGGATCACGCGGCCGCGCACCCGGACCGAGATTTTCTGTGTGAGCGCGATGGCTCGGGTAGCTGGCGACGGGTGACCTACGCCGATGTATTGAGGGCGGCGAATTCTATCGGGCAGGCATTGCTCGATGGCGGTCATAGTGCTGCCCGACCTGTGGCCATCCTGTCAGACAACTCGATCAACCAGGCATTTGTGATGTTTGGCGCGATGACCGTCGGTGTGCCGGTAATGCCGGTTTCTCCCGCGTATTCATTGATGAGTCAGGATCACGAAAAACTGCAGATGGTCATCGGACACAACGATCCCTCCGCTATCTTCGTGGACAATCCGGCACCTTTTGCCAAGGCGCTTGGTGCCCTCGATTTGTCGGACCGGACGCTTGTGGCCGGGACGACCGATGGCGCGCCGGATAATGCAGTGGCGCTCTCTGACTGGTTGGCCGTCGTTCCGGGCCCCGCGGTGGATGACGCAGCGGCGCGCCTGACGCTTGAAACAATCGGAAAAATTCTTCTGACCTCCGGGTCGACCGGCCTGCCCAAAGGTGTCCTCAACCCGCACCGGATGATGGTATCGAACCAGGTGTCTCTGGCTCAGGTATGCTCGTTCCTGCGCGATGAGCCACCGATCTTTGTGGACTGGTTGCCGTGGAATCATACCTTCGGCGGGAACTACAATCTGAACATGGTGCTGCATAACGGCGGCACGATGTATATCGATGAGGGTCGTCCCGTACCCGGCCGTATCGAGGCGACGATTGCCAACCTGAAGGAAATATCGCCGACATTGTATCTGAACGTGCCGCGAGGTTTCGATCTTCTGCTCCCCCTTCTCGAAGCAGATGACGAAGCCCGCGACGGCCTGTTCCGGAATCTGCAGATCCTGTTCTTTGCCGGCGCCGCTTTGCCCCGGAATGTCTGGGAACGCCTGGACAAACTGGCGATCGCGGTAAAGGGAGAGCGTGTGCCGATTACGACCTCGCTCGGTTCGACTGAAACGGCACCGGCGGCGACGTTCATGAACTGGTATCCGAAGTCAGCCGCAAATATCGGGGTTCCGTTGCCCGGCAACGAGCTGAAATTGGTGCCCAATGGCGACAAGCTGGAAATTCGTATGCGCGGCCCGATTATTACGCCGGGTTATTACAAGCAGGACGATCTGACGGCCAAGGCGTTCGACGAAGAGAACTTTTTCCGGATTGGCGATGCCGGCAAACTGGAAGATGAAGATGACCCGGCGGAAGGCGTGGTCTTCGATGGTCGCGTTGCCGAGAACTTCAAGCTGTTATCGGGCACGTGGGTGCATGCGGGACAGTTACGTCTTCAGGCCATTGCCGCCGCATCGCCTGTCATTCAGGACGCCGTGGTGACGGGCCATGATCGCGACGAAGTCGGGCTGCTGGCCTTTATCAGCCTCGATGGCTGTAAATCTGTTGCCGGGGATGACCTGACACCCGATGAACTGGCGGCCCATCCCGCTGTTCAGGAACGGCTTCGCGCCGGGCTTGCCGTTCACAACAGGGAAAACCCGGGCAGTTCGACCCGAATCAAGCGGGTCTTGCTCATGACCGAACCGCCGCAGATAGATGCGGGGGAGATTACGGACAAGGGATACATCAATCAGCGCGCCGTCTTGACCCGTCGCGCGAATATTGTAGATCGGCTTTACACAGGCGGTGACGGCGATATCGTTGTCATAGAATAATTTGGAGGCCGTCCATTCCGTGAGGCGGCGCATAAGGAGGAATTATGATCAAGGTAGAAGATATTGCATTCGGACGGCTCCAGTCTCCGGATCTCGATGAGGCAGAGGAATTCCTGACGAATTTCGGGATGATCAGGGCCGAGCGGACTAATGACACGCTGTACATGCGCGGCACTGATCCCGCGCCGTTTATCCATGTTACCCATAAAGGCGATGCTAAATTTGTCGGCTTGGCGTTCCGGGCGGCGAGCGAAGAAGACCTTGAGAAAATTTCAAAGGCCGACGGTGCCTCCGGTATCGAGGATCTCGACGCCCCCGGGGGCGGCAAACGTGTTCGTCTGACCGAGCCGAACGGCTATCAGATCGAAATCGTGTGGGGCAGGGCGGATGAGGAAGAAATCGCCGTGCCGCGGTTCGGCGTCAACACCGCTGCCGCGCGCGATTCTCGACTTGGCCAACTGACGCGGATCGAACGCGGGCCGTCTCATGTGAAACGCCTCGGACATGCCGTGATTATGACCCCTGACGTTATGGCAGGCACCAAGTGGTTCCGTGAAACCCTTGGCCTTGTGCCGTCGGACGAGGTTTATGCGGGCGAGAAAGACAACGTCATCGCGACGTTCAACCGGATCGATGGGGGCGAGCGATATGTCGACCATCATACCTTCCTGTGTATCAAAGGTGAGGTCGCCGGCTTGAACCATATGGCGTTCGAAGTGCATGACATCGACGACGTCTTCATGGGCAACGCCCATCTCAAAAAAGCGGGAAAGTACGATCACATGTGGGGCCTCGGCCGCCATGTTCTGGGCAGCCAGGTATATGACTACTGGCAGGACCCGTGGGGCCGGGTGCATGAGCACTGGACCGATAGTGACCGGCTGAACAATCAGAACCCGCCGACCCTGGTCGCCGCCGAAGACGGTCTCGATTCCCAGTGGGGTGAACCGGTGCCGGAGAAATTTATCAGCCATTCGACCCCGTAACGATCAGAATTCCATACATTCATCCAAAGAAAGAGTGAACGCATGAAAGCCAACGTGAATGGCATCGAGCTAAACTACGAAGTATCCGGCAATGCGGATAAACCCTGGCTAACGTTTTCCAACTCCCTGGCGACGAACCTGCATATGTGGGACGAGCAGGCGCGGTTGCTGGCCGACGATTTCCATATCCTGCGGTATGACAAGCGCGGGCATGGTGAATCCGAGCCGGTTCCCGGTGCCTATCATTTTGACGACCTGATCGCCGATGTGGTCGCGCTCTGGGATCATCTCGGTATCGACCAGACGCATTTTGTCGGTTTGTCGATCGGTGGCATGACCGTCCAGGGCATCATGCTCAAGCACCCTGAGCGCCTGAAATCAGTGGTCGTCGCCAATTCGATGGGTAAGGTTGCAGAGCAGTTTGTCAGCGCGTGGCAGGACAGGATTGATCTGTCCCACAAGAACGGAATGGAGCCGCTGATCCAGCCGACCATGGAGCGCTGGTTTACCGATGGCTTCCGCAGCAAGGGAACGCCCGAGGCGCAGGCAATCGCTGATATGATCGCAACGACGTCGGTCAACGGCTATGCGGGCTGTGCGGCCGCCATTCAGGGGCTCAGCTATCTCGACGATCTTGGCAAGATTTCCGGCATACCGGTTCTGTTTATCGCAGGCGCTCAGGATGCCGGTACGCCGCCGGCAGGCATGGAAGCGATGCATGCCAACATGCCGGGCTCGGAATACGTGTTGCTCGATCCGGCAGCGCATATCTCCAACGTTGAACGCCCCGAGGCTTTTAACGCAGCGCTGACCGGCTTTCTCGCCAAAAACTGATGTGATGAGCCGCCACGCCTGAACCGGCGTGGCGGCTGATATCCAAAAGGAATGAATAGATGAGCGGAACCGCAGGCGTAATCGGGCTGGGGATAATGGGTGGTGCCATGGCGCGCCATCTGGTGAAGGGCGGGTTTACCGTTCACGGTTTCGATCTTTCGGCGGATGCCGTTGAGGCCGCTCGCGCCGATGGTGTGGAAACGCTTGGTTCTGCAGCCGCCGTCGCGGAGAAAGCGGACGTAATCGTTTGCTCGCTACCGAACCCGCTCGCGTTACGGGCTGTTGCCGAAGAAATAGCGGCGTCGTCCGCTTCCGGCTGCACGATGATGGAAACCAGCACGCTGAAGATTGCGGACAAGGAAGCTGCCCGCGATATTCTGGCGGCGGCGGGGCACACACTACTCGATTGCCCGTTATCCGGTACCGGTCAGCAGGCGCAAACCGGCGATCTCGCGGTATTTACCAGTGGGGACGAGGGCGCCGTTAAAAAATGTATCCCGGTTATAGAGGCGTTCAGCCGCGAGAATAAATATTGCGGCGCGTTCGGTAATGGCAGCCGCATGAAATTTGTCGCCAATCATCTCGTCACGATACACAACACGGCTGCCGCCGAGGCAATGGTGCTTGGCATGAAATCGGGTCTCGATCCGCATCTGATCCATGATGTCATCGGCTCGAGTGCCGCGACGTCACGCATGTTTCAGGTGCGCGGCGGAATGATGGCGGACAACAACTATGACAATGTCGGCATGTCCAACCGCCTGTACCAGAAAGATCTCGATATCATTACGGCATTTGCCTCTGAGGTGCATTGCCCGGTTAGCTTGTTTGCCGCCGCGGTTCAGCCTTACCGGGCAACCCTCGAACAGGGGCTGGCGGAAAAGGATACGGCGGCCGTGTGCGCCGTTCTCGAAGAACAGGCGCGGGTGAAGCGCTGAGCATGGTGGACCTGTTTACGCCATTATCTGTTGGACCGTTTGAGCTGCCGCACCGCGTCGTCATGGCGCCGATGACGCGGAATCGTGCAGGGGACGGAAACACCCCCCATGCGCTTAACGCGACCTATTACCAGCAACGCTCGGACGCAGCCTTCATCATTACGGAAGCAACACAGATCTGCCCCGAAGGCATGGGTTACCCGGGCACGCCCGGTATTCACTCCGATGCACAGATCGACGGCTGGCGCGAAGTGACCGATGCGGTCCACGAAGCGGGGGGGCGTATTATTCTGCAGATGTGGCATGTCGGGCGCATTTCGCACCCTGATCTGCAACCGGACGGCATAGACCCCGTCGCGCCGTCGGCGATCCAGCCGGCCGGCGAGGCGATGACGCTTGCTGGAATGAAGCCCTTTGTGACGCCCCGCGCGCTTGAGACAGCGGAAATAGAAGCGCTGGTTGAGCAGTACAGGGTCGCCGCCAAAAATGCGGATGTGGCGGGCTTTGACGGTGTCGAGGTACATGGGGCAAACGGTTATCTGCTGGACCAGTTCACCCGCGATTCCACGAACCGGCGTGACGACGAGTATGGCGGATCGGTGGAGAACCGCTGCCGGTTCCCGCTCGCGGTGACCGATGCGGTTGTCGATGTGTGGGGCGCGGAGCGCGTCGGCTACAGAATTTCGCCGTTCCAGCCGTACAACGATATTTCCGATACCGACCCGATGGCGACATTCACCTATCTGGCCACAGAGCTGGCCAAGCGGGATTTGCTGTATCTCCATATGGTTGAGATGGGCGACGGGCGCACCGATGATGGGTTTCCGGCATCGCGTGACCCGCTTTTTGCCGATTTACGAAAAATCTGGCCGAACACCCTGATCACCAATGGTGGGTATGACCGCTCAATGGCGGATACCGTGATAGACGCTGGGCTCGCGGATATGGTGGCGTTTGGCGCGCCGTATCTTGCAAACCCGGATCTGCCGGAACGTTTGCTGACGGGTGCCGCTTATAACGAACCCGACCGCCCGACATTCTACGGCGGCGGTGCGGCGGGCTATACCGACTACCCGTTCCTCGGGCAGTAGCTCCGGAAGTAACGGTGGACCGGCAGTGCCGGCCCCCGCTATCCGTGGCGCCGCAGGAAGCGTGTCAGGACAGAGTCGCCCCATACATCGTTCTTGGTGAACGGGTCGTTGGCGATAAAGTTTTCGACACCCGCCCGGTCCGGCGACTCAATAAAGAAGATAGAACCGATCATGGTTTCGCCGTCTTCTGCCAGTAGCGGGCCGGACAGCGTCACGTCCACGCCGCAGTCTTTCTGATAGGCGCGGTGTTCTTCAACGAACTGTTTACGGGTCTCAACGCGGCCGGGTTTGTCCTGAATATGCAGGCAGAAAAGCATCTGACGTTTCCTTCGATTATGTTGGCCCTCTCTATAATTGTTATATCGAGGGCGCACAAACCCTCGCGGCACCGTGTCTTGTTTCGCGGCGTCGGCGGCATTATGACTCGCCGCCATGTTGGATTTTAATTACCAGGCCTTTGAGGCCCGCATTGTTTTCGGCCCCGGCAAGGTCTCGGAACTGCCTGCCGAGATAGAACGCCTTGAAGCGCGTTCAGTGCTTGTTATTTCAACAGGCTCTCAGCGCGCTGTGGCCGATATCGCGATTGACGCGCTGGGGTCTGCGTTCGCCGCGCGCATTGACGGCGCGGTAATGCATGTGCCGCGCGAACACGTCGTAAACGCCCTTGAAACCGTCCGACAGCATGGCTGCGATTGTGTCGTTGCCATTGGTGGCGGGTCGGCGCTGGGCGTCGCCAAGGGTGTCGCGTTGGAAACGGGCCTGCCTGTGGTTGCCGTGCCATCGACCTATGCCGGCTCGGAGATGACGGATATCTGGGGCATCTCGGAAGGGGACGGCAAGACCACCGGCCGCGACAAGCGCGTTGTGCCAAAGACGGTAATTTACGATCCGGATCTGACCCGGGGTCTGCCCGGAAGACTGGCCGGGCCCAGTGGCATCAATGCGATGGCACATTCGGTGGAGGCGCTCTATGCGCAGAACCGCAACCCTGTACTGGCGATGATTGCCGAAGAGGGCATTCGCGCTATGGCGTCTGGTCTGCCATCGGTCTGTGACGGCAGCGCTGGTGACGATGCGCGTGGCCAGGCGCTTTACGGTGCTTTTATGTGCGGTCTTGCCCTGGCAACGGCGACGATGGGCATCCATCACAAGCTATGCCACGTAATTGGCGGGACGTTCCGGCTTCCGCATGCTGAAACACATACGATCATCCTGCCCCATGCTACCCACTACAATCGGGATGCAGCGCCCGAAGCGATGCAGGCCATCGCGCGGGCGCTCAACGCTGACAGTGCCGCCAGTGGGATTTTCGACCTTGCTAAAAAAATTGGCGCCCCGACGGCGCTAAAAGATCTGGGGCTCGATGAAAAGAATCTCGACCGGGCAGCTGACATCGCAACGGCATCGCCTTATTACAATCCCCAACCTGTCGACCGGGAAGGCGTTCGGGCATTGCTCGACGCGGCTTTTCATGGCCACCGTCCCGGTTGATTGCCGATCAGTTTTGATAATTCGATACCACAACCTGTGAACCTCAAAGGGAGAAAGCCAAATGGCTGACGGAAAAGCAAAGACCGAAGTTACGATGAAGATGACGGCAACCTGCCCAAATCACTCACGTGCAGATGTCAGCGTGCGCGATGTCGAAAGCGTCATCGATGAACCGACGGAACGCGGGGGCACGAACCTCGGCATGACGCCAACTGAAACCATGGTCGCGGCGTTGATTGGCTGCACAAATGTCATCACCAACAAGATTCTTCATGGCTACGATATGAAAATCGACGGCATGGATATCGATGTAGAGGCACAGTTCGACCGGCGTGGTGTTTCGCTGCTCGAGGAGGTTCAGGTACCTTTCCCGTCGATGATCTTGAACGTTAATATCAAATCGCCGCACGATGCCGCTGAATTCGATAAAGTCAAAGTAGACCTGCAGAAATTCTGCCCGATCGCCAAGGTGATCCGTGAATCCGGGACTGAAATCACCGAGAACTGGAATATCTCGAAGGGCTGATTTTGCCCAGCTGATACGCCTGAATGGCCGCATGCACACCAGCATGCGGCCATTTTTATGTGTCCAGAGTCGCCTTGCGTAAATATCGATATATATGCGAAGGTGAGTCAATATTTCGATAAACGTGACATAAGGGAGGAATAAATCATGCGCGTTCTTGCGAAGGCATCAACTATTGCTGCGGTTTCGGCGTTGCTCGCGACGCCGGTCATGGCTCAGAAGACAATCAACCTGACGGCAATCGACGGTTATCCGCCGAAAGCGTCCTGGGTTCGCGAATTCATCAATTTCTATATCCCTGCGATCAATAAGGAACTGGCCGTCAAGGGCAACTACAAGATCCAGTGGAACCAGGCGTGGTCTGGCCAGATCGCCAAGACGCGGCATGTGCTCGAAGGCATTCAGAAAGGTCTTGGCGATATCGGTGTCGTGACGACCGTATTTCACGCCGGTCGTGTGCCGCTGCAGAACCTGTCTTTTGTGACGCCGTTTGTGTCGGCCGACCCGGTCCTGTCCTCGCGCACGATGGACGAAATGGCTGAGACGTTTCCGCAGTTCAAAGCCGCGTGGAAGCCATTCAACCAGATCTATCTTACAAATGGCTGCGTCCTCGATTCCTATCAGATGTTTACCAAGGATCCGATCAAGAGCCTGAGCGATTTCAAGGGCAAGAAGATCGCCGGTGCCGGCGTCAACCTTCGTTACTTGCAGGGGCTTGGTGCGGCGGGCGTGCCGGGAAGCCTGGTGTCGTTCTACAACAAGCTCAAAACCGGCGTCGTCTCCGGCGCCATGTTGTGGCCGGAAGCCGTCGGTCAGTTCAAGATCGTCGAAGTTGCTCCGCATATGCTGAAAGCCGATCTCGGCGCTGCGTGCTCGAAATCGATCACAGTGAACGCCAATAGCTGGAAGAAGCTGCCGGCCGAAGTTCAGCAGGCAATTGCGACAAACGCCATCGGTTATCGTGATCAGATGTCCACGCAGGCGCTTGCCAAGGGTAAGGGCGCACAGGCTGCATTCGTGAAAGCCGGTGGAACGGTGAACGTTCTTACGGCAGAACAACGCGCGGCCTGGGCCAAGAGCATGCCCAACGTTGCGAAGGAATGGGCGGAAGGTCTTGAAGCCAAGGGTATTCCCGGCAAAAAGATCCTCGCGGCGTACATGGACAAGATGCGCGCGGCCAATCAGCCGATCATGCGCCATTGGGACAAAGAATAGCGTTGGTCGCCGGCTAAAATTCTAGTCCGGAAAATCCTATGACGGATCAAACGATTCTGGCCCCGCAAACCAGCGGGGCCGGGCTTTTTTTCGACCGCCTGGTGCAGTTCCTCAACGGGATCGGCACCTTGTGGATTCTGGCCATCCTGATCCTGATCAACGCGGATGTCTTTGGCCGCAACGTTTTACATGCGCCGATCAACGGTGTGATCGAGATGATCGAAATATCGATGATCGCGATCGTTTTTCTGCAGCTCGGCGATGCGACGCGTGTTGGCCGCCTGACTAGGTCCGACGGGTTTTTCGGCCTTATTCAGCGCAAATGGCCAAAGGTCGGATACGTCATGGGCAGCTTCTTTGATCTGCTCGGCGCGTTGTTCATGTTTTTTATTCTTTATGGCACATGGCCCAGTTTGATCGAGGCGTGGACGCTGAACGACTATATCGGCAATGAAGGGGTCTTTACGGCACCCAAATGGCCGATGATCTTTATTCTGATCCTTGGGTCATTCATCACGCTTCTATTGTTTGTGAAGCTTGCCGCAACGCAGATTTTTGCATTCACAAAAGGCGCGCCGCAGCGATGACACCTTTCGAAATTGGCATCGGGTCGGTCGTCCTGATCGTCGTGATGATCTATGCCGGTCTTTATATCCCGGTGGCCCTCGGGCTCGTATCTTTCCTCGGTGTCTGGATTATTCGCGACAATGTCGACATCGCGATCAATATGCTGGCGCTTGCCGCCGCCGATACAGTGTCGCATCAGGTATTTGCGACCGTGCCGCTTTTCGCGATGATGGGTCTTGTCGTGTCCAAAGCGGGGCTCGGCAACGACGTCTATAAGGTCGCCAATTTCGTGTTCTACAAGGTGCGCGGTGGGCTTGGTATCGCGACCGTTGCTGCCAATGCCGTCTTTGCAGCCATTACTGGTTCTTCCATCGCATCGGCCTCAGTCTTTGCGCGGGTTTCTGTCCCCGAGATGCGGAAATTCGGATACACGACCCGGTTTTCGGTGGGCGTGGTTGCCGGTTCTTCCGTCCTCGGCATGATCATACCGCCCAGCGCGATGTTGATCATCTATGCGATCACGGCCGACCAGTCCGTCGGCCAGATGTTCCTTGCCGGGATTATCCCGGGTGTCCTTCTCGCGGTCGCGTTTGCGCTGGCGATTGTGATCATGGCGCGGTTCTGGCCCAAATTCGTCGGCGGGCATGGTGTCGTTGAAATCAAGGAGGGCACGGAAGACTGGCAGAACCTGTCCTGGCGCGACGTCGGAAGGCTGATGGCGCCGATTGTCTTTCTGGTGCTTGTCGTGCTGGGCGGGATTTATGGCGGCATTGTAACGCCGGTAGAGGCAGGCGCGGCGGGTTCGCTGGTTGCGTTACTGATTGCCATATTCCGGCGCGCGATCAGTTGGCGCGGATTCTGGGACTGCCTGGTCGAGACTGGCCATATCACCGCATCGATCCTGTTCCTGATCGTTGCCGCATCAATGTACAGTCGTATGCTTGGCTTTGCCGGACTGCCGACGTTGTTTCAGGCTTGGCTGGACGCTCAGGGCTACGGTATTTTAGCGCTGATGATGATCTATGTTCCGATGCTGTTGCTGCTCGGGACGATCATCGACACGGCATCCATGATCCTGATTGTGGCACCGCTTTTCCTGCCGGCGATCGAGGCCCTCGGGCTTGATCTGGTCTGGTTCGGGATTGTGACGGTGATCGCAGCCGAGATCGGCTTGCTGACACCTCCACTCGGTATTTCCTGTTTCGTTATTAAATCGACACTGAACGATCCGACGATCAAACTGGCGGACATATTTGCCGGTGCCTTTCCGTTCGCGGTCATCATGCTTTTGGTGCTCTTTGCGATCATTGCCTGGCCAGAGCTGAGTCTCGCTCTGCTGTAGGCGATCGCCTGAATAATTCGCACGCCAACCCGCTCGACCGGAGACAGACAAATGCGCAATCTGACTGAAGAAAACACCACCGATGTCGTCCTCAACGCGTGGTCCAAGAATCCGGACCCCCGGTTTAAAGAGATCATGGACGCGATGATCAAGCATCTGCACGGCTTCGTCCGTGAAGTGCAGATAACGGAAGCGGAATGGGGGGCGGCGATTAAATACCTTCATCAATGCGCCGATATCTCATCGCCGGAACGCAGCGAGTTTATTCTGACGTCGGATGTCCTGGGTGTCTCGTCATTGGTCGACACGATTAACAACCGTCGCCCCGATGGCGCGACCGAGAACTCGGTTCTGGGCCCGTTCTATATTGCGGAAGCGGGTGAGCTTGGGGAAATTCCCGTAATCGAGAACGGTGATGATCTGATCGGCGAGCGAAACAAGGACGGCGTGCCGAGCTACGTTCGTGGAATGGTGCGCGACGCCACCGGCAACCCGATTGCCGGTGCCGCACTCGATTTCTGGCAGAATGCTCCGAACGGCCTATACGACGTGCAGGAGCCGGAAAATGGATACAACCTGCGCTGCAGAATTATGACCGGCGATGACGGACGGTTTGCTTTCACGACGACAAAGCCGCTTCCCTACACAATCCCGCTGGATGGACCAGTCGCCGTTATGCTGAACTACGCCAATCGGAATGTCTGGCGCCCGGCACATCTGCATGTCCGTATCGAAGCGGTCGGATACGAGACCCTGACGACGGAACTGTTCATCGATGGGGATGAATATCTGGACGATGACGCGGTGTTTGGTGTGAAGGACTCCTTGGTGCTCAAGTGGGAACTGAACGACTCTGCAGAGGAAGCCGAAAAAGTTGGCATCTGGGCGCCGTTCTGCGACATTGAGAACGATATCGTTCTTCACCCTCAGGCGTCTGCACAGGCTGCCGAATAGAGAGACCTCTATATGCATCAGGTTACTGTTCGCCAGGAAATAATCGACCGGGTTCTGGCACGCCGTGGCCGTCATCATCTTTTCGATACGCTCGATCCCAAAAAGACGGCGTTCGTGATTATCGATATGCAGAACATGTTCTGCGAGCCCGGGTCACCGGCAGAAGTACCGGCTTCCCGCGGCATTTGTGAGCCGATCAACCGCCTGAACAGGGAATTGCGCGAACTGGGCGGGCTGGTGATCTGGGTGACGAGCGCCACGGTTTCACATAACGGCAAAAGTGACTGGGAGCATTTTATCCGAAATTTTGTGGCCGAGGATGTTCAGCAGCGGACCATTGAGGCACTGAAACCGAACAGCCCCGGTGAGCAGATATGGCAGGACCTGGAAGTGGAAGAGGGCGATCTGCATGTTCGCAAGAACCGCTACTCCGTCTTGACCCCCGGCTCCTCCATGCTGCAGAGCATGCTGTCGAGCATGGGTATCGAGAACGTGCTTATCGGTGGGACCAAAACCAATATCTGCTGTGAAAGTACGACCCGAGATGCAATGCAGCTCGACTACAATGTGGTGATGGTCGAAGACTGCAACGCCGCCCTGTCCGACGAAGAGCATCGCTCCGCGCTGGAGAACGTCATTCAGCAGTTTGGCGATGTGATGACGGCAGATGAGACAATCTCACTCCTGCAAAACCGGCAGAACTAGGCCAGGATGACCAGCGACCTCGTTTTTGTCCGCCGGGTAGAGGAATTTCTCTTTCACGAAGCCCGCTTGCTGGACGACCGTGAATTCGAATCCTGGATGGCGCTGTTTGCCGATGACGGGATCTATTGGATTCCCGCAACGCCGGGACAGACGGACCCGCTCGGCGAAGTTTCCATCGCTTACGAAGATCGCCAGTTGATCGATGTTCGGGTGCGGCGTCTAAGGCATCCGGATAATTTCGCGGATCAGCCGCAGGCGCGTACCAGCCGCGTGATCGGCAATGTGATGGTTGATGACGGTGATGACGGCATGGTGGTCGCGCGGTCGAACTTTACATTGACTGAAATTCAGAACGATCAGCAACGATGGTTCGCCGGCAGCTATGTTCATCAGCTCGTCCCGGACGGAGAGAGCTTCAGGATCGTTCAGAAACGCGTCAATCTGTTGAATTGCGATGCGCCCATGGGCGGTATCGTGATTCCGTTCTGAGGGCGCCATGCCAGGTGCAGCTGTAATTATGGGGGCGGGCGATGCCCTCGGTGGGGCGATCGCAAAACGCTTTGCCCGCGAAGGATTGGTCGCGGTGCCGTCTCGCCGCAAGATTATGCCGCTTGGTGAACTGGTCGCAGAGATAGAAGCCGATGGCGGTCAGGCGGAGGGAATTCCCTGTGACGCGCGCGATGAGGACGCCGTTATCGAATTGTTCGACAGGGTCGAAGATGAGATCGGTCCCGTTGAGGCATTCGTTTTCAATACCGGGGCACAGCACCGGTCTTCCATTCTCGATATGACGAGCAAGATCTATCGCCAGGTATGGGAAAGTGCCGCTTTTGCGGGTTTCCTGACCGGCCGGGAAGCGGCCCGGCGCATGGCGTCACGGGGGCGGGGGACGATTATC
Source organism: Paracoccaceae bacterium (assembly GCA_047638395.1). GTDB lineage: Bacteria > Pseudomonadota > Alphaproteobacteria > MPNO01 > UBA830 > CAXBCP01. The sequence goes on along the minus strand of JBLIMV010000008.1, from coordinate 26,474 downwards.
TTCACCGGGGCGACGGCAAGTGTGCGCGGCGGCGCGAACTTTGCCTCTTTTGCCGGGGCAAAACATGCTTTGCGCGCGCTTGCACAATCGATGGCGCGTGAACTGGGACCCGACGGGATTCACGTCGGTCACATAATCATCGACGGGATGATCGATTCCGACGCCGTCAGAGGCAAGTTTCCTGACGAGGTCGATGCGCTCCCGGCAGGCGGCATGCTTAATCCCGAGCATATCGCGGACGCATATTGGGCAATGCACGCACAACCGCGGGATGCCTGGACCTTCGAAATGGATATCCGTCCGTCGGTCGAACGCTGGTAACAGAATAAAAATGCTCACGGAGACGTCATCCGGAAACGGTTTCTAGACGTATATTCCGCTGACAGCCGTACTTGATCGTGTATGATCCAATAAAACCAATAAATCTCGCACTTATCCCAACAGGAGGACACTATGAAATACTCACGACTTTTGAAGGCAACCGGCGTCACGGGACTGGCCGTTGCCGCACTGGTTGGCGGACAGGCTTCGGCCATCGCTGCCGACGCGAATTACGTTCTGAATACGGCGTCGACCGGCGGTACGTACCATCCGGTTGGCACGGCTATCGCGACGCTCAGCAAGATCAAATTGCTGCCGAAGCAGAAGTTCAGCCTTACCGCCGTTAATTCAGCCGGCTCCGGCGCGAATATCCAGGCGCTTGGCGCGGGTACGGCACAGTTTGCCATCGTTCAGGGCCTGTTTGGTTCGTATGCGGCAACAGGAACCGGTCCGGTTTCCGCGCCGCAGCCGAATGTGCGCGCCGTCACGATGCTTTGGCAGAATGTCGAGCAGTTCGTCATTGCCAATAAATTCGTGAAATCCGGCACTGCGTCCGACATGGTCGCGATGAAGGGCCAGTCCATGGCCATGGGCAAGAAGAACTCCGGCACGATCGGTTCGAACCGGGTTCTGCTGAAGGGGCTCGGTGTCGATATCGAGAAAGACTATAAGCCGATCTACGCGGGCTTTGGTCCCAGTGCCGATGCAATGGCTGACGGCAAGGCGATGGGTGCCGGCCTTGGCGCAGGCCCACCCACCGGTGCGATCACCAAGCTGATGGCAGCCAATTCCGGCAAGTTCACCATCCTCGACGTTACCGCCGAGGAAGGTAAGAAAATGGACGGAGGACGCGGTCTCTGGGTGCCTTTCACCATTGCGGCAGGAACCTATCCCGGCCAGAAAAAAGACATCAAAACGATCGCTCAGCCGAATTTCCTGGCCGTGAATGCCGATGTTTCCGAGGAACATGTCTACAAGCTGACGAAGGCGATCTACGAAAACCTTCCGTTCCTGCAGGCAATCCACAAGGCGACGAAGGCGATGGCTGTCGAAAAAGCCATGGCGGGTCTGCCGGTGCCGCTGCATCCGGGTGCGATGAAGTACTACAAGGAAGTCGGGCTGAAAATTCCGGCTCACCTGATGGCCAAATAAGTTAAATCACGGTTGTCCGTGATTTTTCTGAACGATTGAAATCGGCGGCTGCCAGCAGGCAGTCGCCGATTTTTTTCATCTGCAGGATATTCCCATGAGCTCAGATACAAAAAATGTCGACACGGCGTCTACGGACACCGATGTGGAACCCGTTCCGACTGTCTTTCGCGAACGAATTTTCGATATCGAATATGCGCGTGACCACAAAGCCTACTGGTTGCCGACGGCGATGATCGTTGCATTTGGGCTGTGGCATATCGCGACCAATATTTATCTGACTGAACCGGGAAGCTGGCAGAACTGTATTCACTTCGGTGGTTTTGCGTTGATCGCTGCAATTTCGTCGCCGACATTCCGTTTTGAAAAAGACCGTGCCTGGGCGGTCGGGCTGGATGTCCTCTATGGGTTGTTGGTCTTTGCGGCGGCCTGCTGGATTGCTTACGCGGAAGACGGTCTGTACACGCGAACCCTCGCAAAAACGGGCCAGACCTGGCAGCTGACATTCCTTGATTGGGCAGCTGGACTTCTCGTAATTTTTGCGGCAATCGACCTGACGCGGCGTCTGACCGGCTGGATTATTCCGGTCCTGATCATCGTTGCGATGTCTTACATATTGTTTCTGGGAGAGGTACTCCCCGGAGCCTTCAGGGCGGCGAGCCTGCCGCTTAGCGATGTACTGTTCCGCTCCATGTATAACGACGAAGGCATGTTCGGGATCATCACGACGATCTCTTCGGCGAATATTGCGTTGTTCATGATCTTTGGTGCCTTCCTTGTCGTGTCCGGCGCATCCGATTTCGTGATCGAGTTCGCAAAGATTGTTGCCGGCCGTTTCCGCGGCGGGTCGGCCTTTGTCGCCGTCCTCGCATCCGCGCTGACCGGCACGATTTCCGGTTCGGCGGTTGCAAACACCGCGTCGACCGGTGTCATCACCATCCCGCTTATGAAATCCAACGGGTTCCGCCCCATGTTTGCCGCCGGTGTTGAGGCATCGGCGTCGACCGGCGGTCAGATCATGCCGCCGATCATGGGGGCAGGGGCGTTCGTCATGGTGTCCTATACAGGGATCGATTACGGCACCATCGTGCTGTATTCGATTGTGCCCGCGATCCTGTATTTCATGTCGATTGGCTTTATCGTCCGGGTCGAGGCGATAAAGCACGATATCGGCGTTGAAGCGGGAAACATCGTCAATTGGAAAAAGCTTTGGGCCGGCGCACTTAACTTCGTGCTGCCGCTCGGCGTCATGACCTACATGCTGGTTTCGGGCCGCACACCAAGCTACGCGGCTTGTTTCGCGATTGCGACACTGATCGTCGTAAGCTGGTTTACGCCCAACAAAATGACCGGGCAGAAAATTTGCAAAGCCATGGTCATGGGGATGAAGACGGCGACGATGACGGCGATTTTGCTGGTTGCCGTCGGTCTGATCAATAACGCGGTGACAACTTCGGGCGTGGCAAACTCGTTTGCCCTCATGATTGCGCAGTGGTCGCAGGGATCGCTGCTGATTGCGCTTCTATTGATCGCACTGGCGTCGTTGGTGCTGGGGATGGGGCTGCCGGTGACGGCGGCCTATATCGTTCTCGCTATTCTATCTGCGCCGGCCCTTTCCGGCATGCTTGCCGACGGGATGGTGGTCGAACAACTGGTTGCAGGGATAACGGATCCGGCAAAGGCGGCGATGTTTGCCCTGGTGGATTCTCCACTTGTGGCAAAGGTTGCGACGGGTATGTCGCCGGATGAAGCGCAACAACTTGTCAGTTCGATGCCGTTCGAACTGGCCGTCGTGATCCGGCCGGTCCTGGTCGACCCGGCGACGATGACGACGTTCCTGTTGACGGCGCATCTGATCATTTTCTGGCTCAGTCAGGATTCGAACGTGACGCCCCCTGTCTGTCTCGCATCGTTCACGGCGGCCGGTATCGCCGGTTCACCGCCGATGGCGACCGGTGTGGAATCCTGGAAAATCGCGAAGGGGCTTTATATCGTCCCGCTGATCTTTGCCTACACACCCATGATCGGTGGTGATTTATATACCGTTGTTCATATCGGCTTTTTCGCTCTGTTCGGGATGTATGCCTTCACAACCATTGTTCAGCGGCACTCCGAAGGGCCGATGCCGATCTGGCTCTACCCGGTCATGATCGGAGGTGCCGCACTTTCATTCTGGCCGATGGAGCTTGTGGCGAATATTGCGGGTGCGGTCATCGTAACATCGGTTGTGTTCTTCACGTCTCGTGCTGCGAAGCGCAAGGCGCAGGCCTAACCTGCCAGGAACGCGGCAATAAGATCGGCTGTCTGTTCAGGCGCTTCGGCGACCAGGCTGTGGCCGCTGTCTGCGATCAGCTCCAGCCGGGCGTCAGGAAAGCCATCGCGATAGGCTTCTGCATGTGCGCAGGGAACAAGGCTGTCGCTTTCGCCCGACAGGATCAGGGCCGGGTTCGTGTACCGGTCGAGCCGTGACCGCAGCTTCGGATTGTAAAGATAGGGCGGCTTGAACCCGATCAGGCTGGCGAACCGAAACACTTTGTATTTGAGCATTTCGCGTTCGATGTCATCCTTGGCGTCTGGGATCATCTGCATCCCGGTTTCGGTTCTCGGTCCGGCAAACAGCAGATCGCGAAGCCCGTCATAGCGCACGCCGTCATCAGGCTGGGCGTACCAGAAGATGTCGCCGATTGGATGGCCGGGCACCATCAGGCCCGTGGCACCAATAAGTGCGAGTTTCTCAACCCTTTCGGGGTGGCGGACCGCCAGTTCCGCGGCGATCCAGCCGCCAATTCCACTGCCGACGACGGCGTAGCGATCGAGCTGGAGCGCATCGAGCACGCGGAGGTAATGAAAGACAACATCGTCCATCGTCTCCAGCGTCTCGTCTTCGGCTGTTTCGGCGCATCCCGGGTGCGCGGGCGCGATCAGGCGACAGGACCGGGCCAGCGCGTGATGAAAAGCCATCGGCTCGGCCTCGATGCCGTGAATGTCCGGTAGGCCGTGAAGGTAGAGTGCCGGTCTGCCGTCGCCTATTTCGGTAAGCCAAACATTCTTGCCCACGACGTCGATCAATTTTCCGGTCATCAGATGGTTCCCCTGTCGGCCATTTCGTCGGCCATTTCGGGGAAATCACGGGCGAAGATCTCGGCCGATTCAGAGCGGAGCGCAGGTGCGACCTGTTCGGCGAATAGCCGCATGCTCTTGCGGGCCAGCTCGTCTTTCATGTTGCCGAAATGGAACTGGATCAGGAGGTTGCCCGTTTGCGCTTTCTCGACGAGCGCCAGAAGCTTGTTTCGGACCGTCTCCGGGCTGCCGACGATGATCGAGGCGCGCTCGTCCAGTTCTTCCCAGTCTTCGGTATCGCCCAGTTGCTTGGCGCCGAACTTCCATTGCTCCAGAAACCCGCGCCAGCTCTCCGGGCTGGCCGAGGGAATGCCAGGGCCCCAGGTGAGCGTGCGGCCCTTGGTGCGAAGGTGACCTTTCAGGCAGTTGCGCAGGAAGTACCAGATGCCTTCCTGGCTTTCGATTTTCGCCTGCTCATCGGTCTCCGATACGTAGACAGACAGCAGGATACCGAAATCGAAAGGTGTATAGGTCCGGTCGTACTTGGCCATCGTCTTGGCATATGCCTGCGCGGCCTGTCGGGTCTGGTCGCCATGGCTGCGCGATGACAGGAAATAGGCGTAGCCGCGCTCGGCCGCGTTCTCCATTGTTTCGCGCGACCGTGCACCTGGCACCCAGATCGGGGGATGCGGGGTTTGCTCGGGGCGGGGCCAGGCGTTGACGTATCTGAGTGGGTATTCCGGTCCTTCGTGTTCGAACGGCCCGTCTTCGGTCCAAGTGCGGGCGATCAGGTCGATTGCTTCCCAGAACTGACGCCGGGCCCGCGGGGAGGGAACATCGTAGTTGAATGCTTCTGGCCCGCCGCCGACGGCAAAGCCGGCAATCAGGCGGCCGCCGGACATGCAGTCCAGCATCGCATATTCCTCGGCAATGCGGAGCGGGTTCAGGTGCAGCGGCAGGATATTGCCGAGCACTACGATCTTGCCGTTCTTCGTCCGTTGGCTGAGGGCAGCCGCGATCAGGTTCGGCGACGGCATCAGGCCGTAGATGTTCTGGTGATGCTCGTTCAGCACCATGCCGTCGAAACCAAGCTCGTCCGCGTAGACCAGCTGGTCGATATATTCCTGATAAAGACCCTTGGCCTGATCGCGATCCCACAGGGCATTCGGCACGGTTACCCAGCCACTGTCGTATTTTTCGTCAAAATCCTCCGGCAAATAGGGATATGCCATGAAGTGCCAGCAGAACAGTTTGACCGGATGCATTTGCGCGACCTCTGTTTTGTTTCTTGGAAATGATTATAGAATGAATGCCGCACAGGGAGGAAACCCATGATCGAAACAAAAGGCGTCGTCCATTTCACCATTCCGGTGAGTGATCACGAGAAGAGCGAAGTGTTTTACCGTGAAGTGCTGGGGCTGGAGACGGTTCAGGTCGTGCCGCCGATTGGCATGGTGTTTATGCGATCGGGCGACGATTTCGTCATTCTGACCAGAAGCAAAACACCGGTTGACCCGAACCCGGGCGATGAATTTTTCGTTCATCACGCCTTCCGGGTCGACGTCGATAAATACGAGGCGTCAAAGCAGCATCTCGCTGACCACGGTGTGGAGATCATATTCGAGGAAGAACGCCACGAAGGCGTGTTTCACGGCAAGCAGTGCTATTTCCATGACCCGGATCGCAACGTGCTGGAAATCATCGGGCTCGAGAAAATCGGCGACGGGTTTGCGCCGGAGAAGCTCAATGACGATTTTTCGCCGTTTTCAAGCGAGCCGGGCGCGTAGCGGCGGATCGCAATAATTGGCAAGGCTGTTTTAATCGGCTATGCGGTATACATGAATCCGGCAGACATTAAGACGCTGAAAAAGGGCATAGCACTTCACAGATCGGGAGATTTTCCGAAGGCTGAAAAGCTATACCGGCGTCTGCTTAAGACAAACCCCGGAGATCCCGAACTTCTGCATCTTCTCGGCCTGACTTACGACGCTACGGGGCGGAGTGACGAGGCATCCAAAACAATCTCGCTAGCGATTGAGAAAAACGGCCGCAATCCGACCTATCGGGTAAATTTGGGACTTGTCCTCGGGCGCCAGGGCAGAGCTGCTGAGGCGTTGGCCGAATTCGACTGGGCGCTGGCACTGAAGCCGGGAGACCCGGTGGCAAACTTCAATGCAGGCGTCCTTCACGAACAGCTTGGGGAAACGGACGCCGCCATATTGCGGTATCGGGAAGTCATCAAGGTGGATCCGAGGGTCACATCCGCTTTTAACAATCTCGCGAACATACTGTTTAAAAAGGGGGCTGGTCAGGAAGCAGTGGAACTGTTGACGCGTGCGCTTAAAAACGACCCGGATCAGTATGAATGCCGGTTCAATCTGGCGCGTATTCTGAATGCGCTGAACGCATTCGACCGCGCGCTGCCGCATGCTCGATCCTGCGTATCGGCAAATCCGCAGCACGCCGAAGCCTGCTTCGAGCTCGGTAATGCCTTGGTCCAGACGGGAAATCATGCCGAAGGTATTGAGGCATACGATGATGCATTGAGACTTCTCCCCGATAATGTTGCTGCGCAGTCAAATAAGGGGCTCGCATTGCTGGAAACCGGCGATATAGCAGCGGCGGTAGCGGAACTCGAAGCCGCTATTCAGCTCGACAACACCTACGGACCGGCGCATTTTAATCTTGCGCTTGCATCGCCTTCTGTCGATGCCGGACGTCAATTGGAACGAGTGCAGGCGGCACTGGCCGGGAAACCGTCGGGACGCGAACACGAAATGTACCTGCGATTTGCCGAGGCGATTCGCCTCGACGCCCTAGGACGTTTCGACGAGGCATTTGACGCATTCTCTATGGCGAATGACCTAGTCGAGCCGGGATACGATGCCGATGCAACAGAGGTAATGGTAGGCGAAGTCATTTCGACCTTCACGGCTGAAATGTTTGCCAGCCGAGCCGATTTCGGGTCTGCAAGTGCACATCCCGTTTTCATTGTCGGGATGCCGAGATCGGGAACCTCGTTGGTCGAACAGATACTGGCAAGTCACCCCTCCGTCGCCGGTGGCGGCGAACGGTGGACATTCGACCTGCTGACCTTGGCGGTCGGCGGATTTATGAAATCTTCCGCTTCCTACCCGGGCTGTTTTCTTGAAATGACGCGGGAACAGTCTAAAGAACTCGCCGATCAGCTTGAGGGCGAAATGCGGGAGATCGCGGGCGAGCGACCGCGTCTGACCGACAAATTGCCCGGGAACTTCATGAATCTGGGGGTGATCGCTCTGCTCTTCCCGAACGCGACGATAATTCATTGCCGCCGCAATTCGCTTGCAGTCGGGCTGTCGTGTTTTATGACGAAATTCCGCGAAGACCCGGCTTTTGCCTATGATCTGGAAACGATCGGACATTTTTACACCCAGTACCAGCGCCTCATGGCCCACTGGCAAGAAAACCTGCCGGCCAAAATTGTGGAGGTTGAGTATGAGGATCTGGTCGGTAACCCCGATACGAAAATCCCGGCCCTGATCGCGGCGTGCAGGCTCGATTGGGATGAGCGCTGCCTGAGGCCTCATGAGACGGTGAGGTCTGTCAGAACGGCTAGCCTCAGCCAGGTGCGACGGCCTATCTATGGTGGGTCCGTTGAAAAGTGGCGCTCTTACGAGCAGCACCTGGCACCTTTGATCCTGGCTATCAATCGCGCCGATGAGGCTCATACATAGAAAAGGCGGTCAAATGACCGCCTTTTCGTCAATATGGGGCCTGAACAGGCAGGATTAGGAAACCCTGCGCCGACGGCGTATCGCTGCAATTCCGGCAATTCCGGCAATGCCGATGCCGACAAGGGCCAGCGATCCGGGCTCGGACACGCTTTCGAATTCTCCGCCACCGCCGATAACCAGATCGGATGCGCCAAATGCCACGGGGTTCGTCGAACCGCCAAAGAGGGCGGGATCCTGGCGCTCGAATACCGTGAAGAGGGTTTCATCGACGCCGGTGTAGAAGCTGTGAGTGATATCCGCGTCGACGATCGCATTGGTCAGTCCGATCGCCAGCCCCTCGACGGTTGGATCGAACGCTCCAGATGTGGAGATCGTATTGTTCGCGGTAGTGCCGAAGTTCGGCACGAAATCGTACCAGGCCTGGCCGAAGCCTTCGTCGGTATGGATAAACAGGGCGCCATCATTGTTGAAATAGGTTGTAAAGGCTGCCGTATTTGCGACCAGGTTTGCCCTTTGGGTGGGGTTTCCGGCACCAGATCCAATCATAATGGCGTCGAACGAACCGCCTAGCGCGCCAGAAACAGCGGCGGAACTATCGGCATCGATGTAGGTGACGCTTGAATAGCCCGTGCCGCTCAGGCTGGACGGGGTGCTGCCTTGATCCGTACCGATATAGGCAATGCTTTTACCGGCGCGGGCCGGCGCGGTGCTGGCTGTGCCGAACATCAGGAAGTCGAGACCGGCGGCCATGTAAGCGCCGTTGTTATGCTCGTCCGAGTCGTGCCCGGTGACGAAAAGTGCGCCCGCATTTGCGGACCCGGCGGATAACAAAAGCGACACGGCAATCGCCGAAGCTGCATATCTGCCGTATTTGACTGTATCTTTGAAGGATCCGTGTTTCATTTTTTTATTCCCTACTCACGTCACAAATTAAACATCCATGCTGTGATCCAGGCAATTTACATGCCACTTTTACAAAGTCATATATTTCAATCTGTTGCGGTCGTTGGGTAACATTCGATTCTGAAAGCTGTAAAAATTTCCGACGGTTTTGCGTGAATTCAGCGCTCTAGAATCCAGCGCTCTATAGGTCAATTATTCCGACACTAGGTGAGATCACGTTCTCCAATCAGGGGAACGCATAGAGACTGGCAGGTATCCGCTAACCCGTCCTATAAAAACGCCTCTTTCAGCAGATGCCCGATCAGCCAGGCGATACCTGCGGCGACAAGGCCGATGGCGAGTGTCTCCAACCCGGATCGTAGCCAGCTTTGCGTCGACCACTGGCTTTTGATCGAGCCGATCCCGAAGAAAACCAGCGCTGTCAGGCCGATGGCCGTCTCGAACGGGTTCGGGAATGAGGAGAAGAACGGGACCAGCGGTGCCAGACCGCAGAGAATAAACGCGGCAAACGTGCACATGCCGGATTTGATCGGGTCACGGTACGTGGTGGGCATTCCGTATTCTTCGACCATCATGGTATCGACCCAGCGCGTCTTGTCCGCCGTGATCACCTCGACCACGCGTTCGAGATCTTCGCCTTCAAATCCCTTGCCGCGATAAATCTCGCGGATTTCCATACGTTCGCCTTCGGGAATTTTCTCGACCTGTTCCTCTTCATAGGCCCGGTGACGCCTGTAATCGTCCAGCTCTGCCTTCGTACCGCTGTAATTACTGGCCGCCATGGAGAACCCGTCAGCGATGATGTTGGCTGCACCGAGGATAAGGATGACACGCGTCGACATTTCGGCGCCCACGACGCCTGCGACGATGGCAAAGGTCGTAATAGCCCCGTCGATGCCGCCATAGACCCAGTCGCTGAGGTAGGAGGTTTTGGGGCCTTCTTCGATGCGGTCACGAATAGCGTGCGGATGATGGGAATGTTCCATCGCCGGAGTCTATTCCCGCAGTGCCTTTTTGTCGATCTTGCCGACGGTGGTTTTGGGGATATCGTCACCGATGAATATGTTCTTGGGCACTTTGTACTTCGCGAGGTTTTCGGTGCAGTAGTCCATCAGATCGTCGGTCGAGCAGGTCACACCGGGTTTGAGCGTCACCCAGGCCTGTATGACTTCGCCGTAATAATCGTCCGGGATACCCACTGCCGCTGCTTCAGCCACAGCCGGGTGCGTGTACAGAACTTCGTCAATTTCGCGTGGAAAGACGTTATAGCCGCCGACAATGGCCATATCTTTCTTGCGGTCGCGGATGAACAGATACCCGTCATCGTCAAATTCGCCGATATCGCCGGTATAGAGCCAGCCGCCTCTCAGCGTGGTTGCGGTCTCGTCCGCCAAATTGCGGTATCCCGACATAACCTGTGGCCCGCGGGCCCGAATTTCACCGGTTTTCCCCGGTGGCAGGATCGTGGCGCCGGTTTCGAGATCGACGACCTGAACCTCGGTTTGCGCGAGAGGGATGCCGACGGATCCCGGCTTCTTCGTGCCGATGGCGGGGTTGTAGGTAAGCACCGGTCCCGCCTCTGTCTGCCCGTAGCCTTCGAGGATGAAACACCCGGTCGCATCTTCCCAGCGTTTGAGGGTTTCTTCCGGCAGGGGCGCAGAGCCTGAATAACACCATCTGAGCGTGCTGACGTCGGTTGTCGCGAACCCGTCGAAATTGAGCAGCCCGTTGAAGATCGTCGGGCCGGCGGGGAGGATCGAAATGCGTTCCGCTTCAATGATTTCGCATAGTTCTGCGGGGTGATAGCGCGTCATGATCATCAATCGGCCCCGGCAGGAGCACGCCAGATGCAGACACATCGACACGGCAAAGACGTGGAAAAGCGGCATAACGCAGACGATGTGTTCCATGTCAGCTTCGGTCGGCAGGATCGCTTCGCGCTGGGCGATGTTCACCGACATCTGACGATGGGTAATGTTCACACCCTTGGGATAACCGGTCGTGCCGCCGGTGTATTGCAGGGTCGCCAGCGTGTCTGCGGCAGGGAAGGGACGTGGCAAGGCATTTTCGCCAGCGGCGATAAAATCGGTGCCGCCGCCTGCTATGCGGGTGCCCGTGTCCTGCAAGGGAGATATCAGCTCGACGACGTCCGTATCGTGAAAGGTGGCTACCGGTGCCGCATCCGTCAGGATGTATTGTACCTCCCGGGCGGTATAGAGCGGGTTGATCGGCACGGCCTGCGCCCCTGCCGCATGAATTGCGAACATCGCAATCGCCATATCGATTGAGTTGCCCATCACAAGTGCGACACGCTCGCCAGCGGCGCCAAGATCGGACAATCGATGCGCGAGGGTGGCGATGCTGCTCGCGTAGTCCCGATAGGACAGCTCTGTGGCCGCCCTCTCGCCATCTCCGGCCTTCAGCGCGATGGCGTCAGGGCGGCGCTCTAGCGCGTCCTGCAGCATATGCACGACTGTGTTGTGCACCGTCGGCAGGGCGTTGCGGTCGATCACGTCGGTCAGCTGCCTGACATCAGAATCGCGGCGCGTCCGGTGACCAGTCCCTGTTCGACACGCGCGTGAAGCGCTTCGGCGCCTGCCATGTCGGTGGTTTCAGTCACCAGCGGCCAGACATCCCCGCGCCCGCAAAGCTCGAGCGAGTCGATCACTTCCTGGCGGGTCGCGTAACGGCTGCCCATCAGGACGAGCTCTTTTTCCAGCATCGCATGGGCATTGGCGCTGAACGTCTCTCCGGACCCACCCAATGTCACCATGCGGCCACCCCGGCCAAGGGCTTGGACGGCGGTTTCAAGCGTTTCGGTCGAGGAGACGAAATCGATGGCGACATCAATGCCACCGCCCGACAGGTCTTTGAGCGTCTCCACAGCGTTGCCATCCCGCGGGTTTATGCAGATATCGGCACCGGCAGCGCGACAGGCGTCGAACTTGTCGGCGGCAATATCGACGGCGATCACGTGCGCATGGGCCCATTTGGCCAGCATCAGCATGTGAATACCCAGCCCGCCGCCCGCGCCGAACACGGCAACGGTTTCACCCGCCTTGATCCCGGCATGACGGACGACCTTTACCGGTGTCGCGATGGCATCCGTGATAACGCCAATTTCGGCTGGATGGGCCTTCCAATCCAGTGTTTCGGGCAATTTGAGGAAGTTTTTGGCCGGCAGTTTCATCAGTTCGGCGTATCCGCCATCGCAGGCGCGGCCGATATACCCGCCGAAATCCTCGCACATGGTCTCCCGGTCGATCCGGCACCACTTGCACTGCCCGCAGGTCAGATAGAAATATGCCGTGACCGGGTCGCCGACTTTCACGTTTGTCACGCCGGCGCCGACCGCCTCGATAATACCGGTAATCTCATGGCCTATAATGCGTGGGTAATCGACCTTCGCGCGGCCGGCTTTGACATGCTGGATCGTCAGGCCGGCACCACAGGCGAGGACTTTCGCCACCGCTTCTCCGGGGCCGGGAGCGGGGTCAGGGACGGTTTCCAGGGAAAAAGGCTCGCCGGGGCCGTTCAGGACAAGTGCTTTCATCAGGAATAGGCCATCCCGCCATCGACCAGCAGAGACTGGCCCGTCATAAACCCGCTCGCGGGCGATGCCAGGAACAGGGCCATGCCGACAAGATCATCGGCCTGCTCGATACGTTTTAGTTTTTGCATGCCAAGGACCGCGCCAAAACTGGCTTCCGTGCGACCGACATATTCGACTTCGGACTCCGTCATACCGGGCAGAATAGCGTTGCAGGTGATGCCGCGTTCACCGAGTTCCGTTGCCAGGCAGCGTGTCATACCCATCACGGCCGCTTTCGACGTGACGTAATGCATCAGCAGCGGCAATCCGACCGGTACGGTCGAGGACGAGATGTTGATAATGCGACCATATCCTCCTGCCTCCATATGCGGGACCACCAGTTTCGAGCATATCCACGACCCGATGACGTTGACGTCGAGGACCTTGGTCCAGTCCTCCCGGCTGATGTCTTCGAAACGGGATCGCTTGATCGTCGAAAAAATGGCGGCATTGTTAAGCAGGACATCGATCCGGCCGAATTCTTCCATGGCCCGGGCAATCGTCTCCGCAACGGAGTCTTCGTCGGTGACATCGGTCTGGACGGCAAGCGCCTGGCCGCCGTCAGCCTTGATTTCGGCAGCAACGCTGGATCCGGCCTGGCCATTGATCTCGGCAATGACGGGTATCGCGCCATTGGCTGCGAAATGCTTCGCATAGGCGCGCCCGATCCCGGTGCCGCCACCCGTGACGATAACGACACGGCCCTCAACACTGTTCGATGTGTCGGGACTGGTGGAAGTGTCAGGGGTGGCGCTCATGCCGCGTCCCTGACCTCTATAACCGCGGCGACCGAGCTGTCGCCGGCCGCACAGCCGTTGAACAGCCCGTATCCGCCGCCCCGGATCGTCAGCTCCTCGATCAGCTCGCAGATCGCGCGCAGACCGGTCGGCCCCTGGGGGTGGCCCCAGATCAGCGAACAGCCGTAATTGTTCATTTTCGTGATGTCGAAGCCGGTTTCCCGGCAGAACACGATATCGTTCACGGCAAACGGGTTATGGGTTTTGACCGCCGTGATGTCGTCGAGCGATATACCGGCATTGCCGAGCGCCCGCTGGGAGGCGGGCACCGGCGCATGGGGCATGAAAGCCTTGTCCGTCCGCGCCTGGCCAAAGCCTGCAAGGCGGATTTCGATCTTCGGGTTGGTGGACATTTCCCGGGCTTTGTCGCGGGTGGTCACAATCATCGCGGTATTGCCGTCGGCAGGGTGGGTCTGGCTGCCGAATGTGACCGTGCCATCCGGTACAACGGGTTTCAGCCTGTTCAGGCCTTCGCGCGTCGTCTCAAACACGCCTTCATCGCCGGTCATGGTCGCCACCGTCTTGCGGAATTTCTGGTCCGGCACCTCGAAGGGCAGGCGCATGTAGCGTTTCTGGAACGCGTTATCGTCTGCCGTCGCATCGCAATACTGTTCGTAGCGCTGTGCGACGACGTCATGCTGTTCTTCCGACGTAATCTGCCATTTTTTGGCGACGTTCTCCGCGGTGCCGACCATGGCGACGTGCGCATAGGGATCATGGCCGAAATTATCCAGCACCCAGTTCTCGCTGGTGCCGGTGCCGCCGGGGGCCAAAGGGTTCGGATAATAGACGTTGGGGCCATTGGACGTGCGGTCGGTGGCGACGATGAGCGCCGATTCCGCAGTATCACCGTCGATTTCCTGGCTGGCATTCTGCAGGCACCTTGCCGATGTTGCGCAGGCCTGCGCGATGGTCGGGCCGGTGAGGCGGTCTGCGCCCATCATTCCGGCCATCCAGGGGGCGCCGTAGAATGATTTATGCTGCGGGACCGTCATGCCGAGGATCGCCATATCGAACCCGGCTGCATCGATGTCTCGCCGTTCCAGCTCATCTTTGGCAACATGAGCTGCAAGCTCTACGCTGTTGAGATTGCTCAATGTTCCCTGCCATTTTGCAAATGGTGTGGACCAGTATCCTCCGTAGGGAATATAGGCGTCTGTCATCGGTTGAGCCCTCTCTATCAATCTTGTTATTCGCAGCTTCGCCGGACGACGCTGGCGGGTCAATACAGCGTAACCCTCTTGGCTGATCGGTACCGCCCCCGTACAAAGATCGTATGGCAGATAATCAATATCGTATCGGCATAGATGTCGGCGGCACCTTCACCGACGTTGTGCGTCTGAACACGGAAACGGGCGAGCTGGACTCGGCCAAGGTGCCGACGGATTACGCAGACCCGGTCGCACCCATGCTTGCCGGTATCGGGCTGTTTGGCGCTGGCGTAACCGGCATCGCCTCGCTGCGCCATGCGACAACGTTGGCGACGAACGCGGTGATTGAAAACAAACTGCCCCGCGGCGTGTTGCTGACCACGAAGGGCTTTCGCGATGTCCTCGATATCGGCCGGATACAGCGCCCGGAGGCGGGCATCTATGACTTCGATATCGACAATCCTCAACCGCTGATCAGCCGGGCCGACCGCCTTGAAGTGACGGAACGAATGGACGCGCGGGGCGACGTGGTTATTCCCGTGGATGAAGACAATCTTCGGGCTGTTCTGAGAGAAATTAAATCATCTAATATATCAGGAATAGCCATTAGTTTATTGTTTTCATTTGTTAATCCGGATCATGAGATCCAGATATCTAAAGTCGTATCTGAAGAGCTGCCTGGCGTGTTCATCTCGCTCTCATCCGATGTTTCCCCGGAAATCCGCGAGTTCGAGCGGACCAGTACCGTCGTGCTGGATGCCCTGCTCAAGCCGGTAATCGCGCCCTATCTCGAGACGCTGGAGCAGCGGATCACGGCGGCAGGTGTGCCGTCGGTCCGGATCATGATGGCATCCGGCGGGCTGACCAGCTGCAGCCTCGCTGCGTCCCGTCCGGTGAACATTGTCAATTCTGGCCCGGCAGCGGGCGTCCTGGCCTCGGCCAATTTGGCGCGCGCGCTCGGGCTCGGTTCGCTGATTACCATCGACATGGGGGGCACCAGCCTCGATATCGGGGTAGTCGAGAACGGCCAGCCGGTACAGAAATTTGAAGGTCAGATCGCCGGGTACCCGTTGCGGGTGCCGATGATCGATGTCTCCGCTGTTGCTGCGGGCGGGGGCTCGCTCGCCCTGGTGGATGAAATTGGTTTCATTCAGGTCGACCGGGAATCGGCAGGCTCGGTGCCGGGACCTGCCTGTTACGGACGGGGCGGTATGCGGCCGACGATCACGGATGCAGACCTGCTTCTTAACCGGTTGGGTGCGGATCTTGCGGGGCGCGGCGGGTTCTCGCTGGACAGGGTGCCGGCGGAGACTGCGTTCGAGACGGAAATCTGCGCGCACCTCCAGATTGATGTGCCGAGCGCCGCGGCGGGCGTGCTGGAGATCATTCAGGCGCGCATGGTCAAGGCGATTGCCGGTCATACCCTTGAACAGGGGCTCGACATCCGTGAGCTGCCGCTTCTGGTCTATGGCGGCGCGGGGCCAACGCATGGTGTCGAACTGGCCGAAGCGATGGGGATGAACCGGGCGATTATACCGTATCTTGCCGGTAATTTTTCAGCCGTCGGGCTGATGCTGTGCCCGGTGCGCTGGGACAGCGCCGCGATGGTGATGCGCCCGGCAGCGGATATGAGCGATGCGGAGCTTGCCGACGTACTGCGGAAACTCGATTCAGAGGCCCGTGAGCGCATGGCAACGACCGGAGACGAGGAAAGCGTGCTGGCAACCCACTGGCACGCCCACATGCGCTATGCAGGCCAATCCTACGACCTTGCCATCGATCTTGGTGTGCCCTGGACTGACCGTCCGGCGGAAAGCCTGATTTCAGCACTCGTTGCGGCGTTCCACACCCAGCATGAGCGCCGCTACGCCTACCGATCCGAAGAGGAGACGGTGGAAATCGTACAGATCCGCGTATCGGTGCGCGGCGAAGAGATGGAATTTCCAGCACCTGCGCGCGATCAGGCGGATCGAGCGGCCGCGCAGACAGGCCTGCGCGATGTCTATTTCACCGGTGTGCGGGAGGCCCGCGAGGCGAGCGTCTGGCAACGCGCGTCCTTGCCTGTCAGTACGGAGGTTCCAGGGCCCGCAGTGGTCGAGGGAGAAGGCTCATCCGCCCTTATCCCGCCGGGCTGGACGGCGACGGTCGATCGGTTTTGCAATCTGGATGTGCGGCGCGACTGAGGGAAGGCTTCTTCCCCAAACGCCTTCATGCTTTAATAAAACCCGATAACTGGTTGGATACGCTGATGACCGACAATTACCGGACAAGCGACGCAAATTCCGATATGCGCGATCGCGTGCAGGCGCAGGTGATCCGCTATGCGCTCGAGCTTGTCGCCGAAGACATGGCGATGACGCTGATGCGCACGGCGCGGTCAACGGTGATCAAGGAGGTGCAGGACCTGTCCTGTGCGCTGTTCGACCGGCACGGGCGGGTTATCGTGCAGTCGAAGCATGCACCGATGCTGCTGGCCGGCTCGACACTTACGATGTCGGAAGCCATGAAACACATGGAACGTACGCCCCTGCAGCCGGGTGACGTGCTGATTGCGAACGATCCGTTCCGCGGTGGCCAGCATATTATGGACGTGATGATGATTTCGCCCGTATTCCGCGGCGAAGAGTTGATCGGCTATGTCGGCTCAGTCGCGCATCATTCAGACCTTGGCGGCGCATCGCCGGGTGGCGTTGCCGGTGGATTGACCGAAATTTACGCCGAAGGGCTCTGTTTTCCCTTCGTGCGCCTGTATATCGCAGGCGAGGAAAATCCCGACCTGTTTGCGATGATCGAGAATAACGTCCGGGTGCCCCATAAAACGCTCGGCGATATCCGGGCACAGGCATCAAGCTGCCTGACCGGTATCCGGCGCTATCTCGAAGCGGTGGAGCGCTTCGGTCTGGAAACCATCGAGCGCACGGCGGATATGCTGATCGCGGAAACAGAAGATCGGCTGAAGCTCGGCCTCGACAAGCTGCCTGACGGGGAATTTACCGGCGAAGATGTTGTCGACGATGACGGCATTACAGACGATCCGATCCCGATCCGCGTGAAAATCATCAAAAAGGGCAAGGATGTCACCGTCGACCTGACTGGCTGCGCCGACCAGGTGCCGGGCAATATCAACTGCCCGCTGGCGACCACGCTGGCCGCCGTTCAATACGGTTTCATGATTGCGCTCGACAAGCATGTGACGCCGAACCAGGGCGTCTTCAGCGTTGTCGATATCAAAACCCGCAAAGGCTCTATCGTCGATCCGGTCAAACCGGCCGCTACGGCGGCGCGGACCAACGTGTCGCTGAAGGTGCAGGAAGCCATTCTGATTGCGCTCGGCAAGATGATGCCGGGTAAAATGATGGCGCCGAGCCATGCGCAGATCAGCCATGTTGCCTTTGTCGGACGCGACCCGGAGACCGGCCGGGCGTTCAGCTATAACGATATATTCGGCGGCGGGTCGGGCGGGCGTCCCACACAGGACGGGCGCGATGCGCAGGATACGCATATGGCGCGGTTCAAGAACACGCCGACCGAAATGATCGAACATGAATACCCGGTCCGCATCTGGTCCTATGAATTGCTGCCGGATTCCGGTGGCGCCGGGAAATACCGCGGTGCACTGGGTTTGGCCCGTAACGTGGAAGTGCTGACCGATGGTGTGGTGTTTTCGCGCTACGGCGACCGCCAGCGCAACCCCGTGCCGGGCGCCGAAGGCGGCGGTGTCGGTCAATCGGGCCGTTTCGTTCTCAATCCAGGAAAAGACAGTAAGCCATTGAAGTCAAAAGGTGTTGATCCATTGCAGAAGGGCGATATCGTTCGGATCGAAACTCCCGGCGGTGGCGGTTACGGCATGGCGGCAGATCGGGACGAGAGCGCATTGGCAGCCGATCTGCGGGATGGCAAGATAACGGAAGAATTTGTTGCCGCCGAATTCGGGCAACAGAAGCTTGAACTGGTATTGGAACGTCTAAACGGGCCCGCGCAAGCGGCCGAATAGGAGATCTGACATGAAAAAAATGCGTTTGGAAACGACGTCGCCCTTTCAGGGACTGGCGGAATTGGTGGCCGATGATGAAGGCCTGTTTGCCGAAGAAGGTATCGAGATCGAATGGGTGAAGCGCGCGAATTCGCCGCGCAAGGTCGATCCCAAAATCACCACGCCGGACGGTCTGTCTGCGTTCGCAAGCCACGGCGAGGCCTTCGAGAAGGGCGGCGCCGATATGTACAACGCCTGCGAATGGGGCAATTACCGCCGCGTACAGGATACCTCCGCCAAGGGCCGCCAGCTTGGCCGCCGCTCCATCATGGTATGGGCGGGGATCGTCGTCGGGCCGGACTCAGACGTCTATTCGCCGCAACAGCTTGCCGGCAAGATGGTAGCGGTGCCGTATTATTTCGGCACGCATTACCAGACTTACCAGATGCTCGAAGGCTTCCTGCCGCGCGATCTGATCAAGACCTGCCGCGCGCCCAATGGCTCATCGGCCCGGTTTGAAGCGTTGATGAATGGCGATGTTGAGGCAACAACGCTGACTGAGCCTTATCTTACCCTGGCCGAGAAATCCGGCTGCCGGATTGTGATCGAGAGTATGTATCACGGCACCGAGGTCGCCTCTGACGATATCGACGCCGATACCTATGCCGCGTTCAACCGGGCGGTGAAGAAGGCTGTCCGTCTGATCAATTCCGACAAGAAGCGTTTCATGCAGTACTTCATCGACCGCCACAAAGGTCAGCACCCGGGTATTGATACGCTCACCGTCGATGATTTCCGCCTGTCACGCCTGCAGATGGTCGATCCTGCCCCGATACCGGAAGACGAGCTTCAGCGCACGTATGAATGGATGCGCAGCTGGGACATGATCGACGAGCTGAGTCCCGACGTGCTGGTCGATGTCCATCGCCAGCAATCTGCGCATGAGGTCGCCGCCGAATAGGTTATTCGGGCGGCAGGATTTCCTGGGTGCAGACCTGATCGATCAGGTGATCGCGCTTGATATCCGCGAGATGTGCGCGTTTTTCATCTGCCGTCAGCGCCGTGCCGATGCCCTGGGTCATCGCCAGCACGACCGAGCCATCACCCATGTCCAGCCAATAGGAACGACGGACGAGTTTGCCCTCGTCATCGCGGGCAAACGGGCTGTCGGGGCTACTGCCGAGATCGGGTGCGTGATAGTTGGGCATTAATCAGCTTCCTGAGATTGATAACGCCTCAATATAGCCACCCGGCCGATTATACCAAGCCGAACGTTAGACGGGCTTGCTGATCCGCCTCATCGCCGGATAGTCTGGCGAGAAGAAACTTAGCAGAGGCCCCATGGGACCCTTCGTCAAAAATGCCTGGTACGCCGCTGCCTGGAATCATGAAATCGGCACCGCGCCGTTCGCGCGCACCATTCTGAACGAGCCGCTTGTTCTGTTTCGGGATACGACCGGCAAGGTGGTCGTGCTCGAAGACCGTTGCTGCCACCGCCACCTGCCGCTGTCCGAAGGCAAGGTGATCGGCGATATCCTGCAATGCGGCTATCACGGCCTCGAATTCGATAGCACTGGCGCCTGCGTGAAGGTGCCCGGTCAGACGAAGGTGCCGCCCGGCGGCAAGGTGCGGACCTGGCCCGTGCTCGAGAAGTATCAGTATATCTGGGTGTGGATGGGCGATGCGGATAAGGCGGATGAAAGCCTGCTGCCCGACTGGCAGGTGATGGACGATCCGGGCTGGGCCGTCGTCAAAGGCGATCCGCCGTTTCACATCCCGTGTCATTACGAGCTGTTTAACGACAACCTGCTGGATCTGTCGCATCTGGCCTATGTGCATATCAAGAATATCGGCACCTCCGCCGTGCCTGATTTTCCGATTGTCACAACGAAGGGCGAAAATTCGGTGCGGATGATCCGCTGGATCCTGGATTCAGCCCCGGCACCGCTTTATGCTCGGTTTGGCGGGTTCAAAGACAATATCGATCGCTGGCAATATGCCGAGGCGATGGTGCCGAGCTTTAATACCGTGCGCGTCGGCTGCCTGCCGGCGGGAAGCGGCGCTAAAGCCGGTGACCATCCGGACGATATTGCGCGCGGTCCGGGCGGGCGCGAAGGGCAGGGGTTCGAGTTCTATAACCTGAATGCCATCACGCCGGAGACCGAGAATTCGACCTGGTATTTCTATGCCCATTCCCGGAATTTTGCGCTGGATGATGCGGAGATGGATGAAGAATTCCGGGTTGGATTGCGCGGCGCCTTTCAGGACGATGTCGATATCCTGGGAGCCCAGCAGATGAACATCGATCGCCATGCCCATAATCCTAAAGACTGGATCGACATCAACGTTGACGGCCCCGGACTCGCGATGCGGAAGATGGTAGGCGAGGCGCTCGGGTCGGAATCTTAAACTTCACTCCCCGCTCGAATCCTGTGCGTTAACCAGTTAAAAAAACAGTTTTCAGAAAATACTGCATACCCTAATATGACATCACTGTCGTGTAATCGGACAGTACGGGTAGGGTGTAGGACCATGATTTTCAAAACGATGTTACGTACGAGTGCGTTTGCTTTGGTCGCGATGCTTATCGCCATATTGCCGGCACGCGCAATGCCATTTCACGATGTTTATCTGATGCTCGATAACAGCGGGAGCCTGGGTTCCGTTGATTTCGACGCACAAAAGCAGGCGGCCATCAACGTCATCAATGACTACGGTGGGCAAGCGAACAACCCGATGCGGTTTTCGATCATTGAGTTCGCCACTGACGCCACCATTGTTCACAGTCTCGGCGATTCACAGGATACGTCGGATGTTTTGGCGTCGCTCAATGCGCTGAGCTATACTGGCGGTTGGACCGATACGCCGGAAGCAATTCAATTGATGCTGGGCGAATTCGATACATTCGGGAATGCCGGAAACGTAGCAACGGCCATTCTTTTTACAGATGGCCAGCCCAGGGACATTTCAGGTGAGCTTGATGTTTGCCAGTATGAGCCTCAAATCAAATCACGGAATATCAGCACAAAGGTCGTCGGGCATGGCGACGGCTGGGTAGCGGAGAACGGTGCCCAGAAGGTTGGTTGTCTGGTCAATGATGTCGGCGACATCCTGAGCAGGCCGGCCCCGCTCGAATACGACATTGCTGATTACGAATATCTGTCGGCGACAACGATTGTTGCAATGGCAGAGCCCGGTTCACTCGCAGTCCTCGGGCTTGGGCTTGTCGCAATCGGCTTTGCCCGCCGCCGCGCAGCGTAATTTAGCCCTCCGGCGGGCCGGCGACCGGCGCGTGAGATATCTCCAGGCCGCCTGACGGTTTCAGTCGAACCACGTTGACGGTTTTTGCGTAGTCGGGCGATCCTGAATACCACGCCGGCACGGTGCCGTTCCCGACCTGAATTTTCCGGTTCCAGTGACCCAGCGCAATGTAATCCGCATCCGTCGCGTCGATATCGTCCGGTGTGAACAGCCAGCCGGGGCCTGGTTTACCTGCCGGTGTGCGTTCCTCTGCAAAATGGCCGTGTCCCGCCACGATATGCCGCCCCGCTGATCTCCGTGGCGCGCCTTCAAGCGGGTTGAGCTCGTTGTAATTCTCATGCGCCCGGCCCCAGATTTCGAGATCGAATTCGGTAAACGACGCGAGGTTATCTTCCTCGCCCAGCACATGCACGTTGTCGATTGACGACAGGTTGCCCCGGTCCCACACCGAGCCGCGCATCAGCGGGTCGTGATTGCCGGGCAGCATGACCACCGGAAGGCGGGCATCGCCCAGCACGGCACGGGTGCGCTCCAGGATCGTCGCGTTCAGCCGGTTATGTTCGAAGATGTCGCCTGTCAGCAGGACGATATCGGCGTCAATTGCCTGCGCCGCGTCCAGCACGGCGGTTAGTGGCGCATTGCCGTCGCCGCCCCAGGCGCGCGCGGTATAGCCGTCATCGACATGCAGGTCGGAGCTATGGACGATGAGGACGTCTTCGGTTTGCGGTGTCAGATGCATTGGATGGCATGGGGATCGTGAATGAAGACGGGTATAGTACCACGCATGGTAACAATTTTCAGCGGATGAGATATCAGGGCATGAGCACTTCAGCAGAACTGATCGGCGGACGGTACGGACACACATTCGACGGCGCGACACCGGAAGAGCTGCCGGCAGCCGTCCAGCAGTTGCTGGAGCGGCGCTGTATCCGCCGCTACACCGAGGAGGCGATCCCTGACAGCCTGATGGATACGCTATTGGCCTGTGCACAATCGGCGCCGACCAAGTCGAACCTGCAGCAATATTCCATCATCGTGACGAGTGATGAGGCCCTGCGGATGAAACTGGCCGATCTCAACCCGGATACCGGCCATATGAAGTACTGCCCGGTATTCATCACGTTCTGTGCGGATATGCGGCGTGCGAAGCACCTCACAGAGCGCCATGGGTTTGATTATGCCAGCAACAATATGGACACCTTCCTGAATGCGACGGTCGATGCGGCGCTTGCCATGCAGTGTTTCATCACGGCGGCGGAAACCATGGGGCTTGGCTGTGCGCCGATCAGCCAGGTGCGTAACCGGATGGAAGAATTCTGCGCTGCGCTCGATATTCCGGAAGGGGTGTTTCCGATAGCCGGTCTGACGCTTGGCTGGCCTGCCTGGGAGGGGCGGATGAATGCGCGCCTGCCGCAGGCTGCCGTCATCCACCGGGAGAAATACGACGATACCAGGCTTGATTATGTGGTCGATGCCTATGATGCTCAACGGCTTGAGACAAATCCGATATCGGCGGACGGGCAGCGTCATGCCGACAAGTACGGGGTTTCCGAGAACTGCACGTGGTCGGAAAATGTCGCGCGCCAGCTATCGGTCGCCGAGCGCAGTGGTTTTCGGGAATATTTGATCAATAACGGTTTTGATCTGGCCTGATAGCCGGGGTCTGCTGGTTATTCGTCCAGCGGGTCGATATCCAGCGCATGGCGGACTGCATCCATGCGAAAACCCCGGCGTTGCAGCCATCCGGCATCCCGGCGCCGCGATTTTTCGTCCTGGGGCCGGGTGCGATAGGGGCCGCGGCGCGCACGTTTCAGCGCAAGAGCCGCCTGTTCCATCGCCGCCTCCGAGCCTTCCTGGTCCACCCCATCAAGTTCGGGCAGGGCTTCCGTCAGCGCGATTTCAAGTTCTTTCTCAACCAGGTCGCGGTCGACGACAGCTCCCCTTGAGGCAACCGTCACAGCGGTGCCGGACGCATAGCCGGACCGCAGCGCCGTGCGCAGCCGGGCAGATGCCGCCTCCTTGTCATTCACCAGCCCGGTGCCGGATAATTCCGCGACGATCTTCGGGATCATTTCAGCGAAGGCCGTGCGTTCCTCGGAATCGGCGACTTCGCGGTAGAGTCGATTATTTAGGTGTTTGGTCAGTTTGCCGCCGGAAACCAGATAGCGCTGGCAGTAATAGACGGCGATATTGCGCAGTCGTTTCTCCGACATCTTTCGGGGGGGCTTGCGCTCGGGCCGCTTCATTTCCCTGTCAGGTCAGTCGCTGAAAAACAGGCTGTAGAATACGTAGGCGAAAAACAGCAGGCCAATGGCGAGGTAAAATCTCTCCATCCACGGGTTCTTCTCCTTGCGCATTGCAAGGCCGAGAAAGTCGATCCTTTGTTTTTCCTTCGGGAACCACTTCATGGCGATCTTTCGGGTGTCATCGGGCACGGTCCTATATTGATATAGATCAAGGCAAGACGAAAGACGACACCGGAAAATCCTTCTGTCGATTGATTAATCAGGAGGGACAGATGGAACAGTCAGATATGCTCGTCACGATAGGTGTGGTCGCGGCCTTTGTTTTGTTTGGGGTGGTGCTTGCCTGGGTATCCCGCGGGTCACACAACTAACGAGGATGTGGCTCAGGCGGGATAGGGCCGGGGCGGAAAATGGTGCCGGCTAGAGGATTCGAACCCCTGACCCCCTGATTACAAATCTGCAGAAAATCATTACAAATCAAGGGTCATTCCAACTTTTCTTTGTCGTTTTATGGAGTTTTCAGAGAATGAGCCTGTTTCTCGTTCGCTGATTTGAACCGATGGTTTAGTCAGCGTGTCTAGCCCCCAAGTTCTGTGCCATTCCTGATTAGAGTTTCCGGCACTGGCGGCCGCATTTTCAGGGCCTGATGTGGTCGCACGTGGTTGTACTGTCGGAGCCACTGGTTGATGACGACCTGGGCCTGCTTTGTCGTCGTGAACCACTCGGCATCGAGCACTTCGTGGCGAAGGGTGCCGTTGAAGCGTTCATTGTATCCGTTCTCCCACGGTGACCCGGGATAGATCCGGATGGGTTTGATGCCGACCCTAACCAGCCAGTCCTGCATTGCTTCGGCGACAAACTCTGGGCCGTTGTCCGATCGGATGTATTCCGTGGCGCCGTGGCGCAGGAGCAGCGGGTACAGAGCTTCCAGTACATCCTCGGCACCCATTCTGGTGCGAACGGCCACAGCCAGCGCCTGGCGGGTGTATTCGTCCAGAACGGTCAGCATCTTGTAGCTCTGACCATTGCAGAGCTTGTCGTGCACGAAGTCGATGCTCCAGACGTGGTTCGGATGCGTCGGCCGCAGCCGGATGATCGAAGCATCCTTATGATAGAGCCGCCGGCGTTTCTTGTGCCGTTGCGGCAGTTGCAGTCCCTCTTCGCGCCAGATCCGCTCAACCTTCTTATGGTTTACCTTCCAGCCCTCGATACGCAGCAGCTCCGCTATCTTGCGATAGCCGTAGCGGCCATACTGCTTTGCCAGCCGGATCAGAGCCAACCGCAGGGCATCATCATCTCTATCTCTTTGTGCCGCCTGGTATTGCAGAGAACTACGCGCGAGACCGATCACCCGGCAGGTCCGCCGCTCCGATGTCGCAAGCTTCTGACGCGTATGGATAACGGCCTGACGGAGCTCCCCTGTCGTCAGGCCCTGGGCTTTAGGTAAGTCATACTTTCCTTGAGGATCAGCTTGTCGAGTTCGAGTTCCGCGACGATCTTCTTCAATCGCGTATTCTCTTTCTCGAGACTCCGCATCTCCGACAACTGAGACCGACCCATCCCGCCGAACCGCTTGCGCCAGTTGTAATATGTGGCGTCGCTGATACCCACGCCGCGACAGGCCGATGCCACGTCACTGCCGGCTGACAGCTTCACCTCAATCTCACGCAGAAGCTTCAGTATGTCCTCGTCCGAATATCGTTTCCGAGCCATCGAAATCTCCCCTATCTGGAACAAAATAATGGCCCAGTTTTAGGGGGGAAGGACAAGTGGCCCGGAAGAAATAAGCTGAAACAATTTTTACCGAATTTTTACCGAATTAATGGAAAACCGAATGCCAAAAAATGAAAACGAATACGTTGTAAATTTATGAGGTTCTATTGTGGATAACATTCCTGAAGAAAATACCGTGGAAGCAGAAGCTCAGGTTTTAGAGTCCGAAGCATCTACAAAATCATCACGAATCAACAATGTACGGACCAAGCTTGTCGCTCTGTTCGCCTTTGTCGTGATCCTCACCGGCGCGGCAATCGGCACCAAAGGCTATCTGGACGCTAGTGAAGGCATGCATGCCTTGGCAGACAAGGAAATGCAGGCCCTTGCTGAAGCCCGGAAGAGTTCCATAAAAGACTATTTCGGAACGATCGAACAGGACCTCAGATTCATCAGTAGCAATCCGAACACTCTGTCGGCGCTACACCAGTTCACCGTCGGATGGCAGACGACATCGGGAGACCGCACAGCCCAGCTGCAAAAAGCCTATATCACCGATAACCCGCATCCGACCGGCAAGAAGGAAGAACTG
>JBLIMV010000007.1:0-177524 GCA_047638395.1 Paracoccaceae bacterium | reverse complement strand
CCAACGGTCAGGGCAATGGCGTCGGCGGCGATCCGCAGGCGACCGGCGGCGACTCGATGCTCCCGGCAGATGCCTCAACCGATCCTGTGTCCGACATCGTTGATCAGGTTGTAGACCCGATTGTAGATGCCGCAGGCGACACGGCCGCCGACCAGAACGGCAACGGTAATGGCATGGGCAACGGCAACGGTAATGGCGGCGTTGGAAACGGAAGCGGCCAGGGCGCGACCAACGGTCAGGGCAATGGCGTCGGCGGCGATCCGCAGGCGACCGGCGGCGACTCGATGCTCCCGGCAGATGCCTCAACCGATCCTGTGTCCGACATCGTTGATCAGGTTGTAGACCCGATTGTAGAGGCCACAGGCGAGACGGCCGCCGACCAGAACGGAAACGGAAACGGAAACGGAAACGGCAATGGCAACGGCGTCGGCGACGATACTACGGTCCTGACAGGCGGCGACGCTTCGCTGCCAGCGGGCGACACCGGTAATAACGGTAATAACGGTGGCGGAGGCGCTGGTGATGCACAGGCGACCGGGGGAGATTCAATGCCCCCGGCCAATGCGGATATCGATCCCGTATCGGACATCGTCGACCCCATTGTTGATGCTGTCGGCGATACGACTGCCGACCAGAATGGAAACGGCAGCGGCAATGGTGGCGTGGGCAATGGCGACGGTCAGGGTGCCACAAACGGCCAGGGCAACGGCGGCGGCGGCAACGATACTACGGTCCTGACAGGCGGCGACGCTTCGCTGCCAGCGGGCGATACCGGTAATAACGGTAATAACGGTGGCGGAGGCGCTGGTGATGCACAGGCGACCGGGGGAGATTCAATGCCCCCGGCCAATGTGGATAACGATCCCGTATCGGACATCGTCGACCCCGTCGTCGACCCCATTGTTGATGCTGTCGGCGATACGACTGCCGACCAGAATGGAAACGGCAACGGTAATGGAAACAGCGCCAATGCCGGGAGCGACGCCGGGGACGGTCAGACTGGCACCGGAAGCAATTCGGGCAATGGCAACAGCGTCGACACTCCTTCAACCTCTGATGACGGCGTTCAGACGTCCGGCAATACGGCACAGACGAGTGGCGACACCGGCGGCGTGGCCACTCAACCGGACACAACCGGCACCGGCGGCGATGTCCCGGTCGGAGATACCGCGACCGGCGATACCGTCCAGACCGGCAGCGACGGCCAGACCGGTGGCGACACCGGCGGCGTTGCCACTCAGCCGGACACAACCGGCACCGGCGGAGATGCCCCGGTCCGAGATACCGGGACCGGCGATATCGTCCAGACCGGCAGCGACGGCCAGACCGGTGGTGATACCGGCGGCGTGGCCACTCAGCCGGACACAACCGGTACCGGCGGCGATGTCCCGGTCGGAGATACCGCGACCGGCGATACCGTCCTGACAGGTGGCGATGGCCAGACCGATGGCGACACCGGCGACGTTGCCACTCAGCCAGACACAACCGGTACCGGCGGCGATGCCCCGGTCGGAGATACCGGGACTGGCGATACCGTCCAGACCGGCAGCGACGGCCAGACCGGTGGCGATGCCGGTGGTGTGGCGACACAGCCGGATACAACCGGCACCGGCGGAGATGCCCCGGTCGGCGATACCGGGACCGGCGATACCGTTCAGACGACCGGCGATACGGCACAGACGAGTGGCGACACCGGCGGCGTGGCCACTCAACCAGACACAACCGGCACGACCGGTGATGATGCAACGTCCGGTACGGGCGGCGACGGCGCGCCGACCGGCGACCAGCAGACCAATGCCTCCGGCGATACGCCTCCGGTTGCGGACACTCCCGTGGCCCAACCCTCTGCACCTACCATCGAGGGCGATGGCGGCTCGAACAACATCAACGGCAGTAGCGGCAATGATGTTGTCGACGCCAGGTCTGGCGATGACAGGGTCGATGGCGGCGGCGGCGACGACGTCCTCGACGGCGGCAGCGGTAACGACCGTGTTCAGGGCGGGACCGGCAACGACACCGTGTCTGGCGGCGACGGTAGAGACCGCCTCTCCGGCGGGTCCGGCGACGACGTCCTCGACGGCGGCAGCGGCAATGACCGTGTTCAGGGCGGGACCGGCAACGACACTGTATCCGGCGGCCAAGGCAATGACCGCCTCTCCGGCGGGTCGGGCAATGACGTCCTCGACGGCGGCAGCGGCAATGACCGTGTTCAGGGCGGGACCGGCAACGACACCGTGTCCGGCGGCGACGGTAGAGACCGTCTCTCCGGCGGGGCGGGCGACGACGTCCTCGACGGCGGCAGCGGCAACGACCGTGTTCAGGGCGGCGACGGCAACGACACCGTGTCCGGCGGCGACGGTAGAGATCGTCTCTCCGGCGGGTCAGGCAATGACGTTCTCGACGGCGGCAGCGGTAACGACCGTGTTAAGGGCGGGACCGGCGACGACACTGTATCCGGCGGCGAAGGCAATGACCGTCTCTCCGGCGGGTCAGGCGACGATATCATCGATGGCGGTGCCGGCGATGATTACCTGAAAGGCGATTCCGGCGCGGATACGTTCTCGTTCGGCGGCGAATTCGGCGACGACCAGGTGCGTGACTTCGATGTCAGCGAAGGCGATTCCATGGACCTGTCAGACACGGAAATCGGTGATTTCCGCAGCCTGATGGATAACAGCCGCCAGGTTGGCAACGACACCGTTATCGACCTTGAAGGCGGCAGCATCACACTGACCGACGTTGATCGCAACGACCTGTCGGGCGATAATTTTGCGTTCGCCGAAAACGCCGGCATGGAGCTCAGCGAGCCCGGATCGGCGCATGAAATCCCGGACCTTCCGGCCTTTGACAGCATCAACGCGAAGGCGGACGGCGCAAACGGGGTTGACCCGAACGCTGTTACGGTTTCCAGCGCGCAGACCGTCACCATGACGTTCGAGAGTGAAAGTGCCGGCTATCAAAGCTCGGTCGGTCATTACACGGTCGATGCTGACGGCGTTATCCAGGGCGTGGAAATGGCCTGGGAGAATGCTTCGATGGAAGGTTCCGGCGGTGATCTTGTCGGTGGCGAAGAGCAGGTCAGTTTCGATGTCGATGCCGGCGCGCGCGTCGGCGTGTTCGTCGTTCCCAACGGACACAGGCAGAACGATTTCGAAGACATGCAGGACGGTCACTTCGAATTCCGAGACGACGCGGGAGAACCGGCCACGATCAACACCCCCAGCCCGACGCTCGTCTTCGTTCATGACGACGGCAACGAAACGACGATCAACAGCCAATCCGGCGAGATTTTCCACAGTGCCGGCCCCGATATGCACGGGGACAATCTTGAGCACAGCGTCAGCGGCGTGAACGACGACGGCGATCTGATGGTCGGCTTCGAGGATCTCGTCGGTGGTGGCGACCAGGATTACGAAGATCTGGTCGTGAAGCTCGAATTCGAACCGATCATGGACGAAGCGGCGCCTGCCGCAGAAGACTCCGCGTTTAGCGACGGATCGGGCGGCAATGCGGCCGGCGATATGGTCAGCACCGATTTCGATTTCGTCGATGATATGTCTGACGGCGAAGGAACCGGGGATGAGGCCGTCTTCAATCTCGATTTCACCGATCTGATCCCCGAGGGCGCCGATGAAGGCCAGTTCGAGGTCCGGGTTTCCGGCCTGCCGAGCCAGGTCTCCAGCTCCAAGGGCGAAGTCGACAGCGACCGTAACTGGACACTGACGATGATGCAGGTGATCGGTCTGACGATCGCCGTTCCGGCCGCGGCCTCCGCGGCGGACCTGATGGAGGATATCACCTTCCAGGTCGTCGAGACAGAAAGCGGCAATGTTGTCGCCGAGGGTCTGCTTGATGGCGATGCGCTGGGCGCAGGAGAAACCACGATCTCCGTCCTGCCGCAGGCTATGGAAGAGGAACGCGGCAATAACGGCGAAGCCAAAGGGCACGACAAACAGGAAGAAAAGGCCGCGGCAGAAGAAGCCGAGGCAGCCCAGGGTGCCCCCTTGCCGGTAGAGGAAGACGGCGCGCCGGCGGCAGCAGTGAACCACGCTGCAGCACCGGTAGTTGCCGAAGAGGTTCTGCTGGAACCAGAAGCGGAAACGGAAGAAATCATTGAGGAAATCGTCGAAGAGGCCGCAGCACCGGCCCGCAGCGACGCAGTCGCAGAGGCCAATGCGGCGCCGACGGATCTCGAGATAGACACCTCGATGGTATTGGAAAACGCAGCCAATGGGGCCGTCGTCGGCACAGTGTCCACAACCGATGCGAATTCAGGCGACAGTTTTGCCTACAGTCTGGTAGACGACGCCAATGGCCGGTTTGCTATCGACCCGGGCACGGGCCAGGTCACCGTAGCCGATGCCAGCCAGATCGACTTCGAGACCGACACAAGTCACGACGTCACGGTCCTCGTCACCGACTCCGCGGGCAACACCTATGACGAGGTGATGACCATTGGTATTGGCGATGCCGGCGATCCCCCGACCGGCGCCAGCGTGCTGACCTTTGTCGTCGGCGAGAACACCTGGTGGAACGGCAGTGCGCTCAACGGCTCGGTCAACGTTACCGACGTCGATGCGGGCGACACCTTCACCTTTTCGATGGTGGACGACGCAGGCGGCCGGTTCTCGATCGACGCGGACGGCACGATCCGGATCGCGGATAAATCGCAGCTCGATTACGAAACGGCGACCGGTCACGATATTACCTTCCGGGTAACCGATTCCACCGGCAATACGTTCGACAAGACGCACAGGATCAACCTGTATGACGAGAACGATACGCCGACCGATCTGACGCTCACTGCCAATACCGTGGCGGAAAACGCCGCCAATGGCACCACCGTGGGCACCGTCAGCGCAACCGATCAGGATACGGGCGAGACATTCACGTATTCGCTGGTCAACGACCAGGGCGGGCGGTTTGCCGTTGATACCAACACAGGTGTCGTAACGGTGGCCGATGGCAGCCTGCTCGATTACGAGACGGCGGCATCCCACAGCCTCTCGATCCGGGTCACGGATTCGGGCGGGGCGACCTATGACGAGGTGATGACGGTCAACCTGACCAACGTCAACGAAACGCCGACCGACCTGAAGATGACCAGCGTTGAGATCGCCGAAGGCGCGGCCAACGGTACTTCCGTCGGCACGGTGGCGGCGACCGACGCCGATTCCGGCGAGACGTTCACCTACTCTCTGACACAAAATGCGGGCGGTCGTTTCACCATCAATTCCAGCACCGGCGAAGTAACGGTCGCGAATGGTAGTGCGCTCGACTACGAGACGTCCGCATCGCACGACATCACCGTGCGCGTTACTGATGGCGGCGGCAATACCTACGACGAAACCTACACGATCGGCGTCAACGACCAGAACGAGCAGACCAATACGTTCGAGGCCGAGGTCGTGTCGCACGATCCGGTCGGGTACTGGCAAATGGACGAGGTGAACGCCACCGTCGGCACGCACACCATGTCGGCTACGGTCGGCGGGGTCGACGCCACCATTTACAATACCGATGTCGGCGACCAGGCCAATGGATTCTCGAATATCTCGGGCGCTGCAACCGATTTCGACGGGTCTGACGATTATATGGTCATCCCCGACGATCCGGCCTGGCAGCTGACCGACGGGACCATTCAATTGATGCTCTGGGTCAATGATGTCGACAATGACGGCACCATAACCGACCAGAGCTGGCAAACCGTCCTGTCCCGTGATGCATCCGGTATCGGAGAGGGCCATTTCTATATGGACGTGGTCGGCGATGGCCTTGAGGTGAGAATCCAGGGCACCAATGGCGGCACACTTAACGCCACGAATGTCCTAAGCCCCGAGACGAATCACCAGATCAACGTCACATTTGGCGCCAACGGTCTCGAAATCTGGGTCGATGGCACGATGGTCGCCAACGATCCGGCAATTACCGGGGGTATCGACGGCAACAACGAGCCCTGGGTACTCGGCGCGGATTCCACCACTTCAAGCACCGGAGGAGCTCTGGAAAACCTCCAAGGTTTCTTCGACGGTCAGATCTCAGAATTCGCGATCTTCGATACCCAACTCGATTCTAATACGATCAATGATATCTATAATGCTGGCGTTAGCGGACACGACCTCGTGAGCGGCACGGCGGGTGATGACACGCTGACCGGCACTGTCGGAAGCGACATGATCGACGGCGGTGCCGGGAACGACACCCTCACCGGCAAACAGGGAGACGACTTCCTATATGGCGGCGAAGGCGATGACACGCTTTCCGGGGGCACAGGTGCCGATGTCATATCCGGCGGGGCCGGCACGGATACGTTAACCTATGCCGGCAATACGGCGGGTACAACCGTCGATCTTGCCGCCGGCACAGGGAACGAAACCGGCTCCAGCGATGTCGATACAGTCTCCGGCATCGAAAACGTGATTGGCGGAACCGGTGTCGACAATATCACCGGCAACGACGCTGACAACATCCTGACGGGCAACGCCGGCAACGACATCCTCTCCGGCGGAGATGGCGATGACACGCTCTATGGCGGTGCGGGTGCCGATACGCTCACCGGCGGTACCGGCGACGACCTGCTGCAGGGCGGTTCGGGCGATGACATCCTGACCGGCGGCGCAGGTACGGACACCGTCACCTATGACGGCGCTGCCGCCGGCGTGACGGCCAACCTGCACACGGGAACCGCAACGGACGGCACCGGCGATACGGACACGCTGACGAATATCGAAAACCTGATCGGGTCGGCAAATAACGACACGTTTACCGGCAATGGGTCCGTGAACGAGCTCACCGGCGGCGACGGCAGCGATCGCTTCATCATGGGCGAAGGCGGCACCATGGATACTGTCCATGGCGGTGCCGGTGGCGGGTGGACCGATACCCTGCAGCTATTGAACGCGGATGCCTCGGCAGTCGGTGGTGGCTGGACAGTCGAGTTGACCACGGGTTCGGTCGCGGGCGACGACGGCAGCAGCATGACGCTGACCGACGATGCAGCCGGTACCATCACGCTGGACGATGGCAGCCAGATCGCCTTCGATGGACTGGAGAAGATCGAGTACTAGGCCGCCTGGCGGATAGAACCCCGCAATCAGTGTTGTTACCAGGCAGCGCGGTGTTGTCAGCTTAATGCGAACTCGTCTCCCGACTTCCGCCGGATGCGAGCTTTATGCCGCTGGCTAATGCTATTTGGCCAGCGCGGCTGATCAATCGTCTTTGAAAGTTTCTCAGCTATTGAGGTGGCGGTCGAGATTGAAGTGGTTGTGGATTGAAGTGTGGACCGAGACGAATTTTTACGGGGGCTTCACCTCCCGGAATTCCGAATCCTCGGCACTCCTAAGCACACGACGGTTTTTGAAACCGCCATTTTCAGCCAAGTGTAAATTTGTCCGCTTATAGCCAGAAGCGAATATTCTCAAAATATCTTCAAATTGTCTCGATATGTTACAATTAGGAGATTCAGGATGCTGGGCCTATGGCCTAAGCTATTGAAAGTTAACGATGTTGAAAACTGGCACGGTTATTGCTCCGTAAGACGGAGAAGTGATTTAGAGCTACAGTAGTCAGGATTATTAATGCTGGTTTTGTCGCCTCGATGCCGCGTCGTATCTTCTCCCCATTCCGAAATCGCTCTACGCCGCGCCTTTCGTAGGTTCAGCGCCATGGTGCTGTATTGGCAATGGTCTCGTAGGTCCCGGTTCCACACGACGCAAGAACGCTGCCTGATGCCCACCTGCGGCAACTTACTATTGGCGGTTCTATATAGCTTTTGGAGCCGAGCTTTCTTGATGCCTAAATAATCGAAGGGAATGTGAACCGGTCGTCCGTGAGCCATCTCGGAAAATAAAAATGCTCGAAATATTCGGAAATTCAAAAAAGATAAGATCCCAAATAACCAGTAAGTCGCTGATACAGGCGTTTGATTATTGGAAAAAAATTTCCACAGAAAACGGGATGCCCTCACGGAGTGCGTTTGACCCGATGGAAATTCCAAGAATTTTGCCCATCACGTTTATTGTGGTTGCGGACGATAACGGCGAATTTCGTTATCAGGTCGCAGGTACAATGATCGAAGAAAAATACCAACTCGGTATGTTTAAGGATAAAACGCCACGAGAAGTTATGGGGGACCGGTCAGAAAATGTCTTGACGACATTCAGGCACGTTAGGGACGAAGCTGTCTTGTTCTATAGAGAATCTTATCGCGCGTGGGGCAGCTATTCAAACAAATACGTTAACAATATGGTTTTGCTAATGCCCTTGAGTGACGATGGCGCGAAGGTGAACATGATTTTAGGCGTGCAGGACTTCCTCAGGCATCCTCAATCCGAGTGCGAAGCAAATTCCTTGTCTCGGTGATTGCCTAGAACAATTGAAACACAATCACTTTTGAGTTTCTTCATGTTCGCTATGGGGCAGAAGCGGACCTGATAAGATGTCAACGCGAACCAAGTGTTCAACTAGCTGTAGGGGCTGCGCTTCGCGGATCGGGAGCCACCGGAAGCCGGGACCGCTTTTCTCCCCGTAGAAATAACTGAACCACGGGCCGTGCCTGTTCTGAGTGACAGCACTGAACCAGGCACTCTGGAGTTGGACCCGCGCAGTGGCCACCGGCAAAATTGAATTGACGACACCAACATGATCTGACGCCACCTCAAAGAATACACCGGAGGGCGAGAGATCAAGCCTCCACAACCACGCGTTAGGGCTCTTACCCCGCGGGTCGTGTGTTGGCTCAACCGACATCGATGTTTACTTCTGCGATCCGCAGAGCCCGTGGCAACGGGGATCGAACGAGAACACCAATGGTCTGCTCCGGCAGTACTTCCCCAAGGGCACCGACTGGTCGGTATACTCGCAGGCACATCTCAACAAGGTGGCGCGGCAACTGAACGAGCGGTCTCGCAAGACGTTGGCGTTCGAAACGCCGGCAGACAGATTTAACGCGTGTGTTGCGTCGATCGGTTGAGGTGACACCTGAAATCAGACGTTTCCGCCGAAGCTGCTGAATGTCCGCTCTGGGTCAATAGCGGTCCTTTTGACCACCCTTCGAATGCGTCTGGATTACCCCCGATAGCGGAAGGGATTTCTCATCCGTCGAGGCTAGAGAACGGCCCTTTCTGCCTCAAGCCGTTTTGCTCTTACAATGCCCAAGTCCGGCTTTGCGGCGAGCCCGCGTGATTTACGCAGCACTCTTCCATTTGAGCGGGGTCATGTAGACGATGCGATCACCTACACTGACCATCACATCGCCGTCCTGAATATTGATCTGGATCCTCATCGCGCGGCTTGCCAGTTTTGCCAGTTCGCCTGTGTCTTTCTCGGAAAAATTTATCACTTGAAGATTCTTAAAACGGGTGGTGCTGTTTTTGATCTTGTCCCACCAGATCTCGGCCGTCCTGCCGCCATAAGGATAGACAATCACCTTGCCGGCCTTACCACAGGATTGACGCATCACCTTCTCGCTGGGAAGCCCTAGGGCCACCCACATATCAAGCGCGCCGTTCAAGCTTTTCTGCCAAATGTCGGGCTCGTCATCCGTTGACAGTCCCTTAGTCATTTCCAGATTCTCATGGGCATTTAGCGCAAAGGCGACAATGCGCACCATCATCCGTTCATCCGTCTCAGATGGATGCTTTGCCACGGTCAATTTATGGGTCTCATAATAGTGACGATCCATGTCGGAGACCGAAAGCTCAACTTTGTAAATGGTGGCATTTTGCGCCATGATTTGTCCCAAAACTGCGAAGATTGCGATGCTTACAGGGTCTGGCGACCTTGTGAAAGCAGATAAAGAGGCCGCGACTATTGGGGTCGCTATCTAACTGTTTCCGGTGGTGTCAGACCAATGCAAACCAGCTTCCGAATATCCAGATGATGCGGATCTCACGCCGCCAGTTGGCGCCATTCGGTCAACGCGGCAGCGCGATATTCTTTGAAGGTTTCGCAGCGGTTGAGACGACGTTCGAGATTGAAATGATTGTGGATCAAGGCGTGAATTGAGGCAAACTTCTGCAGGGTCTTCACGTCCCTGAACTTCGACATCGCCCCTTCCCGTCGACGAAACGGCTGATACGAGTTTTCCGCCCGGTTGTTGAGCCACCGGCCACACTCCTGGTCAGCGGCATTCCCGATCACGTTCATCGCTGCCCGGTACGATCGCAGGCGATCCGTAACAATCACCCTGGGTTGACCATAACGTTTCATCGCGCGCTTCAGAAACTGAAGCGCTGCCTTGCGATCCCGCCGTTTCGTCGCAAAAACATCCAGTACTTCGCCCTCGTGATCGACGGCCCGCCGTTGATATGGGCCTCGCACGTCCGGGCCTGGAAAACGCCCCAGACAGGGCCTAAATACACCCCCGCTGAAAGAACTGGACTTCCGTCGCAAACGAAGCGTTGCTTGGTGTCATGAAGCGAAGGGCCGCCTCCGGCCCACCCCCGCCCCGATCGGCCCCGCCGGCGGGGCTGTGGGTAGTGGGAGCGCCGCGATTAAAGCGGCGCAATTCACCTCAGGAGGCCATTATGCCCAAGCTCACCGACACTCAACTCGTTATCCTATCGACCGCTGCAAAGCGCGACGGCGGCGCGGTCCTGCCCCTGGCAAAGTCCCTCAAGGCCAATGAGGCCTCGGCCACGAAGGCCGTCAAAAGCCTCATCAAGCGAAGCCTGATCGACGAGCAACCTGCGGCCCGCGGCGATAAGGCCTGGCGCGCGGGTGAGAACGGCAGCCGGCTCACACTGATCATCACGGGAGCCGGCCTGAAATCGATCGGTGCCGCTGCGGCGAAGACACTGCCAATAAAGCGTAAGGCCCGGAATCGTCGGCCCGCACCCGGCCGTCAGACCGGGACCGAGACGTCACTGACCAGTATCCGGCAGGGCACGAAGCAGGCGGTCCTGATCGATCTCCTGCGCCGGAAGAATGGAGCTACTATCGACGAGATAGTCGATGCCATCGGCTGGCAGCCGCATTCGATCCGCGGCGCTATCAGCGGTACGCTCAGGAAAAAACTTGAGCTGACCGTCGAAAGCGACATCATCGAGGATCGCGGTCGGGTTTATAGCATCGCGGAACACGGCTGATCGGGCGCGGGAAGGTTCCGACCATGCGGAGCTCACTCAGACCAGAAGACGTGGCGAACGAACTTGCCGCCATCCCGGAACTCTCGCGAGCGGTTCTTGCCGAGCGATGGACGGAGGCTTACGGCCAGCCGCCGCCCAAAGGCCTAAGTCGCCCCCTGCTCGAATATGCCGCAGCCTGGCATCTGCAGTCTCAGACTTTCGGCGGCCTCGATCCCGCTATACGGCGCAAGCTTCAGCGACGCACCAGACCGACAAAAAATGGGGCGTCTCCAGTCCCTCGGCCAGTCCGATCAAAGGGCCCGCCAAAAGGATCCCGTCTGGTCCGGGAATGGCATGGGCGGATTTATACCGTCGATGTCCTCAAAACCGGGTTTCTGTTCGACAGCAAGCATTACGCCTCGCTGTCACAGGTCGCCCGCGTCATCACCGGCGCCCGCTGGTCCGGCCCGAGGTTCTTCGGGATATGAGCGGCAAGATCAGATGCGCGATCTATACGCGGAAGTCATCCGATGAAGGCCTGGAACAGGAATTCAACTCCCTCGATGCGCAGCGCGAGGCCAGTGAATCATACATCCTGTCCCAGCGCGGGGTCGGGTGGGTAGCATTGTCCAAACGCTATGATGACGGCGGGCTTTCCGGGGGCACACTGGAGCGCCCGGCATTGCGGACCCTTCTGGTCGATATCGAAAAGGGCAAAATCGATCTGGTCGTCGTCTACAAGGTGGACAGATTAACACGGTCTCTCGCCGACTTCGCCAAGATCGTCGATGTGTTCGATGCGGCGGGCGTATCGTTCGTCTCTGTGACCCAGCAGTTCAACACCAGCACTTCCATGGGCCGGCTCACGCTGAACATGCTGCTCTCCTTTGCCCAGTTTGAGCGCGAGGTCACGTCGGAGCGTATCCGCGACAAGATCGCGGCCTCCAAGAAGAAGGGAATGTGGATGGGCGGGCTGCCGCCGCTCGGCTACGATGTTCGGGACAAGAAGCTGGTGGTGAACAAGACCGAGGCGGAGACCGCAAGGGCCCTGTTCCGCCTCTATCTCGAGCACGGGACGGTGAAGAAGATCGTTGAGGAATCGGGCCGTCTCGGGCTCGTCACGAAGCGGCGTATTCGCAGCGACGGTCAATCGACCGGCGGACAGAACTTTACCCGCGGGCATCTATACCAGCTCCTAACCAATCCAATCTATGTCGGCGAGATCGCCCATAAGGGAGTCACCTACCCGGGTCAGCACGATGCCATCATCGACCGGAAAGTCTTCGAGTCCGTCCGAAGCCGTTTGGATGACAATATCGCTCGGAGACAATCACCGACCAACACCAAGTCCCCAAGCTTACTGACCGGACTGGTTTACGACGAGACGGGCGATCGGATGTGTCCGACCCATGCCAGCAAAAAGGGCCGCCGCTATCGCTACTACATCTCAAAGCGTCTGATTCACAGGACCACTTCGACCGATGGCGGATGGCGCCTGCCGGCGAGTGAACTCGATGGCGCGGTCACCCGGGCGGTTGTCGACTTCCTGAGAGACGGGATTCGCGTTGTCGATGCGCTGGAATTGGCTGGCATGGACCCCGACCGCCTGCGCACCGTCTTGCATCGCGCTGTGGCGGCCGCACGTGATATGGAGGATGAACAACGCGAGCACCAAATTCAGTTGCTGCGCCGGCTCCTCCATCGGGTGACGCTTCACCCTGGCTCGATCCTTATCGCGCTTACCCGCTCCGGGCTCGCCAGATTGATCCTGGAGAAAAATCGCGACAGCGCAACGCATCAAGAAGGGCTGATTGACCTCACTGTCCCGGTTGCGCTGAAGCGGCGCGGCGTCGAGGCGAAGCTGATCATGTCGGCTACGCAAGGTGAAGTCGCGGCACCCGACGAGAGCTTGATCGCCCTGCTGTCCCAGGCCCATCGTTGGCGCGACCAGCTGGCAGCAGGGGAATTTGGCTCCGCGCGCCAGATCGCGCGCGACGGCGGGATCAGTCCTAGCGAGGTCAGTCGCATTATCCGGCTCGCCTTCCTGGCGCCTGATATCGTCAAGGCTGTCCTCGACGGGTGTCAGCCAATTGAGCTCACGCCCAGGCGCCTTATGCGGATCGGCGAACTGCCTCTCGAATGGCGTAGCCAGCGCCGTCTCCTTGGCTTCCCAGCCTGACCAATCCTCCCGACGAGTGCCATCATCGACCTGAAGAGTTGGCGGCGAAATACGCCGCCGGAGACGACCGGGCGAATTGGCCGGGAGAACGCCGCCTGGGCCGTCTCTACGCTGTTGATCAACGCGGCGAACAGAGCGAAACCCGCTGAAGTCCGCCCGTTTGCACGCGCCAAGGATTGGACGCCTGAAACACTGGGGGTGGGTGGTGGGCCCGGCAGGACTCGAACCTGCGACAACTCCGTTATGAGCGGAGCGTTCTAACCAACTGAACTACGGGCCCAGGGTGCCCCCCGGCGCGGGAGGAACCGTGGCGCGCAAGCTGCCACCAGATGCCGGGTGGCGCAAGCCGGATTTAGGCTGTTGGGTGGGAGATCTTCCGCTGACGGCCGGCGCGACGTGCGAGGCCAAGGGCCACGAGGCCCAACAGAGCGAGCGTAAACACACCCGGCTCAGATATCGCCGTCGCGCTGAGGCGCACGTCGTCAAAATCGACTTCGAGATCGGGCGGTCCGGTCACACCGCGGGTTTCGTTCAGGTTCACGAGCCGGATACCGAGCATGTCGCCAATCGCTGTGTGTCCGGCCCCGATATCGACGCTGATGGTCGCCAGCGCGAATTCCGCCTCGGGGATAATCAGGCTTTCGAGGTCCTGCACCAGCATCGTCTCGTTCATGAACGCATCGATCGCAAACAGATCGATCCGGTACCCCGGAAAACCATCCAGATTGAAGAAACTGCCATTCGAGGCAAAGCTGGATGCGATATTACCAACCTCGACGCTGAGCTCGTAACGGGTATTTGCCTGCACGGTGTCTGTCAGGATCTGCTGAAAACCATATTCGCCCGTATCGCGGCCCTGGCTGTTAAACAGGATGCTGACACGGTCGCCTTCAGGCGCAACCGTGTTGAAGGCACCAGCCCCGCTCGGCTGGAGTGTGCCGAGAAAAAACCCGCCACCGACCCCGCTGGCCGGCACAATGCCGTTAGGATCGTGCACAGTCCAACCTGTGGGGATACCAAAGGTGAATTCGTTGTTTGTCGATTGACCGGTCGTGTCTTCGAAACCGGCGTTGATGATGGAAACCGGCGCGGCCGACACCGTCGTCGCCCCCGCAATAATCATCGCCGCGGCCACACCGCCGATGAATTGCTGAATCCGTTGTTTTTTCATGATGCCTTATACCCCCAGTAGATACATGGTATTGCCACCGCCACTGGCAATTGGCAAGCCGCGCCCCATTAGGTTTGTCTGGCTACTCGTATAATTCCGGCCATTTTCCGCGGATCGATGCTTTAAGCTCAGGGCTCGCCTCGGCGACCGTCGGGAAGTCATCCTTCCAGTCATAGGGCCGACACGCATCGACCACGGCGCGGTTATTCTGCCACGGCGGCGCGCGCAGCATCGGATCGAGCGGGGTCGACCAGGCGCGCTTGATATACTGGATGTCTTCGGGCGGATCGCAGCGCGTCGACATTGCCCAGGTCACGTCGAACAGGTTCGACGGATCGATATCCTCGTCCACCACGACCACCCAGCGCCCGGCATAGTTGCCGGCATGACAGGTTGCCGCCAGCATCCCCGCCTGGGTCGCATGACCGGGATAGAGCTGCTTGATCGAGACCACGTTGAACAGCCGGCCTGCGCCGGATTCATGGCACCACACCCCTTCGACCCCGGGCACACCGGCTTTTTCCATCTCGTCCCAGATCATCGCCGATTTCACCGTGGCGCGGGCAAAGGTGAAGTTTTCCGGCGGGCGGGAAGGCACGGCCAGCGTCAGGATCGGGTTGTTGCGCCAGTACACGCGCTTGATGCGCACGATCGGCAGGACCGTCGCCTCAGACGCGTAATAGCCCATGAATTCGCCAAACGGGCCTTCTTCGCGCGTCTCGTCGGGCATAATCTCGCCTTCGAGCACGAGTTCCGAATAGGCCGGGATCGGCAGACCGTGCAGTTCGGACGGGATGACCTCGATCGGGCGGCCGCGCTGGCCGCCGGCATAGGCAAATTCGTCGAGCTCGTAATCGACCTCCTGATGAGCGACCAGGAACAGGTTCGGATCGTGGCCGCAGGAAATCACGACCGGGCACGGCTCACCCTTCGCGAAATACTTCTCGCTGATCAGCCGCCCGTGCTTGCCCGGCGACATCCAGATCGCGACGGTATTCTTGTCGTGCACCATCACGCGATAGGTGCCGACATTGACCCAGTCGGAATCGGGATCGCGCATGACCACCAGATCATCGGTGCCGATATAGCGCCCGCCGTCCTTTTCATGGACAAACGGCGCCGGGAATTTAAACAGGTCGACCTCGTCGTCGCGATCGACGTTTTCCATGACCGGCCCGGTCGGCACCTCTACCGGCGGCATAAGCTCGAATTCCGCCTTGGCGCGTTTGCGATACGCCTTCACCAGGTCCATCTCGTTTTCCGGATCGGGCATGCCGAGCACGACGGCAAGGCGCTTATACGCATTCGCCGCCCCCGACATGATACGAAAGCCCTCCGGGTAGCCCGGGATATTGTCGAACAGCAATGCCTTTGCGCGACCGGGGTCTGCGGCGGCGATGGTTTCAGACAAGGCGCCGATTTCGAGATTCCAGTCTGCGCCGTCGACGCGGGCAAGCTCACCCATCTCATCGAAGCGCTCAATCAGCTCCCGCAGGTCGAGATAGCCTTCATTGCGCAGCGCCGCCGGAATTTCTGTGTCGTCGTCAGCCAATTTTATTCTCCCTCGAGTATTCTGTCTGGGCATTCTTTCCGGGTCAGCATGATCCGGACACCCTTCTCTCATCTATACCGCGTCGGCCGCGCGATCAAAAACACATACTAATGGATGGGCCGATCAGTTCCGCATATCAGCCATGGCTGGCGCGTTTTGTGAACCTGCGGTACGGTCTGCGCTTCCTCGAATCCCTTTCGGATCCTCATTTTGACCGACGCCCCTACGTCGCATACCGCCGCCGACGCGGACGCCCGACGCCGTATTCTGTCCGGCTATCTGTTGCTCGTGCTGGCCGTGCTGGTCTGGGCCGGAAATTCCATCGTCGGGCGGGCGAGCGCGGCAGAGGAAATCCCGCCGCTGGCGTTCAATTTCTGGCGCTGGACAACTGCCTTCCTGATTTTCGCCGTGTTCTTCGGCCGCCAGACCTGGCAGCAGCGGGCGGAAATAAAAACCCATTGGAAATTTGTGACCGCGTTCTCGCTGGTATCCATCGCGGGCTTCAACTCCGTGTTTTACATCGCGCTGCAGAAATCGACGGCACTCCAGGTAGCGCTCATCCAGTCAATCCTGCCGGTTCTGGTGCTACTGCTCGGCCTCATCATTCTGCGCCAGCGGATCAGCGGGCGGCAATGGTGGGGGATCGTATTTTCAATCGCCGGCGCGGTGCTGATTGTCATCCGCGGCGATCTTGGCGTGTTGCAGACACTGGCCCTTGGCGAAGGCGATATCTGGGCGCTGGGCGCGGTCTTTCTGTGGGCATGGCAGGCGTTTCTCATACGCTGGAAACCCAAAACGATTGAGATCATGCCGTTCATGACCACGATCAGCCTGATCGGCGTCATCGCCATGCTGCCTTTGTATCTATGGGAAACCGCGACCGTCGCACCGATGCCGGTCACGCAGACCAGTGTCCTGTTCGTGCTTTACGTCGCTGTGCTGGCTAGCTTTATCGGCACCAGCTGCTGGAACGAAGGCACCTATCGCGCCGGCGGTGCCCAGGCG
Source organism: Paracoccaceae bacterium (assembly GCA_047638395.1). GTDB lineage: Bacteria > Pseudomonadota > Alphaproteobacteria > MPNO01 > UBA830 > CAXBCP01. The sequence goes on along the minus strand of JBLIMV010000007.1, from coordinate 160,551 downwards.
GGGTATTTCGGCAATCTGTTCCCGATCTTCGCGGGCATCCTCGCCATCGTCATTCTGGGTGAGCAACCGTACTGGTACCACGGGGTCGGGGCGCTCTGCGTCGTGATCGGTATCTGGCTGGCGACCGCGCAGCATGCACGCCGGGCAAAGCAGGGTTAGCCCCGTGACGGACCCCGTATCCACCAAAGTATCCCCCCAAAAATCCGCCAAAACACCCAACGGCACGCTGGTCGCCTACCTGATGCTGACCGTCGTAGCACTACTCTGGGCGGCCAATACCAACGTCGCCCGGGCGACGACCGAGGAGGTGCCGCCGATTGCGCTGACATTCTGGCGCCTGTTCCTGTCGGCGCTGATATTCGCGCCCTTTGCGTACCGGAACACCTGGCGGAATCGCCATGTGGTGTGGCAGAATTTCTGGCTCCTGAACGGCCTTGCCCTGCTGTCGATGGCCGCGTTCAACGCGCTCGTCTATATGGGGATGCAATATACTGTGGCGATCAACGGCAACCTGATGCAGGGCTCATTGCCGATCTGTATCCTGCTGTCAGGGCTGATATTTGCCGGACGAAAGGTGACCCTGCGCCAGGGTGCGGGCGTCGCGCTGGGCATGGCGGGCCTGATCGTGATCGTGATCCGGGGCGATATGGACCTATTGTTGCAGATGCGGATCAATCCCGGTGACCCGCTGGTGTTTATGGGCGTGTTTGCGTCCGCGAGTTACGCCGTTTTCCTGTACAAGCGCCCCCCGGAGCTGAGCCTGCTGTCCTTTATGTTCGTGTCGATGGTGTTCGCCAGTATCCATATATTTCCCTTCTTCATTATCGAAAATATCTGGTTCCGCTCCCTGCCGATGACGCAGACGGCCCTGCTCACCGTCGGTTTCATCGCGCTTTTCCCATCGGTCCTGGCACAGACGTTTTTCGTCGAGGGCGTGCGCCGCATCGGGCCTGCGAAGGCCGGCTACATGATCTATCTGACCCCGGTGTTTGGTGTGTTCATGGCCGTTGTCGTTCTCGGCGAGCCATTCCGGCAATTCCATGTCGCGGGCATTTCCATGATTGCGTTCGGCATCTGGTGCGCCACATTCGGCGGAAAAAAGAAGATATGATCCGAGAATGAAGAACTCCCCCGCCCTGCCCTATATCATGCTGACATTCTGCGCCCTGTTCTGGGCGGGATCTTCCGTGGTTGGACGTCATGTTGCGGGTGAAATCCCGCCGCTCGCGCTGAATTTCTGGCGTTGGTTGTTCGCTTTTCTCGTCGTTCTGACCTGGACCTGGGATGAGCTCTACCGCCACCGCGCGGTGGTTCGGGCGAGATGGAAATACATTTCTTTTCTGGCGCTGACATCCTCCATCGGGTTCGGCGCGCTGCATTATGTCGCCCTGCAATACACGACCGCGATCAACGGTGCGCTGTTCCAGGGCCTGATGTCGATCTGCATCCTGATCTCGGCGCTGATCATCCTCGGCGACAAGTTCGGCGGGCGTGAATCCATCGGCGTCCTGCTCGGGTTTGGCGGCGTCGCGTTTATCGTCACCCAGGGCGACATGGACGTCGTCATGGCGCTCAGCTTCAATATTGGCGACATCATCCTGCTGCTCGCGACGATGTCCTATTCGGTCTATGCGGTCTTCCTGCGACGTGCCCCGCCGGAGCTCAGCACCAGCGCCCTGATGGCCGGGATGTTCGGTTTTGCGGCGCTGTACATGCTGCCGCTCTGGCTGATCGAGCTCTACGTGTTCGACCGGCCCGTGCCGGTGAATGCGACCGCCGTGTGGTCAATCGGGTTCATGACGATCGGCCCTTCGGTACTGGCCCAGATCTTCTGGGCCTATTCGGTCTCAAAGGTGGGACCGGGGCGCGCCGGGTATTTTATCTATCTCGCGCCGGTGTTCGGCGTCATCCTGGCGGTCTCGCTCCTCGGCGAAGAATTCCGCTGGTTTCACGCCGCGGGGATTTTGCTGATTTTCACCGGAATCTGGCTGGCGACACGGCCGAAAACCACCGTCTCGACGTAAACAGTTCCATCACTATTTGGCGTCAGTATCTGCCAGTAACGGAGACTGACGATGAACCTTAACCAACCACGCGCTCTGACCGGCCGGGTCGCCCTGATTTGCGGGGCAATTATCGTCGCTGCCGGCATCGCCCTCTCTTACGGCGGACGCCAGAACTCGTCCAGCGATCTGCAGACCATGGCGGAACGCAATAATGTCGCGCTGACCAAGGCGTTCGCCAATGCCATCTGGCCGCGATATGCCGAATTTCTGAACGCTGCGAAGTCGCTGGAAACCGCCACTCTCCGCGATCATCCGACCACAGCACAGCTTCGCGCCGACACCGTGAAGCAGATGCAGGGGCTCGCCGTCCTGAAGGTCAAAATATACGACCTCGGCGGTCTTACGGTATTTTCGACGCAGGCCACCCAGATTGGCGACGACAAGAGCAAGAATGCCGGTTTTCTGGCGGCCAAAAGCGGTCATATCGTCAGTGAGCTGTCGCACCGCGATACCTTCAGCGCCTTTGAGCAGGAAATCGTCAATCGTGACGTTCTTGCGAGCTATATCCCCATCGTCGTCGGCACCGGGCAGGACAACCGGGTTGAGGGCGTCTTCGAGGTTTACTACGATCTGACCGAGCTGCTCGCGCGTGTTCAGCAATCGAGCAACCGTCAGTCGCTGATCGTCTTTCTGACCCTCGGCGTCCTGTATCTTCTCCTGCTGACGCTGATATTCCAGCGCGACCGCGTCGTCGCGCGCCAGCATCGCGAAAACCTGGCACTGGCCGCAGAGGCTGCCGCCGCGAGCGAAGAAAACCGGATGAAATCCGAGTTTTTGGCAAATATGAGTCACGAATTGCGGCCCCCCCCTGAACGCCATCCTCGGTTTTTCGGATTCAATGCGCAGCGAGATATTCGGCCCGCTCGGCGTCGATCGCTACCGTGTCTACCTCAACGACATCTGGGATAGCGGACAGCACCTGCTGGGTATCGTCGATGACGTCCTGGATATGTCGAAAATAGAGGTCGGCACGCAGGAACTGGAACCGGTCGAGCTCAGGCTCGAAGATGTTTTCGATCACTGCACCAGAATAATGGCGCCGGCCTGCGATCAGAAGGCGATCAGCCTTGCCACATCCTGCCCGGCGGGCGGCGTGCGCTTCGATGCGGACGAGCGGCGGGTCAACCAGATAATGCTGAACGTTGTCTCCAATGCGGTGAAGTTCTCACCGGAATGCAGCACCATTGAGCTTTCTGGCGAAATCACAGAAGACGGCTCCCTGGTGATCGCCGTCCGCGATCATGGCTGCGGAATTGCCGAAGAAGATATCGAAACTGTCTTCAAACCATTTGGCCAGGTGGCCGGCACGTATGCACGGTCACATGGCGGAACAGGACTCGGCCTGCCGATCTCGAAGTCCTTCGCCGAACTGCATGGCGGCACGTTGAAAATCGCGAGTGTGCCGGGCGAAGGCACCAAGGTAATGATCCTGTTTCCGCCAGAGCGCGTAAAAGCCGCCGCCCCCGAAAATACGGAAGCGGCGGCCTGAATCTAACGGGTCAAAGCCCACCTGAACCTGTCGGGCCGAGGCGCTTATGCCTGCGGCAGAGTGACCCCGACCATCGCATCGCGCGTGACGATGGCAGCCAGCTGCTCAGCCGACCAGCCGTCTGTCCCTTCGGGCTGCTCGGGCAGCACCAGGTAGCGCATATCGGCGTTGGAATCGTGTACCCGGACGGTCTTGTCGCCCGATACTTCAGTCCCGAATTCCTTGAGGACCGAACGCGGCTCTATAACGGCACGCGCACGATAGCTTTTGGATTTATACCAATCTGGCGGAAGTCCGAGGATGGTCCGCGGATAGCACGAGCACAGGGTGCACACGATCATGTTGTGCACCTCTTCGTTATTCTCAACGACGATCAGCACGGCGTCGCCCATGGGGAAACCCATTTCGCCGACCGCCTTGGTACCGTCTTCGAGAAGACGTTTTTTGAATTCCGCGTCGGTCCACGCCCGGGCGATGATCGTCGCGCCTTCGGCCGGATCGCGACTGTCGAGAAATTCGAGGTTGCGGCGCACGTCGTCCGCGCTCACCACGCCTTTTTCGATCAGCAGTTCTTTCATCGCCTCGGCCATCAACTCGTAATAGCCGGTTTCGTTCACATCCGGCGTCGTCCCGGGATGGTCGTGATCATGATCGTGGTCATGATCGTGCGTGCCGCGTTCGTCGGTCGTCATCTCATTATCCCCCGATTTTCTCGAGCCAGTGATCGTAAATTTCCAGGTCCAGCGTATCGCTGTCGGATCCTTCGTAATCCGGCCACAATTCCGTCTGGGTAATGCGAACCCTGTATAGTTCGCGCTTCGGCGTACCATCGAAACCGTAAGCCAGTTCCTCCGGGTTTTTGAAATCGCCGCAATAGCGTTCTACGACACCGGTCTTGCCGCGCACATAATACGGCGTGCGGCGGTGCCCCGGCGGGTGCGAATCCTTGATGCGAACGCGGTCGCCAACACTGAACATCATGACCTCAGCCCTCCAGCTGCGCTTTAAGCGCATCCATTTTACCCATCACCTCGCCCCGCGTCAGATGGCCTTTTTCCTCGAGCAGATTGATCATCGCTTCCGACCAGCGTTCGAAATAATCCTGCTTGTAGGTATCTTCCGGCAGATCTTCCAACGCGCGGCGCAGCTCATCAATGCGCATGATATCGTGGTCGCGCAGGGCTGCGGCGACCGACGTGATCATCTTTGCCCACGGCTCGGCGGCATGCTCGTCGGACTCGATCGGTCCTGCCTCCATACCGCCCATATCGTGCTGGCGCTGGCTCATGGTGTTTCTCCTGTTTCGACCATTCTGCGACGGTTGGCCCCCGAATTCAACTGCGCGAATTCAACCGCCGTCCCGCACTCATTTCGGCTGGTTTGCCTTCAACTGATCGATGCGGTCCTGGACCTCCTGCGCGGTCACCACCTTCTTCTGCACCAGAATATCGAAGATGGCCTGCATCCCCATCTCGAAATAGCCGAGGGCGTGATAGCGCTCATACCCCATTTCCTCGCGCGCACGACGGCCTTCATGCAGATTAACGAGACCGGCGCCCTTGTCACCGAGCGCCCCGCGGAGCGCGGTCGACAGTTTCGCCCAGTCTGGCACGTCCTTCTGGGTCAGCGGGACCGGGCCCCAATCCTCACCGCCAATGTCGTTTATATTCTTTTTCATCTGCCTCTCCATCCAGTCCGCGATGACGAGTGTATCGCACGCCGCATCATTTGATAAAGACACCGCGCCCGAGAATGATTCGCAAAAACCCGTACAACGGGTTGTTCTGTTTGCTATCAAGCAATAAGATATCTAAGGAATAAAATTCTAATATCGCAATCGAGCGAGCGAGGCGACCGTGAACCTTCCCCTGAAACAGCCGGCAACCAAAGACCGGACCGACCTGCGGCCCGAGGAAAGCGCCGGGTACCTGATCCGGGACACGCATCTGCTGTTCGCCAGAGCGCTCCGTAACCGGCTGCAGACCCACCAGATCACCCCCGGCCAGTGGTACTTCCTGCGCACCCTGTGGGACGAGGAAGGGCTGAGCCAACGCGAACTGAGCCGCCGCGTCGGCACTACCGAACCGACCACCGTCAGCGCCCTGCGGCTGCTGGCGCGCAATGGCATGATTGAACGTGTGCGCAACCCGAAGGACCGCCGCACCATCAATATCTATCTGACCGACAAAGCCCGGGACATGAAGACCGAACTGATGCCCGTCGCGTTCGAGGTAAACGATATTGCCACGAAGGGTCTGACAGATACCGAATTCACCCAGCTGCGCGGTCTGTTACAGAAAGTCCGTAAAAACCTGACCAACGCCGAAGACTGACGCGCCGGCCCGCAGACACCCGCGGGCTTGCTTGACACTCGGTTTCACCGAATACTAAGATATCTAAGGAATTCACCCGCAAGATTTAAACTTTGCCAGGCAAGTGGAGGAAACACCATGAGCGACAACCCGAAATTTATCGACCGCACCGGCTACGAATATCCGGAAAAGCTGGATTTGTGGGAACCGGTCACGATCACCAAGGAAGAGATCGACGAGGAAATCGCCCGTCTGGCCGAACAGCCGCGCCCCGAAAACGGCCGCCGCCAGTCGCTGATCGTCCACCCCCGCTGGCAGGAGCTCGGCGTCGGCCCCGGACTGAACCCTGGTGTGCGCGTCACGCTTGAAGTGCTGAAGCCCGGTGAACAGACCGCTCCGATCCGCCACAATTCGACCCAGGTGAATTTCTGCATCCAGGGAGAAGGCCATTCGATCATCAATGGCAAGAAGATCGGCTTCAACGAATATGACGTCTACAATTTCCCATCCATGGGGACCTATTGGCACGTCAACGATTCCAAGGACCTGCATGTCCGCCTGACCTATTCGAACGCGGCGCTGCTGGAAAAAATGAACGTCCATATCGTCGACGAAGAACCGCCGCCAATGATGGAACTGGTCGCCACCGCCCAGAAACAGGCGGCGGAGGAAAAGGAACGCGCCGAGGCGAACGAATCCGACGCCACGAGCAAAAGCCCCTATGGCACGTTCCAGCTCAACGACGACGGTGCCTGGCTGATGCCGTATGAGACGCTGATCAACCCGGCCTCGGTCGATTCCAGTGCGCTGCACTGGCCGTGGCAGAAAGTGAAAGCGGAACTCGACAAGCTGACCGAGCTTGGCAAGGAATATCGCGGCCGCCGTCTGTATCTGCTCTTCAACCCGATGACCACGCGGTTCAACGGCACCACACCGAACTTCTTCGCGACCATGACAGTCCGCCCGCCGAATATCGTCGATCAGCCGCACCGCCATGTGTCGTCTGCGATGAATTATTATTTCCACGGCACCGGACGGTCGACCGTCGAAGGCAAGGTATACGAATGGAAAGCCGGCGACCTGATGCTGTCGGCACCGGGCTGGGGCGTGCACAACCACGCGTCCTACGACGAATCCGTGTACGAACTCACGGTCCAGGACCAGCCGCTGAACATCTTCATGGAAAGCCTGCTGTGGCAGGAAAGCCTGAAACAGCCCTGGTCGGTGCTCGGCGCCAATTCGGGCTTCGAGACCAACGCCGCGGAGCTTCTCGAAGCCGGCGAATAGCCCGCGAATAGAAGCTACAGCCAACCCACCACCTGTCATCCCGGCCTTGTGCCGGGATCCAGCTCTCTGATAACAAACAGACTGGACCCCGGAATAAATCCGGGGTGACAAAATGAGCATCTGCACATACTCAGATGTGGCGGGCTCCGATGTGGCGGGGTTAGCGCCCTCATCTTTCACAAACCGCCCCGACCGGAGACCCAGACCATGATGAAATTGCCCAAAGACTTCCTGAAGGGATCCATCCCGCCGCTGATCACGCCGTTCAAAAACGGCAAGGTCGACTACGATGCCTATGCCGGTCTGGTTGAATTTCAGGTGAAGAACGGCTCGCACGGCATTCTGGTCAACGGCACGACGTCGGAGCCCGCGTCGCTGACGGTCGAGGAACGCAACCGCATCGTCGATGTCGCAATTGAGGCCAATGCGGGCAAGCTGCCGATCGTTGCGGCTACCGGATCACAGAACCTCCAGGAAACCAGTGCGCTGTCGGCCTATGCCGAAAAAGCCGGCGCGGACGCTCTGCTGATCGTCACCCCCTATTACACCCGACCGCCCCAGCGTGGCCTGGTCGAATATTATAAAAAGCTCGGCAAGCAAACGTCGCTGCCATGGATGATCTATCACATCCCGGGCCGTGCCGCGGTGTCGGTCACGCTTGATACGCTGGATAAAATTTCCAAGGCATGCCCGAATTTCGTCGGGATGAAGCATGCGGTCGACGATCTTGGTTTCGCATCCGAATGTCTCGATCATTTCGGCATGGATTTCCGGATTTTCGTCGGGCTCGAAGACCTGTCCTACCCGATGATGGCGGTTGGCGCGTGCGGTCTGATGAACGCGGTCGGCAACCTGCAGCCCAAAAAGCTGGCGCGGATGTGCGAAGCGGTCTGGAAGGGCGATCTGAAAAAGGCGCAGAAGCTCCATTACGAGCTGTTCGAGATCAATCAGGCAGTGTTTTACGACACCAACCCGATCGCCATGAAATACATGATGAAAAAACTCGGCATCATGCCGAAGAACGAGCATCGCCTGCCGATGATGGCCGCCACGAAGGAGCTCGAAAAGCGCCTCGACGGCGTGCTGAAGCGCGCGGGCCTGCTGGGGTCGGCAAAGAAATAAACGACCCGGGTCCGGCCCTGCAAGACACACCCCACCGAGACAAACCGGACCGAACCCGGTAATCTGCCCCGTATGGCCTTACCCGAACTCAAAGCCGTCGATCTCGGCGGCACCCCCATCGCGATCCGCGACACCGAAACCGACAAACCGCCGCTGGTGCTGCTGCACGGGCTTGGCGGATCGTCGCAGACCTGGGCGTTCCAGTTCCGCGCCCTGTCGGATGATTTCCGCGTCATTGCGTGGGACATGCCGGGATATGGCAGCTCCGGGGGGTTCGAGCGCGAAAATCCGACAGTCGAACATTACGCCCATACCCTGTCCGCCGTGCTCGACACCATCGGCGCGTTCAAGGCCCATATTGTCGGCCAGTCGGTCGCCGCCCTGATCGGCGCATCCTACGTCGCCGAATACCCGGACCAGGCATTGTCCTACACGTTCTGTCAGGGGCTCACCGGCCTGGCGGGATTACCCGACGACGAACGCAGCGCCCAGCGCAAATCCCGACTCGAAACATTTCGCGAAATGGGTGCCGAGCGCTTCGCCGAGGAACGCGGCCGCAAAGTGCTGGGCCCCAAAACCCTGCCGATGGTCGCCGAGCTTGCCGTCACCATCATGAAACGCGCACCGGTGCCCGCGATGTGCCAGGCGGTGGAGATGATGGCGCAGACCGACTTTTTTGAAATCGCCCCCCGGATCGCCTGCCCGACCCTGGTGATCGCCGGCAGCGACGATCCCGCATCGCCGGTCGATATCGGCAAAGCCGCCCGCGCAGCGCTGGGCGACGGCCCGATGGAAATCATCGACGGCGCGGGCCATTACGGGTCGATGGAAAACCCGGCGGCGTTCAATGCAGCGCTGACAGGTTTTATCGCCGGCACGACGGCGGCATAAACCGCCGCGACACATAAACATCGAAGGATAATCGGATGGAGCTCGGTATTTCAGGCCGTCGCGCATTGGTCACCGGCGGCAGCCTCGGTATCGGCAGGGCAACCGCGGCCGAACTGGCCGCCGAAGGCGTCGACGTCGCTATCGTCGCGCGCGACGAAGCCCGGCTCAACGCCGCCGCGCAGGATCTTGCGTCAAACACCGGCGGGAAGGTGATCGCCATCCCGGGCGACATGGGTAACGCCGACGATATCGCGCGGGTGATCGATGAAGCATCGTCCTCCCTGGGCGGCATCGACATTCTGGTGAACAATGCCGGCTCATCCCCGGCGGGGCGTATCGAAGATCTCGACGACGAGACCTGGATGGCCGCATTCGAGCTGAAATTCATGGGCTATATGCGCCTGTCCCGCGCCGCCCTCCCGGCTATGCGCGCGCAGGGCTGGGGCCGCATCGTCAACATTATCGGCGGCGGCGGACATTCACCGCGCCCGGGCTACATCCTCGGCGGCGCCTATAACGCCGCCCTGATCAATTTCACCCGCGCGCTAGGCAAATCCGCGGCGCCCGACGGCGTGCTGGTCAACGGCATCAACCCAAGCTCGATCGATACCCCGCGCTGGGCGACGCTGATGGAACAGCGTTCCAAATTCGAAGGCAAATCGCCGGATGAAATAAATGCGGGCATCGAGGCGAACATCCCGGTCGGCCGCCTCGGCACGTCGGAAGACATCGCCGGTCTGGCGACGTTTCTGTGCTCCGAGCGCGCCGAATTTCTGGCAGCGATTAATATCAACGCCGATGGCGGATCGTCGGCGGGGCTGCTCTAACTCGCCTCAACTGCTCCGACGGGTCAGGGTCGGTCCCTCGACACCGGTCCGACTTTCACCCAAACGAGAATGGCGGCCCCGATGTCCAGTCGAGGCCGCCAAATTCAATCTGTGTCGTCGCCGATGGCGCAGGGCTATGCGGCGCGGACGTCGTTGAGGAACGTATCGATCTCGGCACGCAGGGCGTCGCCCTGATCGACGAGGTTCGTTGCGGCCTCGAGCATCTGTGAGGACGCGGCCTTGCTTTCGTCCGCTGCCTGGGTGACGAGGCTGATATTGCTGGTCACCTCCTGATTGCCGGCTGCAGCCTGCTGGACATTGCTGGCGATCTCTCTCGTGGCGGGTCCTTGTTCCTCAACCGCCGCGGCCACCGCGGTCGAGATTTCTCCGACTTCCTTGATCGTGGCACCAATCCCCTGAATAGCGGTGACGGCATCGTCGGTCGCCCCCTGTATCGCCGAAACCTGTTCGCCGATTTCCTCTGTCGCCCTCGCCGTCTGGTCGGCCAGGGATTTGACCTCGGTCGCGACCACGGCAAAGCCTTTGCCCATTTCCCCGGCACGCGCCGCTTCGATTGTGGCATTGAGCGCCAGCAGGTTGGTCTGACTTGCGATGTCGTTGATAAGACTGACCACGTCGCCGATTTTCTGCGCCGCTTCCGCCAGCCCTTCTACTTTTTCGTTCGTGTGCGCTGCCTCGTCGATCGCTTTTTGCGAGATCTGATTGCTGTTGGTAACCTGGCGGCTGATCTCCTGGATCGAGGCCGATAGCTCTTCGGTGGCGCCTGCCACAGTCTGAACATTCGACGTGGCCTCCTCCGACGCTGCGGCGACAGCCGTAGACTGCTGGCTCGTCGCCCCGGCCGAGCTCGACATGGCTTGGGCCGTGCTCTGCGTCTGGCTCGCGGTCGACGCCACAGCGTCCAATGTGGTGGACACCGCCTTGTCGAAGGTCGCGATCAACTTCTCGATGTTATCGACCCGTTTCTGGCGCTCCGCAGCTTCTTCTTCCCGTCGTTCAACGTCTTTGCGGTCCGCAGCGGCCTTCTCGGCCTCACGCTCGCGCTCCTGTTCCTGCACCCTCTTGTCGGTTGCCGCCTGCTCGGATTGCAGCCGGTCGTTTTCGATCATGTTGTCCTTGAAGACCTGTACGGCCGACGCCATTGCGCCGATCTCATCCTTGCGCTCGGTGTTCGTGACCGCGATTTCCTTGTCGCCATTCGCGAGTCTGCCCATGACGTCAGTCATCCGGCCAATCGGATTGGCGATGCCGTTGCCGATCAACCAGGCCAGTGCCAGACCGATGAGCAAACCGAGGCTAAGGCAGATAGCAACCGCGGCATACGTAAAGCTGACGGCTTCGGCGCTGTCTGCCCGGCGGGTTACCAGAAGGCCCTGTTCCTCAGCCGAAAAGTCACCCATCAACTGGCGGAATTTGTCGAAAAACTGCTTGCCGCGTGCTTCACCGATCAGACGCGCCATATCATCCATGGTTTTGGCATCACCGATATTGCGTCGCAATGCGATGGTCGGCTCGGTAACCTTGTCTACCCAGGCGCTGATGGTCTGTTCGGTTTCAGTCAGCAGCTTAACCTGCGCGGGGTTGTCGCTAACGGTCTGGCGCAGTGTTCCGATGAGACTGGCAAATTTCACTTTCCCGCCCTTGTACGGCGCAAGGAAATCTTCCTTGCCGGCCAGCAGATACCCCCGCATGCCGGTTTCCATATCGACGGCCGCGGCCAGGATAGCGTTGGCTTCGTTGATCACCTTGTATGTGTGGGTGACCCAGCGTTCGTTGTCGCTCAGGCGTCTGAGCAAATTACTGTCGCCGGTTCCACTGGCGCTGAGCGCATTGAAAGCGGCCTTGAAGTCGGCACGGCGCGTCTCCAGCAGTGCCTGTTCACGGCTAATGAAAGTCGCGATCTGACCGCGGAACTTGTCAAAATACTGCTTGCCGCGTGCTTCCCCGACCAGAGAAGCCATATCATTCATCGTTTTGGCATCGCCGATCTGGTGCCGCATTTCGATGGTCGTACCGGCAATCTTGGCCTGCCACTCCTTCAGGACTTTCTCTGCCTCACCCAACCGCGCAACCTGCTTGGGGTTATCGCTGACAGTCTTCTTCAGTCCTTCGATTGCCGCAAAAGCCTTCTTTCCACCCTCCTTGTAAGGATCGAGAAAGCCGTCCTTGCCGGCCAGCAGGTATCCCCGCATGCCGGTTTCCATATCGACTGCCGAGCCAACGATTCCCGCTGCCTGTCCCAGAACCCGATTGGTGTGATCGACCCATTTGTTGTTATCGACGACAGACATTGTCGAAGATACGCTGACCGCCCCGAGAACCACCAGCATCGCCAATGGCGTGCATATCCCGATGAGAATCTTGGGCTTGGTTTTCAGGTTGGCGAAACGGGTTTGCAAATTGGGACGAACTGTCGGCGAGCTGGGTTTCATTAAGTACTACTCTTGAATAAGGGGCGGTATTGAAGTACCTCAATATTACAACGGTGAGGCATTGAATTAATTGCACGACATTTGTTATGCATTTAACCAATAAACATTTCATGAATACACACAGGCTCACACCAAACTAATCCGGCCATGGCCTGGATGAGCCGCCGTGAACGCCAGAAAAGCCCTGAAATAATGATATTCCGACCGTGTTTATGGCAGCCCCATTTTCTAAATGCGGTCGAGCGTGGAACCCTGTTTGAATGTCCGCTTCCGGCGAGAAACCGATGTTCTGAACGGCAATAGGAAAAACCGTTCGACGGCGGCAATGCCACGGAAAATCGCGCACAGTCTAGGGAGAATCAGGCTAGAGAAATCCAGACCGCAAAAGCGGCGCGTTCGGCCTATTCCGCCGCAGCGGCCTCCACGGCTTCGACCACCAGGGTCGATCCGTCGACACCGGTGACCTTCACCCGTGCATCGGCCTCGAGCTCCGTGCCCTGCGGGCGGGTGGCAACCGCCCAGAGGCTGTCACCGATCTTGATCCGCCCCTGGCCGCCGGAGGTTGCGCCGTCCAGAGCGTATTGCTGGCCGATAAAATTCTCGCCGCGCCGGTTCAGATTCGGATGATCGGTCGGTTCCGGGTTGGCATAAACATAGCGCCGCCCGACAAAGACCGAGACGACCGAGAGGACGGCAAACACGACAAGCTGCACTTCCCAGCTCATATCGGGGATGGCGAGCAGGATCAGCCCGGTGACGATGGCCGCAACGCCCAGCCAAAGGAACAGCACGCCCGGCACCAGCACCTCAACCAGCATCAGCCCCATGCCGAAGGCAAGCCAGTACCAGAACGTGATGCTTTGCATAAATTCCATGAATTCCATTCGTACGATCTCCCCGCTGCAATCCTTCGAGACGGCCTTTCAGGCCTCCTCAGGATGAGGCGATGTTAATTCCGCCTATTATATCTCATTGCCAACAGACTCGCTTCGTCTCGAGGAAGCGCGATAACGCGCCTCGCTTTCCTCATCCTGAGGAGCGCGATAGCGCGTCTCGAAGGATCAGTCGTTACCTGACGACGGCACGGAACCGCTGCGCGATCGTCCACTGGTGCTTCCGCCGCCGGTGTTTCCACCGCTGTTGTTATCGCTCAACGCTTCCTTCGCAATCTCTGCAAGCCCCGCGATCGAGCCGATCACGCTGGATGCTTCGAGCGGCATCAGGATCAGTTTCGAGTTCTTCGCGCTGCCGATGCTCTCGAGGGCGTCGACATATTTCTGCGCGACGAAGTAGTTGATCGCCTGAATATTGCCGTCACCGATGGCCGCGGACACGACCTCGGTCGCCTTGGCTTCGGCCTCGGCTTCGCGCTCGCGTGCCTCGGCATCGCGAAACGCCGATTCCTTGCGGCCCTCGGCGGCGAGAATCTGGGACTGTTTCTCACCCTCGGCTTTGAGGATTTCGGCCTGCCGGTAACCCTCGGCATCGAGGATGTTGGCACGCTTGTCGCGTTCCGCTTTCATCTGGCGCGCCATCGCTTCGACCAGCGAGGCCGGCGGCGTGATGTCCTTGATCTCGATACGGGTGATCTTCACGCCCCAGGGCGATGTCGCCTCATCGACGACGCGGAGCAATTCCGCGTTGATGCGGTCGCGCTGCGACAGCAATTCATCGAGATCCATCGAGCCCATCACGGTCCGGATATTGGTCATTGTGAGGTTGAGGGTCGCATGGCGCAGCTGGCGCACTTCGTAGGACGCCTTCACCGCGTCCAGCACCTGGTAAAACACCACACCATCGACCGTGATCATGGCGTTATCCTTGGTGATGACCTCCTGCGAGTCCACGTCCATCACCTGTTCCATCATGTTCTGGCGCATACCGATCCGGTCAACCAGCGGCACGATCAGATGCAGGCCGGGGCGCAGCGTCTTCGTGTAGCGGCCAAACCGCTCGACCGTGTATTCCTCGCCCTGCGGCACGGTTTTGACGCCCATAAAGACAATCGCGACCGCGAAGACAAGAAGAACAATAACGAAAATTGAAAACGCAGAAATCATGGCCCCACTCCTAATTCTTATAGATATTAAATAGGCATTTTTTCGCACAAATCAAGGTTGCAGCGTTCTTCAGTCCGGCGAATGCAAGCGCCCACCTCTATTTAGCAATATTTCAAAATGGGGCGAACACGGCGCGTCTTTGTTACGTCGGCAGCGCGGCGGAACAGGGATACGCTAAGCAGTAGCAGCACGTAGATGAACCGTTCAGCGTGTGTTCATGTTGGTTCAGCGATATTCAGATTTTGCGGTCGCAAAAAATACGGGGCGCTCGAAAAAACGGGATCGAAAATTTTTCGACACCCAACAATTTCACCCACCGCCTGCACCGGAATATATACTAACTACGAGCGATACTTTAAGGTCTAACCACACACTACAGCCCCCCTCAATCATCGCGATTTACTATTTAAATCTGCACCAGAAAGGTTGCACTACGTGTCATTTGTATCTGCGTTAACCAATAGAAATTCCAACCCTGCGCGCCCCACACCCGCCCACCGCCCGGTAACCCGCCTGCTCCGCGCACCAATCGCCGCCGCTTTGGTCGCCGCCATCATGCTGCCGGCCGCGAACGCGAACGCCGCGAAGCTGTCGAAGATGCCGAAGGAAGCACAAGACGCCATCAGCGCGATGACCAAAGCGCTCGCGCCGATGTCCGAAATCAGTCTCAAAGACCTCTCGGAATCGGCTAACTTCTCTTACGACAAATCGACTAAAAGCTGGACCGCCAAGATCTGGGAATACAACCTGTTCCTGATGGAGGTCCAGGTCAAAAAGCCCAAAGGCAAGGGAACCAAAAAAGCCTATAACGTCGCGGTGCACCTCGACAACCGGACGATCAAACCCAAGGCAGAGCCCTGGTCGAAGATCGCGGGCGTCGGCATGATCAATCCGATCTTCACCTACGGCAAGCAGACCAAAACCATCAAAATCGCGGCCCTGCCTCCAAAGCTGCGGGCTGCGGCGACGCAGTTGCATCCGCGCGGCTTTCCGATGGTGAGCGGCCTTCAGCTCACGGCCGGCGTCAATCCGAGCAGTACAAGGGGTACGATGCTTGGTGACGCCTTCACCCGGATCGACAAAGCCGAAGCCGGCCGCCGCGGCGCCGGAAAGGATCCCCTCTATGTGCTGCGCACCGGCGTCGAGAAGGCCGCGAAAGCCAAGAAAGGCAAGACAAGCGGCAAATTCAAGAAGGCTAAAAAGAACAATGCCTTTATCGAGCTGACGCGGCGTGGCACATGGCCCAAACCGCTGGACATGCCGCTAACCCAGCTGATAAACGCGACATTCTATTTCGACAAGGATCAGACCTTCGGTTTCTGGGGCACACTGCTCTTGCAGAAACGACCGGCCCCGGGGCAGAAACCCGTAGGACCGAATTTCGTGGCCATGGCCTATAAAGGCCCGGTCTCCCCGAAAGTCACCCCGGCACAGCTCAAATCCATTCAGATCGGATTTGGCGCGCCGCAGATGACGCTGGAGACATTCGGCCGGCTGATGATCGCCTCCGGCTATATGCAGAGTGCCGGACTTACGGCAATCGCCCCCCTGATCCGGCAAATCCAGGGCCCCGCGGCCAACACGATTATCAGCGGGATGCAGGTATTGCCGCTGGATGCCCTCAAGGTCACCAATCCGGCCTGGGGGAAGCAACGCTTTCCCTCGGCCAGTTTTAACGGCAGGTATGTCGATGCCGCGCTCTACAACGTTCTGTTCCTGGTCCCGGGCGCCAAGAATGCGCCAAAGGGCGTGACGCCTCCGGCGGTTCGTCTCTCGGGCACAATGAACGTGCTTGGCAAAAAGATAGCCCGGACAAGCACGGTGTTTGATCGCCAAGGTCTCAAGACATCGTCAAGCGCCGGCATCAAGATCCCGCTTGGCAAAATCGGCGGGATGAACCTGGGCAACCCTGGCGTGACAGCACAATACACGGTCGCAGTGACCCAGCAGCAGCAGGCGATGGCCATGGGGGGCAAGATGACGCTTCCCGGCAAGTTCGGATCCGTTAACTTCGGCTATGCGATCACGAATGCCGGCGGCTATTTCACAACGCCGGCCACCTGCGCATTCCCGTTCGAGATCACCTCGACAATGCCGGCTTCTTTTTTCAAGCCGCAGTTTCGGCAGGGACGCCTCCACCGGCCGCAGCTTGATTCCTCCAATCCGTTGGCCGGCCTTGCAGGAACCTTCAGGCTGTCGATTCCCGATACCATCGGGAATATGGCGTCCTGCGCAGGCGACCTGTTCTACATGGTCGTCGACGGTGCGCTGGTTGCCTTCAACAAGGCGGGCGAAGTGGCCAAGGTCGCCGTGGGCGCAGCGGTCGACGGTGCCCAGGAAGTCGCAGCTTTCGGCGGTGCCGCCGCTGCCTTTGGCGGTGCCCAGGCCAAGAAGGGTGTCGTCAAGCTCGTCCCGGGTGGAAAGGTTGCCTATCGAGCCGCGCAGAAAACCGGCGGAAATGTCGGGCGGTATGCGAAATATACAGCCATCGAAACGAGCAAAAACGCCCGGAACGTCTTCGGCGGCGGTGCAAAAGCGTTCGGTCAGTTTGCAAAGAACCCCAACCAATCCTTCAAGAATGGCATGAAAACATTCAACAAGGGTTGGAAAATGGCGACAAGCCCGCGCAAAACGGCGAGCAAGGCTGCAAAAACGACCAAAAAGACGGGTAAAAAGGCGCTGAAAGAGCTGAAAAAACTCTGCCCGTTCTGCTGATCGGCTCTTAAACCGCAAAAAGCGCCCCGCTCACAGGATGAGCGGGGCGCTTTACGTTTCGGGGTGCGGCCGTTGCCGGTTATCTGCATCAGCAGCGGGTCACCCCATGTCAGTCGGGTCTTCGTCCGGCCCTATTCAAACGCGCGGTTATCGACGATCTTCTCGAAACTGGCATCCGGCATGGTCATGTCCCAGCCGACGGTCCAGTTATAGGTGTCGTCCCAGCGCTCACGCGTATAGGGCTGCGGCGGCGCGTGCAGCAGGCGCTGATGGCGGAAGTCTTTGGCTTCGAGCCGCCCCCCGGTTTCATTGACGAAATAATCCACATACGGCGTGGGGTCCTTGGCGAGCACTTCGCAGGCGCGGGCCTGGGCCCGGAAAATCGCCGCAAGCGTTGGCCCGTCGAGATCGTCGCCGGCAGCCTCCGCGCGGGTCGAATGGGCTTCCATCAGGATCCGCAGGCCTTCTTTTTCGGCAACGCTGATCCACGGCTCCATCAGGCTGACCGCCGCGACCTCGCCTTTTTTAAGCGCTTCGATGCGTTGCGGCATCGACCCGGCATTCGTTACCTTGACGTGTTCCTTGCCGAGAAACCCTTCGATCATTTTCAGGGTCACAAAGTGTGAGCCGTTATTCGGCGTTACCGCGATCAGCTGGTCTTTCAGCATTTCAGGCTCGTAGAAATCCGAATCCGACCGGACAACAATCGCAAACTTTGACATGGACGCGCCGAGCGCGACGATCTTGCGCGACCGCAATCCGCTGGCTTCGGCCTCCACCGCGCGTTTGACGATGCCCCATTCGCACATGCGGAACTGATCGATGCCGCCATCGTTGTAAACGGAATCGAGGGGGCGTTCGAACACGGTGTCGAACTGAACCTTGTGGGAAGTCGTGACCTGCGCCATGCCCGGCGTCGTCACAAATTCGATATTGAGCCCTTCGTCCTGGAAAAATTCCTGGTCGCGGGCCACCAGTACCGGCAGATCATGCACCGCATTCATCACCGCCAGTTTCACGAACGGTCCGTTCGCCGTCATTCTGTCAGTCGTCATTTCTATCTCCGGTTATACGCCAGATGTTGATTGGTTTTTGTTCAGATCAAACGTGCGCGACATATAGGGCGCACAGCCGATGGAACAAAAACAGGTTCGGCGGGCAGGCGTACCCTGTCAACGGAAAACGGCAAAATGTGACCAGCGTGAAGCGGACTCTATCTGCAGGTGCTCCGTTTTGGGTCCTTGCGGCACGGCTTGCGCTTCTCGACAACACCATATTTGTACCAATGGCCCCACGCTGATACCCAGTCCTTGCCTATCGCCTTCACCAGATCGGGATAATTTCCGATATAGGACTGGATGCTGAAATGCCGCGCCGTGTCGCGTCCTTCCCGCATCCCGTAGACGACCCAATGGTCGGCGAGGCCGTGATAGTTTTTCCCGTATGCCCGCTTCAGGTCTTTATGCGTTTCGGAATAGAAACAGGGGTCGAACGGTATCCCCCTCTTCACGTTGAGCGTGTGCCAACCTATCCCGTCATGTCGGCAGACATCCTGTCCCTGCCCCACATAGGCGATACGTTTTTCATGCCGCCCATGGTCGTAGTAATGCTTGTAAAGGCCGTTCCAGTTGATGCCGATGCCGGGTTTTACAAAGGCACGCCCACCCTGCAGGTCCGGGTTCCGCATCAGATAATAAACGCCGTTATAATTACCGGTTTTTTCGTCATATGCCTTTCGGGCGGCCCTGGCGCCATCCAGCGCCGTATTTACAGCGCTACCGGCGGCACCCGCGGCACCTTTGACAGCACCTTTAACGGCGCCGACTATTTTCTTGGGACCTAGCGCAATCTGGAAAGATTGTTCAGGAGCGCCGGCCGGTCCACCAACATGCTGGCCCGCGGGAGCAGCAATGGTGCTGCTTCCATCCGCGCTGGAAATTTGGGAAGCGCCCACGGACACAGTCGCGCAACAGCAGATCGCTGCCATAAAAATGGTGGCGCAGGATTTTGACATCACATTCTTTCTTTTGGGTCGGAAATACAGATCTCACGGTCGTGAGATCGCTTTGAGACGAACTTATACTTTTACCCAGTAGCCGGGCACCGCGCCCAGTCGAAAGACAGGCAAAGCGACAAACTCACCGAACGACATTCATAAAAAACGCTTACTCCGCCGCTACCGCGTCCGCCTCCGCGGGCTTCTCCGCGTCCTGCGTGCCCTCTTCCACCAGTTTCCGCCAGTGGCGGTACCAGCCGACAAAGGCGGCTTCAAAGTCCCAGCTGGCGCAGTGAAGTTCCGGGTTGATGCCGGCCTTCTTCGCTTCTTCGTCCGGGCCGGTTTTCATGGTCGACAGGCCGCGGTCGTAATTATTCCAGCCGGCCTGGCTGCCGTGGAAGCCTTCCTGCGCGGTATCGAGCGAGACCACGTCATCCGACGTCGACAGGCCGGAGACGAGGAAGAAATCCTCGAACTTGCGGAGGCGTGCAAACCGCGCGTCGTCCGGCTCGCCCTTGGGCGCGATACACCAGATAGTGACCTCACACTTGCCCGGGCCGAGCGGGCGGTGGGTGCGCAGATGGGTGGATGCGAGATCGTTCAGCACCAGGTTCGGGAAAATAATGATGTTGCGGCCGCGGCGCAGCATCCAGTGGGCCTTGATGGCGTCGAAATTCTTTTCGATATAGTCGGTCGCGGGCGCCAGCGGTGCGCCTTCGGGCGATGAGCGATCGGCCCAGATGCACATATGGCCATTGCCCAGATAATACATGCCGTTCTTCACATCGCCCTTGATGCGCCCGACCTCCGTTTTCATCATGCCCTCGGCCCCTTCACGGGCTTCGCGCGCCTGAATGGTGTGCATGAAGTTCCGGTGCACCGTGGAGACGTGATAGCCGTCGGTCACGTTGTCGGCCTGCACCTTCCAGTCATGGTCGCACACATAGGTCTGCGATCCTTTGACCATTTCCAGCCCGTCGGGCGACTGGTCGGCGAACAGGTCGATGAAGAATTTGGATTCGCCCAGGTGGTCGTCCAGCGAGGGGACCGCATCGGTCAGCGCGCCGAAGATAAAGCCGCGATATTCACCGACACAGGGGATTTCGGTCAGGTTGTACTGGGTCCGGTCAAAGTCTGTGCCGTAGCCGCCTTCCTCGTTCTTGATGCCGATGCATTCGCCGGAACATTTGTAGCTCCATGCGTGGAACCGGCAGGTCAGCGTTCTGGCATTGCCCTGCTTGAACGGCGTGATGATGGCGCCGCGATGCGAACACGCATTGATGAACGCCTTGATCGAGCCGTCTTCCTGGCGATGCACGAATACCGGCTGGCTGCCGATATGGGTCGCGTAGTAATCGCCGGGGTTGGGCACCTGGCTTTCATGGCACAGGAAATTCCACAGCTTCTCAAAGCAGAATTCCATCTCGGCATCGTAAATATCGTCATCCTCGAAGATGGACCGATGCAGGCGGAATTCGTGATCGGTCTCCGCCCGGTCGTCGACGCGGTCGGACAGATCGATGCGGGGTCCTTCATAGGCCATGGTCGTGCTCCAGGAGTGCGGTTGGACGAAGTTTAGCACAGGCAAAATTGGCGTCATCCCCACTAAAGCCGTCATTCCCGTTTATTGTCCTCTCATCCCCGCGAAGGGGAGGATCTCCTATTCTTTCTGTCATCCCCGCGAAGGCGGGGATCTTCGGGCGACGGAACGCATTGCCTGCATAGATTCCCGCCTTCGCGGGAATGACGACGAAACGACGCGGGGACGACACCCATTCCATGCAGCATAAAAACATCCCCTTCCCCGCTGGCCGGCCCGCGCCCTAGAATACCCCATGGCACCGCGCGACATCCCAACAGCCCCGAACGAGTCCCGCTACCGCAGCGTCGCGTCGATGCTGCGCGAACACGCTGAGATCCGTGGCGACAAGCCGTTCATCGTCAGCATCGATGAGCCCGGGAACGAGGACGGGGAAGAAAACGCCCGCAGCATTACCTTCGGCCAACTCTGGCGGCTGTCGAACAGGCTTGCGCGCTTCCTTGCCGAAAAAGGCATCGGCGCGGGCGGGCGGATCGCGGTGCTGACCGACAACCGGCTGGAAATGCCGACCCTCTACTACGCCATCCAGCGCTACGGTGCCGCGTTCTGTACCATCAATGTGGAGGTCAACGCGTCGCACGTGTGCGAAATGCTGGACCGCATCACGCCGGACCTCGTGCTGTGGCACGAAGACCTCGACGCCTCCGGATACGGCGAGGCAGACGCGCGCTGGATCCGCTTTGGTGCCTGCGCCCCCAGTGGCAATCCCGGGGGTGGCGCGGCGGCAGATGGCGGGCTGTTCGAGGCGCTCAACGGCTATAGCGATGCAGACGATGCGCCTGAGGCACCGCACGGGCCGGACGATCTCTGCGTGCTCAGTTTCACGTCCGGCACCTCGGCGGCGCCCAAGGGCGTGCTGCACCGCTTCGGCAATTATTACTGGATCGCCGATCAGACCATCGACATGTGGAAGCTGACCGATGCCGACCGGATGCTCGAATTCCGCTCGCTGAGCTGGGCGTCATCGCACATGCTGTGCCTGAACCCGGCATTGCGGGTCGGCGCCACCATCCTGCTGGCCGCCCGGTTTTCGCGGTCACGGTTTTTCGACTGGTTGCGCGATCAGGCGCCGAGCATGGTCATCGGTGTGCCGACCGTGATCAACATGCTGCTCGAACACGACCCGACACCCGCCGACATCGCGGCGACACAGGCGCTGCGCTTCATGTCGTCCTCCACCGCGCCCCTGATGGTCGACCAGCACCGGCGGTTCGAAGACACCTATGGCATCGAACTGGTCCAGCTCTACGGGATGAGCGAGGGCGGCATTGTCGCCAGCAATCATGTGGGAATGCGCCGCATCGGCAGCGTCGGCCCGCCCGGGCTCTATCAGAATTTAAAGATCATCGCCCCGGACGGCATCGGCATGCCTGAGGGCGACAGGGGCGAGATCGGGGTTGGCGAGATCGAGATCGGCGGCGCGCAGCCGGCGGGCGGTTACCTGCTGGCCGACGGCACGGTCGAGCCCATCGGGCGGCTGAAGACCGGCGACCTCGGCTATCTCGACGCAGACGGGTTTCTCATCATCACGGGGCGCGCAAAGGACGTCATCATCCGCGGCGGGGTCAACATTGCACCGCTCGAGATCGACAATGCGCTTGCCGCCCATGCGGATATCCGAGAGGCAGCGACCATCGGCGTGCCGCACCATCTGTATGGCGAACAACCGGTCAGTTTCGTAACGTTACGCCCGGGAACAGTCATAGATGAAGCGGCGATCCGTACGCATTGCGCGGACCGCCTGTCCGATTTCAAGACCCCGGCGCGGGTGATCTTTCTCGAAGACATCCCGAAGAACAACCGCGGCAAGATCGACCGCGCAGCACTTGAAGCGCTGTGGCGCGCAAACTACGCCGACTGATTATTCGGGTTCCCGCCTATTCCAGCTCCCACGTCACCGACAGGCGGATCGACAGCGTCTGCTCGCCCGCCGCCACCGGAGCTGCCTCTCGCGTATCGCTTTTGGCCATCGACATCAGGGCGCGTGAGCGCATGGGCTGCGGCCGGGGCCGCGAAACACTCTCTTTGATTGTGAGGACGCGCTTCAGCTTTACGCCAAGCCCGTCGGCATAGAGATCCGCCTTGCGGCGCACATCGGTCATCGCCTTGCGCCGGGCCTCTTCCATCAGGTTGCCGGTCTTGTCGACATAGAAGCTGATGCCGTTCATCCGGTTCGCGCCGGCGGTGGTCATCTGGTCGATCAGCGCACCAAGCCTGGCGAGATCGCGGACACGCACGGTCACACCGTTGGAGACCTGATAGCCGATGATGCGCCGATGTGCCGGTTGGGGCTTCTTCGGATCATACGGAGAATATTGCGGCGCGATGTTGAAGTTGGACGTTTGCAGGTCCCGGTCGGCAATGCCGGCGGCCTTGAGCTCTTTGAACATTTTATTCATCGACGCTGAATTGGCGGCAAGTGCTTCCTGCGCCGTCTTCGCATTGCTCACGACGCCCGAGTTGATTGACGCTGTGTCAGGCCGTGCCTTCACTTCACCGGTGCCGGTGAGGGAAAGAACCCGGTGGGGACGCTCGTTCGCCGCCTGGACGGATGCAAGCGGGGAAAAGGCGAGAATCGCCGCGCCACACAGGGCAGCGAAGGCAGTTTTGGCAATCATGGGATACTCCGTTTCACAGGTGAGACACCTGTCTCAAATTTGAGACACTTTTATAGACCTTACCCTGACCCTCAAATGTGGCAAACCCGTGGCGTTATATTCGCAAGGATCTCGGCGGGGATCTCGGCGGGGAATTCTCTCTGGCAGGATACTTGATTCCGGCTCGCCCCCATCGCATTCTGCCCGCAGATGAAACGATCCTTCAAATTTTTGTCCCGGCTGTCCGGCGCGGTGTTGCTGGCGGCGCTGGTTCTGCCACCGACGGGCGCCCGCGCCGATGAACATACTGACAAGCAAGCCAGTGAGCAGGGCGGTGTCGCAGCCTATCGGGCCGGTGATTACAAGACGGCACTTCGCGCGTTTACAAAGCTCGCCGAGGCGGGCAATGCCAACGCCCAGTTCAATCTTGCCGTTCTGTATCTGAGTGGCCGCGGCGTCAAACGCGACGTCGCCAAGGCCGTCGACTGGCATCGCAAGGCCGCCCGCCAGAGGCTTACCTCGGCACAGCACGGACTTGGCGTGTTCTATTATCAGGGTATGGGCGTAAAGCGGGATTATGCCGAGGCGCTGAAATGGTTCAGACGCGCCGCAGCCAAAGGCTTTGCCGAATCCGAATTCAATATCGGCGTGATGTATTTTAACCGCCAGGGCGTGAAGCGCGACGATGTCGAGGTCGTGAAATGGGTCACGCTCGCCGCCGCGCGGAAATTCCCGCCGGCGCAGTACCGCATGGGCCAGATGTACGAACAGGGTGTGATCTTCATCGAGGATCGCCAAGCCGCGCTGCACTGGTATCGCCTGGCCGAGGCGAACGGCAGCAAAAAGGCCGTGACGGCCCGCACCCGCGTCGCCAGGGAGCTGAACATCGCGACAGGATCCACGACGCGGGCAAAAACACCGCCAAAGAAAAGCAAGACCGCCGCGAAAGGTGTGCCGCAGGAAGAAGTTCAAAAAGAAATCCCGAAGGATATCCAGAAGGAAACAAAGGCGGCAGCGCTTCCCAAGCCTGCCCAAAAACCAACTGTCGCAACTGCGGCGGCTATTCCCCCGCCTGCCGCGAAAACGCCGCCTGCCCCAATAGCCGAACCTGCACTGACGACGCCGCCTGCACCGCCCGCCGCGCCTGAAACATCCGCAGGGGCTGTGCCAGCAGCGGCGAAGACGACACCACCCGTCCCGTCGGCAGTCCCGACGCCCGCGGCGAAGGCGCGCCCGAAGCCAGCGCCGAAGGCGCCGAAACCGCCGCCGCTGCAAACCGACGGCTGGAAAAACCCGTTCAGTTTAACGCCTGCCCCGGAAGCACCTTCATCCCCCGCATTGCCGCAGAGCCCTGTTGAAACGAAGAAGCTGCCGGGAACGGCTGTCGCGCCCGCTCCGACAAAGCCTCCCGCAACGAAGAGCCTGAAGACAGCAGCCATCGCCGATACGGTGACGGACGCGGGCGGCCCCACGGGCAAGGCTGCGGGCACGGGCACGGCTTCGACCGCAACCAGCACTCTCGCTACCGAGTGGCGTGTCCAGTTCGCTGCCTATCGCAGCGCCGAAGACGCAGATCGCGCCCTGGCCACGCTGAACCGCACGGTCGGCGCAGCGATCGGCCGGACGCCCCGCATTATCGATGTTGCAGATCTCGGCGACCGGGGTGTTTTCCACCGCCTTCAGGCAGGACCGCTGGACGGTTCGGACGCGGCAGAGAAACTGTGCACCCTGGTGCAGGCCGTTCTGCCGCAACAGGGCTGCGTCCCCGTTCAGATCCGCAATCGTTAAGCCCCCCCCCAGGCATCCGCCCGGGGCTCAACTTCCTTTACACAATTGCAATCGGGACGGTATTAACATCCTTGCGTCCGGCACTACTGGTAAGATGCGTTTGATATGATCGTTATCCGTCTTTTTCTCTGGTTAATCATCATCGGGATTTTCGCATCCCCGGTCGTCGCCTGGTATGGGCTGGATGACACACCACTGGTGACGAAGGGCCCCGAAGTCGGCGTTAAGGACATCAATTCCGCCAAAGCGTTCCTGGAGCAATACGATCCACGGAACCTGCCCGACGGGAAGATCACCACGATCAAGGCCAATCAGCGCCAGATCAACACGGCGCTGGCAGCAGCGCTGGCGGCAGCACCTTTCCTGAAGGCGCGAATCGTGCCGAGCCGTTTCGGATTGCTGGCAGCCGTCACGGCTTCCCCACCGATCCCCGGCAATCCATTCGGCAGCTACGTAAACATCCGGATGCTGGTTGAATCGTCGACCAAGGGATTGCAGATCAGACGGCTCAGCGTCGGCGAGATCGAGGTGCCGTCCGCGATCGTCCGCCCCGTATTTATTCTGGTCATGGATCAGCTTGCGGGGCCTGGGCGCGGCAAGGCGTTTCTGGAGACCATTCGCAGCGTGCAGGTCACCGGATCGCAGGTCAGCATCGTCTACCGGCCGGAGGATGGCCTGCTGGACGATCTGAAATCTGCGGCCAAAGATACCGTCGCCGCCGGCGACCCGAAGATCACCCGTGTCTATTGGCAGAAAATGCACGAAATTCACCGGACGACGCCAACGCGCAGCCGGGTGTCGATGGTGCAGTACCTGCAACCGATCTTCGCATTGGCCAAACAACGCTCTGCCGGTGGCAATGCGGTCGAGGAAAACAAGGCGGCCATCTTCGCGATGGCAATGTTCTTCGGCGACATCAGGCTTGAGCGGTTTATCGGGAAGGTCCGCGAAGGCGAATTCGCCGGTGCCCCCCGGAAAACCTCGCATGTGCGCCTTCAGGATCGCCATGACTGGGTCCAGCATTACCTGCTATCGGCAGGGCTTACCCTTGCAGGCGGGCGCGGCATCGCCGATTTCATCGGCGAAGCAAAAGAGGTGCAGGACGCAACGAACAAGGTCAGTGGGTTCAGCTTTACGGATCTTGCCGCCGACCGCGCCGGCGTCCGGTTCGCCGAGGTCGCCACCGGTTCAGTCGATGGTGCGCGCCGAATGCAGGAATTCCTGTCGCGCCCCGTCAGCGAAAAACAGTTCTTCCCCCAAATCCGCGACCTGCCCGAAGGTCTGACCGCCGCACAATTCAAGGCACAGTACGGAGAACGCGACAGCGCCAAATACAAGGGCATGGTCGCAGAGATCGATCGCCGTATTGCCTCAATACCGATGTACCGGTAACGCGAGCGAGAATGGCGACATCCCGCCCGCAATCCGGGGCGCCGAAACGCCAACGGCGCGTCAAGCAATCCAAGTTCGAACACAGCCTGATCCGCCCGGTATTCCGCGCCGCCTTTCGGGGCCTCGAAGCCGGGCTGAAGATAACCGGGCTACATGCCCGCGGACAGCGCAACGCGGCGGATACACAGTTAAACCGGTTCGATATCGCGCTGGATGGCCTGCCGGCGGCGTTTGACGGATATACCATCCTGCACATGAGCGATCTGCACGCCGACGGGCCAATTGACCTCGAAGGATCGATCGAACGCGTCCTCGACGGGGTAGACGTCGATCTGTGCGCCCTGACCGGCGATTACCGCTACCGGCTGTCCGGCAGCCACGAAGACGCCGCAGCACCAATGGCCCGGATCGTCAAACACGTCCGCGCCCGTGACGGTATCTTCGGCATCATGGGAAACCACGACCTCGGCACCATGATCGCGCCGCTCGAACGCGCGGGCATCCGGATGCTGGTCAACGATCATATCGTCCTCCGCCGCGGCGACGACGAAGTTCAACTTGTCGGACTCGACGATGTTCACGCCTATCAACCTGCCGAAGAGGCCGCCGCAGCACTTGCCACAATGCCGGACGGGTTTCGCATTTTGCTACAGCATTCCCCCGAACTTCTTGATGAGGCACAGGCCGCCAACGTGTCGCTCTATCTCTGTGGACATACGCATGGCGGCCAGATCTGTCTGCCGGGCGGCATACCGGTCATGACGAATATCCGCACACCAAGGCGATACGCCAGCGGTCTCTGGAAGCATGGAGAGATGACCGGTTACACCACGGTGGGCGTCGGTGTATCGATCATGCCGCTGCGGTTTTTCAGCAAGGGCGAGATCGCCTTGATTACCCTGCGGCGGGCGTAAAAAACCTTATCGTTCGCTCATGCGCGCCCCAAAATGTACATGTTCAGCCATTGACTTTAACCGGCGGACATCGGCTAGATAATGTCGTTATTTCGGGAGGCACAAACATCCCGCAAGACGCGTAAGAAAAAGCCGATAAGAGCTTCAGGTCTATTCGATAAATACCCAAAACCATAAAAACAGAACCGCGGAGATCAATCCGACGGCTCTTCGAAAGGTAAGGAAATGACCAAATTCAAATTCATTGCGGGCGGCATTGCCGGCGGCATTCTCGCAGCGACGGCTGTGGTTCCTGCAGCGTCGGCTGCCGATTTCTATAAGGGTAAGACGCTCAACGTCATCATCAATTACGGCGCCGGCGGAAACACCGACATCACGGCCCGCGCGCTGATGGCGCACATGAAAAAGCACATCCCGGGCAACCCCAAGATCGTTATCAAAAACAAGAAAGGTGCGGGCGGTATTGTCGGCACCAACTATCTTGGCCAGGCGGTCAAGAATGACGGCTACACGGCCGGCGTATTCTCTGTCGCCCTGATGGCGGAGATCATGAAGGACAAGGCGCTCAAGGTGTCGCATCGCGACTTCATCATGGTCGGCGGCATTCCGGAAGACACGATCTTCCACGCGCGCAAAGTTCCCGGCCTTGAAAAGGCGACCGATATCTTCGCACTGTCCGCGCCGATCAAGACGGCAGGCCACGGACCGGCGAATGCAAAAGACCTGATGCTGCGCGCATCCATGGATTTGCTCGGCGCCAAGTACCAGCACGTCACCGGGTTCCGGTCTTCGGGCAAAGTTCGTGGCGCGATCCTGAAAAACGACGTCGACCTGACAGCGGATTCGATGACCGGATTCGTGTCGCGCGTTCAGCCCAATCTGATCGCGAAAGGTCATTCAATCGCCCTTTTCGCGCTTGGCATTCCGACCGCGGATGGCGGCATGGGCCCGGCACCGGGAACGATCAAGGGGCTGCCGACGTTCCAGCAGTTCTACCAGGCGAAGTTCGGCAAAATGCCGTCGGGCGATGAGTTCAAAATCCTTCGCCTGATCGCGGCCGTGCGCTCAACCTCGCTTCGCGCCGTGTTCCTGCCAAAGGGAACGCCGAAGGAAGCGGTTGAAACGCTCCGCGCAGCCTTCGAGGCCACGATCAAGGACGCCGAATATCTCGCGACGTTCAAGAAGATCTCGGGCTATGATCTGGTCGCACTGAACGGCAAGGAAGCGCAATCGCGCCTGAACAACGTCATGAAGACGGATGCGGCGACGATCGCTACACTCAAGGCGTATTCCGACAAGGCGCGCAAATAGCGTCATTTGCGTTTTTCCGGCGCAAATAGGCCGACACCATCGACCAGGGGTGAAAGCACGGAATACCGTGTTTTCACCCCTTTTTCTTACGAAGGCTGAAACAGATGTATTTTGACGCGGTCCTCTCCGGGCTGAGCATGGTCATCGCCTGGCCGACCCTGGGGTATCTCGGACTCGGTGTGCTGCTGGGCCTGTTTTTCGGGGCGGTGCCGGGTCTGTCCGGCCTCGTCGGCATGGCGATCCTGCTGCCTTTCACCTTCGGCATGGAACCGGCCCCTGCCTTCGCGTTCCTGCTGGGGATGTATGCCGTCACCACGACCAGTGACACGCTGGCATCGGTGTTACTGGGCGTACCCGGAACGGCAGCCTCACAGGCCACCATCCTCGACGGCTATCCTTTGGCGCAGAAAGGCGAAGCCGCCCGCGCCCTGGGTGCTGCCTTCACGGTGTCGGGTATTGGCGGTGTACTGGGCGCAATAATCCTCGCGCTGTCGATCCCGCTCGTCGAGCCCCTGATCCTTGCCGTATCGGAACCGGAGTTCTTCGCGCTCGGAATACTCGGCATGATCATGGTCGGCGCCCTTGCCGGACGCTCGATGATGAAGGGCCTGACCGTCGCCTGCCTCGGACTGTTGCTTGCCACCATCGGGTTTGCCGAGTTCAGCGGCGAGCCACGCTATACGTTCGGGTCGAACTATCTGCTCGACGGTGTGCCGATCCTGCCGCTGGTGCTGGGCCTGTTCGCCATCCCCGAAATCATGGATCTGGCACTCAGCAATACATCGATCTCAAAGGTCGCGAAGACCGACGTGAAATCCGGCATGATGCGCGGAATCCGCGACGCCTTTAAGCATTGGTGGCTGGGTCTGCGGTGTACGTTTATCGGTGTCTATATCGGCATGCTGCCGGGGCTCGGGGGCGCGATTGTCGACTGGGTCGCCTACGGACATGCCGTGCAAAGCAGTAAGGACAAGTCGCAGTTCGGCAAGGGGGATATTCGCGGCGTGATCGCGCCCGAGGCCGCCAATAACGCCATGAAAGGCGGCGCCCTGCTGCCGACAATCGCTTTTGCCATTCCCGGCAGCGCGTCGATGGCAATCCTGCTGGGTGCCTTCATCATTCAGGGTCTGCAACCCGGCCCGCAGATGCTGATCAGCAAGCTGGATATCACTTTCAGCCTGGTCTGGTCGCTGGCATTGGCCAATATTCTGGGCGCCGGCGCGTTGCTGATCTGGGGCAACCAGGTCGCCAAGCTGACCTTTATCAAGGGGCACTATCTTGTACCGTTTGTGCTGATCTTCATCTTTATGGGCTCCTGGATCGATCGCAGCAGCCTCGGCGACTGGGTGCTTTTACTGATCTTCGGCCTGCTCGGCTATGCGATGAAAAAAGGCGGCTGGGCCAGACCGCCTCTGGTGCTGGGCTACATACTCGGCAGCATAATGGAAACGGCCCTGCACCTGAGCATTCAGACGGACGGCTACGGCGCGTTCACCAGGCCGATTGTCCTCGTCCTTACGGTCCTGATCGTCATATCGCTGATCATGGCCGTCCGCCGCCACCGCAACGACGACCGCCCGGTCGAGGATTCCGAATCCGAGGGCGGGC
Organism: Paracoccaceae bacterium; assembly: GCA_047638395.1. Taxonomy (GTDB): domain Bacteria; phylum Pseudomonadota; class Alphaproteobacteria; order MPNO01; family UBA830; genus CAXBCP01. The sequence continues at coordinate 130,123 of JBLIMV010000007.1, read as the reverse complement.
TGGTGCATTACCCGGCATTCTCGATGCCGGTTGCGGTCGCGATCCTGGGCGCCTTCGTCTTCGCCGGGATCACGGCCCTGGCCTGGCCGTTCGGCGCACAGCTCTTCCCGCTGGTCGCTATTATCGGTGGCGTCAGCTTCTGTGCCGTTGTGGTGTTATCGGATTATCGCAATCTCGGTGCGCTGAAGCTGGGCACGAACCCGACGCTACGCCGGGTAAGCGGCCCGGACCTGGCTGGCGCCGCAAAATTCGGCGCGGCCCTGCTCAGTGTCGTCCTCGGCATGCTGATCGTCGGGCAGTTTGCCGCCCTTGTGCTGTTTGTGGCGTTTTACCTCTGGTACTGGGGCAAATTCGGCTGGAAAATCATCGGGGCATATACGGTTGCCGCCGCCGGCGTGCTGTATGTGATTTTCCAGGTGGTTGTGCCGGTCGTCTGGCGGGAATCTCCGTTCTTCTCTTTGTTTTCTTAAGAAGCCGGGTTTTCCTAAGAGCGCGCGCGGCGGAATGAACAGGTAGGGAAATTCAGACGGGAACGGAGCTCCCTTGTCTAGGCTGCGTGCACCCGGAGCGGCAGGGTTTCGAAGCCGTGCAGCGTGTTGTTGATCGCGCGCACGGCAGGGGCAGTGGCTTCCAGCCGTTCTATGCGCGTCGCCATTTCAGTAACGATCGACTGCATTTCGAGCCGCGCCATCGCCTGGCCCATGCAGTGATGAATACCAAAGCCAAAGCCAAGATGCGCTGCCGCATTGCGGTCGATATCGAACACATCCGGGTTTTCCCAGGCGTCGGGGTCGCGATTGGCGGCCCCCAGCGACATCATGATCTTGGTCTTGGCCGGGATATGCTGGCCGGCAAGTTCAACATCCCGGGTTGTGGTGCGGAAGAACGCCTGGAACGGCGAATCGTAGCGCAACACTTCTTCAACGGCGTTGCGTGCCTTTGACGGCTCCGCCCGCAGCTTCGCCCATTCACCGGGGTGCTCGGCAAAACAGTTCAACACGTTACCGATGGCATACACCGTGGTGTCGAGCCCCGCCGACAGCATGGAACGCACGATGAACAGCGCTTCCTCCGGCGAAACGATGCCTTCATCCGCCGCCTTATAGGCCTGTTCGCCGAGACCGTTCGGATCGAGCCGGTCACGGTCGCAACAGTTCATGACGTAATCGACGACGGCGTCTGCGGCCGCGGTCGATTCCTTGAAAGTATCGTTGAGCGGGCCGAAACCGTTAAAGACCATGTTGCCATAATCGAGCAGCTGTCCGCGGCCGTCGGGGCCGAGCCCGACCGCGTCGGGGAAAACTTTAAGAATATAGGGCTTGGCGACATCTTCCATGCCGTCGATATCGCCCTTCTCGAGCAGACGGTCGACCAGCAATTTCGCCTGTTCGGCAAACATAGGCCGGAATTCACGCAGCCGCGAATGCGCCATCACCCCGTCGGCCACGCCACGCCGCGGCGTATGGTCGGGCGGGTCTGCTTCGAGCAATTTGCTCGGCGGCCGCCACGGCTTTTCGGTATGAAAATTGGCAAGCCCCACCCCGGCGCCCGAGCCATAGGTTTCCCAGTCGTCGAGGACTTCCTTGGCGATGTCGTAGCGCGCGGTTCCCCACACGTCGTATTTCGTCATCCAGACAAGCGGGCCTGCATCGTGCAGCGATTGATGCCACCCATAAGGGTTGAGGATGTTTTCACGCGAAAACGGGTCAATGTCGCTGCTTGGCCGTGCCGCCGCTGCCGCTGCAGCCACCGTGTCCGCATCCGCCATCTTTCTTCCCTCCAGAGTCTATCCGCCTCAGGTGTAGCCGCCTCGTTTTATTCGGCCGCGATCTTGTCGCCACCGATGGTGTCGGACAGGCTGTACTTGTCGAGGATCGAGTCGACCAGTTCAGCCGAACGGCCCCAGTCATAGGTGCGCATCGCGTGGGCGCGCGTAACGAACTGGGCGCCGGCATAGAACATCTCGTACTGGGTGTGACGGCTAGCGAATTCGGAGCCGATGGCGTCCCAGGCAAGCTTCATGAACTTGACCTTTTCCTCCGCCGTGCCGATTGCCGATTTCTGTGTCGCGTTGATGTATCTGTTGAGATCCGGATCGGCGAAATCTTCCGCCGAAGACGGCAGCATGATCAGCCCGCCGCCGGCCAGTTCGCGCATCGACGTGATGAATTCGGGATAGAGCTGCTGGGTCAGTACCTGGGCGGAGTACATCAGGTTGCGGTCCGGCACGTAATAGCCGTTAAACATGCCGCCACCCGATTCCATGCCGTAGACCAGCCCTTCGACCATCGCCGCCTGGGCCGCCATGTGACCGAGTTTCTCTGCAACCGACGGAATGCCGATCGTGCCGATGGTCTCGCACATGCGCCGCGCGACGCCGACCTGAAACTGCATTTTAACCATCAGACGCGTCATTGCCTGATAGTTCTGCATGTAGTGGGCGTAGGTATCCTGGAACTGGCCGCGCGCGGCCTCCGTATCCTTGTAGATAAAGACCCGTTCCCACGGCACTTTTACGTCATCGCAATAGACCAGTGCATCGTTCTCGTCATAGCGCGACGACAGGGGATAATCGAATGAGCTGGTCGCGGATTCCTCATACGACCGGCGCGACATCACCTTCAGGCCCTTGGTGTTCATCGGGATTGCGAAGGAAATCGCGTATTTTTCTTCACCCGGTTTCAATGGCTGGATATTCGCGAACAATACCTCATTGGCCATGATCGAGCCGGTGCCGAGCATCTTGGCGCCGCGCACCGTAATGCCTTCGGCATCTTCGTCGACAACACCCGTCGCCAGAAATTCATCGTCATGTTCCCCGACCGATTTGTTCCGGTCAGCCTGCGGATTGATGATGACGTAGGTCATGTAAATGTCATTGTCGCGGGCATACTGGAAATAGTCCGTCAGCGCGCCAGCGCGTTCCTTGGAATGCTTTTCAAAGACCGGCAGCCCCATGACCTGGCCGACCATCGACGATGCAATATGGTCCGGCGAGCGGCCAAGCCAGCCCCCGGAGAGTCGCGACCAGCCCTCGATCGCACGGCGGCGGGCCACCAGTTCCTCATAACTTTTGGTCAGCTGCCAGCATCGGTTGACCCGTTCGCCCGAGGTCGGGGATTCAAAGGTCATCCAGTCGATATTGTCGGGATGGGCCTGGAAATCGTAGAGCGACGCGGCCGCGCCGACCGCATTGCGATAGGCCGGGTGGGTCGTAACATCATCGACCAGCTTGCCGTTCAGATAGACGGCGCGCCCGTCCTGGAGCGATTTGAGATGTTGAGCACCTGTCTTGGCCATGACGATTTCTCCTGTTTTCCCGCGAATAAAATAGTATACTAAGTATAGTATTTTGATTCATCGATCCGCGTCAACCGTTTTGGCAGCAACCGGGAGAGGGATTTTGAGCGAAGACGATACCGATATCGCCACGGCGCCACACAGCGCTGAAGGTGGCCGAAATCCGCCGGTATCGCGCGGTGACGTGCCCCTGACGATATCGAGCGCGGACCTGCTGGTTGACGGTGGCGACCAGATTTTCCGCAAAATGGTGCACGCTTTTTTCGCCTTCAATGCCCGCCACGAGACGATCCGGGACGGCCACGCACGCCGCATCGGTCTTGCCGGCACCGAATACACGATCCTGATTTCCATCGCCCATCTCGGCCAGGAAGCGCCGGTGAACGTCAAGACAATCGCCGAGCACCTGCATGTCACGACCGGGTTCATCACCAACACCACCCGCAAGCTGCAGACCCGCGGCCTGGTCCGCAAAACCCGGGACACGGCCGACAAGCGAAAAACCAATCTGACGGTTACGCTGAAGGCCATTGCCCTGCTCGAAGAACTGGCGCCTTTTCAGCGCCCGGTGAATGACGCCGAGTTCGGATCACTCAGCCGCGCCGAATTCCTCCAACTCAGCGAAACGATCCAGCAGCTGGTGGCCTCCAGCGAAGACGCCGCCCGGTTGCAGCAGGACCTGGAAGACGGCAAGACCGACACCTGAACACGGCGCATTTCACGTCACATACCCGTCTTTCGCGTACGCACACGTCACTCACGCACGCGTCACATGCGCAGCCTGCGGGAACCAGCCGCCCATTCGTGACACCCCACACCACCCTGCAAACAGAGTAAGGTCGGCGCATGTCCGCCGCTTCCTCTCCCCCGCCGCCCGACAGGCCTCCTCCGCCCGACAGGCCCCCTTCTCCTGACAGGCGCAAGTCGCCATCCGCCCTCGCGCGGTTCAGCGCGCTGTCGCCGGTCGTCCAGGCGGCAATCCTGTCGATCGTGGCGATGATCGTTTTCAGCGTGGTGCCGCCGTCGGTCCGCGCCCTGTCGGATACCATGGAAGCCTGGCAGATCGTGTTTATCCGCGCCGCGTTCGGGGTCGTCGGGATCGGCGCCTATCTGTCCTGGTCGGGTCTGTACGAGCTGAAATCGCGCCAGTTCCGCATCCATTTCATCCGCTCGACATTCAATTTCGCCGGCATGGTGATGTGGTTCTGGGCGCTCGGGCTGGTCGAACTGGCGAAAGGTATCGCGATCCATTTCACGATGCCGCTGTTCATCACCCTGTTTGCCATCATGTTTCTCGGCGAGCGGGTCGGTCCGCGGCGCCTGGGCGCCATGCTCGTCGGCTTCATCGGTATCATGATTATCCTCCGCCCCGGCATGATCGAAATCGGCCTGCCCGAACTCGCGATCCTGGGCTCAGCCGCACTCTATGGCGGGGCGGTGATATTCCTTAAAATCGTAGTGCGGGAAGAAACGCCGCTTGCGGTCACGTTCTACACCAACCTGTTCATGGGGCTTTGGTGCCTGGTGCCGACATATCTGTACTGGGCACCGATTAGTGTGAATGACATCCTGCCGGTCCTCGGCCTCGGTATCTGCGGCCTTTTCGCGCCGTTCCTGGTCGCGATCGCGCTGAAGAAGGCCGATGCCAGCCTGATCGCCGCGTTCGATTTCCTGCGCCTGCCGTTCACTGCCGCTTTCGGCTTTGCCCTGTTCGGCGAAGTCCCGGACGAATTCGTCTGGGTGGGGGCGGCCATCATCTTTGCCAGCACGTATTATATCGCGCGCCGGGAAACAAAACGGGCCGCCGAGACGACACAGGCCGCTGAAACGGGTAAATAGATCGCCGCGATTCAGACAAACCCGGTAACCTGACCATATGACCACTCCCGGCGCTGCGGCGCCCAGCTCCCTAGCATCGCCGACCGTCGTAAAGGGTGTCCTGATCGCCGTGTTTTCGATGTTCCTTTTCTCGTCGGCACACACGTCTGTCCGTATCCTGTCGGACACGATGTCGACATTCGAGATCGTCTTTTGGCGCATGGCCGTCAGCATGGCGATGCTGCTGCCGTGGTATGCCTGGAAAGGCCTGCACCTGCTGAAAACCAAGCGGCCGGGGATGCATGCGCTCCGCGCCGTCGTCAATTTCAGCGGCATGATTCTGTGGTTTTACGCGATCAGCGTTGTCCCGTTGGGCAAGGCGGTGGCGATTCACTTCACGCTGCCGCTTTTCCTACTGCTGTTTGCGGTGATTTTTCTGGGTGAGCGGATCGGTCCCCGCCGGATCGCCGCGACCGCCGTCGGCTTCGCCGGTGCGATGATCGTGATGCGCCCCGGCGCCGTCGAGATTGGCTGGCCGGAATTGATGATCCTTGGCTCGGCCGCGCTTTATGGCGGCACGGTCGTTTTCCTGAAATTCATGGTGAAGACAGAAACACCGCTGGCGCTGACGTTCTACACAAACGCCTTCATCTTTATGTTCTGCCTGCCGCCGGCGATCTGGTTCTGGGTCGGACCGGCGGTGGACGATATCGTACCGATCCTGTTGCTCGGTGTGATGGGTACCTTTGCGCCGTTTCTATACACAACCGCGCTGCGCATGGCGGATGCCAGCCTTATCGGGCCAACCGATTTTCTGCGACTGCCGATCTCGGCCGGGTTCGCCTTTGTGCTGTTTGGCGAGGTACCCGTGATATGGGTCTGGGTCGGTGGCGGGGTGATCTTTCTCAGCACCTGGTACATCACGGCGCGCGAAGGCCGTATTGAACGGGAACGCAGAGTCGCCGAAGCCAATAACACGGCGTCCGACCCATGAACGAGACCCTACCCACCGGCGGTATTCGCGGATGGTTCGGCGGCCTGTCGTCGAACCTGCGTGGCTTTATCTGGATCACGCTGTCGACCTTCGCTTTTATGTCGATGGTGATGATCGTCCGCCATATCTCCGACCGCTACAACACGGGTGAGCTGGCCTTCTGGCGGGCGCTGATCGGGCTTGCCCTGCTGACACCGATTTTTATCCGCAGCGGCAGTGCGCTGTTTCGCACCGAACAGTTCCGCTTTCACCTGCTGCGCAACGTGATGCATTTCGTCGGCGTTGCCGGATGGTTTTATGCGATTTCGCGCATGAACCTGTCGACCGGCATGGCGCTGCAATTCACGGTGCCTCTTTTCACGATCCTGCTCGCCATCGTCTTTTTGCGCGAAAAGGTCGATCCCGCACGGTGGGTGGCAACCATCGTCGGTTTCGCCGGCGTGCTCGTCATCCTGCGCCCGGGGGTCGAGCCGGTCACGCTGGCGGCGATTGCAGCTCTTGTCTCCGCGCTCGGATACGGCGCTGCCAATATCGCCACCAAGGTACTGGTGCGGAACTGCTCCAGCGACACCATCGTGTTCTATATGAACGTGATGCACCTGCCGATGGCGCTCTGCGCGGCCTGGGCCATGGGCGGCATCAGTGTCCCCGCCACCCCCGACATCCCATGGCTGGTCGGCCTTGCAGCCTCGGCGACACTGGCGCATTGGCTGCTCGCGAAGGCCCTTGGCGAGGCCGATGCCAGTCTCATCATCGTTGTCGATTTCACCAAGCTGCCCTGGGTGACGCTGGGCGCTTTCGTCTTTTTCGGCGAAGCCCCGGTGCTCTGGGCATGGGTCGGCGGCATGGTGATCTTCGCGTCGACCGTTTACATCGTACGCCGGGCAGCCCGCGCCGCCCCGAAGACGTAACGCCGATAATTGAGGTCCGTGACAGTCAGTCGATATAATCGGAAAGGTTAATCCGGTCCCACACATCGCGCGACGGGTGGATACGCTCTTCGAAGGGCAGCGTTGCCGGGCGGGTCGCGTCGATCACCATTTTTGTATTCATGGGCCCGTGCTCGGTGCGGATCTCGCCATAGGATGACGGGTTGAGGTGCGATCCCATCGCGCCCGGGATCACGACCAGATCCTGATCGGCCTCAAACGTGGTCGCAATCGCCCACAGCACGCGCTGTTCATCGTAGATATCGATGTCGTCATCCACGACGACCGCAATCTTCAGATTGGGATTGGCCGTAATCGCCGCAAGGCCCGCGGATTTTCCCTGACCGGGCACACTTTTTTTGATCGCGACATAAGTAATAAACCGGCAAGAACCCGACACCGGCACATAGGCCGCCGTGATCGATGGCACCAGCCGATGGACGCTGTCGAATACAGCACTCTCGAGCGACAGCACGTTGGCCAGGTTATGTTCCTGATGGGCCGGGTCGAGATCGTGATAGATCGCGTCGGAGCGCATCGTCATGGCCGTGATATGCATCAGGCCGATGGCATCCTTCGCGGGCCCGTAATACCCGGTGAATTCGGCAAACGGGCCGTCTGCGGTCTCCTCGGCAGGGTCGAGATAGCCTTCGATGACGATCTCCGCGAAGGCAGGTACCGGCAGATCGACGGATTCGGCGTCCGTGACCGCCAGCGCTTCGCCCATCAGCCCGCCCATGAGATCGAGTTCACAGGTGTCGATCGAGCCTTCGCCAAGCGCGCCGATCAGCGCCGCCGGGTGATGGCCGATGAACAGCACCGCTTCCATACGCTTGTTCAGCTCTTTGCAGCGGCGGTAGATATAGCTCGCATGATGGGCGGGATTGAACATGCAGCCGAGCTTGTCTTTCCCTTTCACCTCGTGGCGATACATGCCCGCGTTCAGCACGCCGCTATCGGGGTCGCGCAGGATCAGCACGCCCACGGTGATGTACCTGCCGGAATCCCGTTCCGCATGATGAACGATCGGCAGTTTGGCGAGATCGATATCGTCGCCGGTCAGAACGACCTGCTTTACCGGTGCTTCGTCGCGCGGTACCGGTTGCGGTGCCAGGGGCGTTGCCGCGCGGTCGCGAAAGCGCTGCAGGATGGCGCTTTTGGGCTCGCCGGGGTCAACGCCCAGCGCCAGACCGAGAAGCGAATAGCTGCCGAGCACACTGGTCGCCAGGGGCAGGTCGGCGCCTTTGATGTTTTCCATACGGATTGCCGGATAACGACCTTCGGCTGCCAGTTTCTGCTGGATCACGCAGGTCTCGAGCACCGCGTCGACCGGTTTCGAGATGCTGACGAAATATTCCGGCCCGAGCTGCCGCGCCTCGCCAAGAAAACTTCTCAGGTCCATCTTCATAGAATTCTCCTTATGGCGGTAGTCTACGTTGCCATGGCAGGGGGACCAACCCCGCTCCGCCGGATATCCCTCGTATATCCCCGTGGAATATCCGGCGGATTACCCTTGCCGACGGGCGGTAAAAAGGTAAGTTTCCACAGATAGAGCCGACAAATCAGATAAACCCCTAAAACATCGCCGCAGAAATAACCGTGTCGCGGGATCGCAATACGCGCCTCCCCCGATCAGGAAACCGACACCCGATGGCAGACACCGCTGACAGACCCGCGCCGCGGCCACAGAACGCGTTGCTCGCCGCTTTCTGGGTACTGGGATCGACGGTGTCGTTCATCCTGATGATGGTCTCCGTGCGCGAGATGTCGACCACGATGTCGAGCTTCGAAGTACTGTCCTTCCGGTCGATCATCGGCATTCCGATCATGTGCCTGGTCGCCTGGCATATGGGCTTTCGCAATATCCGCACCCGCCGCATGGGCATGCAGATCGGCCGCAACGTTATTCATTTCGGCGGTCAGTGGTGCTGGGTGATCGGTATCACCCTGCTGCCGATGGCCCATGTGACCGCGCTTGAATTCACCATGCCGATGTGGACCGCGGTGATCGCCATGCTGTTTCTGGCTGAAAAGGCGAAAGCGCACCGCATCTTCGCCGTGGTGATGGGTCTTGCCGGGGTTCTGGTGATCCTGCGGCCGGGGATAGAAATCGTCACCGACGGTGCGCTGGTCGTCCTGCTGGGGGCGCTGTTCTACGGTATCTCCAACGTAATGGTGAAATCGCTGACATCCGACGATGCACCCTGGGTGATCGTTTTCTGGATGCAGGTCATCCAGCTGCCGCTCAGCCTGCTCCCGGCGATTTTCTGGTTCGAGTGGGTGTGGCCGAGCTGGTCGGAAGCGCCGTGGCTGCTGGCCATCGGGCTGACCGGCATGTCGGCGCATTTCTGCCTCGCCCGGGCATTTCAGATCGCCGATGCGACCGTGTGTATCCCGGTCGATTTCGTCCGCCTTCCGCTGGCGGCACTAGTCGGCTGGCTGTTTTATTCGGAAGGCGTCAGCGTCTGGGTGCTGGTCGGCGCCCTGCTGATCTTCGGTGGCAACTACTATTCCGTCTGGCGGGAAACCCGTACCGGAACAGTCACCGCGGGCAAGCCCTGATGCCCCTGCCACCGCTGTTTCAGGCCATTCTGTGGTTCGGTGGCACCATGTCCGGTTTTGCCGGCATGGCGATTGCCGCACGCAGCCTGCACACCGAAATGTCGACCTTCGAGATCCTGTTTTTCCGCAGTTTGATCGGCGTGCTGGTCGTCCTGCCGTTTATCGCGCGCAATCATTTCACCGATATTCGCGTCATGAACTTTCGCTTTCATCTGGGGCGGGCGGCAATACAGTTCGGCGGGCAGATATGCTGGCTATACGGCATTGTCCACCTGTCGCTATCAGACCTGACGGCCATCGAATTTTCCGTTCCCCTGTTTACTGCCCTGCTCGCCGTGTTTTTCCTCGGCGAACGGATGTGGCGGCATAAATGGGTCGCCACAATCTTCGGATTTGCGGGTGTTCTGATCATTCTGCGGCCGGAAGGGTCGGCCTTTAACATTGCCGGGCTGGTGATGATAACCGGCTCGTTCCTGTATGCCGGTTCAGGCGTTCTGGTGAAATTTCTGACCCGGACCGAAACACCGCAAGGCATCATTTTCTGGATGAACCTGCTGCAGCTTCCCGCCGGGCTGATACCGGCGGTGTTCATCTTCGACTGGGTGACGCCGGGCATTGCCGACGTGCCGTGGATACTGGTCTGGGGTCTGGCCGGCCTCTGGGCGCATTACGCCATGGCGCGCGCGCTTTCGCTCGCCGACATCACCATCATCTTCCCGCTGGATTTCCTGCGGCTGCCGGTCATGGCGATCATCGGCTACCTGCTTTACGCCGAGGCACTGGATCCCTGGACCGCGGTCGGCGCACTGGTCATCTTCGTCGGTAACTGGCACAGCGTGCGCGCGGAATCACGCCGCGGCGGATCGCCCGGCGCGCATTGAATATTAGTTTTTCTGCAGGTCGTATATCGCCACGCTGGTGAAGAATTCGCGGGTGAACGGCACCGCGGACAGAACAGAACTTACCGCGCGCACCAGGCCTGAGCTCTTGATCGGGTGATGCTCGCGACGGTCAAACGAAAACCCGATATCGCGGCTTAGCGCCTCGAACCGTCTGATCGTCAGCTTGTTGAGCGTCGGCAGCGTCTCCATATGAAGCCATTTGTTGGGTTTCTTTTCGCCGTTCTCGTCAAGGTCCCATACCCGCGGCGTGAATTCTGGAAGGTCGTAGATGCGGGCACAGCTGTTGATCACCGTCTTGTCGGAAAACGCGGCATGAGCCCAGGGCAGCGGCACCAGACTCTCAACATGGTGACCCCAGGGATGATAATACGGCATCCACCAGATCAACACGTGCCCGCCGGGTCGGAGCACCCGTCTCCATTCCGGAATGATATCGCGATAGTCGAGTATGTGTTCGAGAACGTCGAAGCAAAGGATGGTATCAACCGACGCATCCTCCAGGTCTATCCGTGTGGTATCGACCGACCTGCGGATTTCCGGTTTCATGGCAAGCCCGCTTGCCGATACCTTTGCCGTCGCGAGTTCGAACTGGTGGGGGTCGACTTCAAGCCCGATCACACTGCTGGCCCCGTTTTCAGCTGCCAGAAGCGACAATTCACCGCCGCCGCAGCCGAAATCCACAACGTCTTTTCCGGCGATATCATCGACGGTGAAATGATCGAAATACTGTTGCTCGAGTTCGGATTTGCGCCAATCCTGATAGGAATCGCGGTCGAAATTGGCCGACCGGGCACCGGCCTGCCCCTCCTAACGGGCTAAAACCCGTTTTTTCGCAGCAGCGTAGCAAATGGCTTCAGCAAGACGAGACATGTAGCCACGATTCCAATTTGTTGAAAGTTATCTGATGTTGAAATTATAACGCTATCGACGCTTAGCTAGTAAAGCGATAATGCGGTCGCAATTCCGATGACAATGGCGCAACCACATGCCTCAATCACATGACCTTATCACATGGCCGGGAACCGCCGCCGAGAGCATCGCGGCCAAAATCCTCCCCGGGCCTTGAAACGCACTAAAGCGCACTCGCCGGCCGTCTGATCGTGCGCCACATATGGGCCGCTGGCGAATTATCATTGCCGAGGCCTTCTTTGGGCTGCTTGAAGTGGCGGCCGATAATATCTTCGAAATCCTCAATCTGGACGACGGCATCGGGATCGAACGCGTACAGGTCGTTCAGACAGATCATCCGCGCCGACATGTACCATTTGTGGTTCCGTGCCTTTTCGTAATCCCGCTGGATATAGGGCTCGACCTTGTAATCTTCGCCGAACCACTTGGCATAGGCGACGGGGTATTCGTAGCCAACGGAGTCATCGGGGAAAAACCGCAGCGCCTGATGCATCCGGATCGCCCAGGAGATCTCCTCGTCGACATAGGGTTCCAGCATCTGGGCACCCCAGTAGCCATGATCAGGACGGAACAGCGTAATCACCGATATGTCATGCAGCAGGCACGCCAGGATCATCTTTTCCGGCAGGCCGTTCTTTTGTGCCAGCGCGGCACTTTGCAGCAAATGCTGCTTGGACGGCGCGAAACGCAGGTTGAAAAAATCGATCAGGGTCGGCTTTTCGGGCATGGCCGGCAGCCGGTGGTCTTCACCCATCAGCGTCGGCTTGGGGCCGGCGATCTTGAAGTCCGTCGCATCGGACCATTCGCCGTCGGCAAGCTTGTTGATCGGCGAGCGGTGAATCACCAGGTCGCCAAGCTCCTGCATCTGTTTGTATTCAAGCGCATCCGCTTTTTCCGACAGACCCTGTGCGTTCGACATCTGGCTGCTCTCCGATTGTGAAAGTGTCCTGTGCGGCAAGTCTAGCGGAGAACATGACCGGCGCATATGGCCGCGTCTCGCGAGAAGCCGCTAGAACCAAAACTGCAGCACAAGCCCGGCGAAAACCACCAACAGGGCCACAAAGACGGCTTTATCGACGAAACTGCCGGCCTGCATCGATTTCAGATATTTGTTCTCCTGGCCGGGGTTCGGGCTTCCATCCGGCAGGAACCGGAGGTCCTTGCCGCAGGATCGGCATTCGTCGGGAAAAGAGGTGACGTTGCGGCCGCAATGCGGACAGTCGATCCAGTTATCGACCATCAGCCGCGCTCAAACTGACCCTTGCCGAATAACAGATCACGGGTCTCGTCACTCATCGCCTTGGAACCCCGATGTTCAGCCAGCAGTTCCATGCCCGCCTGTACGCCGGGCCGCGCCGACATTTCGTCGAACCACCGCTTCAGGCGCGGAAACTCCGCCTTGTCGACCCCCTGTCGCCGCGACGGGCGCGCCCACGGCCAGCACGCCATGTCGGCAATGGAATATGCATCGCCACCGAGCCAGGCATTGTCTGCCAACCGCCTGTCCATCACGCCATAGAGCCGCCGCACTTCCTTCGAATAACGTTCCACGCCGTAAGGCACGTCTTCGCCGCCCATGGCCTGGCGGAAATGATGCGCTTGCCCCGCCATCGGCCCAAGCCCGCCCATCTGCCACATCAACCATTCCATAACAGACTTACGTTCCCGGATATCTGCCGGATCAGGCAGGAACTTTCCTTCTTTCTCGGCGAGGTAAATCATGATCGCACCGGTTTCGAAAACCGTGACGGGCGCGCCGCCATCGGCGGGGTCATGATCGATAATGGCCGGGATGCGGTTATTGGGGCTGATCGCCAGAAATTCCGGATCGAACTGATCGCCCGTATTGATGTCGACCGCCACAACCTCGTTCTCAAGGTCCAGCTCGGCGATCAGGATAGACACCTTGTGCCCGTTCGGTGTCGGCCAAGTGTATTGGGTGATCATAGAGACCCGTTCATATCGCCGCGGCGATGGCCCTGCCGGCCTCGACCGTCGTCGCCTGGCCGCCAAGATCACGGGTGCATGGCCCGCCGTCGCCGAGGACGTTCTCAATCGCGGTCACGATGGCGGCGCCCGCGTCGCGCTCTCCGAAATGATCGAGCATCATTGCCGCCGACCAGATCTGCGCCACCGGGTTGGCGATGCCCTGCCCGAATATGTCGGGCGCCGAGCCGTGCACCGGCTCGAACATGGACGGGTGATCGCGTTCGGGGTTGATGTTGGCCGACGCGGCGATGCCGATGGAGCCGGCGATTGCCGGGCCGAGATCGGACAGAATGTCGCCGAACAGATTGGAGCCGACGACGACGTCGAACCAGTCCGGGCTGGTCACGAACCGGGCGGTCAGGATATCGATATGATACTGGTCGGTCTCGATATCGGGATAGTTTGCCGCCATCGCAGCAAAGCGTTCGTCCCAGTAGGGCATGGAATGGATGATGCCGTTGGACTTGGTCGCGGATGTCACTTTTTTCGCCGGACGCGTCTGTGCCAGCTCGAACGCGTAGCGCATCACCCGGTCGCAGCCCGCACGGGTAAAGACCGCCTGCTGCACCGCCATTTCGGCATCCGTGCCCTCATACATGCGCCCGCCGATCTGCGAATATTCGCCCTCGACGTTCTCACGCACGATCATCATGTCGATGTCTTCCGGGCCGCGCCCGGCCAGCGGCGAGGCGACACCGGGCAGCAGGCGCGCCGGGCGCAGGTTCACATATTGAAAAAATTCGCGCCTGATCGGGATCAGCATCCCCCACAGCGAGACATGATCGGGCACGCCCGGCATGCCGACCGCGCCGAGGAAAACCGCATCGAACGGGCGAAGCTGCTCGATCCCGTCTTCGGGCATGATGTGGCCGGTTTTGGCGTAATCGTCACAGTTCCAGCCGAATTCGGTGAATTCGTAGTCAATGCCAAACTTCGCGCCCGCCGCTTCGAGCACGCGCAGCCCCTCGGGCATCACTTCCTTGCCGATCCCGTCGCCGGGGATAACCGCAATTTTATAGGTGCTCATGAGTTCAATGCCCGCCTTTGCGTTCGAAAACGATCACGTAATAGCTGGCGCAGAAGATAACCAGCGCGCCGGCCCAGGTATAGGCATCCGATGTCTCGCCAAAGACGAGCCAGCCCAGCAATGCCGCCGTAATCAATCGGGAAAAATCAAACGGCTGGATAACGCGTGCGTCGGCGACGGCAATCGCCCGGGTAATGGCATATTGGCCCAGCAGCGCGAAGATGCCGACACCGAGAATCATGGGTGCATCGGCCAGCACGGGATCGGTCCAGTACAACCAGGCGGGAACGGCAGACAACACCAGCATCAGAATGCTGACATAGGCCACCATGACCGCGGCGGATTCTGTCCGTGACAGGAACTTCATGCAGGTGTTGACGCCCGCGAACAGCACCGCGGTCGCCAGTGCTGCGATCATACCGAGACTGATGTCCTGGAAGCCCGGGCGCAGGATGATCAGCGCGCCGACAAAGGCCACTGCCACCGCCCCCCATGTCCGGGGTCCTGCCACCTCCCGCAGAATCAGTATCGCGAACAGAATCGTGAAAATCGGCTGGAAATACAGTAACGCTGTATAGTCGGAAATCGGGATGACGCTGACCGCATAGAACCAGCACATCATGCCGCCATAGGTAAAAAATGACCGCAACAGATGCAGTGGAAACACCTTGGTGTGCATCACCGAGACGCCGTTGCGCAGGATCAACGGTGCGACGAAACCGAGCGCGATACCCCCCCGCATGAACGCCAGCTGCGCCGTCGAATAATCCGATGACAGTTCCCGCGTGCACACGGACGCCAGCGTATAGCCGAGCCCGGCGAGGATCATCCAGGCAGGGCCTGCGATGACGGGCGGCAGGTTGGCGAAGGGGTTTTTCATCTGACGTTGTCTGCCTAACTACCGATTGTCATCCCGGGCTTGACCCGGGATCCAGTTTTCCAATCTCTGAGACCCGCTGGACCCCGGGACAAGCCCGGGGTGACAATTGGGTAAATGGGGTGTGCGAATTGCGCTGTCGCAAATGCTCACGTATCCCCGACGTTTCGAATATCCGTGTTCGGCTCGACACCAGTACGCCGCTGCTGGTGCGAACGTTCACCGTTGGATATCCAGTCCCCGGCGGCGGCACGCTCCGCCAGCGTATCCCATTCCGCCGACCAGTCACCCAGCTCGTAGCCATGCCACGGTGCTTCGGGCTTCAGCGGCGGCAGGCCGAGCTTTTCCCACAGCTCCTTGGCGTGTTCCATATATTCACGCTTCGGCAGGGCAACTGGCGCCATGTCGGCCTTCAACGTCGCATCGATCAGCAGGGTCGCATCCTGTTCGGCGCCGGCCAGTTTCGGGCCGTGCCCTCCCGATTTTGGGCCGTGCCCCAACGGCCGGTGATGCATCAGCTCGCAATCTTCCGCCAGGTTCGCACGGTAGCTCATCGCCCAGAACACGGCATCCAGATTGTCCGGATCAATATCCTCGTTCACCGCGATCAGGTACTTGCCGACCGGCGCCTGAAAAGACATCGCGCCATACATTGCCCGCCAGATCTCGGTGCGCGGCACCGACCGGTCGAACTGGATGACCAGCACCTTGCGCAGGTTGGTCAGCGGCTCATGCATGGCGACGCGTTTGACGCCGCGCACGCCCAGATGACCGGTCAGGTGATCCAGAAACAGCGGCTCATAGGCGACCCTCTTGATGACCGACGATTCCGACGGCGTCACCTGGCTGATGATCGACGTGAACACGGCATTGTTCCGCCGGGTGATGGCGGTCACGGTCAGAATGAAATTGAACTCTTCGAGATTGATATGGCCGTGGCTTTCACCGAACGGGCCTTCGGGCTCAAAATATTCGGGGTCGAGCAGACCTTCGATAACAATCTCTGCATCGGCCGGCACCAGCAGATCCGATGTGCGCGCCTTAGCGACACGTATCGGCGCCCCGGCGATCCCGCCTGCAACACCCAGTTCGTCGATATCCTTGGCCAGTTTCTGTGGGGCCGCATAGGCCACCGGGGGCGGACAACCGATGACCATAGCGATTGGCATGGCCTCGCCACGGGCGCGGTATTTTTCCCAATGCGCGGTGCCGCCCTGGCCCAAATTCATAAACAGCTTCAGGCCGATCCGGTCCGGCGCTTTCAGCCCGCCGCGATAGGTGCCGAGATTCTGGATCCCGGTATCGGGGTCGCTTGTGACGCAGGCCGTCGCGGTGAGGTACGGCGCGGAATCGTAGCCCGGTGTCGAGACCGGCACCGGCAATGCATCGAGCCCCTTGCCCGATGTCAGATCGGCGCCTTCATAGACGATTTCCTGACAGGCCGGGTTGTCGACCACGACCGGTGCAATCGGATTGGCAATCGCGTTCGACCAGCATTTCCCGATATCGGCCACCGACACACCCATGCCGACCGAATAGATCTCGGCATTGCCCGCCAGCGCGCCGACCGTGACGGGAATGTCGAAAACGCGCCCGTCGCCGCCCGTCACGTTTGTGAACAGAAACGCTTTACGCTCGGCCTCGGGAATGCCGCCGCGGAACTGCCAGCGCACCAGCGGGCTAAGCTCCGAATCCTTGTTGATGGGGGCGTCTATCCGGGTCAGCAGGCCTGCGGCATCGAGCGCTGCCAGATGGTCCTGCATGTCATTGTATCCGCGCGTTTTCGCGTCTGTCATTGGTCGTTCCTCCGTGGCGGCATGATGGATCGCCGGGCGAGCCCGGGCAAGTGGCAGCGGTGACGCGCTACGTCCCGATTGCTAAGATGCCTCAACAAAAATGGAGAGCGTTCATGAAAGCGGCAGTCGTCGGCGATTCCGGCCTTGAGATCAAAGAAATCGATACACCGAAACCGGGACCCGCAGAAGTCCTGATCAAGGTGCGTGCCTGCGGGCTGAACCGTGCAGACGCCATGGTCGCCAGCGGCATGGCACATGGGCGCGCCGGCGGCGCAGGCACGGTTCCCGGCATCGAATATGTCGGTGAGGTTGTCGAGACCGGACCCGAGGTTACCCACGTCAAACCGGGCGACCGGGTGATGTGTTCCGGCGTCGAGGGCTGGGGTGAATTTGCCACCGCCGACTGGGGCCGTACGATCCCGATCCCTGCAAACAACATGACGTGGAGCCAGGCGGCGACGCTGCCGGTCGGCCTCCAGACGATGCATAACGCACTTGTCACCGCCGGCCGCTTCAAAGCCGGTGAAGCCGTGATGATCCAGGGCGCCAGCACCGGCGTCGGCATGCTTGGCATGCAGATCGCCAAGGCCCTGGGCGCCAGACTGGTCGTCGGCTCATCCACCAACCCGGAACGCCGCGCCCGGCTCACCGAATTCGGCGCCGATCTTGCTGTCGATTCGCAGGACCCGGCCTGGGTCGATCAGGTACTCGACGCCACGGGTGGCGACGGCGTCGACCTGATCGTCGATCAGGTATCGGGCTATGTCGCCAACCAGAATATGCAGGCGACAAAGATCCTTGGGCGTATCGTCAATGTCGGCCGCCTTGGCGGGTTTTCGGGTGATTTCAATTTCGACCTGCATGCGCAACGCCGCATCGACTATATCGGCGTGACCTTCCGCACACGCTCGGTCGAGGAAGTCCGCGACATCGTCGCCGCGATGAAGGCCGATCTGTGGGATGCGGTCGAGGCCGGTGAACTGTCACTACCCATCGACCGTGAATTTGCCTTCGACGATGCCGCCGAGGCGGTGGAGTACATGAAGGCGAACAAGCATTTCGGCAAGATCGTGATGACGCTCGACTGATAGGTCAGACAGCTACGCCGCCACCGGCCCCGGCACCACTTCGCGACAGGTCGTGCGGCGCACATCGCGCACATCGTTCCGATCGTCGAACGGTGTCGCCCGGTGCATGGTGGCCAGATTGTCCCAGATGACGACATCTCCGACCGACCATTCATGCGCATGAACAAAGCGTGGCTCCGTGGCAAACGCCATCAGCTCGCCGATCAGGGCGCGGCTTTCATCTTCGGGCCAGCCGACAATGCAGGATATGTGCGACGCGGTGTAGAGCGCTTTCCGGCCGCCGCGGGTATGGACCAGCGGGTGGATGGCAGGCGGTCGCGATTCGAGCTCTGCCGGGGTTGCGGGCGGCCCGCCCCCAATGAGGCGCGAATGCCAATAGGAATGCTCCGCCTTCAGGCCTTCTAGCCGCGCCTTCATATCCGCCGGCAACGCCGCGTAGACCGCGCGCATATCGGCAAATTCCGTCGGCGGTCCGCCATTCGCGGGCAGCATATGTGCCGATAACAGCGAATAGGTCGCGCGCACGGGATGAAACGACATATCGGTATGCCACAACCGGTTCGCCCGCTTGAACGCGAGACGCCGGTCGTCATCGGCATAGATACCGCCGGTTTCATCCAGATTGCTCTGATCGATAATCTCAAAATGCGGGATTCGGTTCTCGCCCCCTGCTGAAATTGTCAGCACCGGGCGTGCTTCCACCGGCCCGAGACGGCGGCTGAATGAAATATGTTCTTCATCGCTCAGCGGCGCACCATGCGGCACCACGCAGACGGCATATTGGTCCAGCGCACGGACAATCTTCGCGACCCCATCGTCGTCAACAGGATCGCGCAGGTCGAGGCCGGTCAATCTGGCGGCAAATCCCTGCACTATGGGCTGTACCTTCAGCGCCATGACATCGCCCCCCCCTACAGCCTTTTCAGTTTTCCAGTTCTGTCAGCCCGGCGGCGGCAGCACGCAGACCTGATCCCAGCGATAGCGTTCCTTCAGCGTGCCGAAATGTTCGAACACATCAAGGATGACCTCAAACGCAGGCTCGGTAATCTCTGCATGCGGCGTCCACGTGCCGAGGTCCTGATAGGCAGCGATGCAGGTCGTGAGCACGTCTTCGTCGATATCGGGAAAATAGACGCTTTCGGCCGCGGCGATTTCCTGTGCGGGCGTCTCGTTCATGTAGATGCGCGTTTTCCGGTAGGCGCGCATGAAGGCCTGCGCCATGTCGGTCTCCAGCCATTCGCGGGTCGCCGCCAGGCTCGAGAACCCGCACGGGCCGATCAGCGTGCCGGACTGCGCCACCACATGGCCAACACCGTCTGCTTCGAGCTGCTGCGGGAACGGTCCCTGTTGCTGGACGTATTCGCCGACGCCGGCGCGGAAGGCGGTGTCGATATCGGCGGCCCCGCCCGGATGGATCAGGTTGATCTTGTCCACGTCGACCCCGGCCTTGTGGCAGGCATATTTGAACATCGCGAGCGGTTGCCCGCCGCCGAACGTGACGACATCCGCGCCCTCAAGCTTGTCCCAGGTAAAATCCTCGTCTTCGTCGCGCGCCGTGATGAAGAACCCGTCCATCTCGTTGATCTGCGCAAAATGCACGACGCTCGGCACTTCGCCCTGCGACAACGGACCGAAGCCCTGGCTCAGCGCCGACTGCACGACATGGGCGGAGCCGTCTTCGAGAGCGGCAATCGCGGACACGCCGGGCGGCGAGATCGACCATTCGGGCTCCAGCCCTTCTTCCTGCAAAAAACCTGCGGAGAACGTGGAAATCAACGGCGAATAAAATGCCGAAAACAGGGTGAACTGGATGTTGATCTGGGCCATGAGCGATGTCCTTTTCTTGCGCGAATTCGTCGATGTGGAACGTCTCATACAGGACGCCTTAAGACAACGGGGACCGAACTGCGAACCTGCGTGATCCAAAGCCCGGCAAAGCCCGGATTGCCCGCGGGAAGACCCGCCGCTAAGCTTCGGGACGAAAGACGATCAACCTATGGAAGCTGCCATGTCCACCATCACTGTTACCTCCCGCGCACCGGATATCGGTGCCGAAATTGCCGGGATCGATCTGTCCGAACCGCTAACGGTCGGAAACCGGGCAGCCATCCAGGACGCTTTCGACACATACCGGCTGCTGATATTCCGCGACCAGTACATGACCGTCGACCAGCATGTCGCGTTCAGCGAGAATTTCGGCCGGCTGGAGGATTTTCCCGACCCGAAAGACATGGCGGACGGGCACAAGACCGTCCTGCGCGTCACCAATATAGATCGGGCGACCAACCGTCTGAAACCGGTGGACGATCCGGGGCATAAATCCTTCACCCTCGGCACCAGCGACTGGCATATAGATTCCTCGTTCCGCACCCTGCCCTCCAAGGCATCCATGCTCTATGGCATCGAAATGCCCGCCGAGGGCGGCGACACGATGTTTGCCGACACGACGATGGCCTATGACGCGCTGCCCGAAGGTCGCCGCACTGAACTGGAAAGCCTGATCGTCATCCATGATTTCGAAGAAACGCGGCGCCGTCACGGGCTCCCGCCCCGCCCGCCAGCAGTTCAGGCAGCAACCCCACCGGCGCGCCAGCCGCTGGTCGCCCAGCGCGATCACGACCGCCGCGCGCTGTTTATCGGCTCGCACACTGCCGGTATCGAAGGCATGGACGACGCCGAAGGACGGGCACTGCTGGACGAGCTCAAGGCGTTCTCGACACAACCGCAATTTACCTATCAGCATCAGTGGCAACCGGGCGACATGGTCATGTTCGATAATATCTGCGTGATGCACAAAGCCATGCCCTATAACCTGGCCGGCACCCGCCGGCTTCTGCACCGCACCACTGTTGCGGGCGAAGCTCCGCTCCAGGCCGTGCAGCCCGGACAGGCAGCTTAGGGAGACCGCCGATGCAAGATTACGCGCAGGCACTTGTCGAGCTGGCCACGCCGTACTGGCAGACAGAGGCTGAACTGACCCGACGGTTCTTTGCCGCCTCACCGTCAAAGGACGTCTGGACGCATTATCTGAAAGCCGCCGTCTACAAGGAGCTGAACCCGGTGATCGGCTATGGCCCCACCGAGGGCTACGCCTGCGGACTGCACATGGAGTTTTCCAAGCTCGTCAACCGTTTCGAAGGCGTCGATAACGGGCTCGACCGCCGTCAGTTTCATGGCCGCCTCGAACAGATGATCGAGGAATTCATGCATTACACGGTGCTGGCCGAAGTTCTGGAAGACCTCCTTGGCCGCCCGCTGACGCAGGATGATCCCGTTCAGCTTTCCGAGGACGACAAGCTGAACAGGATGCGCCACCGCCACGTTAATTCTGACGATGCGGCGGTGCGCGCCGTGATGGAGCTGACCGAGGGCGGCGGCACCGCCACATTCCGCGAAGGGGCGAAGCTGACCGGCGGTGCGTTCGAAACCCGGCTTGCCGCCGCGTTCAAGGTCATCGCCGATGATGAAGACGGTCATGTCGATCATGCCACCGATGACCTGAAGGACGTGATCACGACCGAACAGGGTTTCGAGACGGCCAAAGCGGCTTTGCTCGAAGTATCGATGCAGCGGCTGCACATGCGGAACCAGATGTTTTCACACCCGATGTCATCCGCCGAGCTCGACGCCTATCTCACCGAACAGGGCGGCACGCCGATCGCCGTTTAGCGGGGGAACCGCTAGATCAGGCCAATCTCACCCGCGAAGCGGCGGGTGATCTCTGCGCATTGCACCGGTTCCTGGATCTGCAGGAAATGGCCGGTGCCTTTCACGCATTCATAGGCCCAGCCACACTCGTCCCGCAGCGCGCGGCAGGCATAGCCGGGCGCAGACGGGATTCCGCTATCCGGATCACTGGCGATCACCAGAACCGGCAAGCTAAATTCATCCGCCTGCGGCCAGAAATTCAGGTCGGCATTCTGCCTGTAGATATCCGCTTCGCGCGCCCCCGAGCAGACGAGATGCCATGCCGCCGTATCGGCATCTTGCCGCAGGATCGACCTGGCCATCAGCTCATACGCGCCATCAACCCATTTCGACAGCATGCGGGACTTTCTGAATAGCGCTGCCTGTTCGGCAGGATCCGCGAAACCGTCCGGGCGGCCCTGCGCCCAGCGCCACAACACGGTTTCTTCGCCCAACAGCTTTTCATGCAACGGATGATCTTCTCCCGGTACCATGGGCGGATCGAAAACAATCAGCCCGTCCAGCCGCCGGTTGCCGTCCAGCGCATATTTCAGATTGGCGCGCGATGACATGGAATGAAAAATCCCGAGCTGTCGTTTTTCACCGAATTCCCGGTCAATGGCGTCGTAGATCGCCGTCAGGTCTGTGAGAAACCGGGGGTAGCTGTGCGCACCGTCATGAATCGGGTTTTCGCCGCTATTGCGGAAATCGAAGACCACTACGTCGAACGTGTCCAACAACAGGCGCCAGTAGGGATAATAGCCGTTTATTGCCAGACCATTGCCATGACTGAGGATTGCCCGTGGGCCCGCCGGGTTGCCGTGGCGGCGCAGACATATGATCGCACCGTCATCCATGACGGCGTCAAAAACACTCTGGGGCGGGGGGACTGTCAGCGGGGGCATCGGGTGGTATGTATATCAGGACGGACTTGTTTGGAACGGACATATTATGGCGGCACAACGTTTTTCTATCGGCTGGATAATCAAAATCGCTTTCTGGTGCCTGATTGTCGGCGTCGCGCTGTCAGCGCTTGGCGTCACGCCGGGGGACTTCTGGAACAGCCTGTGGGACGCGGCAAACCGGGTCTATGAATGGGGCGTATCGGCCTTTGGCTGGGCCTGGGACTACATCCTGATCGGCGGCGCGATCGTGCTGCCGATCGTGATTATCCGGTATGTCTGGCGCTCGGTCAGCCGGCGCTGAATTTATAGCCACGGAGGCGGGAAATCGGGTAAGTTCCGCCGCCATGGATATCGATAATTTCATTTCCCGGGCACAGCTGTCGCTTGTCTGTGAGCCGTCGGACCAAAATACCGACCTGCATCCGGAGGAAATCCCGGAAGACTGCGATCATTTCAAATGTGCGCTGCGCGGCCGAACCCATGAGATGGAGTTCTATTTCACCTGCCCGCCAGGTGGGGGCCCGCCGCGGATCCAGGACGCGACGCGCTATCTCGGCGCCGTCGCCGCCGAATATGAAAACTGCGACGACATGCTCGAATGGGCCGACGAATACGGCTTCGATCCGGGGCATATGCATACGCGGGGTGCGTTCGACGCCATCGCGCGGCTGACCCGCGATCTGTGGCGCATCGTCGGCGACACCATGTATGACGAACTGCGCCACGGCGTTGAAATCGAACAAGCCGTCGACATAGCCTGGTCGGGCTTCCAGAATTCAGGCCGAAACTAGAACCCGCCAGCGCTGCTTTACGCTGTAATCACGGCTCTACTTTACGCCGTATCCGCGTTTCACGGCCGCGACCAGTGCTGCCGTGTGGAACGCCTGCTGATCCTTGCCGTACAGATATTCCCGTCCGATGGGGCAGGCACGCCGGGCAAGACACCCGCGCTCGCGGCACGTCGTTCCAGCCGGGCTGTCGACATGGCTGACACAGGCCTGCGCATCGAAGCGATCCGGCAGAAACGCGTCGGCCGGGCAGACCGACAGGCAGGGCTTTTTCTCGCACGTGTCGCACGGGTTGGGCGCATCGGCGCGAGGCGGCAGATCAATCGCTTCACGGAACAGCAGGGCGGCCCGGTACACATGCCAGAGGCCGAATTGGGGGTGGATCATGATCCCGATGGGTGAGCGGTAAACCGGCTCTGCCCGGGCCGCCCAATCCTGTACCGGCACAAAGGGCGGGCCGTCATTGGGAAACACCGGCGTCGCACCGATTTCAGCGGCAACCCGTTCTACCTCCGGGCGCAACCAGCTATCGAGCGGATGACGCAAAGTCCGGTCGGCGCAGCGCGCGAACGCCTGCCACATATCGCCCCCGGCATTGCCGATCAGAATGACCGTGGAGGCAGGGCTTCCATCGGCAAGCGGTGGCACGCCATCTGCCGGAACAGGCTGAAAGCCGGCGCGAACGAACAAACCGGCATCTTTCAGAAGATCATTCAATTTGTCGATCATGGGGCTATCGATCATCGCATCATCTTAGAGCGGATCACGCGTTCTGACGCAAACGTTATTGGCGCTGAAAACGACACTGCCCATATCAGCAGGACGATCATGACAGACGGAGAAATTCGATGCCCGCAACTGCGCCAGTAACCGCACCAGCAACCGCCCTGCCCCAACCTGTCCGCCGCGTTCTGGCGGTGTTCACCCTGGCTTTTGCCATGCTTGCCGGTGCCAGCCTGATGCAGCCTGCCGCCGCCGGGAAGGTCTGGTTCGAAGGCGGCGTGTTCGGATCGGCGGCCGTCCGCGGCTATGACGTGGTCGCCTATTTTACCCAGGGCAAACCGGTCGAAGGCAAACGCGACTTCGCCCATAAATGGAACAACACAACCTGGCGCTTTGCCAGTGCCGCACATCGCGACCTGTTCGCTGCCAATCCGGAAAAATACGCGCCGCAATATGGCGGCTGGTGCGCCTGGGCGGTATCGCAGGGCTCTACCGCCTCCGTCGATCCGGCAGCCTGGCGCATTGTCGACGGCAAGCTCTACCTGAATTATTCAAAATCGGTGCAGGCCCAGTGGGTCCGCGATATTCCCGGCCACATCTCGAAGGGCGACAACAATTGGCCCGGCATCAAACAAACACTCGCCGCCAAGTAAGCGTTTCCTTCGGGCGACGTTCACCAGGCGGTGTTCTCCGAGGGTCCGTTTCCCCCAGGCGGACCCTCGGAACGCGCTTTTGATGCGACACGAAATAATCGGGAAAAATAGCCGGGTGAGATAACCAGGCGTGATGACAGGGCCCGCCCCACTGCGCTACCTTCCGGTCATGCTTAAAAGAACCATCCCCTCAACCGGTGAGGAAATCGCCGCCGTCGGTCTCGGCACGTGGCGCGGTTTCGATATCGGAAACAGCGCCACCGAGCGCGCACCGCGCCGCGCGGTTCTGGAAACCCTTCTTGATGCTGGTGCATCACTTGTCGATTCATCGCCGATGTATGGCCGCGCCGAAGAGGTCGCCGGCGACCTGCTGGCCGACATGGGCCGCCGCGACGAGGCCTTTATCGCCACCAAGGTCTGGACCCAGGGCGGACGCCAGGGCATCCGTGAGATGGAAGACTCGTTCCGGCTACTCAAAACCGACACCATCGACCTGATGCAGGTACATAATCTCGTCGATTGGCGCACCCATATGGCACCGATGCGCACCTGGAAGGCCGAAGGACGCCTGCGCTACACCGGCTATACACATTACCGCCCCCACGCCTTTGACGATCTGATGGAAACTGCGCGCACCGAACCCGTCGATTTCCTGCAATTCTGCTATTCAATCGACGAACGTGACGCCGAAGACGACATCCTGCCGTTCTGCGCGGCCAACGGCATCGCGACCCTGATCAACGTGCCGTTCGGCGGCGGCGGGCTTCTGTCCCGCCTCATCGGCGAGCCCCTGCCCGCCCTTGCCGCCGATCTCCGCTGCACAAGCTGGGCGCAGTTCTGCCTCAAATATGTGATATCCCACCCCGCGGTCACCTGCGCCATTCCGGGCACCGCGAACCCCGCCCATATGGCCGACCTGCTGGCCGCCACCGAAGGCGAGATGCCGGATGAGGCAACCCGGCAGAAAATGGCAGCGCTGTTTTAGGCAAAGATTCGTAGACAACCTTGAGTTTTGTTTATATAAATTACATACCATTGGTTGTGTTCATTATATATCGAGAATCTTCGCATGCCTGTTTCCCTCAGGACGTTCGGAATTACCATCGCATTCAGCACGGCTTTGATCTTCTGCGGGCCGGTCTTTGGCCAAAGCGCTCCGACTCGACAAAGCACCCCGACATTCGACGTCGACCAGACAATTTCAGACGCGCGCAAGGCTTTCGGCGAAAAGCGGGATAGCGACGCCTTCGCCCTCTATCTGAAAGCAGCCCGTACCGGGAATCCCATCGCGCAGCATGATCTCGCCAAGATGTATGCCGGCGGCTTCGGCACGAAACGAGATCTCAAAGAAGCCAAGCGGTTGGGGTTGCTTGCAGCGAAACAAGGTGTCGCCGATGCGCAAAACCTGGTCGGTCTCCTGTCGAAATCTTCAAATCCGGATGTCCGAGACCTGAACGACGCTGTGTTCTGGTTTCAAAAAGCCATCGTGAACGGCTCCGCCGACGCGCAGTTCAACCTCGGGCAGATGTATCTTGATGGTGACGGTGTCAGGCAAGACAACAGGCGCGGGGTCGCGCTCCTGGAAGAGGCGGCACAGAAAGGCAGCATAACCGCCCATCACCGGCTCTCGCGCATCTACCACAAAGGCTCGATCGTTCCCCGCGATGTGACCCGCGCAATCCGCTACGCCAAAACGGCGGCCCGTGGAGGCGAGTTGGAAGCGGCGGTGATGCTCAGTGTCGCCTACGCCAACGGCTACGACGTCGCGAAAGACATCGATGAGAGCCGGAAATGGATGCGCATTGGGGCCACGGGCAAGAGCGTCGAAGAACTGTTCAAACTCGCAGCACACTACGCGCGCACGCGGGACGGAAAACTCAAACGACACCCGATCACCATCGCCCTGCTCACCCACACTGCCGGGATGAATCACCTGCAATCCATCATCGCACTGGCCCGGATTTCTCTGCTCGATGAAAAAAATTCAGAGGACCGGACGCGTGCGATTGCCATGTATGAAAAAGCAGTCGCGCTTGGTCACCTCGAGATGACCCACGAATATGCATCGATGTACATGCGGGGCACGGTTTTCCCCAAAAACCTGGCAAAAGGCATCAAGCTGCTCGGGATCGCCGCGTCAGGAGGATTGGCGAGAAGCCAAGTACGTCTCGGCATCCTGTACTATAAAAATTTCAGTCCAAAAACGGTTGAAAAAGCGGAACGCTGGTTCCAACTTGCCGCGGATCAGGGCGACGCCGAGGGTCAATACTGGCTGGCCAATATGTACTATCTGGAAGGCCGGACTGAAAAGATGCCAGCGGCGCTCGAACTTCTACGGCGGTCCAGCGAACAAGAGTTCTGGCCTGCCACTTCCCGGTTAGGCCGGTTCCGGTTTCACGGGCATCCAATACCGCAACACACCGAACAGGGATTGCGCTTCCTCCGCGCCGCAGCCAACGCCGGCGATGCTAACGCGCAGTATGATCTGGGGAACGCGCTGTTCTACGGCACCAACATAGAGCGAAATCATGCCCAAGCAGCCCTCTGGCTACAGCGAGCTGCCGCGCAACATCATCCCGATGCCCTGTCATTGCTCTCGCGCGCCTATTTCAATGGATTCGGCGTCGCTAAAGATCCCACCCAAGGACATAAACTGGCTCAAGCGGCAATGGCTGCCGGAAGTATCGACCTTCTCTATCCAATGGCACAGGCAAGTGAAGCGACGGGAGAACCGCGCGATTTGATAGAAGCCTTTGCGATGTATTCGGTGGTTGAAAGATACCTGGGTCGGAAAGCAGATCTCGGGAACCGAGCCTACCAGGCGCGTGCCGCAGTATACCGCCGTTTGACGGATGAAGAACGGTCCCGCGCGACCGAAAGGGCAAGTGAACACTATTTAACGACCAAACGTCTCCGCACACTATTCGATTGACGCCGATTCACTGAAATTGCCGCATTGAATAAATGCAGACGCCCGGTTCCGCCGGTTTCTGTGAATTCCCGCACCCCTCCCCTTTACGCGCCCATCGAAATCGGCGAATTTCAGGGTAACGCAATCAAAACACCGAACACGGGAGGCATCATTATGTCCGATACCGTCAAATACCTTCTTGATGAGAAGGATATGCCGACACACTGGTACAACATCATGGCGGATCTGCCGGAGCCGATGGCCCCGCCGCTGCACCCGGGTACCGGCCAGCCGATCGGGCCGGAAGACCTTGCCCCACTGTTCCCGATGGAACTGATCAAGCAAGAGGTTTCGACCGAACGCGAGATCGAGATTCCCGAACAGGTGCGCGACATCTTCCGCCAGTGGCGCCCGACCCCGCTGTATCGCGCCCGTCGCCTGGAAAAGGCGCTCGATACGCCTGCCAAGATTTACTACAAGTACGAAGGCGTCAGCCCGGCCGGCAGCCACAAGCCCAACACCGCCATTCCGCAGGCCTATTACAACAAGGCCGAAGGCATCAACAAGCTGGCGACCGAAACCGGTGCCGGCCAGTGGGGATCGTCCCTTGCTTTTGCCGGTGCGCTTTTCGACATGGAAATCGACGTCTACATGGTGAAGGTCTCATTCGGCCAGAAACCGTATCGCAAGGCGCTGATGGAATCCTACGGCGCCCGCTGCGTCGCCAGCCCGTCCAACGAAACCAATGCCGGCCGCGCAATTTTGGCCGAGCACCCGGATTCGAATGGCAGCCTCGGCATCGCCATCTCGGAAGCCGTTGAAATCGCGGCCACGCGCGACGACACCAAATACGCCCTTGGCAGTGTGCTGAACCACGTGCTGATGCATCAAACGATTGTCGGCCTGGAATCCATGAAGCAGATGGAAATGGCCGGTGATTATCCCGACGTGATCGTCGGTTGCACCGGTGGTGGGTCGAACTTCGGCGGGATCGCGTTCCCGTATCTCGGCGAGAAGCTGCGCAACGGTAAGGATATCAAGGTTGTTGCCGTCGAACCGGCTGCCTGCCCGACCCTGACCCGCGGCAAGTTCGCCTATGATTTCGGCGATACCGGTCACCTGACCCCGCTGGTCAAGATGCACACGCTCGGCTCCACCTTTATTCCGCCGGGCTTCCATTCGGGGGGTCTGCGCTATCACGGCATGGCCCCGCAAGTCAGCCATGTGCAGGATATCGGTCTCATCGAATCCAAGTCCTATCACCAGACGACCTGCTTCGACGCCGGCGTTCAGTTCGCCCGCGCAGAAGGCATTCTGCCCGCACCGGAAGCCAACCATGCGGTCAGGGGCGCCATCGACGAGGCCCTTCGCTGCAAGGAAGAAGGCAAGTCGGAGACGATCCTGTTCAACCTGTGCGGCCACGGCCATTTCGACATGCAGGCCTACATGGATTACTTCGGCGGCAAGCTCGAAGACCTCGATTATGACGAGGGCGAACTTGCCATGGCGCTGGCCGGACTGCCGTCCGTCGCCGCCGAATAGGAACATCCGCCCGCGCCCGCGGGCAGGTATCGGAACAAACGGCCGGCCTTCGCGCCGGCCGTTTTCATCTCTGAAACGGGAACGGGACCATGGGGCTTGAGCGCCTGAAGGACATTAGCGCGATCATCGACGACCTGGATGCAATGGGTCGTTTGATCCGCATCAAAACGGAGGTCGATATCAATCTCGACCTTGCCGGGATTGCCGCCGAATTCGAACGCGGACCGCGGGCCGTGCTGTTCGAAAACGTCAAAGGACAGGATGCCCCGGTTCTGATCGGGCTCTACTGGTCGCGCGAACTGCTCGGTGCATTGATGCGGACGCCGGAACGGGAACTCCCCGCGCTGGTGTCCAAACATATCCAGAAATGGCAGATCGACCCGGTCGACCCCATCGTGCTCGATGACGGCCCCGTCCGCGAGGTCACGGAAAAAGACGTCGACGTCACCAGGCTGCCAATCCCGGTCCATGCCACCAAGGATGGCGGCGCCTATTTCGATGCGGCGATGGTCATCACCAAAGATCCGGATACCGGCGTGCGCAATGCGTCGATCCAGCGCTTTCAGATCATCGACAAGGATACGCTGGCCGTGAACATCGATTCCGGCCGCCATCTGGAACTCTATCTCGCGAAAGCACGTGCGAAAGGCGAACACCTTTCTTTCACGCTCAATGTCGGGATCGGCCCCGGATTCCATTTTGCGTCTTCCGCACCCGCCGAAGCCGCCCCGCCCGAAAAGGACGAACTGGGCATCGCCAGCGAGTTCCACGGCGAGCCGGTCGAACTTGTCGCCTCCGATCTGTCGGAGTCCGAAATGGTCGCCCATGCGATGTACGGCCTTGAATGCGAATTGCTGAGCGACCAGGACCACATGGAAGGCCCGTTTGCCGAGGTCACCGGCTGTTACGCAGCGCTCGCACCGCGCGGCATGGTGAAGGTCAAACGTATCCACCGGCGCAAAAACCCCGTCATGCAGACCATTCTGCCCGGCACCGAGGTACATAATTCAGTCGGCCTCCTCGGTGAAGCCAACGTGCTGAACCTGCTGAAACTGCAGGTACCGGGCGTAAAGGACGTGTTCTTCACCCATGGCGGCTGCGGTTTTTACGGTGCCGTGGTGCAGATCGTGCAGACACGAGCCGGCTGGGCCAAGCAGGCAATCCTCGCCGCCTTCGCAGCCTTCCCGCCGCTCAAAAGCGTCACCGTCGTCGATGATGATGTAAATATTTACGACCCGACCGATGTCGAGTGGGCGATGACCACGCGGATGGACCCGGATAAGGGCATCATGATTTTCCGCGATATTTTCGGCCATGGGCTGAACCCGAGCTTCCCGGACTATCTCGGCAACAAGGTGGGCTATGACGCAACACAGCCCTTCCCGCACCGCCCAGAATTCGAACGCGCGGCAATGAAAAAGATGTCGCTCGACGGACTGGAAATTGTGACCCCGGAAATCGTCGCGCCCCAGGACTGATGACACGGCATTAACGACACGGCACTGACTGCCCCGGAAAAAGCCCACCAACGGAGAGATCATCATGAAGGTATATCAGGCCGTCCTCGATCAGCTGATCGGCGCAGGCGTCACCTATTTTTCAGGCATGATCGGCTCCACCGCGGCGCCCTATGCCGCCACGCTCGCCGACCGGAATGACATGCGCTATGTCGGCGTCCGCCACGAACACACCGCCGCCTCCATTCTCGACGCCACCGCACGCCTGAGCGGCACGCCGGGCTGCCTCATGGTGCATGGCGCCTCGGGGTTTCTGGCCGCCAGTGCCGGTATCGCGTCGGCGGCGCTCGATTCCACGCCCATGTTTATCCTGAGTGCGACCCAGGAACGGCGCGCCATGGAGAACGGCTGGTGGCAGACCATGAACGTGCAGACACCGCTGCAGGACGTGCTGAAATGGCAAAAACGGGTCGAACGCCCCGACCAGGCGATTGAGGCTGTCCGCGCGGCGTTACGCGAAGCGGTTTCGGGCAAACCCGGCGTGACACAGGTTGATCTGCCGATCGATGTGTCGGCCGACGATGTCGGACCGGCAGAGATACCGGAACCGATCCCTGTCAGAACCCCGCTGCACCGCCCGTATCCGGACCCGTCCCTGGTAGAACAGGCAGCCGCATTGTTAATGAAGGCCGAACGCCCGGTGTTGCTGGTGGGTGGCGGCGCCGTCTATTCCGGCGCGGCGGCAGCACTGGTCGCCCTGGCCGAACGGCTGCATATGCCGGTGGTCAACTCGCCGACGTCACGCAACGCGGTGCCGGAAACCCACCCGCTGGTGCTGGGTCCATCAGGCATTGTCGGTTACGAGCCGGTCGGCGACGCGATCCGCGAAGCAGATCTCATCCTTGCCGTCGGATCACGTCTGTCGGACCTGCAGACCGCGCGCGGCGAGCTGCTGCCGGCCGGTGCACCGATCATCCAGGTCGATATCGATAGCGCCGCGATCGGTCAAAACCACGCGGTAACGCTCGGTATCGCGGCGGATGCCCGCGCGTTTGCGGAATGCCTTAACAAAGCACTGTCAGCGCAGGATACCGACATCCCGGCCGCACGGCGGGACTGGGCGACGCGCCTGGCAATCCGCATTACGGACTGGCAACAGGCCTGGTTCGATGCGACACCGAACAATGGCAAGGTCCAGCCGCAGGAAGTCGTACAGGCGCTGATGACCCTGCCGCCGGAGACGATTTTTACCCACGGCGCGGGCGATCACGGGTTTTATGGCTACATGGTGCCGGTCGCCGCCCCGGGCGCGCATCTGGTATCGACCCGGCTTGGCGCGATGGGCTGTGCGCTTGGCCTGGCGCTTGGCGCAAAACTGGCGCGCCCGGAGCAGACCGTGATCGGCTGCGTCGGCGACGGCGATTTCATGTTGCAGATCGGCGACCTGGAAACCATGGCACGCGAAAACCTTGCCGCTGTCATGGTCGTATTCAACAATTTCAGGCTCGGCTCACAGCGCAAGCGGGTCGAGGCCTATGGCAATGTGATGGGGGTCGATCACGGCAACCCGGATTTCGCCAAGCTTGCCGACCTGTTCGGCTGCCGCGGGTTCCGCGTGGACACCCCCGGTCAGTTCGACGCAGCACTGCGTGCGGCGCTCGCCACCGGCGCACCCTGCGTTATCGACGTGATCATGGACCCGGACGCCCGGCCGCCGCGTATCGCGGCCAGCCGGGAAGCCCGATAATTAATCAGCGAACGTTCGTGCCACCGGTAACCTGCGCCAGCGCCGTCTCAAGGCTGGCCACGGTGCGGTCCACATTGTGCAGCTTGTCGAGGCCGAACAGGCCGACGCGGAACGTGCGAAAATCATCCGGCTCGTCACACATCAGCGGCACGCCGGCGGCGGTCTGCATGCCGACCGCGGCAAACTTGCTGCCGTTCTGGATATCCGGATCGTCGGTGTAGCAGACAACCACACCCGGCGCTTCGAAGCCCTTGGCGGCGAGGCTTTTGAAGCCATGTGCCGCCATCAGGGCACGGACCTTGTCACCCAGTTCCTGCTGTTCGTCGCGCACCTTGTCAAAACCGTATTCTTCGGTTTCCTTCATCGATTCATGAAATTTCACGATGGCATCGGTGGGCATTGTCGCGTGATAGGCATGCCCGCCGCCTTCATAGGCCTCCATGATCTGCATCCATTTTTTCAGATCGGCCGCAAAGCTGGAACTTGCGGTATCGTCAATACGGGTGCGCGCCAGTTCGCTCATC
This sequence comes from Paracoccaceae bacterium, assembly GCA_047638395.1. Lineage (GTDB taxonomy): Bacteria > Pseudomonadota > Alphaproteobacteria > MPNO01 > UBA830 > CAXBCP01. The sequence goes on along the minus strand of JBLIMV010000007.1, from coordinate 96,995 downwards.
ATCACGAGTGCAGAACACGGTGACGCGCTCCACCCTTTTTGCGGAGCGCTGATCAGCACGTCGACGCCTGACTTTTCCATATCGACCCAGATCGTGCCGGAGGCAACGCAGTCGAGGACAAACAATCCGCCGACGGCGTGAACCGCGTCGGCAACACCGCGCATGTAGTCTTCCGGCAGGATAATGCCCGATGCGGTTTCAACATGCGGGGCAAAGACCACATCCGGCTTTTCAGCGGCAATCGCGGCCACGATCTCGTCCAGCGGGACCGGCGCGAAGGACGCCTGGCTGCCTGCTTCGACAGGCTTGGCCTTGAGGACGATTTCCTCGGACGGGATACCGCCGGCATCGAAAATCTGGCTCCAGCGGAAGCTGAACCAGCCATTGCGGATAACCATGCACTTCTTGTCATTGCCGAACTGGCGGGCAACGGCTTCCATACCGTAGGTACCGCCACCGGGCACGATAACCACCGAATGCGCGTTATAGACCGTCTTCAGCGTCGCCGAGATATCGGTCATAACTCCCTGAAAAGACTGGGACATATGGTTAAGAGAACGGTCGGTGAAGACCACGGAATATTCAAGCAGCCCATCGGGGTCGATATCGGGATAAAGCGCGGACATGTTGTTCTCCAAGCACCGGTGAATGTTGAAACGGGTTCTGCCAGAGCCGGCGTCAAAAGTCACCGGGCCACGGCGCTTTTTTAGGGACGTCGCATCAACGTCATATTTGGGAGTACGCGCCCGGAAACACTCCGGATCGCCCAAAAGTCCGGCGCGACTTCAGGCTGGCCCTCAGGCGGGAATCAATCGGTATCGCGGATAATCCGTTCGCAGACGATTTCCACACTCTCGATCGCGATCTCGTTTGCACGGGCATTCAGGTCCGATGCGCTGATCTTGCGGGGCCACGCATCCGCAAGCTTCCACGTCACCGTCGGCTCATGTTGGTCGTTGAGCAACGATATCGTTATATCCCGACGCTCGACCGTGCCGGTCCGGATGGTCCGGAACCACTCGGCCATCTCATTATCGCCGGTCATAATGCCGCGCTTCAGGGTGACGACCGGCGGCGATTTTAATCCGGGGATCAGCGTAGAGCTGTCCACGGGACTGGACCCGTCCCGGTATTCGATCACCGAGACCTCGTCGGACAGCCCTGAAACCTCGGTAAAGCCGATGCGGGTGCCGCCCCATTCGACCGTGAAATGAAAAACGGGTTGTAGATTGCTCATCCTCTGTCCCTCGTTCTATGTATTTTCATGTGCGTGACCGCCAGGCGATCGACTCGTAAATCATCTCAAGCTCTTCCATCGCAATCTCATGCGCCATGGCATTCAGATCGGGACCGGTCCAGCGCACCGCGCTGGCACCTGTCAGCTGCCATATGCCGGCAGGCTTGCCGCCGGGGCTGTCGAGGAGCGTGATCGTAACTGTGCGGGTATCTTTCTTTCCCGCCCGGCAGGCGAGATTCCAGTCATAGAATATCCGGGAGTCGCTGACCGCGCGCCGCAGAACGACCGTCTGGCGCAGGTCGGGATCGGTGAATTCCGTATCAGCCAGATGTAGCGGAGAGACCGAGGATACGTGCACCTCTTCCGAACCGATGAAGACGCGGAAACTGGTTTTGGGCAGCGGAAAGGCCGCCTTGCCGGCAACGCTGATCCGGGGGGCACGCGCTTTCGCCGATACGCGCGAGGCAGCCTTGGTCACAGCCTTGCGCGCCGCCGCGATTTTTGCAGCTTGGGCCCGTGCCGTCATCGGCCGTGCTTTTGCAGCCTTCGCTTTGACTGGCCGTGCTTTGATTGGCCGTGCCTTGGCAGCCCGCGCCTTTGGCGGTGGCCGTCTACGGATGTTTGTCACGCCTACCTGTTCAGGGCCAACGCAGCCCAAAAGTGCCTACCGGGGAATATTGTCGGCGGCGACAGGCGTCCCGTCAAGCCGGCTTCAATTCAGGGCGTCAAGTAAGGGCTATTCGGCCGCCGCCTATGTCGTGAAAAACCGGTTTTCGGGGCGCGGCAGACCAAGGTTTTCGCGCAAGGTCGTGCCTTCGTATTCCGTGCGGAACAGACCGCGGCGCTGCAATTCGGGAACGACCTTGTCGACAACGTCGTTGAGCCCCTCGGGCAGGAACGGGAACATGACGGTAAACCCGTCACTTGCGCGTGTGTGCAACCATTCTTCCATCTCGTCAGCGATGGTCTCCGCCGTGCCGACCATCGCGAGCCCGGAATACCCGCCAAGACGCTGTGCGAGCTGGCGCACGGTCAGGCCCTCTTTTTCGGCAGACATGACGGCACGTTCGCGACCCGACTTGGTCGCATTACTTTCCGGAATCTCCGGCAGCGGACCGTCGAGATCGAATTCAGACGCATCGCAGCCAAGCGTAATCGACAGCGACGCGATCGCACTTTCAATATGCACAAGACTGTCGAGCTTGGCCCGTTTCGCCTTGGCTTCGTCGACGGTGTCGCCGACGACGACAAAACAGCCCGGCATGATTTTCATATGCTCGGGGTTACGCCCCATTTTCTCCATCCGACCTTTGACGTCGGCATAAAACGCCTGTCCGGCGGCGAGATCGCGCTGCGAGGTGAACACGGCTTCGGCAGTTTCGGCGGCAAGCTGGCGCCCAGGCTCGGACGCGCCGGCCTGAACGATGACCGGCCAGCCCTGCACGGGCCGCGCGATATTCAGCGGTCCGGCAACCTTGAAGAATTCGCCTTCATGATTGAGCCGGTGCATTTTGTCGGGATCCATGAAGATGCCGCTCTCCTGATCGCGGATAAACGCATCTTCAGCCCAGCTGTCCCACAGACCGGTGACAACCTCGTAGAATTCCCGCGCCCGCTTGTAGCGCTCGGAATGCTCGAGATGTTCGTCCTTGCCGAAATTCTTCGACGCATCGGGATTGGATGTCGTCACGATATTCCAGCCCGCACGGCCGCCACTAATATGATCCAGCGACGCGAAACGCCGGGCGATATGATAGGGCTCGTCATAGGTGGTCGAGCCGGTGGCCATCAGACCAAGATGCTTCGTCACCATCGATAGCGCCGATAACAGCGTAAACGGCTCAAACGATGTCGGCGTGGTCGACCGGCGAAGCGCTTCCACCGGCATATTCAATACCGCGAGATGATCGGCCATGAAGAAGCCGTCGAAGCACGCTCCTTCAAGCCGCTGTGCGAAGGTCTTTATATGCTCGAAATTGAAGTTCGCATCGGCATAAGCGCCGGGATAGCGCCAACCGCCGCTATGGATTGTCGTCGGACGCATAAACGCGCCAAGGCGGAGTTTCCGATCGTCGCTCATGGTCAAAAGGCCTTCTGCACACTGAATGTGCGGGCATCATAGCGAAAACGATTGAAGCTGTCGGTAGTCCCGACCGGGAAACAGTTTTGCAGATTACTGGTAGATTATTGGCAGAATACCCGCCTGGGTTATCCGTCCGGTTATCCACCCGGCCGACAACGCCCATGGCTGCTGAGAAGCGCCAGCCCCTTTTCCGACGCGCGCACGAGCCTTTCCCGACCGCCGACGTGCTCCCGGATGACAAGCCCCCGGTCTATGACATCCTCCCACACCGGCAGACGCGGACAGGAGGTGCGCCAGGCTTCCATCACGTCGTCCAGCGGTCTCGGTTTCTGAGCGACCCATTCAACAAGGTCGAGGATTAACGGTTCAGGTGCGTTCATGGTGTCCGTCCTATGCGTGTTTCAGGTCTTGTTCGGATCTTTCAACCGGCAGATATCAGGTAACTGCCATAGGCGACATGCAGACCGGCAACGGCCAGCAATAGCCACCCGCCGCGGCGTACGTAGCCTGACAGAACAGCGAGACCGGCCAGAACCCATATTATTAGTATTGCTATTGAGATGATCATATCTGCCACCATTCTGTTTTTATGACCTATTATCTGTCCTATTGCATAGCATTCGCAAACTGGATTAACTTGCCCATAGGCTAAGGTAATTTAAGGGTCTTATGCGTAACCTGCCCTCCCTGAACGGCGTTCGCGCCTTCGAAGCCGCCGCCCGCTGCGGCAGTTTCAAGAAGGCGGCAGAAGAACTGAACGTGACACCGGCGGCCATCAGCCGGCTGGTCAAGCTGCTGGAAGAACGCCTCGAGGTTCCGCTGTTCCTGCGCAATCCGAACAATCTGACACTGACCCCGGCGGGTGCCGCGTACCAGCCCGGTCTGACCGCGATGCTGGATTCGCTGGCCGCACTCACCGACCGGGTGAAGACCTTGTCCGGCCGCGAGGTGCTGACGGTGGGCGTCGGACCCACATTCGCCATCCGCTGGCTGATCCCCCGGCTTGCCGCTTTTCAGACGGCCCAGCCGGGGATAGACGTGCGGATCACCACTGGTGGCGAGGCCGTGCCCTTTGGCGATGACTGGACCTGCAGCGTAACACTGGGCACGGGCGATTGGCCGGGCCTTCGGGCCGAGCCGCTTTTCACCGCCCGGCTGACACCGGTCTGCACGCCCGCCCTTGCAGAAAAACTGAAAGCGCCGGCCAACCTTCACGATCAGACGTTGCTGCGCGTGCGCGTTTCCCACGCAGTCGATGACTGGCAAAGGTGGTTCGATGAGGCCGGCGAGCCGGACATAACCGCGGACGGGCCCGAGGTCGGCTATTACGACCAGTCATTGCAGGCGGCGGTGGACGGTGTCGGTGTCGCCATGGGCATCACACCCTATGTCGATGATGATCTCGCCGCCGGTCGGCTGGTGGCGCCGTTCGATATATGGATTCCGAAAAAGCTGCGCTGGTATCTGGTGTACCGCGAAGCCCGCGCGGATGAACCTGCCTTTGCCGCTTTCCGGAACTGGATCAGAGAAGCCGCCAACGTCGCCGGTTAACTTTTGGCCGCGATATGCGCCCGCAGCCGTCGCGGCGAGATGGGCGTTTCATTCACCTCCACCCCGTAATCGCGCAGGGCATCGTTCACCGCATTGGCGATTGCTGCCGGCGGCGGGATGGCACCGCCTTCGCCAAGCCCTTTGACTCCGAATTCGGTCAGCGGCGAGGGTGTCACCAGATGATCGAGGCGGATATTCGGCAGATGAGTCGGCCCGGGCATCGTGTAATCGGCAAAGGTGGATGACAAGGGCTGGCCTTCGGCATCGTAACGGGATTCCTCAAACAGCGCCGTGCCAACGCCCTGCAACGCGCCGCCGAGTATTTGGCCATCGACAATCATCGGATTGACGATGGTGCCGCAGTCTTCGGATATGACGTAATCGAGGATTTCAACCTGCCCCAGCTCTGGATCGACCGCGACCAGCGCCGCATGGGTCGCATAGGAAAACGGGCTGTTATCCGGCGATGGCCGGAAGCCCGATGTGACCTCGACCCCGGCGGGATCGACATCGGCGGGCAGGTCTTCCGGATTGCGGTGCCAGACACGGGCGATCTCGGCGAAGGAGACATCGCCGGACGGCCCGACAACGCGGGCGCCCGAGATAGACGTATCATCGAAATTGCATTGCAGCAGATGCGCGCCGATGCGGCGGATATGGCCGCCAAGGACATCACAGGTCCGCGCGATCGCGCCGCCCGCCATAACCATAGAGCGCGATGCATATGTGCCGGTGGAATAGGGTGAGGTCGCGGTATCGCCGTGGCGGACCGATACCATATCGATATTGATGCCGAATTTCTCACACGCCACCTGCGCCAGCGTCGTCTCCATGCCCTGGCCATGGTTCTGAACACCGACACCGATTTCAAGACCGCCATCGGGGGTGAGGCGAACATGAGCCTGCTCGTATCCCGGAATGGCGGCAAGCCCGGCGCGCGCGGCGGCAGATGTCTGCAGCGCCGTCATTTCGATATAACAACCGAACCCGACACCGATCAGACGGCCATCTGCCTCAGCCTGTTTCTGGCGCGCGCGGATCGCGGGCAACCCGATCAGATCAACCGACCGGCGCAGCGCTTCGGGATAATCACCCGAATCGAACTCGCCGCCGGTGATCGTCGTGTAGGGCATCTTTTCCGGCGGCACCAGGTTCTGGAGCCGGAGATCGCAGGGCTCACGCCCCAGTTCACGGGCCATCGCGTCAATCGCGAGTTCCAGCGCAAAGCAGATACCGGGCCGCGCAACACCCCGGTAGGGCACGATTGGCGGCTTGTTGGTCGCCACCGCGCGCGACCGCACCTTGTAGGCTGAAAACGTATAGGGGCCGTGCAACGTGCGCCCGGCCATGGTCGATTCCAGAATGTTCGAATGCGGATAGACCGAATAAGCACCGGAATCGACAATGATATCCGCCTCGAGCCCGACAAACGTGCCGTCGGGTTCGGCATAGAGCGTGACCGAATAATGATGTTCACGCGCGTTGGCGGCCGTCACCAGATGTTCACGGCGATCCTGAATCCAGCGGACCGGGCGCTTTACCTGCATCGCGACCCACGGAATGTATATCTCTTCGGGCAGCAGCACGCACTTGTAGCCGAACCCGCCACCGACATCAGGTGCAACGACACGCACCTGATTCTGGCGCAGGCCGAGACATTCACAGAGCGCATTTTTGAGAATATGGGGAATCTGCGACGAGCTGTAGACCACAAGCCGGTCTTCACGCGCATCCCATTCAGCCAGAACCGCCGCCCCTTCGAGCGGGTTCACAGCCTGGCGGTTCATCCGGAAGGTGCGCGTCACCGAAACCGGGGCGGACACGGCATCGGCATTTGCCTCAAACCGGGAATCCAGAATGATGTTGTCATCCCAGTCATCATGCACATGTGCCGCAGATGCCTCGACGGCAGCGAGCATATCGACCACGGGCGGCAGGGCATCGAAATCGATAGTCGTCCGGGCGGCAAGGTCTTCCGCATCCGCACGGGTGTCTGCCAGGCAGACGGCAATGGATTCACCGACAAACCTGAGCTTGCCGGTTGCAAGATGGGGATAATCGGCCGCTTTGTGTCCGGGAAATTTGGAGACGACGTGGATCGGTTTCACACCGCCCGCCGCCATGTCGTCGGCCGTGAAGACGCGGTTTAGGGCGTCTTCCGGCTTCGAGACTTCCAGATTACCGGCATGCGCCACCGGACTGCGGACAATCGCCGCCTCCAGCGTGCGCGGCAGGGCGATATCGGAAACATAGCGACCGGCGCCTTCGAGAAAACGGCGGTCTTCCTTGCGCAGGACACTTGCGCCGATTCCCTGCCCCGTACCACCGTCGGCCATCGCGCTCTTCCTCTTTTTGATTTACGCAGCCGGGCACCCGGATATGGCCGCTGAGCCAGGCCCGTAATGCGCACCCGATTTCACCGATATTGTACAGGGATGGCCTTCGGGGTCCAGCCATGCCTCAAAAAACGTTAGTTTTTAGCCGGTTTACAAGAATTGTTTCTAATTGTTTCAATTTGAAATCCAGATACTATGGCGAATAAGGAATCGCCATTTCAACTTTTAGGGACTGGCAAATCCATATCTAAGCGTAACGAGTACGAGTTCATGTGTAGATTGTTACTGGCGGCGTCCATTTGCGCCCTGTTTTTGACGGGTGTTCCGGCCGCGAAGACCAATAAGCTGGAAACCGCCGACGTCAGGATTGCGCTTACCCAGGCTGAAAAGCGGTGGGTTGCGTCAAACCCGGTTATTCGCGTCGCTCCCGACCCTTCCTATAAGCCAATTGAATCGCTGGATTCAACCGGTCAGCTGACCGGCATGTCGGCAGATTACCTCTCTCTCCTGACACGGATTACCGGATTACAGTTCAAGATGATGAAGCCCCGCGACTGGGACGATGCGATGCGGATGGTGAGAGACGGCGAGGCCGACATCCTGAGCGCCGCAACGAAGACCGATGACCGACAGAAATATTTTACTTTCACATCCCCGCACATCGAGCTCCCCGGCGTCATTATCACCCGGCCTGGCGGGGCCCAATTAGAAAGTCTGGAAGGCCTGCGCGGCAAAACCGTCGGAATAGTATCAGGCTATGTCTGGCAGGAATGGGTCGCGACGGACTATCCCGATATCAACATACTGCCTGTTTCGAACATGGATGCCGGGCTGCTGCTGACGTCATTCGGACAGCTCGACGCGATGATCGGAAACCTGGCAACCGCGACACATAGCCTGCGGGAACTCGGCATATCGAACCTGCTTGTCAGCGGCACCACGGGATACGCCGCCCGGCTCGCGATTGCCAGCCGCAGGGACCTGCCCGTGCTTGCATCGATTCTGGACAAGGGCATCTCCGCGATTAGCGCCGAAGAACATCGCGCGATCCTCGATAAATATATTTCGTTCCACGCAACTGCCCACGCCGCCCACCGCGCCATCCTGCTGACAATTGCCGCCGCACTGGGGGTTGCACTGCTCATCGCTGGCATTGTAGTCACATGGAATTACGCCCTTCGCCGAATGGTGCGCCGCCAAAACGCCGCACTTCACGAGAGTGGCGAACTATATCGTGCGATTGTCGAGGACCAGTCGGAACTCATTACCCGCACCCTGCCCGGATCGCATATCCTTACCTTCGTCAACGAGGCCTATTGCAAGCATTACGGTCGGAGCCGCGACGAGTTGCTGGGAACCAGCTTCATGAGTTTCGCGATGGAATCGGAACGCGGTGAGATCGAGGAGCGCATTTCGAAGCTGAGCCGGCAAAACCCGACAATCCGCTCGGAAAACCGAATCGCGTCAGTTGACGGTAAAATCAGCTGGTTCAACTGGTCCAACCGCGCCATTTTCGACAACGCGGGAAATATTGTTGAAATTCAGTCTGTCGGACGTGACGTTACGGAACGGATTCAGGTGGAGAACGCGCTGATAGCGGCCCGAGACGAAGCAGAACTCGCCAGCCGGACAAAATCGGAGTTCCTGGCAAACATGAGCCACGAACTGCGAACCCCGCTAAATGCCATCATCGGATTCTCCGAGATGATCTCGGGCGAAATGCTGGGGCCGTTGAACAATCCAAAATACCAAGATTACGGAAAGCATATCCTGTCATCTGGAAACCACCTTTTAGGGCTGATCAGCGACGTCCTCGATGTAACGAAGATCGAGACGGGCAACGCCGATTTTATCGGTGAGGAAGTCGATCTGAAGGAAATCATTCATACAGCCCATGTCATGATTTCGGACCGCGCGTCGATCGGTGGCGTCAAGATCGTCCCGAACATACCGCCGGCGTCCCGGCTTCCCTTCCATGGTGACCGGCGAAGGCTGATCCAGATTCTGGTCAACGTCCTGTCGAACTCGATCAAATTCACCGACCGCGATGGCACTGTCACCGTGTCCGTGGACGGCGACATGGAAGGCAGCTACATCGTGACCGTGAGCGATACGGGGATCGGCATTTCGGCGGAGAATATTCCCAAGGTATTCGAACGCTTCGGCCGCATTACCGACCGGCAGACGAGCGGCATAGAGGGCATCGGTCTCGGTCTGCCGCTGACGAAAGCGCTGGTCGAACTCCATGGTGGGTCCATCGAGATCGAGAGCGAGCCGGATATTGGCACCACCGTAAGGCTTTGGTTCCCGGTAAAGCAGATCTCTCGGACCGCCTGAACGCCCGCCTTAGGCCACCGCTGGGAAATAGTGTTCGCCAGCCTAAGCCCGGCGTTTCTCGATCACCGACAAAATTGCGTTCACGATGCCGACATAGCCCGTGCAGCGGCACAGATTACCCGCAAGCTCCAGCCGCACCCGATCTTCATCGGCATCCGGCAGGCGGGTGACGATATCGCGGGCGGCAACCAGCATGCCTGGCGTGCAGTAGCCGCATTGCAGGGCATGGTTTTCATGAAATGCCTGACGCAGCAGCGTCATCGGATCGTCGTCGTCGAAGCCTTCGATGGTCGTGATCTCGGTGCCGTCGGCGACAACCGCAAACGTGATGCAGGACCGGACGGGCTCGCCGTTCATCAGTACCGTGCAGGCGCCGCAGACGCCGTGCTCGCAGCCCAGATGGGTTCCCGTCAGGCGGCGGTGATCGCGGATAAAATCGGCCAGCGACAGGCGCGGCTCGACGTTCGCGGTTACATCTTCGCCGTTAATCTTCAGCGTCAGTTCGGTCATGCGAAGGCCCTCCCCACGGCCCGGCTTAAAGCAACGGCATGTATCTGCAGATCATATTCATCGAATCCCGGATCATGCGCGGCAATCATGTCACGCGCTTCGCCAACGGATATTTCCGTCGCGCCCGCCGCCAGTTTTTCTTCCGCCGCCGTCACCCGGAACGGCGCCGCTTCTGTCGCGCCACAGACCGCCCGCGGAGATGATCCGATAACAACAGCCCCGATAGCATCGGCAAATTCGCCGGGCTTGCGGTTAACCTTGTAATAGCCGCATTTCGCGCTGTCGTTCAGTGCCGGCAACGCGAAGCCTGTCAGGATTTCCTCAAACCCCAGACCGGTCGCGAACGGTCCGATCTGAAAACCGTCCAGCGGCATCCGGCGTTCGCCGTCCTGCCCGGCAATTATCACTTCACCGCCAAGCGCCAATAGCGCCGACGGCCAGTCGGCGGACGGGTCTGCATGGGCGACCGAGCCGCCGATGGTGCCGCGGTTTCGCACGGAACGATAGGAAATGCCGGATGCCACTGATTGCATATAGGCGCCGGTGACACCGGTCACTTCGCCGTCCTCGATCCGGGCATGGGTAACGCGCGCGCCGATACGGATTGTATCGCCCGTCGCCTCGATACCGTCCAACCCGCCGACCCGGCTGATGTCTATCAGCAGGTCCGGCTGCGCAAGACGCAGGTTCATCATCGGCCCGAGCGACTGCCCGCCACCCATGATGCGGGCCTCTCCGTCGGCGCTACCGAGCGCGGCCAGTGCATCTTCGAGCGACGCCGTGCGCTGATGATCGAATTTTGCGGATTTCATGCCGCGTCTCCTTGTCGGTTTTTGTTCGCCGCCGCAATCGCTTCGCGCACCCGGCGGGGCGTGAACGGCGTTTCTGTTACCTCGGCGCCAATCGCCTTCAACGCGTCGTTGATGGCATTGCCGATCGCCGCGGGCGTCGGGATCGTGCCGCCCTCGCCCATTCCCTTGATCCCGTATTCGGTAAACGGGGACGGGCTTTCCATGTGATCGATACGGTAATGCGGCGCATCGGTTGCGCCCGGCATCATGTAATCGGCAAACGTAGACGCCCCGGGATTGCCGAATGAATCGTAAGTGCTTTCTTCAAGCAGCGCGGTGCCAATGCCCTGCGTGGCCCCGCCATAGGTCTGCCCTTCGACGATCATCGGGTTCACCATGGTGCCGCAATCCTCGACGATTGCGTAGTCGAGCACCTCTACGCTACCGGTCTCGATATCGACGGCGACCTTGCAGGCATGGCTGGCATAAGTGAACGCACCGGTATCGGGTTCCGGCCGATACCCCATCGTCACCTCGACACCCGCCTGATCGACATCGTCGGGCAGTTCATCGGGATTGAGATACCAGACCCGGCCGATCTCGGCGAAGGACACTTCACCCTTGCCACTGACAATCTTGCCGCCGCGCACGCTCACTTCGACCCGTTCGCACTGCAGCAGGTGTGCCGCAATAATTTCCATACGTTCGGCCAGCACGCGACAGGCCCGCGCGGTCGCGCCGCCGGCCATGACCATGCTGCGCGATGCGTATGTACCCGTCGAATAGGGCGTCAGGCCGGTATCGCCATGGGTAACCGTCACCTGCGCGGGTTCGATCCCGAGGACCTCATACGCCATCTGCGCCATGGATGTTTCCATCCCCTGGCCGTGGCTCTGAACGCCAATCCGCAGTTCAAGACCGCCATCAGGGGTCAACCGCACTGTTGCCTGTTCGTAGCCCGGCACCATGGCAACGCCCCAACTGGCGAAGACCGACGTTCCGTGCGCCGTCTGCTCGACATAGGAGCCCATGCCGACCCCGATCAACGGGCCGTCTCTATCCGCAGAATTCTGCTCTGACCGGATATCGTCGAGACCGATCATATCGACGACCATTTCCACACTTTTGGCATAGTCGCCACTGTCGAAATGCTTCTTCGCGATCGACATGAAGGGAAGCTGTTCCTGCTTCACCATATTCATGGCCCGAATGTCATGCGCTTCCATGCCGATTTCGCGGGCAAGCGCATCGATGGTCATTTCCATCGCGTAACACACGCCGGGCCGGGCGACGCCGCGATACGGCATCAGCGGCGGCTTGTTGGTCGTCATGGTCTGGGTGCGGCACTTGTAGACTTCAAGATCGTACGGCCCCGGCAGGTTGCCGTGCGCCATCGCCCCTTCGAGGCCATTGGTGAACGGATAGACCGAATATGCGCCGGCATCGATAGTCACATCGCAATCGAGCCCGAGGATGCGGCCCTCCGGTGTCGCATGGATAGTGACGAAATAATGATGTTCGCGGCAATTCGCGCCGGTCACGAGATGTTCACGCCGGTCCTCGATCCAGCGCACCGGCACTTCGAGATGACGGGTCAGCCAGCCGGCAACGAGTTCTTCAGGCTGGAGCAACGCCTTGCAGCCAAAACCGCCGCCGACATCGGGCGCGATGACGCGGACCTGGCGCTGTTCAAGACCGAGAAACTGCGCCAGCCCGGTGCGGATAAGATGCGGCACCTGTGTCGACGTCCACATCATCAATTGATCGGTGCGGTCATCCCATTCGGCGAAGACGGCGCGGCCTTCCATCGGGTTCATCGCGTGGCGGGCCATGCGGTATTCCCGTTTGACGATGACCGTCGCCCGATCGGCGATCTTGCTGAAATCGTCATCCGCGAAGGTTTCCATCACCAGGTTGTCGCCCCAGTCTTCATGGATTAGCGGCGCGTCGTCGGCTTTTGCGGCGAGCATATCGACCACCGCGGGCAGTTCTTCGAATTCAACCAGGGTCGCCTGTGCAAGATCCTCTGCCTGGGCGCGGGTATCGGCAATACAAACGGCGACAGGCTCGCCGACGAACCGCACCTTGCCGACGGCCAGCGCCGGGTAATCGGCGCCCTTGTAACCGGGCATCTTGGAGGGCGCGCGCATCGGCTGCATGTCGGGCATATCCGCCGCCGTATAGACGGAAGATTCAAATCCGGCGGGCTTGGTGACGGAGACAATCCGTGCATGCGCGACGTCGCTGCGGACGAACGCCATTTCTTTCTGGCCGGGCCGCTGGAAATCGCCGGTGAATTTGGCCTTGCCTGCCAGATGACGCCAATCCTCCTTGCGGAGCACGCGTGCGCCAATGCCTTTGCCTTCTGTCGCGCCGCCGTCTGCCATGATCTCAGACCCTCTGTGGTCGTGTTAACTGCATCAATACCCTGAACGGTATCAGCATCGACAGGGCGAGCGCCAGCTTCACGACGTAATCGCCGAGCCCCAGGGTGACCCAGAGCGGAACGGAAACCTCGAACCCGACAGCACCCATGGCGACCATCGGCATACCGGTCCCGATAAATGCGATTGAGAAAAACAGCGCCGTGTCCACCGCCGACGCAACGGACGACGACACCAGCGGCGCCGTCCACCAGGCACCGCGATGCTGCAGGCGCTCGAACATTTTGACGTCCAGAAGCTGAGCGACCAGAAATGCCGTGCCGGAGGCCAGGGCGATCTGCGGTGTCGCCAGCGCAATCGACAGGATCACGGCGAGCGCAAACCCGACATAAACTACCTGGCGGGCACGTGCGGCGCCGAATTTTCTGTTGGTCAGATCGGTTACCAGAAAGGCGACAGGATAGGTAAAGGCGCCCCACGTCACCCAGTCATTGACCGGGAACTGCACCAGATAATTCGACGCGGCAACGACAATGGTCATTGCGATCACGCCGATGATCAGGCCACGGGGGAAAGTCATTTCTATAATATCTCCAGCACGTTCTCGGGCGGGCGCCCAAGCGCGTATTTACCGCCTTTCACGACGACAGGGCGTTCCATCAGAATGGGGTTTGCCAGTATTGCATCGATCAGCGCATCGCGGCTCATGGAATCGTCGCCAAGGTTAAGCGCCGCGTAGGGTTGTTCCTTCCTGCGCATCAGATCGCGCGGCGCCATGTCGAGACCGTCCAGGATACGATTCATTTCTTCCTTAGAGGGCGGCGTGCCGAGATATTCGATGATCTCGGGCACAATCCCCTTCTCTTCCAGAAGCGCCAGCGTCGCCCGGGATTTGGAACAGCGCGGATTATGATAGATGGTAACGCTCACGCCCGGTTCTCCTGCGGTTATTCTCGCTTTCTGAATGCCGGTTCGCCTGACCGGGGTCAAGACCGAAGAAAGGATCGATATAGGATGAGCTTTGATTTTACGGATTTGCTCGATCGCTTTACGCAGGCGGTCGAAGCAGGCGACGGAAACGCCCTCGCTGACCTTTTTACGCCGGGCGGCGTGTATGACGATACGTTCTACGGCGCATTCGAAGGACGCAGCGCCATCGTCGACATGCTCGAGAACCGCTTCTGGGGCGATGCTGAGGCCTTCCTGTGGGACATGTATGAACCGGTTTTCGATGCCGGGCGCAATCTCGGCTACGCGCGCTGGGTGTTCAGTTACACCTCGACAATGGATGACAGCCGCGGACGGCGGGCCGCATTTGACGGCATGAGCCAGTTTTCGCTCGAAGGCGGCCTGATCGTCGCCTATCGGGAGGTGTTTTCAGCGGGATTGGCGCTTGTCCAGCTCGACATGGCACCGCAACGCGTCGACACAGTCCTGCGCCGACTGGTCGAGGATCATAAATCCGACCCCGAATGGGACCGGCATGTGAATTTCAGCGGGTAAAATGCCGTCTTCCTGTCAGCCGCGGGCTCAAATATCGGCCCGTGACACATCAGGCTGTGCGCCAACCTTCAGGGAATTCAGGCGACGTTCTTCTGGTCGGCCGTATTCTGCAGTTTGCGAATCTGGGTATTCGCAATGGCCAGTCCGACGCTGACGCTCTCGTCCTTTGCCGGCAGGGAACGCAAATGTTCCCGGTAGGCCAGCCAGTCGTCAAGGGACGCCGATGTTGGATCCGGTTCTCCCGAAATAACCATGGCTTGTCTTTGCTCCTCCATTCCGCCTGGGTGAATCCCGCTTCTTGGATCCGGGGATTTGATTTACCCATGCGTCGCAGACGCGAAATACTTCTGTTAACTGCAACCATGCAATTCCCATGCCATAAACATTAACGTCTTTGGTTCAGTGACTTAGAACGTGGGGCACCAGGCCGCCGTCACAAATGCGTAAAATATTCCGACAGTCAGACGCCGTCCTGGATATGAGCAGCGGCATCGCGGAGGACATCGCTGCCGGCGCCCTGACGGGGGCCGTTTTCGCTGATGTGCCGCCGCCAGGCGCGTGCACCGCGCTGCCCCTGGAAAAGCCCAAGCGCGTGCCGCGCCATGGCATACAGGGGCACATTTTGTCCAAGTTCGCGGTCAATATAGCCCAGATAGGCCTCAAGAGCGGCCTGACGGCTGGCCGCGGGCGCACCCCCCAGAACCGTTTCCTCGATCTCCGCCAGCAGCCACGGGTTTTCGTAGGCCGCCCGGCCGATCATCACGCCGTCGACGTGATCGAGATGCTCCGCGACCTCGGACGCCTCGGTGATCCCGCCATTTATAATTACGGTGAGGTCGGGGTATTCCTGCTTCAGCCGATAGACGGTTTCATAGGATAGCGGCGGGATTTCGCGGTTTTGCTTGGGGCTGAGCCCCTGAAGCCAGGCCTTGCGGGCATGGATGATGAACACGCTGCAGCCCGTTGCGGCAACCGTCTCGACAAACCCGCGAAAATCTTCCCATGAATCCCGGTCGTCGACCCCGATGCGGGTCTTCACCGTCACCGGAATATCCACCGCACGGGACATCCGGTCGATACAGGACGACACCAGATCGGGATGGTTCATCAGGCAGGCGCCGAACTGGGCATTCTGCACGCGGTCGCTTGGGCAGCCGACGTTCAGATTGACCTCATCGTATCCCCGCAGGGCCGCTATTTCCGCGCACCGCGCCAGGTCATCCGGATTCGAGCCCCCAAGCTGGAGCGCAACCGGGTGCTCCGCCGGATCGAATTTGAGGAAACGGTCGGTATCGCCGTGCAGAATAGCCCCGGTGGTCACCATTTCGGTATACAGCAGGGCCGATGGCGAGATCTGGCGCAACAGATAGCGGTCGTGCCGATCCGTCCGGTCCATCATCGGCGCAACCGAAAAACGCCAGTCGAGCGGCGCAGCGCTGACCGAAAGGTCCGCCTGATTATGGGCCAGAGCAGGTGTCATCTCGTCGTTCCAAAGCATTGGTTCGGAAGGATAAATAAGGCAATTGCCCAAAAAAAAACAGGGTGTCCGCGCGAAAGCCATTCGGGGCGGAAGATATTCGGGCCGATTGCGGCCAAGATCGGGGCTTCTAGAAGAAAACCGCGCCAGCGTAGACGATGACAATCAGAAGGCCGATAACCGTAAAAGCTGCCTGCTTTAAAAACGCCCGCCTTCTGGCATGGTCCCGCATGATACTACCCTGTCGTTACTAATCATTCTACGCGCTGGATAAAGATATTATCATACGATATCCATTTTGAGGCTGTTCAATACCTCAGCTGGACCCTGATTCCAAGCCGGAAATCCATCCCCGCGATCTCACCCGGCGGACCATTCCTCCGTTACATCAGGGGCGGTCTCGATGGCGGAAAATTTTGACCTCAGAGCTGAAAATTCGGGCGCCGGCAGAAGCTGCGATAACGCCCAGATCGCCATTGCCCGGACCAGCGGTGACGTATCACCCAGCAACGCCCTCGCAGAATCTACAAGGCCGGCGTCGCCGCTATTGCCGATGGCGATCAGCACATTGCGCACGAAGCGGTCACGCCCCAGGCGTTTGACGGGAGAGCCCGAAAACACCAGCCGGAAGCTGGCATCGTCCAGCGCCGCGAAATCCTTCAGCCGGGGACGTGTCAGATGAATATGGGGCCGCAACGCATCATGCGATGTCGTTTTCGCAAACTTGTTCCATGGACACACCGCAAGACAGTCATCGCAGCCGTAAATCCGGTTGCCCATCGGCACCCGGAATTCGCGCGGGATATGACCGCCATGTTCAATCGTCAGATAGGAAATACAGCGCCGCGCATCCAGTTTATACGGCGCCGGAAAGGCCGCGGTGGGGCACGCATCGAGACAGCGGTGGCAACCACCGCAGTGATCCTGCATCGGCAGACCCGGCCCAAGGTCGAGCGTGGTGAATATCTCGCCCAGAAACAGCCAGGAGCCGAAATCCCGGGACACCAGATTGGTGTGTTTGCCCTGCCAGCCGAGACCGGCCTGTTGGGCAATCGGTTTTTCCATCACCGGTGCGGTGTCGACAAACAGTTTCACGTCGCATGACCAGGTTTCGGCAATATTGCGGGCGAGCTGGCGCAGCTGTTTTTTCAGGACATCGTGATAATCGCGGCCCCGCGCATAGGTCGACACGACGGCCCGGTCAGGATGGGCGTGCAGCAGCAGCGGGTCTTCGTCGGGGCCATAATTCATCCCGACGGAGACAATGCTTTTCACATCGGGCCAGAGACCGCGCGGGGACTGGCGCCGTTCCTGCGTCGTCTCCATCCACCCCATATCGCCGTGATATCCGCTGGCAATAAAGTCGCCGAGGTTTTTTGCCGTATTGCCACTATCCGGCCCTGAAAACCCGACGGCATCGAAGCCTAGTGCAAGCGCCTGATCCCGGATGGCGGCCCGCGTGTCATCCTGCGTACCTGCGGGCGTGTCTGCTGAAGATTGACCGGGCTCGATCATCTCAAAGAGGCTCGATGTCGCCCTGCGCCTGTTCGGCCCGGAATTCAGCGGCAAAATCGTCAAGCCTGCCCTGTTCGATAGCACCGCGGATATCGCGCATCAGTTCCTGATAGTAGTGCAGGTTATGGGTTGTCAGCAGCATGGGCCCCAGCATCTCCTTCGCCTTGAAAAGATGGTGCAGATAGCCACGGCTGACACTGCCGACCGACGGATAGTTGCTGTCCGGGTCGAGCGGGCGCGGGTCCTCCGCGTGGCGGGCATTGCGGATATTGAGCGTGCCACGCCGGGTGAATGCCTGGCCGGTACGGCCGGAACGCGTCGGCAAGACGCAGTCAAACATATCGATGCCACGCTGAACCGCGCCGACGATGTCGTCGGGCATGCCGACCCCCATCAAGTAGCGCGGATGGCTTGGTGGCAAAGCAGGCGTCGTCACATCGAGGACCGAGAACATCGCTTCCTGGCCCTCGCCGACAGCGAGCCCGCCCACGGCATACCCGTCGAACCCGATATCGACCAGTGCGGCCGCAGATTCAAGGCGCTGGTCGGGATAGACGCTGCCCTGAACGATACCGAACAGGCCGTACCCGTCGCGTTGCTCAAATGCATCGCGGGAGCGCGCCGCCCAGCGCATCGACAATCTCATGGAGTCCGCCGCCGCCGCCTGGTCGACGCCATTGGCGGTACATTCATCCAGCACCATGGTGATGGTCGAATCCAGCAGGTTCTGAATTTCTATCGAACGTTCCGGCGTCAACAGGAACTTGGTGCCATCGATATGTGAGCGGAATTCAACGCCCGTATCGTCCAGCTTGCGCAGGTTGGTCAGCGACATCACCTGGAAGCCGCCGGAATCGGTGAGGATAGGTTTCTCCCAATCCATGAACGTATGAAGCCCGCCCAGCTTGTCGACAGTCTCAGCGCCAGGCCGCAGCATCAGATGATAGGTGTTGGCGAGAACGATCTCCGCCCCGGTACGCGCCACACTCTCCGATGTCATGCCCTTGACCGTCGCGGCCGTGCCCACCGGCATGAAGACCGGTGTCTCGATCGTGCCATGCGCCGTCGTCAGCCGGCCTCGGCGCGCCCGGCCGTCTTCTCCCAGAGCCTTGAATCCAAACGCCGTCATGACGGATCCACCCGGTGTAGAAAGCTTGAATCCCCATAGGAATAAAACCGGTAGCCGGATTGAATCGCATGCGCGTACGCGGCCCGCATGCGATCCAGTCCGGCAAAGGCGGAGACCAGCATGAACAGCGTCGATCGGGGCAGATGGAAATTCGTCATCAATGCATCCACCGCCTTGAACCGGTATCCCGGTGTAATGAAAATATCGGTATCGCCGCTGAATGGCTGGATTTTCCCGTCCGCCGTCACAGCGGATTCGAGCAATCGCAGAGGCGTTGTACCGACCGAGACAACACGTCCGCCCGCGGCCCGGGCATCGTTAATCACGGCGGCCGTCGCCGCATCGATTTCGCCCCATTCGCTGTGCATCCGGTGATCCGCAATCCGATCGACCTTGACCGGCAGGAACGTGCCGGCACCGACATGCAGCGTAACCGTGGCAAAACGAGCACCGGCAGCCCGGACGGCATCCATCAGGCCATCTGTAAAATGCAGCCCCGCCGTGGGGGCCGCCACGGCGCCCTGGCGCGCGGCATAAACCGTCTGATAGTCGCTTTCATCGGCGGCGGTCGCACCGCCGGGCCGGGCAATATAGGGCGGCAACGGCATCTCGCCGTGGCGTTCAAGGGCCCTGAACAGATCGTTCGTATCGGGGAAGGACAGCGTCACCTCGCCCGCCTCGCCCTTTGCCTCGACACGGGCGGTGAACCCGTCGGCAAAGTCGATGACATCGCCTGTCGACAATTTACGGGCGGGGCGCGCGAATACCTTCCACGTACCGTCAGGTTCCGCCTTGTGCAGGGTAACCTGCACCTTGGCGCCCCGTCGGGTGCCGCGCAGCCGGGCCGGAATGACCCGTGTGTCGTTTATGACGACGATATCGCCGGGCGTGAGCAGCGACGGCAGGTCCGCAACGGTGCGATCCACAAGGGTCTCGCCGACCTCGAGCAGTTTGGCAGTTTCGCGCGGCCTGGCCGGCTCGGTCGCGATATTCTCCGGCGGCAGGTCGAAGTCGAAATCTTCGGTCTGAAGCTCAGTTCGGGCGAGTGTGCCAGCGGGATCCAGGGTGACGTTCAAGATTTCTCCCACAACTCGAGAACCGCGGTCTCGATCTGGGCGAAATAGTCGTTTTTCTCGAGCACGGGCTGCGGTGTTGAATCCTCGTCCCGGGTCCGGTTCAGCCCCCATTCGTAAACGTATTCGCGGAGCCCGTCCGTGCCGAGGATGATCTTTATCAACTGGTTCTGAACATCTATCGGCGGATCTGCCTCGCTCGTCGTCATGTAGATCACAGCGCGCTGATAGGTAACGGCATCGAGAATGAGTTTTGCCTCTTCAGCACTCCACAGCCGGGACGGCTCAAAATCGTTCTCTTTAAGCAGCTTGATCTGTTCGCGCGTAATCGTGCCCGGCGAGCCGAGGCGCGGCATGCTGCCGGGTTCTTCGGGCGACTCACCGCTCGCGGCCTGTTCCGCCTGAAGGCGTTTCTTGGCCTTCATGATCTTCATCCGGCGCATAAAGAGATAGACCGTTAAACCGATAACGGCGGCGAATATCAGATTTTCCATGGCGGCAGCACGTGTCCCTGAGTTTCAGACGTTCCGTTGTTTCTTGATACGCGTTGAACGCGTGAGACGAAACCCCTCTGTCGATATGGAAATAAGGAATAAGATGGCGTTAGACTAGCCGGGTACTGCATATTCGCTTCTGGAAACATCGGCCACGCAATGAAACGATTTCTGACTATCCTTATTCTTACCGCTTTGGCAGCGCCCGCTGCCGCTGACGGCCTGCTTTCCGGCTATGCCTGCGGCCCGCTGCCCCCATCCTATAAGCTGGATGTGGAAATTTCAGACGATTCTACGCAAATGCTCCGGATACGGGATGCTGCAATCAGCGCTCTCGCCAAAAAGCAGACGGAAACGTCAGCCCCCCCAGATTCCCCGGAACTCGTTCTGGCGATTGATATGCACGCAATCCGCCAGGGAACCCGGCGCAAAAAACGCGACCTCGGATCGGTCACCGACGGGTCCAGCGAGCGCATAAAGGCGCGGATGAACCTTTGGTCTAACAAGCGCGACAGCATTGTCAGCGGGCGTAAAGACCGCATTATCGCCGGGCCGGTCGATGAGGTTCGCATCGACATCGCCCTTAACGACAAATCCAACGGCAAATGTGTCTGGCGCGGTGAGGCCGTTCACGAAACAACCGGCGACGACCAATGGAGGATCGCCGAGAAGGTCGTGCTCCGCCTGATCGGTCTGATCGGCAGAGACATCCGTGATCAGGAATTTGCGGCGGAATAGGCCTGTATTCCGGAAACAGACGATCCGGGCCAGACGCTCAGGCGGCGGCGGCCGGTGCAAGAGAAAATGCCTCGGCAAGAAGCTCGTAGGAGCGCAATCGCGCATCGAAACTGTCTGAAATCGTGATCACCACAAATTCGTCGACCTTGTAGGTATCGCCGAGCACCAGTATCTGAGCGCGCCCCTGATCGGGATCCCCGACGATTGTTCGGGGGCGGTTATGTTCGACAATCATCCGCTCCTGGTCGGTATACGGGTAGTTCTTGGCTTCCTCGACCGTCGGGACCGGGCCGGTTTGCCCGGTATGAAGACGCAGCATCCACAGATCGCGGCTCCACCGCAGTTCGAGGGCCTCTTCCTCGGTATCCGCGCAAATCACAAAAATGCCGATTGCCCCCTGTGGCGCTGTCAACTTTGCCGACGGTTCGAAATTCTGGCGATAGGCTTCCATCACCAGCGGACCGCCCTGCGGATTAATGAAATGGGCAAACGAAAATGCCATGCCGAAATAAGCCGCATACGCCGCCGACTGATCGCTTGAGCCGAGCAGCCACATCTCGGGGTCACTCTCACCTGCAGGCATTGCCGTTACCTGCTGGAACGGGTGGCCGTCGGGCATCTCGCTGCTGATCCAGGCCTGAACATCTCGGATTTGCGCCGGAAAATGCTCGATCCCGAGCGCGCCCGGCCCATGCGCCAGCGCATTCGCCGTCAGCCCATCCGAGCCCGGCGCGCGCCCGATACCGAGGTCGATTCGCCCGGGGTAAAGCGCCTCGAGCATCCGAAAGCTTTCCGCGACCTTGAGCGAGGAGTAATGACTGAGCATTACCCCGCCCGATCCGACGCGCAGGTTTTTTGTGCGGGCCGCGACCTGGCCGATCAAAATCTCCGGCGCAGACCCCGCGAGGCCGCCGGTCGAATGATGTTCGGCAAGCCAGTAGCGGTGATACCCCCTGGCATCGCAGAACTCGGCAAGGGCCAGCGTCTCACGCAGGGCATCGCCCGGGGTGCAGCCGACGCGGATAGGGGATTGGTCAAGAACACTGAGAATTGTCATGCCGCAGACCTAGCAAATTCCGGGGGACAGGTGCTAGGGGATTGCACTTAATTCCCCGAATTGGACCCGGAGGGTGCCCAACGAACGCAATACGGGAGTCCTAGGGATTCTGTTTGATCGCGCCTAAAATGCCGCCATGAACAATGGCAGCGAAACACAGCCGGGTACCGGCACCGGCTGGGCCGATATGTTTCGGGGCGTTCGCGGAATCTATACGATTCTGCTGAATGTCGGCATCGGCGTCCATGCCATCGATATCTTCGTCATTACCACCGTCATGCCGACCGTCGTTGCAGATATCGGCGGCGTTGAATTCTATACCTGGACGACGATGCTCTACATGGTCGGCACCATCGTCGGTGCCGCCAGTGGCCGCTATGTGCGCTCGGTCCTGGGCCGGCGAAAAGGGTATGTCGCGGGGGGCCTGATCTTCCTGATCGGAGCGGCGGGCTGTGCGGCGGCACCGAATATGGCGATCCTCCTGATCTTCCGTGCCGTCGAAGGGTTTGGCGGCGGGCTGCTGATGTCGCAGTCGATGACCCTGGTGAACGATCTGTACAAAGGCCAGCTTCGCACCCGCGTGCTGGCCACGATCACCACGACCTGGAGCATCGCCGCCGTCATCGGTCCGCTGATCGGCGGGATATGGGGCAGTATCGGCTGGTGGCGCGGCGCCTTTATGACGACCTGCATTCTCACCATCATATTCATTATCGCGGCCTGGCGCGTTATCCCCGACGGTGACGGCGGGGACCGCCACCGCCTGCCCTGGCGGCGGCTGGTATTGCTGGGTTTTTCTGTCCTGCTGGTCGGTGGGTCTGGCCAGTTTCACGATATGGCCGCACGGATCGGCTTTATTCTGGCGGGGCTGTTCTGCCTGTGGATGACGCTGCGGCTTGATGTTGGCGAGAACGGCATTTTCCCCAAACGCGTCCTGTCGCTGTTTGCACCGATCGGTACGGCGTACTGGGTGTTCCTGCTGCTTTCAGCCGCCTATACGCCGCTCACGATCTTTATGCCGCTGGCACTGAGCACGCTATATGGCCTCGATCCGCTCTGGATCGGCTTCATGCTGACCGTGTTTTCGATTGCCTGGACCGTGGGCACACTGGGCACCGCCGGCTGGAGCGAGAAAGGCGCCCGCATCGCCTGCGCGAGTGGCCTTGCGATCACCGCTGCCGGTATCGCAGCCATCGCCGCAACCATCGGAACAGCGACGATATGGGAACTGACCGGCTATATCACGGCTGCGGGAATCGGTGTCGGGATGACCAACGTGCATTCGATATCCTGGGCCCTGGCCGCCGCGGAGCCGGATCAGGCGCAGGTCACCGCGTCCGCCGCGCCCGCCATGCGGTCTATCGGAATCGCCTATGGGGCGGCAATGGCCGGGCTGATCGCCAATGCGGCCGGCCTGTCAGAGGGAACCAGCCCCGAGATCGTCAGTGCCGCACTGCCCTGGGTGTTCGGGGTCGGCGCGCTGGTCCCGCTCGCCGGCAGCCTGTGCGTGATCCGGATGTATGCGCTGAAACCGGGCGTTAAAATATGAGCGCAATGCTCGAAAACCAGGCGCTCACGCTTACCGACGGACAGAACGTACCGGTCAGTATCCGGCGCAGTACACGGGCCCGGCGTATCCTGCTGCATGTCGGTGTCTATGACGGCACCGTCGAACTTGTTCTGCCGCCCGGCGCATCGATCCGCGAAGGTCTCTCCTTCGCGCGGACCCAGACCCGCTGGGTCGCAGCACAACTCGCGCGCGTCGGAAATGGTGTCCCTTTTGCAGATGGTGCCGCCTTCCCAATTCTGGGCCAGCAGATCACGATCCGGCGCAGCGACAGCAGGTCGGCCCTGCCGGTGCTGCGGGAAGATGTTTTATATGTCGGTGGACGGGACGACACGGTGCCGTCCCGCGTGCGCCGCTGGGTACGTGGCCGGGCGCTGGACGAGATCAAGCCGCGGGCCGAACGGATGGGACTGGATGTCGGGCGAAGCCCTGCCCGCATCTCGATGCGCGACACACGATCGCGCTGGGGCAGTTGTTCGCGCGCGGGCAATCTGAACTTTTCCTGGCGGCTGGTGATGGCGCCGGAAAGCGTCCTCAACTACGTCGTCGCACACGAGGTTGCGCATCTCCGCGAACTGAACCACAGCGCGCGTTTCTGGTCGCTTGTCGATACGCTTTGTCCCGATGTTACGGACGCGCGCGGGTGGCTTCGCAAACATGGCGCAGAACTCCACCGGTATGGGCGCGACGTCTAGCGCGCCGCCGGGGGTCAACCGCCGCGGATGTTTTTCAGGATATTCGGAAACACCGGGTAGGCCGGATTGACGATTTCGCGGCCGACCTCGAAATGGTGCATCCCATCGAGGACAAAGCTTTCCACCGTATGGCCGGCGGCGGCCCATGCCTCGGCAAACTCGCGGCTCTGGCGCTGGAATTCATCCAGCTCTCCGGTGCCCCAGGCAACCGTCAGCGGAATGTCATTGGCCGGGATCTGGCGGATAGAGCTGTTGCGCCCGGCGGATTGTTCCGTCAGGTCCAGATAGGTATTACGGTGACTCAGGCGAACCGGTTCGAGCTCGTACATGCCACTGCAGGCAGCCGCCGTTTTGATGACGTCTGACGGCAGGCCGTAATCGCCTTCCCAGTCGGTGACCAGCATCATGCCGCAGATATGGCCACCGGATGAATGACCCAGACAATGGATCTGGTTGCGGTCCCAGCCGTATTCATCAGCATTGTGCCAGGCCCAGGCAATCGCCGCGCGGTTCTGGCGGACGATCTCGTCCAGCGACACCTTCGGTGTAAGGGCAAAATCCAGGACCAGCACATTGATCCCCTCGGCCACGAAAGACGGTGCGATATAGGAGCACTGATCCTTGTCCGAGCGATTCCAGGCGCCGCCGTGATGGTAGATGACGACCGGCGCACCTTTTTCGGCGACGGGGAAGATGTCGAGCCGTTCGAGCACCGTCGGCCCATAGGAGATGCCCTGAATACACTCGATCTCGGTCCGGATGCGCGCGCTGTCCTGCGCGTTTTTCTCCATTAATTCGGGCGTGTTCGGCACCAGCGTGGACTGGTCGTATTGCCGGTCCAGTTCATCCTTGGTGTAATTGCCCCACACGATGTCGTTCATCACTTCAGTCTCCGCTGTTTTCCCGGCCGTCACGCTGACTTTGCGAAACTTCCGCCGCCCGCGCAAGTCGCCGGAGATCGGCCCGCGCACGTTTTTCGAACCACGCGTTCAGAAACACGCCGGAAAATACCACCGTGCCGCCGATCCATATCCAGATAGCCGGCAATTCGCCGAAGAAAAACCACCCGGCCAGCCCTGCAAAGACCAGCTTGCTGAAATCAGCGGGCAGCACGACGGTCGCGTCAGCCTCCCGGAAGGCCTGCGCAAGGGCGAGCTGGGTGGTGCTGCCGAATATCGCGATCAGCCCCATCATGAACAGCTGGTACGTCGTCGGCCATTGCCAGTAAAACAGCGCCGCAATCAGGCAGACCGGCATTTGCAGCACAGACGCGTATAGCGCAATCGTCACCGGCGAATCCGTCCGCGACAGCACCTTGATGACGACCAAAGCGGCGCCCCAGGTCGCCGATGACATGACCAGCAGCATCGAGCCGGTGCTGACCTCCACGGCCCACGGGCGCAGGATCATCAGCGCCCCTCCCAATCCAATCGCTAGGGCCAGATAGCGCGCCTTGGTGACTTTCTCACCCAGCAGCAACACAGCCCCGATTGTCGCGATCAGCGGGGCCGTAAAGGTGAGTGCGACCACCTTGGCAAGTGGCTCCATGGTCAGCGCCAGGAAATAAGCCAGCATGGCAATCACGTTGAGGATCGCCCGTAATCCCTGAAGCGGGAAGTTCGCTGTCCGGAACGGGTTGCTGCCGGGGCGCACAAACATCGGCACCAGCAGGCAGACCCCGATCGTATGGCGGAAAAACGCGATCACGAATGGATGGATATCGTCTGCGATCTGGCGGATCGACACGTTCATGGCGACCACGCCAAGCGCCGAGATCATCATAAACATCACCCCCCGCAGGGGCGGCGGCACGGCGGCATAGGCAGCGGCGACAGGGCCCGGCACGGAGGGCATTCGGAAAATCCTTCAGGAACTGGGTTTCAATAGCATGAAATCGCGGTTTCAGGGCGATGACAGCGGAAAAGATTCGTTAACCTCTGCTGCTTACCCTTATGGCGCGGACGTCTGGGTAGGCGTGAGCACCGCGCCCGGAAGCCCCGGACTGGCCCCGGACTGACCCCGGGGCAAGCCTCGAACAAGCAGGGAGCGACGGACAGCCATGTCCGATTCTTCAAACAGTTTCGATCACATGACCACCATTGCGCGCGACGGCAGCGTGGCGGATCGCGTTGCCCTTGCCGGGCGCCCCGATACACCTCCCGAATTGTTGTATTTTCTGTCCGAAGATGCCGAGTTGGCTGTGCGCCGGGTCGTTGCGGAAAATCCGCACACACCGCGTCAGGCGGATGTCGTCCTTGGTCGCGACGCCGACCCCGGGGTCCGGTGCGTGCTGGCCCGGAAAATCGTCGGAGAGGGGCTTGGCGATGACGAGCGCAGCCAGCTCTGGCGGATGGGATTCACGATACTTGAAACCCTGGCGCGGGACAGCAGCATCCGCGTTCGCCGGTCGCTGGCCGACGCGATCCGGCACATGTTTCACGTGCCCCATGATATCGCCGCCGATCTCGCCCGCGACCCGGAACGCCGGGTCGCCGCACCGGTGTTACGGCATTCCCCTGTTCTGACCGATGACGACCTCATCGACATTGTCGAAGACGGTGCCGCAGACTGGGCGCACCAGGCTATTGCCGCGCGCGAAAACGTCTCGGAGCGGGTCAGCGCCGCCCTGGTCGATGCCGGCGCCAATCCAACGGTCACGCGGTTGCTCAGGAACGACACCGCCGATATCGGCGAGCCGGCGCTGGAAACCATTGTTGCGCGCGCGCCGGACATCGAAGCATGGCACGAACCGCTGGTAAAACGCCCGCACCTGCCGCTCGGTCTCGCCCGCAAAATTGCCGGATTTGTCAAAGCGCCGCTCAAAGCGGCTCTGGCAGGACGCCGCGAAAAACCCGATAGATTGTCTGCCGAAGACCCCGCCAAATCGTCCGCGGTCGGCTGGTCGGCGCCCGCCGAAAAGGGCAACGGACGCTTTGAGACGCCGAAGGAACGCGCACTTCGTCTGCACGGCGACAAAAAACTCAACGATGCGGTCATCGAAATGGCGCTCAACGCCAATGAGCGGGAGTTTGTGATGGCGAGTATAGCGTTGCGCGCCGGCGTACCGCTCTGGGGCGTAGAGCGGATCGTGGACGGGCGGAGCGCAAAGGGTGTAACGGCGCTCTGCTGGAAAGCGGGCATCAAGATGCGCTTTGCGATCGAGCTGCAGCGCCGGTTGGCGCGTGTGGTGCCGTCCAGCGTCATTCACGCGCGTGACGGTTTCGATTACCCATTTTCCGAAGAAGACATGCAGGGCCGGCTGGACCTGCTGCTCGCCTGACTTTTTACAGCAAACCCTTCCGGATCAGGTTCACGGCGGCGAGCATCAGAAACACATAGACGAACAGACGGAACCGGTCTTCGGACAGGTAGCCGCGCAGGCGCTGGCCGATCATCATCCCGGCGAAGGCCGGAACCAGGCTGATCGCGGAGATAACTGCATTCGTCTGACTGATGGCCCCTTTTTCAATCAGCGCCAGGACCAGCATCGATGCACTGATCAGGAATGTCAGCGCAATGGCGCGCAGGAAGCTTTCCTTGTCGACGTCCCGCGCCTGCAGATACAGCGCGATCGGGATGCCGACCGAGCCCGTCGTCCCCGTCAGCAGGCCGGACAGAATACCGAGCGGCGGGGCGGCCCAGGGTTCGGCCCGATCCGATATATGTATCCGGAACCGGGTCGCATTGATCGCGACGTATAAAACCACCACGAACCCCAGCAGCGTCGTCAGAATACGCGGATCGACGAGAAACAGTATCTGGGCGCCGACAATCGTGCCGGCAACCGAACACAGGTTGATCACCCAGTATTTGCGCAGCATCTCCATTGCGCGCCCGCCTTCGAACGCCTGATACAGATTCGTCGCCACGACCGGGATTGCGATAAAGGCGATAGCGGTGCGCAAATCGACAACGGAGCCAAGAATTGAGACAGCCGTCAGCGGAAGCCCGAGGCCGATAACGCCTTTGACGCCACCGGCCACGAACAGCGTGGCGCAGACCAGAATAACAAGAGAGAGTTCCAGAACAGTTCTCCGGGAAAGAAGCGTCGATCATGGCCGGATTGCCGAATTAAGAGAATAGTAATTCCGGCGGTTGAGAATAATGCCTGGTTTTCAGGAAAAAGTTGTCCGAGCAAGCAGATGCCGACTGAAAGACGACGTATCATTTTTTCCGACGATGAAATCGTCTCCGCCGCCTTGTCTCATTGCCGAACCACCGGCATCCCGGTGCCGGACGCCGAGGTGGAGAAACAGACTATCGCGACCGACGGCGATTGCCATCTTCTGCTGACCTTCGCGGTCAGCTCACCGGACCAGATCGACGAGGTTCGGCTTGATGCAGACAGCGTGCTGTCGGCACTGATCGAATACTGCCGTGTGCACGCGGTCCCTCTGCCCAAGGCCGCGTCAAAGCGGCTCGACCCGCAGGATGGTGCCGTATCCATGGTATTCGATATGCAGCGCCAGCGCGGCTCCGTGGTGCGCACCATTGCTGCCTGAAGGCAGCCTACTCTTTCAGCGCTTCGATAAGACGGTCGACCAGCTTCGGCTTTTTCTTCGATTTGGATGACGCCGGCTTACCCTTCATCCGGGGTGCCGGATCCGCCATCTGACGGCGTGCCCGGTCGCTGATCAGGCTGATGGGCTCCGGGTTATCGTAAGCGAACAGGGTCTTGAACGACCCATCGTCGCGCACGATGTAATAGGCAATCTTGCGCACCGTCCGGTCCCGCTGGCAGCGGGCGACGGCATCGGCCTCTGCCTGGCCTTTGGTCGTGATCGTATTTGAATAGTCCAGCGCACCGTCCCGGATACTCTGGTCTCCGCGCGCGGAATAGATCTCTACAACGTCGGACATGTACGCTTTTTCTCCTACCAAAGACGAGAGATAGCGCAGATGCGTTGAGGAAACGTCAATTCTATTGGTAAACGGCCAGGACCGGCTGCCAGCGCGGCCGCCGCGACGTCACTCATACTGCAGATCCACGACCGGCGCAGACAGTGGCGCTGAATTTATCCGCTGATAATCGACCCGCGCTCGATCACGAAGGTGCGATCAAGCAGGTTCTTGATATGCTTGTCATTGGATTCCGCGACAAGCACCGATTCACCGGCTTCTTTCAGGCTCTCCATGATTTCGACCATACGCTGGGCGAAGACAGGAGCGATACCTTCGGACGGCTCATCGAGCATCAGCAACTTGGTACCGACCATCAAGGCGCGGGCAAAAGCGACGAACTTCTGCTGGCCACCGGAAAGCTCGGTTGCGCCGCGATTGCGGAATTCCTGCACCTCGGGCATCAGCTTGTATATCCATTCAAGCCGTTCCTTCGGGTTTTCGATCTTTGTCGTCCAGGTCGGGAGCATGATGTTTTCTTCCGACGTCAGCTGCGGCACCAGACGGCGGTCCTCCGGCATAAAGCCGATTCCCATATGCGCCCGCTGGTGGGCCGGCGCCGCGACGAGATCCGTGCCATCGAATTCCATTTGACCATTCTGCGCATCGAGCGCGCCCATAATGGCCCGCATAAACGTGGTTTTTCCGGCGCCGTTACGACCGATCAGACCGCACATTGTGCCTGACGGCACTTCTATTCCGACACCGCGCAAAATGGGTGTTGCGCCGATGTTGACGTCCAAACCCTCAATTTTAAGCATGTGCGTCTCCTTCGAGATGGGCCGGGTGGTATTCCTGCCCGATTACGAATTCACGCACTTTCTCGTCCTTCATGGCTTCGGCAGTCGTCGCATCGCAAATGATCTGGCCCTGATAAAATGCCCAGACGCGATCAACGAAGCGTTCAACGATTTCCATATCGTGTTCGATGAACATGACCGTCACTTCTTCTTCCCGAAGGGCCTGCATGATGATGTCCATGAGCCCGAATTTTTCCTCGACGCTGATCCCGCTGGTCGGCTCATCGAGCATCACCAGTTTGGGATTGCGCACCGTCGCCATAGCGATATCCAGCAATTTGCGGACACCCTGCGGCAACGCTGACGCCGCCATGTCCCGGTAGTCGTCAATCTGGTAGCGCTTCAGTTGCGCATCGACCCTGGCCGCCCGCTCATCCGTATGGAGCGGCGTAAACAGCCCGAGCCCGGATCGTTCGGCAATGCCATAGGCTACCAGCATGTTGTCGAAGATCGTTTCCGACAGAAACACCTGTGGCACCTGAAACGACCGGCAGAGACCGAGCTTGGTGACATCGCGCGGCGGCAGACCCACAACGCTTTTGCCCATAAATTCGATCCGACCGGCGGATGGTTTCAGATAGCCTGTCACCATGTTGACGAATGTCGTCTTGCCGGCGCCGTTCGCGCCAATAATGCCGATCGTCTCACCAATATCGACGGTAACGTTGATATTGTGAGCGGCAACAACGCCCCCGAAATTCTTTTCGAGATCGTGAACTTCAAGTACGCGGGTCATCGCTTCACCTCCGCTGCCCGGGTGTCGCTATCGCGTTTCGCCTCTCTAAGCGCACGCCGGTTTCGCAATTCACTTCGGATAGACCACAGGCCGTCCGGCAGGAACATAATGATCAGCAGGAGCGACCCGCCAAGGATGAGCTGCCAGAGTTCCGGCGCGAATTCGAACGCGTAAGTTCTGAGCAGCTCGTAGACCAGCGCACCGATAAAGGTCGCACCGACATTGCCGGTGCCCGCCAGGATGGTGATAAAGACAAAATCGCCCGATACCGGCCAGTAGACCATGGAATCCGGATCGACGTGTCCAACGGTCACCGCCATGATCACGCCACCGACACCGGCGAGCAAGCCGGAGAAGACGTATTTGATGTGGATCGCTTTCTCCGCGGAATAGCCGAGATACTCGACCCGAATCTCGTTCTCCCGCACCGCCATCGTCATCATGCCGAGGGTCGATTTCAGATACCAGTGCGCCCCCACCGCCGAGATATACGCAAAGAAGGCAGCGCACACGAACAGAATGGGACGATACATTTCATCGGCGGGGTGCATGCCGAAAAAGCTGACCTGCTTGATTCCGAACCCGTCCGTCGACCCAAGCGCTTCAGCCTTGGCCAGAACACCATACAGGATCATCGAAAACGCCATGTTGAGCAGCGCGAAGAAGATCGCCCTGTACTGACGCAGCAGGAAACCGAGAACAAAGGCCAGAAATCCGGCAGTTGCTGTCCCGCAGATGAGCAAAACGAAAAGGTCGTTTACGCCGATAATCTGCATCATCGCCACCGTATAGGCACCGAAACCGAAGAACAGCGCGTGCCCGAACGACACCAGACCGGTGCGCCACAGGATCAGCAGCCCGATCGCAACGCAACCGCGTGACAACGATTGGAGGCCGATACTGCGCATCCATTCTTCCAGGAAGAAATTGAGCAGAAGCAAGCCCACGAGGCCGATGGTCAGCCCCCAGAATGTTTTATCGAACAAGCGGTTCATATCTTCCTCGCCTTGATCGGGGCGAACAGCCCTTCGGGTCGGAAGATCAGCACAAGCGCCATAATCGCGTAGATCACGAACAGTTCGACTTCCGGAAACAGATGGACGGCAGCGGCGCGCGATACGCCGACGATAATGGCGCCGATGAGCGCGCCGGGAATGGAGCCCATCCCGCCGATCACCACCACCGCAAAGGCCAGAACAATCACCTCAACGCCGATCCCGGGCTGAACCGAGATAATCGGCGCATGATAGGCGCCGCCAAGAGCGCCCAGGAAAGTGCCGATCATGAAGGTGATCAGGAATACTTTGGTGACGTTGATCCCCATCGCCATGCTGACTTCACGGTCAAAGATCACGGCAAGAAGGATTTTGCCGAACTGGGTCCGGTTCAATCCGTACCAGAGGACGAAAGCGACAATAAAGGTCAGCGCGATCATGGTCAGCGCATAATTGTCGAATACCAGGCCGGCTATTTCGCTATTGCCGAGCA
This sequence comes from Paracoccaceae bacterium, assembly GCA_047638395.1. Classification (GTDB taxonomy): domain Bacteria; phylum Pseudomonadota; class Alphaproteobacteria; order MPNO01; family UBA830; genus CAXBCP01. The sequence continues at coordinate 64,595 of JBLIMV010000007.1, read as the reverse complement.
ACGCCATCGGCTGGAACGCCAGATACGGGTTTGTGCCCCAAATGAGCAGGATCACATCTTCCAGCACCAGGAAAGCGGCAAACGTCGCGAGAACAACGATGTGCTCATCGCGGTTGTACAGAAACTGCAGCAGGCCGCGTTCGATAATGACCCCGAGGACGACCCCCAGGAAAGCAGCGCTGATGAAAATCAGGAAAAATCCACCGGCATCGGGCAGGCCACCCTTTGCCCAGAGGCCTATGAGATAGGCCGCCAGATAGGCACCGAATGCGTAGAACGCACCGTGAGTGACGTTCAGAACCTTCTGGACACCGAAGATCACCGTGAGGCCGACCGCTACCAAAAATAGATATGACGAATAGACCAGGCCATCCACCAGGATGACGAGTAATAATTCAAAATCCAACGTAACACCCCTGTCAGGATTCGCGACGCCTCTTGCGGGCAGCTTTCAGTGCGAATTCGGGCAAAAAAACGGGAGGCGGATAATCCGCCTCCCGCTATTTCAGCAGTTAATTAGCACTTCGCGCCCTTCATGCCGCCTTTGAGCCAATCAGCCGAGTTAACTCCCTCAGGCGGATTGACGCATTCTGGGGGGAAGATAACGATATCTTTAAGGACCATTTCGCCCTTTTTGTCATCCCACACAGTCACGCCCCAGCGGTCATCCGTAACGATCTGGTGCCCTTTCGAGAGGCCCATCGTGACATCACCGACGAAGGACGGGAACGTGGCACCTTTAAGCGAGGCAATAACCTGTTCCGTTGTCGGGAACTTGCCGGCTTTCTTGGCTGCATCGTCATATGCGAACTTCGCTGCAAGATAGCCCTGTGCATACTGATAGGCAGGCTGTGACGGAGGTTCGCCATACGCCTTGCGGTATTCCTTCTGAAACCACACGTTCAGCGGCGACGGATCGTCGACGACATACATGCCGTACGGACCACGCGTTCCAACCATAATCCCCTGCGGGAAGGTCTTGCCGAGACGATAAGCAACCGTTTCGCCAACCGTCAGCACAAAGAGTTTGCGCTTGAACAGGCCACGCGCAGATGCCTGGCCGATAAAGGCTTCAAGATCTCCACCCCAGAAACTGGAATGCACGAGATTTTCTTTCGCCCGCGACAGCGCCGAGATTTCCGTGCCGTACTGGCCCGAGAAAAGCTTGGGGAACTGCGGCTTGCTGGATGCTGTTGCATCGGGCACCAGAGCGGCCATGGCCAGCTTGAAATCACGCCAGGAATCCTGGCCCCAGGCATAATTCTGGTTGATACCGGCGATACCTTTGACCTTGTCTTTCATCTTGGCCGCGATATAGCGCGCTGCCGAGACGTTGTTCGCGGTCGCATGGTTGATCGTGCGGAAAACGTATTTGGGGTCTTTGTTGATTTCCTCGAACACGCGCGTGGTGCCGCAAACCGTCTGGATCGTCAGAACCTTCAGTTCTTCGGATACCGCGGTCGTCGCAGCACAGGTGCCGGAAGAGATAATGCCGATGATTGCATCGACGTTGTCTTTCTGGACCTTGTTGCGCAGCTCGGTCACCTGTTTGGTGCCGCCACCGGCTTCGTCATAAATCAGCGCTTCAACCTGACGCCCGGCAAAACCCTTCGTGTTGTAGGGGGCCGGCAGTTCGCCGTTATTGATGCCACGAACGATCAGCTCTGCACCGTTCTTTGCCGGAATACCGAATGCCGGTGCCGCGGCACCGGTCAGGAACGTCGGCGTACCGACTTTAACGGTCTGCGCCAGCGCCGCTCCGCCGCCGAGCGCAACCGCGCCTGCGACAGCCGCGCCGACAAGGCGCACTGCGGATGTAGATTTAGCGAATTTCATTTGGACCCTCCCAATGTGGTCATGTGGACGTATTTATTTGCTTGTTACGGCCTTATTGGACCGTTGCGGGCGGAACTCTATAGAATTCGTTGAAAAGGTCTAGCCCCCCCCATATCCGGCATCTTTAGGTATTATTCCTTAGATATCAAAGCATTGAGCAATGTATCGGTAGAGTTCAACTCTTCCATCTGGCGGACCGCCGACTCGATGGTTGCGACCCTGTCTTCGGGGTGGCGGCCATACGTCGCGCAGCCCCGAAACTTTTCAGCGACGCCATCAAAATCCATCGGTGATTTCGTGCTGCCGCGCGCATGATCGGCCCGGCCCGAGAGGATTTGTCCGTCCTGCAGTGCGACATCAACGAGGGTTGTCACGTTGCTATAATCCTCTCCCGCTGCGTCATAGGCCGTGTAATCCACGTTCTGCATCATCGCGCGGATGTCAGGCCGATTGAGCATTGGGGTTGTGAATTCACCGAGCCCGGCGCGACGCTCAAGGGCAACAACCGCAAGCGTGAATTCCATTGAGAACTTTGCCTGCATCCCGTCGGACGGGTCGTGATGAATAAGCGTTTTCAGCACGCGGTCATTGGTCCGGACAGAGATACGGTCGATATGTCCTGATGCAACATCGTGTCTTGTCAGCAATTCCAGCAGGCACCCCGCCCCCGGATGGGTCAGCGCCCCGTTCGGGTGCGGTTTGATCCAGACACCCGGGTCTTCGAATACCCAGGGGCATCCCAACCGCCCGACGATCTCTGCGGCATCATGGCCGCCTGCCGCTGCCGCGAAGTAACCGACCGGGCCGTGCAACGCATCATCGGCCGCCGTCAGGCCGCGTGCCGCCAGATCGACGGCGGTAATGCCCGCCTGCGCTGCCTGGGCCGGATGCAGGATTTCGGCCATCGTGCCGAAATTGCGCCGAATGCCGGATGCATGACTGGCGGCGATGCCGATGGCATTGACGGTCTCTGCCCGGCCAAGCCCCTTGAGGACGGCCGCAGCGACAGCCGCCCCAAACACGTTCATCGTCCCCGTCGTATGAAACCCGTCGCCATAGTGCCGCGCATCGATTGCATGGTTTAGCCGCGACGCGACCTCGACCCCGGCCAGATACGCCATGAGGATTTCGAGACCGGTAGCACCGGAGGACTGGCCCAGCGCCAGAACAACCGGCAGAACCGCGCCGCTCGTATGGATACCGCCGGTGCGGTCGGCACGGATTTGTGGCGTCGTGTCGTCAAAATTATCTGCGTGGATCGCGGTGGCATTTGCAAAGGCGGCAAAACGCGGCGGCGCGGAAAGCGCCGTACCGATGATCACACTCCCCTGCCCGCCCAACCCTTGGGCCGCGATATCTTCGCGCACGATGCGGGCGGCATCGGATACAGAGCCGGCAAGTGCCAGCCCCAGTGAATCGAGTATGTGGATTTTTGCGCGTTCGATAACCTGGTCGGGGATATCCGCTGTTGAAACCGATCCGGCGAAATCGGCAATAGCCGCCGTCACGTCGCTCGCTGCATCACCGGTCATGCCGGTCTCCTCTTTCGTCGTCGATGAAACATACTAGTATGCCGACCGTGTAAACAGCCTCACACCTGATCGGACCTGCCTTGAACTGCTCTGACGTTATTACCCGTTATCTGGAAGCCGCCGGCATAAAGCATATCTTCGGCTACCCGGGCGACCCGAGTGTTGAACTGCTGGAAACCGCCCGGCGTAACGGCATCGAATTCGTCCTCGCGCGCCGCGAAGGAACCGCCGGGCTTATGGCTGCCGCCTACGGACAGATCACGGGAAAACCCGGTGTCTGCCTGTCGACACTGGGGCCGGGCTCTTCGAACCTCGTCAATGCGGTCGCGTCGGCGAAGCTCGACCGCACGCCGATGATCGCCCTGTCGGGACAGATCGACGGCAAGCGGGAGCACACGTTCACCCATCAGGTGCTGGACCATAACGCGATGTTCGCACCGATCAGCAAATGGGCCGCGCCCATCCGTACCGATACGGTGGCGACCGTGATGCGGCGCGCGTTGCGGACCGCTGTTGCCGAACGGCCGGGCCCGGTACACATCACCACCGGTGCCGATGTCGTCGGCGCAGAGGCAACCGACACCGAAATTCGTCTGCCCCCCATGATGCGCCGGGGTGGCGGCTTCGAGACATTTACGACGGACGGTGCCCGCCCCGCTGCGGCCGTGATCAAGGATGCCCGGCGCCCGGTCATTGTCGCCGGTATCGGGGCAGTCCGCGCCGAAGCGACCGCAGCACTCACCCGCCTTGCCGAGGAATACGGTTGCCCGGTCGTGGTGGCGCCGATGGCAAAAGGTGTGATCGCAGAGGATCATCCTTATTTTGCGGGCACGCTCGACATGGCCTGCAATCAGTTCGTTTGGGACTTTCTGGCGAACGCCGACCTGATCGTCACCGCCGGGTTCGACCCCGTGGAACTGATCAAACCGTGGACGCCGGACGCACCGGTCATCCATGTCGACACAACGCCGAACACCGATCAGATATATCGCTCGGATATCGAAATGGTCGGCGATATTTCCGCGGCGCTGGACGCCCTGCGGGCGGGCATCGGTCAGGGCGCGCGCTGGCGTGAATCCGAAATTGCCGATCACCGTGCCCAGCTGAACGCGCTTTATTATGCAGGCAAGACGCCGGGAAAGTTGAACCCGACCGACGTGGTCGATGTCGCCCGCGCCGTCATGCCGCGCGACACCGTCGTCACAACCGATGTCGGGTCGCACAAGCTGCTGGTCGGTCAGGGCTGGACGACCTATGGGCACAAGGGCGTGCTGATGTCGAACGGGCTGTCATCGATGGGCTATTCGCTGCCCGCCGCCATGACCGCGAAACTGCTGATGCCGGATCGCGAAATTGTCTGCTTCACCGGCGATGGCGGGCTCGCCATGGTACAGGGGGAGCTGCGCCTCGCCGCAAGCCTGAAGCTCGGCATGAAGATTATCGTGTTCTGCGACAACAGCCTGAACCGCATCGAGCTTAAACAGATGGCGCGGCAATATCCGTCATCGGGGACAACCATTGATCCGACCGACGTGGTCAAGCTGTCGGAATCGATGGATTGCGACGCCGTCGAGGCCAATTCAGTCCAGGAGCTCGAAGCAGCACTGAGCGCCACGCAGGCACCGGACCGGCCGCTCGTTATCGCGGCAAATATCGATCCGGCGCAGTACGCGGCTCAGTTCTAGGGGAGGACGTCAGCCCTCCCCAGGTCTCATTTAGTGTTTGCCCGCATGCGGTCGGAGGCACCGTCGGCGAAGCCCCAGTTATCGCCCTGCAGTTCGGGCGGGCGTTCCCAGTCGGCGGGCATGCCGACCTTGTAGCTGTCATCGACCTGCTGCACCTCGGCCGTGTATTCAATCACGTAGCCGTTCGGATCCACGAAATAGGCAAAAATATTGTCACCCGGGCCATGACGGCCGACGCCCCATTCGGTCGGATAGCCGGTCTGCTTCATCCGTCCCGCACCGAACATCAAGGCGTTGTGGCTGGGCATTTCAAACGCACAGTGATTGAACGTCGGTGTATCGATCGAGGTATAGGCGATCGCGTGATGGTCGCTGCTGCAGCGGATAAAATCCATGAAGCCGGTCCGGTCGCTGAGCTGGAAACCGAGCAGATCGATGAACTGCTGGCTCTGCGCTTCACGATCGGGCGAATTCAGGACCGTATGGCTGAGCTTGACCGGCCGGTCCGGCGCGGCAGGCTGTGCGGCATGTGTCGCGAGCCCGGTTGAAATGCCGTATTCGCGGTCATTCAGGTCGCGGAACACGAAACCGTAGCCGCCGGCCGGGCCTGCAAGGTCGCCGGCCTCATCGACCGATACGCCAAAGCCCTTTGCCTTTTCGCAGAGACCGTCGACGGCCTGCTTGTCGGCTGCCGCCAGATTCACACGGAGAAGCTTTTTATCGCCGCCCTCGCGAAGGGCCAGACAATGGTGCTCCGAACCCGTGCCGCGCAGGTAGACGGTGTCGCCTTCCTCTGCCGCGGTCTCAAGACCCCAGCACTCTTCGTAAAATTTCTTTGCTGCCGCGAGATCCGGCACGCGGAATTCGGCACTGCGCAGCCCGGTAACTTTGGGGTCGGCCATCTTGATAATCTCCCTAATTTTGCGGACAGTATCCGCCCTGCATCTTCCCAATCGTAATATCATGATCAGCGGGGGTGAAGGGCCCAAACGCAATCAACGTATTGCGGCGGTCATTTTACTTGATTAATCCGTACACGGAAGATTATATCTGCGCAAGAACACAGAATGGGACCTCGGGGCGATCTCGGGCGGCCCTCAGGGAACCCACCGGGAAAAGGAAAAAACCAATGAGAATTTGCCGATTTGACGACGACCGTCTTGGCGTCATCGTGGATGGAACAATCCGCGACGTGACCGCCGCGCAGAACGAAATTCGCGCAGCACATCCGTACGTGTCTTATGCCGATGCGGTTATCGCGGCTTTGCCGGAATGGCGCGAAAAACTGGAAACGATGGCGGCGGCCGCCGCACCGATCGCGATAGACAGCGTCCACCTGCATTCGCCGATCGCGCGACCGGGCAAGCTGATGGCAGCGCCGGTCAATTACAAAGCCCATATCGACGAGGCCCAGGCCGATCCCGGCATTCGCCACATCGAGCGCACGACGAAGATCCGCGAAGCCGGTATTTTCCTGAAATCGAACACCGCCCTGATCGGCGCATCGGATACGATCCCGATCCGGTTTCCCGACCGCCGCAACGACCATGAATTCGAGTTCGTCATCGTCATCGGCAAGGAATGCAGCCACGTCTCGCAGGCAGACGCGCTTGACGTCATTGCCGGCTACACGCTCGGCCTCGACATGACGGTACGCGGCCCCGAAGACCGCAGCGCGCGTAAATCCTGTGACGGCTATGCGGTTCTCGGGCCGTGGTTCGTGACCGCGGACGAGATTGCCGACCCGGATGATGTGTCGTTCCACGGTTCAGTCAACGGCGAGATCAAGCAGGATGCCAATACATCGGACCAGGTCCTCAGCATCCGCGAACTGATCGAATACGCGTCGCAGTACTACACGCTGTATCCGGGCGACATCATGTACACGGGATCACCCGAAGGCGTCAGCGAAGTGAAGGCCGGCGACGAGCTGCACTTCGTGTGCGACCAGATCGGGGAATTCAAAATCGGGATTGCGAAATAACGCTAAAGCTTCGGGTCGGGGCTGCCATGGCCCAGCAGAATATTGCCGTACAGTCCCGTCTGAAGATCCCATACCAGCCCGATATGCTGCGAGACGGCATGCACATCGCGCCATGCGCGTTGCATCGGGTGGCTGGTTTCCAGCCCCCGTCCGCCGGTCAGCGGCAATAGTTCGTCGACGGCATCGCAGCAGTTCTGCGCGACATGGCCAAAATTAAGCCGGTAACGCCCGCGCTCGGCCATCTCGAAGGCGTCGCCCGCCTTCCCTTTTGAGACAATCTCGGCCCGCAGCTGCGCAACGACAGCATCGGCGGCATCCAGCAATGCGGTCGCCTTGCCGATACGCTGATGCACCGTGGCAACCCGAGAAAGGTCGACACCGGTCACCGACTGGCGGCTAGTCAGATCGCCGATCACTGCCTCCAGCGCACCACGGGCGGCGCCGATGGCAGGGCCGATGATATTGAACGGGAACACGGCAAACAGCGGCAGCCTGTACAAATAACTGCCATGGGCATCGGAGCCCGGCGTCGCATCCCCCCGCAGGTCGAGCACGCGCATCATCCGGTGCGGCGGAATAACCGCGCTGTCGACCACGATATCGTTGCTGCCGGTCGCCGCCAGCCCCGCACTGTTCCAGGCGTCCTCCACTTTACAGTCGGCCAGGTCGACCAGCGCAAAAACCGGATCGGGCGGACCCTTGCCGCCCTGCGGCGGCACCAGGACCAGCAGGATTGCCCAGCCGCAATGATCTACGCCGCTGGAAAACCGCCAGCGCCCACTGATATGCAGATCGTCGCCTTTGCGCTCTACCGACACGCCGACAGGCAGGAAAGACGTCGCGACCGCGGCGTCCGCATTGTCACCCCAGATCTCAGCCTGGGCCTCATCCGGAAACATGCCCGCCATCCAGCCGTGACAGGCAATGATTCCGCCGACCCAGCCGCTGGAGGCACAGGAACGGCCAAGCTCCCGCGCGAACGCGGTCTGCGCCCCGTAATCGAGCTCCATGCCGCCATAGCGTACTGGTTGCAGCGCGCGATAGAATCCGGCGTCGCGGAAATCCCGGTCTGTCTCTTTCGATATCCGGCGGTCGAGCTCTGCCTGACGAGCGCGTTCGACCAGAACCGGGCCCAGATCACGGGCGCGGTCTACGAGCTGTGCTTCGAGGGCTGCTTTATCCGCCATCGGATCAGGTGTCGGCGGTGGCGGTGGCGGTGGCGGTGGCGTTTACCGGAAAGTATTTACCGAGCCAGTCCTGGATAATATTGATCACGCGGGTGTTCGATTCCGCCATCATGAAATGATCGGTATCGGCGGTCAGATGCAGATCGGTCGGCTGCCCGGCGCGCTTGAACATCTCCACCGACTGTTCGGTCGGCGTGACGGAATCGACAGAGCTGTGCAGCAACAGAACCGGCCGCGGCGCGATATTGCCGATCACGTCTTCGGCGGTGAAATCCATCATGCCCTGCGCCGTATCTGCCGTGAATTGCAACACGGAGCCCGGCGGCATGTTTCCCCGCAGATGTTCCGGGATCGGCACGATTGCATAGCGGTCGACAAAGAGCGGCTCACCGGTTTCTTCGCGGTGTTTTTTGCCTTCCGCCAGCATCTTGGTGAAGGCATCCCACATTTCGGGTGTCGGATGCTGGCCACGGAACTTGCGCTCGCCATTGCCCCAGCCGCCGGACGAAATCACGGCGGCAACACGGTCGTCGACGCCGCCGGTATAAACCGCCACGGCCGCGCCGAAGCTGGAGCCCACAAGACCGATCCGGTCGGAATCGACCTCGGACCGCGACTGCAGGAAGGTGAGCGCCGAGCGTGTGTCCTCAACCTGATCGAGGCACAGCAGATGGCCAAACAGACCTTCACTGTCGCCACAGCCGCGCATGTCGAAGCGCAGCACGACATAGCCCCAGCGCGAAAACATCGCGGCCGGCCCGGTCACATTGCCCGCATCTTTTTTGCTGCCAAATCCGTGCAGAACGATGATCGCCGGGCGGCGTTCGCCAGCGACCATATCGTCAGGCGTGTGGACCACCCCCGACAGGGTGAGATCGCCGGATTTAAAAGTGACCGCTTCTTCCATTTACGCCTCCTAGGGATTTCCATCTCTTATATCGGCCACCCTGTAACGAGGCAACGCTGGACCCTGATTGCCCCGCTTGATAAACCGATGCTTATGGAAACATCCACGCATACGGTCACTGAATCCGCTCTTACCGCTTTTGCCGCACGGCTTTTCACGGCAAGCGGTGTGCCCGACACCGATGCTGACCTGATCGCCAGGGTGCTTATCTGGTCCAACCTGCGCGGCGTCGATTCGCATGGCGTGTTGCGCATTCCGGGCTATCTGGCGCGGGTCGGGAACGGGATCAACAACCCTGCCCCCGACATCAAAATCCTGACCGACCTGCCCGCCGCCACCGTGTTGGACGCCGACCGGGCGTTCGGCCAGGTCGCTCTCGGCCGGGCATCGGCGATCGCCATCGACAAGGCCGCGGATGCCGGGATCGGCCTCTGCCTGGTCCGCGGCGCAACCCATATGGGTGCCATCGGCTATTTCGCACTGGAGGCCGCCGCTGAAGGTATGGCGGGCATTGTGATCAACGTATCGCGTCCCAACATGGCCTATCCCGGTGCCCGCAGTGCCGGCCTTGCCACCAGCCCGATTGCCATTGCCGTGCCCGGGGCCACCCATGCGCCGCTGATGCTCGATATGGCCACGGCGACCCAGTCCATGGGCAAGATTCAGCTGGCGCGCGATACCGGCACACCGCTCGGCGAGGGCTGGGCCGTCGATGCAGACGGAAACCCGACGACCGATCCGCAGAAAGCCAAAATCCCGACCGCGCTGGGCGGACACAAGGGCGGTGGGCTGTCGCTCATGTTCGAATGCCTGACCAGTCTGATGGTCGGCAACCCATTGATCGCGCCGTTTATCGAAGGCGCGCCGGACGGGCGTGTCCATTCCCAGAACGGCCTGATGATCGCCATCGATATTTCCAAATTCTGCGATGTCGGCGATTACGTCCGCGAGGTCGACCGGCTGGCCGCGGCGGTCAAAACCCTGCCAAAGGCGGATGGGGTAGACGAGATTCTGGTGCCGGGCGAACGCGGAGACCGGGTGCTGGCACAAAGACGGGAAAGCGGGATACCGCTGCCTGCGGGAACCTGGGCGCGACTGGCGGAAGTTGCCGGGCCGCTCGGCGTAGAAATGCCGGTAACGCGTTAGATATATTTTGACAGCCTCCCCCCTGTTCGACCGGATCACCGCAAAATGGCTGACAATGCCCGGCAATGTGCGGGGGATCGTCTGGATCACGCTCGGCACGATTGCGTTGGCGCTGACCGATATCCTGCTGAAAATTCTGGGCCAGACCATCCATCCGTTCGAGCTGAGCTTTTTTCGCTACGTCATCGGGTTCGTTCTGCTGGCGCCAATCTTCTGGCGGATGGGGCGCAGCGGGCTCGCGACCAAGCGCAAAGGCCTGCATGCCATACGCCTGTTTCTGGCGACAATCGGACAGACCGGTATCTTTATCGCCGTGGTCAATCTGAAGCTTGCCGATGCGACGGCGTTCTGGTTCTCGAAGCCGCTTTTCACGACAGTGGCGGCCGTCTTCATCCTGTCCGAACTGGTCCCCGCCCGGCGCTGGATGGCGACAATCGCCGGGTTTATCGGCGTCGTGATCATGATGCGACCGGGGGCCGGTGTGATCGACCCCTACGTCTTGGTGGCGATCGGTGCTGCCCTGTCGATGGCCCTGGCGAATATCATGATCCGCCTGATGGCACCGACCGAACCGCCAAACCGCATCCTGTTCTATTATCACATCGGCGGCATTCTGCTTCTGGCCCCACCCGCGATCTGGTACTGGCAAACCCCGGTCGGCCTCGAATGGCTGCTGATCCTGTGCATCGGGATCGGCACGATGCTGGGAATGATCTGCTTCGTCCGCGGATTCTCGGTCGGAGAGGCGAATACGCTGGGCCCTATTGAATATGTCCGGCTGATCTATGCCGGGCTGATCGGATATTTCCTGTTTGGCGAAACCATCGATACCTGGACGATCGTCGGCGGCGCAATCATCATCGGCGCCGCCCTGTTCATCGCCCGCGAGGAATCGCAGAAGGCGAGCCGGCCGTAGCCGCGCATCAAACCGTTCACCGCTTCACCGGTCCAGGAAAGAATTTCGAAACCGCAACCTGCACTCCGCCAGATCCCAGTTGCGCTTATAGGCGGTCGGCGCTCCCGGCATCACGCGGGCACACAGGAATTTCGGGGCCGGCGTGTCGGTGAGGAATTTTGCCGCCGCCGGTATTTCGTCGGGCGATGAGATCGTCATGACGGACGGTATGCCCGCGCCCTCCGCCATTTTCGCCAGGTTGGTCCGGCGTGAGGTGTGGCCCGGCTGGCCGCCGGTCTCGCCGTGCTGGCCGTTATCGACGCAGACGATGGTCAGGTTGTCAGGCATCACGGAGGCCACGGTCGCCAGCACACCGATATTCATCAGCAGTTCGCCATCGCCGGTCATGACAGCAACCTGCCGGTCCGGTGCTGCCATCGCCATGCCGAGCCCCATCGAGACGGCAGCGCCCATCGCACCACCGAGGGTGATCAGGTTATCGGCTTCCTGCGTCCACGCGGCTGAATCCTTCGCCGTGCCGGCAAGACCGGCGAGCAGCAGGTAATTTTCCGGGTGTGGAAACAGCTGCGGCAGCAGGGTCTTCCGGTCGATGGTGCTGTCGGGAAAATCCGCCATGTCAGAACGCCTTCGCGCCGAGGAATTTCTGCGTCAGGATCAGGGCGACACCCTGCCCCGCCAGGTAAGACGCCGAGATCGCCGAGTCCACGGCCTGGTCCAGCTCGTCATCCCGTTCGACCCGGATGCACTGGATGCCCATCGCTTCGAGCACCGGCACAACCGCCTGGCCCATCGGGTATTGCCACGGGTTCTGTTCGCCGTATTCGCCGCGCATGGTGACGATCATCAGCATGGGGAACCGCCCGCTCTGTATCAGCGACAGCATGTTCGGCACGTTACCGACGCCGGACGACTGCATCAGCAGCACACCACGCCCACCGACCAGATCGGCCCCTGCACACAGGGCGACACCTTCCTGTTCGCTCGACAGCAGGACGGTGCGGGTGCGGTTGTCTTCATCGGCCATCTCGACAAGCGAGGCATTCCCGAAATCGGGCACGTAAGAAAACAGGGTGACGCCGGCGCCCGCCAGCTTGTCGAAGATCAGCTTCGACCAGTCTTCGCGGGCCATCGCCGTGCTCATTGATCGAAGCCGTATAGAAAGGCCGGGTTATCGACGAGTATCTGGTGGCGGGTGGTATCGTCCGCCGCCCAGTCCATGAACTGGTTGAACAGGTCTGTATCGTTCGGCATGGGATGATCCCACAGGATCGGGTGCGGCCAGTTGGTGCCCCAGATCACCCTGTCGACCCGCGCCTCGATCATGGCGCGGGCAAGTGGTGTCATATCGTCATAAGGCGGGCCGATATCCGTCAGGCGGTACCAGCTCGCAATCTTGCCCCAGACGTGATCGGTCTCCCGCATCAGGCGCAGCAGCGCCTGAAAGCCGACATAGTCTACGCCCTGCCCGCCCCGCACGCGGGACAGATGATCGATCACGATGGGAACCGGCAGGTTGCGCAACAGGTCTTCAAGCTCGGCTATTTCTTTTGAATCGTTCACATGCAGGACGATATGCCAGCCCAGATCCTTTATCCGGTTGGCCATCGGCATAAGCTGTTCGGAGCCGACCCCGCCTTTGAGCATGGTCGACAGACGAATGCCGCGCATGCCACCGGCATCGAGTTTTTCAAGTTCGTCATCCGCGATGTCGGGATCAACCACCGCAATGCCGCGCAACCTGTCCGGCGCCCGGGCAATCCCGTCGAGGGACGCCCGGTTATCGGATCCGTGCGCGCTGCCATGTACGATCACACCACGGTCGAGGCCGAGTATGTCGAGCAGGTTCAGATAGGTCTCTATGCCCGCATCGGGCGGTGTGTAGCCCCGGCCTTCCGAATACGGGAACACGGCAGCCGGCCCGAACACATGCGCCTGGGTACAGCATGACCCGGGCGGCGGTTTGATCCTGGGGGGCCGGGTATCGTAATCGGGTCCGGGACAGGGGCGGGTCATCGTTGATTCACCGGCGGCTCAGTCCGACGCCCAGCGCAACGTAGCACCGAGAGTATGCATCAGCGTGTCGACATCTCCCGGTTCATAGACGTGGCGCGGCGGTGTTTCGAACGTCGATTCCGGTTTGATACGGATCACGCAGCGCTGTTCCTCGATGGCCAAATTCCGGAGCTTCTCCCGCTCGTCCTCCGGCATCGGCTGCTCGGCCATCAATTCGCAGATGGCGATCAACAGATCGTCCCCGCCTACTTCCTCGACCACGGCGTTGCCATAGACAGTGATATAGGTCGGCGGCCAGTTTTCATCGAGCACACAAAGCGACACCCGGTCGTCGCGCGCGACAGCCTTGGGCTTTGCCCGGCCGAGCATGGACGAGACCAGAATATCCTCGCCGTCCATCACATAATAAACGCAGGACATGGACGGCCCATGCGCCTTGCGCGGGTAGCCGAATACGCAGGTTCTGTGGGTCCGCACAAATTCGCGGCGTTCTGCTCCGTTCATCGTTCCATCCCTTTTATTGTTTTATCGGATTACTGTTTCTTCCACTCGGTCTCGTCTTCCCAGCCTTCTTCCACGTCCCGCACGGAGGTTTCCGGCGTGACGTCCGCCGGGACCTGGCGCTGCAACGTGCGACGGCCGTTTTCGGGCCAGTCGCCTGCGGCAGCCCGATCGGCGGCATCGGTCCAGGCCTGCGACCAGTCACCCAGCGAATAGCCGTGCCACGGCGATTCGGGGCGCAATTCCGGCAGACCGAGTTTCTCCCAAAGCTCCTTACCGGCTTCCATATACGGCTTGGTCGGCAGGGCAAGCGGCGGCATCGGCGATTTCATCGTCGCGTCGATCAGCAGGGTCGAATCCTCTTCGCCCGAGCTTTCGCGCTTTGGGCCATGACCCTGGCCGCGGTGACGCAAAATTTCGACGTCCTCGTCAGGGTTCAGCCGATAGCCCATCGCCCACAGAATCGCGTCGGCGTTGTCGGCGTCGATATCCTCGTTTACGGCGATGGTGATCTTGCCGCAATCGCCCTTGAAGCTTGCCGCACCGTACAACGCACGCCAGACCTCGGTCCGCGGCGTTTCAGGATCGAGCGTGATGATGGTCACGCGCAGCAACCCGGTCAGCGGCTCATGCAGCTGGACTTTCTTGACGCCCTTGATGCCGAGATGATTCGTCAAATGCGCCTTGAACAGCGGCTCATAGGCAACGCGCTTGATGACCGAACTTTCGGACGGGGCGACCTGCGAGATATAGGACGGGATGACCGCATCCTTGCGATGCGTGATCGCCGTCACCTTCATCGGCAGGTTAAGTTCCTCCAGCGCGACATGGCCGTGGCTTTCACCGAACGGGCCCTCGGGCTCCAGCATGTCGGTATCGATATAGCCCTCTATCACGACCTCGGCTTCGGCAGGCACCAGCAGATCGACGGTACGGGCGCGCACGACATTAATCGGCTCACCGGCGAGACCGCCGGCGACGTCCAGCTCTTCCATACCGATCGGCAGTTTCTGCGGTCCCATAAAAGCAACATAGGGCGGGCAGCCGACGACAATCGCGCAGGGCAGCTTTTCGCCGCGCGCCTTATGCGTCTTCCAGTGCATGTATCCTTCTGCGCCGCCGACCCGCGTCGCCATGCGCACGACCAGCCGGTCGGATGCTTTCAGGCCCGCACGATAGGTGCCCATGTTCTGGGTACCGGTATCGGGGTTCTTGGTGATGACGTTCGTGGCTGCAAGCGTCGGCGTCGAATCGAAACCGGGGGTCGATAACGGCACCGGCAGGCGCACCAGCCCGCCGTCTTCGTCCAGCAGATCTTCGCCGTCGATGACCACATCATGGCACGGCGCCGTCTCCACCAGACGCGGCGGCACCGGATTGGCAATCGCGTGGGACCATTTAGCGGCGATGCCGTCGACCGTCGTATCCATGCCGGTGGCATAAATATCCTGATTGGCGGCAAGCGCGCCGATAACGACGGGTATGTCGTACTTGCGGCCCTTGGAATCGGTGGGATTGGTGAACAGGAACGCTTTACGCTGATCTTCCCGCAGGCCGCCGCGGAACTGCCAGCGCACCAGCGCCGACATTTCGGTATCCTTGTTTACGGGCTCATCGACGACATACAGAAGATCGCGCGCCTTGAGCTCCTCTATATGCTGTTGAAGATCCCGATACGCGCGCTTGCCGGAAGAGGCGTCCATTTAGCTTTTCTCCATTAAATATTGCCGTCTTTATGCCACGGCTACGTCAAAAAGGAAAAACGCTATGATCTCGCCCATGCCTAGGGGTTTCGGCGGGATTGCGACAAGTATTTCGAATTCGATCGGGAACGGGATTCGGAATTATGGCCGTTCAGCCCCGGCCGCCATGCCCCCGTCGCCGCACTCGCTTTTGCGCTGTGCTGCGGTATCGGTCTGGCGGTTCTACTTGCCTAGCCGCGAAGGACGGGATTCAGGAATCTGCCGATAGGTCCGGTCAGCTTGGCCGCGCCGTTTCGCACGGTCAGACAGAGGCACGGCCCGTCGGCATCGGCGACCGGCGCATGATCCTTGGCACTGTCGGCGAGCGACACATCGCCCTTCCCGAAATGCGCATCACCATCGGTATACCCACCGCTGAGAACGAGGGTAAATTCTTCGCCCCGATGGGTGTGCGACGGGACTTTCTGGCCCGCCCGAATGCGTAGCAGCGAGATACGGATATCGTCCTGCTTTAACAGGCTGACCTCTTCGATACCGCGTCCCGTCCGCTTCCAATCGAGCGCAGACAGACTGCCGCCCAGATAGGTGCGCAACGCCGGCGGAATAACTTCAAGCGTGGCACGGTCGAATTCGATCAACGGCGCCCCGTCTTCTTCGGCCGGGCCGTCGATCATCGCCAGAACCGCGTCGAGCGCATCCGGCGAGACAGTATCAACGTCGCCGTCTTCCATCAGAACGGCACTGACGTTCTCAAAGAGTTCAACGCGGTCGCGACATTCCGTGCAAATCGCCAGATGGCTGCCGACGACCAGGGCCTCGGGGCCCGGCAGGCTGCCATTTGCATATTCGACCAGAAATTCATCTGACAGATGGTGGGTAATCATAACTCTGCTCCGGATAACTGTTCTCTAAGGCGGCGCATCGCAATACGCAGACGCGATTTCACCGTTCCAAGCGGCATATCAAGTTCTGCGGCAATCGCCTGATGTGTCATTTCTTCGTAGAAAGCCTTCTGCACCAGCAGAAGCTGTTCTTCGGGGAGTATCTTCAGATATTCCCGGATAATCTTTGCACGCTCGGTTTCCGTGTAGACCTGCTCTCCATCGGGCTCGGCCGAAATGTTCTGGAAAAACGGATCTTCGGGGTCGAGCGGCGCACGCTTTTCGCGGCGCAGCAGATCTATCCGCCGGTTACGCGCAATGGTGTAAATCCATGTGGATGGCGACGCTTTCGCCGGATCGAACTGTTCCGCCTTGCGCCAGACCAGCACGAGCGCTTCCTGCATCACCTCTTCAGCTTCCTGCACGCCTGCCCCGCCTTTGATCAGGACAGCCTTCAGCCGCGGGGCATAGAACCTGAACAGGTCCTCGAACGCCTTGCGGTCCTTGCTATCGGCAATTGCGCGGATGCAGTCCGCCATATGCTTCATATCGGCATTCCTCACCGGTGCCTTCCCGCCGGACCGTATGCCAGATTTGCTCTTCATGTTCGGATGGAACCCCTTCGATTCAGCTATCTGTACCCCCATCACAGGCACCCCGGCAATCACTGGCGGTTTTGTGGCTGCTGAATCGATCAATGTCGGCATGGGCCAAATGTTCCTCAAGAGCGCTGTTGCGGTCGCCGCGTCTGCACCGCAGCGTTTCGATAGGTTACGCAGCAACTTGCTGTCTGGATTTCCAAAAAAAATGGCCCCGCCGAAGCGGGGCCAGATTCAACCGACGTCTGAACGTTATTCCTGGGGAGGAAGAATAACTTTGTCGATCACGTGAATAACGCCGTTGGAAGCAGCGATATCGGCGCTAATAACCTTCGCGTCGTTGATCATCACGCCCGACATGGCGTCGACGCTCACTTTTCCACCCTGAACCGTGGCAACGCTGAGTTTCTTGCCGGCGATGTCGGCGGACATCACTTTTCCGGGCAACACGTGATAGGTCAGGATTGCGACAAGCTTGCTCTTGTTTTCGGGCTTGAGCAGCGATTCTACCGTGCCGGCGGGGAGCTTCGCGAAGGCGGCATCGGTCGGCGCGAATACCGTAAACGGCCCCTTGCTTTTCAGGGTGTCGACAAGGCCGGCTGCGGTGACGGCGGCAACCAGCGTTTTAAACTGGCCCGCGCTGACCGCGGTATCGACGATGTCAGCAGCTTTCGCAGGAAGTGATAC
Organism: Paracoccaceae bacterium; assembly: GCA_047638395.1. GTDB lineage: Bacteria > Pseudomonadota > Alphaproteobacteria > MPNO01 > UBA830 > CAXBCP01. The sequence goes on along the minus strand of JBLIMV010000007.1, from coordinate 47,018 downwards.
AACGGCGAGAGTCATCGCGATCGCTGTAGCGCCAAGCATAGTTTTTAGATTTCTCATCATACTCTCCAGTTATAAAAATAATAAAGAGATAATCATTGACTTCTCCCGGCATTAAACAGGTTTTATTATTCCTGTCTGATGATAATAGGATTACGTCAGTAATTTATATTTGGATTATAAAAACTTAATATTTATCAAAAAGCGCCGAATTCAATTCGGCGTGCCTACTGACGCGACGCACCCGTCTCTACCAACCACGTTACGCTACGTCGACAGGGATACGGGCCGACCATCAAACCAGATTTCACAGGCCGGATTTCACAGGCCGGGTTTCTGCAGATCTTGTTCTTTTATTCAGCCGATCCCGCAGATCGCAAGAAGCTGCGGACCACCTGTTTTGCCATTGCGCAGCAGACCCTCGCGCGAGTCGGCGGGGAGATGCTCTTCAATGCCGGGATAATAACTGGCGCGCACCCGGATGCGGTCGAACCAATCCGTAACGTTGGGTAGATGGTTCCGCCACATTGCATCCATATTCAGCATATGCAGCCGGTTCACGTAGGGCAGGACGCCGATATCGGCGAGCGAGAACGTTTCTCCGGCAAGCCACGGGCCGTCGGCCAGAGCCTGATCCATCTGTTCCAGTGCCTTTACATAGATATTCACAGCCTCGCGGACGCCCGGCGCATCGAACCCGAGATGTATCCAGCCATGGCGGCGTTCCCGGCTGACGACGTCGGGCGCATCTTCGATGAAGCGCCGCGTGCTCTCTTCGCCTTTGGCCATAACGGTGTGACGATGCGAAACGGTGAAAGTGATATCGACCACGTTCGGATGCAAAGCCTCGTCGACGATCTTGGTCCATATCCGCATCCGGGCGCGCCCTGCAGCGTCGGCCGGGCGGCGCGGAATATCCGGGAATACATCATCGAGGTATTCACAGATCACGGTGGATTCCGTGACCACAACGCCATCGTGAACAATCGTCGGGACCACCGCCTTGGGATTGAGCTTCAGGTAGGCCGGGTCGAACTGATCTCCGGCCAGTACATCCAGATAATGGCCCTGCCAGGGGATATCTTTTTCTGCCAGCAGAACACGCACCTTCGCGGCGCAGACTGACGATCCGTTATGGTAGAGCTCAAGCATGCCGGTATTCCCTTCAAGCGCACCCGATAGTAGCGGGACGAGCAGTGAAATTCGAGGGGCCCGCCACCCATAATTGCAAAGCGCCGTGGCCGACGCGAATTGCTGCAGAACGCCCCGAAACCGTCGGATAATTTTACACCTGGCGAATTTCGCGTTTCGGTGAATTCACCCAAGACATTGAAAACAGGACCAAAACGCTTCTGGCACGAATATTGCTGATAGAAGGTCAGGCGTCGGGAGCTTTCGTCAGGATGACGGAGGCTCCGGCCAAGTCGGCGATAGCAGGCGCCTGAAGCCTACCCCGGGCGACCTGCAAGAAAGAGCGGCGATCCAGCGTATCCGGATCGCCGTTTCTTCGTTTTAAGGGGCCAGTCTGCGGATCACCGGCGAGCACTCCCCATGACCATAATATTGCCACAGTTAAGTCACACCTTACCGACTGTCGCTGCAGTAGCGTGGTTTTCGCGGCAACCCAAACAAACGACACACCACGGAGGTATGATGAACCTGAAATATTCGGCCTGGGCAGACATGCTGGGGCTTCGCCCGCGCCCCACCACACACCGAGCCCAGCCAGAAGTCGGCGATGTCTTCGTCTGCCGCACGGAAAACGGACCGATCGAGTACGCCCAGGTAATCGGCGTCTACGAAGAGGCCGCCCAGATAGAGCATGTTCGCTTCCGACTGGTATACGGCTATCAGGACAAGACCGCCGAGATGGGCGAACGCACCCTGGCCGCAGAACTTTTTCACAAGCGTTTCACACGCCGCCTGGAAACCGCAGACGCGGACTAGTCGCCAGATCGTCGCCGCGGCGTGACCTGCCGCCGATGAACAGGACGGAATTCATTCTGCAGATTCCGTCCTGTTTTCTTTCTATCACCGGTTTTCCCAACATTTTTCTGCGCGGTCTTGCCGACCCGCCAGCTTCCCGCATACGCTTGCGTATGGAAACGGCGCCAAGAATCGCGCAATCACGGGAGGGAAACAAAAAATGACAAACGAAATCGATCGCCCCGACAATATCGGCAATCCGCAACTCCGCTGGGGCAGTGATGCCGTCGCGGAAACCATCCGCTCCATCGGCGTCGATTACATCGCCCTGGTCCCGGGTGCGAGCTTCCGCGGTTTCCACGACAGCATTGTGAACTATCTCGGCAATGCCGAACCGCAGATGGTTGTCTGTCTGCATGAAGAACATTCCGTGGCGATTGCCGACGGGTACGCGAAGGTTACTGACCGGCCGATGGCCGTCGCCCTGCATTCCAATGTCGGGCTGATGCATGCCAGCATGGCGATCTTCAACGCCTGGTGCGAACGCAATCCGATGCTGATCTTCGGCGCCACAGGCCCACTCGATGCGCATGCACGCCGCCCGTGGATCGAATGGATTCACACCTCGTCGAACCAGGCCTCGATCATTCGCGATTACATCAAATGGGATGACACGCCCGGCTCGGCGCAGGCAGCCGTCGAATCGGTGCTGCGCGCATGGCAGATCACGCAAACGCCGCCTTATGGGCCCGTCTATATTTGCCTGGATGTCGGCATGCAGGAAGCCGAGATAGAGGGCGAGATTCATTTCCCGCCGGCCGAGCGTTATGCGCCGGCGCGCGACGTTGCCGCCACCGACGAAGATATCGACCGTATAATCGATGCGTTCGAGACCGCGGAGATGCCCGTGATCATGATGGGGCGCGTTGGCTGCGACCCGGTAGAATGGGACAACCGGATTGCGCTCGTCGAAGCACTCGATGCGGTGGCCGTCACCAGCCTGCATAAACGGGCCGCGTTCCCCACGACCCACGCTAATCACAAACTGCCGATCAGCCCTGAGCGGCCTGGCGAAGCCCATACCGATCTGATGGCGAAAGCCGACGTGATCCTCGATCTCGACTGGCTCGACCTCGGCGGGTACCTGCGGCTTTCGACGGGAGATTCGCAGTCCCAGAAACCGACTTCGTCGACGGTGATCAAGGTATCCATGGATTCAACTATCGCCGGTGGCTGGAGCGCGGATTATCAGGCGCTGCAGGCTGCCGACATCAATGTGCTGGCGCGCCCGGATACGGTCGTCAAACAGTTGCTCAAGCGAATTAAGGAACGGAAGGTTTCGGCCACCCACCCGGCTGTCGCCGCCCTGCCCCACTGGACCGGGTCCGTCACCCCGCCGGAAGCATCGCCCGCGGGCGAGCCGATGTCGCTGCTGGAACTTGCCTGGACGGTGAACGAATTCTGCGAAGGCCCGCGGGACGTCACGCTGACCCGGCTGCCGCTTGGATATCCCGGCGGGTTCTGCCGGTTCGAAAACCCGCTCGCCTATCTCGGCAAGGATGCCGGCGGTGCTGTCGGAACCGGCCCCGGCCATGCCGTGGGTGCTGCCCTTGCCCTTAAGGATTCCGGGCGGCTTCCCGTGGCCGTCATGGGCGACGGCGATTTCCTGATGGGGGTCAACGCCTTCTGGACGGCATCGCACATGAACCTGCCGCTGATGGTCGTGGTTGCCAATAACCGGTCATACTTCAATGACGAGGCGCATCAGGAACGTGTCGCCGTGATGCGCGACCGCCCGCCGCAGAACAAATGGGTCGGCCAACGCCTCGATCAGCCACCGGTCGATATCATCGCGCTTGCCGTGGCACAGGGCTTCGAGGGCAATGAACCCATCACCGATGCCGACGAGTTACTGGCAGAAATGGAACATGGCGAAAAAATCGTGAAAGCGGGCGGGCGCTACATCATTGACGCACGGCGCACCGGCTACGAAGGCTGACGGGGAAGCTGAGCCGGATCAGAAAAAGGCGATGGTGCGCATCTCGATGCTTTCGCGTGGCGCAGCGCCGGGCGGGCTCGTCGGGTCGTCAAAGGCGGAATGGGCGGTAAAACGGGCACGCCCGTCTGTCGCGGAATCGAACACCTTGAACACCAGCGCTTCGTCCCGCGCCATCAGCGGGAAATAATACCATTCGTGATCGGCATTATAGGCGATCTGATAGGTCTGCCCAATCCGGTCGGGGTAGCGGCGTTCGGAAATAACCAGGTCCTGCTCCGCCAGGCTGCGTGCATCCACGATACCGAGCGGATGGGATTCGATCGGATTGCGGATCGCGCGCCACACCTGGACGATGGCAAAGCGCCGTGTCAGCAGATCGTCGGCCTCATCGGGCAACAGGTCGCGCACCCGGTTCGGGCCTGACCATTCGGTATAGTCGTTATGAACCCGGGTCACCGGTTCGCGTACCGCCTTTTCGTTCCGCGTATTTTCATCGCCCGAGCGCAACGTGTGGTCGAACACATGGACCCGTTTTGCCCCTGTTCGTGCCTTCACGAGTTCCTCGGCTTCCTTGTAATAAACCGCGCGCAGTTCATCCGCGTCGAAGAAATCCTTCATCTGTGTCGGATGATCGACAAATTCAAAACCATGGGTTTCAAGGTCGAACGTATCGCGCAGCACACGACCGTCCCGGACGGTCATGGTCTTGTCTTCGACGACACCGGTGCGCCGGCGGCCCATATCGCCGTCACCCATCGTCTCGTTGACGATTTTTTCACCGGTATCGACGGCATAGGTGAACACGGCGTCGATGGTCGGTGTTTCGGTCTCGATTGTCGTCTGGGACATGGTGAATTCCTCCGATCCGCAAGACGTAATGGCTATGCAATGACATCGCAAGAGCCTCAAAGCCACGGTGACAAGGGCCTCGGACGACTTTGGCTCAAATTGTCGGCATTTTTGAATTAAATTTGTGGTTAATGAATCTTAACCTGAATAATTTCTCAGCCGTTAATTCCTCAACCGTAGGTTTTCCGTTCAGCGGCGCTGAGCTCTCTCTGTCCATAATGGGTGGGCAAGATGGTAGAATGTTGGAGAAATTGTCATGGCTCGAATCGACGGAACGGACAACGACGACACGCTCAATGGTTCATACGGTGATGACTATATCGCCGGCAGAGGCGGCAACGAAACGCTCAACGGCGGTGCTGGCAATGACGGCCTTTCCGGTGGGACTGGAAACAACACACTTAACGGTGGCGCTGGAAACGATAACATTTGGGGCGGTGCGGACGATGTCATCGATGGCGGCGCGGGCAACGACTTCATCAGCGCTTATGGGGGCACCGACACTGTCACCGGCGGCAGCGGAAACGATACATTCAAAGCGAGCGACAAAGCCGGCACCCTGACGATCACGGATTTCACCGCGGGAGACGGCTCCGTGGACCGTATTCAACTCAATGGCTACGGTTGGCAAAACAGGAGCTATATCGACGCAGACGGATTTTTGCAGTTTGAGAACGTTCCAATTGCCAGGGATTTTGATGAATTACTTACAGTGATGACGCAGGTTGGCGATGACACCCATATCGCATTGACAGGCGACTACACGATCATCCTGAAGAACGTCGACAAGAACGACCTGATCGCGGAAGACTTTACAGACTACCAGGAACGCCTCACCGCACGGAGGGCAATGACCATCTGCATGCGGGTTGGCGCGGGCGCGAATTAGAGGGCTTTGGCGGCGATGATGTTATCGAAGGCGGCCGCAACCATGACACAATCGATGGCGGCGATGGCGACGACACGATAATCGGTAATGGGGGCGAGGATGTCGCCCATGGCGGCAATGGCGACGACCATATCACCGGTGGGATCAATAAAGACGCCCTTAACGGCGATGCCGGAAACGACACGATAATCGGCGGATTCGGGCAGGATACGATCGACGGCGGCACCGGCGACGATACGCTCACCGGCGGAGAGTTTCATAGCGATGCATTCATCTTTGGTACAAATCACGGCCACGACACGATCACCGACTTTGTAACCGGTAAAGATCAGATCGATCTGTCGGCAATCTTCAACGGTAGTTTTGCGGACCTGCTAAATCTCATCGTTGACACCCCCGACGGTGCCCGGATCGCGACGGGTGCAGACGCCATTGCATTTGTAACCGACGCAAACAATCAACCGCTCTCCGCCACGGACATCGCGACGATCAATCAGAACAGCACGGACAGCATCACGCTTACCGGGGTCTCAAAAGACGATCTGATCGAATTTGACGCTTCCGTATCGCTGACACCGCCGACACCGCTGAGACTGGACGGGACCGATGGCAACGATGTGCTCACCGGAAATGACGGGAACGACTCTATTTCTGGCGGTGAGGGTAATGATCACCTCTCCGGTGGCGGTGGGGACGACAACATCAGGGGAGATTACGACAGCAACACGATCGACGGCGGCAGCGGGAACGACAATATTTACGGTGGCCGGGACAATGACGTAATCGATGGCGGCACAGGGAACGACGTAATCTTTGGCTACGGCGGCAATGACACGGTCACATTGGGCACCGGCGACGATACGATGGAGATTCGCGGTCGAGATACAGGCACGCTGACGATTACCGACTTTACAGCGGGCAATGGCCTGGAAGACAGAATCGATCTCGACGGATATAGCTGGGGAAATCAGGGCATTCAGATCGCCAGAAACTTCGGCGAAATTCTGGATGTATCGACACAGGTCGGCGCCGACACCCATATTGCACTGACGGGCAACCTCAAGATCGTGTTGCAGAATGTCGACATGAACGACCTGGTTGCCGACGATTTTACAAATTATTACGCTGCCGGCACGGGAACCGAAGGTGACGACACGATGGTCGTCAATTACGCTCACACGGATGTACATGGCCAGGGCAGTGACGACGACATAACCATCATCGCAGGCCATGCCGACGTATATGGGGACGACGGCAACGACACGATCACCGGCGGCGTGGGCGGCAATGCGTCGCTTTACGGCGGTGCCGGGGACGACACGATCACCGGTCTCCATCGCGAAGACCAGATTTACGGCGGCGCAGGCGACGATATCATTGATGCCGGCGGCGAACGCGATGCTTTATATGGCGGCGAGGGTGACGACACGCTGACCGGTGGACGCGGCGACGATACGTTCGTGTATTCCGATTTCGACGAAACGACGGCCACCTACACACCGGTCAGCATGTTTGGACACGATACCATCATCGATTTTAGTGCCGGCGAAGGCAGTGTAGACAAGATCGATCTCGTTGGGTTCGACATTGGATCATTCAGCGACCTCATGGCGGTCACCCAGGACGTCGGGGCGGATACGGTGATTACCGTTGCAACCAGCGCCGGCAACTCAACGATTACTCTCAAAGGCGTTAGCAAGAACCAGCTCCACACCGACGATTTCATCGGGTTGACGGATTCGACGGGCGAGTTCGTGAATATCGGTAAAGTCGGCATATCGGTTGTCGGTGATGACAATGGGCTTACTTTCGGTGGGGATGACCGAGACAATCTGATGGAGGGCCGAGGCGGAGATGATGCCCTGTTTGGGAGAACCGGCGCCGATACACTGGACGGCGGCGAGGGCTCGGACTGGCTCTCGGGCGGCGCTGACGACGACACATTCCTATTTACCAATGCCCGTCAAAATGGCGGCGCGGAAGCGTTCGGTCATTTTGGCCATGACATCATCGGCGATTTTACAGCGGGCGCCGGAAGCGACGACAAGATCGAACTGACCGGATACGACATTGCGTCTTTCAGCGCGTTGATGGCCAACACGCAGGACGTCGGGAACGATACGGTCATCACCATCGCCACTGCGGGTGGCGATTCAACGATTACCCTGAAGGGTATCAGCAAAGCCGATCTTCACGTTGACGATTTCATCGGTCTGATAGATTCGTCGGGTACAGATTCGAACTCGCTCAATCCTGATGAAACGCTTGTTGGCGGCGACAGCGATGACGACCTCTCCGGCGGCGAGGGCGAAGACACCCTTATCGGTGGTGACGGTGACGACACACTCTCGGGCGACGAGGGCAATGACATCGTGAACGGCGGTACCGGCGACGACACGCTCAGCGGCGGCATCGGGAATGATATCATCGCCGGTGGCGATGGACAGGATACCCTTGACGGTGGCGATGGCGGAGACTCCCTTCTGGGCGGCGCAGGCAACGACATCATCGACGGTGGTGCTGGCAATGACTGGATGCGCGGCGAGAACGGCAACGATACGCTGAATGGCGGTGCCGGGCGCGACAAGCTGTTCGGCGAGGCCGGCGATGACCGTCTCGACGGGGGCGCCAGCAACGACGTGATGACCGGTGGGGCCGGCGACGACACCTATGTCGTCGACCATACCATCGACGTCGTCACCGAAGCGGCCGATGAAGGCACCGACACGGTCGAGACCTCGATCGATTACACGCTCGGCGATAACGTGGAAAACCTCACGCTGACCGGCACTGCTGCGATTAGCGGCACCGGCAATGCGGCGGACAACGTCATTATCGGCAACGCGGCCGACAACGTGATCGCAGGTGCAGCGGGCAACGACACACTCACCGGTGGCGACGGCATGGATACCTTCGTCGTCAGCGCGGACAATGGCGCCGATACGATTACCGACTTTACCGTCGGCACCGACAAGATCGATCTGTCAGCCGTTTTCAGCAGCACGTTCGGCCTGCTTCTCGATCTTGCAGTCGATACCGCGGACGGTGTCAGGATCACCCTTGACCCGATCGTCCTGTCTCGCTTCATCGCAGACGGCGAAAGAGGAGAGGAAGCGCTGTCCGGTACGCAAAGGGCGCTGCTCGACATGAACGCCTCCGACCCGGACGGCGACAAACTTCTGCTGACGGGCGTCACCAAGGCGGATCTGTCCGCAGCGGACTTCCTGGGTCTGTCGGTGCCGGCCAGTGCCGGCAACGATATGATGGCAGGCACCATCAACGCTGACGCCATGTGGGGCCTCGACGGGGACGACAATCTCGAAGGCGGCGACGGCGACGATACCCTCGACGGCGGCGCCGGGAACGACGCGCTGTATGGCGGTGTAGGCGACGACAGGCTTCTCGGCGGCGATGGCAGCGACCATGTCCAGGGCGATGCCGGCAACGATATGATGGCCGGCGAAGGCGGCAATGACTGGATGTTGGGCGGCGACGGAAATGACCTCATCGTCGGCGGTGCGGGGCGTGACCGGCTGTTCGGCAATGACGGCGACGACACCCTCGACGGCGGCATCGGCAACGACACGATGACCGGCGGGCTGGGCGACGATGCCTACGTCGTTGACCATTCCCTCGACGTGATTGTCGAGAATGCCGATGAAGGTACCGACACCGTCACCAGCTCGGTCAGCTACACGCTGGGCGCGACGCTGGAGAACCTGACCCTGACCGGCGACGACGACATCAACGGCACCGGCAATGACAGCATCAATGTTCTGACCGGTAATAGCGGCGCCAATACGCTCGACGCGGGCGCCGGCAACGATGCGCTCTATGGCAATGACGGCGACGATACGCTGAATGCCGGCGACGGCGGGGATCATGTCCAGGGCGATGCCGGCAACGATACGCTGAACGGCGAAGGCGGCAATGACTGGATGCTCGGCGGCGACGGTAACGACACGATCAATGGCGACGCGGGCCGTGACCGGCTGTTCGGCCATGACGGTAACGATACCCTCGACGGCGGCTCCAGCAACGACACGATGACCGGTGGCCTGGGTGACGACACCTACGTGGTCGATCATTCCCTCGATGCGGTGGTCGAGAACGCCGGTGAAGGCACCGATTCCGTCGAAAGCTCGATCAGCTACACGCTGGGCGCCAATCTGGAGAACCTGTCGCTGACCGGTTCCACCGATATCGACGGGCTTGGCAACAGCGCCACAAACGTTCTGACCGGCAATAGCGGCGCCAATGTGCTCACTGGTAATGGCGGCAGCGATACGCTGCGCGGTATGGACGGCAACGACACGCTGAATGGTGGGTCGGTCAACGACGCACTCTATGGCGGCAGCGGCATCGATACCCTCAATGCCGGCGACGGCAGCGACCATGTCCAGGGCGATGCCGGCGATGACACCCTCAACGGCGAAGGTGGCAATGACTGGATGCTCGGCGGCGACGGAAACGACACGATCAACGGCGGCACCGGTGTCGACCGCATGTTTGGCCATGACGGCAACGATACGCTCAACGGCGGCGCCGGTGCCGACCGCATGGCCGGTGGCGCCGGCGACGATGTCTTTGTCTACAGCACGCTGTCTGATGCGGGAGACACGATCACCGACTTCGACGCCACGGGTGATCTGTTCGAGCTGTCGGCCCTGATGACGGCCATCGGTTACACCGGGTCCAACGCGGTTGCCGACGGCTATGTCGGCATAGTCCAGTCGGGTGCCAATACGCTGGTGCAGGTGGATGCCGATGGCGGTGGCGACGGGTTCTCGACACTCGCCACCCTCGAGAACGTCACCGCGACCGACATCGATATGGGTAGCTGGACGTTCTGATAAAACCGCCGGGCTGATCACAGCGACGGGCTGACGCCCTGATAGCTGGGCTCTGGCACCCTCACCGGGGCGGCAGGCGACTAACCTAAGCGCTTCGCGATCTCTTTCGCCAGCGCCTCGACCTCGCGTGCGGCCTTGCTCGTGCGCGCTTTTTCCATCGCCGTCATCCCCTCGCCGAGACAGGATGCGTACAGGATCCGGTTACCGAGGGTATTTTTGGCAATATCGCCACCGAATTCCCTGATCGCGGCGATCATCTCACCCGTCAGGCGGCTGCGCGGCGGCACCCGGTTGAGAACAATCACCCCCTGCGGTCCGTTATCGCCCAGCAATTCGAGCGTTGAGCGCGTTGCCCACAGGTCAACCGGGGTCGGTTGCACCGGAATGACGACCAGGTCGGCCGCCTCAATCGCCGGCTTTGCATCAAGATCGGCATGAGGCGGCGTATCGATCACGACAAAATCAAAATCGCGGGTCAGACGTTGCGCCTCGCGCCGCGCACCCCAGCCGCTGGCAGTACGGAATTCCAGCCCGGCACCGTCCTCGCCCAAGGTCCCTTCGCGCGCTTCGAACCATTCGCCCAGGCTGCCCTGCGGATCGACATCAACCAGGGCCACAGACTTGCCCTTCATGGCTGCCCAGGCGACCGCGAGATGCGCGGAAACAGTGGTCTTCCCGGCACCACCCTTTTGCTGCGCGATGGTCACGATCTTGCCTGTCATTGATCCTCTCTTTCGCCGCCGACTGTACTGTGTTGCACTGCAAAATTCGAGCGCGACCATCGCGCGACGTCATTCGCTTCGTGCTGTTCCGGATGAAGGCAAGTGGCGCGACAGCAACCACAGAAGCCCGATTCCTTCCGGTCCAGACGCACCTTATCGCGGTAACGGTGCGGAATTGCAGCAACGGTGCGGAAATTCTTCGAACTTCAATATCTGGTATGTTATGGTTTGCCCCGTCCAGATGTTGGATCAGTGTTCGGTGTAGCGGCGTATCGCGTAATTAAAAAAAATCGATGCCGAGGGACGGATAATGCGGGTGATCGCGATTGTATCGCGCAAGGGGGGTTCTGGAAAAACAACCCTGGCAGGGCATCTCGCTGTCGTGGCGGAACAGAACGGCGCGGGTCCTGTCGCAATTATGGACACAGACCCGCAGGCCAGTTTGACGGACTGGTGGAACGCGCGTGAAGCCGATGCACCGCTCTTCGTTCAGACAAGCTTCGAAGAACTCGCAGATGACAGCCGAAAACTAAAAGAAGCCGGTATCAAGCTTCTGATTATCGACACCCCGCCGGCCATCTCCGCATCGATTGAAACATGTATCGAATTGTCGGACCTGGTCGTCATTCCATCCCGCCCCAGCCCCCATGATATCCGTTCGGTTGTCACCACGGTCGAACTGGTCGAGCATCTTGGAAAGCCACTGGTCTTTGTGCTGAACGCCGCGATTGGCCGGGCGAAAATTACGACAGAAGCAATTACGATCCTCTCCCGGCATGGCCCGATCGCGCCGGTACTTGTCGGGCAGCGAGTTGATTTTGCCGCGAGCATGACCGATGGCAGAACCGTTATGGAATTGCCCGGAAAATCGAAATCTGCCGCCGAAATCATGGCGCTCTGGAGCTATCTCGACGCCCGCCTCAACGGCAACGTTGAACCGCTCAGGCTCACTGTCCCGCGGCCAAAAGCCCGGCCGATCGAAGACAGCCCCCTGTTCGGCGCCGCTCAATCTGTCTGAATAGATCTTGGGACAGGATAGAAAATGAGTGCACCCGACGGTCTTTTTGCGGCCAAAGGCCAGGCACAACCGGTCGACCAGACCCGTGACGCAACCGATCGTTCGGCCAAACCCGAATCCAGTACATCCGGTGCAGTCGATACAGTGGTTGATATAGAGGCGGGGCCCCTGCCCGACCTGTTTGGCGAACCCGCCCCCAGCCTGTTTGGCGAACCCGCCCCCAGCCTGTTTGGCGAACCCGCCAATGATGAGAGCGAGGAAACCTCACCGGATTCAGATGACGACGCTGAGAATTCAGGGGATACCGCAACGGTCGAGCCACCGCCCGCGGCAAGTTTGCTTACAATCGTCAGCCAGCGAAGCGCCGCCAGGCGATTGCCGGCAACCCCGGACAAATCAAAGGCAACACCGCCGGACGCATTCAACGAAATCGACGACGACGACGTAGACACGCCAACGGACACAGCTGCGGCCGAAGATACCGGACCGAAGACCATAAATCTGCCGGTGCCAGTGCCGATACAGTTACCCATGGTGATCGACAGCCCTGCTGCCAGTAAGAGTGGTTGGGACAGGCGCATGGCCGCCCTTGCTGCGTGTGTCGCGATTTCCATTGCCGGCGCCGTAACAATTCTTATCGCCGGGTCCGCTGACGACACTGTCGCCACAGCGAGTAATGAGACACCATCCATCGGTGCCTCCGCTCCGTCACTGGCGGCCCAGACAGAGACCGTAACGGACACGTCCTTACCGGACATGACGGTAGCGGCACCTTCGGCAGGTGTTCCCGAACTACCAAAAACCACAATCGGATCCGTTCGGATCAATGCAAATGGCCGGGCCATTGTGTTCGGTCAGGCACCGCCGGAAGCAGAACTGATTGTGTTGCACAACCGCCAGCCTCTTGGAACGGCACGATCAAATGCCGCCGGCATATGGACCTTCTCGGCACGGGTACCCACGCGTACAAACCGGAATGAAATTTCTGTTGTTCCAATGCGTATAGATAACAGTGTCATGGTGACGGATTTGCCCGCCGGGCCGCGCCCGGGCCGCCGCCCGTCAATTCCATCGTACTACTTCGCTCAGATTGCCTCATTGCCGTCCGCCGCGGATGCGGGCCGGGAGGCCGCGAAACTTACCGCCAAGCTCACCGGCATCATCGCCACGCACCAGATATCGGTCCGTGTTGCGACCATCGAAAATGGTCGAAAGGTCTATCGCGTTGCCATCGGGGGTTCTCGACAAAAGCCGGTGCGGCAGATATTTGCGGCCGGATCAGGGCGAGAAACACAAGCTGCCTCGTGATGCGGGGATCCTGAGGGCGCACCCGGACATTTTGGTCAGGCCAGCGGCGATCCGGGCTCACTGACACCGATCTGACGCAAAAGCCCGGCCATCTCTGCCGCGGCGGCAGCGTGGCTTGGCCGCGGAATTCGGCCGGTTGCATTCCCACCATCAAGAACCGTCAGGCCGGTATGAAAGAGTTCCCGGTAAACGGTCCGTTCGCCAAAGCCCGGGGCAGATCGAAAGCCGACACGTTTTGCCAGTTTGTCCATCAGATCCGCGATATCGGTCTTATTCCGGGAATTGATATGCGTCAGGCGATTGCGGAGCACGATCCAGTCGGTCGGCGGAAGCCCATCGGCAACGCGACGATTACTGGCTTCCCAAACGATACGGGTGAATTGACTGGGGCCGACAACTTCGCGCTTCTCCATATCGAGATTCGCGATCACGTCTATATCGATATAACTGTCATTGATCGGCGAAATCAGCGTATCGGCATTCGCGACCGCGAAACGTGCCAGCGCATTTGCGGAACCCGGCGTGTCGATCACCACGAAATCGCAGTCGCTCAGCCCCGCCAACACGTCTTTTGCACGGGTGACCATCGCAGGCTCGCTCAGTCCATCGACCACCGCCTCATCTTCCCTTTCAAAAAGCGGGACATGCCTCGGCAGAAGTAACCGGTCATTCTCGCGCGACGCGGTCGATGCACGGTTTTCAATGTATCTGCTCAAGGTTCGCTGGCGCACATCCGCATCGATGCAGCCGACGCTGTACCCACATTGCAGCAGGGATACGATGGTATGAAAGGCCAGGGTCGACTTGCCCGTGCCGCCCTTTTCATTGGCGAAGACCAATACGAATGGCCGCTCCGCGATTGAACTGAAAACAGGGTCAGAATTACTCATCCCACCCTCTTAGACGGTCTCTCAAAAATTTACCCGCCAACCGGGTTGCGACGATCCGGGATCTCGTTCGGTTTCCTGAACACCGCCATCGACGACCGGCAACGTGACAACATCTGAATCGGAAGAGCGGGCTGAAATGCCTGCAATTGCCCTGAGGGCGGCTGCCCTGCGGGACAATGGCTCTGTCGCCGCCCAGGATACGAATTCCCGGCCGTCCGGGTCACGTTGCACCGAAACCCATATTTTTTTCTCAGCCGAAAACATGCTGAAAACGATGTTCTCGCCGGGCAAAGCCGCATCGAGGGACCGGGTAAAAGGAACGACCATTTCTCCCACGATGGTTTCGATGGATTCAGCCGATAGTTCGGCCATCAGGCCGTAGGTGGCAGATTCCTTGACCACAATCTGTTCTTTTGCGAGGTCGCGCCCGAGCCGCAGGTCAAGGACCGAGCTGCCGTCAGCTGACTCTTCAAGTGCGCTAACGAGATTGCGCATGGCAAGAATGTCGTTATCGCTCAAAACCATCCCCATGATATTTCAGACTGCCGGTATCGAACGCGAACCGGCAGATTATTTTGACGTCGGTCATTTTACCAGTGATCGGCGATCACTTGAACCGGGACATCACAGTTTTTTACATTCTTCACTTAGGCCAAATCCGTGTTTGTCAGGACGCGGCAGCACGCCTAGAAAAGGCCATAGGAAGATCGCCAGAAGAACCATGGCCGATGGCGCGTTTGCCCCGGTCGCCAGCAGCCGATGGAGGCTAACGCATTCCGCCGCAACTCTCGGATAAATTCAAAACCTTCGCGGTCATCGATATCGGGTCGAATTCCATCCGGCTGGTCATTTTCGATATAACCGACGGATACCCGCACCCACTGTTCAATGAGCGGGTGTTCTGCGGCCTTGGGACGGGCCTGGGCGAAACCGGCAGCCTGCCGGCAGAGGCGATGGAACGCGCCGTCGCCGCCATCGTGCGCTTTTCGCGCCTTGCCCTGAACAACGGCGTCGACCGCCTGGAAGCATTTGCGACGTCCGCCGTGCGCGACGCAACGAACGGCGGCGAGCTGCTCGCTGCCATCCATGCGATGACCGGGTGCACCGTCAACGTCGTCGACGGACAAAAAGAAGCCCTGCTGTCGGCCCAGGCTGTTCAGCGCGGGCTACACGTCGAAGACGGTATCATTGCCGATCTCGGCGGCGGCAGCCTGGAACTGGCGGCGCTGCAGCATGGCAAGGTCAGCCAGATGGTCTCGTTGCCACTGGGCACAATGCGGCTGCAGGCGCGGCTTTCCGGTGACATGGCAAAAATGAGCAAGGAAATTTCCGCGGCGCTCGACGGCGTTGACTGGCTCGGCCAGTACGCCGGCAAAACGCTGTTTCCAATCGGTGGAGCGTGGCGCGCCTTTGCCCGCCTAAAAATCAAGGACAGTGACTATCCGCTGGATATTATCCATGGCTATACAATCCCGGCGGATGATGCTGCGGAAACAGCGACGGTGCTGACGGGACTTTCCGAACAATCGCTGGCGGGTCTTGAAAGTGTCGCACGCCAGCGCCGCATGTCGATGCCCCTGACCGGCCTTTTGATGAAAGAACTGATCGGACGCACAAAGCCGGCAACGGTGACTTTCTCCGCAGTCGGCGTTCGGGAGGGCTATGTCTACGGGCATATGCCGGGCGACCAGGTTGCCGAAGATCCACTTATTGCCGCGGCTGCGGCGTTTTCAGAGCGCGAAGGCCGGTTCAGGGATACGGCGGACGCACTGCTCGAATGGCTGTCTCCGGTAATGTCGGCAGAGAACCACCGGCGACGACGGCTTCAGTTTGCGGTTTGTGCGTTGTCCGACATCGCCTGGCGCGATCACCCGGACTACCGTGCATCCTTCGCATTCGACCGCACCATCGAATACCCGTTCTTCGGGGTCGACCATACGGAGCGCGCGTTTATCGCGCTGGCAATCTATCTCCGCTACGGGGGAAAACTGACCGACGCCCGGGTCGCCCGTATTGGCAACCTGCTCTCAAAACGCGCGATCAGACGGGCGGAGACCCTGGGTTACGGATTACGGCTTGCCTACCGGATTTCGGCCGGCAACCCCGGTCTTCTTGAACAGGCCCGGCTGGAAATCAAAGACGATCAGCTCTCGCTCGTTCTGCCGGGGGGTGGCGCCGCGCCAACGCATGAGCGGGTCAGACGCAGTTTCGAGCGTCTCTGCCAGGCGCGGAAAATCAAAATGGGACCGATCACCGAAGCAAAATAATCAATACCGGGGTACCGGTTCAGAGCCCGCCGGTTTTCTCGATAAGGGCCGCTACATCCGCGACACCGATCCCCGCCTTGATGTTCGAGAAAATAAATGGTTTTTCGCCGCGCATCCTTTTCGAATCCCGGTCCATCACACCGAGATCCGCGCCGACGAGCGGTGCCAGATCGATCTTGTTGATCACCAGCAGGTCCGAGCGCGTAATCCCGGGCCCGCCCTTGCGCGGTATCTTGTCGCCTGCGGACACATCTATGACGTAGATGGTGATGTCGGCAAGTTCAGGGCTGAAGGTCGCCGCCAGATTGTCACCGCCGGATTCGATAATGATCATGTCGAGATCGGGAAACCGGACATTCATATCCGCGATAGCGGCAAGATTGATCGAGGCATCTTCCCGAATGGCTGTATGCGGACAGCCGCCGGTTTCCACGCCAATAATACGGTCGGGCGCAAGCGCCCCGGACCGTGTCAGGAATTGCGCGTCTTCCTGCGTGTAGATGTCGTTGGTGACAACGGCAATATTGTAACGGTCGCGCATATGCTTGCAGAGCGCATCGGTCAGGGCCGTTTTGCCGGAGCCGACGGGGCCGCCGATCCCGACCCGAAGAGGGCCGTGCGGGGAAGTCGTCATGATCTGAAAAGCCTCGTGTACTGGGTTTCGTGGTGCATCGACGCAAGATCGATCAGCGGCGCGGCCGAGCCGATATCGTCGAGGGGAATGCTAAGAGCCTGATCCTGAGCCTGCGTCACAATGTCAGCAAGCGCGGCAATGGCGAGCTGTCCATCTGTCTGGCCGAGCGGCACCAGACGGACAGCAGCGGAAACAAGATTCGCGGCAAAGGCATGAAAGTATCCGTGCAGCGCCGCTTCCAGGGCAATCTCATGGGCCGCACAGGCAACCGCGACCGCAACGGGATATACAGCGCCTTTTTCGATCCGGGTTATGGCATCCGCCGGCCAGGCAGCAAGCGTCGCCTTGATAAAGGCATTACCTTGCGCGCGCGTCTCCAGCGCGAATTCCGATGTTGCCTGGAAAGTATTCCCCAGATCGACAACCTGATTCAGATGCTCCCAGTTCGCGGCGGCAACCGCCGAATAGGCCTCACGAAACAGAATGCCGTCGACCCGGCCCGTTCCCTGCAACAGAACCGTCGACACCCATTCCGAAACATCCTGGGCCGTCCCGACACACCCGGTTTCGACCGCATATTCAAGGCCATGGCTGTAGGAAAACGCGCCAATCGGATAACTGGGCGACAGCCAGCTGAGGAGGCGGTAGAGGTCTGCAGTATCAGTCATGGTGATGCCCGTGAACCTGGTTTTCATCGTCATAGGCGCCGCGTTCGGGATCGAATGGCGCCATAACAGGCGTGACGGTAGCACCTATCCCCCGAAGCATTTCCTCGATCACGTGATCGCGTCGTATCAGGATGCGCTCGGCTTCAATCGCGGCCGGGCAATGCCGGTTGCCGAGATGCCAGGAGATCCGGTGCAGGTCGTGCGCCGATGCGCAAGCCACTTCCACGAGGTCCTCGTCCGCCGCCTGCACGGCGACCCAGCCGCCGCCCTCCAGTGCCAGGCCGTCACCGTCGCGCAATGCCGTCGCTTTTTTGAGATCGAGCAGAACGGGCGTCCCGTTGTCGCAAACAAGCCGGATACGCCGCCGGTGCCGCGCCTCATAGTCGAGCACCACGGTGCCGACAGCCTCCGCCACCGGCCAACGGCCCCGCCCCGCCATTCGTGTCGCGCAGTGCATCAGAACAGGAAGTAGCGTTGCGCCAGCGGCAGCACATCCGCCGGCTCGCAGGTCAGAAGCTCACCATTCGCCCGGACCTCATAGGTTTCCGGGTCGACATCGATCTCGGGCATCGCATCGTTCAGTACCATCGATCTTTTGCCAATGCCGCCACGCGTGTTTTTGACGGCCAGCAATTGACGGTCGAGCCCAAGGGCATCGCCGAGCCCGGCATCCAGCCCTGCCTGGCTGACAAAACTTACCGAGCTTGCGGTCAGCGATTTTCCGAACGCCCCGAACATCGGGCGGTAATGCACCGGCTGCGGTGTCGGGATGGAGGCGTTCGGATCGCCCATCGGGGCCGCGGCAATGGTGCCGCATTTGAGCACGACGTCGGGCTTGGCGCCGAAGAATGCAGGGCTCCACAGCACCAGGTCCGCCAGCTTGCCGACCTCGATGGAGCCGACATGTTCGGAAATGCCCTGTGCGATCGCCGGGTTGATCGTGTATTTGGCGACATAGCGGCGCACACGGAAATTATCGTTGTCGCCGGTCTCTTCGGGCAATGTGCCGCGCTGTTTTTTCATCTTGTCGGCCGTCTGCCAGGTCCGCGTAATCACCTCACCGACCCGGCCCATCGCCTGGCTGTCGGACGAAATGATCGAAAACGCCCCCATGTCATGCAGGATATCTTCGGCCGCAATCGTTTCGCGCCGGATACGGCTTTCGGCGAACGCCACGTCTTCGGGAATTTTCGGATCGAGATGGTGACACACCATCAGCATGTCGAGATGTTCATCGAGCGTGTTCACCGTGAACGGGCGCGTCGGATTGGTCGATGACGGGATCACGTTCGGCTCGCCACACACCTTGATAATGTCGGGCGCATGGCCGCCACCGGCACCCTCAGTATGGAAGGCATGGATGGTTCGCCCCTTGAAAGCGGCAACCGTGTTTTCGACAAAACCGGATTCGTTCAGTGTGTCTGTATGGATCAGCACCTGGACGTCCATGTCGTCCGCCACGCCGAGACAGGTATCGATGGCAGCGGGTGTCGTGCCCCAGTCTTCATGCAGTTTGAGCGCGCAGGCCCCGGCATTGATCTGTTCTTCCAATGCCTGCGGGGTCGATGCGTTGCCCTTGCCGAAAAACCCGAGATTCATCGGAAACGCTTCCGCCGCCTGCAGCATGCGCGCGAGATGCCAGGGCCCGGGCGTACAGGTCGTGGCATTGGTGCCCGCCGCCGGACCCGTGCCGCCGCCCATCATCGTGGTCATCCCGCTATAGAGCGCATCGTCGATCTGCTGCGGGCAGATAAAATGGATATGCACGTCGAGCCCGCCCGCGGTGACGATCTTGCCCTCCGCCGCAATCGCTTCCGTGCCGGGACCGACGATGATATCGACGCCGGGCTGAATGTCGGGGTTTCCCGCCTTGCCGATCCCAGCGATCCGCCCGTCTTTCAAACCGATATCGGCCTTGTAAATGCCGGTATGATCGACGATCAGCGCGTTGGTAATCACGGTGTCGACAGCACCTCCGGCACGCGTGACCTGGGATTGTCCCATCCCGTCCCGGATGACCTTGCCGCCGCCGAATTTTACCTCTTCTCCGTAGATTGTCCGGTCATCCTCGACCTCGATGATCAGGTCGGTGTCGGCAAGCCGGACCTTGTCGCCGGTGGTCGGACCGAACATGTCGGCATAGGCGCTCCGCTCAATTTCATACGCCATGGCTCAGCCCTCCAGCTTTCCGTTGATCTTCGCGTTAAAGCCGCTCACCACCCGATTCCCCGCATAGGCGACGAGCTGCACCGGCCGGGTCTGACCCGGCTCGAACCGCACGGCGGTCCCCGCCGGGATATCGAGCCGGAACCCCCTTGCCGCTTCGCGGTCGAAGGACAGGCCTTCATTGGTCTCATAGAAATGATAATGCGAGCCGACCTGTATCGGGCGGTCGCCGGTATTCGATATTTCAAGTTCCAGCGTTTCGCGGCCGGCATTCAGGGTCAGCGTGCCGGGGGCGGTGATGATTTCTCCGGGTTTCATGGCGCGCTCCTCAGCGGATTGGTTCATGAACGGTGACCAGCTTGGTTCCGTCCGGGAAAGTGGCTTCGACCTGGATCTCGGGGATCATCTCGGCGATGCCGTCCATTACCTGGTCACGCGAAATAACGGTCGCGCCATCTCGCATCAGTTCCGCGACCTTGCGTCCATCCCGCGCCCCTTCAACGACAAAATCGGTAATCAGTGCGATGGCTTCGGGATAGTTGAGCTTAACGCCCCGCTCCAGACGCTTGCGCGCGACGATCGCCGCCATCGCAACCAGCAGTTTGTCTTTTTCGCGTGGTGAGAGTTGCATATCTAATCTCCCTATACTTCCCAGACCCGTGGCAGGGTCGCCGGCAAGCCGGCAGTTTCATGTCGGAACATCTTCCAGAATTGCGCGAACTCGGCCCGCAGCGCCGCCGCATCGGCATTCACCAGGCGGATGACGAGGATACCGTCGACGCAGCTGGCACCGCCCTCCCCGATCAGGCCCCGGGCGGTTTCAAGGTATGCCGCCGCATCGGGCGCGCAGTAAAGGACGGTTGCAACGGCAGCCGCACCGTCAAAAGCGTGCACATTCGCGACCCTGGCGCCGATGTCGCTGCTGAGATGCAAGGCATCTGCCCAGACCAGCCCGCCGTCCTGAAAGACCCGCCAGTCATCATGCAAAAACCCGTAGGTAAATTTTTCATCGCGCGCCCGACGGCCAAACACGACGATCTCGCCGGCAAGGACACGGGCTGTGCCGTGCAGGTCAAGCCGGGTCCGGCGTCGCAACCGGGAACCGTCAAACAGGATCGTTTCCTGCGGCATCCATTCCAGAAAACCGCAATCCCGCGCACTGACCGATACATCGATCTCGGAATCAGCACCCGCGGCACGGTAAATCTTTTCGGCAGCCTGGGTGGTCACGGTCGCAACACAACCCGCCGTCGCCCCGATTTCAAAGCGCAGGCGGTCACCGCCGACAACACCGCCCGATGTGGTAACGATCACGGCTTCTTTGGGCGCCCCGTCAGCCTGGCGCGGAAACAGAACGCGGCAAGGATCGGACTGATAAAGATGGCGAAGCCGTGTTTCGCCATCGACCTGCGCAAAGGTCACCTCTGCCGCGCCGTCGGCCCAGCGGCGCAGGGGAGCGGCCCCGGATGCCGGGGCGGACTCTTCAGACGGTGAGATAACGGCGTACATCGGATTCCACCATATCCGAAGCGGCTCCGGCGATCACTACCTCGCCCCGGTCAAGAACAATGTATTCGTCCATTAAGTCGCACGCGAAATCGAAATACTGTTCAACCAGCAGGATCGCCATATCGCCGCGGGCGGCCAGCGAGCGGATAACCTCGCCGATATCCTTGATGATCGACGGCTGGATACCTTCGGTCGGCTCGTCCAGCAACAGGAGTTTCGGACGTGTGACCAGCGCCCGGCCGATCGCCAGTTGCTGCTGCTGGCCGCCGGACAAATCACCGCCGCGACGCCCGAGCATATCTTTGAGGACGGGAAACAGATCGAAAATTTCATCCGGGATAAACCGCTCCTTGCGCGGTACGGCAGCGAATCCCGTCTTCAGGTTTTCCTCGACTGTCAGCAACGGAAAGATCTCGCGCCCCTGGGGGACGATGGCAATCCCCGCGGAGGCGCGATCATAAGACGCCATGCGGCTAATTTCGCGGCCGTTCCACTCGATACTGCCGGACCGGATTTTCTCCTGCCCGACGACAGACCGCAGGAGGCTGGTCTTGCCGACCCCGTTGCGCCCCAGCACACAGGTGACAGATCCTACTTTGGCGGTCACATCGATGCTGCGCAGCGCCTGGCTGGCACCATAGAAAAGATCGATTCCTTTGACATTCAGCATGGTCAGCGCCCCAGATAAACTTCGATGACACGTTCGTTGTTCTGAACGGTGTCTAGCGAGCCCTCGGCAAGGACCGAGCCTTCATGCATCACGGTGACACGCGTGTTCAGGGCGCGCACGAATTCCATATCATGCTCGACCACCACCACCGACCGGTTCTGCGCCGTTATCTGGCGCAGCAGATCCGCCGTCTGTTCGGTTTCTGCATCGGTCATCCCGGCAACAGGCTCATCCACCAGCAGGACGTCAGGGTCCTGCATCAGCAGCATGCCAATTTCGAGCCATTGTTTCTGTCCATGTGACAGCTCGCCCGCCTGACGTTCGCGGTCCGGGCGCAGCGCGATAATGCCAAGCACTTCATCGATACGCTCCAATTGCTGTGCGTCGAGCCTGAAAAACAGAGACTTCCGCACGGTTTTATCAGCCTTCAGAGCCAGTTCCAGGTTCTCGAACACGGTATGGTTCTCGAACACGGACGGCTTTTGAAACTTCCGGCCAATGCCAAGCTGTGCGATCGCCGTCTCGTCCAGCCGTGTCAGATCGGTCAGTCCCTGGAACACGACCTCTCCCTCGTCCGGGCGGGTTTTGCCGGTCACAACGTCCATCATGGTGGTCTTGCCCGCACCGTTGGGCCCGATAATTGCCCGCATTTCACCCGGTTCAATGAAGAAGCTCAAAGCGTTGAGCGCCTTGAACCCGTCGAAGCTGACGGATACGCCATCCAGATACAGCACCGGCGCGTTTTCGGGACGCATCTTGATCTCAGCCACCGGCAGTCTCCGTCGCCGGGCGGCCGCCTTTGCGTCTCCAGATCGACTTTACGCCGTCGAAGGCCGCGATACTGCCGACGATACCTTTGGGCATAAACAGGGTAACCGCGACAAACAGCGCCCCCAGCATGAACAGCCATATTTCGGGAAGCGCGCCGGTAAAGTAGGTCTTGGCATAGTTCACCAGCACGGCGCCAAGCGCTGCGCCATAAAGCGAGCCGCGGCCGCCAATCGCCACCCAGATGACGATCTCGATCGACACCGCCGGCGCAAACTCGCTGGGGTTGATGATGCCGACCTGCGGCACGTAGAGCGCGCCCGCGATTCCGGCCAGCATCGATGACAGGGTGAAGACGAACAGCTTGTAGTATTCCACCCGGTAGCCGAGGAAGCGCACCCGGTTCTCCGCATCGCGGATACCGACCAGCACACGGCCAAGCTTCGACGACACGATATAGCGACACAGGACATAGCCGCTCGCCAGCGCCGTCGCCGAGGCGACGAACAGGCCGGCACGAGTCTCAGACGCCTGCAGGTCGAAACCCAGCATGTCCTTAAAATCTGTCAGACCGTTATTGCCGCCAAACCCCATATCGTTGCGGAAAAATGCAAGCAACAACGCGTAGGTCATCGCCTGGCTGATGATCGACAGATACACGCCCGTCACCCGCGAACGGAATGTCAGCCAGCCGAACACAAAGCCCAAAAGGCCGGGCACCACCAGCACCATGATCATGGCGAAGCCGAAATTATCGAAACCCTGCCAGTACCAGGGCAGCTCTTTCCAGTTCAGGAACACCATGAAATCGGGCAGCTCGGGGTTTCCGTAGACACCGCGGTCGCCGATCTGGCGCATCAGGTACATGCCCATGGCATACCCGCCGAGCGCGAAGAAAGCTCCATGGCCGAGGCTGAGTATCCCGCAGAACCCCCAGATCAAATCAACGCTGAGGGCCAGCAGCGCGAAGCACAGATACTTGCCGAGCAACGACATCACCCAGGTTGGCACATGCCACGCGGAATCGACCGGAAGCCCAAGATTCAACAGGGGAACGAACACTGCCAGCAGCAACAGAACACTCAGAAATATCTGCCCGCCGCGATCGGCATAGAGAAAGGCGAAGGGGGCGCGCGCGCTCATCCTTCTGCCGCCCGGCCCTTGAGGGCAAACAACCCGCTGGGTCTTTTCTGAATAAACAGGATGACGGCAATCAGGATCAGGATCTTTGCCAGAACCGCGCCCGACCATGCCTCCAGAAACTTGTTGGCGATGCCGAGCGATGTGGCACCCAGCAACGTGCCGAGCAGATTACCGACGCCGCCGAACACGACCACCATGAAGGAATCGACGATGTAGGCCTGTCCGAGATTGGGGCTGACATTGTCGATCTGGCTGAGCGCGACCCCGCCCATGCCGGCAACCCCCGAACCCAGACCGAAGGTCATCGCATCGACCCGGCCTGTGCGGATCCCCATGGCATTCGCCATGCGCCGGTTCTGCGTGACCGCCCGCATCTGCAGACCCAGCGCCGTTTTCTTGAGGATCAGAGCCAGCATCACAACAACCATCAGGCTGAAGACGATAATCCAGATCCTGTTATAGGTGAGCAATACGCCACCATCGAGTTCGATGGCGCCGCTCATCCAGGATGGATTGCCGACTTCCTTGTTCGTCGGGCCAAAGATCGTGCGCACCATCTGCTGCAGGATCAGGCTGATACCCCATGTCGCCAGCAGCGTTTCCAGCGGGCGACCATAGAGATAACGTATGACGCCCCGTTCGATGGCGACCCCGAACGCGCCGGCCACAAGAAACGCCATCGGGATGGCAACCGCGAGGGACAGATCGAAGCTTTGCGGGAACGTGGAGCGAAAAACTTCCTGCACGACAAATGTCGTATAGGCGCCAATCATCACCATTTCGCCGTGGGCCATATTGATGACGCCCATCACGCCAAAAGTTATCGCCAGACCGATCGCCGCGAGCAGCAGGACCGAGCCCAGGCTCAGCCCTGTGAACAGCTGGCCCAGAAGTTCCCAAAGAAAGACGCGTTCCTCGATGTCATCGAGCGCCGTCTGTGCCGCGGCACGGATGGTCGCGTCCGCCTTCGATGCGACGACACTTTTGAGCAGGGCACTAACACCCCGGTCGGTATAGACTCCCAGCGCGCCGATGGCGGCGATCCGGATTTCAGAGGTTTTGCCATGAAGAAGCTCCGCCGCTCCCAGCGCGCGGACGATTTCCGGCAGCACTTCGTCGTCGGTCTCTTTCTTCAGCGCCGACCGGAGAATGTCGATCTGCGCCGCTTTGGGCGACTTGAAGATCGACTGCGCAGCCACGAGGCGTTTCTGCGGGTTTTTGCTGGCAAGGGTCAGGGCACCAAGGGCCGTTCTAACTGTCCGCCGCAGTCGGTTATTCACCCGCAACCGCGACAGGTCGGATTTCTCTGCCACCCCCACCACCTTTCTGGTGATCGGGTCTGTGATCTCGAATTGCGTGCCCTTTTTGCGACCGATAAAAATGCGTTTATCTGATTTCCGGGAATACAGGTTCCGGCTCACCATCGCTTGCAGGATATCTGCGGCGCGGTCATCGCCGGTCGCCGCCAGTTTGTTTACCGCCCTGATCTTCGCGCTGTAACTTTTTGCGCCGAGATCACGCACCAGCTCCGCAAAACTGTCTGCTGTCTGTGCCTGACCAGGTGCGGGCAATAACGCCGTCGCCATAACAGCCAGCGCTATCAGCGCCGCCCATGCGCCTGTTCTAATTCGTACTGCCATCAGTTCCGCCTGTCCGAGTGGACCGGTTTAAAAAGGAAGGGACGCCGGGCGGGCAGATCGTCGAGGTACCCGCCCGGCGTTTCGTCATCGCGAAGGTGCGAATGTGCCGGTTTAGTTGAACTTCGGCTTTTCGCAGTTTCCGCAGACCCACGGGTAGCGCCAATCCGCCGTGAGTTTCTTGCTTTCCGGAATGAAATCGCTCCAGGCATCGCCCGGCACCGGACCGGAAGTCTTCCAGACGGTCTCGAACTGACCGTCTTCCTGGATTTCGCCGATCAGAACCGGCTTGGTCAGGTGATGGTTCGGCAGCATCTCGGCAACGGATCCCGTCAGCGAGGTTACCTTCTGGCCGTACATTGCCTGGCGAACCGCATCGACACTTGTCGAGCCTGCCTGCTTGACGGCCTGCGTCCACATTTTGAAGCCGATGTAATGCGCTTCCATCGGGTCGTTCGTGACGCGTTTCGGGTCTTTGATGAACGCTTTCCATTTCTTGATGAAATCAGCGTTTTCGGGCGCTTCGGCGCTCATGAAGTAGTTCCATGCGGCGAGGTGACCGACGAGCGGGGCGGTATCGATGCCGGAGAGTTCTTCTTCACCGACCGAGAACGCAACGACCGGAATGTCTTCGGCCTTGATGCCCTGATTGCCGAGTTCCTTATAGAAAGGAACGTTCGCATCACCATTGATGGTCGACACGACAGCCGTCTTTTTGCCGGCAGACGCGAATTTTTTCACGTCGGCGACAATGGTCTGCCAGTCGGAATGACCGAACGGCGTGTACTGCTCCATGATGTCGGCTTCAGCGACGCCCTTGGCTTTCAGGAATGCGCGCAGGATTTTATTCGTCGTGCGCGGATAGACGTAATCCGTGCCGAGCAGGACCCAGCGTTTGGCGGAACCGCCATCTTCGCTCATCAGGTATTCGACTGCAGGAATCGCCTGCTGGTTCGGCGCGGCACCCGTGTAGAACACGTTGCGCGAGCTCTCTTCGCCCTCATACTGAACCGGATAGAACAGCAGGCTGTTCAGTTCTTCGAAAACCGGCAGCACGGATTTACGCGACACGGATGTCCACGCACCGAAAACCACATCAACCTTGTTTTTCTGGATCAGCTCACGCGCCTTTTCGGCGAAAAGCGGCCAGTTGGACGCAGGGTCTACAACGACCGCTTCGAGCTTTTTGCCCAGAAGACCGCCATTTTTGTTCTGCTCGTCGATCAGCATCAACATGGTGTCTTTCAGCGTAGTTTCGCTGATGGCCATGGTGCCTGAAAGGGAATGCAGAACACCCACCTTGATGGTATCTGCCGCCTGGGCGGCTGTCGCTGTAACTGCCATCCCCGCTGCAATCGCCGCTACCCCTGCGTAGCGAACTGCGGATCTTAGTTTTGTCATATTGACGCTCCTTGGCACGGAATTGTGCAACGCAACATTCATTGCAAGCGGCGTGCCAGTTCGGGGCGCATATCGGTATTTTGGCTAGAGGGTTGATTCAACGCGGGAATTGCAAAGAAAGTCCAGACGGCAAGCCGGCCATCGCCACCAGTTCCGCATATTTTTTAGGCACACTTTCAAATACGACCAATTAATCAGCACAAACTCCAACATGGATGCACATTGGCGATGCACTTCTGTTTTACCGTGACGCTCAAGAAGGCCCGCCGCGGGCGCATTTTCCCCGAGCCACTCCCTGCACCCGTTTCGAAAACGGCGTTTCCCCCGCAAGATCAGCCTGAATCCAAAAAAGAACTGTTCAGCATTCAGGCGCACTAAACAACAAAGAAAGAGCCGGTAACTGCTGGACGAGCGCTTCTAATCGGGCTTATCTGGACGTGGATAAATCGTGGAGACGTCTCATGGAAAAGCTGAATGCCCGTCACGTAACGGATAACGCCCTTCCCGTAATCGATGTTTCAGGACTGAGGAGCGACGACCCTGCCGATCGTGAAGCGGTCGGCGCAAACATCCGCTCCGCGTGCCTTGATCTTGGCTTCATGTATATCGTCGGGCACGGCGTTTCGCCGGAATTGCGGACGTCGGTATTCGATCAGACCGCCCGGTTCTTCTCATTGCCCGAAGAAGACAAGCTGACAATCGATATGAAGCATTCCGTCGGGAATGCCGGCTATGAGCCGATGCGCGCCCAGACGCTTGAGGCCGGCGCACCGCCAGACCTTAAGGAGGGCATGTATATCGGCGAAGAGCTGCCACGGGACCATCCGCGGGTGGTCGCCGGCGGCTTCAATCTCGGGCCCAATCAATGGCCGGAAGATCTGCCCGGATTTCAGGACACGATGAACATCTATATCGATGAGATGCTCGAACTGGGCGAAATCCTGATGCGCGGCGTCGCGCTGTCGCTGAAGCTCAAAGAGGATTTTTTCACGGATTACTGCACCGATCCGCTGATCGGATTGCGGCTCCTTCATTACCCGCCGCAACCGGCGAACGCACATCCGGACGAAAAAGGCTGTGGTGCCCATACCGATTTCGGCGGCATCACGATGCTGATGCAGGATGACCTCGGCGGCCTGCAGGTGATGGGCGCGGATAACGAATGGATTCACGCCCCGCCGATGGCCGATTCCTACATCGTCAATCTGGGTGACATGATCGCCCGCTGGACCAACGACCGCTATCGTTCGACCCTCCACCGCGTGGTCAATTTTTCAGGTAAGGAACGCTATTCGATCCCGTTTTTCTATAGCGGCAGGCTCGACCACGAAGTCGCCGCCTTGCCGGGATGCCTGGAACCTGGAGAAACGCCGCGCTACCCGCCGACGACGGTCGATGCGCATATGCGCGAGATGTACGCCCGCACCTATATCTGACACCACACACGCCGAAAGCAGAATATGACCGACGCGACGCTTCCCGATCTCGACCACGAGTTCTTTATTCGCCGTTCAATCGAGCTGGCCGCCGACTCCCGCGCCGCGGGAAACCACCCTTTTGCGGCTCTTCTGGTCGGGCCGGACGGCGAAATCCTGATGGAACAATTCAATACGTTCGGGGACAAGGGCGATAGCACCGGTCATGCCGAGCGTGTCCTGATGACGCGTGCCTCGGTAACATACCCGGTCGAATTTCTGCGCGGCTGCACCATGTATACCAGCGCCGAGCCCTGCGCGATGTGCGCCGGATCCGTCTACTGGGCCGGCGTCGGCCGCGTGGTACACGGGATGTCGGAGCATGAGATGAAAGAGATGATCGGGCCCAATCCGGAAAACCTGACGATGGACCTTCCCTGCCGTACCATCTTTGCCGCCGGCCAAAGGCCCGTCGAAGTTGTCGGCCCGCTACTGTCGGAAGAATCTGCCGTGGTTCACAAAGATTTCTGGTAGCACGGAACAATAGTCGCCCCGGCAAGAATGGCGCTCAGCCCGCGTCGAGATCCCGGACCGCCTCAACAAGCATCTCAGACAGCAGCGCCGCATCGGCGACCATCGGCGCATGCCCGGTATCGATGCTGCGGATGACAGCGCCGGGCACAAGTTCCTGCATCCGGCGCTGAACGAACGGGACGACCGACCGGTCTTTGAGCGCTTCAATGTAAATGCGCGGCACGGTGCCGAAACGATCCGCGGTGACATGGGGCGATGCATCGCGCGCGGCATTACTCTGTGGTGTGAGCATTGCAGCAGCACGGGCAGCGGCGCCGGGCTCGCCGTCATGAAAGAATATTTCAACCGCTGCCGCTTCCGGCACGGCAGACATACCTTCGAGATGTTCAAGATAGGGCCAGACACCGACCGCCGAAGGGTCCTCGGACTTGCAGGAATCAACAAGCTCAGCAAACCGCGTGCCATCGGGCATCATTATGCCAGCGACATAGACAATACCCGCAACACGGTCTGGCCAATCTTCTGCCAGTTGCGACGCGGCAAGCCCGCCACCGCTATGGGCGATTACGACAACGGGTTTATCGATGTCGGCGATCAGGTCTTCAAGAAACGCCACCTGGTCCCGGAAAGTTACATTGGCACGATCGACCAAACCGGGCGCGCTGCCGGGCAGGTCAACGGCGTGGCAGCTATGCCCTGCCTGCGTCAGCGTCGGCACAACATCCGCCCAGACCCAACCGCCCTGCCAGGCCCCATGAATAAGAACGATCTCCGTCATATTTTTCTCCGGTCCAGCGGTATTCAGGCCGTTGCAAAATCGGTCAGGTAATCAGGCCGACAATCAGTCAGCCGGGCCGAGGCTCAACGCACGAAACGCTGCGGATCGGAATCAACGCCTGCGCGCCCGCCATCCCCTGCGGCAGCGATCTCAAGAACCTGCATCATTTCCTCGGCCTGTCGACGCCGGCTGAACCGGCCCGATACCGCGGACCCATTGCGCCCCAGCATGTCCAGCAGGCGCGGCTTATCGGCAAGGCGCGCCGCTATATGCGCAAGGCGGTCCGGCTGCTCCGCCGGCACCCAGACACCTGAGCGGGTCGACAGAACAATATCGCTGGCAACACCTTTGGGCGCGACAAGCAGCGTGGGTAAGCCCATCGCCATGGCCTCGAATATCTTCGACGGAATGACTTCGCTAAACACGACTGAATCGCGCAGATGCACCAGCGCCACGTCGCACACGCTCCAGATACTGGGCATGCTTTCCCGCGGCTGGGACGCGATGAACTGCACGTTATCCAGCCCTTCCTGCGCCGCGCGGCTCATCAGGGCATCGCGTTCCGCGCCGTCGCCGACAAACAGAAACGTGACGCGGTCATTTCCTCTTAACTGCTCCGCCGCATCCAGCACATTCGCCAATCCGTGCGCCATGCCGTGTGTGCCGATATACCCGATCACGAACCGGTCCTTCAGCCCCCACTCTGCCGAAAGCGCGTCATCGCGCGGCGTCTCCTGGAACCTGTCGGTATCGACACCGTTGATCACGATCGGAATCTTGTCACCGTCGATACCGCGACCGACCAGGTTCTCCTTGAATTTCGGTGTCAGCGCGACGATTGCGGCCGACTGCCGGTACAGGAAAAGCTCAAGACGCTCGAGCATGCGGATCATGAAACTCGGCTCCATCGCCCCGACAGCGATGATCGATGCCGGCCAGATATCGCCAAGTTCAAGAACGAACGGGCGCCGCCGACACAGCCCGACCGCCCAACCGGCCACCGCGGTAAAGAACTGCGGCGACGTCGCCACCACGACGTCGGGACGTTTCTGAAAAAGGCTCGCAACGAAGCCCGTGATCATGAAGCTTAGAAAGTCGAGCATCCGGCGGGCAACGCCCGCGTTCGCGGTGATATACGTTTTGACCCGGACGACCCTGATCCCGTCCATCACGCTGGTCTGATACCACTTGTTGGCATAGCCGTCATGCAGCCGACCCTTCGGGAAGTTGGGCGCGCAGGTAATGACAGTCACGTCATGCCCCCACTCGGCCCAGAACTTCGCACGCTCATGCACGCGATTTGCGGCGGCGTTCGTCTCCGGCGGGTAATTTTCGGTCAGAAAAAGAATTTTCATAATCTGAAACCGTCAGGCTGCACGACGACATGCCGGTTTTCGGCTACCGGATAGGTTGCCGGACAGGTTTTCTTTGCCGGCTGGTCTGAGCATGGCTGCGTCACAGATGGGTTCGCTGCATGTTGTCATATTCGGGTGGCTGAACCGCAGCCGCGCCGTGCGTCAACATAAACCAATAGAATGCGGATGGGCGAACAATTGCGAATCCTGCACAGAAGCATCTCCGCTCCAAGGTTGAACGCTGACTCCTGGATCTAAACCGACTTTCTTCCAAGCATGAAAAAAGCCGCCAGTGGGCGGCTGATCCATTAGAGAAAGTGGCGTCCCCTAGGGGAGTCGAACCCCTGTTTCCGCCGTGAGAGGGCAGCGTCCTAGGCCACTAGACGAAGGGGACATGGCTTAGATTGTCGAAGGACGGCTGTTCTAGGTCATTGTACGGTTACTTGCAAGCATCCCCGGCGCACTTCATCCGTCTTCACTTGAAGGTCAGATCCGTCTGCCCGACCAGCCTGCCGGTCCCGGCATCCAGAATGACCAGGCGCCCCGAACCATCCGCCAGGCGCAGGCGCAGGACAATCCGCTCTGCGCCCACGGCGGTTTCCACCACCTCGGCACCGGCGGGCAAGGCCACGCTGGACGACACCGGTGATTTACCGGCGCCAAAACCGCCGCCAAGCTCATCGCCGGATTTCTGGACAATTGCATATATCAGGAAGATAACGCCGACAATAATCAGCACACCCATCCCGATTACCATAGCCTTGAGACCGCGCATCGAATATGTCCTTATTCTGCAATGACCGAAAATAGCTCAACAGCCGAACCGCTTGATATCACTGTGCCTCCCGGTGCCGAAGGCGAACGTATAGACCGGTTGCTGGCGAACTCTCTGCCCGACCGGTCCCGATCATTCCTCAAACGGCTTATCGAAGACGGGTGCCTGGACGCAGCAGGCGAACACGGCGCGACGATAGTTGAGCCATCCTACAGGGTCAAACCGGGCGAGCGGTTTTTGCTCCGCATTCCGGCCTCCGTCGATCCCGTCCCGCAGGGCGAGGATATCCCACTGGATGTGGTGTTCGAAGACGACGACCTGATCGTCATCAACAAGCCCCCGGGACTGGTTGTTCACCCCGCACCCGGCAACCTGACCGGAACACTCGTAAATGCGCTGATCGCCCATTGTGGCGACAGTCTCAAGGGCATTGGCGGCGTTCGCCGGCCCGGTATCGTGCATCGCCTCGATAAAGACACCAGCGGCATCATGGTTTCCGCCAAGACCGGTCCGGCGCATGAGGGGCTGACCCGGCAATTTGCCGATCATTCGATAGAACGGGCCTATGCCGCCTTTGTCTGGGGAATGCCGAGCCCGAGCCAGGGGTCGATCGAGGGCAATATCGGCCGCAGCCCGCGCAACCGGAAAAAAATGGCCGTCCTCGGGCAGGGCGGCAAAACCGCCCTTACAAACTATAAAACCGAAGCCGCCTATGCCGCCGGCGCCGCCTCTCTGGTCGAATGCCGGCTCGAAACGGGCCGGACCCATCAGATCCGCGTACATATGGCGGATATCGGCCACGCGGTAATCGGCGACCCTGTTTATGGCGGGGGATCGACACGGGCCCGCCTGTCGGAGCTATCTCCCGAGGCATCGGAATTGATTGCCGGATTGGGCCGCCAGGCGCTCCATGCCCGGCTTTTGGGCTTCGAGCACCCGATTTCGGGCGAATTTCAGCAATTCGAGGCCGCACTGCCCAATGATCTCGCCGCGTTAGCCCAAATTTTACAGAACTCTGGAAGTTTAACTCATAGATGACTATCTAATAGGTCTAAGAGGCCTAGCAGGTCCATAAGGAGCGTAATCAAAGGCAGACGGTCAGCGAAACGACCGCCAGACGCTGGGTTACGTGTACAATAAACGATCAGACAACGGACGCTTTGCGGATGAATGGAAATTTACCTTCGGCCCCGAATCTCAATCCGGACGGCAACCTGTCCCGGTATCTGCAGGATATACGCAAGTTCCCCCTGCTCGAGCCGGAAGAGGAATACATGCTCGCCAAGCGCTGGAAAGAGCACGAAGATCCCGAGGCAGCCGCCCGGATGGTCAACAGTCATCTGCGGCTGGTTGCAAAGCTGGCCATGGGGTATCGCGGCTATGGGCTGCCACTGGGAGAAGTGATCTCCGAGGGCAATGTCGGCCTTATGCAGGCGATCAAGCGCTTCGAGCCGGAAAAAGGTTTCCGCCTGGCAACCTATGCGATGTGGTGGATCAAGGCATCGATCCAGGAATACATCCTTCGGTCCTGGTCGCTGGTAAAGATCGGTACCACTGCGGCGCAGAAGAAGCTGTTTTTCAATCTTCGACGCATGAAGGGTGAAATCAAGGCACTGGAAGAAGGTGACCTGAGGCAGGAGAATCTGGAAACGATCGCGACCAAGCTCAATGTCAGCGAGCAGGAAGTGATCAATATGAACCGGCGGATGTCCGGCCCGGATTCCTCGCTTAACGCGCCGGTCCGCGCGGATTCAGAAGGCGAATGGCAGGACTGGCTGGTCGACGATTCCGACAATCAGGAAACCGTCCTCGCCGATCAGGAAGAAATGGCTGAACGCCGCAAGATGCTGGTAGATGCCATGAAGGTTCTGAATGATCGCGAGCGGAAAATTCTCGCGGCCAGGCGCCTTCAGGACAAACCAAAAACGCTCGAAGATCTCAGCCAGGAATATGGTATCTCGCGCGAACGCGTGCGTCAGATCGAGGTCCGGGCGTTCGAGAAACTGCAAAAAGCGATGAAATCTGCCGCAATCGGCGGGCGCATCCAGCGCGACGGCATGCTGTCCGACGCGTAAATATTTATGCGGCTAACGGCACTTCAATGAAAGCCGGGCTCCGGCGCACAAATGATCACGCGGGTGCAGCCTCGGTCCCGCGGTCTTCTTCATCTGAATTTTCCTCCCCTTCCCGCTCTCCTTCCGGTGTATTGCCGGAAATCTCGTCACCCCATTCTCCCTTGAGCTCTTCCAACCGGGCGCGCAGAGCGTTCGCATTCCGTTTCGCGCTATAGGTTTTGAACGAGGCGACAATGCCGGGAAGGCTTGCAAACAAAAGCCAGCCCACGCCCGATGCGGCGTAAAAAGCAAGCCAGGCATAAACGTCGGTAACGATACCGATCGCTGAGGGTAAATCGTTCGTCGATGTCCAGAGCCGGTTCAGAAACGGCACGACACCCGCGATATTCAGACCTGCCACGCACCGGGCCGCGTAGCGGCCAGGCGTCAGGTCAATGATGTAGGCGACGACGGTTGGAATCATCCCGACCAGCACGATGATAACGCTGGGCAAAGCCGCGATGATAAATGCGATAACCCCGCAAAAGACCATCAGGGCCGTCGATTTACCCATTTGCCTCCTGCCGGTTCGGCGTGCCTTGGTCTTTTTTGCC
Source organism: Paracoccaceae bacterium (assembly GCA_047638395.1). Taxonomy (GTDB): domain Bacteria; phylum Pseudomonadota; class Alphaproteobacteria; order MPNO01; family UBA830; genus CAXBCP01. The sequence goes on along the minus strand of JBLIMV010000007.1, from coordinate 12,179 downwards.
ATAGGGTCCTGCTTTTCTCTCTATCCGGCAGCAAAACGCTACCAGCTAAAGACTCCGATTGTCGTGACGGTGCCGATAACCAGACTTATACCGGCGGCGATCCGCCAGCCCGTCCGTTTGGCTTCGAACTGGAACTCTTCGGATTCAAGGCGTTTTATCTCGCGCACCGAATCCGAGTATTCACGTTTTGCCCGGCCCTGCGCCTTCTCGTCCTTCGCAACGATATTCTTGTTGGAAAGGGTCTGGTAAAGCTCGATCAGATTGCCGCTCTGAGCGACCTCATCCAGTTTATCGCTAATACGTTTTCGCAGGGATTTGCTGTTATATCGGCTGATCGCTGGTTGCAGTTCCTCGACGAGCCACGCGGTCAGATTGGGCGTCATCTGATGCTGATATTCGTTTTGAACTTTAGCCAGCAAGCCGGTCATGCCGATCTTCGCGCCAACAGACACGCCAGTGGTGTGTTCAAGAGCGGCGAGTTGATTGTCGATCGAGCCCTTGATCCGGCTGGCGATAAACGCTGCGACATGGCGGTCGACGAATTTATCGAGACTGCCTTTCTCCTCGACAACCTTGTCAAGCGCCGGAAGAAGGTCCCGCAGGGAATAGACATACGCCGACGCCACCACCTTGCTCCGACAGGGCAGGAACGGGTTCAGTTCGTACAGCACCCGCTCGACGCCGTAGCCCGGACCCGAGTGGCGGACGAATTGCTGCAGTCTTTTGAAGGTTTTTGATTCCAGCGTCAGATCAGACCGTCCCAGCTCAATCTTCTGCTCGAACCAGCTACTCGCAATGCCTTTTTGCACCAACTCGGTGACAAGGTTGATCGTATCCTTGTCACCGCCTTCGACGGCGGCAGACAGGGCGTATCCCATGCCGTCGGGCATAACTGTCAGGCCCTTGTATTTGAGGGGGCCTTCAGGATCCAGGGCAGAGCAGATCCGTGTCACAAGTTTTGCATCGCCAAGATCGCCGTCACCCCCCACGCTCGCGGCGATGATGCCCTCAAGCACTTCGACCAGATCAGCATCGGGCAGGCCGCGATGCAGCCACGTATCGAACGCCTTTGACTGAAGTTGTTCGGCCGCCTCCTTCCAATGGATTCCATAGGCATGTGCCAACATCCGGGTATTGCGGTATTCGCGATCCCGGAACGCGACCGGCCTGTCGGTCTTGTAATCCCGGAGTGGCCGCGCAGAACGCCGAAGGGTGCCGGATGCCCAATGGTTCAGGTCGTCCACCGTCCATCGATCTGCGGGATCATCGCTCATCATGCCGCGGATTGGCTCACGAAGACCGCCGGGAATAACTTCGCCGCCCAGAAGCGTGACGAAAGATCCGTTTTCCACCTTCGCCGCCAGGAGATCCCGGTCGCTCATGTTGGCCACCGGGCACTGCCCGAGCCCCATGAACAACATCGTGGCGCCAAGAGCATAAATATCATCAGCAATCGTGCCTTTGCCGCGGCCAACGGCGGGCGTCATCGACGACTCGATTGTCTCGAATATTGTCGATTGCCCCCATGACGGCGGTACCGAAACACAATCGCCGAAAACAAAATGTTCGCCGCCCGGCCCTGTGGTGAACACGTTGTCAGGGCGGATCGTCCGATGGGTAATCTTGCGACTCTCAAAAAGCGATAAGGTCGCCAATGCCGGTGTCAGCAAAGACTTTATGATCTTTTCTGAATCGATTTTGGGAATCTGGGATTTGAGCGACGGCATCACCGGGCCACCATCGGGCCGACGGAAGATGATCGCAAAACAACGCTGCCCCGTCACCGGCCAGAAAATGGGACCCCAGTCTTCCGGAATAATAGCAGCCGCTTCCCGCATGTTCTTGAGCTGAACCATTACCTCGACCCGCGGAAATACGTCCGGTTCGCAAATTCGTGCGAACAACGCTTCGCTAGGGTTCTTCAGGTTGCGGGCGACATACGCTTTAGCCCCCTTCGTCCCAAGCTCGACGATGGGTGATGAGGGGATAATACGATAGCGCTCGGCGAGGATGACTTCGTTTTCATCCTCCCGGTCTTCGCTGGCTGCAGCCGCTTCGGCTGACTGTGCGTTCACTCCAATACTCCGTCATCGTTAGGAGACGATTGACGGGGTATTTTAGCGGCTCATTAACAAAAGCTTCGTTAACGCTAGATCGATTTCAACCCATTGATTTCAAAGGCTTTGGCGACCGACGGGCAGCCGCTGTTAAGCCTGTGCATCAGGCAGCAAAGGGATCTCGGACCAGGATGGTGTCATCGCGTTCCGGACTGGTCGACAACAATGCGACGGGAACCCCGATCAATTCTTCGATCCGGCGAACATATTTTACCGCCGCGGCAGGCAGTTCCGCCCAACTCCGCGCGCCCCGTGTACTCTCGTCCCAGCCCTCAAGAACCTCATATACCGGCTCTATTCCGGCCTGAATATTCCGACCGGCAGGAAGGTAGTCGTAATCGGTGCCATCATAGCGGTATCCCACGCACACGCTCAGATCGCCTATACCGTCGAGTACGTCGAGCTTCGTGAGTGCGATGCCGTTAATGCCGCCAATTTTCGCGGATTGCCGGACAAGGACAGCGTCGAACCAGCCGCATCGTCTCTTACGGCCGGTAACGGTGCCAAATTCATGCCCCCGCTCACCAAGCAGCGTGCCGATTTCATTCTCCTGTTCGGACGGGAACGGTCCCGATCCGACGCGGGTGGTATAGGATTTCGTAATTCCCAGAACGTATCCGATGCCACCGACGGCAATACCGCTGCCGGCAGCCGCCTGACCGGCAAGCGTGTTGGAAGACGTCACGAACGGATACGTGCCATGGTCGACATCGAGCATGAAGCCCTGCGCCCCTTCGAACAGAATTCGTTTGCTGCCGCGATAGGCCTCATCCAGGGACCGCCAGACCGGCGCCGCATAGGACAGAAGTTCGGCCGAAATCCCGCGCAACGCTTCCAGGGTTTCTGCAGCGTCGATTTCCTCTGCACCGAGGCCCCGCAGCAACGCATTGTGATGTGTCAGAAGATTATCGACGCGCTCCGGCAGTGTATCGGGATCGGCCAGATCGCAGATCCGGATCGCCCGCCTCGCCACCTTGTCTTCATAGGCCGGCCCGATGCCGCGCCCGGTCGTACCGATCTTGCCGGCGCCCTGCGCCACCTCGCGCGCCCGATCGAGCGCACCATGCAGGGGCAGGATCAGCGTTGCGTTTTCAGCGATCCGGAGCGTTTCGGGTGTCACCTCGACGCCCTGTTTCCGAACGGTCTCAATTTCAGACATGAGCGCCCACGGGTCGATAACCACGCCATTGCCAATAATCGACAGCTTGCCGCGGACGACGCCGGATGGCAGGAGGCTGAGCTTGTAAACTTTACCGTCGATGACAAGCGTATGCCCGGCATTGTGGCCGCCCTGAAACCGCACCACCACATCGGCACGTTCGGAAAGCCAATCGACGATCTTTCCCTTGCCCTCATCGCCCCATTGCGATCCTACGACTGCGACATTGGTCATCGTTTTTTTATCCCTGTTCCAGCGGTTCGGCACGCCCGGACACCCAGACATGCGAACATTTCAGTCGGCGCGCCTCGGCCGAGGCATCCACGGTTCGATCAAGCCCGGCCACCGTCACCCATCCGTCATTACGCAATCCGGCCAGATCGCCCACCGGAACATCCGGCGGGACGTAAACGCGCAAACGCGCCACCGGCGACGGCAATACCCGCATAATGTTGTCGACATAAAGCGTGAAACCGGTTGCGGCCTCGCCATTGTCATTGCCGGCTTCCGTGCCGTTTAGCGTTGCTATATATCGTCCGCCGCCACCGATCTCTCCCCGCTCGCCGCGCGAAAAGAACGTAAATCCGACGCCGGTATGGTATTCGAACCCGCGGTTTTCGACCGGATCCACGGTAATATCGAGGTCCGGGAGCCGACGCCCCAGTCCCTCAACAACGATCCGCAGCCGGTCAAGGTCTTTGGCAGGCGCCGCCGGTAAAGACAAACCGGACAAGACCTCGAGTGCGGCGACCGCCGGCCCCGTCCCGTCCATAAGACTGCACAGCGCTTCGGCCTGCTCACCGCCGTGTTTACGAACAGCCCCGATATCCTTGCGGTCCAGCGCATCCCGCAACGCGCGGTATTCATCTTCGCTGGGCGCCATTGCATCCATCAGCGCCGGCACAAGCGGCGGGATGGTCAAATCCACAGATAGATGGGGCACCCCGATCTCGCGCAGCGAGGCGACGGCGATGGCGATAATTTCGATATCGGCTGCGGCGCTTTCCGTGCCGATCAGTTCTGCACCGACCTGGGCGAACTGCCGTTCCGGGCGCAACTGCGTGCCACGGACCCGCAGAACTTCACCGGTATAACTCAACCGCAATGGCCGCGGCACATCTGTGAGCCGGGTGAGCGCGATCCGGGCAACCTGGGTGGTCATATCCGCCCGCACTCCCATCATCCGCTGGGACACCGGGTCCATCAGGCGGAAGGTATCGGCGGAAACGGCCGCACCCGCACCACTCATCAGGCTGTCTTCGAATTCGACAAGCGGCGGTTTAACGCGATCGTAGCCGTGACTCCCAAAACCTGCCGCGAGGCTCTCGCAGATTTCGGCCTCAAAGGCGGCTTCGGGCGGCAGAATATCTCTGAGCCCGGCGGGGAGCAGCGCTTTTCGTTCTAAGTCGGTCATAATTCAGTCTTCCTGAGCGCGGCTTTGGTAGCGGCTTTAGACGCGTTCGGCAAACGGAAAACGGCCCTCGCCGCCGGTTTAAGCAGCAATCAAAAGGAAAGTGCTTTCGCCTGCACCACATCGGGGAGTGCCCGAAGTGCCGCCAATACGTCATCCGACAAATCGCCATCGACCTGAATCATTGCCAGCGCATCGCTGCCCTGCTTGACCCGCCCGAGCTGGAACGTCGCGATATTGACACCCGCATCGCCGAGCGTGGTCCCTAAACGACCGATAAAACCGGGACGATCCTTGTTGATCATATAGAGCATGTTTTCGCTCAGCTCAGCCTCAAGCTTGATGCCGTTGACCTCGACGATCCGGGGCTTGTCACCGCCGAACAAAGTTCCGGCAACGGTGATCGGACCCGTTTCCGTCTCTACCGTCAGCCGGATCAGCGTCTGGTATTCGCCATCGCGCTCGTGGCGGACTTCGGATACGTCAATATCGCGATCACGCGCCAGGATCGGTGCATTGATCATGTTCACGCCACTCATCAGGGGCGACAGCAATCCTTCGAGCAGGCCCGACGTGACCGGCCGCGTATTAACCTCGGCCGCGGTCCCTTCGTATTCGATGGTCACCGAAGACAGGCCGCTTTCAGCCACCTGTCCGACAAGACTGCCGATCTGACGGCCCAGCGTCATATAGGGCTTCAACCGCGGGGCATCCTCGGCGGAGACGGACGGCATGTTAAGCGCGTTGGTCACGGCACCGGTGTTCAGATAATCGGACATCTGCTCGGCGATCTGGAGCGCGACCTTTTCCTGCGCCTCGGTCGTTGCCGCGCCAAGATGCGGTGTGGCAATGACCTGGTCCATGCCGAACATGCTGTAGCCTTCGGGCGGTTCCTGCGGAAACACGTCGACGGCAAATCCGGCGACCTTTCCGGATTCGATTGCCGCTTTCATGTCCGCCTCGACGACCAGCTCGCCACGTGCGCAGTTCACGACGAGAACGCCATCCTGCATTTTTGCAAAATTCGCTGCGTTCAGCAGGCCGGTCGTGCTGTCGGTCAACGGTGTGTGCATCGTGATGATCTCGGCGCGGGCAAACAGGTCGTCGAGTTCGACTTTTTCAACACCCAGCGATTCTGCGCGATCGGGCGTCAGAAACGGGTCGGAGGCAATGACCTTCATCCGAAGCCCCATTGCCCGGTCAGCGACGATCGAGCCGATATTGCCGCAACCGATGATGCCGAGAACCTTACCGGTCAGTTCGACGCCCATGAATTTGGACTTTTCCCACTTGCCTGACTGGGTCGACTGGTTGGCCAGAGGAATCTGGCGGGCCAGCGCGAACATCATGGCGATTGCATGTTCAGCGGTCGTGATCGAGTTACCGAACGGCGCATTCATCACGACGATGCCGCGGCCGGACGCCGCATCGATATCGATATTGTCGACGCCGATACCGGCACGGCCGATAACCTTGAGGTTCGACGCCGCCTCGAGAACAGCTGGTGTCACCTTGGTAGCGGACCGGATCGCGAGGCCGTCATAGTCACCGATGCAGGCGATGAGTTCTTCGGGCTTCATGCCCGTGATGACATCGGTTTCGATGCCATTAGCATTGAAAATTTCGACGGCGGCAGCGCTGAGGCTGTCCGAGATAAGTACTTTTGACATGATAAATCCTGATCAGGCGGCGTTTGCCAGCTCTGCCTTAACTGTTGCATAGGCCCAGTCGAGCCATGGGAAGAGTGCTTCGAGATCCGATGTTTCCACCGTTGCCCCGGCCCATATCCGAAGACCGGGCGGCGCATCGCGGTACCCGTTGATATCGAAGGACGCGCCCTCGGAATCGAGCAGCGCATCGATCTTTTTCGGCACCGTGGATTGCACCGACGCATCCTGCGCTGCGAACCACGGGTCGGTGATCTTGAGACACACGGAGGTAGAGGATCGCTGCGCCGGGATTTCAGCCAGAAACCCTGCCCAGTCGGATTTCCCGACCCAGGCGGAGATGGCAGCTAGGTTGCCCTCGCTTCGTCCCATCAGCGCCGGAAGACCGCCAAGGCCTTCAGCCCAGGTCAGACCGTCAAGCGCATCTTCGACACACACCATGGACGGCGTGTTGATGGTCTCGCCGCGGAAAATACCCTCGATCAGTTCGCTGCCCTTCGTGAGCCGGAAAATCTTCGGCATCGGCCAGGGCGGCGAATACGTCTGGAGCCGTTCAACGGCACGGGGCGAAAGGGCAATCATGCCATGCGCGGCTTCACCGCCCATTACCTTCTGCCACGACCAGGTCACGACATCGAGCTTCTGCCACGGCAGGTCCATCGCGAACACAGCCGACGTTGCATCGCAGATTGTCAGAGCTTCGCGGTCATCGGGAATCCAGTCACCATCGATGACCCGAACACCGGACGTCGTGCCGTTCCAGGTGAACACGGCATCGCGCGCAGGATCCCACTGCGCAAAATCGGGCAGTTCCCCATAGGGCGCATCGAAAACGCGGGCGTCTTCGAGCTTCAGCTGTTTCAGCGTGTCGCTGACCCAGCCGGCACCGAAGCTTTCCCAGGTAAAGAGATCGACCCCGCGTGCTCCAAGCAATGACCACAAGGCCATCTCGACCGCGCCCGTGTCGGACGCCGGCACAATCCCGAGACGATAATCGTCGGGAATACCGAGCAGCGCTTTCGACCGTTCAATAACGGCTTTGAGCTTTGCTTTGCCTGGTGCGGATCTATGGGATCGGCCTGTTAATGCGTCGGCAAGAACGGCGGGTGACCAGCCGGGTCTTTTGGCGCAGGGGCCGGATGAAAAACAAGGATTGTCCGGACGGGTGCCCGGCTTCGAAATAGTATCAGACATTTAAGTCTCTCCCTCACAGAAGAGCTGCAACCCGTTGGGGAGTTGTGGCCCACTGACGAAGCTAGGTGCAGTGCACCAAGATTGCAATGTCCCTTTTGTCGCACCGCAGCGAATTTATCGGTATAAGCTCCGCGATACACTCAAGCCGCTTCGAAGGACCTCCATGACGACCCCGCAAATTATGGCTTTTGGCATTATTGTCGCATCCCTGATCCTGTTTGCCTGGGGGCGCTGGCGCTACGACGTCGTGGCGATGGGTGCGTTAATTGTGGCGGTCATCTGCGGCATTGTTCCGTCGGAAACAGCGTTTTCAGGCTTCAGCGACCCTGCCGTCATCACCGTCGCCGCGGTGCTGATCATCAGCCAGTCTTTGCAGCGGTCGGGCGCGATCAACGTCCTGGCGGGCTCAATCGCCAAGCTCCCTAGCAATCCGACGATCCAGATCGGCGCGCTGACACTGACGGTGGCTGTTCTCTCGGCGTTCATGAATAATGTCGGCGCCCTCACCCTGATGCTCCCCGTTGCGATCCGGGCGGCGCAGGCGTCAAACATGCCCCCGTCCCGCGTGTTGATGCCGATCGCTTTCGGCTCGTTGCTGGGTGGGCTCGCGACACTCATCGGCACACCGCCAAACATTATTATTTCGAGTTATCGCGCGGAGGTTCTCGGCAAATCATTCGGCGAAGGCGGCGGATTCGGCATGTTCGATTTCGCCCCGGTTGGCGCACTTGCCGCCCTCGTCGGCATTATCTTTATCGTCACCATTGGCTACCGGCTGATCCCACATCGGGAAGGCGGCGATACGGCGCTGGAAGATCTGATGAAGATCGACGAATATGTCACCGAGCTTGCCGTGCCGGAAGATTCGCCCCTGATCGGAAAACCGATCCGCGAGCTCGTCGTTCTTGCCGACGGAGATGTTTCCGTCGTCGCCCTGATGCGCCAGGGCGGCAAAGAGCTGGCGCCACCGTGGTATACGCGGATGCAACCGGGCGACCATCTGATGATCGAGGGCGGCACGGAAGCTATTGCGATGGCCGTCGAAAAATCAGGCTTCGACCTGGTCACGGACCGCGACTTTTCAACAGAGAGTCTTTCGTCAGACGAAGTCATTGTTGTCGAGGCGGTGGTAAACCCGGGGTCCCGGCTCGACGGGCGCACCGCCGGCGGGCTTCGCATCAATTCGCGCTACGGCGTCAATATTCTCGCCGTCGCCCGCCAGGGCAAACCGATCCGGGACCGGATCGGCCATATCCGGTTTCAGGCCGGCGATGTGGTTCTGATTCAGGGCGCTGAACAGCTTATTTACGAATCGCTTAATTCACTGGGATGCCTGCCGCTGGCATCCCGCGAGATATCGGTCCCCGGTCAGAGCAGCTACCTGCCGCTGGCAATTTTCGCCGCCGCGATCGCCGCCGCCGTGTTCGGGCTGGTGCGCATCGACGTCGCCTTTGTGGCTGCCGTCGTGGTGCTGGTCGCCACGCGCCTGTTCCCGCTACGCGAGATGTATGACAGCGTCGAATGGCCGGTCATCATATTACTCGGCGCGTTCCTGCCCGTCGGGGCCGCGCTGAATGCGACCGGTGCGACAGATTTGATCGCCGACGGTATCACGGCGATTGCCGGCGGCATGCCGCTCTGGGTGATGCTTGTGACCATCATGACGATTTCGGCCATCCTCAGCGCCGTGATCAACAATGCCGCCACCGCGGTGCTGATGGCACCTATTGCGGTCAGCGTCGCAAATATCGCCGGTGTTAACTTCGATCCGTTCCTGATGGCCGTGGCCATCGGCTCATCCAGCGCGTTTCTGACACCGATCGGCCACCAGTCGAACCTGCTTGTCATGGGACCGGGCGGCTACCGGTTTGGCGATTACTGGCGCATGGGCCTGCCCCTGACCGCGATCACGTTTGCCGTCGCCGCGCCCCTGCTTGTTCTTTTCTGGGGTCCCTGATTTTGTTCGGGAAAACTATCCCGGCGGCTCGAGCCGGAAGCTGATTGCCACGCGATTGAGCGCATTCATATTTGCGATCACCGCCGTGAGGTCCACAATCTGGCGATCATCGAAATACGCACCTAACGCCGCGAACTGATCGTCAGGCGGTACGCCACCGGAAATACGCGTGACGGATTCGGTCCAGGCGAAGGCCGCGCTTTCCGCTTCGTCAAAACACCCGGCACCTCGCCAATCCGCCACCGCCTGAATCCGCGCCTCGGTTTCGCCAAGGTCGCGCGCTTGGCGGGCGTGCAACCAGATACAGTAATGACACCCGTTGATCTGGGAGACCCGCAATTCAACCAGCCGTCTCAGCACCTGGTCGATCGGCGCGTCGTCGAGATAGGCATTGGTGCCGTACATGCCTTCGGCGGCGCCGGGGGAAACCTTGCCATAATCCAGACGGAGCGTCATTCCGCCGCCTCTGCCCCAATCGGCTGAACACCGTATTTTCCGAGATAAGCGCTGCGCAGCGCATCTTCGGTAACACCGTCGATAAAGGTGTAGGCGGGAGAGATAACCGGTTTCACCTCCAGAACCTTGATCAGCACCGCATCGAATACGGGGATGGCGTCGCCATGTTCGGCGGCAACGTCTTTCTTGAGCGCGAGGTAAATCGGGTCGTTTCCGGAATGAACCGTCGCCCGCCCGACAAACCGGTAGCCGCGTCGCCCAAAGATATCGACACAGTTCAGCTCGATCCTGGGATCGCGATTCAGATTCCGGACCGTCCCCGGCGACGCCATGTTCGCGAACATCAGATGCTTGTCGTCGTGAACCCGAAGCGAGCTTTTAGGGGACAGGTTCGGGCTGCCATCTTCATTCGTCGTCGCCACGTAACACAGAATTGTTTCGGCAACGATGCGCTTCATATCTTCATCGAACATGCTTTCCTCCCAGGAATTATTGCGTGGTGTATTTCAAATCTTGGGGACACTTTAGCGTTTGTTTTCACGCAACGGTACTTGGCGTAATCACAACTATCTGTGCAATAATGCAACACATGCTGGATTGGGACGATTTACGGATATTTCGCGCAACAGGTCATTTCGGCTCGCTGAATGGCGCCGCTGAAGCGCTCGGCATTCATCGCTCGACGGTCCTGCGCCGGATCGAACGCCTTGAGACACAACTGGGCCAGCGGCTTTTCGACCGCGGGCCTGACGGTGTCTCGCTGACGGCGGCAGGCGAAAGGCTGCTGCCGCATGCCGAGAAAATGGCCGATGAGACCGCAAACCTTCTGCGCGATGCCGATGTCGATCATGGACGTCCGGCCGGTGTCATTCGGGCAGGCGCCACCTTCAACCTCGCCTTCGGCCTGCTACCACGGGCAATCGGGCGCTTCCGGGAAGCGTTTCCCGAAATCACTGTCGATCTGATTGCGACGCCAGATGGATACAGCCCGGTCCATCCCGACGATATCGACATCGCGTTCCGCACATTGGAGGCCGGCACAAAAGGCCACGACGAGATGGTGGGAAGGCGGCTCGGACGTCTGCCGGTTGCGGTGTACGGATCAAAACAATATCTGCAAGGAAACCCGGCACCGACGGATGTTTCCGATCTGAAAGACCACAGGCTCGTGACCTGCGGAGACAACCTCGCGCATATGGCGGCGATGAAATGGCTCGCTGCCAATACGACCGGTATAAATCCGGTGTACCGGACGAGCAGCATGTTGTTGTTGCTGGCGGCGGTCCGCGAAGATATTGGCCTGGCCTGTCTGCCGTGTTATCTCGGCGACCGGGACGCAGAACTTGTGAGAGTCCTCGACCTTGCGCCGGAACTTGGCGCGGATTTGTGGATACTTCGCCACCCCCATCATCGCGACACCGCGCGTATGCGCGCGTTCAGTGATTTCATGTCCAACCACATTCCGGACCTGCTATAGGTCACACAAATATCCAGTCGAAGAATTCAGGACAGGAAGCCTATATATGACCATTCAATTGTTCGAACTCGTTGGCCGGGACGACCGCCGGTTCAGCCCGTATTGCTGGCGGACACGCATGGCGCTTGAGCACAAGGGTCTGGCCTATGAAACCATTCCGACCCGGTTTACGGATAAGGACCTGATCTCCTTTTCCGGTCAGGAACGGGTGCCGGTGATCCGGGACGGCGAAACCGTGGTGTCGGATTCATGGGCAATCGCCGAATATCTGGAGAGACAATACCCGGACTCCCCGTCACTGTTCGGCGGCGCAACCGGCCATGGACTGGCCAAATTCCTGAACGTGTGGACCGACCGCGCCCTTCATCTGGCCCTGATAAAACTGGTGATCGCCGACATTCTCGACCATGCCGATGCGGCAGATCGGGACTATTTCATCGAGAGCCGATCCGCCCGGTTCGGCAAATCACCGGCGGAGGTTCAGACCCGGTCGGAAGACGATATCAAAGCCTTCGGTGCCGCGATCTCGACATTGCGCGCAGCGCTGGACGGACAGGAGTTTCTATCGGGTGACGCGGCCGCGTATGCCGATTATATCGTTTTTGGTGCCTTCGCCTGGGCACGGGCAATCAGTGCATACCCTCTGCTGAAGGCTGATGATCCGGTCTATGCCTGGCGCGGGCGGATGCTCGATATGTTCGACGGCATGCCGCTTGCTGCGGTCGGCTACGACATCTAAGA
>JBLIMV010000006.1:0-183845 GCA_047638395.1 Paracoccaceae bacterium | reverse complement strand
GCAGCCTATCGACAAGCATGAGACGCTCTGGTATCTGTCTCGCCGCTTGAGGGCGATTAGCTCAGTTGGTAGAGCAGCTGACTCTTAATCAGCGGGTCGACAGTTCGAGCCTGTCATCGCCCACCACTTAAACCCCTGATTTCATTCGTGAAATTGGGGGTTTTGCTTTTGTTCCAACAAGCACGGTCCAACTCCGTCCAACTCCGTCCAACTTTCCGTCAAACTTTTTGTTTCTTTGTGTTCTGATACCGTCGGCGTTATTTACGGCGAGCCACTATTTTTATCGTCCGGTGAAAATTCTAAAATATCAGCCGCCCTTGTCGTGGGCGCGGCAAGCGGTCTGTTCAACTGACCTGCCATTTCATTTTCCAGACCAGCGAAGAAGCCAATTGCTCGCGGCAGGCCCTCTTCGTCGGGAGGATGAATTGAGTTGTATAGTTCGAGCTTTCGGGAATCCGCCCAGGCTTCGCTGTATGTATTGCCGAGCATCACCCATCCGCGATCCGTCGGAACGTCTGCCTTCCCTCGAATAAACACGATAACCCCATTAGGGCCACGCGCAGCGAGCGTTTCAGCAAAATACGGATTGTCGATATTTGCGCTTCTATCCGCGTTGAAAACCAAATAACTCGAATCGACCATGTCCGCAGGGGGGCGTTCGGGGACCTTTTTAAAATACAAATCATCGAAAGTGATTTGAGACTGTGATTTAAGAAGATCGTCCCATTCTTGAGTGGACAACGGTCGCGGATGAACGGAATACAATGGTGGAATGACGGCTACTGTGTGGTCTTTTGTTCTTAGGCTCCACCTGCCACGAAGGACTAACTCCGGTGTGTCGCCGCCGTTGATTGTCAGATCGAACTTAACGGGTAGAAGCTTCTTGAAGTACGCCTCTGCACCCGATTTTACATAATTATCCTCGACTAATTCTGCGCGATCCTCAAGTTGAGTGAGGCTCCGAAGGTGGTAACTGCCGCGAGGGAAAAACGTCCAATTTTCAAGATCAAGGACAATGCCGTTTATTTGGTACGGTTTGTCGTCGAAATTGAAAAATTTTGTGACAACGCCAATTTGATAGTGATGCTTTTCCCCCTCGACCCAGAACAAAGCGAATTTCTGGAAAAGCAGGTTCTGCACGACTTCTTGGGATTTTTCCCGCTCTGCCAGTCTGGAAAACCACACGACTGCGGTCCCGACCCCGACGAAACTAACAACCAACAGGATAAGCGGTCCCATATATTTCCTTCTAAATGGCTTTTCAGGGAGCCAAGACCATATCCAAATAACCGCCAGCGCCCCGGCCATAAACCAAAGTATGACGGCAAGCGGGAGATTTGTGTACCCGCTCACATCGAGGCCGCGCTCTGCCAAGAAAAGCACAATCGCGGCGAGAGGGTATCTGTATTTTGCCAACATGATTCTGTTCTAACTCCCGCGGAGGCCGCCACAATAGCACCACTACTCATGGCTGCACGCCGAAGGGTAGCGGTAATCTCAGTAGGTAGGAATGTCAGGGGTAAATAAGTTAACCCTGCATTCACGCGGGACGACTTTATAAGTCATCTAAAGCGCAATGGGGTAGGGCAGTTGGCTACTCGATTGAAGCCAAGTATAGACGCGATATAAGATCCGCTATCAGCCCTACTCAATCAGGCTAGCGGGGCGCGCCAAGATCCAAAATAGCGGGGAATAACCCAACAAAAAGTTGGACGGCCCATTGATTTTAAACGATTTTCAGGAAACTCTTAATCAGCGGGTCGACAGTTCGAGCCTGTCATCGCCCACCAAGGTTTCAATGGCTTAGCGAGAAATCGCTAAGCCATTTTTTCTATTTATGCTGTTTCACTGCAACCAAATTCAGCAGTGTCTCTTCGTGTGCGGTCGGCGGTGGGCGCCCGGTGAGCGCTTCGCGCAGACCCAAATCGGCGCGGCTCCACCAGAGATAGGGATAGGAAATCGCATTTGCCGAACAGTCGAACCCCGCCTGTTCGATAAAGACCCGGTACTCATCGGCGGATTTCTGAACATCCATCGGATGCCGGAATAGCAGGCGGATGATCCAGGAATGGATAAACGCCCGGGTGGATTCCGCAAATAGCAGCAATCCACCTGGCCTCAGCACCCTGTGAAATTCTGCAATGGCGCTTTGCTGGTCCGGCAGGTGATGAAATGTCTGGTGACAAAACAGCATATCCACCGAGTCGTCGGCCAGCCCGAGGTCGGTGCTGGTTCCCTGGATCAGGGCGACCGGCAGGCCGCATTCACGTGTTTCGGCTGCAGACAGCGTGAGCATGTTCAAATCAATATCAACGCCGACGATAAGTTCTGGCGAAAATCGTTCCCGCAGGCGCCGCAAAGACTGTCCCGCGCCGCAACCGACATCGACAATAACGGGATAGGACGACGCCCGGTCTTCGATCAGGCGATCAAGATCGTCCATCGCCACATCCAGTACCCTGGTCTCCCAGATGTCGGTCCGGAGAAACCATTTTCCAAACCGCGATTCAGGTACGTGCGCAGTGCGTTCAGCCGTCATCAGTCTCGAAACCGTTTCTCCATTCGCTGCCCACACGCAGCTATGTCCGATCAGCGGATCACGGAACGGCGGAAAGTAATACAATTTACCGTTCCGGTTGCAAGACCTGTTGTCCGCATAAGGCTTCTGGGGCATTCTCAGCCGAACCCTTGTTTTGACAATTGTATCGAGCCGACCGAACCAATGATGGCAAGACAACTTGGCTTTGTGAGCGCCATCGTAATCGCGTTACTCACCGCATGGCATACCCCTGCTCATGCCTATCTGGATCCGGGCACCGGTAGTATGATCCTGCAGGGTATTATCGGTGCGGTGGTTGGTGGTTTGATCGCGGTGAAGCTCTACTGGGCACGGATAAAAGACTTCTTTTCAGCACGCCGTACGCGCCGTTCGACGGAGTCTCAAGACCGGCCTTCGGATCGCAATTGATCGCCGAAACACATAGGGACGGTGCGTCTTTTCGCGATCCGGCCGGGCATGTTTACCTGAAAGACGGTCGGGTTCTGCGCAGCGTGACGGACGCCGGGGCCGAGAACTATGAATTTGTCCGCGATAGCGGGTTTCTGCCCGGGCTGATTGCAGATAACCGGATGATCGGCATGACCGAAGTGTCGCCGGATGTGCTTGACGGCGTCGTCCACAGCGACGCCGACTGCCGCTATGTCCTGGAACACCCCGCGCTATCGTTTGTTTCCTACCCTTATGAATGGTGTTTCTCGGCCCTTCGGTCAGCCGCATTGTTGCAGCTCGACCTGATAACCGAGGCGCTGAAGCATGATGTGATGCTATCCGATGCGTCAGCCTACAATATTCAGTTTCGTGGTGCGGAGCCCGTGTTCATCGATGCTCTTTCTTTCCGCCCCTATCGGGATGGCGAATACTGGTCCGCGCACCAGCAGTTCTGCGACCAGTTCCTGAACCCGCTATTGCTGACGGCACTGGGAGGGATCGGATTCAACGCCTGGTTCCGCGGCAATCTTGAAGGCATTCGTTCGGACGATCTCGTCCGTCTGCTGCCCTGGCACCGCAAGTTGAGCCTGCGGGTGATGACCCATGTCACATTGCCGGTGAAACTGCAGTCCGGGACACAGCGAAAAACCGCCGCACGGCTTGATACGGCCAAGGCACGTCGTTTGCCGAAGGCATCATTGATCCATCTGGCAACCGGACTGCGTCGCTGGATTGCAGGGCTTTCGCCAAAGACGGGCAAAGCCAGCGCCTGGAGCGCTTATGAATCCGACAATAGCTACGATACAGAGGCGACCGGCCTCAAACAGGAATTTACGAGACGTTTTGCAGAGGCCGTGAAACCGCCCATGCTGTGGGATATCGGGTGTAATACCGGGTTTTATGCCGAGAGCGCGCTGCAGTCGGGTGCAGGTTCCGCTGTCGGGTTCGATACGGATGTCAGTGCGGTTGAGGCGGCCTTTGCCCGGGCGACGAAAAATCAGATGGCATTTCTGCCCCTGCTTATGGACGCTGCAGATCCGAGTCCCGGACAGGGGTGGCGCGGTCGCGAAAGAAAGAGCCTGCAGGACCGCGCAAATGCCGATGGCCTGATCGCCTATGCGATCATCCACCACTTGTCGATCGGGCGCAACATTCCGCTCCGCGATGTCGTGGCGTGGCTGATCGACCTGGCGCCCCAGGGCGTGATCGAATTCGTCGAAAAAGAGGATCCGATGATCCAGCACATGCTGCGGCTGCGCGACGATATCTTTGACGATTATCACCGGGATGCATTTATGGCAGCCATTCGCGAACATGCGGATATCGTGGACACGTGCGAGGTTATCAAAGGCCGGCGTGTGCTGGTCTGGTATCGCCGGCGGGCATCCTGACGGCGCGCGTAGATGGGAAAACCGAATACATCCGGCACGCTCCGGCAGAACCGATCCCGGCGCTCGCCGTATGATTTTCTCGCCTGCGCGCTCATCGTGCTGTTCCATTTTACCAATTACGTCACCTACACCGAATATGACCGGATCTATCCGGATATTCTGATTGTTGCCGGCGGGCTCTGTATCCTCGCCGCTCTCCTGACCGTGTTTCTTCGGGTGCCGTCTCGGCTTTTCCGGGCTGCGATATTTTCAGTTCTGATCACCTTCGTTATCGGTGATGCCCTGTTCGAATTCGGCACGAAGGACGACATCAGTCTGAGGTTGGTCGCTCTGTCGGCGACGCTGCTGGTGGCGCTCGTGGTAATATTTTTTCTGCGGGAACATGCAACACTCGTCCTGATGGGTGGCTTCCTTGCAATGCTCGTCGCGACCGTCGGCATCGGACTGCAGACAGCCGGGCCGCCTGAACCCACAGAATCCAGCCCCCGGCAATCTGCAAGCACGGCAAATCTGCCGATCGTGGTCCACATTATTCTGGATGAGCATGTCGGTCTGGCAGGCATGCATGCCGGCGTCCCCGGGGATGTGGCGGCGGCGGAGAGCACAAGCCGATTTTATACAAAAGCCGGTTTTCGGTTGTTCGCCGGCGCCTATAGCCAGTTTTTCAAGACTGAAACATCGCTGGCCGGGGCGCTGAATTTTGACACGACGGCGCAGGCGGATCGTTTCCTCACCCGAAAACACTATGGATTTTCACTAAACGAAAATTCCTATCTGAAGACCTATGCAGACAAAGGCTATCGCATCCGCGTGTATCAGTCCGACTACCTGGACCTGTGCGGAAGTGAAGGTGTCGAGGTTGCGGCCTGTGCGACCTACCGGCCGGATTTCCTTGCCGCATCTGCGATTGCAGAATTGCCGGCCCTTGAGCGGGTTCGTCTTGTTTTTGGCATGTATTACAGCTCAATCGCCGTGATCAAGATCGCCAAGCTTGCTGGACATCAGCTCGGGCGGTGGACTGAGACCAAAGGGGTTAATCTGCCGGCGCTTAATCTGTGGCATGGCCGGGTCGGCCCGATCGCCGTCGCGCCGACATTCGAGCAGCTCATTCAGGATGTCTCGCATGCGCGCGACGGCACTGTCTTTTTTGCGCATTTTCTGATGCCGCATTATCCCTATGTCTATGATTCCGACTGTGCCGTGCGGACGCCAGTTGCCGCATGGCGGTTGCGCCAGAACCGCGAAATTGAGAATTCGCCGGACTCCCGCAGGCAAAGCTACGCGCAGTATTTCGGTCAAATCCGGTGCGTACAGAAGCGTCTCGATACCTTGTTTTCGGCCATGAAACACGCCGGTACATTTGACCGGGCGACGATCGTTGTTCACGGCGATCACGGTGCTCGCATAGGGTTGACTGACCCTGCCGCGGATACCATCTCGCGTCTGACTCCGGCGGATTATGTAGATGCCTATTCGACCCTGTTCGCCATCAAATCCCCGGATGTACGCGGCGGCGTGGATTTGAGGATGTTGCCGTTGCCGTCCCTGATGTCCTATGCCGCGAACCGGCTCGACGCCGGGTTATCCGAGCCGCTGGTTCCGGAGGTTTTTATTGGTGCCGGAAATGCCGTCGTCACGCCGGTGCCGCTGCCGCGATTTCCGGTGCTGCCCTGATAGATTGGTCCGCGACCGGGTATGATCGCCCCGGATTTTCGGGCGGATCGATGCATGTTACATTAGAGTTAGTTTGTCACCTGCAACGTCCGGGAAGAATATGCTGCGCCGCATCGAGGGTTTGCCGGTTAGCTCGACCGACCTCTTTTGTTACCCACAAGACGCCTTGGCGGGTGTCGGTGTTTTGTGATGGGTAAAAACACCTCCTCACTATCGCTGTCTGTCAGCAAGTGGTCCGCGTGGGCCCCGGGGGTGACAGATCTGGCCGGGTGGCAGTCCTGGGCGAAGGGTGAGCTCGCGATTTCGGGCCCGGTCGAGCCCGACGTAAAGTTTGTCGCTCCCATGATGCGTCGCCGGCTGAGCGGTCTCAGCCGGATGGCGTTCCGGGTTGCAGCCGATTGCCTGGAAGGGGAGCCGGATTCCCCCACGTTCGTGTTCTGCTCGCGCTATGGCGAATATGCGCGGAGTTACGGCATTCTGGAGGGCATTGCTGCCGGGAATCCGGCCTCTGCCGCTGCCTTTAGTATGTCTGTCCATAATACAGCGACCAGCCTGTTTTCGATTGAGACCAAAGACCGGGCGGCATCGACGGCACTGGCGGGCGGCGAGACGACGCTTGAAACCGGTTTTCTCGAAGCGTGGAGTCTGCTCGTCAACGGCGCGGCCTCTTCGGTCCTGCTGATCTATCACGACGAACGCCTTCCCGAACTGTACCGGCAACAGGAAACGAGTGTGGCCCATGATGGCGCTGTTGCAATGCTCCTGAGGCTTCCCGATGACAATGCTGGCGGAACCGGGCTTAGCCTCGGATGGACACCGCATGGGGAAACGGATGACCCGCCGCGGGACGCAATCGCCGACCCGGCGATGGAAGTTCTCAAACTGCTCTTAAACGGTACGGGAACGTTTGTACTGGATACCGGCCGACTGGTCTGGACCTGGAAAGCGCGTCATGGCGCGGATTAACTACTATTGGCGCCTCCTGGCGACCGGGGTCAGTTTTTCGGTGTTCGGTCTCGGCGCGCTGGTGATCACCGTGACGCTCTTTCCAGCGGTACATTTGTTTTCGACAGACCGGCAGCGGGCGCATCGTGGGTGTCAATACGTCGTTCACCTGTCTTTCCGCGCATTCATCTGGATGATGAAAACCCTTGGCATTCTTACGTATGAATTCTCCGATATCGAGAAACTGCCTATTAGTTCCGGCCGCTTGATTATCGCCAATCATCCCACTCTGCTGGACGTGGTCTTCATCATTTCGCGCTTGCCGACGACCCAGTGTGTTGTCAAGAAAGCCGCCTGGTCCAACCCGTTTCTCGCCGGTGTGATGTGGGCAACCGGTTATATCCAGAACGAAGACCCGGTCGTCTTGATTGACGACTGTGTGCGGACGTTGGAAGAAGGCAATAACCTGGTCATTTTCCCGGAGGCGACGCGGACGGTTCCTGGGCGGAATATCAAGCTCAAACGGGGGGCTGCCTCCGTTATTTCGACCAGTCGGCGGCTTTTCACGCCATTGATTATGACGTGCGAACCGTCCACACTTGCCAAGGGGCAGAAATGGTTCGAGATCCCGCACCGAAGGATACATTTCAAGATATCCGTCGGCGAGCCGGTCGATCCGGTCCCGCTATTGACGGATGGGGAACAATTGAGCAAATCCAATCGCCGCATTAATAATGCGATAGAAGAGTTGTTTGTAACGGGCATTGAAAGACATGGACGATCTAACTGAAGAACTGAAAATACTATTGATTGAGACCTTGGATCTGGAAGAGATTGGCCCCGGTGACATTGAAACTGATGCGCCGTTATTCGGTGACGGCCTGGGACTGGATTCGATCGACGCGCTCGAACTCGGCGTCGCAATCCAGAAGCGCTACGATCTCAAGATCGACACGGCATCCGAAGATATTGGGAAATGGTTTCATTCCATCAAATCGCTCAGTGAATTTATCGCCGAAGGCAGGTCGTCATGACGCAGATGGATTCGAATACGACACGGGAACAGATTTTGAGCCAGGTCGAAGCTATTTTCGTTGATCAGTTCGATATCGCAGCCGCCGATATTGCGCTGGAAGCCAGGCTCTATGACGATCTTGATATCGACAGTATCGACGCTGTTGATCTGATGGTCGCGTTGAAGGAAAAATCCGGAAAAAAACTGGATCCGGACGTGTTCAAACAGGTCCGCACCGTCGGCGATATCGTCGATGCGGTACATGATCTGCTGAAGCGATAGATCGCTCCATGACAGGTGCCAAGGTCGGATTTGCCGCTATTGTCATCGCCTATCCGCTGATCGTTTATTTCGGTCTTGAATACTTCGATGCACGGGTGGTCGCGGCGGTCTTGATTGGCCTGGCGCTATTACGGTTAATCGTTGCGCGGAATGTGCGGGGCCTGTCGTCCTTGATGCCTCAGACCCGGCTTGTCGTTATTGCATTGCTGGTCTTCGGTCTGCTGACATTCGCGTCCAATGTGCCCGTGCTACTTCAGTATTACCCTGTCGCG
Organism: Paracoccaceae bacterium; assembly: GCA_047638395.1. GTDB lineage: Bacteria > Pseudomonadota > Alphaproteobacteria > MPNO01 > UBA830 > CAXBCP01. Next base: position 175,277 of record JBLIMV010000006.1, on the reverse strand, counting down.
ATGAATGTTCTGATGTTCGCCCTGTTTTTCACATCACTTCTACGCCCGCCTTCCATCATCGAGCGCATCGCCCGGGTCACAACCCCCGATCTGCCGGAGGTCGCTGTTGCCTATACGAGAAAGGTGACGATGGTCTGGTGCGGCTTCTTCGTCCTGAACGGATCGATGGCGCTGTATACGACCTTGAATACGAGCCTGGGTTTCTGGGCAGTCTATAACAGCCTGATATCTTATTCCCTTATCGGGATGCTGCTCGGCGGGGAGTATCTCGTTCGTCGTGTCGTGAAGCGCAAAATGGCGGCGCAGGCGAGCGCCGGCGGATCGCAGTGATGCCGTCCACTGTTATACCGTTGTCGCGACTTCTGGTCTCCGCGGGCAATGGCGACGACATTATTGCGATTGGTGCAGGCGGCGACCGCACCCGGGACGACTTTACGCGCGATGTCACCACCCTGGCGGGACGTCTTAGAACAACTGACGGCAAACGCTGGCTGATCGCCGAAAGCGATGCCTATGCAATTGCGGTCGGGGTCTTTGCAGTCTTGCATGCCGGGGGGCAGGCGATCCTGCCGGCTAATCTTCAGGTGGGGCATCTGTGGGAAGTCGCCAAGGCGGCGGACGGCGTATTGACGGATGGATTGGTCGTGGCAACGACGGGTCATTCGCTCGCTCTGTTCGGCCCGGCAGAAGCTGCAGAGCCTATAGAGGCTGACGACGCACCGTCGCTCGTGCCGATAGATGCAGATACCGCGGAGATCGTGCTTCATACATCGGGCACGACGGGCACGCCGACATCTATCTGCAAGCCGCTTCGGTGTTTCGAGGCAGAGCTTGCCTCGCAAAGCCGCGTGTTCGACCCGGTGCCGGGCAAGACGGTTATTGCGACCGTGCCGCCATATCATATCTATGGTCTGTTGTTCCGAATTCTTTGGCCGCTTGCCACCAACCGGCCGTTCTCGACCGATACGGTGTCCTACCCCGAAGAACTGATGTTTGCCGCAAAAGCCCATGAAGGCTGCATGTTCGTGTCCAGCCCGGCTTTTCTAAAACGGGCTCTGCCGGTGCTCGACCTCGATCGCCTGCGGCTATGCCTCGGGCCGGTGTTTTCATCCGGAGGTCTACTGCCGCCACCCGTTGCTGCCGCCTATAACGCGGATCTCTCGCAACCTGTTGTTGAGGTGTTTGGCAGTACAGAGACCGGGGGAGTCGCCTACCGCTCGGTGGTGGATGAAACCAATCCACCCCCATGGCACCCTTTGCCCGATGTCGAGGTAACGACGGACCCCGAAACGGAGATTTTATCCGTGCGGTCGCCATTTATGCCCGATGCGACCTGGTTCCGGGCAGGTGACCGGGCGCAGATAGACGCCGATGGGTGTTTTGTGCTGAAAGGTCGGGCTGATCGCATCGTGAAGGTCGAGGAAGAACGCGTGTCGCTGCCCGAGCTCGAGCACCGCTTGTTGGAAAGCCCTGCGGTTTCGGCCGCCCGCGTTGTTCTGCTCGCCGGGGATGATGAGAAACGACAGGTTATTGGTGCTGTGATCGAGCCCTCCGACCACGGGTGGGCATTGTTGTCGGCCGACGGCCGGCAGGTGGTGCGCAGCAGCCTTCTGGAGGTTCTGCGGCCACACCTGGCGGCGGTTGTGCTGCCGCGAAAGTGGCGTTTTGTGACACGTATCCCCGAAGATGACCGCGGAAAGACGAGCAATGCGGCGCTTGCGGCGCTGTTTTCCGATGATCAGGGGCGCATGATCCTGCCTGACATCACGGATGAACAAACAGAAGGGGACGAGGCAAGAATTCAGATCCATCTGCCGGATGACCTGTTCTATTTTCAAGGCCATTTTGATGACACGCCAATTCTGGCGGGCGTTGTCCAGCTCGATTGGGCAATTGAATTTGCGCGCCAGCATATGGCGATACCTGGTGCCTTTCGGCGGATAGAAGCGCTCAAGTTTTTTAACGTCCTGATGGCTGGAGATGATGTAACGCTGGCTCTTCGCTACGACCGAGAAACCGCCCGGTTGGCATTCGACTACGTCAACGGAGACACCCGGCACTCATCGGGTAGGATTATCTTTGAGCCCGAGGCATGACCTTTCGGCCCTGCATCGTGGTGCCGGTATTTAATCATGGCGATGGTGCAACGGCCCTGATGGACCACTTCGCGCCGCTCGGGTTAGCCGTGTATTTCGTAAATGACGGCAGTACCGACGACACCGCCCTGAAGCTTGCCGAAATTGCCGGGCAATATCCGGAGGTGCGGATCGTCGAGCGGCCTGAGAACGGCGGTAAGGGCGCGGCGGTCGTCGCCGGTTTGCGCGCGGCGCATGCGGAAGGGTTCTCCCACGCACTGCAGATTGACGCTGACGGCCAGCACGATGCCCGCGATATCCCCGGGTTTCTTGCCCTGGCAGAGGCGCAGCCCGATGCGGTGATTGCCGGCCAGCCCGTGTTTGACGACAGCATCCCTGCCGGGCGGCTGGTCGGGCGTTATCTGACCCATGTCTGGATCTGGGTCGAGACACTTTCCTTCACTATCAAGGATTCGATGTGCGGTTTCCGGGTCTATCCGCTCGCGGCGGTGATCCGGGTGACCGACCGCGTCCGGTTGGGCCGCCGGATGGACTTCGACCCCGAGATTCTTGTGCGGCTTCACTGGGATGGTTTGCGGATATTGCCGCTGCCCACCCGGGTAATTTATCCCGCCGGCGGTACGTCGCATTTTCGTCTCTGGCTGGACAACTGGCTGATCACCCGCATGCATACACGACTGGTCTTTGGCATGATCTGTCGGGTCATGTTGCTGCGCGCCGGGCGTTTTGGCGGAAGGGCCACCCGCCGGAATGTTGCCGGATGAGTGGTCTGCCGTCATCCGATCAAAATACCGGTAAGGCGACGCATTGGGCGCGTATCGAGGAACGCGGCGTTTATGCCGGGCTCCGCATTATGCTCTTAACCCACCGCGTGTTCGGTCGCCGGGGGTTTGGTCTGCTCCTCTATCCCGTCATCGGGTATTTCTTTGTCGCCGGAGGGGCTGCGCGGCGGGCATCGCTGACATTTTTCAGCCGTGTCCATAGCCATCGGAGCGATGCATTCGAGGCGCCGCCCGGCTGGCGGCAATCGTTTCGTCATTTCCTGTCTTTCGGCGATGCTCTGCTCGACAAGCTCGAAGCCTGGTCGGGAAAAATCAATGAAGATGACATCGTCTATCACAACCGGGAAATTTTCGATGAGCTCCAGCAATCGGGGCGCGGCGGGCTCCTGATTGCATCGCATCTTGGCAATATGGAAGTATGCCGCGCGCTGGGCGAACTATCGCTCGATCTGAAGCTAAACGTGCTGGTCCACACCAAGCATGCGGCCAATTTCAATCGGCTCCTCCGCCGTGTCAGTCCCGATTCAAGTGTTTCACTGATCCAGACAACCGAGGTCGACCCCGGCACAGCAATAATGCTCCATGACCGGGTTGCGCGTGGTGAATTCGTCATCATTGTCGGCGATCGTACGCCGGTTACTTTGTCCGGTCGGACAAGTTGGGCGCCGTTCCTGGGCCATTCCGCCCCGTTTCCCCAGGGGCCGTACATTCTGGCATCCCTTCTCGAGTGTCCGGTTCAGTTGATTTTTTGTCTGAAGCGGGACAGGCGCTATCACATCGTTTTCGAGGCCTTTGCAGACGCAATTCGGATCCCCCGCCGGGAACGGAATACCGCTCTCGAAGAATGGACCCATCGCTATGTTCGCCGCCTCGAACATTATTGCTCTACGGACCCTTATCAGTGGTTCAATTTTTTTGACTTCTGGCGACAGGCTGAGACAATGCCGCCGCCGGACGATACCAACACTGCACCGAAAGGTTGAACCAGCTTGCCCACTCTGAATGACTGTTCTTATGCTCGATAACGTAGGGCCGGGGCCCGCTGGGACCGTCGCCTTCGGTGAAGCCCCGCTGACAATCGAAGATATCCTCGCTGTCGCACACGCAGGCGCACAGGTCCGGCTGGACCGGACGCCCGAATTCACGGCCCATATTCGCGATGGTGCGGCTTTTCTCGACCGTGTGTTGCGGGAAGACGGCGTGATCTACGGTGTAACCACCGGGTACGGCGATTCATGTACGGTCGATATACCGCCGGCTCTTGTCGAGGAATTACCGCTCCATTTGCTGCGTTTCCACGGATGCGGTCTGGGGGCGCATCTCTCGCCCGAGATGGCGCGCGCCGTAATGGCGGCACGGCTCGCCTCGTTGGCGCGCGGATATTCAGGGGTTAGCTGGGAATTGCTTGAGCGCCTCGAAACCCTGCTGAACCATGACGTTACGCCCCTGATACCGGAAGAAGGATCAGTTGGCGCCAGCGGTGATCTGACTCCGCTGTCTTATGTGGCGGCATTGCTCGTCGGTGAACGCGATGCAGTTTATGAGGATAGGACCAGGCCGGCGCAGGACATTCTCGAAGAACTCGACCTGTCGCCGCTGCGCCTGAGGCCAAAGGAAGGCCTCGCCATCATGAACGGGACGGCGGTGATGACGGCATTGGCCTGCGATGCCTACGCGCGTGCCGAATATCTGACGCGGCTTTGTACCCGGCTTACCGCAATGGCGTCCGCTGCACTGCAGGGAAACCAATATCATTTCGACCAGAAACTGTTCGAGCTGAAGCCGCATCCGGGGCAGGGGGAGATAGCGGGCTGGCTGCGCGAAGATCTTGATACCGGCGATACACCGCGCAATTCTGATCGCCTGCAGGATCGCTATTCGATCCGTTGCGCCCCGCATGTTATCGGCGTGCTACGCGACAGCCTGCCGTGGATGCGCAATTTCATTGAAACCGAGCTCAACAGCACGAACGACAACCCCATCATCGACGCCGTTGACGAACAGATCCTGCATGGCGGGCATTTCTACGGCGGCCATATCGCCTTTGTCATGGACGGGCTTAAAAACTGTGTTGCTAATCTCGCGGATCTGATGGACCGTCAACTTGCGCTCCTGGTCGACAGTAAATTCAACAATGGCCTGCCGAGCAATCTGACCGGGGCACCGACGGGCCGGGTCGAAATCAATCACGGTTTTAAGGCAATCCAGATTGGCGTGTCGGCATGGACGGCCGAGGCGCTCAAACAGACAATGCCCGCGAGCGTGTTCTCTCGATCTACCGAATCCCATAATCAGGACAAGGTCAGCATGGGCACGATCGCCGCGCGGGATTGTATCCGGGTGCTGGAACTGACCGAACAGGTGGCGGCGGCCCACGTCATCGCTACCGCACAGGCGGTGGAACTGCGCCACCGGCTTGACGTCGATCAGGGCGCTCCAAATGCGAAGACCCCGGTTGCACAGTTTGCCGAGACGGTCTTTGCCGATTTTGAGTTCCTGGCTGAAGACCGTGCGCTCGAAGCCGACCTGCGCGGGATGATCGATATCGTCCGTGCCCGGAAGTGGGATCTCTATGACTGAGCAGACACAGGCGTTGCCAACCGCCGAAATCGTCGTCGAAATACCTTTTCACGACGTCGATATGATGGGCGTCGCATGGCACGGGCACTACGCTAAATATTGTGAAATTGCCCGGTGCGCCTTGCTCGACACATTTGCCTATAACTATCGTGAAATGGAGGAATCCGGGTATTCGTGGCCCGTGATTGAACTGAAGTTGCGCTACGCTCGTCCGGTCCGGATGGGACAGAAGGTTCGTGTTAAGGCGAGCCTGAAGGAATACGAGCTTCATCTGAAGATTGACTATCTTCTGACCGACGCCGAGACCGGCGCGCGGCTGAGTAAGGGCCACACTATCATGGTGCCTGTAGACCTTCAGTCCGAGAAGATGCTCTTTGGGGCGCCCCCTGTTCTGTATGAAAAACTCGGCATCGAGCCGTGATCCGGATCTGTGCGGCAGTGATTGCGCTGATTGGTATGTCGATTGGTACGCCTGCATCTGCTGGCAATGTTTCGGATATCGGCCGACTGCTGACCCGGGCGCCGCTGATCTGCGGCACGTTTACGCAAAGCAAGACTTTGGCGGCACTGACCAGGCCATTGGTTTCGACGGGGAAGGTTATATTCGCTTCCGACACTGGTGTATTATGGCAAATCACGTCACCGTTTCCGTCGCAAGCGCTGGTCAAGGAGGATGCATTGATCCGGTGGGATAGCGAAAACGTGCCCAAGCGCAGCGGGTTCGGACAAACGCCGCAATTTCGTGCCCTGTCCGATGTCTTTTTCGCGGTTTTTGCGGGAGATACCAACCGATTAGCGGCCTCGTTCGATACGGCAGCGAATATCGGCTCCGAAAGCTGGTCTTTGAATCTTAAGCCGCGGGACAGCGAATTCGCGTCCCGTATCTCCAGCATTTACGTCTCGGGCGGGCGGTTCGTCGAGGAACTGAAGATCACCGAAGGACAGGGCGACCGGACGGATATCCAGTTCAAGAACCTTTCCGCCGATGGCTGTGTACTCAGCGCCGCCGAGACAGATTCTCTTGCGCAGTAGGTTCATCGCATTAATCTGGGTTGTTGCGGTTTGCCTGATTTCGGCATGGGTGATCGCCGCGCGTGGTCCGTCCGTCAACACCAACCTGATGGCACTGCTGCCGAGTTCTGATCGCGACCCGGTCGTTCTGGCGGCAGTAGACCGTGTCCAGAAACACTTTGAGCGACACTTTGTGGTGCTGGTCGGCGCGCCGGATTTCGTCGGTGCGAAGCTTGCAGCTGATCAGGTTGCTACCCGCCTGACGGCATCAGGTCAGTTCCGGAAGCTACGGGTGGACGATTATCGGGACCTGGTGCGTCACGCCGTATCGTTTTATCTGCCGCAACGATTCCACCTGCTCAGTAGTGCAGCGCGCACGCAGTTGCTTGCGGGCGATGCGCAAGCGGTGGAACGCGAAATTCTCAAGCGGTACTACGCGCCCCAATCGACCTTGAATTCCGCTTTGATAGATCGCGACCCGTTGCTGTTTCTGACTGCTTTTCTTGCGGAAAGAACCCGGGCTGCGGCGGGCAAGCCAGAATTCCGGGACGGGTACATGACTGTCCGGGCAGAAGGAAAAGTGCATATTGTTCTGATTGGCGAGCTGTCGGGATCGCCTTTTTTGACCACCGTGCAGCGCGCCGTGATGTCCGAAATCGACAGGCTCCGTCAGGTACTGCCCGAAACCGTTCCCGGCGTCGGTTTGTCGGTCGCGGGTGTCCTGCCGCATGCCACGGTCGGGACCCAAAGCGGTATCGATGAGGCATCTACCGTGGGCCTCGGTTCATTAGCGGCAATCGTGGTTCTGTTGATCGTTATGTTCCGGTCCATCCGGCCGTTCGCGCTCACCATAACTGCGATAGGTCTCGGTTGTGTCAGCGGCTTCGCCGCCTGCCTGGCAATCTTTGGCGAAGTACATTTTCTCGCCCTGATTTTCGGCTCAAGCCTGGTCGGTATTTCTGTCGATTATTCGTTCCACTATTTCTGTGACCGTTTTCGTTTTCAGGATGACTGGTCGCCCGAAGCGGTGCGGCGTCATGTCTTTCCCGGCATTACGCTTGGGTTGGCGACCAGCGCTATTGGCTTCGCCGGTCTTTTTTTCGCCCCCTTTCCGGGCATGCAGGGCATGGCGGTATTTTCGATCGTCGGTCTCTGCGTCGCTTATGGCTGTGTAATGCTGTGTTACCCGCCGATGACGCAACGCCTTGCCCGCCCGCGTATCGACCGGCCGCTGAACTGGGTGAAATGCTATAGCGCCTGGTGGCGCCGCAAGTGGTCATGGCCTGCCTACATCGCGACCGGCTGCCTCGCACTGGCAGCATTGATCGGATGCCTGCGCCTTACGGCGAGTGACGACGTTCGCCTTCTCCAGACGCCGGACACAACGGTGATGGCCGAAGAAGTACAGATACGTGAATTGATCGGACGTAACCTGGCCAGTCAGTTCCTGTTGATAGAAGGTCGCGACCCGACCGACTATCTGGGTCGCGAGGAAGGCCTGACCACGAAGCTGCGGGGGCTACAGGCCGCCGGCAAGCTTGATGGACATTTGGCAATTTCGGATTTTATTGCCTCCCCGCAGCGGTGGGCAGAGAACCGGTCATTGCTCGCCGAGTTTGTTACGGGGCGGCATGACGCTCTGAGCAGGGTTGCCCGGCAGGTTGGTTTGCCGGAAGAAACACGCGCTGCGTATCTTCAAGCATTTGAGGCAGCTGCAAAATCACCCGCGCCCGGACTCGCTGAATGGCTTGCTCATCCGGTTTCCCAGCCCCATCGCCACCTTTGGCTCGGCGCCAGTGAACGCGGTGTGGTCGGCGTGGTCGGGCTACGTGGCGTATACGATATGGAGGCAGTGCGGGCGCTGGCCGCAAACGACGCGAATATTCACTTTATTGATCCCGCCGGTGATATCTCTGAGCTGTTCGGTCAATATCGTCGTCAAACGATCTGGCTGACGCTGTTTTCATACGGCGTGGTGCTGCTGATCCTGGTCCTGCGCTACGGCGCGGTCGGCGGACTGCTGGTGATGGCGCCGCCGGCGATTGCAGCATTTGTCACACTGGGTGCGCTGGGGTTTGTCGGTGCGCCGATCAGCCTTTTCAACGTGATGGCGTTGTTACTGGTTTTGGGGATTGGCGTCGATTATTCGCTCTTTTTCCGGGAGACAGGGGCCGACAACCCGACGACCTTGCTGGCGATAGCATTGTCGAGTGTGACGACGTTGCTGGCATTCGGCTTGCTGGCATTTTCAGCGACAACGGCGATCCATGCCTTCGGGCTCACCGTGCTGGTGGGGATCTTTGCCGCATTTCTGTTATCGCCAATGTCCGGGTGGCTGCGTCCACCGCCGGCGACGCCAGTTGATAGCAAGGAAACAGCCGGATGATGCGCACGGCGACCTTTCTGATCTGTGTTCTGTTCGTGACGGCGTGTGCAGTGTCCGAGCCGCCACCGCCGAAAGCGGCAGAAAACAGATACTTTCTGGCGCTTACACCCAAAAGCCTTGGCCGCAACTTGTCGCTGAGTCAGTTGGTGACGGGCGAATTCGGGGGAAATACCTATCGCGCGCGATACGAGGTTGAGATTATCGGTGATCGGCTAACGATTGTCGGGTTGTCTCCCATCGGTCTCACTCTGTTTACGCTGATCCAGAGTGGCGATGCCGTAACCATGGACAGTCGGCTCAAAGAGGCGGCTGGCTTCGATCCGCGCTATACCCTTTTCGATCTATATCTCTCATACTGGCCGGCGGAAGTACTTGAACGTGCCTTAGAACAGAATGGATTGACGCTCGACGTGGACGCCCGAAATAGCAGCCGGACAGTACTTGATGCTGATGGCAGAACGGTTGCAACAGTGACTTATCCTCCGGGCCGGAACCCGGGAGGAGCTACGGTGATTGCACATGTTGAACCTCCCTATCGCTTGCGGATTTTGCCGCTGAATGCGCCGGGGCAGAAATGAACAAAAACGGCGCGACATATTTACCGGCGCTCGGTGTCGTCAGCGCGCTCGGGCGCGGAAAAGACGAGATACGGCGCAATTTGTTTGCAGGCGAACGCCCGGGTGTTGTGGAGCGGACCGATCTTCTTGTAGGTGGGACTCCGGTATTTGTCGGCGAAGTACCGGGGACGCTGCCGGAAATCCCGGACGATCTTGCTGTCTATGCCAGTCGGAACCTGAAGCTGATGATCGCGGCCGCAGACGAAATCCGAAACGATATCGAAGATGCGATATCGCGTTATGGGCGCGACCGGATTGCGGTTGTGATGGGGACCAGCACGTCGGGCATCGCCGAAGGAGAGAGTGCGATTGAACACGCGCTCGCCGAGGGGCAGCTACCGCCGGATTTCGATATGCGGAAACAGGAACTCGGCAGCACGGGTGAGGCACTGGCGCGATATCTCGGCCTTGCGGGACCAGCGCTGACGGTTTCGACCGCGTGTAGTTCGGGTGCTCACGCACTGGCGATGGGACGACGATTTATTCAGTCCGGTCTTGTCGATGCGGTGGTTGCGGGCGGTGCGGACAGCTTATGCCGGTTAACCGTCAACGGTTTTCACGCTCTTTCCGCCCATACGGCGGGGATATGCAATCCTTTCAGCCGTAACCGCGACGGAACAATGATCGGGGAAGGTGCCGCGTTGTTCCTGATGGAAGATCGGGAAGCAGAGATCGGGCTTTACGGGTCAGGAGCGTCAACGGATGCCCACAGTATGACTGCGCCCGAACCGGACGGGATTGGCGTCGAGCACGCAATCCGGCAGGCTCTGAGCGAGGGTCATCTGACAGTCGACGCGATTGATTACGTCCATCTGCACGGTACAGGGACGCTGCATAACGATCCGGTCGAAAGTAATGTGGTGACACGCCTATTCGGCCCGAATATTCCCAGCAGTTCTTCCAAGGGGCAACTTGGTCATACGCTGGGCGCGGCCGGCGCGATGGGCGCGGCTCATTGCTGGTTGGCGGGACATAGCAGTAATACGGATCGTCATCTGCCGCCACATGTATGGGACGGAGTCGCCGAGCCGGGATTGCTGTCGGACGCTCTGGTCTCTGTCGGTACACGTCTGGCGGACGATGCCCGGGGAATGTTTCTCAGCAATGCCATCGCCTTCGGCGGCAATAACGTCGCGCTTGTTCTTGGGAGGGCAGCCTGATGACGCTCGAATGGCCGGTCCCGACCCTGTTGCCGCATAGCGGCACGATGGTGCTGATCGGTGACCCGGCAGAATCGGGTGAAGGATGGGCGGAATCCAGCGTGCGCATCGGCGAAGACAGCGTTTTCTATAAAGCGGGCGCGGGTGTGCCGTCCTGGGTGGGGGCGGAATACATGGCACAGACGATTGCACTCTATGCCGGTATCGGCGCACGGCAAGACGGAGATGATATCAGGATCGGGCTTCTTATCGGCTCGCGGCGGTATAGTGCGTTGACGCCATACTTCACTTTGGGAAAATTGCTTCGAATTCGGGTGAACGAAGTATGGGAGGATGAGCAGATGGCGGTGTTCGATTGTTCTATCGATGCGGAAGAGCGCCTCGCGGAAGCACAGCTTAATGTTTTCCGCCCCGTCGACCCGGCACGGTTTCTGAAGGAATCGCGCTCGTGAACCGGCAGGTTCTGGTGACCGGGGCGAGCCGAGGAATCGGCCGCGATGTCGCCCTGGCCCTTGGTGCCGCCGGCTACGATATTGCTGTGCACTACAACACGCGGAGCGATGCGGCAGAAGATGTAGCCTCCGCAATTCGCGGTAGCGGCGCGGATGCCCGGCTTTTGCAATTCGATATTGCCGACCGGGATACGGCCCGAACGGTGATCGAGGCGGATATAGAGGCCAACGGCGCTTATTACGGCGTCGTCTGCAATGCCGGGATCGCCAAGGACAGTGCTTTTCCGGCGATGGAGCCAGAGGCCTGGGACAGTGTTGTACACACGAATCTGGACGGCTTTTATAATGTGTTGCACCCCGTCATCATGCCGATGGTTCGGAAAAAGGAAGGCGGGCGAATAGTCGTCATGTCTTCCGTTGCAGGCGTGATGGGCAATCGGGGGCAGGTCAATTACAGCGCGTCCAAGGGGGGGCTGATCTCCGCCGCCAAAGCGCTTGCGGTGGAGCTGGCAAGCCGGCGGATCACGGTGAACTGCGTTGCGCCGGGCTTGATTGAGACCGAGATGACGGAAAATATAGAACCCGATCGCGTACTTGATATGATTCCAGCCGGTCGTTTTGGCCGCCCGGAAGAGGTTGCCAGCCTTGTCGGCTATTTGTTTTCTTCTAATGCGGAATACATCACCCGGCAGGTGATCTCCGTGAATGGCGGTATGTCATGACGAAACGCGTAGTGGTCACAGGTATGGGCGGATTGTCGCCGCTGGGCCTCAACTGGGAGGAGATTGAAGATAATCTTCGGGCTCGGCGAAGTGCGGTCCGCAAAATGCCCGAATGGGATGTTGTCGAGGATCTCAATACACGTTTGGGGGCATCCGTGCCCGAGTTCGAGCTACCCAAGCATTATTCCCGCAAGCGGATCCGCAGCATGGGGCGTATTGGCAAGCTGGCGACGCGCAGCGCCGAACTGGCGATTGAAAGCGCCGGGCTGATCGATGAGCCCGTGCTGTCCGATGGGCGTACCGGTGTGGCGTTCGGGTCGTCGTCAGGATCGCCACCGGCGCTTGCCGATCTGGGCAAAATTCTGCTGACCAACGATATGGGGTCGATGAACGCCAATACCTATATTCAGATCATGCCGCACACCACGGCGGTAAATGTGTCGGTGTTCTTCGGGATCTGCGGCCGGTTGCTTCCGACATCGAGTGCTTGCACGTCGGGTAGTCTCGCGATCGGCCTGGCGTATGAGGCGATCCGCAACGGCCAGCAGACCGTGATGGTCGCGGGGGGCGCAGAAGAAATCTCGATCTCGCAGGCGGCGGTGTTCGATACCTTATTCGCCACTAGCACGTTGAATGACCAGCCGACAGAGACGCCCAGGCCCTTCGATGCCACCCGCGACGGCATGGTAGTGGGCGAAGGCGCCGGCACATTGGTGCTTGAAGACCTGGAACACGCACAGGCACGGGGTGCCACGATACACGCCGAGATTACGGGTTTTGGTACCAACTCGGACGGCAAACATGTCACCCAGCCAACGGCGGAAACAATGGCGGCTGCGATGCGGTCCGCACTTGCGGTTGCCGATATTCCGCCATCGGAGATCGGCTATGTGAATGCCCATGGCACGGCGACCGACCTGGGTGATGTGGCGGAATCTCAGGCGACGCTGGAAGCGCTGGGCCAGGCGGTACCGATCAGTTCGCTCAAAAGCTATATGGGCCACACGCTCGGTGCCTGCGGCAGCCTTGAGGCGTGGATGACGATCGAGATGATGAAGCGGGACTGGTTCGCGCCGACGATAAACCTTGCGGAAGTTGATCCACGCTGCGCGGAGCTCGATTATATCGTTGGTGACGGCCGCGATCTGAATACCGAATACGTGATGAACAACAATTTCGCGTTCGGCGGCGTCAACACATCGCTCATCTTCCGCCGCTGGGCGTGACGGGAAGCGGCACGGAACCTCTGAAACCCGGCCTGGGCAAGCCAGGTGTCGGGGAAATACATCTCTGGTGCCTTCCGGCGTGTGCTGAATTGCGCGCTGAGTTTCTGTCCGGTGGGTCAGAAGTCCTGTCGGCGGAAGAACGCGGCCGCCACGCGGCTATAACGCATCCAGGCGCCGCCGGGCGCTTTCTTGCGGGGAGAATACTGGCGCGCCGGGTACTGGGCCGTTACCTGTCACAGACGCCTGAAACAATCCCATTGTTTGTCGACGCCGCGGGGAAGCCAAGCCTGGGCGACGGTGTCAGGTCACGACCGGCATTCAGCCTGTCCCATGCAGGCGAAGAGACGGTACTTGCCGTGGCGGGTGAAGGGGATATCGGCGTTGATATTGAAGCACACTCGCGTGCGCCGGCAGCGTTGAGAATCGCGGGGGAGTTTTATTCGCCTGCTGAATGCCAGTTTCTCGACCGTCAGCACGGTGACGCTGCGGATTGCGCGCTGACACTCTGGACCCTGAAAGAAAGCATCGTCAAAGCACGGGGACACACTGTGTGGGATGGCCTGTCGGGAGTTTCTCTGTCAATCGACGGCGCGGATATCGTGTGGGAGTTACCTCCGTTGGAAGGCAACCACTGGCGTCTCGCCGCCGGAACTTTCAGGGAATCTTATAAGCTGGCAATAGCCCAAACATTGGCTGGCCCTAACGCGGTTCTACCTTCCATCATCGCGTATGAAACCCTTGCTACGGGAGAGTCCGAAGGCATGCGTTTCGAGCCGGCGTTCAGGAGCTGACGAGACTTAAAATTCCACAAATTTCTCTTCGATCCGCGCCCGTAGTTTTGTGACCCAAAAATTGTACTTGGTACGGATCTTGCCATCTCGGTAGGACAGATTCGTGCTGTCGCGGTATCTGATCGAGTATCGTTCTCTTGAATATTCGATCGTCACGACAACTTCGATGTTTTTCTTGCCCACACGCGCGACAATTGTGTTCGGGTTCAGTTCCTTGATTGACCAGGTCTTGCTCACGGCACCCTGGATGATTGCCTTGCGAACCTGGGCGAGCGTGGGCTTTTTTCCCGAGGACGTGAAAATTTCTGCGTTCTCCACCGTATAGACCGGGACGGTCTGGCAGGCGGCGAGCAAAAAGAGCACGGATGAGAGGGCTAGAAAGCGGCGCATTGGGCTGGATCCTATCAATGATCGTTCAGGTGGTAATTTCACAACCCGGCCAGGCCATGTCAAACAACGATGGTTAGCGAAGAGAGCTACTCGGAGAATCCTTAAGAAGACGCTTTTTTGAGCGTCGATTTCAGGTTTTTAATCAGGTCGATGATCCCGTTATTGATTACCTCGCGCCACTCGGAGCTGGACGCAATTGCGCCTGAATAGCGCGCATCTCCTGTGACGATCCGGTTTTCGCCATTTAGCGGCCAATCGCCATTGAGTTGAAGCTGCGCGTTGTACCGCAGTTTTATTTCCCAGAATCCGGGCGTCATCCAGGCCCAGAATTGCTGTACCTCAGCACTAACGGGGGTTGCGGTATCATAACCCGGCTCGCCTGCTGCCACGACCCGGTAGCCGCTATCCCGAAGCGCGTTCACGAGGGCCGCGCGGGTCAGTTGTTCCACGGTCTGCCCCTCCGGCAACAGGATGTCGCCTAGCGCAGCACCAAAACCGTTCCGCTTCCGCGCGACTGCGCGGCGGGTGATTTTGGGATCGTTAATCTCGTCGTTCTGAAGCGATGGGATCGATGGTTTCTTGGGTTTGATCTCAAAGACGCGTTTGTCGGCTACGGCCATAATCTTCACTGTTTGTGCCGAAGCGGGGTTCGGTAAATCCGGAACCTTGAGATCGAGAACGCCGCGCGATGTTGCGCACCCGGTGAGGATCAATGCCGTGGCGGCGATGAGACCAATTTTCTTCAGAACATTCATGCTAAACTCCGATGTTTGCAGACAACCGTTACTTGTTTTCAAGGTAATTTACCGGCCTTTGTTGTCATTTGACAATATGCCGATGTGCCTCTTGGGAGGCTTGGAAACGTGTTAATTTAAGGGGATAGAATAGGTAAGGCTTAGCGCTTCGGCGCCGGGATTTTTGTCGTCGCCGAGGCCGGCATTCGAAATATGATAAAACATTAGCCCGAGGCGAGAGCGGTTATTGAACCGGTATGCGACCTCAAGGCCGGAGCGGATTTCGAACACATGGCCGAGATCCTTGCCGTCGCCGCGCAGATAGGGGCCGGCCGCGACGCTGGGCGTCACGACGATGCGGTTGCCAAAGTAAAAATCGGAAAGCACTCCGGCATAGGCAAAAGCCGCCGGGTTGGTCGTCGCGGTAATGCCGGCGAAGGGCTTGAACAGCCACCAGCGATGCCGGCTGCGATATTCAACGCGAAATTCTGCGGCATCCGCGTCGTGCAGCAGGTCATAATACCCGGTGCCGATGGAGAGAAACGAAGGGTCGTCCGCCCGGCTCGGCGCCGAGGGAACAGATATACCTATCATGAGCGCCAAAACGGCGATCCAAGTGCCAGTTGATTGGGAGAAGATGATGAGCCTCGGAGATTCTTAAGATGATGGTCGATACTACCGCATCGGTTGTATCTGTTCATATGGTAATTGAAACCTCCGTGGTGCCTGGCCGATCCGCCTGATTGGGCCGGGCTGGAGGACTGTGTATGCTTAGGTGTTGAATAGATGCAATCGAGGTCAGCATGAGCGATGACGCATTCGCAGGGCCGGGAGCGGGGCCGGGAGACGCACCGGCGCGGCTTGGGCCTGAACGCCAGCCCCGCACCGAGGGCCCGTATCGCGCGATTGGCGATGTTCAGCACCCCAAGGACGTTGCTTGCGCGTTCGAGGTCACCGAGCGGTTCGAGCGGTTTAATCAGGCGAACGATATTTATGCGCGCGGCCAGTGGGATCCGCGCATCCGGTCCGAGAAAGTCATCAACTGGTTCAAGGGCATGTTTATGCCCGGCATCGGCGCGCGCGAGACCAGCGGGTATACGCTCCGGGATTTCGCCCTGCGCAATGCGGGGTGGATGGGAACTAATCTGACGATCCAGCGCAGCCTGGCGGAAGGTCGCGTCGACGGCTTTCTCGATCACATCAAACCCTATTCAGAGCCGAGCCCGACCAGGGTGGAGATCAATTCCACGGCGGACGCGACCGAGGAGATCAAGCGTGTCGCACGGCTGTTTGGTGCCGATATGGTAGGTGTCACCGGGTACGATCCGCGCTGGCACTACACCAATAGTTTTTCGACAAAGTCGCTTGAGGAAAAACCTTATGCGCTCCCCGACGATCTGCCGAACGTGATCGTCATCGCGACATCGATGCATTACGACGCGATCCAGTCCTATCCGTCTGCGACCGCGGGTGTCGCGGTGGGGCATGGGTATTCACGGGATTTCGAACTCGTCCAGACGATTGCCACCTACATCCTCAACCTCGGCTATCGCGCCGTTGCCAGCGTCAATGATAGCACGCAGGCGATTCCGTATGCGATCCAGGCCGGTCTGGGGGAATACGGGCGGAACGGCCTGTTGATGACACCGGAATTCGGGCCCCGTGTCCGGATCGGCCGCATCCATACTGATTTGCCGCTCGACCACGATGTGCCGTTGCGGTTCGGGGTAAAGGAGTTCTGCGACACGACCTGCCGAAGATGTGCTGAGAGCTGCCCGCCGCAGGCTATTTCCTACGATGCGCCGACCGAAGATGTGCCGAGCCAGTCGGTGACGGTTGGAATCCGGAAATGGCAGGTCGACCCGGAAAAATGTTTCAAGTTCTGGACCAACCAGGGGACCGAATGCGGGGTCTGCATGCGGGTATGTCCTTACAACAAGGACACTTCAAAGAAATCGATCAGGCTCTATTTTCGCGCCTGGCGCCGCCTCGCGGCATCACGACTGCAGCCCTTGAGGTCCCTGGCGCTTTGGCTCGATGTACGGTTGGGCTTTGGCAAGCGGGTCAAGCCGGAGAAATACTGGGAACGGTTCCGCTCGCGTGGTCGCTAATCGATCAATGGTCGCTGCGGTGCAGGATCTTGTCGGCGAGGCCGGTCTCGTAGGTCTGGCCGTCGGCGGATAACGCGACCGCCATCGGGAACATTGAACGGGCCAGGCCCTTGCGTTCGAGCGCTTTCCACACCGCCTCGTTTTTAAGGCCGGTGGCATCCGCGCTCATCACCACGGCGTCGCCGCAGTGGAAATGGTTGCCGTGCGGACTGGGCAGGTTGTTGATCAGCGCCTCGCCGGAATTCTCGTCATGGGTGGAGGTTTCAGGGAACCGGGCGAGTTGCTGCAGGATCGTTAATGTCTTGAGTTGAAGGGCATTGAGTTTGAGCGGGTTATTTTTTGGCGGCATGGAATTCTCAGGCGGTTGTGGTGGCGGAATAGAAGGACGCATCACGTCCCTGCGTTGCAAGCGCGCGATCGAGGCGGGCGAGCAGGGCGGTCAGTTCGGCCTCGTCATGGGCATCCAGAGACGGGCCGGGTGCGCGGGTGACGGCCGTGGCGATTACGCCGCGCCGCCGCAGCGTTTCCTTGCGTATGGCAAGCCCGATGCCGATCTGCTGTTCGTATCGCATCAGCGGCAGATAGGCGTCGAACAGGTCTTCGGCGGCTTCGCGCTCACCGGCGGCGAACATGTCGCAGACCTGCACCAGCATTTCCGGATAGGCGAAGCCTGTCATGGCACCGTCGACGCCGCGGGCAAGTTCAAGCGGCAGGAATATGCCGCCATTGCCGACCAGTACGCTGATCCGGCGGTGTGCGCCGGCGGCCTCTGCGGTGCGGAACTGGGTGATTTTGCGCAGGCCCGGCCAGTCTTCGTGCTTGAGCACTTTGAGCGATGGCAGATCGGCGAATAATCTGGTCAGCAGCGGTGTGGAGAACCAGACACCGGTGGTCGGCGGATAATCCTGAAGCACGATTGGCGTGTCGCCGAGCGCCTTGCAGACGGCATGAAAATAACCCTCGATCTTCTCATCGGTGTTCAACCCGCCCATGGGGGCCACCATCACGCCGGCGGCGCCGAGATCCATCACCTGCTTTGTGAGATCGGCCATTGGATTGAAGGCAGGGGAAGAGACACCGACGATAACCGGCACTTTGCCGTTAACCGCAGCCATGACCCGCTTGGTGAAAGCCACGGATTCCTCGGGTGCCAGTTTATGTGCTTCGCCCATGATACCGAGGATCGTCAGGCCCGATACGCCGCAATCGAGATAGAATTTCACCATCCGGTCGGTGCTTTCGAGGTCGAGCGCGCCGTCCTCGGTGAACGGTGTCGCTGCGATGGCAAAGACGCCTTTGGCGCTTTCGTCGAGCGTGGGCATGGTGAATTGAATCCTCTGTGTTTCCGGGCCTGATCTGGTTTCTGCAAGCTACACCCCGTATGCTGGGTTCGGCAAACCTCAAGGGAATTTTTCCGGTATGGCGGAATACGATCTGGTTATCCGCGGCGCGCGCGTCGCAACGGCGAGCGATGTTTTCGATGCCGATATTGGCATCAAAGACGGGAAAATAGAGGCGCTGGGCCGTTCCCTGGGACCAGGCGCCGAGGAAGTGGATGCGACCGGCCTGCTGGTTACGCCGGGCGGGGTCGACAGCCATTGCCATGTCGAGCAGATATCCTCGACCGGGATATGGACTGCCGATGACTGGTTCACGGCAACGCGGTCCGCCGCCTGCGGCGGGACCACGACGATCATGCCGTTTGCCTGCCAGCACAAGGGGCAGTCGCTGCGTGAGGTCGTGCAGGAATATCACGAACTGGCCGGCCCGAAGGCCGCGGTGGATTACGCTTTCCATCTGATCGTGTCTGACCCGACGCCTCAGGTGCTTGGCCAGGAACTGCCTGCGCTGATCAAGGACGGCTATACCAGCTTCAAGATTTACCTCACCTACGATGCGCTGAAACTGTCAGATCGCGAATTTCTCGATGTGCTGGCTGTGGCGCGCCGCGACGGGGCGATGGTGATGGTCCATGCCGAAAACAATGACATGATCATGTGGATGGCCGAACGGCTGATCGCCGCCGGGCTGACGGCACCTAAATACCACGCCACCGCCCGCCCGATGCTGGTTGAGCGCGAAGCAACCCACCGCACCATCGCGCTGGCCGAACTCGTCGATGTGCCGGTACTTATCGTCCATGTGTCGGGCAAGGAAGCGATCGATCAGATCCGCTGGGCGCAGGGCAAGGGGCTGAAGGTCTATGCCGAGACTTGCCCGCAATACCTGTTCCTGACTGAGGCGGATCTCGACAAGCCCGGTCTTGAGGGCGCCAAACACATGTGCAGCCCGCCGCCGCGAGACGCAGCGAACCAGGAAATCGTCTGGGATGCGCTGGTCGAGGGCATATTCGAGGTCTTCTCGTCGGATCATGCGCCCTATCGCTATGACGACCCTGAAGGCAAGCTAAAGGCGGGCCCGGGGGCCCATTTCAAACAGATTGCAAATGGCGTGCCCGGCATCGAGGTGCGGATGCCGCTGCTGTTCTCGGAAGGGGTTCTCAAAAACCGTATCAGCTTGCCGGAATTTGTCGCGCTGACGGCGACCAATGCTGCCAAGCTCTATGGCCTGTATCCCCGAAAAGGCACGATTGCGGTCGGTGCGGATGCCGATCTGGTGATCTGGGATGAAAAAAAGCAGGTCACCATTACGCAGTCGATCATGCACGATGCGATGGATTACACGCCCTATGAAGGGCGCGAAGTGACCGGCTGGCCCGTCATGACCTTGCTGCGCGGCAAGTTCGTCTGGCGCGACGGGGAATTTACCGGTGAAGCGGGCGGCGGCATGTTCTACGAATGCGATACCCCGCCGGCGCTGGCGGCCCCGCCACGGCTGCCGACGGCGTTCGATCCCGTCGCCGGCAAGCTGGTGGAATAGGGGCTAGACCCCGCGGATCATCCCGCCATCGACTTTGACAACGCTGCCGGTGATGTAGCTGGCATTGTCGCTCAGCAGATATACCGCCGTGTCGGCAAATTCCGCGACCGTGCCGTAGCGGCCCATGGGGATCGTCGCGTGTGAAGCCCGCGCGATGTCTTCCACGGGCTTGCCCTGTTTCGTGGCGGCGGCAGCGTCGATCTGATTGACGCGGTCGGTATGAATGCGTCCCGGCGAGACGGTGTTGACCGTCACGCCGTCTGACGCGACCTCGCTCGACAGCGTCTTTGCCCAGCCGACCTGGGACGCGCGGATCGCGTTCGATATACCGAGATTGGGGATCGGCTGGACGATGCCCGAACTGGAAACAACCAGGATGCGCCCCCAGCCCCGTTCGCGCATACCGGGCAGGAACGTATTTACGATGGTCAGCTGGTTGATAAACATCGTTTGGAACTGTGTGGCCCAGGCCTCCGCCGTTACATCGGCAATATTCCCCGGGGGCGGGCCGCCGCCATTGCAGACGATGATGTCGAGATCGCCGAAATCGGCTTTAAGCGCCTCAATCAGGGCGCTGATTGACTCTCCGTCCGAAAGATCAAGCGCGTAGGCTCGGCTGCCCGAAATGTCTGAGGCGGTTTCTTCGGCGTCGGCCAGTTTGCGCCCGCAAATCGCGACCTCGGCGCCCTCTGCTGCGAGCTGGGCAGCGATGCCCTGACCCATACCCCGGGTCGAGCCCATCACCAGCGCGCGTTTTCCTGTAAGTCCCAGATCCACGGATCGTCTCCTTCGAAAATATGTTGTCGCCCATTGCGGGCAATGCCGGCGGTTGTGCAAAGCTCTATGTTCCACGCAGGCGCTTTCCCGTATTCTTTAGCATAGATAACAAGAGACGGAACGATGGCAGACACGATCACGGCAAGCGACTGGGATATGGAGACGGACCTGCTGGTCGCAGGCGCGGGTCCCGGCGGCATGACGGCGGCGCTTGTCGCGGCGATCGAAGGGCTCGATGTCGTTGTCTGTGAAAAAGCGGCTCAGGTCGGCGGCACCGGCGCGACATCTGCCGGAACGTTGTGGATCCCCGGAAACACGCAAAGCCGGGAAGCAGGTTTTGAGGATTCGCCGGAAGAGGCCGCGAAGTATCTCGACAGTCTCATCGGCGAAGACCGGACCAGTGAGCACCGCCGGGTATATTTGCGCGACGGTCCGGGCGTGATCGATTATCTGGCAGAAAAAACCGATGTACGCTTCCTGCCCTGTGGGATGCACCCCGATTATCGCAATAATATCGCTGGTGCCGGCATGGCAGGGCGGGCGATAATCCCGGAGAATTTTGACGGCAGACTGCTCGGCAAGGACTTCGCGCGTGTCCGGCCGCCGATCGCCGAATTTATGCTGATGGGCGGGATGATGGTCGGCAAGGTGGACATCGTCAGTCTGTTGGGACGCTACCGTTCCCTGGCGAAATTTAGGCATTCTGCATCGATCGTGCTGCGCTACCTGACGGACCGGCTGCGATTTCGCCGGGGCACCCGGCTGGTTATGGGGAACGCGCTGGTCGGCAGGCTCTATTACAGTCTGCAGAAACGCAATGTGCCGGTCTTGTTCGAGGCCCCGATCGGGGAATTTGTCCGCGATGAAGACGGTGCGGTGCTCGGGGCCATTCTGAACACAGCAGACGGGGAAAAACGGGTCCGCGCGCGCAGGGGTGTCATCCTGGCGACCGGAGGATTTGCGCATAACCCCAAATACCGCGAAGCATTTATGCCCCATCCCACGCCGCCCTATTCGCTTGCTGCGGGCTCGAATGCGGGGGACGGGCTGGCATTGGCGGAAGCAGCGAATGCGGTAATTGATTCCGACAGCCATCAGGGAGCCGGTTTCTGGTCTCCTGTGTCGGTGACCAAACGAGCTGACGGAACGGAAGGTCTGTTCCCGCATCTTGCGATGGATCGCGCCAAGCCGGGGCTGATCGCCGTCAATGCCGACGGGCGCCGGTTCGTGAACGAGGGCGTGTCCTATCATGACTTTGTCGAAGCGATGTACCGGTCGCACGAAACCGCAGACACCATGCCCGCCTGGCTGATCTGTGAGACGCGCTTTATCGCGAAGTACGGGCTTGGCGCGATCCATCCGGAAACACGCAACCTGTCGAAGCATATCAAGGATGGCTATGTGACGGTCGCGGACAGCCTTGATGCGCTCGCCGGAAAAATTGGGGTTGATCGTGGCGGGTTGCAGGACAGTGTGGACCGTCACAACCGCTTCGCGGTCACCGGGGTAGATGAAGATTTCGGCAAAGGCGATCTGGAGCTCAACAGGTTCAACGGCGATCCGGCACATGGACCGAACCCGTGCCTGGCACCTATTGAGGCCGGGCCGTTCGCGGCCATGGCGGTCTGGCCCGCCGAGATCGGGTGCAGCGTCGGTATATCGACTGACCCGGACTGCCGCGTGCTGGATGGGGCGAACGCGCCGATTGCCGGGCTTTATGCCTGCGGCAACGATATGGGATCTGTGATGTCCGGCGCCTATCCGGGGCCGGGGACGACACTGGGGCCGGCGGTCGTATTTGGCTGGCGTGCCGCGATGCATGCTGCGGGGCGTGTATCGACGGCGGACCACGCGGCATGAAGACCTTTCGGGAGCGGCTGGAATGGGATGCCGAAAACGGCGCCATACACGACCGGGATATCCCGTATCTGTTGATCCGGCCCGACAGCCTGATGGGGGTTTTTGAATTCCTGCCGGAGACGGAACGCGCTGCCGCATTTGAAGCCTTTGCCCGATCCATTGCGCATTACGGCAAGGGCTCGGCCGAAAGCTATCAGGCGCTGGGGGCGGCGCAGGCGGATGCTCTGCTGGCGACCATTGCGGAGACCGCGCCGCAGCTCGGCTGGGGCATCTGGTCTTTGAGCCGCTCAGCAAACGGTCTGTCGCTCAGCGTCAGCAACAGCCCGTTTGCCGCCGGGTATGGCGATAGCGACGCGCCGGTCTGTGCGCCGATCCGGGGCATGCTTGAAGCCGTAGGCGGTCTGGTTCTGGGTGTGGCGGTTGCCGTGCGGGAAACCGGTTGTGCGTCGCAGGGAGCGGATATCTGCACGTTCGAAGCGGTTCCAGCGTGAATATTCTCATCCCCGATACGGTCTTCGCGGACGATCATGCGGTTGAGCGGGCGGCAGCGGCGCCGATGGACATCGTCATCGAGAACGCCCGGAAGGCCGAAGACCTGTCTGTCGATGTGTGGTCAGGCGCAGACGCTCTCGTCGCACATCACCTGATGCCCTACGACCAAACAATCGCGGAACTGGCGGTGAACGCCCGTATTCTGGTCCGGGTCGGTGTCGGCGTCGACAATATAGATCTCGACGCCTGGTCGGCGCGCGGTGTGCCGGTCTGCAACGTGCCGGACTATGGCACCGGCGAAGTCGCGGATCATGCGCTGGCGCTCACCCTTGCGCTGTTACGCGGAACTGCCGCATATCACGGGCGAATTTTCGACCTGCCGAAAGATACCGATTTTGACCGGATGCCTATTCCTGCCCCGGTCCGCCGCATCGCGGGGCTGAACTGTCTGGTGGTCGGCTACGGCGCCATCGGACGTGCCTTTGCCGATCGCGCCCGGGCGCTGGGCATGACGGTGGGGTTTTTCGACCCGGATATTGCGCCCGGAAGTTGGGAGGTTACCCAGGTTCACCGGTTTTCGTCCCTGGAGGCCGGGTTGGAGGTGGCGGATGTGGTGTCGCTTCATCTGCCGCTGACGGAAAAGACCTCGAATATTATCGATGCCGTTGCGCTTGCCGTAATGAAACCGGATTCGGTGTTGATTAACACCGCACGGGGCGGACTGGTCGATACCGACGCCGTCGCGGATGCGCTCAAAGCCGGGGCGCTTGGCGGTGTCGGCCTCGATGTGTTCCCGGCGGAGCCACTGCCGTCGACCGACCGGCTGCTGTCGGCAGTGAAGCAGCATAAAGACTGGGCGCGGGACCGTGTCGCGATCACGCCCCATGTCGGCGGGGTGAGCCCGCAGTCGCTCGAAGAATTGCGCCGACGTGCCGTCGAGATAGCGCGGGATTTCCTGGCCGATGGAACCCTGGTGAACCGGATAGCCTGATCGTCAGGGTTTTCGCACTTCGCCGAGGTCGTTCCAGACTTTCTGATCCATGATGCGGTCGTTTTTGATGCCGAAACGGTCGATAAACCGGATGGCGGAGAATTCTTCCCCATTGTTCCAGACGCCGGACAGGGTGCCGAAGCAATAAACGGCTGATTCGTCGCCACCGGCATCCACGACATCGAATTTGTCGTACCGCTTGGAGACGGATCTGTATCTGGGTTTCGCCCAGTCGATCAACTCCTTCAGGGTACGCATCGTGCCACCACCCGGGAATTCCATGGAGAAGTCGGGAGACAGGAACGATTGTGCTGTTTCCAGGTCGCGCGCGTCGATTGCGTCCAGAAAGGCGCGAACGATAAAATCCGGAGATTCGGGATTCATTGTTGATCGGTCAATTGTTGAGGATGCGTCAGTTCGGCAGATATGACAGTATATAAAACAGAGTTCAGGCGTAATGGTTAAACGAAACAGATCAAAAACCTATCAGGGGCATGATTATGAAAACAAAAATTATGATGATCGCTGCATTTTCTATCGGGATGACGGCTTTCGCCGGCGGAACGATGGCGCAGACCAAGCTTTCGCTGGTTCATCCTTTCCCGGATTTTCTGGTTTACACCAAAAGCTGCAAGGCAATGGTCGCATCGATCAACGCGGCCGGCGGTTCTGACGTTTCAATCGACATCAAGGGCGGCAGCGAAGCTGTAAAGATGTTCCAGCAGCCCGGTGCGGTCAGCAAAGGCTCCGTCGATATGGTCTGCACGCCCGCGGCGTTTTATGCGCAGGCAATCCCGGAAAATGAGGCGATTGCGACCTCTCCGTCCTCGCCCGCAACCGTGCGTGCGAATGGCGGAATGGCAATCATCGATCAGCTTCACCAGAAGTATTTCAAGGTGAAGTATCTCGGCTGGATCGATTCCGGGCCGGGCTTTCACATCTATATGCAGAACGCGCCGACTTTCAAAAAGAGCGGACAACCCGATTTCGCCGGTGTGAAGCTGCGCGACAACCCGATCTATGGTGCATTTTTCCGCGCGCTCGGGGCGACGACGCACAATATGTCTTCCAGTGCGGTGTACTCGGCGCTTGAAAAAGGCATCGTCAACGCATCGGCCTGGACATCGATCGGGCTGATGGGATTGAAATGGGACAAGTTCCTGCGTCACCGTCTGGACCCGAAGTTCTACCAGACCGATATCGGGCTGATTATGAACCTGAAATCCTGGAACAAGATGACCGCGAAAGCGCAGGGTATCCTGCAGTCGACGGTAATTGCGCATGAAAATTCCAGCCGTGCGGCACGGCTCGCCGAGGTCGTCAAAGAGCGCAAGCAGCTCATTGACGGTGGTATGAAACTGCACAACGTGCCGGCATCGTCCGAATATCTGAAGACGGCGATCGAATCTGCCTACCAGCGGATGGAAGAGCGCCTGAAGAAGCGTAACCGGCCGCTCGATTCCATGCAGAAACTGCGCCCGCTATACCAGCAGGCCGCAACGAACTGACGATTAACGGGCGGGCCTCTGGTCCGCCCGTTTTCCGCCATGCTGGAAACGATTGACACATATTATACGCGGCTGCTGCGCGGTATGGCCGCGCTTGCGGCTATCTATCTCGGTCTGATGATGGTCGCCATCGTCTATTCCGTGCTGTTCCGCAGCCTGGGACTCGAGTATTCCAGCTATTCCTTCGTCTTTATCGAATACGGCTTTATCTACACGCTGATGCTCGGCGCACCCTGGCTGGTTCGGCAACGCGGGCATGTCTATATCGAAATTATTACCGCTGCCGTTTCGGTGCCGGTCCGAAACGTGCTGTCGCGCGTCGTTGCTGCGGTGTGTTTTCTCGTCTGCGCCGTGCTCGCGTTTTATGCGGGTGCCCTGGCACTTGAAGACTACACTTTTGGGGAACTCGACGTGCGCGGCTCACGCGATATCCCGCGCTGGATCGTCACTGTCGCCATGCCTGTTGGATTCGGGTTTATGTCGTTGGAGTTTCTGCGCTTCGTTTTCGGCCGGGAAACCATGCATACCGGACAGGCTGGTGTTCATGAATAGGGCCGCTTCCTGATGGAATGGTACTGGACCCTGGCGAGCCTGATTGCGGCGATCCTGGTGTTGATGGCGATCGGTCTGCCGGTGGGTATTGCCTTTATCACCGTCAACGTAGTGGCCGCCGTGATTTATCTCGGTGGATCGGGCGGTTTCTTCGAAATGGCAGAGCGCGGGGTCGGGATCCTGGCCGGCAATGCATTTGAATCCATGACCACCTTCGCTCTCGTGCCGATCCCGATGTTTCTGCTGATGGGCGAGCTGTTTTTTCACACAGGTCTCGCGAACCGGATGTTCACCGCCGTCGAGAAGCTGATGGGCCGTGTGCCGGCGCGCCTGTCCTACGTAACGGTGGCAGGCGGCACGGCCTTTGCGACCCTGTCAGGCTCTTCCATGGGGTCCACGGCGCTGCTGGGCACGCTGATGGTCCCGGAGATGACCAAGCGGGGCTATAAGAAACACATGTCCATCGGTCCTATCCTCGGGACCGGCGGGCTCGCGATGTTGATTCCGCCCTCGGCGCTCGCAGTGTTGCTGGGCACGCTCGCGGAGCTGGATATCGGCAAGCTATTGATTGCCGGTATTGTGCCGGGGCTCATCCTGGCACTGATGTATATCGTGCTGATCTACGGGATGGCGAAGCGCGACCCGGATGCCGCGCCCGCCTATGACATCGAGTTCGTGCCATGGTCGACCCGGCTGAGGCTGCTGGGTACGGACGTGTTGCCGATGATCTCTGTTGTGTTCGGCGTCATCATCCTGATTATGGCAGGAATCGCGACGCCGTCCGAGGCGGCGGCGTTCGGCTGCCTTGGCGTTCTTATCCTTGCGGTTTTGTATCGCAGCCTGACATTCAAATCGACCTGGACGTCGATGGAAGGTGCCGCCCGGGTCACGATCATGGCGTTGCTGATCATCTTCGGGTCAGCGACTTTCAGCCAGATCCTGGCATTTTCCGGGGCGTCGTCGGGACTGATCGGCTGGGTGACGCAGTTCGATCTCGACCCGATGGTCATGCTGCTCGTGATGTTCGGAATTCTGCTGGTCCTCGGCATGTTCATGGATCAGCTGTCCATGATGCTGCTGACAGTGCCGATCTTTTTCCCGCTGGCGATAAAGTTCGGCTTCGATCCGATCTGGTTCGCGGTAATTGTTCTGCTGGCAATGGAAATCAGCTTTACCACGCCGCCTTTTGGCCTACTTCTATTCGTAATGCAGGGCGTGTCGCCGCCGGGGACCAAGTTCAGTGAAATCTGTCTGGCGGCGCTCCCTTTCATGGCGTGTGCAATGCTGCTGGTGGTCTTGATCGTCATCTTTCCCGGCATTGTGCTCTGGCTGCCGTCGCTCGGCAGTTGACCTTGCTGGATTCATAGAAAAGCCCGGATTACAGAACTGATATGCCTCAGACCCTTGCACAGAAGATCATCGCTCACGCCGCTGGCTTAGAGACGGTGAAACCGGGAGAGATTGTCACCTGCAAGGTCGATCTTGCGATGATCCATGATTCCGGCGGGCCGCGGCGGGTCCAGCCGATCCTTGAAAAACTGGGTGTCGGCGTATGGGACCCGGAAAAAGTTGTTCTGATATCAGATCACTACGTGCCCGCGGTGGATGCCGAAAGTGCCCGCATTCTGGACCTCACGCGAAAGTTTGCGGCGGCTCAAAACCTGCCGAATTTTTATGACATGCAGGGAATCTGTCACATCGTCCTGCCAGAGCGGGGGCACCTGAAACCGGGGATGTTCGTCGTTGGCGGCGACAGCCATTCGCCAACCGGCGGGGCTTTCGGCTGCTTTATGTTCGGTATCGGGGCGACCGATATGGCCGGCGTGCTGGCGACCGGGGAGACCTGGGTCAGGGTGCCTGAGACGATCCGGGTAGAGGTCACGGGCGGTCTGCCGCTCGGCGTCAGCGCCAAGGATGTGATGCTGGCCCTGTGCGCGCGCCTCGGCATGGATGGCGGAGATTACCAGGTCGTCGAATATGTCGGCGACACGATCGCTGCCCTGCCGATGTCGGAGCGCATGACGCTGTGCAACATGGCAGCGGAGCTCGGTGCCCAGACCGGCCTGATTGCAGGCGACGAGACAACGGCTGAATTTATCCGCAATGCCGGCGCCGACCCTGGCGATATCGCTCGCTGGCAGAACGATGCAGATGCGCCTGTGCGCGCATCGCACGTCATCGATGTGGCGGCCCTTGGCCCTCAGGTTGCGGCACCGCACAGCCCGGCAAATTCCGGTCCCGTCGCGGACACAGCCGGCACAAAGATCGACCAGGCCTATATCGGCGCATGCACTGGCGCGAAGCTCGTCGATCTTCATATGGCGGCCGAAGTTCTCAAAGGCCGCAAGGTGGCAAAGGGGACGCGGTTCCTGGTGGCGCCTGCATCGCAGAAAGACATGACGGCGGCGGCTGCCGACGGCACGCTTGCCATCCTGACAGAGGCCGGCGCGATCATGATGCCGTCGGGTTGCGGGGCGTGTGCCGGCTACGGCGCGGGTATTCTGGCCGAGCACGAAGTTTGTATCGCGTCGACGGCACGAAATTTTAAGGGCCGCATGGGGGCGACTTCGTCCGACGTTTATCTGGGCAATCCTTACACCGTGGCGGCGGCGGCAGTTGCCGGTGAAATCCGCGACCCGCGGGAATTTTTGACGTGAGTCCGCCCGGGATCATTGATCGGGCAAAAGTCTGGGCCTATGGCGACAATGTCGATACCGATGTGCTTGCCCCCGGGCTGTATATGAAAAGCCCGCTCGAAGAGATGGCGAAGCATTGCCTCGAGACCGTCGATCCCGACTTTGTACCCAACGTTCGGCCTGGCGACGTTATATGCGCCGGGCGGAACTTCGGGATGGGATCATCGCGCGAACAGGCGGCCCAATCCCTTGTTTTTCATGGGGTTGCCGCCGTCCTGGCGCCGTCCTTTGGCGGTATCTTTTATCGCAACGCGATCAATCACGGGCTGATGGCGCTGGTCTGCGTCGATGCGCCCGAAATTTCTGCTGGCAGTCATCTCGCAATCGATGCGGTAGCGGGCAACGTGCGCGATCTCGACAGTGGTGCCGAATACGCGTGCGATCCGATGCCGCCGCATTTGCTGGCGATGTTGGTCGATGGCGGGCTGGTACCACATCTTGAAAAACGTTTTTCCCAAAAGGAGACCGCATGAGCGTCGATCCGGTAACGCTTGCCGTCATCAAAGGCAGGCTGGAACAGATTGCCGACGAGATGGACGTGACGCTGTTTCGCGCCGCGTTCAGCCCGGTCATCGCCGAAGCGCGTGATGCGTCCCACGGCATTTACGAGGCAGGCACCGGCGACACGCTCATTCAGGGCAAGGAAGGCCTGCCGATATTCGTCGGTGTGATGTCGTTCGCGGTGAAGACCGGTATTGCCAAGGCCGAGGCCGATGGTGGCGCCGAAGACGGCGATATGTGGATATTCAACGACCCCTATGCCGGCGGTACGCATCTGTCCGATTTCAAAATCGTGCGGCCTTATTTCCGTGACGGTGAACTGTATTGCTGGCTGTCCTCGGCCGGGCACTGGCACGATGTCGGAGGCGGTGTTCCGGGTAATTACAACCCATCGGCCACCGATTGCTTCCAGGAAGGCTTTGTGATGCCGCCGGTTAAGCTGATGGACCGCGGCGTGATACGCCAGGACATCGTTTCGGTCCTCACGGCGAACAGTCGTTTACCCGGGAGTTCCTACGGCGACCTGATGGGCCAGATAAATTCGCTCGACCTCGGCGTCCGGCGGATGGACGATCTGCTCGAAGAATACGGCAAGGATACGGTGCGGAACGTCTTCAGCGAACTGAAAGAGCGTTCGGCCCGCCAGATGCGCAGCCTGATCGGCGATCTGGCCGACGGCACTTATTCGACCGAGGAGTTTCTCGACAATGACGGTATCGAGGACGAACCGCTCAAAATAGCGCTCGATCTCACGATTGTCGGGGACACGTTGAAGTTCGATTTCTCGCGGTCCGCCGATGCATGTGCGGGGCCGATTAATATCTCGGAATCCACGACCATCGCTGCGACCTATGTGGCGCTGAAACATGTCTTCCGGGACGTGCCGGCGAATGGCGGTGTGCTGGAGCCGATATCGTTCGTTATACCGGACGGCAAAATCCTGTCAGCCGTCGCACCGCGCCCTGTCGGCGGATATACCGAGACGATCCTGCGGCTGATCGACATCGTGTTCAGCACGTTTTCGAAGATCGACCCCGAGATCGCTCCTGCCAACAGTTACGGCACGATCAACGCGGTTTCGATCAACGGGCGGCGACCGGGACAGGCGCGCCCCTGGGTGTTTTTCAGCTTTTTCGGTGGCGGCCTTGGTGGTCATTCGGATGGAGACGGGCTGACCCACGGCAACGCCCCGATATCGATGGCGACCATACCGCCCGTCGAGATCCTGGAATCGGTGCTGCCGGTTGCCTTTACCCAGTGGGCAATCCGGCCCGATTCCGCCGGTCCGGGCCGGCATCGTGGTGGGCTGGGTGCAATCTATGAGATCGAACTGCTGGAAGAACGCGGCACGGGTTTTGTCTTCGCAGAGCGGGGAAAATTTCCGCCACGGGGAATCATTGGCGGCGGCGATGCGGCAGCTAATTTTGTCAGCTACGAGCAGGACGACGGCATTCATATTCCGGAAATGACATCAAAGGCAGTCGATATCCGGCTGAAGAAGGGCCAGCGTATCCATATTGAATCGCCGGGTGGCGGGGGCTATGGCCCGGCGATCGAGCGTGACCCCGACATGGTTGCCACGGACGTGCGGCTTGGTTTCGTGAGCCCGGAGAATGCAGCGGCACAGTACGGCGTTATTCTTACCGATGAGGGTGCCGTCGATACGACTGCGACCACCGCGACCCGCGAATCTATGGGAGCCGTGTAATGGCCGTGTCCAGAACTGCGATTGTCGGCGTCGATGTCGGTGGCACGTTTACCGATATCTTCTGGCTGGATGAGGCAACCGGCGAATGCCGTGTCGCCAAAGTACCGTCAACGCCGGATGATCAGTCCCGCGGCTTTATCGAAGGTGTGGTCGCCGGGGCTGGGGAGAGTGGTATTCCCGCCCTTGCCAACGTCGTTCACGGAACGACCGTCGGCACGAACGCGCTGCTTGAGCGCAAAGGCGCGAAGACCGGCCTGATTACGACTGCGGGCTTCCGCGATGTCCTCGAGATGCGGCGCCGTGACCGGCCGGAAATCTGGGGGCTCCGGGGCTCATACACACCGGTCATACCGCGTGATCTCCGGCTCGAGGTGGAAGAACGTGTTCTGGCCGATGGGTCGGTACGCACACCGGTCGATACCGATGCCGTTTCCAAAGCCGCTGCGGATCTTCTGGCCGCAGGCGCCGAGGCATTGGCAATCATGTTCATCAATTCCTATGCCAACCCGGAGAACGAGCGGGCCGCCTTTGAGGCCGCGAGGGCAATCTGGCCGAACGAACACATCACGGTCTCCAGCGATATCCTGCCGGAGCTACGGGAATTTGAGCGGGTCTCTACAACGGCGCTCAATGCGACGCTCCAGCCCGTTGTCGGGCGCTACCTGCAGAACCTGGAAACATCCCTGACGGAGGCCGGGTTCGAAGGCGATATTCTGATCGTCCAGTCGAATGGCGGCGTGATGAGTGTCGATACCGCCCGTGAAATACCGGTGCGGACCGCGCTGTCCGGTCCTGCCGCCGGCGTGATTGCGGCGGCTCATATTGCAGACGCGGCGGGCTTTCCGAATATCGTGACCTGCGACATGGGCGGGACAAGCTTCGATGTGGCCCTTGTGGCCGACGGCGAAAGCGCGCTTGCGGCACAGACGTCGATTGATTTCGGCCTGGTTGTCCGCACGCCGATGATCCAGATCACGACGATTGGGGCAGGCGGCGGTTCGATCGCCTGGGTCGATCGCGGCGGTATTCTGCAGATTGGCCCCGAAAGTGCCGGCGCCAATCCGGGGCCTGCCTGCTACGGGCTTGGCAATGACCGGCCGACGGTGACGGATGCAAATGTGTTGCTGGGGCGGATCAACGCTGAGCGGCCCATCGGCGGCAAGATCAACGCGCTTGATCTCGATGCCGCGGCGCGGGCTATCCGCACCCATGTTGGCGAGCCGCTCGGTCTTGACGATCTGGATGCGGCGGAGGCCATTATCCGCGTTGCGAACTCGCGCATGGCCGGTGCTATCCGGCTGGTGTCGATAGAACGCGGTCATGACCCGCGTAAATTCACGGCAATGCCGTTTGGCGGCGGCGGGGCGCTTCATGCCGGCGCGCTGGTCAACGACGTCGGCCTTGCGGGCGCGCTTGTGCCCCGGTTCCCCGGTGTGACCAGCGCTATCGGTTGTGTGATTGCCGATATGCGCCACGATTTTGTCCAGACGCTGAATACGCTGCTCGACGATCTGGATCTGTCGCAACTGGCGGCCGAGATCGATCGTCTGGCGGGCGAAGGCAAGGAGCGCCTTGCCGGTGCCGGGGTGGCGCTGGAAGAAACCGAAGAGATCGTTGAGCTGGATATGCTCTATGTCGGGCAGACTCACACGGTTGTAACGCCAGTAGCCGCCGGGACCGACAGCGTCGACGGCCTTCGGGCGGCCTTTGAAGCGGCGTACCGGCGGGAATATGGCCGGGTTCTCGATGGGATTCCGTGTCGGGTCATGAACCTGCGGGTCTCGGTTATCGGGCATCGTCCGAATTTCGATCTGTCTGTTCTGGCGCCGTCGGGGGATGCTTCGCTCGAGGCCGCCGAACGTCCGGGGCGCAAGGTGTACGTTCAGAGCGCCTGGCACGATGCCCGGGTTTATGACCGGCTGATGCTGCCGATCGGAACAGTGATCCCGGGTCCCGCCATTCTGGAACAGCCGGATGCGACGACCTTTATCGACCCGGGGCTCGCGGGCCGTGTGGATTCCTATGGCAACGTGATCGTCGAACGGGAATCATGACGGTCGTCTTCGACGAAAATATTTCTTTCGATGTCGAAATCCCCGTCATTGTCGTCGGCGCGGGGGCGTGCGGGATTGTCGCCGGCCTTGCCGCCAGCGAAGGTGGCGCCGAGGTTCTGATCCTGGAGCGGGACGAAATTCCGCAAGGATCAACGGCGCTTTCATCGGGGATGATCCCGGCCTGTAACACGCGGCTTCAGCGCAAGCAGGGAATAGATGATCCGGTCGATCTGCTTGCCGCCGATATTCATCGGAAATCGAAGGGCAGGGCGGACCCCGATGTGGTCGATGCCGTCTGCCGTGAATCCGGTCCCGCCGTCGATTGGCTCATCGACCAGCACAACATACCGCTGCAGCTCGTAGACAGTTTTCTGTATCCCGGTCACAGCGTGTTCCGGATGCATGCGCCTCCATCAAAGACGGGCGCCGAACTGATCGGGGCGCTGACAAATGCTGCCGCAGCGGCGGGTATAGATATATTGGCGAATGCCCGTGTCACGAACCTGATCGCGGCGACGGACGGGACAATTCGGGGCGTGGAAATTGAGCGCCCCGACGGGTCGACCGACCGGATCGGCTGCGCTGCGCTGGTGCTGGCGTGTAATGGGTATGGCGGAAATGTGGAAATGGTGCGCGAATTTATCCCCGAGATTGCCGACGCCGTCTTTGCCGGGCATACCGGCAATCAGGGTGATGCGATCCTGTGGGGGCGCGCCCTTGGAGCGGGGGTTCAGGATATGGGCGCCTATCAGGGGCATGGGTCCTGGGCGTCTCCGCACGGTATGCTGATCACCTGGGCGGTCATGACCGAGGGCGGTATCCAGGTGAATGCGGCGGCGCACCGGTTTGCCAACGAGCATCAGGGATATTCCGAAGCGGCGGTGGATGTTCTGGCGCAGCCGGATAGCATCGCCTGGAATATCTACGATCAGCGGATCCATGATCTCGGTATGACGTTCGAGGATTACCGGGATGCCGAAGCAGCGGGCGCGGTCCGGCGAGCGGACGAAATTGCTGAACTGGCGTCGCTCTGCGCGCTGGATGCCGAGAGCCTTGGTGCGACGATGGCCGAATGCGCCGGCTATGCCCGTGGTAAGGGCGATTGTCCCTTCGGGCGGGATTTTCAATCGAAAGCCGGCCTGGCCGCGCCGTATTATGCGATCCGGATAACCGGTGCGTTGTTTCATACCCAGGGCGGGCTTGCGATAAATCCGGGCGCGAAAGTCCTGCGCGAAGATGGTGCACCCTTTCCGAATCTGTTTGCTGGCGGGGGTGCGGCACGCGGGGTCTCCGGTGATGCTGTCTGGGGGTATCTGTCGGGGAACGGCCTGCTGACCGCGGTTACGCTGGGCCGGATCGCAGGGCGAAACGCGGCGGCGCTGGTATCTCCATAAAACAGGGTGTTGATTCTTTCCATACGCTGGCGTACGGAGATAATTCAGCCACCTCAAAGATCTCTAAAATCGGGAATCCGGACGATGAAGTACGAAAAAATAGGGCAGCCGGTTCGCCGCCGCGAGGATGTGCGACTGCTGACAGGTCAGGGCCGGTTCAGCGATGACTGGTCGATTGACGGTCAGGCCTACATGGCCGTTGTCAGGTCCAGTCATGCCCATGCCATTCTCCGGAGTATCGAGACGACGGATGCGTCGGCGATGCCCGGCGTACTGGGGATTTATACCGGCGCCGCTTGTGCCGCTGACGGGTTGTCGCAAATTCCGCATAGCCCGCTGCCTTCGACCAAGCATGACCAGAAGCTGCATGGCCCGGGCGGGACCGCCCCGTTTATCGGCAATCATATGCCGCTGCCGGCGGACAAAGCGCGTTATGTCGGCGAGGCGCTCGCTGTGGTCGTTGCAGATACCCTGGCGCAGGCCGAAGACGCCGCCGATGCCGTGATGATCGATTACGAGCCGTTGCCTTGCGTGACCGACACAAACAAAGCCGCCGATACTGGCGCGCCGGCGGTCTGGGACAATGTGCCCGACAATATCGGCATCGAGACATTTTTTGGCGACAAGGCAGCAACCGATGCGGCGTTTGCCGGTGCTGAACATGTCGTCGACATGGAATTTTATATCGACCGTGTCACGGGTGTTCCGATGGAACCCCGCGCGGCGCTTGGCGATTACGATACCGAAACCGGTCGGTACACGGTCTATGCGGGGTCCGGCGGCTCGGTCCGTCAGAAACGCGAGATCGCGGAAGTGCTCGGTGTTGATGCCGAAGATGTGCGGGTGGTTTCCAAGGATGTCGGGGGCAATTTCGGCACACGGAACCGGCTCTATGTCGAATTCCCGCTGGTCGGCTGGATATCGCGCAAACTAGGACGGCCGGTAAAGTTCACCTGCCGGCGCAGCGAGTCCTTCATCAGCGATTATCAGGGGCGGGATCTTGTCAGCAAGGTTTCCCTCGCACTGGATGCGGACGGTAAATTCCTGGCGATGCGCGCCGACAATCTGAGCAACGTCGGCTCACGCATGGTTTCGCTGTCGCCGCTCAGCAAGGGGTCGGGGCTGATTACCGGTTCGTATGACATACCTGCGGCCCATCTCCGGTCGCGCGCTGTATTCAGCAATACGCCGCCGACGAACGCGTATCGTAGCTCGGGACGGCCCGAAGTCACTTTCGCTATTGAGCGGCTGGTCGAAACGGCGGCGCATGAGCTTGGGTTCGATCCGATTGAACTACGCCGCAAAAACCTCGTGTCGTCCGAACAGATGCCGTATCTGAATGCCGTTGGCATGACCTATGACAGCGGCGAATACGCGAGAAGCATGGACATGGCGATGGAACTCGCCGACTGGGACGGGTTTGCCGCGCGTAAAAAAGAGGTTGAGGCCCGTGGCAAGCTGCTTGGCCGCGGATTCGCAAACTATGTGGAATCGTCGATCGGAACGCCGCGTGAGCAGGCTGAAATTCACGTTAAAGCGGATGGCGGGATTGATCTTGTCATCGGCACCCAGCCGAGTGGCCAGGGTCATGAGACGAGCTTCGCGCAGGTCGCCGCTGAATGGCTCGGTGTACCGGTTGAATCCGTTACGGTTATTGTTGGCGATACGGATGTCGTAAAGGTCGGTGGCGGGTCGCATAGCGGGCGGTCCATGCGGATGGCAGGCACCGTCATCGTCAAAGCGGCGGACGAACTGATAGAAAAAGGCAAGCGCCTGGCCGCTTTCATTCTTGAGGCTGCCGAGACCGATATTGAATTCGGCGACGCAAAATTCTCGATCAAGGGGACGGATCGCGAGATCGGCCTGTTCGAACTGGCGAAATCAATTTCGGATCGGGGCGATATTCCGGAATCGTTGGCGGGTGGTCTGTCCGTTATCGAAGACAATATTATGGAAATACCGGTATTTCCAAATGGGTGTCATATCTGCGAGATCGAGATCGATCCGGATTCCGGTGCCTATGACGTTGTGCGCTATACCACGATTGACGATGTCGGTCGGGCGATCAATCCGTTGATCGTTGACGGGCAGACCCATGGCGGGATTGTTCAGGGGGCAGGCGAGGCGCTGGGCGAGCTTTGTGCGATCGATGAGCATGGCCAGCCATTGGCGGGCTCGTTCATGGATTATCATATGCCGCGCGCCGATGAATATCCGTCGTTTGCGACTGCATTGAATGAAGTGCCGTCGCCGACGAATCCGCTTGGCGTTAAAGCGGGTGGCGAAGGTGGGACGACGCCGGCGCTCGCGGTGCTGGTAAATTGTTTTGTGGACGCGCTGCGGCCCTATGGGGTGCGCGATATCAGAATGCCGGTCACGCCCCGCAAAATATGGGAGATAACGCACGCTGGTAAAGCCGGTGGCGTGTGATCCCGTCTAAAGCCGTGTCAGCGGATCAACAGGAACGGCGCCAATACGATAGCCCAGCTTGCGACGGCGCAGCCGAGAAACCAGCCGAGTTTTACGCGTGGTGACCAGCCTGCATCTGATGGCCGGCGATGGGCGCCAGCCTGGGCGACGTCGGGATGGCTAAGAACTGCATGTTGTGCCATGTGACTCTCCTTGAGTTGTCTCAAATTTGCCGAAAATCCCCTAAGGAACGGTTAAGCCCACACGCCTTCGCATAGTGCCATGCAGCGTATTTCATCCGTTCGGGCTACCATACGGTCGCGGATGGCACTAAATTGCGGCGCTCCTGCCGGTTACATCCGCGAACACTCAGAACGGAAGCTGTTGATATTATGGACCTGTCCCAATGAAAGCTGCCGCCTTTGACTACATCCGGGCGTCTTCGGTCGACCAAATCTGCCAGTTGCTGGCAGACGCCGGGGATGAGGAACGCAAGATTATTGCGGGTGGGCAGACGCTCGTTCCCTTGATGGCGATGCGGATGGCGCGTCCCGACATGCTGATAGACATCAACGATGTCACCGAGCTTGCCGGTATTAACGATCGCGGTGATCACATCTCGTTTGGTGCGGGTACCCGCCAGCGCGCTATCGAACGCTCCGATATCGTGTCGGATCGCCTGCCGCTTGTCGCCAAGGCGGTCCGCAATGTCGGCCATCAGCAGACCCGAAATCGTGGCACCATCGGCGGCAGCATCGTCCATGGCGATCCGTCGGCCGAGCTTCCGCTGGCGGCGCTGGCGCTTGATGCAACCATGGTCCTGCGCGCGGTGTCGGGCGAGGTCGAGATGGCAATCGACGGCTTTTTCGAAGCGGCGATGGTCACCAACATCGAACCGGAACAGCTTCTGACCGAAATTCGCATTCCGGTCTGGCAGGACGCGCGGACCGGCACGGGGTTTCATGAAACCGCGAGCCGCCAGGGCGACTTCGCCCTTGTCGCAGCCGCCGCACAGGTCGCGCTGGCAGAGGACGGCACGTTTACCCGCGCGGCAATTAGCGTCGGAGGTGCGGCGCCGTCCCCGGTGAAACTGCACGCACTCGAAGCCGCGCTGATCGGGAAATCGCTGGATGGGCTGGATGCCGTGATCGCGCTGGTCGACGAAGAAATCGACCCCGATACCGACGTTCACGCGACCGCGGATTACCGGCGCCGCGTAACACGAAAGCTCATATCCCGCGCGATTGTCGATGCGGTTGCGGAGGCCGGCAAATGAAACAGGTTGAAGTCACGCTGAACGTCAACGGCAAGGATACAACACTTACCATTCCACCGCGGATGACCCTGGTGGACTGCCTTCGCGACATGCTGCGGTTGACCGGCACCCATGTCGGTTGCGAGCACGGTATCTGCGGGGCCTGCTCGGTGTTTCTGGACGATGAACCGATCCGGTCCTGCCTGATGTTTGCGGTTCAGGCCGAAGGGCACCGGGTCACGACGGTCGAAGGCCTGCTCAATGACGATGGGTCGCTCAGCGATCTGCAGGATTCGTTCTGGGAATGTCATGCCCTGCAGTGCGGCTATTGCACACCCGGCATGCTGGTTGCGAGCGAGGCGTTGCTTGCAGAAAACGCCGATCCCAGTGACGACGATATTCGTGAAGCGATCAGTGGCAATTTATGCCGTTGCACCGGGTATCAACAGATTGTGGAAGCGGTACAGATGACGGCGAAGCGTCGCCGCGAAGGAGCCGCAAATGGTTGATGCCCCCGCAAACCTGCCGAATTACCGTTACGTATCGCGCAAACGCCGGACCAAGGAAGATCGACGGTTCGTGAGTGGACGCGGCAAATTTGTCGCCGATGTAGATGTTCCCGGCATGAAGCATGTCGCGATTCTGCCGAGCCCACATGCCCGCGCCAATATCATCAGCATCGATATCAGTGCGGCCCTGGCCTTACCGGGTGTGCACTACGTGCTGACAGGTGAAGAGCTCGCCGAAGCAACAAATTCGCTGTTTCACGGTCTCGATCTCCCCAATGTGATTTGGCATCCGCTGGCCGTGGGGATGACCCGCTATGCCGGTGAATGGGTGGCCGCCGTGGTCGCGGATTCCCGCTATATCGCCGAAGACGCCGCGGAACTGATAGAGGTTGAATACGAATCCCTGCCGGCCGCGGTCGATTCCGAAAAGATGCTCGATGAAGACCAGCCCCTGGTTCACCCTGCGCACGGCACCAACGTACTGTTTCGCAAAACCTGGGATTGGGGACCCGTCGCCGACGATTTCGCCAGTATGCCGAACACGGTCAGTTACCGGGCCCGCTGGGGCCGCTCGTCCACCGTGCCGATCGAAACATTCGGTGTGGTCGCTAAGTGGGACGACATCAACGAGATTATGGACGTCTGGGCATCGATCCAGATGCCGCAGTATCAAGACCAGATAGCCGCGGCGCTGCGCATCCCGATGAACCACGTGCGTGTGCATAATGATGTCGATGTTGGCGGTTCTTATGGCGTGAAACGCGGTATCAAGCACACTGTTCTGGTCACATACCTTACGAAAAAGCTCGGGTTTCCGGTCCGGTTTATCGAAGACCGGCTCGACAACATGTCGGGTGGCGATGCGCATGGGCCTGACCGGATATTCGATGTCACGATGGCGTTTGATGACGAGGGTGTCATCAAGTCGATGAAAATCCGCGCGCTGGACGATGTTGGGGCCTATCCGGGCCGCGCGCCGCTGCAGCTTGGCAAGCCGATGACGGCGCTTTGCGGGCCGTACCGGATGAATTCAATCCAATACGAGGCGATTTCCGTCACGTCGAATAAAACGGGGCAGGTACCGGTGCGGGGCTTCGGTCAGTCGCCGACCAACTTTGCGATTGAGACCGGGCTGGAACGCGTCGCCAAGCATCTCGGTCTTGACCGGGTTGAAGTGCGTGCGCGCAACCTCGTTCGCAAGGATGAATTCCCGTGGAAAATCCCGCCCGGATCGATTTACGATTCAGGTGATTTCCACGCGGTGCTCGAGGGGATCGTCAAGACATCGAACTGGGATGACCTGATTATCCGGCGCGATGCGCTTCGCGCCGATGGCAAACTGGCCGGCGTCGGTATTGCGACATGCCTCGAGCCCGGTGGCGGCAATAATATTTTTGAATTCCTGTTCAACCCGAAGCTGGAAATCACGACCTTTGTCGAATCCGTCCTGATAAAGGTCGAACCGACCGGGGCGATTACGGCGGTCATGTGTACGACGACGTCCGGACAGGGGCATGAAACGCTGGTGTCCACCATTGCCGGCGAAGAACTGGAACGCGACCCGGACACGATCCGTGTCCTTCACGGGGATTCGCTCGAAGCCCTGCCGACCCGCAGCCCGGTGGCAAGCCGGATGGCGATTGTCCTTGGTACCGCAACGTCCAAGGCGGCCCGTGATATCAAGGCGAAGATGATCGCCATCGCCGCGCATGATCTCGGTGTTGAAAAAGATCAGATTGAATATGCCGATGGCGAGTTCAGCGTGCGCGGAGATCCGGCCAGCAAGCTTGCCTGGGCGGATATCTGCCACATTGCGCATAAGCAGTACCACCGGATGCCGCCGGGCCACGAACTGGGGCTTCAGTCCTACGCGGTCCAGCAGGTGCCGGGTGCGGGCGGTTTGCCCGATGAAAACAATGAAGTACCTCTATATCCGTGCTTCTCGTTTCAGGCGCATGTGCCGCTGGTCGAAATCGATCCCGATACCGGCAAGGTGAAGGTTCATGACTATTTCATCGGCCATGATTGCGGCACGGCAATCAATCCGGACATCGTGCGCGGCATGATCATAGGCGGCGTTGCGCACGGCATCGGCGCGGCATTGTACGAGAAGTTCGAATACGACGCGGAAGGTCAGCTGCTCGCCGGCACCTTCGTCGATTATCTGCTGCCATCGGCGCATGAGATACCGCCGGTCGTCGATTCAGAGTATTGCACGCCGTCACCGATGACGTCGCTGGGTCAGAAAGGCTCCGGCGAGGGCGGCTATCTCGGCGCCCCGGCGGCGATTGCATCTGCGGTTAACGACGCATTGGCGCCGTTCGACATTGAAATTAACGAACTGCCGATCCGGGCCCGCGACATTGAAGCGGCGCTCTTTGAGAAGACCCTATAACGAACATTAAAACCGACCAACGGGAGATAGAAATGAGCGACGATATTTTGCTGGAACAGGACGGACGAATCCTGAGAGCGACTTTCAACACGGCGCCGGATAACGGTGTGTCGGACAGCATGGCGGGCGCTTTTTCGGAAGCTATTCTTAACGCCCATGAGACCTCCGATATGGTTCTGCTGCGCAGCGCCGGTCCCGATTTTTGTACCGGTCGTGTGCGCGATGCCAGTGCCGGCCCGCCCTCGCCGGAAGCCTATAGCCGCCGGCCGGAATACGATCAGATCTTTGGTTGTTACCGGTCCATCAAGGACGCCCAGGTGCCTGTTGTTGCGGTCATCGAAGGCCGTTGCATGGGCTTCGGGACGGCTGTGACAGCCGTCTGCGACGTTGCCTTCGCCAGCAGCACGGCGACCTTCAATATTCCTGAAGTCGGCCATAACGTGATGCCGACCATGGTGATGTCGGCAATTTATGACCGGATGCCGCGCAACGCGATCCTGTGGATGGCCTATTCCACTGATTTCATCGATGCCCAACGTGCGCTGACTTACGGATTGATCAGTGAGGTGTTCGACGCGGAGACGCTGGATGCGGATGTTGACCGGTTCTGCGATCTGCTGACCAGTCGTCCGCGCCCCGCCATCCTCGGGTTGAAGGAATACCTGCGGTCGGCACCGCGGATGGACGATCAGGGCGCGCTCGATTACGCCCGCAGCATTCATTCGATGGTGAATACTGCGGCTGCCATGAAGAAAGACCACTAAGCGGCGCAGGCCGCTAAGACGGCGTCAGCCGGGAATTATCCAGGTATGACAATCTGCAAAGATATGAAACCGGTGGGCCTCGCTCACCGGTTTCTTTTGCGCAGATCCTCCGCGTAATCGATCATCGCCGCGTCGAGCGAGAATTCGGGCGTCCAGCCGAGCTCGTTTGCGGCACGGCTGACGTCGAGCGGGGTATCACGCGAAATTGGCGCTTTGCCAGGCGTGATCTCGATTTCGAATCCCGGGACGGCGGCTTTGACCGCGTCCACCAGCCGCTCAAACGAAATGACCTCGCCATAGGCGAGATTATAGACCGCTTTCGCCGGCAGACCTGTTGCCGTTGCGGCCAGATCGACGGCACGTCCCATATCTTTTGCGTAGATGTATTCGAACGCCATGGTCTGTTCTTCCGGGATCACGGCCGGGATGCCCCGGATGCCGGCTTCGACCAGGGTCTGGACTTTTTCTCCGCCGCCCGAACCGGCCCAGAAATGGCCGGTACCGAACACATTGCCCGGCCGCAGTAGCACCAGGCCGAAGCCGCATTCAACCTGATAAGCCTCGAAGATCAGTTCCTGGGCGGCTTTTGAATTGGAATAGGCGGCGCCACTGCCACGGTGAAAGCCCTCATCGATCTTATCGGGCGTCGGTTGGCGCCAGTCATAGACGCCAAACGTCGAGATATGGATCAGCCGTTTCACGCCGGTCAGTTTGACCGCCTCGGCGACCGCCATCGCGCCCCCCACATTCAGGCTATAGCCGGCGCTCAGAGGTTTTGAGACGCGTTTGCCGATCAGCCCTGCGGTATGCACGAATGTATCGACCTTGTGGGTCTGGATGGCATCGATCAGCGCCGGCAGGCTGCGGGCATCGTCGGCGATAATCTCGTAATCAATGTCGCCGAGGCGGGCGGTGAGGTAGTCGCCGCGGGGCAGGGGATCGAGAAAGATCACCTTCTCGCCGCGTTTCGCCGCCTCGATTGCAAATGCCGTGCCGATAAGCCCGGCACCCGTTACCAGTGTCGTCATATTCAAAGTCCTTTGAAGTCTGATCAGCCGTAAAACTGACCGTCGAGGTATTCGACCGGCACTGACTTGTTCTTTTTTGAATCTCCGCGCATCGGGTTGCCGTC
Source organism: Paracoccaceae bacterium (assembly GCA_047638395.1). Lineage (GTDB taxonomy): Bacteria > Pseudomonadota > Alphaproteobacteria > MPNO01 > UBA830 > CAXBCP01. The sequence continues at coordinate 132,342 of JBLIMV010000006.1, read as the reverse complement.
GGCGTCAATCCGGTCGATCTCCGGCAGTTTATGGTAATTAGGAGATCCGATCCGCAACATGACCAGCGGTTCGCCCGGAATGGCGGTGAACCAGTACATGTTTCCCTTGGGCAGCATGATGCCCTGGTTGGCCTCCAGAACGGTCTCTTCGTTCTCCGGCCCGTAAAACCGGACACTGCCCTGAAGTACAACAAAACTGTGATCCTCGCCGGGATGGGCGTGCAGTTCGTTCTCACCGCCTTCGGCGTATATTTTGAGGCGGATCGACATGTCCTTGGTGACGGCGAGCGGTGTGTCGGTCCGGCCTTTTGCCAGCAGCTGCCCGGCGACATTAAAGACCGTCGGTTTTGTGTTTGCGGCCAGTTCGAACTGGCGTCGCCGAAGTTCGTCGGAGCCTATTGCCGGTGGGAGTACTTCGCGGATTGCTGTGGCCATATCGGTATCCTCCATCAATGCCTGCCCGTTGAGCGTAGCCATACGCTCGCGTATGGTTCTGAGACCAATTAGCTTAGGCCAATCTTGATCGGGAACGCAATTAGCAGGGGCGCGCACCATGTCGGACGATAAACTCATCCGGAAATCGGACACAAAATATCAGTCGGACGTCATTGTCGATCTGATCAAGCAATACGGGTTCAAGCATATTTCCCTGAACCCGGGCGCCAGCTATCGCGGCCTGCACGATTCACTGGTCAATTACGGCGAAAACGATCCGCCGATGATGATCTGTAACCACGAGAAAATCGCGGTCCAGATGGCGCATGGCTATGCCAAGGCGACCGGTGAGCCGATGGTTTCCATCGTCCATAACGTGGTCGGTCTGCTGCACGCGCAGTTGGCGATCTATTACGCCTATATCGACCGCGCACCGGTTTTCATCATGGGGGCGACGGGGCCGACCGATGAGGGGATCCGCCGGCCGTTTATTGACTGGATTCATACCGCCGCGGTGCAGGGCAACGCAGTGCGGGATTTTACGAAATGGGACTATCAGCCGGGTAGCGTGCACGGTATTCCGGATTCCTTCGCGCGCGCCTATTCGATCATGATGGCGGAACCGCAGGGCCCGATTTACATGTGTTACGACGCGGGCATTCAGGAAGCGCCGCTGACGGAAGACATAAAACTGCCGTCGCCCGATGCCATTCGCGTGACCACGCCCCTGGCGCCGGATCGTGCGGCGCTGGAACAGGTGGCAGACCACCTGCTGGCGGCTGAAAACCCGATGGTGCTGGTCGAGTATGCGGGCCGTATGCCGCACGGCTATGACTACATCGTCGACTTTGCCGAAACGGTCGGCGTCGGCGTGTCGGATGTATACAAACGCCTCAACTTCCCGAACCGGCATCCGCTGAATCTCAGCATGGATGGGACGGCGTTCGAGGGCGCCGATCTGGTGCTGTGTCTCGATGTGCGGGACTGGACCCGGGGGACTCACGTTGTCGATCCGGAAACCCGCGAGGTCCAGGACAAGACGGTGCCCGGCAGCAAGTGGATCGATATCGGCTTTGGCGATATCGAAATCAGCAAATGGGCGATGGATTACAACAAGCACAGGGACTGGGATGTGCGGGTGACATCGGATGTTGTCTCCGCCCTGCCCATCCTGACGGATATCTGCCGGGAACGCATTGCCGGCGATGAAGCGATGCAAAAGAAGGTCGCTGATCGCACAGCCGCAATCGGCAAACGCCATGATGCATTATTCGCAAAATGGGCGGTGGACGCGAAAGACAACTGGGATTCATCCCCCATCACGCTACCGCGTCTTGCATCGGAGGTCTGGGATGTCATTCAGGACGAAGACTGGGTGCTGACGGCGGGTGAGCTGCGTAACTGGACGCGCAAGCTGTGGAATTTCGACAAGCCTTACCGCCATCCTGGCCGGTCGCTCGGCACGGCGACCCAGTTCGGTGTTTCGCTTGGCGTGGCGCTTGCCAACAAGGGGACAGATCGCCTCGTCGTTGATCTGCAGCCCGACGGCGACCTGATGTTCGACCTGGGTGCCTTGTGGATTGCCGCCAAATACGAGATTCCGATGTTGGTCGTGATGTATAATAACCGGGCCTACTACAACGACTGGGAACACCAGAAGCATGTTGCGCATGCCCGCGGCACGGCTGAGGAGCGCGCCTATATCGGCATGGATCTCGATGGCCCGGAACCTGATTTTGCGATGGCGGCAAAGTCCATGGGCTGGTGGTCCGAAGGACCGATCGAAGACCCCGCCGACATCAACGGCGCGCTGAAACGGGCGATCGAACAGGTAAAGGCGGGCAAGCCCGCCCTGATCGATACAATCTGTCAGCTCCGATAGAAGGGACACCGATATGGAACGCAAACCAATGCTGCCGGCGGTTGAGAAATTCGTCGCCGATATGCGCGTGACCTGCGAGAAGGTTGCGGGCGATGAAAAATGGGAACGCTGTCAGGAATTGCTGACGGACCTGCTCAAAGATCCCGACCTGCAGAAACATGCGCAGGATTGGCCGGTCGGCGGTTTCGACGGCAAGAAAGTCGACAATCTGCTGTTTTACGAAGATCCCGACCACGGGTTCGTCATTAATGGCCTGATCAAGAACCCGGGCGGTCTCGCGGTGCCCCATGACCACGGCAAGGCATGGACGGTATACGGCGTCCTCGCTGGTGGTGAGCGGATCGTCCAGATGACGCCCAGCGAAAACGGCTTCGAGCAGGGCGAGGCCAGCGAGTGCGGGCCGGGCGATGTCGACATTGTGCCGCCGTGGCGCATTCATGCCGAATATGCAGGCGATGAAAAGACGATTGCCGTGATCGTCCGCAGCCAGCGGTCCGGCACATTCGAGCAGTACCGGCATAACGACGACGGCACCAAGACGCGTTTTCCCGGACCGAACCAGGTGCCTTACGATCTCGGGTAGGGGCTTAACCGCTGCGACCTGGCGGGGATCTAGCTGGGATCTAGCGGGAATCTAGCTGGGTTTTTGCTTTGCGCGTTTCTGACGGTCACGTCCGTGATTCTGGTCGCGCCATTTTTCGTCGGCTTCTTCGAGGTCGAACACATAGCTGTATCCACCTTCCGGATTCGTCAGGATCTCCCACCAGTTATCGTCGCGGTCGATGATGTACATGGCATAGGTGCCGTGCTGATGAGTGGGCTTGGTGATCTTCTTGATGCCGTAATTTCCCTGCTGCTCAAGCGCAACCTTATAAGCCTGATCCACTTCTGCTTCCGATTGCATGTCGAGACCGAAATGGCTGTATATGCCGGCTGAGGTCTCGCCTTTGGTCTGCACACAAGCGATCGTGGTTGTACTATTCAGCCGCAACATGAGCGAAACGGCACTGGTCTGCGTCACTTCGAGCCCGAGAAATTCTTCATAGAACCGGCGCGCCTCGTGGAGGTCATGACTTTCAACCGTGCCATGAGACAACAGTGCCGGTTTGAGGTGCGGTTCGGTTTTGACGATTGTTTCGGTAGCCGACATCGTGTTTCCCCCGGAGAAATTGCTGATCCGTAAATGTTAGTGGGGGGAATATCCGAAGTAAATAATTGACCGTCGCTCGTCACTTCGGTCCGCGGATTTCCTCGGGGAGGAACGGGAAGGCCGACAATTCGTGCGCCTGACTGACGGCGCGGGCTTCTTTGACGTAGCTCGGGTCGAGCTGGTCGAGCGACGAGACGCCGGTCAGGCCCATCGCGTTCTTTATTTCGGCTTCCATGATCTCAAGGGCGCGCACGAGGGTAGCCTGTCCGCCGGCCGCCAGGGCCCAGGCCTGGTAGCGGCCGAGTGCGACGACATCGGCACCGACGGCGAGCGCTTTGAGCACATCGGTGCCGCGCACGATACCGCCATCGACCACGATCTCTGCCTTGCCTTTCGCGACCGCGACGACCTCTTTGAGAATCTCCAGCGTTCCGTCACCGTGGTCGAGCTGGCGTCCGCCATGGTTGGAGACGTAGATCGTGTCTACGCCGTGTTCGATGGCTATTTCCGCATCTTCCGCCGTCTGTACGCCTTTCAGGATGAACGGTAATCCGCCGCGTTCACGCATTCTGTCCATCCATTCCCAGGTCAGACCGGCTTGTAGCGCCCGGGCGTTCTCGCCGTAACGCTGGATACTGGGCGGGCGCCACCCGGTGATGAGCTGACGTTCGCGCCGACCGTAATACGCGGAATCGACCGTCAGGCAGATCGCCGCGTATCCGGAATCGCGGGCGCGGTCGATCAGGGCGTCGACCCAGGCTTCGTCACCGCGAATGTATATCTGGAAAATCTTGGGGTGATTGGTCGCCTGTGCAATCTCTTCAAGCGCCGGCTCGGTGACGGTGCTGACCAGGTTCATCGTGCCGAATTCGGCGGCTGCTTTTGCGACCGCAATACCGCCTTCCGGCGTAATGGTCTGCAGCGAGCCGATCGGGGCCAGTAGGCAGGGGATACGCAGCTTGTGCCCCATGAAGGTGCGGCTGGTGTCTATTTCGCGGACGTCACGCAGGATGCGCGGGCGCAGCGCGTGACAGTCCAGACAATGACGGTTGCGGCGCAGGGTGGTTTCGGTCTCTGCGGCCCCGGTGACATAGTTCCAGACCGATCGGCTGGTGTTGTTGCGCGCGGCAACGATGATCTCGTGCATCGTGGCATAGTTTTCGGTCATTTGCGTATGGCTCTCTGGCTTGGTTCGGGGAAGAGATCTTCGTCCCATATGTTTTCGCCTGATCCGCGTCGATTGCCAAGTCGGTTAACCCCGTAACCCCGGTCTGCAAGCTGGGTGGAAATTTGATTGTTGACAATTCAATGGTTTCAAATAAAAATAAATTAAGTCGAATGGACAACAAATCGACGCTGATGGGGCAAACTCCGCAATTTTCTGATCGATAACAGGAGTCGGAGGTGCCGATGATTGGTGCTAGCATTTCGCTAAACCAAAAAATGGGAGGACGCTTTAATGGCTGGAACTTCAAGGACGCTGATGACCGGAGCACTGCTTGCCTGTGCCTTGTCAGTTGCAACACCTGTCACTGCCAAGACGGTCAAGATCACTGTGGCAGCGGCGCCACCGCCGCTGGTTACCTTTGTCGCGGCATTCAAGAATATCGTCACGAAAAAGATCGATGCGCGGCTCGCCAGTCCCGAAGGCCAGGGGTTCAAGATCGAATGGAACCACGCCTATTCGAGCTCACTCGCCAGCTTCAACGAAGTTTTTGAGGCTGCGGAAGAAGGCATTGCCGGCGCGGCGCTGATCCTCAAGAATTTCGAGCCGTCAAACCTGCCGCTTGAGGCCTACCCGGTTCACATGCCGTTTGTGGATATGACCCGGCGGCAATTGTTGAACATCGACCGCAAACTCCGGAAACAAATTCCGGAAATGAATGCCGCCTACACCAGGCACAATCAGGTTCATCTCGAAAGCGGCCCGAATGATTCAATGCAGCTTTTCACCAAGTTCCCGGTGACCAAGTTCGAAGACCTGAAGGGCCGCAAGCTCGGCTCCAGCGGTACGTTTGCCCAGTGGCTCCGGGGTACCGGCGCAGTTTCGGTTAATTCTTCGATGAATCAGTCCTTCACAAACATCAAGAATGGCGTTTACGAAGGCTATCCGATCTCCGAGATCCTGTCCTTTGTCTACAAAACCTGGGCGGCTGCACCGCATTATACCCGGGTCGATTTCGGACCCGCTTTGACCGCGGGTGTGACGTTCAACGCCGATGTCTGGAAAAGCATGCCGGCCCATGTGCGGACGATCATTCGCGAAGAAGTCGTCAAATGGCCGGACTATCTCGAAGGCATTGATGCCAAGAAGCGCGGCAAGTTCGTCGGCATTATGAAGAAAAAGGGCGTGAAGTTCAGTGTGCTTGCTGACGCGGAACGTAAAAAATGGGCGATGGCACTGCCCAATATCGCCAAGGAATGGGCTGCCCGCCTTGAGAAACGTGGACTGCCCGGGAACAAACTGGTCGCGACCTATATGGCCGAAATGCGTGCCATGAACGTCGGGATCCTCCGTGATTGGGACAAGGACTAGGCGGAAGGGCCGGACAACGGCCTAACGGGCCCCGCGATGGCGGACTCCGATTCCCCGATGACACGACAGCCGGGCCTGCCGGTCCGGCTGTTCGACGGCGTGATCTCGCTATTTAACGGCGGTGGCAGCATCTGGATTTTCTGTCTGATGTCCATCCTGTGCGCCGATGTAATCAGCCGTGCCGTATTTAGTGCGCCCATCAACGGCGTGCCGTTGCTGGTGGAACTGTCGATCCTCGTCATCATGTTTATGCAATTGCCTGCCGCGATCCGCAGCGGGCGCCTAACGCGGTCTGATATTTTGCTGGCCCGCCTGTTGCGCGACCGGCCGTCGCTGGGGCTGAGCCTCAGCGCGCTCTACGACACCTTTGGCTTCACTCTGATGGTGATTGTTTTCGTCTACACGCTGCCGACTTTCAACAAGGTCTGGCGGCGGGACACGTTCGAAGGTCTCGAAGGTGACTTCGCGCTGCCAAGCTGGCCGTTCAAATTGCTGATACTTGTCGGTGCGGTCTTATGCGCGATCCAGTTCGGCCGGGCGTTCCTTAAAGGCCTTGGAGGCCTGCGCCGCCTGCATCGCGAGGATGCGCTGGAAGGCGGGGGTGTTGTGCGGGTGTTCGCCCTGCTGACCGTGGCGGTCGTCATCCTGTGGGCGCTTGCGAACTTCACCGAGATCAGCGATGCCGGCATCGGCGTTATTTCGATCGTCTTCGTTCTGTTTTTCGTCTATGTCGGCGTTCATGTCGGTGTCGCGCTTGCGCTGATTTCCTTCGTTTGCGTGTGGCTGGTCCGCGACGACATGGACCTTGCCGGAAAGCTGCTTTCCCTGTCTGTCGGTGAAAGCATGAAGCGATACGAATTCGGCGTTATTCCGCTTTTCGTCCTGATGGGATTTCTGGTCAGCATCTCGGGTATTGGCAAGGATACGTACGATGTTGCGAACCATCTTTTCCGAAAAATGAAAGGCGGCCTGGGCACGGCCACTGTTGGCGCCAACGCCGTGTTTGCCGCCGTCACGGGCACCAGCATTGCGTCTGCATCGGTTTTCACAAAGGTTGCCGTGCCGGAGATGCTGCGGCTGGGCTACCGACCGCGCTTTTCCGTAGGTGTGGTTGCTGGCTCGTCTGTACTTGGGATGCTGATTCCCCCCAGTTTGCTGCTTATTGTTTTCGGCATCCTGGCCGAGCAATCCATTGGCGATCTGTTTATTGCCGGGATCCTTCCGGGGATCGTGCTTGCCGTGGCCTACTGCGCCCTTATCTGGGTGATGGCGACCTATTTTCCCGACAAGGTCGGGACCCCGGAAGCCCTGAATACCAAACGTGAATCGACCATGACCGGCGGAGAGGCAGCGCGCAAAAGCTTGCCGATATTCCTGCTGATTGCGCTGGTGCTGGGCGGCATATATGGCGGCGTTTTCACGGCAACCGAAGCGGGGGGTGTCGGGGCGCTCGGTGCCCTGGTACTCGCCATTGCAAAGCGTGCGCTGAACCGAAGTAGGCTGTGGGAAGCTTTGTCTGAAACCGGCCATGTAACGGCATCGATCTGCTTCCTGCTGGTCTCTGCCCATATTTATTCCCGGATGATCGCCCTGACCGGTATCCCCAATCTGATGGAACACTGGGTCAATGCGTCGGGTCTTGGGCTGACGGGATTGCTGGCGATCTACATCATCGCCATCATCCTGATGGGAACGATCCTCGATGCAGGTTCGATCATGCTGATCACTGTACCGCTGATGATCCCCGCGCTCGCCGGGTTTGAGATCGATCTGATCTGGTTCGGCATTATCACGATCATCGCCGTTGAAATCGGCCTGCTGACGCCGCCACTGGGGCTCGCGTGCTTTGTGATACACAGCAATTTGCAGGATGAACGTATCCGGATCGAGGATGTTTTCTGGGGTGCTGTGCCGTTTGCGATCACGATGCTGCTCGTTTTGTTGCTTATCGTCGCGGTCCCCGAGATCGCGACGATCTTAGTCTGACCTATCCACCAACCAGGGAAATGTGCCGTGAAACTGCTGACAATTGATACCGCCGCTGGCGGTGATCCCGGCGTTGTCGTTGGAGACAACCAGGTTCTCAATCTCGCGACCGTGCCGGAAACTGTGCTGTCCGGCTGGCGGCCCGACAGCGTGCGCGGGATTCTCGAGCGTGGCGATGACGGGCTTGAAGCCGTGCGCCGGATCGCTGGCGCTGCCGAAGCCGATATGGACGGCTGTGCAAATGCTCTTTCAGCCTTTGCCGATACCAGTTTTGCGCCACCGATCCCCGATCCGTGGCTGATATTCTCCGTTGGCATGAATTACGGGCGCCATCTTGCCGAGATGGGCGATACGCCCCGTCCGGCGCATCCGGCCGGGTTTATCAAGACGCGGGATTCACTGCTTGGGTCGGGCAAGGCGATTACCGTGCCGCCGCAATGTCCCGATATGATCGATTACGAGGGCGAGTTTTGCTTTGTGTTTGGTCGGGAATGCCATGCCGTCTCGGAAGAAGACGCGATGGATTACGTGATGGGCTACACGATCGCCAATGACGTTTCCGCGCGCGACTGGATTCCCGATATCAAGGCAGGTGAGCCGCCCTTCGGGCCGATCCATGGCTGGGAACGCAACGTCATGGGCAAGAACCTACCCGGTTTCACACCATGCGGTCCGGTTATCGTCACCAAGGATGAGATTGCCGATCCCTACGACCTGCATCTTCAGACACGCCTGAACGGCGAGATCATGCAGGACACCAAGACTGACGACCTGATCTTCAAGCTGCCGGAAATCATCTCTTATTATTCGCAATGGTACCGGTTCAGACCCGGTGATTTCGTGACAACCGGTTCACCCGCCGGCGTCGGCGTCGGGCGGAATCCGCCCGTGTTCATGAAAGCCGGCGACACGGTGGAAATTGAACTCGAAGGGGTCGGAACCCTGACGAACACATTGGCCTGATAGCTCGGGGAGATACGAGATGGTAAAGAAACAGTCTGCGAACAAGAAGCAACGCTATGGGATGAAGATCGATGAGCCGGTCTTTATCACGATGCGCGACGGTGTTCGCATCGCCTGCCGTATTTATCGCCCCGATGCGCCTGGTAAGTTTCCTGCCCTTTTTGCCGCATCTCCCTACCAGTTTGAGACCGACGATCTGCCCCACTCGACCCAGTTCCTGTGGCGCGAGGTCGGCCCCGTCGAATGGTACGTTCGCGATCAGGGGTATGTGTATGTCCACATGGATGTCCGCGGCTCCGGCCAGTCGGATGGCGTCTATAACCTGCTCGATAAGCAGGAACAGCAGGATTACTACGAGTGCATTGAATGGGTCGCCTGTCAGGAATGGTGCACGGGCAAGGTTGGCGGTCTGGGACAATCCTATTACGCGTGGTCGCAGTGGTTCATGGGTATCGTCAATCCGCCCAGCCTTAAATGCATCGCGCCGTATGACGGCTCTGTCGATATGTATCGCGGGACTGCCTATCACGGCGGTATGTACTGCGACTTTATGGCGATGTGGTATCAGATGATCCGCGTCAATAACCTGCATCGGGCGGCGAACGGCCCCGGCGGTCAGTATATGCCGCTCGACCTTGCCGGCGAGATGGCGAAGCATCCGACATATGACGACTGGTGGCGCGAACGCTGTGCATGGGAACGCCTCGACGAGATAAAGGTGCCGGTTCTGTCGATCGGGCATTGGGGCAAGATGGGCCTGCATCTGCGCGGCAATATTCTCGGCTACGAGAAGGTCAAATCGCCGAAGAAACTGGTGGTGACCGGTGCCAAGGACGTATTCGAAGCGCACGACCAGTTCGATCACATCTCGTATCATGAACAGGAGCTGTTGCCGTTCTACGACCACTACCTGAAGGGGAAGAAGAACGGCTACGAAAAGCGCCCGAATGTGCGTCTGCACGTTGGCGGCCGCAATGAATGGCGTGAAGATGCCGTCTGGCCGCCAAAAAATGCGAAGTACAAGCCATTTTATCTGAGTAAGAAAACATCGGGCAGTGTCAATTCGATCAATGACGGGACGCTGACAACCGAAGCGCCGAAAGCAAATGGCGGTTCGACCAGCTACGATTATCCCGACCCCGGCTGGAAGCTGGGCACGGTTGGTTTTGGCCCCTTTGGCCCCGACCCGGCGCGGGGGGTGGTGACGTTTGCGACCGCGCCGCTCAAAAAGGACCTCGAAATTGCCGGCCCGATTGTCCTCGAAATACAGGCGTCGTCGACCTGCACGGATACGGATTTCGTGATCAAGCTGTCTGATCAGCAACCGCAGTCACAGGAAGACCGGGCAAAGGGTCTGCAGCCGGCATTCAACGTGGTCTCAAAGGGATGGCTGCGCGCCTCGCACCGCGAGAAGGACGAGAAAAACAGCACGAAACAACGCCCGTTCTACACCCATAGTAATCCGCAACCGATCGAACCGGGCGAAATTTACACCTATGAGATTGAAGTCATGCCCTGTGCGCACCGCTTCAGGGCGGGGCACCGGATCCGGCTGGAAATCGTCAACGGCGATTCACCGCTGACGGATGCGATATTTACCCATCAGTATCTCTACTACAAGGTTGGCACCGATACGTTCTGGCACAACGCGAAGAATGTCTCGCGACTGCTTCTGCCGGTGGTGCCGACAAAGTAGGGGTCACACCAGGAGCAGCAACCCGGCGAAGATGCACATATTGTTCGTCAGCAACAGAAAATGATATGTGCGGATCATCGGATCATCCATTTGCCAGAACCGGTGATGTAACCCGCTGGCCAACACTGTGAAGATCATCAGTAGAACCGCACCGACGGATGTGTGCCAGTCGGCAAGAACCATAAATGCGCCGGTGAACTGGATTGCGAACCCCAGAAGCAGACAGGGCGCTGCCGGAAGCCCCTGCGCTTTGATCCGATTCACGTTCATATCCCACAGCTTGATGTTCTTGAGCCCCATCCAGATGAAATAGACGGCGATAATGATCTGTCCGGCGGCGTGCGGGATGGAATGGTCGGCATACATGGCGGAATCTCCCTGTGCGGTCTGATTTCTATCGCGAAGCCCGACGCACTGCTATAGTCCGGCCATGCGTTTAGGATATTTTACTCAGCCGGTTCACCCTCCCGCAAAAGACTATCGCCAGGTTCTGAACGAGAACCGGGCGGCGGTTCTGCTCGCCGACGATCTCGATTATGTCGAGGCGTTTTTCGGCGAACACATAACGGATCGCGCGGAACCGATTACGTCGAACCTGATGTTTATCGCGTCGCTCGCGCATGATGCGACAAAAATAACCTTCGGGACCGCTGCGGTAACACTGCCATCCTACCACCCGGCAATGGTGGCGGGGCATGTGGCGATGATCGATCATATGACCGATGGGCGGTTCATCTTCGGGATCGGCCCGGGCGGGTTGCTGTCCGACGCCGAGATGTTCGAGAGCCTGGATGTCGACCGCAACGCAAAGATGCTGCAATCGATCGATATGATCCTGGCGATATGGGCCGGTGATCCGCCGTACAATCTGAAAAACGATTACTGGACGGCGACAACCGAGCGCACCTTGAATGCGGAAATCGGCCAGGGGATCGTCTCCACACCTTTGCAGACGCCGCACCCGCCGATTGTCGTGACGTCGATCACACCCTATTCGCGGGGTATTACCGCTGCTGCCGCGCGGGGCTGGGATCCGATCACGTCCAACTATGTGCAGGCGCATTGGGTTGCGACGCATCTGCCCAAATACCTCGAAGGGCTCGAACAGGCGGGACGCCCGGTCAACGGGTCGGGCTGGCGTGTCGCAAAGTCTATTTTCGTTGCAGACGACGCGGCAAAGGCGCGGGACTATGCGAAATCTCCTGACGGCCCCTATGGTTTCTATTTCCGCAACATCATGACCAAGCTCGTCGGCAACGGGCGACCGGAGCTTTTTCGGGCGTATCCCGATCAGCCGGACGATCAGGTGACGCTCGAACAATCGCTCGACACGCAGGTCATTGCCGGGACGGTTAATTCCGTGGTCGACCAGATACTGGCTTTCCGCGAAGAGACCGGTGAATTTGGCACACTGCTTTATACCGGGCATGACTGGATTGAACCGGCACTGGACAAGCGGTCCATGGAACTGATGGCGACCGAGGTCATGCCACGCGTAAACGAGGCGCTGGGTGAGTCCAACACCGACTCCTAACATTCTGACCCGCTATGCACCGCCCGCCGCCATTGCAGGCGCGCTGGCGATGCTGTGCTGGGCCGGAAGTATCGTCATCGTCCGTGACGTGGCGGGTACTGTGCCGCCTGCGGCGATGTCGTTCCTGCGATGTGTGCTTGCGCTCATGATCCTCTATCCGATTTGTCGCCGCAGCCTGCATGCTCAGCTGCCACTGATGCGTATGCACTGGAAGCTTATCGCGCTTCTGGGGATTCTGCTGTTCATTGGCGGAAATGGCATGCTGTTCGTCGGACTGCAGTTCACCACCGCCATCAATGGTGCCCTGATCAATTCGGCTGAGCCTGTCGTCATCGTTGCGGTCGCCTGGGTGATGTTTCGCGACCGCCTGACGACGATCCAGTGGCTCGGTGTGATCATCTCCATGGTCGGCGTGCTGTATTTGATCGGGCGTGGCGACGTGTCCGTGTTCCTCAGCTTTGATCTGAATATCGGCGACGTATTCGTGCTGATTTCCATCGTTTCCTGGGCGTTCTACGCTGTATTGATGCGCAAGGTGCCGCGCGATCTGGACCGGTTAAACCTGGTTTTCGGTATAATTGTTGCCGGCGCGATCGCCGTATTTCCGTTCTGGATTCTCGAAAACATCTTCTACAAGCCGACGCCTCTGATCTGGGAAACGCTTTGGACCACAGGATTTAACGCGGTGTTTGCCTCGATCCTGGCGCTTTTCTGGTGGAACCATACCGTGGAGCAACTTGGTCCTGGCAGGGCTGGGCTTTTCGTACATCTGATCCCGGTTTACACGGTGATCCTTGCTATGTGGTTGCTGGGCGAAGAGCCATTCTTTTTCCATGCGATCGGCATCGGTCTGATCGCCATCGGTATCGTTTTGACGACACTGCTCAAAAGAAAACGGGAATTATCTGGTTGAGAAAGCGTCCTATTCGAGATGCGGCAATGACGGATTATGCCCTGAATACCGAAATGCGTGAGCGAGGCGCTGAGTGAGCGGGCCGCCGACGGTCAACACGCTGACGCGCTATGCACCGCCGGCCGCCATTGCAGGTGCGCTGGCGATGCTGTGCTGGGCGGGGAGTATCGTCGTCGTTCGCGACGTCGCCGGCACCGTGCCGCCTGCGGCCATGTCGTTTCTGCAATGCGCGCTGGCGCTTATGATCCTCTACCCGATTTGCCGGCGGAGCCTCCGCGCTCAGTGGCCGTTGATGCGCAAGCATTGGAAGATTATCGGCCTGGAGGGCGTGCTGTTGTTTATCGGCGGCAACGGCATGCTGTTTGTCGGGTTGCAGTTCACCACGGCGATTAATGGCGCGTTGATCAATTCGGCTGAACCGGTGGTGACCGTGGCGGTCGCCTGGGCGATGTTTCGCGACCGCCTGACGGCGATTCAGTGGATCGGGGTGATCGTCTCGGTGATCGGGGTGCTGTACCTGATCGGGCGCGGTGATGGAGCGGTATTTCTGAGTTTTGATCTGAATATCGGTGATGTGTTTGTCCTGATGTCGGCCATTTCATGGGCATTCTATGCCGTGCTGATGCGACGCGTGCCGCGGGAACTGGACCGGTTGAACCTGGTATTTGGCATTCTGGTCGCCGGGGCAATTGCGGTGTTCCCGTTCTGGATTCTCGAGAGTATTTTTTACCAGGCGACACCGCTGATCTGGGCGACCGTGTGGACGGTCGGGTTCAATGCGGTATTCGTGTTAATCTTGGCACTGTTCCTGTGGAATCATACGGTGGAGCAGCTTGGGCCGGGCAGGGCAGGGCTCTTTGTTCACCTGATCCCGGTTTACACCGTGATTTTGGCGATGTGGCTGCTGGGTGAGCAGCCATATCTGTTTCACGCGATCGGCATCGGCCTTATTGCCATCGGCATATTTCTGACGACAATGTTCAAAAGCAAGAGGGAGAAAACGAGATGAAGAAGCAGCGCATTCGCGACGCCGCGGTCGGCGAGCCACCGGAGGGCACGTGGTCCAACTGCCTGGTGATCGACCGACATGTCTATATCGCCGGCATGACGTCGCGCAGTGACGCGTTCGACACCATCGTCGGCGACAACGCCTATGATCAGTCGAAGGTTATTTTCGACAAGATCAAAGCCCTGATCGAGGCTGCGGGCGGGACCATGGCGGACATCGTGAAGGTCAATATCTTCCTCACCGAGGTGAATGATCGCCAGCAGGTGTGGGAAGCGCGGCGCGAGTATTTCGAGGGCGATTTTCCGGTCTCGACCCTGCTGGAAATCTCGAAACTGGTGCATCCCGATATGCTGGTTGAAATCGAGGCCGTCGGCATCCTCGGCGCAGGCGGCGATTGACGCTGTTTCATCGTTGTTTGCCGCGTTAAGGTAAGAAAAAACGGGAGCGAAACGGAGCGACGGCAATGCTGACCATGCGGTCGGCGCTGGAACGGGCGCAACGCCTGTACGGCGCAAATACAGCCATAATCGACGCGGAATGCCGTTTTACGTGGTCTGAACATATGGACCGCGTGATGCGACTCGCGGGCGTGTTGCAGGATAACGGTATCGGCAAGGGAGACCGGTTCGGGGTCATCTGCCGCAATACCTGGCGTCATTGCGAATTACTGCATGCCGGGTATTGGAATGGCTCAATTCCGGTGCCGGTAAATTACCGGCTCGCACCGCCTGAGATCCGCTACATCCTCGATGACGCGGAAATCATCCAGCTTTTTGTCGAAGACACGTTCCAGACGCTTCTGGACGCGGAGGAATTTTCGCCCTGGCGCGATTCTGCAATCTGTATTCCCGGTGGTGCGGCGATGGAAACGAGCCTCCGCACATCTGACGACCTGATCGCCGCCGCGCTACCATCCGATGGCCATGACAGCGGTGAGGATGAAGATGCGATCCTCCTGTATACCGGCGGTACGACCGGCCGCTCGAAGGGTGTCCGTCTGACACACAAAAATGTCTTCGCGAACGGCCAGCAATGCACCGCTCCGATGAAGATAAATTCAGCCGATGTTTACTTGCATGTGGCGCCGATGTTTCACTCGGCAGACCTGCTCGGGACAGGATATACGCAGGCCGGTGCCGCCCATGCGTATCTGCCGGTATTCAGTCCTGAAAATTTGCTGACGGCTTTTCAGGATTACGGCGTTACATCGGCGATGATGGCGCCGACGATGATTATTCTCACGCTGCAGGTGCCGGATTTTGCCAAGTATGATTTGTCATCGCTGGACCGCGTTTATTACGGCTCTTCACCAATGGCGGTGGAATGGATCCGGCGGACGATGGATGCTTTCCCCACGGCCAATGTTCAGCAGGGGTACGGGCTGACGGAAACGTCGCCGATTCTGACGACGCTGGATGAAGACGTGCATGTTGCCGCAATGCAAAGTGGCGAATACGAAATTCTCAAAGCTGCGGGACGACCCCTTGTCGGTATCGACATGCGGATCGTCGATGCCGACGGCAATGAGGTGCCGCTTGGCGAGGATGGCGAGGTGGTTGTTCGCGGGCCCAATGTAACAGTCGGTTATCTCAACCGGCCGGAAGAAAACACCGCCGCCTTTCGGGATGGCTGGTTCCATACCGGCGATATCGGCAAGATGGATGAGAATGGTTTCATGTTCCTGCTGGACCGCAAAAAGGACATGATCGTTACCGGCGGCGAAAACGTGTATTCGTCGGAGGTCGAAGCGGCTCTTTACCAGCATGAAAATGTTCATGAATGCGCGGTCGTCGGCGTGCCGGATGAAAAATATGGTGAAGCTCTTTTTGCCGCGATCGTCCCCCGCCCCGGCACCAGCCTGACTGACAGCGAGGTCGTTGATCATTGCCGTGGTTTGATCGGGGGTTACAAAATTCCGCGCCGGATGGCGTTCGTCGAAGAATTGCCGAAAAGTGCCATGGGTAAAATTCTTAAAACCGAAATTCGCAAAACCTACGGAGAAAAGACCTTATGAAAGACAGCCTGACCGCCGGCCTGGAACGTACTCAGAAATTTGAGATCGATACCGGCAGAACGATTGCGTTTATGGGCGACGAACTTCGTGTCTACGGGACGCCCTACATGGTCCGTGACATCGAGGAAACGTCCCGTCTGCTGGTGCAAGAGCATCTGGATGAGGGAGAGGAAACCGTCGGCGCGCATGTGTCGGTCGACCACCTCGGTGCCTCCCTGCTGGGGATGACCTCGACGGTTACGGCGAAAATCACAGATGTGGAGGGCCAGCGTGTCACGCTGGAGGTCGAAGTCCATGACGGGATGGATCTTGTCGGAAAGGCGAAGCATATCCGCTTTGTGATCGACCGTGACCGCCAGAAAGCCCGCCTCGAGAAAAAACGCGCCGCGATGGGTTAGTGGTAGAATAGCTGTGGCAGATAGAGCGAAATTGCCGGGATCGCGACGATCACGGCAAGCCGCAGGATGTCGGCGCACCAGAACGGGGTGACGCCCTTGAAGATGGTGCCGGTCGAAACGTCTTTAACAACCCCCGACAGGACGAAGACATTCAGTCCCACGGGTGGTGTTATCAGGCTTATTTCCGTGACCACCACGGCGACAATACCAAACCAGACAAGTATCTGTTCGCTGCCGAGCCCGGCATAGTTCAGGCCTTGCACGACCGGAAAGAAGACCGGAATCGTCAGCAATAGCATCGACAGGCTCTCGAACACGCAGCCGAGCACGATGTAGATCGCGATGATGATGGCGATCACCATCAGCGGTGACAGATCGTTGCCGGTGACCAGAGACAGAAGACCGTCCGGCAGGCCTGCGCGGTTGACGAAGTTGGAAAAAATCAGCGCGCCGATCAGCACGGCGAACAGGATGGCGGTTGTGCGCGCGCTGTCGGCGAGCACGTCGAAGAATATCCGCCATGTCAGTGCCCCCCGGAACAGCGCGATCAGAAACGCTCCGCCGGCACCGATACCGGCAGCTTCGGTCGGCGTGAACGCACCGCCATAGATGCCGCCCATGACGACGGCGAACAACATCAACGTCCCCCAGACGCCTCTGAGCGCCACCATGCGCTCCGCCCAGTTGCGTTTGGGTGCGGCCGGTCCGGCGGACGGATCGCGCCAGACGACGTATTTGACGGCGGCCATATACAGAATGATGCCCAGCAGGCCGGGCAGGAACCCGGCCGCGAAGAGCTCCCGGATCGAGGTTTCTGTCATCAGCCCATAGATCACCAGGATGACACTTGGCGGGATCAGAATGCCCAATGTGCCGCCGGCGGCGATCGAGGCTGTCGCCAACGTGTCGGCGTAGCCGTATTTGCGCATCGGCGGCATCGCGACCTTGGACATTGTTGCCGCTGTGGCCAGAGAGGATCCGCAGATGGCGCTGAAGCCACCGCAGGCAACGATGGTCGCCATGGAAAGACCCCCGCGGCGATGCCCGAGAAAGGCGTGCGACGCATCGTACAATTCCGACGACAGGCCCGCACGGGCAACGAAATTTCCCATCAGGATAAACATTGGGATCACCGACAATCCGTAGCTCAGCGCGGTATCGGAGACCAGGGTGCCGACCATGGCAAGCGACGGGTCGAACCCCGACAGGAAGCCGAAGCCGGCAAACCCGACCAAACCCATGGCAAACGCAATCGGCATTCGCAAAAACACCAGTGCGAGCAGCACGGCAAATCCGATAAGGGCAGCTTCCATCTGTTGCTATACGGCCTTCATTGATTAAGGCGCGGGTCCTGCGAGCGGATCTCGGCCCGGCCCGTGATGTGGCGATACATTTTGATGAACAGGGCGACCGATGTGATTCCGCTCAGGATCGAGATGAAGTAACTGACCGGCCCCAAGGGGATTCGCAGGAATTCGGTGCCGTCGCCATATTCCATCTGGAATTCCCCGATGATCCATACCCGCCAGCATACGACAGCCATCATGATGCCGGCGGCCAGGTTGAGAATTACCTGGCGCGATGGCGCAAACCGGCGGGGGAACCATTTGTCGAGAAGGTCGACCGTAATGTGTTCCTCGCGAAAGCTCACGATCGGCAGTACCGCAAAAACGATGGCCCCCATCATCAGCTGGGTCAGTTCAGTCGCACCGTTCAGCGGCGTATTCAGCAATTCCCGCCCGAACACGTCGATGCAGGTCATCACCATCAGCGCAAACAGCACCAATGCCGATAGCCCGTCGGTCAGCCAGCCGAACATATTGTCCGACTGGCTTTCCGATTTGAGCGTGTTCGTGGGCGGGGCGTCGCCCGCCCCATCATCTGTCATGCTACTTCTTGGTTTTCTCGTAAGCCCGGGCTGCGGCACGCAGTTCGGCGAGTGCCGCCTTGCCGTCAAACCATTTGGAGACTTTCTTCACCCAGGCATCTTCGACTGGCTTCATGCGGGCAAAGTAATCGGCTTTCATCGCGTCCGATGCGACCGCGATCTTGGTGCCTGATTTCATCGCATCTTCGCGTCCGATCGTGTCGGCCGTATCCCAGTGACGACCCAGTTTTGCGAAGTTCGCGCCGGAAACGCTCATCACTGCCGCCTGATCTTTCTTGGACAGTTTGGCGAGAAGCCGCGGATTGAGGATGAAACCGAAGCTGCCGTAATACAGCCCACCCGGCATAATCGTCACATTCGGGACGACTTCCTTGAGGCGGAAACTCTTTTGGACCTCCATCGGCATAAACACGCCGTCCGCAACGCCGGATGACAGGGCTTCATATACCTTCGGTGCCGGCAGTTTGACCGCCGTGACGCCGAGCGCGCGACCAACGAGGCTGCCGACGCCGCCGGGTACACGAATCTTCAGGCCTTTAAGGTCGTCCAGGCTTCTTATCGGCTTTTTTGTGTGAATGACGGCGGGGCCATGCGAATGCAGGCCGACCAGGACCACACCACGATGCTCATTGGCCTTTTTCAGATACTTCTGATGAACCTGCCAATAGGCAACTGCGGCCGCTTCACCGCTGGTCGCCAGGCCTGGCATTTCAACAGCCTGGGTTGCGACGTAGCGGGTGTTGTAGCCGTGGAAGATCCACGCTGCATCAGCGATGCCGTCGCGCACCACGCCAAACTGTTTCGGCGGTGAGGCGAGTTTGTATTCGATCTTTGTTTTGACGCGGCCTTCGGTCGCCTTTTCGATCATCGCGCCCCATTCGGGCCAGATCTTGGAATTGACGAAATGCGTCGGCGGCGCCCATGAACTGATACGAAGGATCGTTTCTGCCTGAACGGTTGATACGGACAACGCGCAAACGCCAATCGCACCGGCGAGAAGTTTGATATTCTGCATGATTGATCTCCCTGGGATGAAATTTCTTTATTACCAGGAAGATTATCGCCAGGTTGTGCAAATGGCGAGAAATATTGCGGAGTTAAAACAGGCGTTCAGTCCAGAATGTCGTCCAGTCCCGCGAAAAGTTCGGAAACCTCGGCCTCGGTAATCGTGGGCACATTTTTTGGTGGTCCCGGCCGCCGGGCAGGAGAGGTGATGATTGTTGAGATTCCCGCCTGACGCCTAATTGCATCTGAAAGTGCATTCGGGTCAACCGGCTTTGAGACGTAGTCGTTCATGCCGGCATCGAGATAGGTTTCACGGTCTCCTTTCATCGCATTTGCGGTCAGGGCGATGATGGGAATGTCACAATGCGGTGGCGGCAGGGCGCGAATTTTCCGCGCTGCGGTGACGCCGTCCATTTCCGGCATGTGGATATCCATCAGGATGACACCGAAATCATGCTGATGGAGAAGGTCGAGCGCCTCAAGACCGTTTTCGGCAAGTGCGACATCCATTCCGGCCGCTTCGAGCATGGCGATCGCCACGCGCTGATTTACCTTGTTGTCTTCTACCAGAAGGACCGTGAGTGTCGGCTCTGCATCGGATTTCGGTCCAGACTGGGAGGGGGCTTCGGTATACCCGGCCTCGCTGGTGGCTGGCTGGCGAGCGCCTCCGATTTCGCCCTTCTCAAGATTCCGGACGTATTGCCGCAAACGGGACTGACGTAACGGAACATCCAGGAAACGACCGATATCCGATAGATCTGGATGCGTCGAACCAACGACCCACAGGGTGAACGGTTTTTCGGCCTGCTGTTTTCTCAGTCGGTTGGGTAAATCGTTGTGTCCGGTCAGCGAATCCGATTCGAGTACGACCAACGCATCATCGATGCGAGAGGATTTGAGGTGATCGAGAAGTGTTTCGGTATCGTCGAAAATTTCTGTGGCGATGCCATAGGCGTGCAATTGACGGTTTAGTCCGGTGTCTGGCTCCAGCGCGGCAGCTGTGAGGAAAGCGCATTGGGGCAAATTCGGGTGGCGCGGCACCGATGTTTCGGCGGCGGCTTCGTCTGTTTGTTTGCATCGCAAGGTAAAACGAAATGTGCTCCCCACTTCCGGCGTACTCTCGACAGTGATGTCTCCCCCCATCAAATGGCACAGGCGTTTACAGATCGAGAGGCCAAGGCCAGTGCCGCCAAATCTGCGGGTGGTCGACGCATCGGCCTGTGAGAACACTTCGAATAGTGAATTCTGCGCGGCTTCGGGAATACCGATGCCGGTATCCGATATCGCGAAACTGAGCTCGATGTCGCGTCCAACGACGCTGGGCTCGAAGCATTCGAGCGTAATCATGCCCGACGCTGTGAATTTCGTGGCATTTCCCAGGAGGTTCAGCAGTATCTGTCTCAACCGCCCGGCATCGCCGATGATTTGGTCGGGTGTTTCCGGCGCCGCGAATGTTCGTATCGTAATCGACTTTTCGTGACATTTCGGGCGAACAAGCTGTACGGCACTGTCGATAATATCGAGCACTGAGAACGTGGTGGGGTCAAGCTCGAGTTGTCCGGCTTCCATCTTTGAATAATCGAGAACGTCATTGATGATTTGCAGCAGCGCCTCGCCCGATTGTTCGATCGTTTCGGTGAACTCGCGCTGCGTTTCATCCAGGGGCGTCTGCATCAACAGGCTTGCCATGCCGAGAACGCCGTTCATGGGCGTCCTGATTTCATGACTCATGGTGGCCAGAAAATCGGATTTCGCGCGATTTGCGGTTTCGGCTTCATCCCGCGCTTCTGCCAGGTCGCTCACCGTTCTGATGAGTTCGTTGGTCCGCTGTTCGAGCCGTTCCTTGGTATCCTGGAGCTCGATCAGATGCTCGTTAAGGCGCATCCTGTTGCGCTCGAGCTCCTGCTCGGTCTCTTTCCGGTCGGTGATGTCGAGCGCCAGAGTGTCGGCCACAATGGTGCCGTCACTGTTCTTCCTTGGCTTCGATATGGTCTGAAACCAGCGCCACCCCAGTGTCGGGTGGTGATAGCGGAATTCCTCTGAATGCGCCTCCATATCGGCAAAGGAGCGCTTTACGGCGTTCTGGAGGGGTGCGAGATCGTCCGGATGGATGCGATCGCTGACGGCGGCAGGATTGGTCGTTACGATCGCGGGGTCGAGGCCTGCAGTTTCCAATACGGCGTTATTCGCATAGGGGAACGAAATCGTTCCGTCTGCGTGAAGCTTCCGCTGAAAGACCATGGCGGGAATGTTGTCGAGCCGCGCTTCTGCCTCATTAAGCACCAGCGGTGGCCGATCTATCGGGTTGACCTGATCGGTGGAAGGCAAACCGGCATCGGAATTGCCGACATCCGCGCCCGCGCCGGAGACGCGGTCAGCCAGACGCGCCACAAGGGTGGCATTATGTTTGTTGAGCGGATCGGGCATGCCGGGCACGGCCTCAGGACAGGTTAACTGGAGGCGTGTATTACGGCAGAAATTTCCTAAATATCCTTAAAGACCAGCATTCAACGAAGGCTGACCGCCCCGTCAGCCGCCCCGTCAGTCGCCCGGTTCTTCGATAAGTTCGCCGGGCTCTGACGGTCGTGCATCCAGAACGGGGGCGGCCCAGGCAAGCTCAACATCGTCAATTTCGCGGGCGTTCGTGCTGTAAAGGTTGAAAAGGGATGGGTTTTTACCCTGTTTGAGGCGTTTGACGTAACGCGGGCCGTTATCTGATAACTGCACAACGCACAGCTTCCCAAGGCATTCGGTGGGTATGCCGTCATAGCTGCGCGTGTAGAACAAAAGCCAACCCTCATCGATCGGCAGCATCGAATCGCCGACAACTTCCACCGCAACCGTGTATTGGGGATCCAGCCCGGTTGGGCAGCGGGCATATTTCTGGGCTTCGCCCAACGGGAAGTCGTCGATCGATTCGACAACGGCGCCTGCGCCGACCTTGCCGACGATCGGCACCCGCGGCAAATCCTCGACCAGGTCGACGATCCCGATCCCGAGGATATCCGCGATTTCGCCCATCCGTTTCAGGTTCACGGAAACTTTGCCGGTTTCCCATTTATGCAAATGCCCTGCGGACGTGCCAAGCCGTGAAGCGAGTTGCTCCAGGGTCATGCGGCGGCGTTTACGCCAAAACCTTATCTATCTCGTGATCCTGATGTGCGTTGCCGGGGCTATTATCGGTATCTGGTGGCCCGATCATGTGGCGACGGCGGCAAGCAACCTGACCAATCTGCTGATGGCTATCCCCGAAAGCCTTTGGTGGCTGTTTGGGGCCGGGTATCTTGGCTACACAGGTGCACGCAGCATGGATAAGTGGCGTGGGGTCGGGCGGTGACCCGGCTGGTCAAATCGATCGTCGTCGAGGCGCTGACGGAACGGATTGTCTTCGCATCCGTCTGTCGACAGGAGTTGCATAAGCCCGAAGGCATCAAAAATTTTGTCGACGATATCCGCGCGATCGGCCCGGAAGGCGAAGCGATGCTTTCCAGCAATGTCGGGCTGCTCTCGGAGAGTTAAGCCCGCATCGTCGGCATCGGGCTGGTATCGACCAGTTCCATCTGGCGGTGTGTCAGCCGTTCGAACAGCTCGGCCCGGGTCGCGGCATGTGCCGGGTCGTCGAACAGGTTGTTCATTTCGTCCGGATCGGCCTTCAAGTCGTAAAGCTCGCCCCAGCTTTCCCCACGGGCCACTGTCAAACGATGCGTATCGGTGATGAGCGAGCGGATGCGCGGCGGCATCGTGTAGCCGAAATAGACCCGTTGCTGATCATCTTCGACGATGACGGAATCGACGGCGTCGGGATCGGCGTTACCCCTGATCGCATTGACCAGGCTGCGGCCCTGAATACCGTTATAGGGCTCGATCCTGGCGCGATCGAGGATCGTCTGGGCGATATCGACCGTGCTGGCGAGCGTCTCTGTGGATTTCGCTTCGGCGCCCGGTTCGGACCAGATAAACGGCACACGTGTCACGCCCTCGAAATGGGCAGGGCCTTTGAGCATCAGCCCGTGATCGCCGAGGAAGTCGCCGTGATCTGCAGTGAAGACAACGATGGTGTTATCGGCAAGACCCGCTTCATCGAGCTTGGCGAGTATCTCGCCGACGGCATCGTCGATCATGGCAATCATGCCGCAGGTCAGCGCCCGGCTTTCCAGCACTTCCTGCTTGTAGACGGCGTACGCGCTTTGGGAATTGATCTCGGCGTCGCCTGATTCCCGCATCTTCTGCGCCCATTTCACGTGGGGTGGCGGCTCGACATTGCCGTAGTCGAAGCTTGCCGGCAGTTCCATGTCCTCGGGCTTGTACATGTCCCAGTATTTGCCCGGCGGGGTGAAAGGATGATGCGGATCGGGGAACGATGCCATCAGGAAAAACGGCTGATCGTCGTCCTTTGCCACATGTCCATCGATGTATTCGAGCGTCTTCTCTTTGATGTAGCTCGTCGGATAAAATTCCTCGGGGATCGATGTGCGGTAGGCCTGGGGCGCGACATAGTCGTGGGGGAACTGGTTGTCGCGGTCGCGGAGCTCGTCGGCATCCGCGCGCTTCTCCTTGAACCAGGTGTAGTACTGACCGCCCACGTGATCCGAGTGCTCGGTGCACAGATCGACGTGCTCAAACCCGTAGAATGGCAGGTCGAGATCGTAGGGCTCGCCCGATTTCCAGCGATCGGGATGTTCCTGATCGTAATTGCCTTCGGTATCGGCCTCGAATGCTTCCGGCATTTTGTCGCGCAGCGAGGTATATCCGTCCTTGGTATCGGGCCGCGTATGCATGGCCGGCAGACCGGTCATGTTCTGGATATGGCTCTTGCCGACCAGTGCTGTGGAATAGCCGTTGACGCGCATGCCCTCGACAAATGTGCTGGCCCGCATATCCAGGGGAATACCGTTGGACCGGACACCGTGCAGCGAGGGCATACGGCCGGTCACGAGGGTTGACCGGTTAGGCTGGCATACGGGTGTTGCGACATAGAAGCGGTCGAACTTCGTGCCCTTGGCGGCGATGGAATCGATATGCGGGGTTTTCAGGACCGGATGGCCGGCGCAGCCAAGATGATCGCCACGATGCTGGTCGGTGATGATGAAGAGGAAATTCGGACGATCGGCCATAGTTGCTCCCTGATATTCTACTGCGATTTTCTGGCTGCTTTGTTCCGTCAGTATATCCAAATTCGGTCGCGGATTAAGGGGTCAGTCGCTGATTTTCTCAGCCGACTCCTCGTCCAGGGAATCACGGGTAATGCGGTCGCCACGACGGTAAGTGATCAGGACAAGCGCGACACAAGCCACGGCGATACCAAGGACGATGAAAAGAAACCCAGTGTAGTTCACCCGGTGAAATTGTCCGGTGCCGAGCAGGTACATCGCGCCTGTGGCCGCCGCGATCATCAGCCAGTGCAGGGGCTTGCCGATAAACAGTTTCCTCATGGCCGGTTTCTCATGGTCGGGCCTCTGCAGACACGCCGGAATGCCGCTGGCCAAACAAAACCCACAAGGCGATAGCAATCCCGACACCGTTGATCACGAAGCCCGACACGCCGAGCAGCGGGATCATGGGCGGGTACATCATGGCGAGCGCACCGATGGCTGCGGCCAGACGGACCACGGGACCAAGGGCGACCCGGTACCACGCTTCAAGAGAGACCGACAGCATCCAGACGCCGATAAAGGCGGCCACCGTCGAATAGGCCGTCAGCCAGAACGGGCCCTCGAACAGCAGCGCCGGATTGTAAACGAAGACGAACGGTACCAGGTATTTGGCAATCCCGACGCGGGCCGATTCTACAGCCGTCATCATCGGATTCGTCCCGGCTATCGCCGCCGCCGCGAATGATGCAAGTGCCACCGGTGGCGTGATCGTCGAGACAACGCCGAAATAGAAGGCGAACAGATGCGCCGACATCGGATTGACGCCGATCTCGATCAGGGCGGGGACGATCAGTGCGGCGACGGTAATATAGACTGCCGTTGTGGTGATCCCCATGCCGAGCACGATCGCGGCCACCGCCGTCAGGATCAGCAGGATCATCAGATAGCCGCCGGACATCTCGATGACCGAGTTCGTAAATTTCAGCCCGAGGCCGGATGTAAACGTGCTGCCGATGATGATGCCGGCACAGGCACAGGCGATTGTCACGGGGATGCTGGAACGCACGCCGGTTTCCAGCGCGGCCAGCAGATCGACCGGGCTCATGCGCGTCGTTGAATTGATGAAGGAAAGCGCGAAAAGCGCAAAGATTGCCCAGAATGCGGCCAGCGTGACGGTGCGTCCCATGATCAGCAATACGACCAGGACGAGGAGTGCCAGCATCAGATGCCAGCCTTCGCGGAGGACCTCTTTGAGGTTCGGTAACTGGTCCTTCGGTACGCGTTTGATGCCGCATTTGTCGGCTTCGAGATGAACCATGAAATACATGGTGGAGAAATAGAGGAACGTCGGGATGATTGCCGCGACGACCACGTGGATATACGGCACCCGCATGAATTCGGCGATGATGAACGCGGCTGCCCCCATGATCGGTGGAGTGATCTGGCCGCCGGACGATGCACAGGCTTCGACCGCAGCGGCGAAACGCGGCCGGTAGCCGAGATTCTTCATCATCGGGATGGTGAACGATCCTGTCGTGACAACGTTCGCGGTTGCAGATCCGGAGACCGTGCCGAGGAACGCGCTTGCAACAACGGATGCTTTGGCCGGACCGCCAAGGCGGTGGCCAGTCAATGATACGGCGAGATCGATAAAGAAGCGGCCCGCGCCGGATCGGATCAGGATCGCGCCAAAAATGATGAACAGAACGATATAGGTCGATGCGACGAGTAACGGGATCCCGAAGATGCCGATCGTCTGGATGAACTGCGCATCGATAAACGTCTCGACGTCGACCGGCGGGCCGTAAAACATGCCGATAAACCAGTCGGCTTTTAGCGTCTGAAAGACAAAGAAACCGGTGATGATCACCATTGCCCAGCCAACGGCGCGCCGTGTCGCTTCGATGACGAGGCCGATCAATATCCAGCCATGGATGATGTCGTTTTCTTCGGGCGCTCCCTCGCGTGCCTGAAGTTCCTCGATATCCGCCAGCAGGTATATCTGCACGGCCAGCACCAGGACGATCATCGTCAGATCGACGGCAAATCCGAAGACCCGTTTCGCATTGCCCGTCTGCCCGGCCTGCCAGACGGGTTCGGAAAGTCCGCTGCGGAACATCGGGTAAATCAAAAATGCGAGCAACAGCATCGCGCTCAGATGGGTCGAGCGGAAGGAAAGTGATTCCGGGGTGCCGAACCCGGCGACGAAGATGTGATAAATCGCCAGGGCTATGGCGAGCGACGATGCGATCAGTGCCAGTATGGACGGCAGGTCCATGCGCTTTGCGCGCAGGACATCTTCGAGCAGCGAATATTCGCGCCGCTCTTCGTATTGAAGGGTAGGGGTGTCGCTCATGCGGCGGTCACGGATGAGCCGCCCTCTCCCGCAGGGAAGAGGGCGGCCCGGTTACCCGTGATCAGGCCCGCTTACTTCGCGATGCCTTTTTCTTTGTAGAACTTCATCACGCCGGGGTGGACCGGAATGGCGGCACCCTGCAGCGCGGTGGCGAGCTTCACGTTATTCCAGGTCTTGTTGACCTTCACGAATTCCGCATGGCTCTTCCAGAACGCGGCAGCGAGATTGTACGCAAGCTCGTTATCAACGTTCTTGTTGGTGATAATCACAGTTGCAGTCGCCAGGGTCGGTATGTCCTCGGTGATGCCCTTGTAGGAACCGCCTTTGACCGTGTAGTTGAAAAAGCCGGGGGTCGCTGCGACGAACTTGTCGGCGATTTTCTTGTCGACCGACAGGAACCGGATACCGGGCTGGAAGTCGAGGGCGATAAAGGACGAATTCGGCACATTGGTCAGCGCCACGAATGCATCGACATGGCCGTCTTTCATCAGAGCAACCGAATCCTTGTAGCCGACACGATGGATCGTGCCGCCGCCGGATTTGATATCGTTATAGGTGATGCCGTAATGGCCGAGCAGTTTTTCGACCGTGACATTGCCGGAAAACGTCAGTTTGCCTGGGCTGAAGTTCTTGCCCTTCAGGTCCGCGTAGGACTTGATCGGCGAGTTTTTCGGCACGGCGGTCTGCAGAATTCCCGGGTAAAGGGTCGCGAAATAGCGGATGTTTTCGTGCTTCTTCTTGAATTTTCCCTTGCCGGCATAGCCTTCATAAGCTGTGAAACCGAACGTCCAGCCCAGCTCGGCCGAGCCCTTGTCGACCTTGCGCACATTGCCGACGCCGCCGCCGGGGCCGTTTGATGTCCGGATGCCTTTGACTTCCTTCTGCGCGACTTCCATGATTTTCGCGCCGAACGGATACCATGCGCCGCCTGCGGGGCCGGAAATCATCCGCACAAAGGTTTCTGCATTGGCCGCACTCGCCATCATGACGAGCGGCACTGCTGCAATCGCGATTTTCGTTACATTTCTCATGTCTCTCTCCCAAGTAAGGATTTCGATTTTTTCAAAATCCGATTCCAAATATCGATTTATTTTTTTTCTACTATCCCGCGAAGACCACAGTGGCGCAAGCGGGCATTCGAATTCGGAGAAGAGAAATTACGCTTCCGGGTCGCCGTCGGTCAGATAATCCCACATGCGCTCGAAGATGCGCCCTGACGAGACAGCGCGCGCTTTCGCCTGTTCAGGCGAATAGACAACCGACGCCGCTTCCTGGCCGCTTGCCATCACGGCGAGCTCGGTCTTGGCTGCTTCTTCGAGAAAAAATGCCATCACGATTGCTTCTTCGACGGTGGCCCCGGTCAGAACGCATCCATTGCCACGCATAACGATGGCGCGGGCATCGCCCAGGGTGTCTGCGAATTTCTCTGCAGCCGCGTCATCCCGCAACAGCAAAGGGTCGTCCCAAAGCGGCGGGCAGGGCGCGAAATAGGTGGCGAACCCGATACGCGGCTTAGGTGTGCGCTGGAATGTCGATAGCGTCATTACATCGCGCAGGAACGTCCGTGCGATGCCATTCACGTCGGGGCGGCGTTTGTAAATCTGCTGATGGCAGCGCACCTCGCCAAGGACGCCATCGGGTAACGCGCCGTTGATCGGCACGACAGTTCCGGAATCATCCGGCGTTATCAGCCCCATCGGTTTCGGTGCGCAGACCAGGAAACTGTCGGCGTCGATGCGCGCGCTGACATGACCGAATGCATGGCCGAGATCGTTATTGCCAAGGGCGCGCGCCGCCATGCGGACACGCACCTGGGTGTGATCCAGCGGTTCGCCGAGGGCGCCGAATTCCGTATCACTCATGATCTAGTCTTTGAACTCGGGGATGTCGGGCTTCGACCCCCAGACGCAGAACGATTCCGGCGTAAACGGGAACTGGCGCGGTTTCCATTCTTCTTCAGGTTCGATCATCCGCACGCCGCAGGAATACTCGTAGATCATGCCGTCCGGGCCTTCGAAATAGAGGAATCGGGCTCCCGATGTCGCATGCCGACCGGGTCCGAAAACGATACGGATCTGTCGGTCATTGAAGAAATAGGACGACCGCATCAGGTCGTCGGTTTCCTTTACCTGGAAATTGATGTGCTGGACGCCTGCTTCATGCGTCGGAAACAACGCAAAGCGGTGGTGTACCTTATCGAAGGACATCAGCGGGGCGTCGCCGATCCAGTCATTGGCGGTAAAATTGAACAGGGTGCACCAGAATTTCTCATCCCGCGGCGCGTCCGTGGTCTTGAGCCCGATATGGTTGAACCAGTGCACGCCGGCGTCACGGCTCGGGAAATAGCGCCGGCCCGACGCAAAGGGTCGAACGAGGAGATCGAACTTGTTGCCCGTCGGATCGCTGAACGTGAGGTATTTCATACACCGGCGCAGGGCGGCGCCCTGATCGTCACCCCAGGTGACCTGCACGCCATTGGCTTCAAGATGGCTTGCAGCCTGGTCCAGCGCGTCGTAATCGGCGACTTCTACGCCGACGGTGTTGTCCTTGGGGTCCCCGTCGAAATAACAGATGTTGTGGTCGCGATCGTCGCCGCGCAAATAAATGCGCCCGTTTTCCCGCGCGACCTCTTCAAGACCGTAGATCTCCTGTGCCCATTTTGAGGCATCGGTGGCGCTTGATGCACCGAGATGCACATATCGAAGATCGACCAGTTCTATCATTCGTTCCTCCCGTTACGGCGTCGCCGCTTTCGCCCATGATATCCACGCGGCTGACGGGCGCAACCTTCCATCCCCGGCCATCCCCCGGCAAAAATTGCCGCCTGTAGTGACCGGGAAGGTCCCGTTCAAGCGCCTCGGTGCAGTGCTGAAGACGGAGGTGTTTCCGAAAAGGTCAATTATTTCAACAGGCTCCGGTCGTTAACCAGTCTGGTCCGAATATTGCTTTGAAAAGAGCGCAACGCATCGATGCGTATCTTTATTCGGGGGACGACGTGAAAGACCATCCTGATCATCACAGGCCGTCAGAGGACACCACGACGGACGATAACGGCTTTCAGGGAGTCCTGGCTTTTGGGCGCCTGCGCGACGGCTTTCTCGATCTGCACCGCAACGGTCCCGGCTTTGCCCATTTTGCCTGCCTGCACGATATCTGCATGGCGTCGATTTCGATAACGGTAGCCCTGCTGATCGTACCCGGTAACCTCATCGATGGCGGTGTTGGCGTGGGATTTGAAGCCGATATTCTGGTGTTCACGCTTCTTGCGACCGTCGCGTTTGTCATATTCCGGCCCTATCGCAGTCTTTGGCGCTACACCTCGTTGCCGGATCTCGTATCGATTCTGACGGTTTCGACGATCGTCGTACTTTCCTACCTGACGATAGATCGCACTGTGGGGTCCCTGTCGGTGGCGGAGTGGGGCACTTATATAAATGCCTGGCTGTTTATGGTTGTCCTGATGAGCGGACCCCGGGTCGGTGCGCGTCTCGCGGCCGAGCCCAATATTCGCACAAAGCCGAGCGGTCGGGACGATCATATATCGCTGCTGCTTCTGGGTGCGGGGGATGCAACCGAACTGTTCCTGCGGGCGCTCGGCCGGGACCCTGAATCGCGATTTCGGGTCGTTGGCATTGTCGATGAAATGGGGGCGAATTTTCGTCGTTCGATTCACGGAGTAGAGGTTCTGGGGTCACCTGGAAATCTTGAAACGGTCGTCCGGAAGCTTGATAGAAAAGGGAACCGTCCAAGCCGGCTGGTGATTACCGAGGAACATTTATCCCCTGCCAGCCTGAAATCCATGCTCGAGGAGGCGGAGCGGCTGGGCCTCACACTCAGCCGGATTCCCCGACTTACCGAACTGCGTGCAGGTATTGATCAGCGGATCGAGGTCAAACCGATTGCGATTGAAGACCTTCTTGGACGCCCGCAAACCCTTTTGGACCGCGGCAGTATGCGTGATCTGTGCCATGGCGCCAGAGTATTGGTCACCGGTGCCGGTGGTACAATCGGCAGCGAACTGGTGCGCCAGATCAGCGCGTTCTCCCCCGAAGAGATCATCCTTGTCGATAACTCCGAATTTCATCTTTACGGGATCGACATGGAAGTCGCAGAGCGTTTCCCCGACGTGAAGCGGAGCGTGGTAATGGCCGACGTTCGTGACCGGTCACGTGTTTTTAGTGTGTTTGAAAAACACCAACCGGCCCTGGTATTTCATGCAGCCGCGATGAAACACGTTCCCATGGTCGAGATGCACCCGTCAGAGGGTGTGCTCACCAATATCCGTGGCACCCGGAACATCGCGGATGCGGCTCGCGCGGCCGGGGTCTCCGCAATGGTTCTTATTTCGACGGATAAGGCTGTGAATCCGACTAGCGTCATGGGCGCGACCAAGCGGGTTGCGGAATGTTACTGCCAGGCAATGGATATCGACACGGCGCCGGAGAACGGTACCCGTTTTCTGACCGTGCGGTTCGGCAACGTTCTGGGGTCCACCGGGTCGGTGGTGCCGTTGTTTCAGAAACAACTTGCTGTGGGCGGTCCGCTGACAGTTACCCATCCCGCGGTAACGCGTTATTTCATGACGACGCGTGAGGCCGTTGCGCTGGTTCTTCAGGCATCTGCGCTCGGAACCCGATCGCAGGAACACCGAGGCAGCATTTATACGCTGGAAATGGGGTCGGCCGTCCGGATCCAGGACCTGGCACGCCAGATGATCAGGCTCGCGGGGCTGCGGCCGGGCGAGGATATAGATATCGTCTACACGGGTTTACGTCCGGGTGAGAAGCTGTACGAGGAGCCCTTGCATCAATCTGAAGAACTGTTGCCGACTGAGGTCGAGGGCATTCTGCTGGCCTCACCGCGCACCGCTGATTTCGTCATGCTGGAGCGGCTGATCACCAAGCTCATCGACGTCGCCGAAATATCGAAGGTCGATGAAGCCCTGAAGCTCATACGAACTGTTGTGCCCGAGTACACACCCACTGCTAACAAAGATGGCGCGTTGGTTAATTCCTATATTCCGGTCGAGCATCGTTCGATCGCCAAAAATCCCGAGCAGGACGGCGCCCAGCTGGGCCTTGCCTGAGGTTTCGCCAAAAAAAGACGTTCCACCGTTTCGCTGTCAACGATGCGTTAACGTTATTTGGTAATCATGTCCGCCGAGGTTAACGCGTGGGTAACCACGACGAGCCTCAATGTATGCAATGATTTGGATGCCAGTCCCAATGGATGGAACGGCCAAGATGAGTTCGATCGAGTTTAGCGGTGAGCGCGCGGCTGGGCAGCCGCCGGTAGCTGAAACGCTGCGGGCATTCTGGCGTCACAAGTATCTTCTTGTAACGATCGTCGCTGTGATCACAGGGCTTACGATATTTGCGGCCTATCAGATTCCGCCGCGCTACACCTCGTCTGCACGCATCCTGATTAACGCCGAGACTCGCCCCAACACTGAATCGCTCAACATTGGCAATACACGTTCACTCCTTTCAGGAGCTTCGGGCGGACGCGTTTCGATCTATAGCGAAATCGAGGTCATGAGGTCCGACCGGCTGATCGAGAAAGTCGTTAGCGCCCTGAACCTCGTTGAGGATTCAGAATTCAACCCGGCTCTTCAGCCCGGTATGTTTTCGTCGATGCGCGATTTGTCGCCCGTAAAATGGCTGATTGAAACATTGTCACCGCTGAATACGAGTATCAGCGACGAAGAGCGCTCACAGAGAGAGATGAAGCGGATTGTCGATAGTGTCAGGCTGCGGATGGTCATTCGACCTCCCGGGCTGGCGAATGTCGTTGTGATCCAGTTCGAGACAAAGGCCGCCGCCAAATCGGCTCTTATGGCGAACGCCTTTGTTGATATCTATAGCGAGGACCGTCTTTCGCGCGCTGCAGACCAGGCAGCGACGACAAGCCTGTGGCTGGATTCGCGTATCGCGGAAATGGAGGGGAAACTCCGTGTCTCCGAACGCAAAGTTGCCGAATTTGTGGCGGCCCGCCGCCTGGCCGATAACGGTACGTCACCGATTATCGACAGGCGCGTATCGGAGCTTGGCCAACGTCTGGGCGCTGTGAAATCCCAACTAGCCGAAAAACAGGTCCGCCTGCGGCAGTTGAAAAGGATCAGTGCGTCCGGCAAAGGGCTCGATTCGACGTCCGAAGTTCAGAATTCCAATGCCATCCAGCGGTTGCGCGTTCAGGAAACCGCGCTTGTCCGCCGTGCAGCTGAGCTAGATACACGCTTCGGCGAAAAACATCCGACGATGATAAATCTGCGCGCCGAGATCAAAAACACGCGCAGTGAGATTGCCCAGGAGCAACAACGCATTATCGGTGCTCTTGCTAATGAAGTGCGGGTCGCGGAAGCCGCTGTCCGCTCTGTCCGTGAGCAACTGGACGCCGTGGATGTCGAACGTGCATCGACCAATGAGGATCGTGTTCAGTTCCTGCAGATGAGACGCGAAGCGCTGTCGAACCGAAAGCTCTACGATCTCTTTGTCGCCCGTGCGAAAGAAGTTGAACAGACGTCTTCACTCAAACGCAACCCGGTTGAACTGATCTCGCCCGCGAAAGCGCCGACCCATCCGTCTGCGCCGCGTAAGCCCATTATTATCGCATTCGGTTTCTTTGTATCCATAGGCTTCGGGCTGGTTCTTGTCTTGACCCTTGAGCGGCTCGATGGTGGATTCCGTTCGGTCACTCAGGTCGAGCGCGTGATGCGCGAGCCGACGCTCGGAATTGTGCCGCGAATTCGCGGTGCCGAAGCGCGCAAGAACGTGCACGATATCGTATTTACTGATGGGCATTCTCCCTATGTCGAGGCGATCAGATCGCTACGCACCTCTTTGCTCGTTTCCAACCCGGACGCGCCGCCAAAAGTAGTGCTTGTCGCTTCTTCTCAGTCGGGCGATGGCAAGACGAGTCTCGCGATCTCCCTGGCCAGATTGTCGGCGATTGCGGCAATGGAGGGCCGGGTCTTGCTGATTGACGGTGATCTTCGAAAACCGTCCGTCGGACCGCGCATTGGTGTTTCGCCTGACAAGGGGCTGCTGGACCTGTTCTCCGGTCAGGCAACCCTCGACGAGGTTATCCTGACGGACAGCAAGAGCGGACTCCATGTCCTGCCGGCCAATGTCGGAACGCCAAACCCGCCCGAATTGCTGAATTCCACGCATATGCGCGATCTGCTCGCAAAGCTCCGCTCGTCTTACGAAATGATCATCATCGATTCACCTGCTCTTGAGGCTGTCTCGGATGCGCGCGTCCTGGCGCATTACGCAGATACGACTGTGTTCGTGGTCCGCTGGGAAGGCACAAAGCAGCATGCGGCTATCGACGCGATGAAGCAGCTGACCACAGCCGGTGCCCGCGTTTCCGGCGTCGTCCTTCAGCAGGTGAATGTCAAGAAATCAGCCAGTTACGGATATCGCGAAGCGCTCGCCTGAGCGAGACCGGGCTGCGGATGCATTTAGCAGACCTGATAATACCAGCGCGTGGATCCCACGCGCAGCTTGCGTCTCAGGCATAGAGTCTTGCCGCCCAGTCAAACGGCCTGAATACATCAATCGTCTGAATTCATCCCGGTGCGCCGGCAGCCTGCCCATGGCTGATAACCACCGCCTGCTGATAGGCTGACAAAAAACGGCTGTTGCCAGGCTGGCAAAAAACGCCAGTTGCCAGGCTGGTATCCAACCACACCCTGGACTTTTGTTGGCTCGGATCCTGTTTGTCGGAGCAGCAACGATGGTGCTGGTGGTTGCTTGGGCGCCTTTAAACCTGACGCCTGTCATCTCCGCTAAAGGCCGGACCTGCCGGTTGCACCTTGAAAGACTGCGCCGCGGCAATCCCCAGGATCGCTGCGAGCGTAATCGCCACCGCTGGAAATTGATCCGCGTAGTCGAAGAGCGAGTGGAAGAACGCAACCGTCATCGCAGCGATACCAAGCGCCGGGTACGGGTGCGCGTGGCGATTATGCCTGAGGCTACGGGCGAAGAAGATGAACAGAACCATCAGGCCCGCATAAAACGTAGTGGCGGCAGGCACGCCCATCTCCATGGCGTTTTCCAGATAGCTGTTATGGGCGAAATCGATTTGAGGAAGCAGTGCCTCTGTCCGGTACGCCGCAAAGATATCGGAGAACGTGCCAAGGCCTGTGCCCAGCACGGGGCGGTCTCCGATCGCGTCGACCGTGAGCCGGAATATTTCGATGCGTTCGAACGAAGCGGCTTCAATCTTGGCGAAGCGGTCCGATGTGTCGCCGCCGGCAATGCCAAAGAGGGTGCCGGCGCTGACGGCAATCCCAATCGCGCCGATCAGGGAGGGTCGCCGGTTTAGCGCACTGCCTGCCGCACAGGCGGCAAACGCGATCAACGCCACGACGGCGACGATCAGACCGCCTCGGGAATGGGTCATCAGGATAGCCGCAAACAGGATGGCCGAGGCATATATCAGCCAGCCATTGCGACGCAGATAAAACAGAGACACCGCGACGGTTGCGCGCTGCCATCCGCGCGACAGATCTTCATGCCTCAGTGTTCGACGATATAAAAGGGCGCAACCGCATATCAGGCATAGCGCGGCATAGTCGGCGAAGGCATTTCGGTTGGGGAAGGTCGATGACAGGTTCCCGGGTTCGAAGTCGCGTTCGTACCACAGCACGTAGCCGCTTCCACTGAGCTCGAGGCCGATACCGTACAGGGCGAATGCCGAGCCGGCCGCGGTAATCAGCGCAAGCAGCCGGGCTGCGCGGCGTTCAACAGCGGCAAATTGATAGCACAGCATAAACACAAGACCGTAGCCGGTCAGGCGGACTGCACCGGCGACCGATGCTTCCGGATTGACGGATATCGCTGGGTGAAGGGCTGGCGTGCCGAGCAGGCTCGTTGCTTCGGACCATGCGCTATGGGCGATGCCGGGAGGTGCCGAGAGCCATGCCTGGGCGAAGCACCACAATACTGCGATGCTCACCAGTGCCGTTGGGACCAGTATGGGGCGTGTATCTGAGGGAAGAGGCGTGGGTCCGGTCGTCTCTGCTATCGACCAGATCGCTGCAATAATGCCGATATATACGGCGAACAGGTTTGTGAACCAGGCCGTCGTCCCGCCGAACGCGAGCGGCATTATCGTCAGACCGATCGCCAGAGCAGCGAAAACCGGTCTTTGGTGGATGTCTGGGCTCTTCACCGGCCTATCCCGATCCGTAGGGTCCCGGCATAAGAAGGCGCCGGGCTATCTCGCGCCGGAGGTTAATTGCCTGCCGAGATTTTGTTCCGCAGACCGTTCAGTTCATTGCGCAGTGCTTCGATTTCCAGCAATTCACGGGCGAGATCTTCGTCTTCTTCATCAGGAGCCGTGTCCGCGCTTGCCCGGTCCGCCTGTGCCGGATCCGATGCTGCCAACTCGTCCGCTGGGGTCGCTACCGCATTCTCAATCCGCGAGATCAGGTCACGAATTCCTTCGCTGGCGGATGCTTCTGCAACGGGTGTCGACTGAGGGATCGACAGGTCGTCATCGTCATCAATACTCTCGGCGAGTGCTGCTTCCAGGCTCGCGCCGAAGCTGGTGTCGGGGGCGTTTTCAGCAGTGTCGGTTGCTGTGGCAAATGGCGGATCGGCCGGGGTGTCCAGCTCCAGAATTTCTTCGGGTTCCGGGATGCGTACCGCTGGCTCACGCGCAACGGCGGGCTTGCTTGCGGGCGGCGGCATGGGCGCGCGGGGTGGGGTCAGACTTGCAGCCGGGCCTGCGTTCTGGCCTGAAGTCGGCCTGGAAGCAGGCTGCGATTGCAGCAGATCATCGGCCAGTCGGGCGATCTCCGGGACAGTTTCGTTTTCGCTATCCGCAACGCCGCCTTCGACCGATTGGATGAGCCGGTCAACGAGTGACGAAAGCTCATCGTTAAGATTGGTCATTTCGGCGAGCTGGGCCCTGTAACGCGTGATTTCCTGCTCCTGTGCCTCAAATCGGTCGCGAATCTGACGCCACATCGCCATAAGCGCCTGACTTTCGCGCTCTCTGGCACTATGCGACGCGGATAAATGCCTTTCGGCATACTCAATTCGTTCTTTAAGGACACCCAAATCACGCATGATCGACCCATCTCGTCTTAATTACTGACAACTCATTAAGACGTCTGACGGTTTATAATTCGTTAACGTAAATGAACCGTGAAGGTGTTTCGTGTTGTTTGTCTCACACGTCGCGAAATTTCACCCATCCGGGGCGGATCTGCGCGATTCGCCGCGTTCTTCGACTATGATGCCGGCGCCATGACAATCCCGGTTCTTGCCAGTCATATTCTGTTTGCGATCGCGTTATTCTGCGCGTCCGTTGCTGCGACCTATCTGGTTGTCCGGCTTGGTATCCTTGATGAACCAAATCACCGGTCCAGCCATGCCCGGCCAACGCCCTCAACCGGCGGGATCGCGATCGTCGCGACGTTCGCGATCGGGTTTGCCATTGTATGGGCTGTGAGCGATCAGGCGCGACTATCAACTTTGCACCTTTTCGGGTTTGCAATTTCCGCTCTGGGGATAGCGCTTGTCGGGTTTCTCGATGACCTGAAACGCCTGAAGACTTTTAAGATCAAGCTCGGGGCTCAGATTGCCGCATCGCTGGTGCTTCTCGCATTCGGGATCGTCTTCAGCAGAGTCTCGTTACCGGGAATCGGTGCGATTGATCTTGGCTGGCTCGGCTATCCGCTGACCGTGCTGTGGGTCGTCGCCCTGACCAACATGTTCAATTTCATGGACGGACTGAACGGGCTTGCCGGCGGT
This sequence comes from Paracoccaceae bacterium, assembly GCA_047638395.1. Taxonomy (GTDB): domain Bacteria; phylum Pseudomonadota; class Alphaproteobacteria; order MPNO01; family UBA830; genus CAXBCP01. The sequence continues at coordinate 94,718 of JBLIMV010000006.1, read as the reverse complement.
ACGGCGGTAACGGTCGCCACTTTCCTGTGTGCGGTGACGTTCATCGAGGGATCGTTCTTCGTATACATATTTTGCTACATCATGGCCGCCGGTGCAGCTGGGTTTCTGGTGTTCAATTTTCCCCGTGCGCGCTTGTTCATGGGGGATGTCGGAAGCCAGTTTATCGGGTTCAGTTTCGCTGCCCTTGCTGTAATTGCGGCGGAGATCGACGCGTCCAGGACATCTTTCCTTGTGGTTCCGCTGCTGTTCTTCAATTTTATCTTCGACACGATATTCACGTTCTGCCGGCGCGCGATGCGGGGCGAAGACGTGACCCAGGCCCACCGGACGCATCTCTATCAATTGCTCAATCAGATCGGGTGGAGCCATGTCCAGGTCAGCCTTTTCCATATCTGCGTTACGGTTGCGCAGGGTATCGGTGCGCTGGTGCTGATTGGCTACGGTCCTGACAGCCGGATGCTGGTCTTCCTGCCTTTCCTCGGGTTTCAGATTGTCTATGCGACGGTCATCATCACCATCGCGCGCAGGCGCGGCATTGTTCAGCCGATTGCCTGAAATAAAGAGCGCCGGCACACGCATATGCGTGGCCGGCGCGTCGAACTGCATGAAGGCCGCGGGGGGAGCCAACCTTCAATAGCAGTACGTTGGTATATTTTTAGCCGTGGCCGAGGTCGGCGGCGACCACAGGGCGGTCGGCGCCAGGCGGTGCATGCGGCGTGAGGTCCTGTTCTCTTGCCGCCACGGCGATGAGTTCGTCGGGCGCATCGAGCCGCTCCAGGATTGCCGACAGAATCGACAACGCCCGCCGTTTTGAGATAATGGCGACAATCGTCAGGCCGATCAGCGCGAGATCGAGGGCGAGGCCCTGCTTTTCGATATAGAACAATCCGGTCCGGCTTTTCCACGGGCGGATAAGGCGGTTGTAATCAAGATCCGGATCCTCGCTGTCGCGCAGGATGTCGCCTTCATCTGAAAAGATGATCGACGAGATATCGGTAACGCCCGGCTTCGCTTCGAGCAGTCCACGCTCTTCGTCGGTATAACGGTCGACCTCGCTGGCCACGTTGGGGCGCGGGCCGACAAGGCTCATATCGCCGATCATCACATTCCAAAGCTGGCTCAGTTCGTCGAGTTTGAAGCGTCTAATGAAATGGCCAATTGCGGTGATCCGCATGTCGTTTGCCGAGGTTGAATCGACCCCCGATTTATCAGCGTTGATCACCATCGAGCGCAGCTTGACCATGCGGAAGTTCTTCCCGCGATAGCCGACCCGGTCGGCGACGTAAAACGGCGAATGCCGATCCTGTAGCCAGACAAGCAGCATGACCGGCAGCATGATGGGCGACACCGCGATAAGCCCCAGCGCCGAAGAGAAGAAATCGATAAAACGTTTGACCATATTCTGACAATCCGCCAAGGAAGTTCGTCGGAATCATTTGCAAGAATCGGGCCAGTTTATCTGTTTCTAAGTCGTTGTATTTATTGAGAAAATTATGGGTGGTTTGGGAGCGGATCGGTGTTCCCGGCAGGTTCTGCCGCTTGGCGGAAACCGAGGGACTTTACAGGGCAAGGGTTGCCGGGATGCGGTCCCTTTAGTCGCTCAGCGCGCCCCTGATGGCGGAAATGACTGTCTCCGTCGTCGGGTAATAGCTGTCTTCGAGCACGCGGCTGGTCGGTGCCGGGGCATCCGGCAGGGTGATGCGCACGGGGCGAGCCTTCATCGATGCCGGACGCACGCGCTCGCTGGCTGACGCGATGATTTCTGCAGCCAGCCCACAGGTGCTCCAGCCGTCGTCAACGGCGATCAGGCGACCGGTGCGCTCGACAGACTCGGCGATCATCTCGCCGTCGAACGGGTTCAGCACGCGAAGATCGATCACCTCGCATTGGATATCCTCTTTGCCGAGTGCTTCGGCGGCCTGTTCGCACAGCCAGGTCGCGTAGCCTGATCCCACCAGCGTCACGTCGCCGCCGGCACGCAGAATTTGCGGCCCTTGGCCTGCCAGGTCTATATCCCTGGACGGTGGTAATTCGGCCTCGCGGTCGTAGAGCCAGCGATTGTCGATATACAGAACCGGTTGATCGCACAGCACGCTCGCAATCAGCAGGTCGCGTGCATCGGCAGGGGTCGCGGGCATGACAACACGAAGTCCGGGAATATGGGCATACCAGGAATGAAGCGCCTGCGAATGCTGGGCACCCTGTTCGCCGCCGCGGTTGATGATGGCCCGAAAAGTGACAGCTGGACTCGTCTGTCCGCCCAGCATATGCGCCCATTTAGATGCCTGGTTCACGATCTGATCGGTCGCAAGCAGCATGAAATCCATGCGCGGGTGGATGACGATCGGCCGGTATCCGAACAGCGATGCGCCGACGGCGGCACCGGTGCAGGCGTTCTCCGAGACCGGTGTGTCGATGATCCGCTCGGTTCCGAACTCGTGGTCTAGATCGGTCATCGAACTGCCGACATACCACGGGCTCCAGAGCCCCTGGCCGATGGCAAAGACCTCTGCATGCTCGGCAAGCAGGTGGCGAAAACCTTCGCGTACGGCATCGCCGTAGTTCCATGTGCGGTTCGCGGCCTGTGCCGCGAGGATCGACCCATCCATTGGTTAGTCCTGATTGTTCACGTAGACGTATTCGAGCAGGGCGTCCTGCTCCGGCCAGGGCGCATCGTATGCGCGTGTGGCCGCTTCATCGACGACCGCGTCGATTTCGGCGGTGATCGCCTCGGCTTCGTCGGCGGCAATGTCGCCGCGATCCGTCATTGCGGTTTGCAGACGCCTGACCGGGTCGCGCTGTTTCCAGGCTGCCAGTTCCTCAGGCGACCGTCGCAGGCCGACATCGATATTCTCGTCCGGGCCGACATGACCGCGCCAGCGATAGGTCACGGCTTCAAGATAACCGGGGCCGTTGCCGCAGCGCGCGTTATGAATAAGATCTCCCGCCGCTTCGGCAACCGCGATAACATCATTGCCGTCGATAACCGACGTGGCGACCGAATGGGCTTCTGCGATGCGCGCAGTGCGATCGTTCGGCTGTCGTTGCGCGATATCCATATGGCTGGCGTAAAGATTGTTTTCGCAGACAAACAGCACCGGCAGTTTCATCTGCGCGGCAAGGTTCAGGGATTCATGCACGCCGCCTTCTTCGACGGCACCATCGCCGAAATAGGCAACGGCGACATGCGGGCTGCCAGACATTTTCGCCGCCATGGCGGCGCCAACCGCTACCGGAACCGTCGCGGCGACAATCGGGACTGAACCCTGGAAGCCGACCTCGGGGGCATACAGATGCATGGAGCCGCCCATACCGCGGGAACACCCGTCGGCGCGGCCCAGAACCTCTGCAAAAAGCTGATACACGTTACCGCCCAGAGACAAATAATGGCCATGGCTGCGATGCGCGCCGAAGACGCGGTCATCTGCGGTAAGCCAGTGCGCAATGCCGGTCGGTGGTGCCTCCTGTCCGATCGCGAGGTGGACGGGGCAGACAATATCGCCGGCCTCGACCATTTTGCCGAGGCGGTCTTCAACACTGCGGATCAGAATTTGCATGCGCAGGAACTTGCGGGTGTCTTCTGCCGACCAGATGCCAAGATCAAGCGCGTCCGTGTACTGTCGCGGGTCGGCAAGATTGTCCAGCGTTGTCGGGGTTGCCGGCGACGCTTTTACCGCTTCATCGGGGCCAAAAAATCCCGACTCTGCGACGTTCTGCAGCCGACCGATAATATCGCGGACATCGCCTATCTCATGCTGTAGGTCCGGGTCCATGGCTGGCACAGAGGTGTCCAGCGGTCCTGTCCGGCGAGAAGCCGGGGAATCCTTGCGGCGGGCGGTGTTGTCCGAGCTCATGAGTTAGACCTGCGTGCGGTAAAATTCGTGGATGACGCTACAGATCCGCTCGACATCCTCGTCGGAAAGGGCGGTATGCATCGGCAGCATGAAGCAGCGTTCGAAGAATTTTTCGGTGGCGGGCAGGCTTTCGTTGAAACCGAGTTCACTAAAGGTATGGACCGGTGTACCGCCCCACTGGATCAGCGTGCCGATATCGCTGTCGGACATGTAAGCGCGCAGAGCCTCGCGGCTGCCGGATTCGATTTCGTAGTTCTGATAGACATCGAAATGACGTGGGTCTGCATCGGGTGACGGCGGCAACGTAATGTCGTTGAGGCCACTCAGCCGTTCGTGATACATGCGCGCGATATCGCGGCGGCGTTCGATGTCCTGATCGTAGGTGCCGAACTTGTAGTTCAGAACGGCGGCCTGCACGTTGTCGAGGCGCGAGTTCGTGCCCCAGTCAACAACATTGCCGTCTTCGTCCCGGCCGTGATCGCGCAACAGGCCAAGCTTGCGGCCGATCTCGTCGTCGTCGGATACCACGGCACCGCCGTCTCCGAAGCTGCCGAGAACCTTCGCGGGATAAAACGAGAAACTGCCAAACTCGCCGAACGTGCCGGCACATTTGCCCTTGAAGCTCGATCCAAGTGCCTGGGCCGCATCTTCGCACAGGCGCAAATTATGTTTGTCGACGATTGCCTGAATCGCATCCATGTCACAGGTTCGCCCGTTCAGCTGAACCGGCATGATGGCAGCCGTGCGCTCGGTAATTTTCCGCTCGATCGATGCCGGATCGATCATGTGATCGGGGCTCATATCGGCCAGAACAGGCGTGGCGCCGACGAAATGTACGGCAGCAGCGGTCGCGATGTATGTGTGCGATGGCACGATAACCTCGTCGCCTTCGCCGATGCCCATTGCCCGCAAGCCCAGGATCATCGCGTTGGTGCCGTCGGCGACGCCATAGACATATTTGACGCCGAGGTATTCCTTCAGCGCATCCTCGAACTCGGTGAGGTCTCTCTGCAGGATGAAGGCGCCGCGGGACAATACGTCCCGGAGCAGTTCCATCATCTTGCTTTCGTCTTTTTTGAAAAGGGCGGGATAGTTAAAAAACGGGATCGACTGGGCGGTGGTCATCGCTATTAATTCGCTGTTTTTTCAGGTTCATTTAGGTTAACCCGGCGCGGTTAATAAACCCTTGAAACAGAACGCTTTGTGGCTAGGCGGCCTGCGAAGACGTTGCCTGGATGGCCGCCGGCACAACCGAATTGCGGTAATTTTCCCACCATATTTCAAGGCAGAGAAGCCCCCAGACACACGCGGCCCAGCGCTTGCGGTCCCAGCCGTCGCCATTCAGAAGCGCCTCCACTGCCCGGCCGTTAAACCGGGTCATGCAGTACGAAGACGGATCGAGTACGCGCTCGCGCAACATGGCGTTCAGGTCCTGGCTCATCCACCGCAGAAGCGGAATTTCGAAGCCGCGTTTCGGCGCATTAACGACGGCATCCGGCAGATGTCGCGCGGCGAGCGCGCGCAATAATGGCTTGGTTTTGTTGCCACCGAGCTTGATGTCTTCGGGCAGGGATGCCGCGAGATCGATCAGTCCATGGTCGAGAAACGGCGATCGCGCTTCGAGCGTCCAGGCCATGGAGGCCATATCCATTTTTACCAGGTGATCATCGCCGAGCAGCCGGTGGAAATCGCGCTTGAGCATCGCGTCGACGGGGCCGAGCCCGTCGGTGTCCACGTCTCCCGCCCAACGCACCGACGGTGCGAACGCTGTGTCATCGCCATAAAGCGACGCCTTGTCCGCTTCGCTCAGCCGGTCGCTTGTCAGGGCAACAAATCGTTCCGCCGGTTCCTGGGCGGCAACGCGGAGGAAACGATGGAGAAACTGGTATGGCGTGCGCCCCCTGCGGGGTGCCGGCAGCCGTTCCGTGATCTGGGCCATGAGGCGCTTCAGGCCGGGGGTCAGCGCCTGGTCCAGCCGATCTGCTGATCGCGCCGCAATAAAATGGCGATAGCCGGCAAATATCTCGTCGCCACCATCGCCATTCAGCACAACGCTGACATCTTCTGCGGCCATTTGCGTGACGGCGAAGGAGGGCAGGGCCGAGGCGTCGGAATAGGGCTCGTCATAATGCGAGATAATCCGCTCCACGTCCGCGATGTTGGATTCCAGCACGAAGTCGCGGTGATCGGTTTCGTATTGATCGGCGACAAGTTTTGCCAAGGGGCGCTCATCGAATCCCTGATCAGCGAAACCGATAGAGAATGTTTTTAGAGGACGGTCGAGTTCCTTGGCGGCCAGCGCACAGATCAGCCCGGAATCTATCCCACCCGACAGGAAGCACCCCAGTGGCACGTCGCTGCGCAGCCGAATTTTGACGGCTTCGCGGAGCGTTTCCTCGACCAGGTCTACGGCATCGTCAAATCCGATATCTCTTTTCTCGGCGAAATCGGGTGTCCAATATGTCTCTGTGGAAATTGCCCCGGTTTCGCCGATTGTCATGACATTGGCCGGTGGGACGCGAGAGATACCCTGATACACGGTGGTTTCGCCCGGGACGACACCAAAGGTGAGGTAATCGTGGACAGCCTGTTCGTTTACCGAAAAATCGACCTCCGGCAATCCGAAGAATGCTTTCATTTCCGAGGCGAATACGAGCCCGCCCTTGATGCGGGCGTAGAAAAGCGGCTTCTTGCCGGCGCGGTCGCGCGCCAGGATGAGCTTTCTGTTCGGCATGTCCCACAGGGCAATGGCAAACATGCCGCGTAGATGGGAAACGAACCCGGGTCCGTATTCCTCGTATAGATGCGGCAGGACTTCGGTGTCGGAATCGCTGCGGAACCGGTGTCCCTTCGCCTGCAATTCGGTGCGAAGCTCACGGTAATTGTATATCTCGCCATTCAGGATGACCTGAATGGAGCCGTCCTCGTTCCCCATTGGCTGATGGCCGGCGTCTGACAGATCGATGATGGACAGACGGTTATGGCCCAGGAGGCACGAGCTGCCATGCCATATGCCGCTGTCGTCGCGGCCGCGGTGGCGGGTCCGGCCCAGCATGGCCTCAAGCTGTGGCCTGAACCGGCCTGCCTCCGGGTGAATGAAGCCTGCGATACCGCACATGCGTCAGGCCCTCGCCGCGGCGGTGAGCGAGGGGGCGTCTGTACTCTCAGGCGCGGCCCCAATCTCGTACAGGTCGGACAGAATGCGGCGCACAACGATCTCGTCCGAAAACTCCGCACGGCATTTTTCACGGGAAGCGGCGCCGAACTGCTGTCGCAGATCGGCATCAATAACCAGTTTTTCGACGGCTACGGCAAGCGCATCTGCGTCCTGCACCGGGACAAGAAAGCCGTTTTCGCCTTCGTCGACCAATGCTTCACAGCCCGGCGCATTGGTTGTGACAATGGGTTTGGCCATCGCCATGCCTTCGAGCATGGACCTGGGTGTTCCTTCGCGATAGGACGGCAGGGCGGCAATATCGGCAGCATGAAGCGCTTCACGAACCGTGTCGCACCAGCCCATCCAGCGAAAGCCGGGATGTTCGGATGTCCGCAATGCGGCCGGGGTCAGCGTTTCCGGGTTGTCTTCCTCGACGTCGCCCCACAGGACAAACAGGGCGCGTCCCGGATGGCGTTCCTCAACCTGCTTCGATGCGTCGATAAATTCGGCAACACCCTTCGTCAGGACAGCGCGGGCAACCATCGCAACGACCACCCGCCCTTCGGTGTCGCCGAGACGTTCTTGTACGCGCGATGCGGCGAGCGGGTCTATCGCGCGATCCGAAAATTCGGTGAGATTAACCCCGGAGCCGCGTATCAGGACGGTGCGGTCACGGTCGACGAATTTGGCGTTAACCAGATGGTCGCGGTCGTATTCGTTCTGAAACAGCACTTTGTCGATGCGTGGCATCGAGATCCGGTAGAGCGCCTTGGTGATCATCGCGACGATGCGGTTTTTCAAACCCGGTATGTCATTGGTGATGTATCCGATGCCGGTGGACGAGGCGCAGACACGGCGCACCCCTGCCAGTTTGGCGGTCACGGCGCCATAGACGATGACCTTGTTCTGGAATAGATGCACCAGATCGTATTTTCCGCCGGCAAAGAGGCGCCAGAGCCGCCAGATCCATTTGATATCTTCGACCGGCGTGATAAAGCGCGGCATTTCCATCGGCACCCAGCGGACACCGAGCCCGAGGATGCGATCGATGTAGGGGCCGTTCGCGCAAAGCACATCGACATTGTGTCCGTCGGCAACCAGTTGGGCGATCAGGGCGCGGCGAAAATTCCAGATGGAGAAATCGTCGTGGTTCACAATGGCGATACGCATCAGTTTTCCTTCACGCCGCTTGCGCCGCAGGGACGCCCAGCTTGGCGTGTGTGCGCTGTACATCGCGCATTGTGAGGATTTCGATCCGGCCGGCATCGCGCGCTTCTGCGGCGAGGCGGAAATAACGATCGAACAGGACAAACATCTGTTCCGAACTACCAAGATGAAACGGATGAAATGCGAGATGGAAGATCGCGTCCTGCTTTTCCGCCGCTTCAAGACCGCGCCGGAATTTCGCGATCCGCGCGGAGGTGGAAACGAACCGGTGATAGCGATCATAGGCGAGCGCGAAAGTTGAACCCGGAATGTTGAGCAAACCGTGCTGTGTTTCGAGATCGTGCCATCCGTAGACCGGTGGCGTGCCGCCGGCGAGGTGGTCGCAGAGGCCGGCCGCACGACGCAGCGGGCGCGCGAGGGCGTTGTAGCCGATTTTCTCGGCGCCCCGGTAATTGGTGATCCCAAGGGCCGCGTACTGGTCGAGATGCGCGACACCGTCCCGGGGGAACACCAGGGATTCGATTGTCAGGCCACGTGCCTGTGCGACGTCGACACTCGCCTTGATCTGGGCATGCGCCATTTCCGGCGTGACCGCAGGGTCGTTGAGAAAAACGTGGCTGAATGTGTGGGTGCCGATTTCCTGAGGCGTTTTCATCGCCAGGACCCGGTCCAGAATATCCGGGGCGTACCACCACGGGTCTTCTTTGGCGTTGGTGCCGGGGTCGATGTCGTACCAGGGACGGCCATACCAGGGGAAGGTCGGCGCGGGTGCTTCGGGGTGATTTCCATCGCAGCTGTCGAGCATCAGATGGCCGACAAAGGCCCAGGTCGACGGGATCGCGTAGGTATCCATCAGGTCGATAAACCGGCTGACGTTCTCGCGATAGGAATCGAAATGCCGGCGATAATATTTTGTGCCACCCCAGGTGAACGTTCCCCAAGCGACCTCGGTGTCGAGTGACAGAACGAAAGCGCCGCTCATTGTGCAACGCCCGTGCTGTAGCCGAACACTGCCATCTGCTCGCCAGTGATCTCGTCTATGCGCTTGATGTCCGTGGCCGGGAGCCTGGTTGTCCAGGAGTCGCTGTCGCCGGAGCCGATAGAGGCTATCGCCGCGGCAGCGCGATCAGTTTCCGGTAGGCCACAAAACCGGTCAAGTCGGCTGATGCAGGCTGTCGGATCGGCGCAGAATTCCTCGAACTTTACCTCGGCGTACTGATCGGGTCCAAACACCGCCGGGCCGTCTTTCCGGATTTCGGCGGTAATGTCGCTCCACTGATGGGCAAATTGTTCGATGACGGGTTTGTCCATATACGAGCGCCAGGCGACGGGTTTCGGGAAACGGCCGAAGGGGAACCCGCGGCGATAGCGGTCTTTTTCGACACGCGACATGTTCGACAGGACCACGGGCCGGGCATCGCGAACGACATGAATAATAAGGGCATCCGGAAACGCACTCTTCAGATAGCGCAGCCGCAGGGAATTCTGATTGTTTTTGTTGATGAGACGTTCGTGCCCGGAAAAGAGAAGCCGTATGGCGAGGCTGGACCGTATCCGGGATACTTCCCAGAAGGTCGCGTCGTTTTCGTCGCGGTGGTCATCGGCTGATTTGTCGTAGTATCGCAAATCCCAAACCTGCGAGGCATCCATGACGTTGCAGGCATCAGGTCGCTCGCCGAAAATTTCGGCGAATAGCGTCGTCCCTGACCGCGAACAGCCAACGATAAACACCGGGTGTTTCACGGTCCGGCGAAGTATTGGGAATACGATCCCGCCGAGCGCTGCAAGATGCGTTGACACAGTCAGAGCCGGTCCAAGCGCATACCGTCGAATAAGATAGTTCCGCATCGCGCGATCCATCAGGCGGATGCCTCCTGACCGACCGGTTGTTTAGCCGGAGCGGTGTCTCTGGAGATTTCGTCCAGTAAGCGCTCCAGCGCTTCGTGGTGGTTCTGGAAAGAATAGGTCTCGCGCGCGTGGGCTATGCCGCGCTGCGAAAATACGTCCCGCCGAGGTTTGTCGGCGGCCATGTCATACATGGCATTTGAGAGCGCCGTGGAATCGTTAGGTGGCACGATCATCCCGAGCTCGCCACCTTCGAGCAACTCAGGGACGCCGCCAACCGTGGTCGAAATAACCGGTTTGCCGAGCGCCATCGCTTCGACGATGGAGCGGGGGATGCCTTCGGTGAAGGACGGCAATACATAGATGTCGGCGATGTCGAGGGCGTCAAGCACGTCTTCTCGCCAGCCATGGAACGTTACCCGGTTTTCCAGTTTCTGCCAGGCCACGACATTCTTAAGTTCCGCCTTGTATTCCTCGTCGTCGGAATCGCCGATGATTTCAAGCCGGATGTCGGAAATCTGGTGCGTGGCGCGCTCGAATGCATCAAGCAAGATATGTATGCCCTTTGCGGGGACAAGCCAGCCGGCAAATGCGAAGGTCAGGTGTTCCTTGTGATCTTCCGGATCTCCGTCGATCTCGCGCCGGGAAATCGTTGCGTCCACGTCTGTGAAATCGATTCCGATCGGCAGCTTCCGGTATTTGGCTTTCCGTTTTTTCGGCATCAGCACGTCGGCGATAAACAGGACGCGGCTCGCGAGTTTCATACCGACCCGGTCAAGAAACGGGTTGGATATTTCCGATTTGATAAACAGCACGGTCGGTATCCGTGCGATCTTTGCAGCGAGAACGACCATCAGCAGGCTGCGTGTATTATGGCACTGGATGACCTGTGGCCGTATTTCGCGCAACGTCGCGAGAACCCGGAAATTGTATAGCAGAAGCGCCAGCAGGCTTGCGAAACGGCTGAATATACCGGACTTCAGCACAGAGCCGCCATACCGGTCGAGCCGGGCGGATTGCGGCACCACGGTAACGTCGCCGCCCGCTTCACGCACCGAGTCTGCAAGCCTGCCGTCTCCCGGGCAGAGCAGGGTCGGTTGCCAGCCATCTCGTCGCGCATGCTGGAACAGCATGCGGATATAGCGTTGATTACCGCCCGCTGTGCCGTAATACGCATCGAAGATGAGGAAGCGTTTCTGGGTCATGAATATTCCGTGCGGCCCGGCTGTCCGTCAGGCCGCGATCATGTCGCGGCTGATGAAATAGTCGCCCATGACAAGAACGTCGGCCTTACTGCGCAGGAAACAGTCGACGGCTTCCTCCGGTGTGTTGACGATCGGTTCCTGAATATTGAACGAGGTGTTTAACAGCACCGGAACGCCCGTTTTCTCCTCAAATTTGTCCAGCAACGCCCAGTAGCGGGGGTTCGCTGTCTTGGTCACCGTCTGGATGCGCGCCGTGCCGTCCACATGGGTGACGGCAGGGATCAGGTCGCGTTTTTCGGCACGTACCGGTGCGATGACATTCATGAATGGGCTGGGACCCGTAAGTTCGAAATAGTCATTCGCGCATTCGGCTTTGACCGACGGCGCGAAGGGCCGGAACATTTCTCGTTTCTTGATCTTTGCGTTGATCTCATCGCGGATTGAATCGCGCCGCGGGTCGGCGAGGAACGAGCGGTTACCGAGTGCACGAGGGCCGAATTCGGTCCGGCCCTGGAACCAGCAGATCACATTCCCCTGTTCGATGGCATCCGCGGTACGGTCGATAACGATTGCTTCTGCTGGCAGGCGTTGCGCATTGATGCCCCGCGCCTGGAGGGCAGCCGACATCTGCTGATCCGAGAACTCCGGTCCGTAATAGCCGTGTTCCATCACAAATTTACGCGGGTTGCCGAGCTTTTCATTCCACAAATGGAAAGCCGCTCCGACAGAACAGCCAGGATCGTGCGGTGCAGGCGGGATGAACACATTTTCGAACGGACCGTCATTGAGCAGCTTGCCGTTTGCCGTGCAGTTCAGGCCGCAGCCACCCGAGATGATCAGGTTTTTCTTCTGACCGCCTGCCTCATAGGCCCACATGGCGAGGTCAAGGACGACGTCTTCATAGGCAGCCTGGGCCGACGCCGCGATTTTTTCGTGCCGGTCGGTAAAGGGCTCATCGTCCGACCGTCGCGGTTCGCCGAGCGCTTCGATCATCTGCTTGCTGAACTTGCCGTCGAACGCATCGTGATAATCCAGCACCGATGTATTCACGCGGTATGAGCCGGGCTTGTCAGTGATCAGGACATTCTTGCGCATCCAGTCTGCGTAATCCGGCGTGTTATAGGGGGCGAGCCCCATCATCTTGTATTCGCCGTCGAGCATTTTGAAACCGAGGAAGCCCGTGATGCCGGCATAGAAATGTCCAAGCGAGTGGGGCCAGTCCATCTGGCGCAGAACCCTGAACGAATTGCCTTCGCCGACCGCGAGCGTGGTAGATGCTTTTTCGCCGGCGCCGTCAAACACGAGGATCGTCGCATCCTCATAGGGTGAGACATTATAGGCGCTGGCAATATGACAATCATGATGATCGAGGTAGTGGATCTTGCCGCCAAATGCGCCGAATTCCTTAGACAGAATAGCGCCGATGCGGAACAGTTCGAACCAGCTGCCTTCGGTGTTCGCGTCGCCGCCGCCACCTGGACTCATTTCGGCGAACGCGCGTCCAATCTTGCGGCTGAATGCATCCGGTCTGGTGAGCGCCGTTTTAATGACACCCGCGATGCGGTGACCCATGCGCCAGGGCTGCCAGTAAACCGCAACATGCTCGACATCATCGAGCGAGATACCTTCGGATTCGAGGCAATACCTGATCGAACGAAGAGGAAAGCAGCCTTCGTGCTTGTTGCGTGTAAAGCGCTCTTCTTCGACCGCGGCAACAAGGACGCCGTCTTTGATCAGTGCGGCGCCGCTTTCGCCCATGGTCGCAAGCCCGAGTATGTACATGGATGTTTTCCGGTTTCCTGTTTCAGCCTGTATGCCGTACCGGCTGCGGATCGGCAGCGGCGGCATTAAGATATTCGTGGCCCATCGGGCCGATGTTCGGATGCACTTTGAGAATTTCCCGTAGCTTCCAGAAGGCGCCTTCGGTCCCGGCGGCCCACTGTTTCTGACGTAACGCCCATTTCAGGCGCGTCATTCGGTCTAGGCCTTCCATTTCGTCGATGTGGACGGGGTCGAAGTCATCGTCGAGGTCCGACGGGTGAACGTAGACGATCACGGGGTATCCCTTCGCCGAGACGTCCTTCATGAGGCGGAGGATGATCGGTAGCGGCAGAAGCCGAAGGTAGGTTCCGCCGATGACGCGGACACCGATGCCACCGGGTAGCATGTGCCGGTAGACCGGGAATTCCCGAATGGTATCGCCGTGAAAGCGGAAGGTGTCATACGGCTTTGCGCTATCCCGGGGTTCGGTCGAAACGAGGCTGGAATCATAGGTGAAACCGGCGCTGGCCAGAACTTCGAGCGCCCAAGGACACCTGTCGTCGATTGAAAAATTGGGCGCCCGAAAGCCCGTCGGCGCGATGCCGCAGGCGTCGACAATGCTCGCCCGCGCCCGCATGAGGACGGTAGCGAACGCTGCCGCATCCAGGTCATATATATCTTCATGGAGATCCGCGTGGCAGCCGATTTCGTGACCGTCGGACGAGAGCTCGGACACGAGGTCTGCCTGGTCGCGTGCGATCTGCCCCGTGGTAAAAAATGTCGCGGCCTGATTTCCGGGGGTCTCCGAAAGTGCGGCCAGAATGCGCGCGACGCCATGAACGGTACGTGCCGGTTCGGTCTTCTGCGGCACGCCCATCTCAAGCGTTGTGGTTTGCTTGTAGTCTTCGAGGTCGATGGTCAGGTAACAGCCAGGCGTTGTCATCGTACGATCGCCCCCGCGCCGAAGCCGCACGTTCGCGGCGGTCGGCAGGCACTCAGGTGCCCACTCGGTCGGCCGATCTGGCTGCCCGAAGGTTCGATCGCATATGGACGACACGTTCGTGTCACTTGGAATCCCCCAACTGGCGGCGACAGGCAACCGTTCCCCCGGCGACCGGTCTATCCGCACTATTTCAGAGGTGAGAGTCCCACAAAGGGCTTAACCCGACGTTAAAGTTAATGAAGCGTTTCAAAGACTTCGAGCTGTCGTCGTCCGGGTGAATGTCAGGTATGCGCGTATGCCGACGCGGCGCTCGGCGGACCAGGCCATGATCCCGTTCCACAAAACGATGGCGACAGATGTTGCGATCGCTGCGCCCATGCTGCCGTAGATCGGGATCAGCAGAGCGCAGAGCCCGAAGTTGACCGCAGCTGCGACAATGAGAATTTTGCCCGATTCATTATGGTGACCGGTCATGTTGAGCAAGACCCCCGCCGGCACCGTTGCCGCCCAGAACAGTTGCCCGATCAGGAGCACGAGCAACGTGTGATACCCCTGTCTGAACTCTTCCCCGAAGATGGCGAGGATGTGTTCACCACCGATAACAAGGATGATCGAGGCTATCAGCGCGACGGCGAAAACAACGCGGACACCGATCGAGGTGACGCGGGCCAGTTCGATCATGTCGCCCTTGGCATGAAGCCGGGCTGCGACTGGCCCGATCGCTCCGATAAAGCAGAATGTCACCAATTGCAGGATGCCAGCGATACGTCCCGAAATGTTGTAAATTCCGGCCTCTGCTGCGCTCGACATCGCGCCCAGAAGAACCGTGTTGGCCTGGCTGATCAAAACCGCTGAGCCGGCGAACAGCATCATGGCTGGAGCGGCTTTCATCCATTCGCCCCAGCGGTACTCCGGGGTGGCATCAAGCACCGTTTGGGGCAGTACGCGTATCATGATGATGTGTTGCACGATCACCACACATACTGCCGTCCCGAGGAATACCGACAAAACTGTCGGCGCGCGTGCGGGAGCGTCCGCGAGGAATACGGCGGTGCTGACACCCGCAGCAAGGAGCAGGGGCTGCAAAATCCATGTCGGGATATCGGCGATGCTCGCCCGTCCCATGCCTCGGACAATCGCCGCTTCGAGTTGCAGGACAGTAAAAAGCGGCAGAATCGCTGCAATCAGCCAAAGGCTGTGGAGCATGCCGTCGCCGAGTGTGTTGGCAACGAGGTTTGCAACAACCAGCAACGCAGCCGAAAATAGGATCGCGCCGCCGAGAACAAGTATCCTGCTGGCTCTGACGAATCCGCTCAGCAGCGCCCAGTTATCGACGCCTGAATAGGCGCCGACAAACCGTGATGCAGCGATTTCGAAACCCTGGCGGGCGAAAAGCTGCAATACCCCCATGACTGCAAGTGCCACCGTGTAGACACCAAACTGATCGGCGCCCAAAAGCCGTGCGAGAAGAGCCTGCACGCCAAACAGGATGAGAAGGCTGGATACTCTGACGACGAGCGCGCCAGCGCCCTGGCGGGCGACGGCGGTAACAATATCTTCGGGTTTGAGGTAGCGTCCGGACAGGCTGGAGGTGAAAGTGGTCAATCGACCCATATGAATTTTCCGGGTGTCCGGGTCCGCACCTAGCCGGGTAGCCGGCAGGCAACGGCGAAGTTGCCACCCATACTCGGCAAGGCAACGTCACCTACCTGGTCTATAATCCGTGATATACCGCTCTGGAGAGCCACCGGGAGAGATGCGGCAATCTTCGAATTATCGAACATCGGATTGTAGCGATAGCAGCTCTTATCCAGTATTTCGAAGCCATGGTCTTTCAGCAGCGTCTGATATTGAGACAGGGTCCAGAAATAATTATGCCACTCGCTGGCCGCCTCGCGGCGGCGGTCGGCGGCTGCCGGAAATATGCGTTTGAACCAGGCGCCGTCGTTATTCAACTGGGTGTAAAAGACACCTCCAGGCGTCATCACCCGGCGTATTTCGCGAAGACACCGATCTGCATCGAACAGATGGTCCATTGATGCGATGCTCACGACAAAATTGAACTGATCTCCGCGTAGCGGCAGGTATTCTCCGTACGACCGCATCAGCCGGATATGGTCCGGGCGGTCCGCGTCTGAAAACAATTCATGGGGAGACGGATCGATGCCGACATACAGATCGATGTCTTTTTCGATTGGTTTGAAAAACGGCTTCAGGCCGCCGCCTTCCCCCATGAACAATCCGACGTCCAGAAGGTTCAGGTGGCCGAATTCATTCTTCAAGCGCCGGACCCTGTCTGAAAGACGCTGGACCATTACATCGGCGGCGCCTTTTTTCTCGACGAGCCCAGTCGGGTCGGGCGCTTCAAATTCGTCGTCGACACGGTGTTCGCCGGCCCGATATTTTTCATCGACATGGCGAAAATCTACGATGCCGCGATCGATTCTGAACGCTGTTTCACAGCCCGCACAAACCAGTTCGTCAGCGCCATGGTTCAGGGTCTCATGATGACATACGGGACAGGCCATGAGTGCGTCATCGGATGGAGGCTGCGTAACGAATTCCGATTCCGAAATTTTTGCTGCGAAGTTCATGTCCGGTAAGTCCTGTTCAATTTCCGGCTAAAGATTGTCGTCGATGGTTTTCGCCAATTTGGCGACAATTTTGCGGTGGTAAAGGTGCATGATGTGGAAACGAATAGTTCATCAATTGGTTTAAATTTGCGTTAAGTAACATTGCCGTGTCACGTCAGATCGACGCGCGTTTGATCGAAACGAGCGCATGGAGGTTCCACCAGTAGCTCCGCACATTCTCGACCTCGAGACCGGGGTATCGTCCGAGAATATCGATCACGGTGGCGACCGGCAGGGGCCTGCCATTAAAACCAAGCGTCATGGACCCCCGTTCGGACAGGTGATCGGGAGCTGCTTCAAACAGACGTGACAGAAGGGGTTCCGGGTCGTCGTAGTAGGGAAGATTCCAGTAGATCAGATCGTACTTGCCGGCCGGTACTGCGCTGAATACGTCCGACTGGAAAACGTCGATATCAAGCTCGTTGCGGTGTACGTGAACTTTCGCGGATTCGTACGCGATAGGATCAAAATCGCAAGCGACAATCCGCTGTTTGACGTGGTTTGACAGACATCCTGACAGGACGGCGAAACGCCCAACGCCAATTTCGAGCAGTTTCGGATCGGAAAAACCGCGCAGACGTGCCCGCATTTCGGACTTAAGCAGCAGCGTGGTCAGATCGAAAAAGCCGTTTTTGACGAATGTCCGGTCGACGTCGATGCCAAAAAGCATCCGGGTGACGCGTGGCGATTGTATGATCTTCCGGTGAATCGCGAAGAGCGCATTACGGCGCTGATATCCAGAATCATATGTAGCATAGATCTGGCGGAGTATAGAGGTCGGTGTCATAGCAGTTTCCATGTTTTTCGGTGGCCGGTAAGCGGTGCTGCATTTTTCTGCGAGTGCACTTTCATCGTGTGGTCCCGCCAATTTCCGGGGGTTTTTGGATTGGGCGACCACCCATGAAATGGGCGACGACCGTCATCGCGACGAGTGGCAGCAATACATGTTTGAGGCCTTGCGAAAGCGGCCCGGTGATGTCGTTTCGTGCGACGTAGACGGCGACCGGAAAGAACCCGATATAGAACATCAATCCGGTCGAAGATCGTGAAGCCCAGTGGTAAATTTGCCGCAGAGTTGCGCCGATCAGGAGCATTATCGCGATAAGGCCGAGTTTCCCGAAATGCAGATAACCATACCCGGCGATCGTAAACCCGACGCCGCCGCCGGCCGCAACCGTGCTGGGAAAAACCAGGCGATTATATACGACACTGGTTGTTTCGACATAGGGCTGAATAATAAACCCCGGCAGAATTGACCTAAGTAAATCGCCCGGAAGCGTGGCGCCGAAGAAGTAGGGAAGGTCCTGTGGAACCCGCGCGAGCAGCATTGCCATATTGTTGCCCGGGGTCATCGCTTCGCTGCCCAGGGCGGCGGCAAGAGCGACTTTCACGTATTGCAGGAATTCCGAGTTGTTCAGGAATTCGGGATTCTTGAGTGAAATCGCAAGGCGCGTCTGCTCCCACAGGGAGGCGTTACCGGCGGGTGCGAGATCCTGCACCACCAGGCTCATCTTGTACCCGCCGAGAATTGACGAAAGCGTCAGCGCGAATCCAGCCAGGAGAAGCAGCGAGCGGATAGATATCCGCTGATGGAAAACATGAAAGACCAGTATACTGACAAGCCCGGCGCGAAACAGAAAATGCCGCTGGCCGATAAGCAGAACCATCGCAATGCCAACCATGATCACGATGATCAGCGTGGTATAGGCGGCCATCGGCCGGCCTTCGGAAAACAGTTTGGCGAGAAACACGCCAAGCGCGGTGGCTGCAATGTTGAACGCGAAGCTCAGGCGGGTCGTCCAGTCACCGGACAGCACGACGTCGCCTTTGCTCGAAAAATCCTGCGACAGGATCTGAAAGATATTAACGAGTCCGATGACGCTTGCTGCAACAAGAATAGGCAATGAGCCGCGAAAAAGCGCGCTCGATGCATGGGTCGTCATGGCATGGGCGAAGGTCACCCGTCGGGGCCCGATAACCAGGAGGGCGATAAGTAGCGCGAAGAACTGATAGTCCATTGCCGACGCAAAATTGAGCTCTTCGATCCGGTAGCCGCCCCACGTGGTATAAGGATGAACGCCCATGTGAAAGAGCAGCGGACCACTTATTGAGTACAAGGTGAAGGCGCCGGCAAACCAGACGAACGGGTGGGCGATGTCGAACTTGACCGCGGCACTTGCTGCACCGCACAGGACGAACATCGCCGCGATCTTGAGGCCGATGTCGTCAGATGAGAACACGACAAGCGCCGTACTACACAGAATCCCAAGAAAAAGGATAATCCAGGAAGCCTGCTGCTCGCCCTTGGTGTCGATCGATACAATTGCCGGAATCGATGTCATTCGACCGGGTCTCCGACTATGCCTTCACGCCGCGAAATGCGGGTGTGCCCGCGGAAAAAGCGCCGCCGGCCTGTATCGGGTTAAGTTTCAAGGTCATGCTGCTGCCGACTGCTTTTCTGCCCGCTCGACGAACCAGCGAACGGTTCGGCCAAGCCCGGTCGGCAGATCGATTTCGGCTTTCCAGTCGAGGTCGCGCGCGGCCTTTGACGTGTCGGAGAAATTGCGCATGACATCGCCTGTGCGCGCCTCGCCGTGGATGACCTCGGCATTGCCGATACCAGCATGCTTCATCACCGGGACCAGGATATCGACCAGCTCGCCGACAGTAGTCTCGGCATTTGTCGCGACCTGAAAGATCTCGCCGCCGATATTGGGCTTCGTCGCAGCATTGCGCACAGCGCGAACGAGGTCGCCGATGTATATAAAATCGCGCGTTTGTCGGCCGTTACCATAAATTTCGAGCTTATGTCCCTTCATCGCATTCTGAATGAACTTGGCAACCACGCTCGATTTATGACCCGATCCTGGCCCGTAAACATTGCCGAACCGAAGTGCGACGGTTTCCACTGAAAAACTCCGGAAATAGGCTGAGCAATATCCTTCGCCTGCAAGTTTGCTGGCGCCGTAGGGCGAGACGGGATGTGCCGCCATTTCTTCGTGGATCGGTGGTTCGCATTCGCCGATCGGTGCGCCGGATGACGCAAACACAAACCTGTCTGCACCGCCATGGCGGGCCGCTTCGAGCATGTTAAGGGTGCCGATGATATTTGATTCGCAGTCGAAGCGGGGTTCCAGCACCGATGGCTCAACGCCTGTCGACGCTGCGAGGTGAATGATCGCTTCTGCGCCTTCGGCCACCCGCAGGCACATTGCCGAGTCCCGAATGTCGCCTTCGATAAGCTCCACAGTTCCCGACGCGAAAGTATCCGTCATCGCCCGTGCATCGCCCGGCGGTGTTTCGCGGTAGCCGGTGATTTCGGACAGATCTGCACGCGTGCCGACCGTCAGATTGTCGAGAACCCGGATCGTGTGTCCGCCTTCAGCAACGAGTTCGCGGATCAGGCTGGTGCCGATAAACCCACAACCACCTGTGACGAGCCAGCGCATCAGGCAGCCTTCCAATTGACGCGGGGCATAACTTTGCGCGTATCGATCCGGTTGCTATAGCGTTTGACGGTCTCCAGCATGTCGACGACGACGTCGTCTGTCAGGTGGTGAGGTTTCAGCCCCAGCTCCGTCAGGCCCGAATGGGCTGGATTGTAATAGTGTTCCTCGCGTTCCTTGCGGGGGTTTTCGATGTTCTTCATCTCGACGTTCAGTCCGTTAGCATTGCCGACGCGGGTGATTTTCTCCGCAAGTTCGTTTACCGAGAACTGTTCTGTGAACTGGTTGAGGATACGCAAATCGCCTTGCTCGACCGGGCTGTTCATCGCCAGTTCGACGCATTGCAGCGTGTCTTTGAGGTTCAGGTAGCCACGGGTTTGGCCACCCTTGCCATAGACTGTCAGCGGCACGCCCGCGACGGCCTGGACGAGGAACCGGTTCAGAACGGTGCCGAAGATGTCGTCATAATGGAAGTTCGGCATCAGCCGCTCGTCGATGGCGGTCTGATCTGTGTGCAGACCGTATACCGGCCCCTGCATCAGATCGGTCGCGCGAATGCCGTAAGTCCGGACATAGAACCACAACAGGTCGGTATCGAGCACTTTGGTGGTGTGATAGAGCGATCCGGCGGCACGGGGATACAGGAATTTGTCTTTTCGGCCCTTATGCTCGATGTCGATCCAGCCTTCTTCGATATCGATATTCGGGGTGCCATATTCGCCCATCGTACCGAGCTTTATGATATGGCAGTCCGGCGCATGCTCAAGCACGGCCCAGACAGTGTTGAAGGTGGCCTGAAGGTTGTTGTCCAGCGTGCGTCGCGCCTGTTCATACCCCATCATCGAATAGGGAGCGGATGGCTGTTCGGCGTAGTGGATGACGGCTTCCGGCTGCACTTTTTCAAACAGATCCGACATCATGCGGAAATCGGTGCAGTCACCGATGACCACATTGATCTTCTTACCCGTGGCGGCTTCGAAGATATCCGCGCGCTCGTGCAGGTTTGGTGTCGGCAGCAGCGCTTCGGACTGCGTTTCCTGCGCGATATTACGGCGCATGTAATTATCGACCGCCCATACCTCGTGACCAGCGGCAGCCATATCCATTGAAGTGGGCCAGCCGAGATAGCCGTCGCCGCCAAGTATAATTATGCGCATTGCAGTTCGTCCTCTTTCAAGAAACGGATTAGTTCATTGCGACGGAGGTAATCGCGGACCTCCTCGCGCGTCATCGTCGGGGCGAGCGCGGAATTGTATGGCTCGTCCACTTTGCTATCGCGCATCCCGACATAGGCGTATTGCACGATCTCGTAATGCGGCTTCAGCGCCGGCAGGATGATGAAATACTCGTCGGTCTCCACGGTCCGGCGGGTTTCCTCGTCGTTCAGAAGTTCTTCGTAAAGCTTTTCACCCGGCCTGCTGCCGACGATGTCTATGCCGATATCGTCAGGTTTGAAGCCGTGAACCGGTGCGAGGTCCTGAACCATCGACCAGGCGAGATCGGCGATACGAAGGACGGGCATCTTGGTCACGAACACTTCGCCGCCACGTGCGAGGAAGGTCGAGCCGATCACCAGGCGGACGGCTTCTTCCAGCGTCATGATAAATCGTGACATCTCGTCATCCGTGATCGTGATCGGGCCGCCGGCTGTGATCTGGCGTTCGAAGAGCGGGATCACGGATCCGCGCGATCCGAGCACGTTGCCGAACCGGGTCGATGCAAAGATCGGGCCGTCCGAGCGGCGTTCCGCGTTGGCGGCCGACATCAGGCGTTCGGCCATCAGCTTGGATGTGCCCATAACATTGGTCGGGTTAACGGCCTTGTCCGAAGACGTGAACAGGACGCGCTGTACGCCGTTGGCGATGGCCGCATCGATCACGTTCTGTGTGCCGTGGATGTTGGTCTGTACCGCATCACGCGGCGATTGCTCGCACAGGAAAACGTGTTTCAGGGCGGCGGCATGGAGCACAATATCGATTCCACGCATCTTTTCGGTCAGGGTTTCCCGGTCCCGGATATCGCCGATAGTGAGCTGCACCGAATGATGTGCCGCATATTCCTCCCGGAGGAAGAAAAGATCGCTTTCGTTGTTATCAATACCAACGATCTCGGCGGGTGAAAGAGCTGAAATCTGCCTGAGCAGTTCGCCCCCAACCGTGCCGCACACACCCGTAATCATAACAGTTTTGCCGTGCCAATTACCGCGCAACGCATTTCCCCCCGTTGGGCCTAAACAAATTATCTGAGCGGTAGCGTCTCGAATTAAGATTAAGTTTGGGTTAAGCGCGGAACAGGCGATGTGCTCTGTCGCCTATCAGGTGCCGGTTCGGGAGGGTTTGCGGCGCCAAAAAATTACCGGCGTTTACTCCTCGTTTACTACTATTGGTAAATGATTGGCCTCTAGCCGGGTCGGGGGGAACCGATCTCGGGCACGAAAACCAGATTGGGTGATAGTAAAATGGCTGCAGCAAAACGGTTCGATCCGCGTGAACTGGTCGAAAGCAAACTTCCGGGCACCTTAAGGACTCCGGATGGAGATCCGGTTGCTGACGGGTTGTCCTCTGTTGAGACCGCGCTGCAGGAAATGCGCCACGAATTTCACGAGATGCGCGAGATGTTTGTCGCGCGTGAGAGAAAAGGCGGGTTGCTCGTCGACGCCTATAAACAGGTGCTGGCGGATATGGCGGACCTGTTCGAAGCACAGCGTCATGAGAACATTAAACGCGAAGAATCGATCCGGTTCTTCCTGAGCTCAATCGAGTCACGTCTCGCCGTGGATCTGCGGGCAGACCTCGGGCTTTGCGGCCCCGACGGCAGCCGTAAGGGTGTCTGGCCATTCCGCAAAGCAGCATGACGGAAAACGGTATAAGAACAGCCAGAAGAGTCTGAAATGCTTGGTGCTTCCCTTTGTGTCCCATTTTCCCTATACTTTCCACGTTGCAAAGCCCGTGATCTATACCGTTTTGCGGAATACGGTTGCCATTGATGACTGATACAACACCGAAACACCCCGGAAAAATCCTGTTCGACCAGGTGATGACGCCGCTTGGCGTAAGCCGGAACAAACTTGCCCGTGATATCGACGTACCCGTCGGCCGGATCAGTGATATCGTCGCCGGCAAGCGTGGCGTGACGCCGGATACGGCGTTGCGGTTTGCAAAGTATTTCGGCACGACGGCGGAACTCTGGCTGCGGCTGCAGGCGGACTATGATTTATATGTCGCGCGCACGACGACGTGGCGTGATTCAGAACCGAAAGTCGCCCAATTCGAACCGTCCGGTAATCCGGTTGTTCCTGCTCCTGTGGTGGTGTCGGCGCCTGTTGCTGCTGCAGAACCTGCCACCGACAATTATCCGCGGGAAGTTGATGCGGCTGAAGAACCCGGTGCGACTATTCAGCAGGCACCGGAAGTTGGGCATCGTTCAGAAGTTGCTGACGACACCGCTGTCGATCCGCTGAATGATGATTTTGAAAACCCGCTCTCCACGGTGCGCCCGGATGACGAAGATATCGACATCCCGGAACCGTTGACGGCCGGCATGAACCGTCCCGAAGCTGGCTGACGGGCCGCAGATGGGCCGATCCTCGCCGGTCACCCCCGCGGGGATGACCGGTTCAGGGAAGACCGGACGAATTCTCTAATCGAGCAGAATGATCTCGCCGCTTTCGGTTTTGCCATGGCGTTTGTAGAAGCCAAGAGCTTTCAGGACCGGCTCATCGCTGGCCGAGAACAGCGTCGCTTCCTCGCTGTCTGAGCCGTTTACATGCTCATACCATTCTCCACCCGGGATCGCGATCGCATCGAACGGTGACCAGTCGAAACGCTTGCCGCCAACGATACTGTGCCCGTTGCCGTGAAAAGGAATCACCACCTGGCTCGCATTCTGCTGCTGGGGCAGGGTGCGTTCCCCCGGGCGCAGCATCTGGCCGAAAAATGTCATCGTGGGGTAGGCAGTTCGGCCGTTGATCGGATCCGTGTATTCGACCAGGATCGCATCCCACGGGCTGCCCTCATGGTCGCGGAAGTTCTCCAGCAGTTCGCGGGTTTTGTTCCATCGGTAAACATACATCGGTGAATGCACGCCGGTGCCGCGGCGATGGTCGAGAAAGCGCGGCCGTAGCCCGCCAAACCCGTATGTTTTATGGGAATGGTCGTCGGAATAGCGTGCGGTCTGTTCGCGGCGCGAAACCATCTGGCCGTCTACCTCTTCCTTGTAATCGTGTTCGAAGGAGGCGGCGTTCAGTACCTCGGTCAAAGGCAGGTCCAGAATACTGACATTGACGGCGTAATCGTCGCCATGGTTGCCGTGATTGTGCCAGGCTCCCGCCGGGGTCAGCACGACGTCTCCCGGCCCGAATGTGATCGCTTCGCCTTCAACACCGGTAAAGTTCTGGTCGCCGGTCAGGCCGATACGCACGGCGTTAATCGAATGGCTGTGCGGCGGCATTATTTCGCGCGGATCGTTGAGGCGGAACGCCGTATACAGCGTCGAGACTGTCGCGCGTACCGGGGCTAGTCCCGGGTTTACGAGGACAATAGACCGGCGTTCTGAATCCTCCATCGTGACCAGTTCGGCAGCCTCGTAGAGCAGCGGCTCAATATCTGAATATTTCCACATAAAGGGCACGGCCTTTTTGCCCTTCAGGACCTGGCCGTCCTCGTCGTTCTGGCTTTCGTCTGGATTTACCGCCCAGTAAGGCGCCATGTCGAGCGTATCGAGCTTGTCGTAAACCGCGTCGAGAAGTGCTTCGCGGTTTGCGCCACGTTTCATCGTGTCATCGGTTGATGTCGCCATGGTTCCGCTCCCTCAATGTGAAGATTTCAATAGATAGCCTAGCATTCAATTACGCCTCCGGAACATCGGGAATGCGCATAACTGACATGCGAAGGTATGCGGGCGACAGGATGTCGCAGCTGAACGCCGCGCATGACTTCACATTATCGCCACGTCTGCGGTGGCGATGCCTTTCCAGACGCTATTCAGAACGAAATATCTCTTGGGTTAGGCCTTTTCGACGATATGAAAGCCGCGCAGGCGGTCTATCACGTAGATCAGTCCACGATCATCGACGGTAATGTCATTCGCGCAGATGCGGTCACAACCGGGTTGAGGATCGGGCTCGAAATGCCCAACTTCCTCCGGCGCGTGTGGATTGGCGATATCGATCAGACGGATGCCGCGGGCGAACCAGGCGAACGGGATGACCGTGCTGGTGACGATTTCGCTGGGCTGGTGACACCCGGTGAACTGGCCTTGCGGCTCGCCGATAAGGTCGAGGCCGTTGACCTGCCAGGACGAGATCGGGATCGGGTTGGTCTCGTCCGTGATGTCGAATATCCACATAAACGCCGGCGCGTGCGGGCGCAGCTTTGCGACATCCTCATCGGCGACGATCATGTGCCGGTGTCCGTCGATATCAAAGGGCATCGGCAGGGCGGTATGCGTCGGATGCGGGAAGGTCGGCCCCGTGTTGAACGACGAAATCAGTTTCGGGTTCGCAAGGACCTCAATATCGAGAATGAACAACCCATGATGCCAGTAGCTCATATAGAGCCGGTTACCCATGCGGAGTGGATGATGGCAGCGCGGCTCGGGCCCGTCGCCCCATGGGTATTCCTCTCCGCCGGCTTCCCACTGACCCGGAATCCACCATTTGCAGACTTCTACCGGGTTTGACGGGTCTTTCAGGTCGAGGACGACCATGATCGGCCCGCGAAAGCCTTCAACCGTTGACGAGAAATACATGTAGCGGCCATCGAAATCGAACCGGTGTACGCCGCGTCCTACCGTATCCCACGTGGATAACAGTTTCGGGTTTGTCTTGTCCGATACATCATAGACACCGACACCGGTGTGGAAATCGTCGGGCTTGCCGGGACCGATGAGTTCATGATTGCGCACCATGAGGTCGCCCTGCGCATGCACTTTGTGCGAATGCGTGCCTTCCGGCATTTCAATGTGGGACAGCAGCTTTGGATTTTTCGGGTCGGCGACGTCAACGATACTGGTCCCGAAAGGGTTGGCCATGTGACCGATATAGGCGGTCGTGCCGTCGACACGGATCTGTCCGCCCCCGGCGCAATCGAAATAACCGACCTCTTTAAGACCCTTTGCACTCGCCATTGATAGCTCCCCTATACGAAGTGTTGATAACGTTCGATGCAGGTGTCGACGACCTCGACCGGGTCGCGCCGCCACCAGTTCCGTTCGGAGAATATCTCAACTTCGTTGAAGCCGCGATACCCCGCATCTTCAACCCAGCCACGAATGCGGGGAATATCGATCACGCCGTCACCCATCATGCCGCGATCCCAGACCAGGTCGACGGTCGGGACCAGCCAGTCGCACACGTGAAACCCGAGAATTCGGCTGCCGGCGCGGGTGATCTGTTCTTCGAGCTTGGGATCCCACCAGACGTGATAACAATCGACTGCGACCCCCATGCCGTCGCCCAGCGCGTCACAGAGGTCGAGCGCGTGTTCCAGGGTGTTTACGCAGGCGCGGTCGGCCGCGGTCATGGGGTGCAGGGGCTCGATGGCCACAGGCACGCCAGCGTCGCGGGCGTGGGGCAGCATGGCGGCCAGACCGTCGGCAACCTGCTTGCGGGCGTCGATCATGTCTTTCGATCCGTCTGGCAGCCCGCCACAGACCATGACAAGGCATTGCGCACCGATGGCGGCGGCTTCGTCGGCGGCGCGGCGGTTGTCGTCCAGGGCTGCCTGGCGTCCTGCATCGTCATTGGCGGGAAACATACCGCCCCGGCACACGCCGGTGACGGTCATGCCGTTGTCTTTCAGAATTCTTGCCGCTTCATCGACCCCGCATTCGGCAAGTTTGTCGCGCCACACCGAAATGCCGCGGATATCTTTTGCGGCATAGCCCTCTATCGCTTCGCGAAGGGTCCATTGCTTCATTGTGGTCGCCTGATTGACGGCGAGTTTTTTGAGATCGGGAGCCGCCATCTGTCAGATTCCTATGCCGTGGACGGCCATCATCCGGCGCATCCGGGCGGCTGCATCTTCGGGGTTTTTGAGCAGGCCTGCCGCGTCCGCCAATCTGAATATCTCGGCGAGGTGGACGATCGACCGTGTGCTCTGTTGTCCCCCGACCATCACAAAATGGTCCTGATGGGCGTTGAGGTAGGCCATAAAGACGACGCCGGTTTTGTAGAACCGGGTCGGCGCTTTGAAGATGTGACGGGACAGTGGAACGGTCGGCGCGAAGATATCGTGGAATTCCTGCGGCCGGTTTCCGGCAAGCGCGGCGAGCGCCGCCGACGCGGCGGGGGCGATGGCGTCGAAAATGCCCAGCAGGGCGTCAGAATAGCCTTCGTCGTCGCCGGCGATCAGCTCCGCATAATTGAAATCGTCGCCGGTATACATGCGTATGCCGTCGGGCAGGCCGCGCCGCAGCCGGATTTCCTTGTCCTTGTCGAGCAGGGAAATCTTTATGCCGTCAACCTTGTCGGCGTTCCGCTTCAACACATCGAGACACACATCCATTGCTTCGTAATGATCAGCGTGGCCCCAATACCCTTCGAGCGCAGGATCGAACATCTCGCCCAACCAGTGCACGACCACCGGTTCTTTCACATTGCCGAGGATGCGGTCATAGACCTTGCCGTAATCGTCCGGCGATTTGGCACAGGCGGCAAGCGCGCGGCTCGCCATCAGGATAATACGCCCGCCACAGGCTTCGACCGCGGCGCATTGTTCTTCATATGCCGCAATGACGTCGTCGATCGACAAATCGGGCGATGCGGCAAGGTGGTCGGTCCCGGCGCCCGAGGCGACAACCGCGCCGGGCACATCCTGCGATGCGTCCACGCTGCGGCGGATCAGCTCCAGCGATGTCGGCCAGTCCATGCCCATGCCGCGCTGTGCCGTGTCCATCGCTTCCGCAACGCCGAGGCCGAGTTTCCACAAATGTGTGCGGAACGCGATCGTGCGGTCCCAGTCGACATCGGTATCGATCCAAGGGTCGTTGTCAGCCGACGCGTTAGGTACAACATGGGCCGCTGCGTAGGCGACCCGGTTGAACGGGCGGTCTGCGGTTTCCGGAAAGTCGCGTGGTGCGCCGGTTGTAAAGTTTTCCAGCCCGCCATCGGCGCGCGGCAGGGTAAGTGTCGCCATCGTGCTTACTCCGCGATTTCGTCGATATCGATCCAGCGGCGTTCCTGCCAGCTCTGCATGGCGGCTTCGGCAAGCTGCAGACCCTTTGCGCCTTCGCGCAGGTTCCAGGAAAACGGCGCGTCTTCGTGGAGATGCCGGATAAACATTTCCCATTCGGCCTTGAAGCCGTTGTCGAATTCCATATCTGCGCCGTATTCGGTCCACGTGTCGAAGAAATCCGTCTTCTGCGGCTCGTCCGGATTCCAGACGGGCGACGGCGTGCCGGGACGGTCTTGAATATGACATTTCGTCAGACCTGCAACGGCTGCACCATGGGTGCCGTCGGCATGGAATGTGACGAGGTCGTCCTTGCGAACACGTGTGCACCACGACGCAAAAATATTGACGACCGCCCCGCCTTCGAGTTCTACCAGTGCGTATGATGCATCGTCCGCGTCAGCGTCATACGGTTCGTTGTTTTCGTCCCAACGCTTGTCGATATTGACCCGACCCATACAGGTCACGCTTTTGACGTTGCCGAACGTGTTGTCGAGGACATAGCGCCAGTGCGGCATCATATCGAGGATGATCCCGCCACCGTCTTCCTTGCGGTAATTCCAGCTCGGTCGCTGGGCTTCTTTCCAGTCGCCTTCGAACACCCAGTAGCCGAAATCGATCTTGACCGACAGAAGCCGGCCGAAGAAGCCGTCATCCATAAGTTTCTTCATTTTCTGCAGACCGGGCAGGAAAATCTTGTCCTGGACCACGCCATGCTTGATGCCGGCCTTCTCGGCGCGATGGTACAGCTCTATCGCGTCATCGAGGGTCGCCGCCGACGGCTTTTCACAATAGATGTCTTTGCCGGCGTCGATTGCCTGGCGCAGAAGGCCGGCGCGCAGGTTGGTGCTGGCCGCATCGAAAAACAGGGTGTCTTTGGGGTCGGCAATCGCTGCATCCAGGTCGGTTGTCCAGCGTTCGACGTCATGTTCCTTCGCAAGCGCTTCGACCTTTGCGGCGTTGCGCCCGACCAGGATTGGGTCGGGCATGACGGTGTCGCCGTTCTGCAGCTTTACCCCGCCTTCTTTCATAATAGCGAGAACCGAACGGATCAGATGCTGATTGGTTCCCATGCGGCCTGTCACACCGTTCATGATGATTCCGAGGCGATGTTCAGTCATGTGAAAGATTCCCTATTTTGTTGTTTTCCGCCGGTTTATCAGCGGAGACGAAACGAATGATCACGTCGTGCATATGCTCCCGCCAGGCACGCAATTCTTCTCGGTCGTATAGATTGCGGTCGTAGACGAGCGACAGGGTGTGCCCGTTGGACAGGTAGTAGTAGGTGAGGCCGACAATCGTGATGTAGAGCCGCGCGGCATTGAGCCCGCTTTGAAAATCGCCGCTGGCGACGCCGCGGTCGAGCAGGGCGCTGATCATGTTTTCAAACGGTACATGAATTGCCCGCACGCGCCCCGATGATTTGAGGTGTCGTGCTTTGTGAAGGTTCTCGTTGTTCAGCAGCGTCATCGCATGCGGGTTGTCGAGATAGAAATTCAGCGCGAAATCCACCAGTCGGTGTATCGCCTCCGGCGGCGAACCGGCGTCGAGGTCCAGCGTGGCGCTTTCCCGGCAGATGGTTTCATATAATTCTTCCAGAACGGCGCCGAACAACTCGTCCTTGTTGCCGAAATAATGATACAGCATCCTTTTGTTGATGCCGGAACGATCGGCGATTTCATCGACCCTGGCACCGTCCAGCCCCTGTTCCGAGAACACTTCGGTCGCGGCGGCAAGTATCCGCTGACGCGATGCGTCAGGATCGCGGCGCGTCGGTTCTTTTGTCGGTGTGCTGTCGATCTTCGTCGGCATTTTTCGTGTTTCTCCTGGTCGCGCGAATGCGAGACCGGCTTCTGGTTGACAGGCGATTGCCTGACCCCTAGCCTGAAATAACTATTTAGTTACTTACGCCCGGATCGGCATTTCGGCAAGGATTATGATCATGGATACAGCGCCCCGCATCAAGACCACCACTGTTGGCTCCTACCCGGTGCCGGCCTGGCTCGGCAACAGCCCGTCGGAGCAGGACATCACCGATGCCACCCGCGTGATCCTGCACACGCAGGAAACCGCTGGGCTCGATGTCGTCTGCGATGGAGAGGTCTATCGCTACGATCTCAGCCATCCCGAAACCAACGGCATGATCGAATATTTCACGGGACCGATGGAGGGCATCCGCTCAGCGCTGACCTTCGATCTCATCCGCCAGTTCGAATCGGACATGAACATGGGGTGGCGTCGTTTGCCGGCCGGCGTCGTTGAAAGCGCAATCAGCAGCGGCACCATGAACCTTGCGTTTCCCTGCCGCCGCGCAAAGGCACTGGCGCAGAAACCGTTCAAGTTCGCGCTGACCGGTCCGCACATGCTGGCGAAAACGCTGGTCGATCATCATTACGGCAATATCGAAGCGGTGACCGATGCTATTGCGGATGTGCTTGCCGAACAGGTCGCACGTCTGGATGCGGATATCGTACAGATCGATGAAGCGAACCTGCCGGGCAATCCCGAGGAATGGGAATGGGCGGCGTCTGCCATGAACAAGGTGCTTGATGCCGTGCCGGGTATTCCGGCCGTGCATCTGTGCTTTGGCAACTATGCCGGCCAGCAGCCGCAGGATGGCTCCTGGGGGCGCCTGATGGACTATCTGAACGCGCTGCATGTCGATCATATTGTGATGGAATGTGCGCATCGCCCGGCCGAGGATCTGGTCGCGTTTAAGGAACTTCGCCCGGAAATCGGCATGGGGCTCGGCGTGGTCGATGTAAAACGCACGATGACGGAATCGCCCGACGATATTGCCCGCCTGATCGAGCGGGCCGAAAGCATCATGGGCGAAGGCCGCGTGACCTATATCCATCCCGATTGCGGTTTGTGGAATCACAAACGCTATATCGCGGACCGCAAGATCGGCGTGCTGAACGCAGGGCGGGATCTGTATCTGGGTCGGGAAAGCGCTGCCGTCGCGTAAGACCGGCCGGCTGTGGGGTTGCAGGCAGGCAGGCAGGCAGGCAGGCAGGCAGGCAGGCAGGCAGGCTGTCAGGCCATGCCGAGGAGGCCATAAATCTGGCGCGTATAGGCGCCAAAATCCTCGTGTGTTTTGATCTCCAGCTTCCGCGGATAAGGTAGCTCGACAGAGATATCACCGGCCATACGCGCCGGGCTCGACGTCAGAACGATCACCCGGCTGCCGAGAAACACGGCTTCCTGAATGCCGTGGGTGACGAACAGGATTGTCTTTTTGCTCTCCGACCAGATGCGCAGCAATTCGATATTCATGCTTTCGCGCGTCAGCGCGTCGAGCGCGCCGAAGGGCTCGTCCATCAGCACGACCTTCGGGTCATGTACCAGTGACCGGGCGATGGCGGCGCGCTGCTGCATCCCGCCGGATAGCTCATACGGATAGCTGCCCTCGAAACCGGTTAGTCCCACTAGTGCCAGCAGATCCTTGGCCCGGTCGCGTGCTTCGCGCATGGGGAGGCCGAGAATTTCGGCCGGCAACAAAACGTTCTCCAGCACCTTGCGCCATTTCAACAGCAGGGGTTGCTGAAACACCATGCCGATATCCTTGTCGGCGCTAAAGCCCGCACCGTCCGTGCCGCCGATCAGCATCTCGCCGCCGGAATGGTCGTGCAGGCCGGCGATCATTTTCAGGACGGTGGTCTTGCCGCAGCCTGACGGCCCGACGAGGGCGACGAGCTCTCCTTCCGTCACATCGAAGGTGACGTCGGAGACCGCGAGAAACGTTTCGCCGCGGGTCTCGAATTCCTTGCGGACGCCGGAGAGGCGGATAAATGGGTCGTTCATCGGTCGTACCTCATCCGAGCCGCGCGTCCCGGGGCACCATTATTTTCTCCAGCGATATGACAAGCCCGTACAGGATAGACCCGATCATTGTAATTAGCAGAACGGCCATGAACATGGACGCGGTGTCGAGTTCGACCTGGCGCTGCATCATCAGATACCCGAGCCCTTCTTCGGATGCGATGAACTCGCCGACGATCGCGCCTGCAACGGCGAGAACGACAGCGACTTTCATGCCCGAAAATATGAAAGGCAGGGAACCGGGCAGCTGGATCTTGGTGAATACCTGCCAGCGCGAGGCCCGGAGCACGCGCACGAGGTCGATCAGGTCCGGCTCGACTTCCTGCAGGCCGCGCGAGGTTGTGATCAGGATCGGCAGAAAGCTGATCGCGAAGGCCATCAGAATGTTCGAGCCCATGCCATAGGAGAACCAGACGATGAAGATTGGGCCGAGTGCTACTTTTGGAATCATGTTCAGGCTGATCAGAAGCGGCATCAGGGCCGAGTCCAATAGCTTCGACCAGGAGAAAAGAAGTGCCATGCCGACGCCGAAAACCACGGCGCAGAAATACCCACCGAAAATTTCTCCGGCGGTAAAAAGCGTATTGTGGACCCAGGCGTTGTCGTCGCGCAGCGTCATAATCGTCGCGAGCGGCGATGGCATAATGTAGGACTCAATTTCGCCCAGCTGCACGAATAACTGCCAGGCGACGATTACCGCGAGATGCGCGGCCGCAGCAATCCAGTATCGCCGGAAGAAATTCAGTATCGCCATCTGACCCCCATCGGGTGTTCCGCCTCGCCGAGCGAGGCCGACAGGCCGTGCGCCGCGAGAAGATTTATTGACAGGCCGGATGCCGAGTCCTAGCCTGAAATAACTGTATAGTTACTTACGCTAGGCGTGGCGCGGCGGCAAGAGGCATAAAACCAATAGAAACGGCTGAGAGCCGAGCTCCCGCATTAGAATCCATTGTTAAAAATTCAATCGAATAGGGGAGAACATCGATGATTAGGAAACACCTGCTCGCGTCCGTTGCGGCGGCGTCAGTTGCATTTGCAGCGGTACCCGCCCAGAGCGCGGAAAAGATAAACTTTATTCTCAACTGGGTCGCCGGCGGCGACCATGCGCCGGTCTACTGGGCAAAAGCGCGTGGCCTATACGAAAAGGCCGGCATCGATCTGACGATCGAGCAGGGCAAGGGCTCCACTCTTTCATCCCAGCGCGTTGGTATCGGCAAAAATCAGCTTGGTATCGCCGATCTCGGCACAGCGCTTGTGACGAAAGGTAAGGGCGCCGACCTGGTCGGGGTCATGAATATCTACGCCAATTCACCCTATGGCATGTACTGGCTGAAAAGCTCGGGTATCAAAAGCATCAAGGATTTTGCCGGCAGGAAAATCGGCAACCCGGCATGGGATGCGGCGCGGAAGATGTGGCCGGCCCTCGCGGCTGCAACCGGTGTCGATCCGAAATCGGTTCGCTGGGTCAATATTGCGCCGAATGCCAAGATCGCGGCGCTGAAATCGAAGAATATCGATGTCACCACTTCGTTCTACAACATCCACTTCATCTTCCAGAAGGTGCTGGGTGACGATATGGGCTTCCTGCCGTGGCGCGATCACGGCATCAATCCCTATGGCAACTCGATTATCGCCAACGGCAAATACCTGGCGGCAAACGGGGAAACGGTCGGCAAGTTCGTGAAGATCACGCAGCAGGCCTATGCCGATTGTGTCAGAACGCCGGTGCCGTGCATTGATGCACTGGTTGCCGCGAACTCCGGCCTGAAGACGGCATCTTCGATGAAAAACTGGAACCTCGTTACCGAACTGATGAACGATGCGACATCACGCACGGTCGCGCTCGGGCATTTTGACGACACCCGGATGGCCAGCGACTACAAGATGGTCGAGACCTATTTCAATCTGGAGAAGCCGTTCGATATCAAAGGCGCGTACAGCAATACGTTCCTGAATTCGGCGGTGAAGTTCCCGGCGAAATAAGGTTTTTCGCTAGAACACCTGAATACTATTAAACAGGACGCCATTGAGGTTCGTTTCCCCCATGGCGTCCTGTATTTTTTGTTTGAGCTGGGCGCGGAGTAACTGCAGTTTCTCACTCCTTTGAAGGTCGCCAGCGTCGGTCTCCTGAATTTCAATAATTGCGGATTCCATAATCTGCGCGAGGGCCAACTCGACCGCTTTTGCATCCTGGGCCCCGTCGAGTTCCAGTTGCAGATCGATTCTGACTGAGAAATTCTCGCCGCCACTTGATATGTTGGTTATGACGGCGGGCAAGGCAAAGACGAAGTATTCCGACTTTTCGTTGTTACCGACGTCGATTTTACCGTCGAAAAAGAAAATCCCCATGCCGACGATGACAGCTAATGCGGTGAATATCCCGAAGACCGGGACCACCCAGTCGGTTCCGTCGTCGTAATCATCAAAATCGTCGAACTCATCGAATTCATCGAATTCGTCATCCCCCGCGACCGAGAATTCGGACGCCGATCCTGTTGCTGATTCTGATGCCTGTGCGCTGGGTTTCTTGTCGCTTTTCAGGTGTTTGAAAAGCGTCTTTTCCTTGAACTGGTTGTCGTCGTGATCAAAGGTTTCCTGCGAGACTTTCACGCCCAGGTGTTTTTTGGTGGCGACCAGTTTGCGCGCCTCATTCTGGGCACTCGTTGCATTGGGCCAGCGTGAAATGCTGGTCCATTGCGATTTGCCTGACAAGACGAGCACGTCGAATGTTAAACTTCCCTCCAAGACGGTATACACCTGTTACAGCCAATAATTGCGGCGGAGAGTAACGTGTCGCCTTTAAAGATTTTATTAACGAAGATGTAAAAACCGGCCTTGAAAAGGCATTGATTCGGACTGGAAGGAATTCGCGCATTACGTCCCCTCAGAACATACCGGTACTCGATGAAATCGCGGCAGAGAACGCGACCGGCAATATTAAGAATGTCTACGCGGCGATCGAGTCTGCCCTTGGTGTAAAGCTGGTCAATCTGGTGTACCGGCATCTGGCGACCGTCCCCGGTGCTCTTGAATGGGCCTGGAGTACGGTTGGTCCATCCTTTGAGAATGGGGTTTTCGCCGAGCAATCTGGGCTCCTCGGGTTGGTCGGCGATACGTCGGTAACGAGCCGTGTTTCCTTCGATCAGGCCGGGTTGTCGGAAGAGGAGGGAAATCGGGTTGTCGAAACGCTCAGCGCGTATAATCGCGCGAACCCGATGAATGCACTTAGTCTTCGTGTTATCGCGATGGCGCTGGAGGCTGGTCGGCCCGCATTGTGGCGGGCCCCAGTTAGTAAAACCACAGGCACTAAAATCACGGGGGAGGTGACCCCGGGTGAACTCTCGGTACTTCTTCCGATGGCGCCGCTTGATGGCTTGCCCCCGGCAACGATGGATAGCCTCTACCGGCTTGCCAGGCTCACCACTGGTCAGGATCGCGGACTTGTCCCATCGCTGTTCCGACATTTTACGGCATGGCCGGCATTGCTGACGGCGCTCGCCGATTGGCTCGAACCGCTGGCCAAAGAGGGCGTGATCGAAGGACAGGTTGCCCGCATATCGGCTCTGGCGGATGAGATCGCACAGGATATATTCGCGCAGCTGGATCGACCGGAACACGGTGCCGTGCTGCCGGATGCGGCGACGCGCGAAACATTATTGCAGACGATTGAAATCTTCCCGCCGGCGATTTGCCGGATGATTGTGATCGGCGGCTTGTTGCACAAGGCGGTAAGGCCTTAAAACCAACGCGAATTGTAATAGGAAGAAGCAATGGCCGAGTGGCGTGAGATTTATGATTTTTGGTTTGGGGCACCCGGGAGCGAGGGCCATGGCGATGTGCGGGAATTCTGGTTCGCCAGTACGCCGGATATCGACCGTGAGCTAAAAGAGCGTTTTCTCGATCAATATCACCGCGCGGCCGCGGGCGACCTTGAAGACTGGAAATCGGATGCGCGTGGCTGGGTGGCCCTGATCGTTCTGCTGGACCAGGTGCCGCGAAACATTTTTCGCGGGAACGGCAAGTCCTTCGCCGCCGACCCGGTGGCGTTGGCGTTGGCCAAAGAACTGGTTGCGAGCCCGCTCCATGACGAATTGATCACGGTGGAAAAAGTGTTTGCCTATCTGCCGTTTGAACACAGTGAGAATGTTGACGATCAACGGCAGTGTGTCGCGTTCTATGAAGCGATTGATGACCATGAAAGCAAAGCCGAATGGATCGAGTTTGCTGTCGCCCATTTGGACATCGTAGCGGAGTTCGGACGCTTCCCGCATCGCAACGCGATGCTGGGCCGGGAGAATACGGCGGCGGAGACGGCTTGGCACAAATCAAGCAATCAGAATTTCGGCACCGTTCCCGAAAGCGACAACTAGCCATGAGCGAGCGGGTCGATTGCGTCGTCATCGGCGCCGGTGTTGTCGGCCTGGCGGTTGCGCGCGCCATCGCGCTGACGGGACGTGAGGTCGTCGTCGTCGAGAAGGCGGATGCAATCGGCACGGAGACGAGTTCGCGTCACAGCGAGGTCATTCACGCCGGCATATATTATGTGCCCGGCAGTCTGAAGGCGCAGTTTTGTGTCGCCGGTAAGAAAGCGATGTACGCGTTCTGCGATGATCACGGCGTCGCCTATAACAATTGCGGTAAGATCATCGTCGCCACAAATACCGAGCAGCTGCCCGAACTCGAACGCCTGAAAAAGACGGCGGCCGCCAACGGCGTTACCGATCTTGAATGGATGACACCCGACCAGGTCACCGAGATGGAACCTGCGGTGTATTGCGTCGGTGCGCTCTGGTCGCCGTCCACCGGTATTCTGGACAGCCATTCCTACATGCTGGCCCTGCAGGGTGACGCGGAAGAAGCGGGCGCAATGTTTGCCTTCCTGACGCCCGTCACCGGCGGACAGGTGATGAATGACGGGATACGTCTCGATTGCGGCGGCGACGCACCGATGTCACTCGTCGCCGACCTGGTGATCAACAGCGCGGGGCTGTGGGCCCAGTCCATCTCATCGACGATCTCCGGCATTCCCGCCGAGACTGTCCCGCCGACCTATTACTGCAAAGGCAATTATTACACGCTGTCGGGTAAAGCACCGTTCAGCCGCCCGATCTACCCGGTGCCGGAAAAAGCCGGTCTGGGCGTTCATGTGACAGTGGATCTTGGCGGGCAGGTCCGGTTCGGGCCTGATGTCGAATGGGTCGATGAGATCGACTACGACGTCGATCCTGCCCGTGCCGAGAAATTTTATGCCGCTGTGCGAACCTATTACCCGGCGTTGGAAGACGGCGCTATCCAGCCCGGATATTCCGGTATCCGGCCGAAGATACAGGCGCCCGCGGAAGCCGCCCGCGACTTTCTGATTCAGGGACCGGATGACCACGGCGTTGCTGGCCTTATTAATCTTTACGGGATCGAGTCCCCTGGCATGACGTCCTCCCTCGCAATCGCTGAATATGTGAAGAAGCTTATTTAAAACAATAAGTTATGATGTCTTGAAATTTTGGCTGCGCATCCCACATTAGAGATGTCCGGTGCCCGTTCGGGGCCGGATGTTAACCCGGAGCCGGCCAATTTGGCTGCTCTCCAACATGTTGCTCACAGGAGGATATGTGAATGCGTACTTTTGATTTTTCCCCCCTTTACCGCTCCGCTGTCGGCTTTGACCGTATGACGTCATTGCTTGATGCCGCCCAGAAGACCCCAGCGGCGGACGGTTACCCACCCTACAACATCGTGAAAACCAGCGAAGACGATTATCAGATCAGCGTCGCGGTGGCCGGCTTCGGTCCGCAGGATCTCGATGTAGAGGTGCGTGAC
Source organism: Paracoccaceae bacterium (assembly GCA_047638395.1). Taxonomy (GTDB): domain Bacteria; phylum Pseudomonadota; class Alphaproteobacteria; order MPNO01; family UBA830; genus CAXBCP01. Next base: position 56,897 of record JBLIMV010000006.1, on the reverse strand, counting down.
GGACAACTTGTCGTTATCGGCAAGGGTGCCAATGAAGGCGATGATGTGAATTTCCTTCATCGCGGTATTGCGCGGCGTGCGTTCGAGCGGCGTTTCCAGCTCGCCGACCATGTCGAGGTAAGGGTGGCTGACCTGAAAGACGGCCTGTTGGTGATCGATCTCGTCCGGGAAATTCCCGAAGCGATGAAACCACGCAAGATCGCTATCCAATCGGTATCGACCGTTATAGAAGACCAGACTGCGCAAGCAGCCTAACCTGAAAAGAACCAAAAGCCGGGCTGTAATGGCCCGGCTTTTGGCCGTTTTGACTACAGCGATGATGCAACGTAACGACACCGTATTAACTATAGCTTCTGACAAGCGCTGTTGACGAACTCGTCGCAGGGCTTTAGTCCCTCGCGGTTCTTGGTAGCTTGACCGGTGCAAAACCGGCGTCGGGGAACCCCGATAGCCCAGACAGCGGAACGAACCGGGAGGATGAAACGACAATGAGCACAATGCTCGACATTCAGGGCCTGACAAAGCAGTTCGGCCAGTTCACTGCGGTGGATGATGTAAGTTTTTCCGTCGCAGCCGGCGAAGTCCTTGGCTTCCTGGGCCCGAACGGTTCCGGCAAATCGACAACGATGAAAATGGTGACGGGTTTCCTGACACCGACGGCTGGCACAGCGATTATCTGCGGCAATGATGTGACGCGCGATCCCATCGCCGTTAAACGCCATATCGGCTACCTGCCCGAGGGCGCGCCTCTTTATGAAGATATGACGCCGTCCGGCATGCTGTCCTTTGTGGCGGATGTGCGCCGCCTGTCCGGCGCCGAGCGGCGGAACGGAATCGACAACGCCGTCGACAAGCTGCAGCTAAATGAAGTTTTCAATCAGCAGATCGGCACTTTGTCCAAGGGCTTTAAGCGCCGGGTCGGACTGGCGCAGGCGATCCTGCATGATCCCGATGTTCTGATCCTTGATGAGCCGACGGACGGTCTCGACCCGAACCAGAAGCACCATGTCCGAGAGCTGATTGCCGATATGTCCAAGGACAAGGTGATTGTCATCTCGACGCATGTCCTTGAAGAAGTAGATGCGGTGTGTAGCCGCGCGATCGTGATTGCCCGGGGCAAAATGATCGCAGACGGCACACCGGCGGATCTTGAACGCCGCTCGTCTTATTACAACGCGGTCTCGGTCCGCCTTCACCGCGATCACGTCGCCGGACTGAAGGAAGCACTGGACGGGATCAGCGACATCGAACGTATCGAGACCGGCGATGACGTCGGGGACACGGCACATGTCGTGGTGATGTCCAAGAACGGCGCGACGATTATAGAAACCGTCAATGCCCGCATGAAAGATCGAAGCATTGCGACCGAGCAGCTCTATGTCGAACGCGGTCGCCTCGAAGACGTTTTCCGCCAGCTGACCGGCGACGAACAGGGAGGCGAAAAATGAATACTGCCCTCGCAATCTCCAAGCGCGAGCTTTTTGCGTATTTCTCGACGCCGCTCGCCTATGTTTTTATCGTCATCTTCCTGGCTCTTGCCGGCGCAACGACTTTCTATTTCGGCGGCTTCTTCCAGCGCGGTCAGGCTGACCTGCAGGCGTTTTTCTCGTTTCATCCATGGCTGTATCTGTTCCTGATACCTGCCGTCGGCATGCGGCTTTGGGCCGAAGAGCGAAAATCCGGCACGATCGAACTTCTGATGACCCTGCCGGTATCCACCTCGCAAGCCGTGGCCGGCAAGTTTATTGCCGCCTGGGTGTTTGCGGGTATCGCGCTGGCGCTGACATTCCCGATCTGGCTTACGGTCAATTATCTCGGATCGCCCGATAATGGGGTGATTTTTGCAGGCTATGTCGCAAGCTTCCTGATGGCAGGCGCGTTTCTCGCCATCGGCAGTTTCGTGTCGGCATTGACCCGTAATCAGGTTATCGCCTTCGTCATTACAGCGGCAGTCTGCTTCATCTTCATGATGAGTGGGCTGGAGCCGGTGCAGTCGGCATTTCGCGGCTGGGCCAGCGCCTTCGTCGTGGACCTGGTCGCTTCGCTCAGCTTCCTGACGAATTTTGACGCGATTACGCGCGGCGTCTTCGATCTTCGCGATTTCGTTTACCTGGCGTCGGTTATCGGCGTCTTCCTGTTCGCGAACGTCGTGGTCGTCGACCTCAAGAAAGGTTCATGAGGGCACATTATGGCAAATAGCAACAAACCCGTCGTCAGAGACAGCCGCAAGCTTGGCGTTGCCGCACTGGCACTTGCCGTCGTCCTGTTCCTGGCGATCAATATCTTCTCGGAAGCGGCCATCAAGGGTGTTCAGGTCGATCTGACGGAGAACAAGCTCTTTACGCTTTCCAGCGGCACCGAGGAGACCCTTGGGGCCGTCAAAGAACCGATCACGCTTCGGTTCTTTTCGACACGAAAACTCGTCGAGACCACGCCCGGGCTGACCGCCTATGGCAGCCGTGTGCAGGAACTGCTCGAGCGCTATGTCGGGCTGTCCAATGGGACGATCCGGCTCGAGCTGATCGATCCTGAACCGTTCTCGCCCGAAGAAGATCGTGCCGTCGGTTTCGGTCTCAGTGGTGTGCCCATCACCGAAGCCGGCGATCTCGGTTATTTCGGTATCGCGGCGACAAACACGACCGATGATAAAGATGTGATCCCGTTCCTGACGCCGCAGCGCGAACAGTTTCTGGAATACGACCTGACCCGGATGATCAACAATCTGGCCAACCCGAAGAAAAAGGTTATCGCGCTTGTCGCCGGTATCCCGATCGATTCCGACCCGCTCAAGAAATACAAACCCTGGGCGCTGGTCGATCAGCTGAAACAGTTCTTCGAAGTGCGGCCCCAGGGGCTGACGCCGAAGATCACCGACGATGTCGACCTCGTGATGATTGTGCATCCGTTCGGTCTCAGCGACGTGTCCAAATACGCTATCGACCAGTACGTTCTTCGTGGTGGCAAGGCGATGGTATTCGTCGATCCGCATGCCGAAGAAGGCGCCCGCAGCAATCGGGCGCTGCGCTTGCCGCCGGGTATGGGTTCTGATCTGCCGAAGCTCTTCAAGGCATGGGGCATCAAGTTCGACCGGAACAAGGTTCTTGGCGATTTGAAGGCCGGACAGCGCGTGCAGGCAGGTGTCGATTCATTCGGCCGGCCAATCATTACGCGCTATGTGGCGTGGACAAGCTATGGCCCCGAGAACATTAATTCGACCGATGTGACGAGCTCGCAGCTGCGTCTGGTCAATTTCGGCACGCCCGGATTTTTCGAAGTCGCGGACGATGCAACGGTCAAGGTTGAACCGCTGATCACGTCGACATCCTCATCCGGTCCGTTCCCCGCAGATATGGTGCGACGGGACCCGAAGCCTGCCGACATTCTGCAGCAGTTTAAATCCCAGGATAGGACCTACATCCTGGCGGCCCGGCTCAGCGGCACGGTCAAAAGCGCGTTCCCCGACGGTCCGCCGAAAGACGATTCCAAAAAGGATGCGAAAAAAGACGAGAAGGCTGCGGTCGTGAAACCGCATCTGAAAACGTCCGAGAAGCCGGCAAACATCATCATTGTTGCAGACACCGATTTCATCGCCGACCTATTCTGGGTGCGTTCCCAGGACCTGTTTGGACAAACGGTGACGGTGCCAACCGCCAATAACGCCGACTTCGTGGTCAATGCCGCCGATAACCTGTCCGGAACCAGCTCGCTGATCGGATTGCGTAGCCGGGGGCTGTCTGCACGGCCGTTTGAGCTTGTCGAGGATATCCAGAACGAGGCCGAGGACAAGTACCGGACCAAGGAACGCAGCCTGGTGACGGAGCTTGCCGACGTTGAAAAGAAGATGCAGGAGCTTCAGACGACCGAGCGCGCCAAAAGCGGTGCCGTTATGTCGCCTGAACAGCAGGAAGCAATCGGCAAGTTCCGAGCCCGTGTCCTGGAGATCCGCCGCGAGCTGCGCAGCGTACAGCTCAATCTTCGCCGCGATATTGACGAACTCGACGGACAGCTGAAACTGGTCAACATCGCGGCCATGCCGGCCGCGGTCGCAATATTCGCCGTGCTTGTTGCGCTCGTGCGCCGCAATCGCAAACGCGCCCGCGCAGCGTCCTGATCGGAAGTGGAGACCGCACGATGAAACCCGGAACATTCTATGCATTTGCAGGCCTGACGGCCGCTGTTGTTGTTGCCGCCGGTGTCGCTGTTTCGACACAAACCGAAATCACCACGCTGACAGCGGGCACCGATCCGGCGTTTTCGAAACTGTCGGAAAACATCAACGGTGTCGCGAAGATCGAAATTAAAAACGCGACGTCGGAATTCTCCATGACCCTGGCGGGCGAGAACTGGGGGATGGATCAGAAAGACGGCTACCGCGTCGAATTTCAGAAGGTGAAATCGGCCATCGTGAACCTGTCGAATTTCAAGCTGATCGAAAAGAAAACCGCCGATGCGGCGCGGTACGAACGGCTTGAGTTGAATGACCCGGCCGACAAGAAGGCGAAGTCGCGAAAGGTCGTCCTGAAGGACGCGAAGGGCAACGTTCTTGCCGATGTCGTTATCGGCAAGCTTAACCCGAACCTGTTTGGCACCGGCGGCGCCGGTACCTATATCCGTCGTGGTGATGAAAAGGCGACGTGGCTTGCCCGCGGTCAGGTGGATCTGGGCGAAGAGCCCAATAACTGGATGGCCCGCCAGATCGTCAATTATGGTCAGGAAAAGGTCAGCAAGGTTGTTGTCGCCGATCCCGAAGGTGCCGAAATCATCCTTTCCAAGGCAGCCGTAAAAGATCCAAATTTCAAGATCGAGAACGTGCCCGAAGGCCGCGCGATCAAAAACAAGGATGAAGCCGATCCGCTTGCCGGCGTGATGTGGCGCATGATGTTTGACGATGTGCAAAAGGCTGAAAAGCAGGAATGGCCCGCGAAGCCGTGGGTTGCGCATTATACCGTCTGGGACGGCTACACGGTCCGGATCGAGACGGTAAAGTTCGGCGAAGATTTCTGGGGCCGTTTTTCGGCTGAAGTCGACGCAACCGTCACCGACGCGAACAAGAAGGCCGCCGCTGAGAAGGCCGTCGCCGAGATTAACGCGCGGACCAAGGGCTGGACTTATATGCTCACAGCTGGCGATTCAGAGAAGCTGACATCGAAGATGGAAGACTATCTGGCGAAGCCCAAGAAGGGTTCCTGATCCGTATTCGGACGGTCAGCGGCGTGCGCGCGGCGATTTAGCCGGCACTGCCTTTAACGACCATTCGACAATCCGTTTAAGGGTCTTCCCCAGCGCGATATCGAACGCGCTGATCACGGCCTCAAGGTCTGAGCTGGCTGCGGGTTCGAGAAACTCGAACGTTTCTGTTGCCAGGATAGTCCGTTGGGGCATCTTCACCAGCTTGGCGTTAAGCCGCACCCGTACGCGGGGTGGCCCGGCGCCGAGGTATTCTGCCTGGAATTCCCGAAGGTCCGTGAGCAGGCTGTAATCGGCGCGAAGGGTCACCGACTGGCGTCCAACACCCACGATCTTGCCCGAATTCTCAAAACTCTCCACCAGTAGTGTCTGGATCATTTGCGGCGCTGTATCGACCCAGTTAGCGCGGGCATAATATTCCAGCGATATCGGGTTCTGGCGCAGCGTGATGCGTGCCGTATTCAAGGCCGCGTCTGCAATCGGCAGCGGGATCGTCAACTGCCAGTCGACCTTTGGCAGGTCTTCGGCGAATGTGGTCTTTGGCGTCAGCACATACAGACTGGGCGGGTCGTTGCCCGCACCAGGCAGGATATTGCCTGCACATGCGGAGAGAAGAGCGGTCAGGGCGACGCTCAGGGCCGCAGAACGAAATCTTGAAACGTTTCTCAAAGTCATTTCGTTTCGAAGCCTTTCTGATTGTCACCGAAGAAGAACCGCGCGGGGTCCCGCTCGATCTGGGCCGATAGCCGTGTGAGGGCCGAGATAAGAACCCGACCTTCGGCAATGAACTGGGACAGTTCATACAGACCGCCGGAGGAGAAATCGCGAATTGAATCGCGGTTCTCGTCAACGATGAGTTCAAGCTGGCCGGCAACCCTGTTGAAGCCACCGACGGCTTTCCGTACATCGCCGATCACGTCCTCGGCGCCAGTGGCTATCGGACCTATCTTACTGTTCAACCCACCCGTCAGTTCCGCAATGCCATCTGCAGCTTGCCGAAGAGCTGCGAATGTTTGTTGGCTATCTGCGATCAATTGTTCGATCTGATCGCTGCTGCCGGCGAGGGTACCGGTCAGCGTGCTCAGATTTTGCAGCGTGTCGGAGATGGATTTCAGGTTCCGGTCGTCCAGGATCAGCGCCAGGCGTTCGGTAATCGCGACTGCACGCTCCAGCAGTTCGGGCGCGGTCGTAAGGAGTTTTTCAATACCGGATGCCTTCGCCGTAATGACCGGAATCTTGGCGCCGCCGACGGGCGTAAGCGGTTTGCTGTCGCGCGTGCCGCCGGTCAATTCGATATAGGCGACGCCGGTCAGGCCCTGAAGGCCAAGCGTGGAGGTCGTATCGACCTTGATCGGTGTGCCCTGAATGATCTCCATTCTCACCCGCACCCGTTCGACATCAGTCGGATCGATGCGGATGTCGTTGACCGATCCGACAGGGACGCCGCGATAGCGGACCGGGCTGCCGACCTGGAGCCCCGTCACAGAGCCTGTGAAGTAGGACATATAGGCCTTCGGCGTGTCTTCGAATGTTGTGCGCGTCAGGAACAGTACTACGCCGAACGCGGCGGCCGTCAGTGCCAATACGAAGGTGCCGACCACGACGTAACTCGCCCGCGTTTCCATTACTCGCCTCCGCTCACAATTGCGGCCCGGGATCTGGGGCCGTGGAAATAGTCGTGTATCCAGGGGTGTGGATTTTCTGCCAACTCCTGAATTGTGCCGACAATAGCATGTTTGTCGACCAGAACGGCGACCCGGTCGCAAATGGCGAACAGGCTGTCGAGGTCATGGGTAACCATCACCACGGTAAGCCCGAGCGTTTTCTGCAGATCGCCAATAAGTTCATCGAAAGCTGCGGCACCGATAGGGTCCAGGCCGGCAGTCGGTTCGTCGAGGAAAAGGATTTCAGGGTCGAGCGCCAGTGCCCGCGCGAGGCCGGCCCGTTTCCGCATGCCGCCCGAAAGCTCCGACGGGTATTTGGTACAGGCATCATGCGGCAACCCCGACATCGCAATTTTATAGGCCGCAATTTCAGCCATCAGCGCTGATGACATGTCGGTATGTTCCTTCAACGGCACCATCACATTCTGGGCCACGGTCAACGATGAAAACAATGCGCCGTTCTGGAATAGAACGCCGTAGCGTTTCTCGGCTGCGTTGAGTTCGGCGGCTGACATAGCGGCCCTGTCCTGGCCGAAAATGCGGATCGTGCCTGCTGTCGGCGTGATCAGGCCGATCACCGCCCGCATCAGAACCGACTTGCCGGTCCCCGATGCACCGACAACGCCCATCACTTCTCCGCGGATGATATCCAGATCGACACCGTCATGGATGACGCTTTGGCCGAACTGGGTCCGCAGGCCGCGGATGCTGATGGCGGGTTCGTTGGTCACTGCCTATACCCCGACCGCGGAGAAGAAGATCGAAAACATGGCATCGATGATGATGACCAGGAAAATAGAGATGACGACGGCGCGCGTCGTCTGGCGGCCGACACTATCCGCACTGCCGCGCACTTTGAGCCCTTCGCGGCAGCCGACAAGGGCAATTGCGACGCCGAAAAATGGGGCCTTTATGATTCCAACCCAGAAGGCCCAGATCGGTACGACGTCCTTTAGCCGTTCCGTGAACTGGGTAAACGTGATGTCGAGTGAAACGACGGCCATCAGTGCGCCGCCGGCCAGTCCCATCAGGTCGGCATAGACGGCAAGCAGTGGCATCGCGACCAGCAGGGCGAGGGTGCGGGGCAGCACCAGTACCTCCATCGGGTCGAGCCCGATGGTACGCATCGCGTCGATTTCCTCGTTTACCTGCATGGTGCCGATCTGTGCGGCAAACGCGCTGCCTGATCGCCCGGCCACGATAATGGCGGTCAGCAGAATGCCCATCTCGCGCAGGATCGATATGCCCAGAAGGTTTACCGTAAAAATCTCTGCGCCGAACTGACGAAGCTGGTCCGCTCCCTGATAGGCGAGGACGACGCCGATCAGGAAGGACAGCATTCCGACGATCGGCAGAGCATTCAGCCCGACCTGTTCCAGATGATGAACAAAGGCGGTCACCCTGAAACGACGCGGCGATATTGCGGTTCTGGCCGTGGTAACGGTCGCAAGTCCCAGAAAATTCAGCAGGTCGCAGCCTTCGCGAACCGCGTCGACGGTCGCACGGCCTGTATGTTCTGCAACGAGCGACAGGGCGCTGTAACGTGTGGGTTCCGGTGCCGGCTCACCGGTCAGGGCGTGTAAGCGGTCGACGAGTAGTTGATGATTGGGGTGGATACCGCGAATTTCCACAGAGAGATCGGGCGTCGCCAGGCGTCGGCGAATTTTCTCGACCATCCAGGCGCCCGTGGTGTCCATCCGGTCAATCGGCGCGGCATCGATAACGGTGTTGCCTGTGGGGGCGCTGGTCAGGGCGGTGATGGATGCGTCTATGCGCTCTGCAGTGTCGAGGGTCCAGTCCCCGGTCAGCCGGATTTCCAGGCCGTTGCCAGTCTGGGTCGTGGTCATCCACTCCGATGCCGCCGTCATTAAAAATCTTTCTCCGAGGACGCTATAGGGCGCAGAGTAATCCGATTTGGCTGAGCGTTAAACCCGCCGCACCGGGGAAGGGGTAATCGCCAGACATCGCGTTAATTGACGGCCCGCCCGCCAGCGGCCAATGTCCAGAAAAAGACCGAGAGGAATATAGCGATATGGGCGTTCTGATTCTAAAGCCGGCCGATCTACAGGGCATTGTGTCGATGAAAGAGGTCATCGATGCAATTGAGCAGGGATACCGGGAATCGACGGAATATCCGGTGATTAACGGGCCCCGGCGCCGAGTTCATTCGCCCGCGGGCGTCCGTGTGTCGAACTTTCCCGGTGGTGTACATGCTCTTGGAGTGATGGGTGCGCAGGTCCGAGCGGAGCTGGTTGTGCAGGAAGGCGCCAATCAGCGCTACGACCACCGCGAGCATCCGGTGCACGTCCTTCACGATTCGACCACGGCGCAATTGCTGGCGGTAATGTTCGGTGAGATCGATGAGAAAACCATCGGGCCGACCAGTCTGATGGCCTTTCGCACCGCGGCGACCAGTGGGGTCGGGTTTCGCCACCTTGTACGCAAAGATGCGCGCACTGTCGGGCTCTTCGGATCCGGCGGTCAGGCAGCAAACCAGCTCCTGGCGCTCAAAACGGAACGCCCGACAATCGAACATGTAAAAATCTACAGCCGCGATCCTGACAACCGCCGCCGTTTCGCCGACAAGTATGGCCCGCAGTTCGATATAGAGATCGAGCCGGTAGAGTCGCCCGATACGCTGGTTGAGGATGTCGATGTCGTGTTATGCGCGACCAACACCAATGTTGAACTTTTCGACGGCAACCGGCTTAGCGCCGGCCAGCATGTGACGGGCATCATCGGAAGTAACAAGCAGCTCGTCGAAGGTGGCTTCCTGAAGAAAGCCCGGCGGGAGATTGACGACAATACGGCGGTGCGTGCCGACGTTATCGTTACCAACCTAAAAGAATCCATGGTGAGCGAGGAACAGGGTGATCTGTACGGCCCCATCAAGGCGGGGCTGATCGGTATTGACGATGTGAACGAACTGGGTGATCTCGCGACCGGGCGGCATCCGGGCCGGACGACCGGTGACCAGATCACGTATCATAAAAACAATAACGGCACGGGTGTTTCCGAAATGGCGATTGCGATGACGGCCTACAGGCGTGCCCGTGAAGAAGGCCGTGGAACCGAGATAGATCTGACCTGATCGTGGAATGGCTACAGCAACACTATGAACTGACGACCATCGATACGATGTTCGTTGTTGGAACAGCCTTCGTGGCAGGGCTGATGCGCGGGTTCGCCGGGTTCGGTTCGGCGCTGACTATCGCGCCGGTCCTTGCACTGGCGGTCGGCCCGCGGGTTGCGATCCCGGCGATCCTGATCGTTATGCTGGTCACAAGTCTCCAACTGGTGCCGAAGGCCTGGAACAGCGCGAACTGGTCGACTGTTGTGCCGCTATCGATTGGCGGCGCGATCGGCATTCCCATCGGTGCCTGGCTTCTTTTCGTGGTCGACCCCGAGATTATCAGGCGATCGATATCGGTGACGGTGATCGTTTTCGCCGTATTGATGCTGATCGGCTGGCGCTACAAAGGCAGTGTGAAGCCGCTTTTCAGCGCAATTGCAGGGGGTCTGGGCGGGTTTATTTCGGGTGCCGCGGCGGCTGGTGGCCCTGCAGTGATCATGTTTCTGTTGGCCGGGCCCGAGAGCGCGGCACGCAATCGGGCTGCCATCATCCTCTATTTTCTGTTCACGCAGGCCGTGGCGTTACTTGTCTACTCGTTTGGCGGACTGATGACGGCCAAAACGCTGTGGGTCGCCTTGCCGATGTTGCCGACCATTGTGTTGGGGACGTGGATCGGGGAGAAGTGGTTTGGCAAAGCGTCCGACCAGCTTTACCGACGTATCGCGCTTGCGTTCCTTCTTGCTATCGGTCTCTCGACACTTTTTGCGTGAAAGCTGTTTCTTGGAATTCTGGCCGGATATTTCAATTGTTGAAGCGTCGGCGATTGCCGCCGTCGCCTTTATTGCCGGCGTTATGCGCGGGTTTTCGGGTTTTGGCTCCGCGCTGATAATCGTGCCTGTGGCATCTGCCTTTCTTGGCCCGCAGGTTGCCGTCCCGGTGGTTACCGCCGTTCATCTGGTTACCAGCGTTCAGCTTCTGCCGCGGGCATTGCAGGATGTCGAATGGGCGCGCGTCGCACCACTATCAATCGCAGGCTGTTTCACCATTCCTGTTGGTGCGTGGGTGTTGGCGACGGAGGATCCCGATGTACTCCGCAAGGCTATATCTGTCCTCATCATCTTCTTCGCCTTCATGATGATGCGGGGGTGGCGATATACCGGCAAGATCAATGGCTGGATCATGGGAACGGTCGGACTCATCGGCGGGTTTATCACGGGGGCGGCGTCAGTCGGCGGGCCGCCCGTTGTCACTTTCCTGATGGCCGGGCCGTTTAATGCGGCACAGAACCGCGCTGCAATCATTCTGTATTTCATCTTTGTGCAGACCGTGGCCATGGTGATGTACTGGATCGGCGGCTTGCTGGTTGCCCAGATTATCGGCGCCTGCCTGTTGATCATGCCAACCCTGATGACGGGCATGTGGATCGGCCAGAACCTGTTTGCAAAAGTGTCTGAAACAAATTTCCGGCGGATTGCCTTAATGTTTCTGATGGTGATCGGCATTGCCACGCTGTTCCTGTAGGTTGCGGGTATGATCTTTCAAGAACTCTCGGTTTGGGAAATTGCGGCGATCGTTGGTGCCTTTATCGCCTCCGGGCTTGTGCGGGGTTTCAATGGCGGAGCCGGCGCAAATTTCATCACGGCACCTGTGGTGGCGCTGATCCTCGGTGCACGTGAAGGCGTGCCGGTCATTATCCTGCTCAACCTTATCAGCAACATTCAGGTGATGCCGGGTGCATTGCCGCACGCCGACTGGCGCCGCATGCTGCCGGTCGGGCTTGCGGCAATGGTCATGACCCCGCTGGGTGCCTGGGTGCTTATCGCCGTCGATGAAGATCTGATGCGCCGCATCGTGGCGGGAACGTCGATTGTGCTATCGCTGTTATTGCTGTCCGGCTGGCGCTATCGCGGCCCGCGGGGCCTGCCGATCCGGATCGGCGTCGGCAGTATGGGCGGCCTGATCACGGGGTCGGTTTCGATGGGTGGCCCGCCGGTCTTTCTGTATCTGCTGTCGGGGCCCGGCACCGCCGCGGAACAACGCGCAAACTTTCTGGTCTTTGGCCTGTTGGTGCAGCTGGGGGCCATTATCTCCTATGCGGTCTCAGGACTGATTTCGTTTGAGTTGCTGATGCTGGCCGCCGTGCTGTTTGTACCGTTTACCCTCGCCTGCTGGGCGGGAATGCGTCTGTTCGCCCATGCGTCCGACGCACAGTTCCGCAATCTGACCCTCGGCGGAATTGCCGTGCTGTCTCTGATCATTGCGGTGCTGTAGCGGTAAATGTGCGGTGTCTTGCCTGATCGCGAGACAGCGGTCAGAATTCAGGAATAGACTGACAGCCAGGCGCGCTGAAGAAATGCCGTAATTGGAGATTTGACATGGCGATCAAGGAACTCAATCACATCAACATCCGCACCGTTCAGATGGAGGAAACCAAGGATTTCTTCGTCGATGTGGTCGGTCTTGAAATCGGTTTTCGGCCGCCTTTCGATTCTCACGGCTATTGGCTGTATTGCGGCGAGGTGCCGATCGTGCATCTGTCTCTCAGTGATCCGGGGGGCGATCCGCGCACGATCGCGTCGGGCCGCGGAGAAGGCCTCGATCACATCGGCCTGTCGGCACACAAACTGTCGCAGACGGAGCAGACGCTGGCCGACCATGGCGTAACGTATCGCAAATGCCTTGCTGGCGGTGGACGTCTTGTACAGGTTTTCTTTCTCGATCCGAACGGCGTTCAGGTTGAACTTGCCTTCGATTCCGCGGCCGAAGGCGTGACCAACGACAATTTTGTTCCCGTCGATGCCGCTGGTTTGGGTGTTTAATCCTTAGTGGATGAGTCATTGGGCCGCGTTGATCGGCTCGGGATCGCGGACTACACAAACATCATATGAATTTCGTGAGGAATATCTGAAATGAGTACTTCCCAGGCGGGAATACTGGCTGATCTCCCGAATCTATCCCGTTATCTCGAATTTAACTTGCTTCCTGATTCTGACCCTGCGTCGGTGCTTCGCGATCTTGCTGCCCGGAAGCCGGGGGCGGAGATGGTAATTGGAATAGGTTCCGGTCTTGTCAGTACTTTGAAGGGTTCTGTGCCCGGAATGCGAGCCTTTCCAGCGATGAGCGGCCCGGGCGTTGAAGTTCCATCCACCCAGGCGGATGTCTGGTGCTGGATCAGGGGCACAGACCGTGGCGAAATCACTCATCTGGGCCGGTCGGTCACGGCGCAGTTGTCGGCCGCTTTTGAGCGCAGTCGGCTGGTAGATGGTTTTAAATTCAATATCAGCAAGGAGATCGGCCGCGATCTCAGCGGATACGAAGACGGTACCGAAAACCCCGATGGTGATGATGCCGTGGAGGCGGCCATTGTGCAGGGCGCAGGCGCAGGAGTTGACGGGTCCAGTTTTGTTGGTGTCCAGAAATGGATTCACGATCTCGATCATTTGCAGAGCCTGTCCGAGGGAGATCGTGACAACATCTTCGGCCGGCATATGAGTGACAATGAGGAATTCGACGAAGCACCTGAATCAGCGCATGTAAAACGTACCGCCCAAGAAAGCTTTGACCCGGAAGCTTTCGTTGTTCGGCGGTCGATGCCATGGGCGGATGAGACCGGTGAAGGTCTGGTATTCGTTTCCTTCGGTAAATCGTTTGACGCTTTTGAAGCCCAACTCAAACGCATGACGGGGCAGGAAGATGGAATTATCGACGGTCTTTTCCGGTTCACTCGCCCTGTTTCCGGCAGTTATTTCTGGTGCCCGCCTGTATCCGATGGGCGGTTGGACCTCTCTGCGTTGTCGATCTAGCGACGTATCAGGGCTGGTTTTTGCTTGAGGAGACCACGGCATGACGTATTTCCCGAGTTACGACGGCATCATTTCTATGTCCCAGTTACAGATGTCCAAGTGGGATCTGTTCGAGCCCTATATGGAGTTTGTTCACCGGCTGATGAACTACCCGGCGGGGCCGAGCCAGGAAGAAAAGGAGATCATTGCCGCGTTCTGTTCGCTGCTGAACGCCTGTGACTTTTGCTATGGCGCCCACAAGAACGTCTGCATGTCGCTCGGGGTGGATGAAACGCTTTTCCCGCAGCTGGTGGATGATATCGACACCGCACCGGTGGATGAGAAGCTCAAACCGGTACTGAAATATGTCCGTAAACTGACCCTGACGCCGGACCGGATGACGGATGACGACGCGAAGGATTGTTACCGCGCCGGATGGAGCGAGGAAGACCTCACGATTGCGATCACGGTGTGCTCCAGCTGGAACTGGTTCAACCGTATGATTCTGGGGCACGGTATCGACAGGAAATGGGACGAACAGGTATTTCGCGAGCGCGGTGCACCGGACAAGATGGCCAATGGCTACAAGGCCTATTACGACGAGATGATTGCGATGGGTTTCGGCGATACCAGCGGGCCGAAGAACCTGCCGCCGCCCGCGGTTTGAGGTTCAGGCGAATCCGGTCAGCGAAATTTCTGGAATTAGTGAAATCTTTTCAGAACCTGCTTTTAGATCGATGCGTGATTTCGTCTTCATTCCCATATAATGTCCTCAATCGGTCCGATAAATAATAAATAACGTAAAATATCTATGACCTCTGTATTTCCGGACGCAAGAAATAGCCCGATAGCGTTCTGCCACGACAACAGTTCTCTGAATTGTCTCGTGGGTGCGATCCTTTGTCTGTCGTTTCTTTTGATCGGGGAAGGGGTGATGGCGCAACAGCGGACGGTCCGGGATGCGGGGGAACAGCTCAGACATTTTTCGACCGGCCGGATCTCTGCGCCCTCTGCCAATGCGATAACGGCGGACGAGCAGCAGCGCAGCCGGCATCTGCCGCATCTTGGTCATGACCCTGACATTGGCCCGGTCGCTATCACCATTCAGGGTGTCAATTTTGTCGGCAACAAGGTTTTTGACGGGAGCGCTCTGGCCGAGCGGGTTCAGGCGTTTTTTGGTCGCCCACTGACGGTTGACGACTTGGCTGATGCCGCCGTCGCAGCCGCTGAAATTTATCACGAGTCAGGGTACTTTGCGGCGCAGGTCGTCGTGCCACCGCAAGAGATCATCGATGGCACGATCACGATGCTGGTGCTTGAGGGCTACCTCGATGAGGACGGTATCAAGATTGACGACCGGGCAAACGGGTCAACGTCCATTGAGTATGTTCGGAGAATTCTGTCGAGATTTGTGAAGACCGGAGAGCCTATTCGCCGCAGAGAATACGAACGCGCACTTCTGATTGTGGAGAGCCTGCCAGGCGTTCATTTGCGGTCACGCCTGTATCCCGGCACGAAAGCAGGGACTGCACGGCTTGGTGTCGAGATTTACCAGACCAATGTCGCCCGTGGTGCTGTTAGCTATGACAATTTTGGTTTTTACGGTGCTGGCCAAGACCGTGTAACGGTGCAGGGCAGTTTCGATAATGCCGTTCATCAGAATGAAGCGCTTTCCCTCGTCGCATCGACATCGGGTCGGAGCCAGAAATATGCCGGTGTTGAGGCATCTATTCCGGTGGGGAATGACGGATTTGTATTCAGCGCGATAGGAAATTTTCTCGATTACCGGCTGCGGAAAGAATACGACACTGCAAACCAACGTGGCTGGGGTGCGATCGCCGGGCTCCACCTGACCTACCCTTTGTGGTTGCTCCAGGATTAGAAAATCCATGTTTCAGGTCGGGCAGAACGGTCGGTGTCGTCTGATAAAAGTGATGGTGCTGCAGATTTTGACCGCAATGTAGATGTCGTGGAGATTTCGCTACATGGCGATTTTTCGTCTCCAACGGCGGTGACCGCCTTTGCGGTTACTGGATTTGCCGGGTACGTCGATGTGACCAGCGGCGTTGATTTTTTCGATACCGAAGGCGGTTTTAGTGTTCTTGAGGTTCATGCCAGTCGGTTGCAACGGCTTTACGGCAATTTTTCGGGCTCTTTGACCGGTAAAGCACAGCTTGCGTCGCGGAATCTGGATGGGCTTTTTAGATGCAGCGTGGGTGGTCCGACCAGCAATCGCGGCTTCCCCGTCGGTGAAGCCAGTGCGGACCAGTGCCTGACACTGAACTCCGACATCCGCTACGATTTTGAAAAGACAGTGCTCGGTGCATCCTGGCAGGTTGCGGCGTTCTTTGATTATGGTTTAACCCGTCAGGACAAAAATTCGGTCGGCGGTGTGGAGAATTTTTCAGACAATCTGGCGAGCGTGGGCGTCGCAGCGCATGCCCGCATAGGTGCGTCGGGCTTTCTACGAGCTGCTGTTGGTTATCAACTGACTGAGAGTGAAGAGAAGAGTGCCTCGGGAAATCATGCCGATTTCAATTCGACGCCGTTACGGTTTTGGGTTCAGGCGGGGTTTCAGTTTTGATGCGGGCAATTAAATCGAAGCGGCCGAGCATACTGAAACCGTTCGTGTCGGTAGTTTTAATCGCACTTGGTCTCACAGTTGGCGTTTCCGTCCAGGCGCACCCACCCGGCCACGCCTATGGATGGTGTAAGAACCATAGCGGCTGCAATACACCGACCAATACACATATCGGGTCCACGATAACGTCTGGACATGCGTCGGTAGCATTGCCGAAGCCGACACCGATAATCGTCGTTCCACCTTTGCCTGTTATGGCCATTCCGAAACCTGCTCAGTTCGCGGTGCCTAAACCGCTGCGGGTTGTTGTGCCGCCACTCAAGCCTGGTTTCGTTGACTACCCGAAATACCAGGGGCTGCGGGATCCGCACACCGGCTATCCTATGCCGACCCTGCCGGTAGCACGCTATCCATTGCCCAAGCCGATTGTGCCGCCGCCGGTGATCGCGGGCAATATTCCGCCGCAGATGAAGCCGGGCTTCACGCAGTTTCCGAATTACACGGGGCCGCGCAATCCGGCGAACGGATATCCGGTCCCGCCGCAGGTGCCAACGCTGACCCCCAATCCGCAGCCGGGTCAGGCACCGCCGAAGGTGCCGTCGGTGATCGCGGGCAATATTCCGCCGCAGATGAAACCGGGTTTCATGCAGTTCCCGAATTACACGGGGCCGCGCAATCCGGCGAACGGATATCCGGTCCCGCCGCAGGTGCCAACGCTGACCCCCAATCCGCAGCCGGGTCAGGCACCGCCGAAGGTGCCGTCGGTGATTGCGGGCAATATCCCGCCGCAGATGAAGCCGGGTTTCACGCAGTTCCCGAATTACACGGGTCCGCGCAATCCGGCGAACGGCTATCCGATCCCGCCGCAGGCACCGGCGCTGACCCCCAATCCGCAGCTGGGTCAGGCACCGGCGAGGGTGCCGCCGGTGATCGCGGGCAATATTCCGCCGCAGATGAAACCAGGTTTCACGCAGTTCCCGAATTACACGGGTCCGCGCAATCCGGCGAACAGGTATCCGATTCCGTCACAGGTGCCGCCGGTTATCGCGGGGAATATTCCGCCGCAGATGAAGCCGGGTTTTGCGCAGTTCCCGAATTATGCGGGGCCGCGTAATCCTGCGAATGGGTATCCGGTGCCGCAGCAAGTGCCCCCGCAGATTGCAGGAAACACGACGCCGAAAATGTTGCCGGGGTATGTGAAATTCCCGAACTATGTGGGGCCGCGTAACCCGATTACCGGATATCCCATGCCGGTATCTTCAGGTTCGCTGGACAGAGAAAAGGCCGCGCAGCAGGCGCGGATGCCCCGGGACCCACCGGCAGTAGCTGATTATGGCCTGGATTTTCGGGTGATCGGGATTGCGCTACCACGTTTTTAGTGAAAATCCCGTGACGGGAATAGCTTGCGTGACGCGCCCTGGCGGCTCTTCGGAAGAGGGTTTTTGACCTCGTCGGCGCGGGCAAGGTTGTTTTCATATGCGGCATTCGCCCCTTTGTGCCGATCCTCGGATTCGAAATCCGGGCCGGCAAGTGCCCGCAGGCGGTGGGTCATATCTTCCAGGTGATCGGCGATGACATGGGTGACGATGCCTTCACGCTGCAGCTTTCCGGTCACTTTGATCAATCGGGCGGCCATGACGACGCGGCGGAAACGCTCAAACGTTCTGGGCCAGACAACGAGATTGGAGACTCCGGTCTCGTCCTCCAGCGTGATGAAGATGACGCCGCTGGCCGTGCCCGGCCGCTGGCGGACCAGGGCAAGCCCGGCGACGGTCACCCGTTTGCCGTCCTTGGTGTTCAGCAGGCTGTCGGCAGGGACCGCGCCCGCTGCTGCCAGTTCTTGACGCAGCAGCGCCAGCGGGTGCGTTTTGAGAGACAGGCGCAATGCGGCGTAATCGTGTGTCAGTTCTTCGCCGATCGCCATGGAGGGCAGGGAAACCTCCGGGTCCGCACGATTTTCGCCGGCTTCGAACAGGGGCAGCGGCGCCGGTGGCAGCGCGCGTACGGCCCACAGCGCATCGCGTCGCCTTAGCTTCATCGAGGCATAGGCATCGGCCCGCGCCAGGCGTTCCAGTACAGGCGCTGTCAGCCGGGCGAGGCGGTTTATCTCCGACGGATCTGCGAAATTCCGGCCCAGCGCGTCGCGGGCGTCTATCAGGGCCCTGGCGCTGTCTTCGTGGAATCCCTTGATCTGGCGGAACCCGAGTCTGAGGGCGTGATATTTCGCTTTTCCGGCCACCGGCGCTTCGGCTTCCAGCGTCCCCGTCTCAAGTGTGTTGTCCCAATCGCTGTGATTCACATCGACCGGCCGCACTTCGACGCCGTGCTGGCGGGCATCGCGGACAAGCTGTGCCGGGGCGTAGAACCCCATCGGCTGGCTGTTGAGGATCGCGGCGGCAAACACGTCCGGGTAATGACATTTCAGCCAGGCGGAGACGTAGACCAGCAGGGCGAAACTTGCCGCATGGCTTTCGGGGAAGCCGTAATCGCCAAAGCCTTCGATCTGGCGAAAACAGCGCTCGGCAAAGTCGCGCTCGTAGCCCTTGGCGACCATCCCCTCGATCAGTTTTTCCTCGAAGGTGTGGATCGTGCCGGTATGCCGGAAGGTGGCCATGGCGCGGCGCAACTGGTCGGCCTCTGACGGTGTGAATCCGGCTGCAACGATGGCGATCTTCATCGCCTGTTCCTGAAACAACGGTACGCCGTGGGTTTTTTCGAGCACTTCGCGCAGCTCTTCGGACGGGAAATCCACGGCTTCTTCGCCGTTCCGGCGGCGCAGATAGGGATGCACCATGTCGCCCTGGATTGGCCCCGGGCGGACAATCGCAACCTCGATGACGAGGTCGTAGAATATGCGTGGTTTCAGGCGTGGCAGCATGGTCATCTGCGCACGGCTTTCGACCTGGAAGACACCGACGGAATCGGCTTCGCACAGCATGTCGTACACAGCGGGATCGCCCGTGGGCACGGTGGCAAGGTCGACGCGGCGGCCGTAATGCTGTTCCAGCAGGTCGAAACCCTTGCGGATACAGCTCAGCATTCCCAGCGCGAGCACGTCGATCTTGAGAATGCCGAGCGCGTCCAGGTCGTCCTTGTCCCATTCGATGGTGGTGCGGTCTTCCATGGCGGCATTGGCAATGGGCACAAGTTCCGATAACGGCCCGCGGGTGATCACGAAGCCACCGACATGCTGCGACAGGTGACGGGGGAAGCCCGTCAATTCGGCGGCGAGGCGGATGGTAAGGGACAGCCGTGGATCGTCGGGGTCGAGACCGGCTTCGCGGATATGTTTCTGTTCGACCCCGTCCGACCGCCAGCCCCATACGGTGGCGACCAGCGTGGCAATCGTATCCTCTGTCAGGCCCATGACCTTGCCGACTTCGCGAACGGCCATGCGTGTGCGGTAATGAATGACCGTGGCCGTGAGACCTGCGCGTTCGCGGCCGTATTTCGCGTAGATGTACTGGATGACCTCCTCGCGCCGCTCATGCTCGAAATCGACATCGATATCCGGTGGCTCGTTGCGTTCGGCGGACACGAACCGCTCGAACAGCAGGTCAATCTCTGCGGGGTTTATGGCCGTGATGCCGAGGCAGTAACAGACTGTCGAGTTTGCCGCCGAGCCGCGTCCCTGGCACAGAATGCCCTGAGACCGGGCAAACCGGACGATGTCGTGGACGGTCAGGAAGTAGGAGGCGTAATTCAGCTCGTTGATGAGTTTCAGCTCATACGCGATCTGGGCACTGACCTTTGCCGGCACACCTTCGGGGTAACGGGTTTTCGATCCTTCCCAGGAAAGGCGCGTCAGTTCCGACTGCGGTGTGGTGCCGGGCGGTGCTTCGTCATCGGGGTATTCGTAGCGCAGCTCATCAAGCGAAAACGTGCAGCGCTCGGCGATTGCCATCGTTTGCATGACCGCTTCGGGGTGGCGGCGGAACAGCCGCGCCATTTCTTCCGGCGGTTTGAAGTGACGCTCGGCATTGGCCATAAGGCGGAACCCGGCCTGGTCGACGCTACAGCGTTCGCGAATGCAGGTAAGCACGTCCATCAGGGCTTTGCGGTCAGGCACATGCATCCGCACGTCGTTGGTGGCAACCAGCGGGATGTTCACCTCAACCGCAAGCTGGGCGAGGGACCAGAGCCGCGCAGCATCGTCACCATGATAGCGGCAGCGGGCGGCGAGCCAGATTTCACGCCCCAGAACCTCCCTGAGGCGGTGCAGATGGGCCGTATAGGCAGTGTTGGACTCTTGTTCCAGTTCCGGGGGCGGCAGGGAGATAAAAAGCTGGCCGCCCGAATGGGCGAACACGTCTTCGAGGTAAATTTCGCAATCGCCCTTTGCCGCACGGCGGCGGCCCAGGGTGATCAGTTTCGACAGTCGGCCATAGGCCGCCCGGTCGGTCGGGAAACACAGTAGTGACGGCGCATCCCGCAGGTCGAGCCGGGCGCCGACGACAAGCTTTATCCCAGCCTGCTTCGCCGCCTGGTGGGCGCGGACAACCCCTGCCAGAGTGTTGCGATCCGCCACCGCCACTGCCGCATGGCCGAGCGTCGCCGCCGTTTTCGCCATCTCCGCCGGGTGCGAGGCACTTCGCAAAAAGGAGAAATTAGTGGTGACTTCGAGTTCTGCATAAAGGGGCATGAATTTGAATGAGGGGGAATCCGAACGCGGTGGAAGGGAGCTGGGGCGGTTTCCGGCAATTTCCGGACTTAATGCCCAACGGCAAGAAAGGACGGCAGAAGCCAGTTCAGCGACGATGCACCCTTTTGGCTACCGGTCTGGCGGGAGACCGGATTGAGACGACGCTGACGGTCGGTCCGCCAGCGTGCGGGGGCGGCCGTGATATGGGCCTGCGTCTCTTCCAGCGCGCTTCCTTCGTGCAGGACGCGTTCGTCATGCGTTTGCTGCCAGATCATGTTGCCGGGGGTTTGCTGCATTTTGTTGATCTCGCGGGCCGAGAACGATTTGAAGGTCCGCAGGATGGCAGCAATGCCGTGCGGAGAACCTTCCTCGATCTCGATGATCCCGTGGATGCGGTCGGGCATCAGGGTAAAGGCATCGAGCCTGATATCGGGGAATACCCGTGACAGGTTATGCCAATGCGCTTGTGCCGTCCGGCCAAGGGCGTTCGGCTTCATCCCCCGCCGGGTAATCCTGCCCAGACGCGTTTCCTGGCGGTGCGTGTATATGGTGAAGAAATAGAGACCTGTTTCAGACTCGGGGCCTGAGTCTGGTTCCGGGGAAATAAGGGGGGCGGGGCTGTTCGTTTTCATTTCTGTTCTCCTGTTGCTGTCTTTGATCATCCGAATACGCCGTGGACGTACCAGTGGGGTTGTGCGCCGGGTCTGTAGATGCCTTCGCGGTAGACCCAGAAACGGCGGCCGCGGCGGTCTTCGACACGGTAATAATCGCGGATGTTGTCCTGGACGGAGGTGGCGATAGAAGCGGCCGGGGTCGCTGATTCAACGTCATTTTCCGCGTTTTCCGGATCGTCTGTCGCCTCATCGCGTTCGTTGTCGATCAGGCCAAGCCCGTCATGCCACCATTCGGGGGCGATGCGTTCCGGCCCGTCGGCATGTTCGATGCGGAACACCTGCTTGCGCCAGCGGAACATGACGGGTGGGTCGTCCGGCACCGGTGCTACGGCCTCAACCACTTCGGGCCGGGGGAGGAGCCGAAGCGGACGGGGCCGGGTAAGCGGCCGATTCAGGGGAGTGCCGGCGCGCCAGGGGGCGGCCGGTGCCGGACGGGTTCGTGCCGTGGCGGGGGACATGACGATCGCCTGCTCGGGGATATGGCTTTCCTGCAGGGTCATCTGCACGACGTTTTCGCCGCCAAGCCGGTTGCTGAGCCTGTCGGCCAGTTCGGCGACACCGGCATCGTCCTGCTCGCCGCGCCTGTCGAGCACAGCCTGCCTGGGGGAGAGTTTCTCGCTGGTGGCCGCGGTCAGGGTAATGGCATCGATGCCGAAAGCCGCCTCGATACGGTCGAGCTTGGCGGTAAACAGCCGGGCAAGATGTGCGGCATTGCGGCTGGCCCGGCTGGTGCCGGCTTCAAGCCGGTTTATCGTGCCGTCCGGATGGTAGAAGGCGAGGGTCAGGCGGCGGGCGCCGATCCCGTCGGCTTCCAAGGTGGCGGCAAGGTCACGGGCAAGGATCCGGACGGCCTCTGCGATGTCTTCGGCCTTGCCGATCGGTTCTGCAAAGGTTCGCCGGGCGTACCATGGGCTTGCCACGGCCAGCGGTGAGACAGGTTCCGGCCGGTCGCCCAGTGCCTGGTCGAGACGGTCGGCGACGTCGCTGCCGAAACGGTCGACAAGGGCGGTCCGCGGGATCGGCATCAGATCGCCGATCCGGCGAAGACCCACGGCCTGAAGTCCGGCGACGGTTGCCGGGGCGAGGCGCAGTCCGGTGACCGGCATGGCGGCAATTGTGTCCCGCGCCCGGCCTTTGCCAACGCTTGTCCAGCGCTTGCGCTTATAGGAGGTGTAGCGGACGGCGGCCCAGGCAGCGCCGGGGGTGTCGGCAATTGCGGCATAAGCGGTAAAGCCGATATCACCGAGGCGGCCGATAATATCGCGCATCAACGCGTCTTCGCCGCCGAACAGGTGAGCGCAGCCAGTGACGTCGAGCCAGACAGATCCCGCGCCGCCAAAGGTCGCGCCGCTGCCCTCTTCGTCCGGCGCCGTCCATGGGCTGAACCGCCCGCACCAGTCACTGATCTGGGTCAGCGCGCGGTTCTCGGCTTCCGCGTTGGCTTCACTGGTTTGCAGATCGGGCAGGATTGCGCGGGCATCGGCGAGGGTCATGCCCGTGCGTATACCGGCCTGTTCAGCGACCGTGTTGACGGCGTGGAGAATCAGCTTGCCGCCAGTCTCGTCGATCAGCGCAAGCGGGCTATCCAGCCAGTCTTGCCGCAGACGGCACAGGCGGTCGGTCGCAAATTTCGGCAGCCAGAGAGAAATTACCCGTTTCATCGTTCCACTCCATCATCCAGTTTGCGGGGATACCGCCACGACAGCGAAAAAGTTCAGCCCGCCACCGTGCAGCGCCCAGGCCCGGAGGGCCGTCAGATCCCAGGCCCGGAGGGCCGTCAGACATTAGGCCCGGAGGGCCGTCAGACATCAGACCCGGAGGGCTTGTTTGTGTTCTTGCGTTGTCGTTTGCCTGCCTGTCAGTTTGACCGCCAGACGCGTTTTCGGTTTCATGCTCCACCGCATCGAGCCGCCAGCGGGTGACCGCGGCGCTGGGGGAAGGCTTGTCGGTTTTCGGGCGGAGCATGAGGGCGGTCACGCCGGTTTCTTCGGCGGCAAGCTGCAGCCGCCGGCTGGCGGTGAGGGACATGTCCGTTATTTCCCCGACGACGGCGGCGATCCGGCCGCAGCGCAGCCCTTCTTCCATCGCCCAGAGCGCATCCGCGTCGCGCCGGGGACGGACCAGAATCATGCGTGCCGGGTCGATGCCGAACTGCATCAGCGCAGGGCCGTACAGCGCGCCGGCATCGAGCGCCCAGGGCCGTTCGCACCAGAGAATTGCGTGGTTTTCAGTATGGTTCGCCGGATCGTTCGCCAGACGGCCTGCCAGCAGGGCGCAGAACGCCGTGGCAATACCGGCATCCGAGGCGAAGATTTCATGCAGTGCGCCCCTTGCCAGCCCGCCACCGGGCAGATGAGCGTCTATCGCATCCACGCCGAAGGGCAACGCCTGTTGATTGGTCCCGGTCAGCGGGCCGCCAAATCCTTCAAGCTGTTGGATCTGTACCTTCAGCTGTTCCAGACTGGTCGGTTTGCTGACCGGGTGACTGGTCGGATGCCTGCTCGGAAGATTGGCCGAAAGTTTGGCCGGAATCTCCCCGTTTCCCCGTTTCTGAGGGGGAAGGGAGCGGTTCCTGGCACTTCCGGAGAGCCTCGGCATCGTCTGTTCCAATGTTGTGTGAGAGCATATGTTCTTGTTTTGTTCTAATCAAGAATGAGAACATCGTCAAGCAGCATTTTCGGTCCTATCTCACAGAGGTGGCAACGCCGATAACCGCCCAATAATCCCCCGATAACAATTGTCATTTCCCGTCCACTTCCGATAAAACCCCCTTCAGAAATACGGAGAACGCCTTTGTCATCCAGCGATTCAGGGTCGGCCCCAAGCTTAGACCTCGACCCAAATTCTCGCCCTGAAACGGGAATCCGGGCCCGCATCCGCCGTCTGGTTGAACACCAGACCTTTCAGAAGGCGATCATGATCCTGATCGTCATCAACGCGTTCACCCTGGGGGCGGAGACGTCACCGACCGTCATGGGGCTGATCGGTCCGCAATTGCTGGTCTTCGACAAGATCGTGATCGTGGTTTTCTGCGTGGAACTGACGCTGCGCATTTATGCACACGGATTGCCGTTTTTCCGCGGGGCGTGGAACGTTTTCGATTTCATTGTGGTTGCCATCACGCTCGCTCCGTCGAACGATTCTCTGGCGGTTCTGCGGTCTCTGCGGGTGCTCCGTGTTCTCCGGCTGGTTTCCGCCGTGCCGCGGCTCCGCCGGATTGTGGCTGCCCTGCTCCATGCTGTGCCGGGTGTCGGCGCTATCGCCGCCCTGTTGCTGCTGGTGTTCTACGTCTACGCCGTGATCACCACCAAGCTGTTCGGTGCGGCGTTTGCCGACTGGTTCGGCAGCATCGGCGATTCCATGTACACGCTGTTCCAGATCATGACGCTGGAAAGCTGGTCGATGGGTATCGTGCGCCCGGTGATGGAGGTTTATCCTTGGGCCTGGGTGGTCTTCGTCGCGTTTATCGTCATGTCGAGCTTCACCGTTCTCAACCTGTTTATCGCGATCATCATCGATTCAATGCAGACCCTGCATGAAACCGAGCAGCACGAAGCTGTCGAGGAGGTGAGCGACGTTGTGCATGATGAACACCGTCAGCGGGCGATGGAATTCGAGGAATTGCGGCGTGAAATGCAGGAAATCAAAGAACTGCTGAAAGAGCGGAAGCCATAAGCGCCGGCGCGCCCGTCAGAACGCCGCTTCAGAACATCGGCTCCAAGCCTTCATAGAGCAGGCGCGTGCCCAGAACGAACAGGATTCCATAGCTGGCCCGCATGAACCATTTCTGCGGGATCAGGTGATTGAATTTAATGCCGATAAACATCCCGATCGGCGCCAGCGGCATCAGGATCAGCGAGATCGTCAGGTTCGGCATGGAGAACAGGCCGAGCCACCAATAGGGGAGGATCTTGGCGTAGTTCACGACGCAGAACAGGATAACGATGGTGCCGACGTGTATCCGCTTGTCCAGTTTCTGGGGCAGCAGGTACATCGCCACAGGCGGCAGGCCGGCATGAATGACGAAACTGGTGAACCCGCCGATTGTGCCGAGGATATATCCGATCGGCTTCGACATGACCCTCGCGGCGGCCTTTTCTCCGCCGGCGCGGAAGAAGTCGATGAAAAATACGATGGCGATAAAGCCGACCATCAGGCGGATCAGTTGTTCGTCCATCCATTTGAAGGTCAGTGTGCCGATAACGGTGCCGATCATGCAGCCGATGACCAGGACTTTCATACTCGGCCGGTCCCAGTCCTTGCGGTAGGCCCATACGCCCATCAGATCCATGACGCAGAGGATCGGCAGCATGATCGCGACTGCCTGAACAGGCGATGAGACCTGTGACAATGCCAAGACGCCGACAAAACCGACGCCGCCGCCGAACCCGCCCTTGGACAA
Organism: Paracoccaceae bacterium; assembly: GCA_047638395.1. Lineage (GTDB taxonomy): Bacteria > Pseudomonadota > Alphaproteobacteria > MPNO01 > UBA830 > CAXBCP01. Next base: position 30,892 of record JBLIMV010000006.1, on the reverse strand, counting down.
TCCGGCGAGCAGAACTGCGCCGATGGCAAAAGAAGCAAAAAGGGGGTCGCCCAGAAGCTGGTCCATATTGTCGTCTGATGATTTCCGTTTTAATGGCCGGGTGGTTAGGCCGTCCGGGAGAAGAGAAAAACGACTTACGACGCGCTGTGTGCCGTGTCGATGGAAAACTCACTGCCGACATCAATACCGAGCGTCGCCTTGGCGTCACCCTGATTGACCGCGAATTCGACCAGGCCGGATGAATTTTCGTACCAGAAGGCGCTGCCTTCGGGCAGGTCCGAGAATGTGCGGGCACGGGCGAGGCGATGGCCGTTGACGATCATCTCCGACCCGGTCGGAACGTTCTTGGCCCGCAGGCCGGTCATCGCATTGCCGAAATTGTCGAGATAGATGATTTCTTTGAGGTCGTTGGGCCAATGGGGGCGGCGCGCTTCTTCTTCGGGCTGCACTTCTGACGCGACGTCTTCTCCCTGTGCCAGTCTGGCGGCGACAGGGGCAAACAGATCGCGGCCGTGAAAACTCGCCGACATTTTCTGAGGCTCCCAGGTGATCCGGCGGAACGATCGTTCGTTGGCACGGCGCATCACGATCTCGAACAGGCCGTTATCGGGGCCGACAAAACGCCTGCCATCGGCGGTAACGATCGCCGGGGCACGGCTGCCGCCGACGCCGGGGTCGACAACGCAGAGGAAGACGACATTCGGGGGGAAGACGTCAATCAACGAGGCAAGCAGGTAAGAAGATGCGCGGGCCTGGAACATCGGGGCATCGTGCAGCAGGTCGATGACTGGAATCCCGGGTGCGTCGCGCTCGAGCACGGCTTTGACCTGACCCACATAGGGGCCGACCTCGCCGAAATCGGTGAACAGGACAATCATGGGGAGGAGTATGCCGCGTCGGGGGGCAGTGCGGCAAGGAGCGGCAAGGGCGGATGCCTCCGCGGTAGAACGTTCAGGCGCTGACGGCGGCGATCTCTATGCGTTTGTCTTCGCAGATGACGCGATTGCGACCCAGTTTCTTGGCCATGTAAAGCGCCTGGTCCGCGCGTTCAATAAACGCGGTGATCTCTTCGCCGGGGTGATACGAGGTGACGCCGAGCGATATGGTGACGGCGCCGATATCGTCATCTGATCCTTTCTTGACCAGACGTTTGGAGGCAATGGATTTCCGAATATTGTCGGCGACAGAGGTTGCCCCGCCGCTCGTCGTATCCGGCAGGATGATGGCGAATTCCTCACCGCCATAACGTGCGGCGGTATCCTTGCCCTTTAGCGAATTATGGAGTGTGCGGCCGACAAGCCGGAGCACCTGGTCTCCAAGCTGGTGTCCGTGGGTATCGTTGAAGACTTTGAAATGGTCGATATCGGCGAAGATGAGCGACAGGGGCTCGCCGGTGGATTGCGAGTCTTCGATAGTCGTAAATATTCTCTGGTCGAAGCATTTGCGGTTGGCAACGCCGGTGAGGCTATCGGTCAAGGCATCGCGGCGGGAATCGTCCAGCGCTTTGCGCAGTTCGTTAATTTCCGCGGTGGATTCGCTCACCCGGCTGTACAAATCTTTCGTGCGGGCATCCATCGAATCCGTCTCGGCGATGATATCGGTGACAAGGCCGCGTATCTGGTCGAGATTGCCAGCGGTTTCAAGATCGCCGGAAAAGGATTTCAGGGCCGCGCCGTATTCTTCGGTCTCCGATCCGGAGGCGGTGAGGGCACCGATGATCCGCTCTGTGACGGCGTCGATTCGATCGGACCATTCCCGGTCACGCGCCATATTGGCGCCCGCGATAATGAAACGATCGTACAAATCCGCATAAACCGTCGTATCCGGCTTGCCGCCGTTTGCGGATAACGCATCGACCGTTTTTTTCAGGTCGTGGTTCTTGCCCGCAAAATACTCGTACCAGATCGCAAAATTGATCGGATTCGCGGCGACGCCGTGCTCGTTCAGCCGCTTGACGGCTGCGAGTGCGAATTTTGACGCTTGCTCAGGTGTTTCGGGATACTGCATTCGTCTACACGCCTACCCTTGAATGCCCTACACGGTGTCAGAGCACCTATCTTGCAAGGCCAATTCTTAAGACTTGGTGAAAGGGGTGTAATATCAACGTAATACAGGGGGCAGGCTTAGTCGAACGGTTGAATGCGCACGATCGCCATTTTGTTGACCAGATGAACTGTTTCGTTGTTATCGATGAACGGCATAAAAGGGGCGCTGTCGTTCAGGAGATCCTGTATTCGGGCTGTCGCGTCGACAAAGACATAGCCGCTCAGGACCGTGCCATCGGTTAGCGTAAGTTCGGCATATTCGCGAACTTTAGGAATCTTCTGGTGTGTATTCAGGGCCTGGCGCATGGCCGGGATATTAGATTCGGTTGGTTAATGGGGGATAAAGACAGCCACCCTGCCGACCAAAAAACTTTCAATGGATTTGCTTGCTGTTAGCACAATCCAGCGATACCTTGCGGTGCAACATTTAATATTGCGCCGCAATACTTTTGCAGGCTGGCGCTCAACAACTGGAAGAGTCCATGGATCAGGAAGTCCGCCCCTCGGCAGTCATCGCGACAATGGAAGAACTGCACGGCTACTTTATCGACGAATTGAACCCGGGCATGACGGACGTCTATGTCCGCACCGTCACGGAAACCGATATCGTCCAGTATTCCCAGATTTCCGGCGATGATAACCCTGTTCATGTGAACGAGGAATTTGCGAAAAAGACCATTTTTAAAGGTCGGATCGCCCATGGCATGCTGACCTGCGGATATATTTCGGCGGTTCTCGGCACGAAACTGCCGGGGCCGGGTTGTGCGTATCTGAACCAGAATCTGAACTTTCGCGCCCCCGTTCGCATCGGCGATACAGTGCAGACGCGCATAACGATCAAGGATATCGATAACGACACGAACAACGTCGTTTGCGAGATCGTTTGCTCCATCGGCGAGAAAGTCGTCATCGACGGGAGCGCCACGTTGTGGGTGCCTAACCGTCGCACGAAAGACTAGTCAGGTCATTTCCCGCCATTCGCGGTGGGTTAATGGTTTGACTTGACCCCTTACGGTAGTTACCAAGACCGCCGCAATGCGCATATTTAGACACGTTGCGGGGCTGCCGGATTTTTCCCGGGATACCTCTGTCGCCATCGGTAACTTCGATGGTGTCCACCTCGGTCACCAGGCGGTGATCCGAGAGGCGGCGACGCATGCCGAAAAGCTCGGCACGTCGCTATCAGTCATCACATTCGATCCTCACCCAAGGCGGTATTTCCGACCTGAGGAACCGCCGTTCCAGCTGACCCCTTTGCGAAGCAAGGTCCGCCGCTTCGAAGATATCGGCGTAGACCAGCTTATGGTGGTTCATTTCGATGCGGAGACATCGCAGCTCACCCATGAGCAGTTTGTCGACACGTTCATATCGGGCGGCTTTCACGCAAAGCACGTAACGGTTGGATACGATTTTGTGTTTGGCGCGGGGCGTGGTGGCGATGGCGATTATCTGCGGGAACGTGCGGCGCGGGACGGTTTCGGCGTCTCCACGGTCGAGCCGGTCAAGGATCAGAGCGACACGGTCTATTCGTCGACCAATATCCGGAACTGTCTGCGCGAAGGAGATCCCGTCGGAGCGGCAAATTTACTGGGCCGGTTGTGGGAGGTCGAAGGACGCGTGATCAAGGGTGACCAGCGTGGCCGCCAGATCGGCTTCCCGACAGCGAACATTGCCCTTGATGACTACCTCGAACCGGCGCTTGGTGTTTATGCCGTCTGGGTCGGTGTTGAAGAGGGCGGTGTCACGAAATGGCACATGGGGTGCGCAAATATTGGCCAGCGACCGACGTTCGACAAGAACGAGGTCAATTGCGAGACGTACATCTTCGATTTTACGGATGATATTTATGACAAGCTGCTGCGTGTCGCACTGGTCGAATATATCCGCCCGGAGAAAAAATTCGATGGAATATCCCAGCTGAGAGAACAGATTGGGCGCGATTCTCACGATGCACGGGCGCTGCTTGAAAGCATCGGCCCGGACGATTTAAGACGGGCGCCCGAATAAGCCCCCTGTCAGGATAAGAACGAATTATGGCGACAGACTATAAATCCACCGTCTTCCTGCCGAAGACCGAGTTCGAAATGCGCGGTAAACTGCCCGAGCGCGAACCGGCTATTCTTGCGCGCTGGGAAGAGATGAATCTCTATAAGCGCCTGCGCGAACAATCGGCCGGGCGAGAGAAGTTCATCCTGCATGATGGCCCGCCCTATGCGAACGGCAATCTGCATATCGGCCATGCCCTGAACAAGATCCTCAAAGACGTTATCAACCGGTCGCAGCAGATGCTCGGCAAAGACGCCAATTATGTGCCCGGCTGGGATTGCCACGGTCTGCCGATTGAATGGAAGATCGAGGAAAAGTACCGGTCCGAAGGGCGCGATAAGGACGAAGTGCCGATTGTCGAATTCCGCCAGGAATGCCGTGATTTCGCCGAACACTGGATCGGTGTGCAGCGCGAGGAGTTCCAGCGGCTCGGTGTGATTGGTGACTGGGAAAACCCCTATACGACGATGAACTTTGCTGCCGAGGCGCAGATCGCCCGCGAGCTGATGAAATTCGTCGATAACGGTCTTCTGTATCAGGGCTCGAAACCGGTGATGTGGTCCGTGGTTGAGAAAACGGCGCTGGCTGAGGCCGAGGTCGAATATCATGATCATGAATCCGATACGATCTGGGCGAAGTTTCCGCTGCGGTCGGCAAGTGCCGAGACGCTGGAAGCGCTGTCCGGCGCATCTGTTGTCATATGGACGACAACACCCTGGACGATCCCCGGCAACCGGGCGATCTCCTACTCGTCAAAAATTTCCTACGGTCTTTACGAGGTCACGGACGCGCCCGATGAGAACTGGGCGAAGACGGGTGACAGGCTGATCCTCGCGGATGCGCTGGCCGATGACGTGATGGGCTCGGCGCGGGCGACGACGTGGAACCGGGTATCGGATGTCACGCCCGACATGCTCAGCGATGCGGTCTGCGCGCATCCGCTGAATGAGATGGGCTACGATTTCGATATCCCGCTGCTCGATGGCGCCCATGTGATGGACGATGCCGGTACCGGCTTTGTGCATACGGCGCCAGGTCATGGGCGTGACGATTACGATATCTGGATCGCCAACACTCTGAAGATTGTCCAGCTCGGTATTGATAAAAGAATCCCCTATACGGTCGACGCCGACGGTTTCTACACTGATGAAGCGCCCGGTTTTGACAGCAAATGCGTCATCACCGAAAAAGGCAAAAAGGGCGATGCCAACCAGGCGGTTATCGATGCGCTGGTTGCGGCCAATGCGCTGATCGCGCGCGGTCGGGTCAAACATCAGTATCCGCATTCCTGGCGGTCTAAAAAGCCGCTGATTTTCCGTAATACGCCGCAATGGTTTATCGCGATGGACAAACCGTTCACCGAGAACGGCGAAACCCTGCGTAAGGTTGCGCTGGATGCCATCGATGCGACCGGGTTCTATCCTGAGACGGGGCGTACGCGCCTGCATGGCATGATCGAAGGCCGGCCAGACTGGGTCGTGTCGCGCCAGCGGGCGTGGGGCGTGCCGATCACGGTATTCGTCAATAAAAAAACTGGCGAGCTGCTGCGGGATGCCACTGTTCAGGAACGTATTGCCACGGCCATCGCCGAAGAAGGTGCGGATGCATGGTTCGCGTCCGACCCGTCGCGTTTCCTCGGCAACGATTACAGTTCTGACGATTACGAACAGGTGTTCGATATCCTCGACGTCTGGTTCGACTCAGGCTCTACGCACAGCTTCGTGCTCGAAGACCGCGATGACCTGCAATGGCCGGCGTCGCTATACCTCGAAGGATCGGACCAGCATCGTGGCTGGTTCCATTCCAGCCTGCTTGAATCCTGCGGCACCCGCGGCCGCGCGCCGTATGATGCCGTGCTGACACATGGGTTCGTGCTGGCAGACGATAAGCAGAAGATGTCGAAATCCACGGGTAATGTCGTGGCGCCCCAGGAAATCATTAAACAGTACGGTGCGGATATCCTGCGCATCTGGGTGGTCGCGTCCGATTATTCCGAAGACCTGAAGATCGGCCAGGACATCATCAAGCACCAAACCGATGCCTATCGCCGGCTACGGAACACGTTGCGCTTTATTCTGGGAAACCTCGATGGGTTCAAGGAAAGCGAACGCCTGCCGGCCGCCGAGATGCCGGAGCTCGAACGCTGGATTCTTCATCGTTTGTCGGAGGTCGGCGAGCTTGTGCGCGACCGCGCCTCGACGTTCGATTTTCATGACATGTTCACCGCCCTGCATAATTTCTGCGCGGTCGATCTGTCGTCGTTCTATTTCGATATCCGCAAAGACGCGCTCTACTGCGACCGTACCGATTCAATTCGTCGCCGCGCGGCGCGCACGGTGCTGGATGAACTGTTCAACTGTCTCACCGCGTGGCTGGCGCCGGTGATCTGCTTTACGGCAGAGGAAGCATGGCTGTCGCGTAATCCGGGCGATGGCAACAGCGTTCATCTGCAGACCTATCCTGATTTGCCGGCCGAGTGGCGCGATGATGTGCTGGCAGCAAAATGGACCACTGTCCGTCAGGTTCGGCGGGTTGTCACCGGCGCGCTGGAAATTGAGCGGGCCGAGAAACGTATCGGATCGAGCCTCCAGGCAACACCGACTGTTTACCTCGACAGCGACACCGCTGCCGTTCTGAGCGACCTAGATCTCGCCGAAATCTCGATCACGTCGGATGTCGTCGTCGATACCGGAGCCGCGCCAGAAGGCGCATTCGTGATCGATGATGTGCCCGGCGTCGCAGTTTTGCCGGGGCTTGCAGATGGCGGAAAATGCGAGCGCTGCTGGCAAGTGCTGCCGGAAGTGGGCGGCGACGGCGAAAATGCGGATATCTGCCATCGCTGCGTGGATGCTGTCGCGAATATTTCCGCGGCAGCGGAGTGAGCCTCAGGTTTTGATTCGACTCGGACTTCCCGTTGCGGCCGCGATCATCGCTTTTGATCAGGCGACAAAGTTCTGGATCGTGCTCGACATCATGTCGCCGCCCCGGTTCATTGAGGTCACGTCGTTTTTCAATATCGTCATGGTGTGGAACCGCGGGGCGAGTTTCGGCCTGTTCAGCAGCAACTCGCCGTGGACGCCGGTTCTTCTTGGCGCCGTTGCGGTAATGATCTCTATCGTGCTGGCGGTCTGGATGTTCAGGGCGAAATCGCGTTGGCTCGCCGTCTCCCTCGGCCTTGTCATTGGCGGTGCGCTGGGCAACGCCATCGACCGGGTTATCTATGGCGCAGTAGCTGATTTTCTCGACTTTCACGCCGCCGGATATCACTGGCCGGCCTTCAATGTCGCCGATATAGCGATTTCCATCGGTGTCATCATGTTGCTGTTTGATGGCTTGATTGAGAAGCGGCGCAACAATAGGTTAGAGGGGTGAGTCCGGTTCACCATGGGTCTATCAATATGACACGTTCTTCGGCGTTCCCCCGGCATATCCTGTTGGTGATTTTGGCGGCATTTACCCTGTCCGCCTGCGAAAATGCCCGCGAGGCTATCGGTATCGGCAAGCAGTCGCCTGACGAATTTGCCGTGGTTACGCGCGCGCCGTTGAGCATGCCCCCGGATTTTGGCCTGCGTCCCCCGCGCCCCGGGGTCGAACGGCCGCAAGAAAAGGCAGTCACGGATTCGGCGCGCGACCTGCTTGTCAAAAGCACAGGTGCCGCGACACCACAGCAACAGGCGCTGGCGACGTCAAAGGGAGAATCGGCGCTGTTGGCGAAAGCCGGTGCCACCAATGCCGACCCGTCCATTCGCCGCACCCTCAGCCGTGAATCCTCTATCCTGGCGACGGAAGACGACAGTTTTACCGACCGGCTTATTTTCTGGCAGGACAAACCCCCGCCCGGCACCATTGTCGACGCGGCGGCCGAACAGAAACGTCTGCGCGAGAACGCCGGCCTCGGTGATGCACCGACCAAGGGCCGGTCGCCCAAAATCGTCCGAAAGCCAAAAGGCTGGTTCGAAGGGATTTTCTAGCTAACCCGAACGTGATGACGACGGGTCTTGTATCCGCCTGACGTGTACCCACCTGACGTGTACCCATTTGTCTCTGGATATGCTGTTTCAGCCTCAAGGCTGCAGGGTGACTGCTGCAGCCTAACGCCGGGAGTTTGATTTGCTTGGTTCTCTAAGATTGGTTTGTGCCGCCAGCGTAATGGCGATGGCGACAGCGATGCTGCCGGCCGCTTCGGTATCGGCAGCCGTCTTCTCCCCAAAAACGTTCACGCTCGAAAACGGTCTTCAGGTCGTTGTGATCGAGAACCGACGTGCCCCCATCGTGATGCAGATGTTGTGGTACCGGGTGGGCGCCGCTGACGAAGAGGCTGGCGAATCCGGTCTGGCCCATTTTCTCGAACATCTTCTGTTCAAGGGTACAAAGACAGTCAAGCCCGGTGAATTCTCGCGCACGATTGCGCGCATCGGCGGCCGGGACAACGCGTTTACCAGTTATGATTTTACCGCCTATTTCCAACGCGTTGCAGCGCACGAGCTTGAGACAATCATGCGGCTTGAAGCCGATCGTATGCAGAACCTTGTCCTCACAGACGAAGTCGTCCTGCCGGAGCGCGACGTCGTGCTCGAAGAGCGCCGGTCCCGGACCGATAACAGTCCGGCGGCGCAATTGCGCGAACAGGTTCGCCGGGCCTTGTATCTGAACCATCCTTACGGCCGTCCCGTTATCGGCTGGATGAGCGAGATTCAGCAGCTCACCACCGAGAACGCGCTCGCGTTTTATCGCAAACACTATGCGCCCAATAACGCGATGCTGATCATTGCGGGCGACACCTCTGTCGAGAAAGTGCGCGCACTGGCCGAAAAATATTACGGCCCGATCCCGCGTAAGGCGGTGCCAAAGCGCGTTCGGCCAAAGGAGCCGCCGCATCGCGCCGCGCGACGGGTGGTGCTGACAAATCAAAGGGTCAGCCTGCCGGCCTGGTCGCGGACCTACCTGGCGCCGAGCTACGGTGCGGACGAAAAGGGCACAGGTTATGCGCTGGACGTGCTTGCACAGGTGCTCGGCGGTGGATCGACCAGCAGGCTGTACCGCAAACTGGTGATAGAGCGCGGGATCGCGTCGAATGCCGGGTCCTGGTATAGCGGCGACGGGCTCGATTACGGTGAGTTCGGTATCTATGCCAGCCCCAAGGCGGGCGGCGATATAGATGCGCTCGAAAAAGCCGTGCTCGAAGAATTGACCGCGGCGGTCAAAGAGGGCTTCAAACCGGAAGATATCGACCGCGCCAAGCGGTTGATGTCGGCCCAGGCGATCTACGCCCGCGACGGCATTCGCACCGGGCCCAACGCCATTGGCCAGGCTTTCACGCAGGGCCAGACGATTGCCGATGTGGAGGAATGGCCTGAACGTATTTCGGCGGTGACACCGGAACAGGTGATGGCCGCTGCGAAGGCGGTAATCAAACTCAAAAGCTCGGTCACCAGTATTCTGCTGCCGGAGGTCGCGAAATGAAGATATCCCGGATTATACCGAGCCTCGTTATCGCGGCCTTTGCGGTTGGCGTCCTGGCATCTGCCAAAACGCTACATGCAATGGACATCCGGAAAGTGGTTTCGGACAAGGGCATCGTCGCGTGGTTCGTGCCTGATAAATCGGTCCCCCTGCTGGCAATGAGCTTCGCCTTCCGTAATGCCGGCTCGGCGACCGACCCTGACGGCAAGGAAGGTCTTGCCGAAATGACATCCGGTCTGCTCGACGAAGGCGCCGGTGAGATGAAATCCCAGGCATTCCAGCGTGCGCTCGAAGATATCGCCGCGCAGATGTCGTTCAGTGCCGGACAGGATACGTTTACCGGCCAGTTGCGGACCCTGACTGCGGAGCGCGAAAAGGCGTTCGAACTATTGCGCCTGGCGCTGAATGCGCCCCGGTTCGATGACGACCCCGTCAAACGTATCCAGTCGCAGATTCTCGCATCGCTGCGCCAGCAGGCAAAAAATCCCCGGCAGATCTCCGGCCGGTTATGGTCCGAAACGGTGTTTCCAAACCACCCCTATTCAAAGCCTTCCAACGGGACCGAAAAGACCGTTGCCACGCTGACAGCAGACGACCTGCGGTCGTTTACCCGCGACCGGTTCAGCCGGGACCGTTTGATCATCGGCGTTGTCGGTGATATATCGGAAGAAGAGCTCAAACAACGCCTCGACAGCGTGTTCGGAGATCTGCCGGCAAAGGGCCGGAAATTCGAGATCCCGGAAACCACGGCTGCCGGAAGCGGTAAAACGCTCATCATTCGCAAGCAGATACCGCAGAGCATGATGATCCTTGGCCATGCCGGGATAAAACGTGACGATGCGGACTGGTATGCAGCCCTTCTGGTGACGAGAATTTTCGGCGGCGGCGGACTTAGCTCGCGCCTGTATGAAGAGATACGTGAGAAGCGGGGACTGGCCTATTCGGTCTATGCCTATCTCAGCCCGATGCGACACTCGGCGCTTCTGGCCGGCGGTGTGGCCACACAGAATGCACGGGCAGCGGAATCCCTGTCGGTTATTCGGGCTGAATGGCAGAAGCTGGCTGAAAGCGGCGTTACGGCGAAGGAACTGGAGACTGCGAAGACCTATATGAACGGCTCGTTCCCGCTCCGCCTGGGGTCCAGCCGCGGTATTGCGGGTATGCTGGTCGGTATCCAGATTTCCGATCTCGGTATGGATTATATCAAAAAGCGGCCTTCGCTGATCAATTCCATCTCTCTGAACGACGCCAACCGGGTCGCGAAGCGGCTGTATAAGGCGGACGCTCTGACAGTCGTGATTGTGGGGGATCCGAAGGGAATCGACGAAAAACGCTAGATTCTGATCGCAGGCGTCTTTTTGGCGCGATTTATCCACAGAACACGCCAAGGAAGGTGACACGGCCTTTTCATGATTCGCTGTCATGACTTAAGGTGACCGTGGATTTCCGCTCATGAATATGCCGTATACACAGGACCTGACCGATTGCTTCGCCGCCGAGATCGGCGATGGCGGACTGGACTCCGCCAGCTTCGATCAGTACGTCGCACAGTCTGAAATCGCAGTTCAGCGGCTTCGTACGGCCTATGGCGAAAATACGCTGCCATTGCTCAAATTACCGGAGACGCGCGACGATTTAGCTGCGATCGACGAGGTCGCGGATCGTTTTCGCAATTCGTTCGACGATGTGGTGATCCTTGGAACCGGTGGCTCGTCCCTTGGTGGCCAGACGCTGTGCTCCGTTGCCGGAACCGGGTTAGGTACGCGCCCGGGCGCGCCGCGCCTTCATTTTATGGACAATGTTGATCCCCATACGTTCGATGCGCTGATCGCCGGTCTCGACTGGCAGCGTGCGGGTGTAATCGCCATCTCCAAATCCGGGTCGACCGCGGAAACATTGCTTCAGTTGGGTGCGCTGATTGGGGCGCTGCGGGCGCAGGTTGCGGAAGACCGGATTGCCGACCATCTCGTTGCGATTACCGAACCCACCGAAAACCCGCTCGCTATTATTGCCGGGCAATATGGTTGCCGTGTTCTTGATCATCATCCGGAAATCGGCGGCCGGTATTCTGTGCTGTCCGTGACGGGGCTTTTGCCTGCGGCCATTGCCGGCTTCGATATCGGGCGTTTGCGCGACGGGGCAGGCACGGTGATCGACCGGCTGCTCTCCGGCGACAGCGCGGTGGATGTACCGCCAGCGGCCGGCGCAGCAGCATCTATCGGTCTGAACCGCCATGCTGGCGTCGGTATCAGCGTGTTGATGCCGTATTGCGACCGTATGGCCGACCTGGGGCTGTGGTTCTGCCAGCTCTGGGCGGAAAGCCTTGGAAAAGAGGGGGGCGGCAGCACGCCCGTACGGGCGCTGGGCACCGTCGATCAGCACAGTCAGCTACAGCTCTATCTCGACGGCCCGGCCGATAAAATGTTTACGTTGATCCTGACGGAGACCGGCGGGCAGGGGAAACCGGTGCCCCAGAATTTTGCCGATATCGATGGATTGTCCTACCTGAAGGACAGGACCATGGGCGATCTGTTTGCAGCGGCCGGGCGTGCAACGGCGGAAACGCTCGCCAATAACGGCCGCCCGACCCGGGTGTTCGATGTTCCCGTGGTGGATGAAACCTCGATGGGCGCCCTGATGATGCATTTTATGCTCGAGACGGTTATCGCCGCAGACCTTATCGGGGTAAATGCGTTCGACCAGCCAGCGGTCGAAGAAGGCAAAATTCTCGCCCGTGAGTATCTTGCCAAGGGGGGACGCGCGTGACCCTCCGCCGCCTGCCCGAGACGCTGGTCAACCGCATCGCTGCGGGCGAGGTGATTGAACGGCCGGCTGCCGCGGTTAAGGAACTGGTCGAAAACGCGATTGATGCGGGTGCGCGCCATATCGACGTTGTCCTTGAAGATGGCGGCCGGGTTTTGATTTCGGTCACCGATGACGGATGCGGGATGACCGCGGATGAGCTTGAACTTGCCGTCGAACGCCATGCCACGTCGAAACTGCCCGATGACGATCTGGTCGATATCCGCACCCTCGGGTTCCGGGGCGAAGCGCTGCCGTCGATTGGTGCCGTGTCACGACTGACGATTACGAGCCGTGCCGCGGGCGCATCGGAGGCACACGCGATCCTGATCGAAGGTGGACGCAAGGAGGCGCCGAAACCGGCGGCGCTCGGGGCCGGAACGCGTATCGAGGTCCGGGATTTGTTCTATGCGACACCCGCGCGGCTGAAATTCCTCAAAACACCGCGGACCGAGGTCGATCATGCCGCCGATGCCATTAAGCGTCTTGCGATGGCGCATCCGGAAGTAGCGTTTTCGCTGGCCGATGAAAACCGGGCACGGTTTCGCTATGGCCCTGCCCAGGGCGATCTCCTGACGGCGCGGCTTGACCGGCTGTCTGCGGTCATGGGGCGTGAATTTGCCGATAACGCCGTTGCGGTATCGGCGGAGCGCGGTGGCATTCGGCTCAGCGGCTATGCCGGTGTGCCGACGCTGAACCGTGGAAATGCCCGGGCCCAGTATCTGTTCGTAAACGGCCGCCCGGTGCAGGACCGCCTGCTGGTTGGTGCGGTGCGCGGCGCCTATCAGGATTTTCTCGCGCGTAACCGTCATCCGATGGTGGCGCTGTTTCTCGACGTGCCGCCGGAATGCGTCGACGTTAACGTTCATCCCGCAAAGGCCGAAGTAAGATTCCAGGACGCGGGACTGGTGCGCGGGTTGATTGTCGGCGGATTGCGCCATGCGCTGGAAGCTGCGGGCCACAAGGCGTCCACCACGGTTGCGGCAGCAGCGCTGGGGGCGTTCCAGCCCGGTACAGGCGCGCCCGGTACAGGCGCGCCCGGTAGTGGGGCGGGCGGTGGATCGATGCCGTGGCGACAGTCATCCGCGTTGCCGCGCGAGCTGGCGGAAATAGCCGCCGCATTTCAGGCCCCCGCGTCGACCGGCGTGCTGGATAGTTTCGATGCGCCGTCTGCGCGGATAATGGGGGATGAGCATTCCCAGCCATTTGCGCAGCCTGTCACGAACTTCCCGCTCGGCGCGGCCCGGGCGCAGGTCCACGAGACATATATCGTTGCCCAGACCGATACCGGGATTGTCATTGTCGATCAGCATGCGGCCCATGAACGGCTGGTGTATGAGCGCATGAAGGCCGCGCTCGCCGATGGCGGTGCCAAGCGCCAGGGGTTGCTGATCCCCGAGGTTGTCGAGATGGATGAAGCTGCGGTCGATCGTCTGTGCGAACGGATAACAGAGTTCGAGGAACTGGGGCTTTCAATCGAAAAATTCGGTCCGGGCGCCGTCGTCGTGCGCGAAGTGCCGGCCCTGCTCGGCCAGGCCGACGTGACAGCGCTTCTGCGCGACCTCGCAGACGACCTCGAAGAATTTGGCGCCGGGCTTGCGTTGAAGGAACGGCTCGAAGATGTCTGTTCGACCATGGCCTGCCACGGCAGCGTCCGCGCCGGCCGTCGTCTCTCTTCGGAAGAGATGAATGCCTTGCTGAGGGAGATGGAGGTGACCCCCCATTCCGGTCAATGCAATCACGGCCGTCCCACTTATGTCGAACTGAATCTGTCGGATATAGAGCGGCTTTTCGGTCGCCGCTGAATCAGGCGGTGGGCCGGACCTGGTCTGTATCGCTCTCCTGCACCACTGGGATAAAACCGCGCTTCTGCAGGCGCCGAAAGCGGTAGGTCAGCAGGATTGCTGCGGAGGCGAGACCCAATACAAACCCCATCCAGAGCCCGGCGGCCTCAAACCCGCCCCAGAACGCGAGGGCCAGCCCACTGGTCAGCCCGATACCCCAATAGCTGAATGCGGCGATTGCCATTGGCCAAGTGGTGTCGCTGAGACCACGCATCGCGCCTGCGGCGACCGCCTGTATGCCGTCCGCGGCTTGAAAGAAGGCGGCATAGAACAGGTAGGTCGTTGCCAGTGCCAGCACCGCTGAACTGTCCGGATGGGCGCTGTCGAGATAGATCGATGCGAATATTTTCGGTATCGCGAGCACGATCACCGTCATCACCGCCATAAAGGCGAGCGCGATCACGAGAGCAACCCAGCCCGAACGATAGGCTCCTCGAATATCGCCCCGGCCAACCGCCTGTCCCACACGCACGGTCGCGGCCTGGCTGAGCCCCATCGGAACCATATAAGTGATATGGGGCATCTGCAGGGCAATCATGGTTGCCGCGATGGCGTGCGCGCCGAACTGGCCGACGATAAAGATCGAACTGAAAAAGAACCCTGCTTCAAGCAGGCTCATCGCGGCGATGGGAAGCCCGATACGGAATATCTGGCGGAACTGGAACCAGTCCGGTCGCCAGAACCGGCCGAGGATGGCATAGCGCCGGAATGGCTTCGCGAACACCGCGATGGCAAGCAGCACCAGGAACATCAACCAGTTAATGAGCGATGTCGCGATACCCGCACCGACCAGTTCGAGCCGGGGCAGGCCAAAATTCCCGAAGATCAGCGCATAGTCGAGCAGGCCGTTCAGCGGCACACCGGCCAGCATCACCCAGAGCGCCGGCGCCGGACGGTTCAGCGACGAGATGAAATTCCGGACCACCGAAAACCCGATACTGGGTATCAGGCTCCACATCAGGGTGCTCATATAGGCATCCGCATAGGGCAGTATTTCGGGCGGTTGCGAAAACAGGCTGAGGAGTTCGGGCGTAAACTGAAAAGCCACCATTGAAGGTACGGTTAGAATAATCGTGACCCAGAAGCCCTGCCTGATGACGCGTCGGATCATCCGCGGCTTACGCGCGCCGAAGGCCTGTGAGGCTAGGGCGGCGGTCGCCATCACCACGCCGAAACAGAATACCCAGGTCATGAAGAACACCATGAGGCTGAGCGACGCACCGGCAAGGGCGTCCGGCCCTAGACGGCCGATCATCGCCGTATCGGTGGTCAGCATGGCGACCCAGGCGAGCTGGGTGAACACGATGGGCGCGCCGAGGCGGGTCATTTCGGCGAGTTCGATCTGCCAGAAGGGTTTCGGTCCCGCGGGACCAGGCGACAGGTGTGAAAAATTGGTCGTCATATCGATGTGTCCATTTCCAGAATCAAAAAGGGCGAACCGTCGGTTCGCCCTTCACATGCCGTCGTTATCCGAAGATAGCGGCTATGAAAGGCGGAATTGTGTCGGGAAGACGGCGCCGGATACCGGGGCGGTCGGCATAACAATGCCGCCCGGGTCCGGCTTCCTACCGTTCTCGGTCATCAGGATTTCGCAGGCGAAATCCGAGGTGATATGACGTGTGTTATCCATAACGACGCGTATATAGGGGCGGCTTAGTCCGATTGAAAGAGAAAACCGGGCGCGAACAAAGAATTTGTCCGAAGATCAGGCCGCCAAGCTGCTGATAAGTGGCCAATTGCCGATGTATTGAGAAAACGCAATTTCGTCACTTGCCAGAGAGCCAGGCCCGGTCCGAGGGGGTCGTCTCGAAGACCTGAGCATCTTCTGGAAAAACGACCCATGGCTGCGCGCTTCGGGCAAAGACATGATGTGTCGGTATCAACCAGCCTGTATCGTCCAGCGTCCCCGGTTTGAGGCTAAGGTGGTTCGCCGCCTTGCTGGGATGGTGGTGAATTCTCGTACCGCAATCCGCGCAAAAGGAATTTGTGAAAATCTGTCCACCATCAGCTTGTCTCGTAAAGCTTTTGAGTTGCCCGGCGGTCATCTGGAAATCTTCGGCATGAATTCGCATGGCCAATCCAAAAGCGCTGCCCGACTGAGACTGACAAATTGTGCAATGACACGCATAGATGACAATTGGTTCACCGGCGATGACATATCGAACCGCGCCGCATTCACAGCCACCACAATAAGGCTGGGGCATTTCAACTCGCCTGCAATTGAAAAGTCATGGTCCGTGCTATCACAACGCTCAATTTGCCGCAAAGGGCGCGGTGCGAACCGGGCACTCTGCGGGATTACCGGACTCTGAGACTAAAATCGCAGGAAGTGAACGCTGGCCGCACCGTATTTTCGCGTATCGAGTTTTTCGAAGCCTTCCGGAAAATCCGGATCGTTGCCGGCTTCGGTTTCCACCGCGCAAATCGCCCCCGGCGCGAGCCACCCGGCATCGCGAAGCGCCGCAAGGGCGGGTGCCGCAAGACCTGCCTTATAAGGTGGATCCAGCAATACAAGCCCGCAGGGTTCTGCCGGACGGACGGGTTTCAGACAATCGCCCTGCAGAACGTCCGCCGCCGCGCGTTCGCCAAGTGTGTCGAGGTTTTGGCGACAGAGGGCAAGCGCCGTGCGGTTCTTATCCATGAATGTGACATGTGCGCCGCCCCGGCTCAGTGCCTCGAGCCCGAGTGCGCCGGTGCCGCAGAACCCATCAAGGACCCGGGCGCCGGTGACCAGCGAAAGCCCGCCCGGTCCCCAGTCCCGGTGTTCCAGTATGTTGAACACGGATTCGCGCACCCGGTCCGATGTGGGACGGATGTCGTTGCCCTCGGGGGCGTCGATAAGGCGGCCTCTATGCCTGCCGGCCACGATGCGCATTGGATGTATCCAGGCCGAGTTGATCTTTGAGCGTGCGGCGAGGCACTTCTTCGACGCCGCCGCGGCCGAGCTGGCCAAGTTGGAACGGGCCGTAAGCAGTGCGAATGAGGCGGTTCACCGGGTATCCCAAATGTTCGAATACTTTGCGGATTTCGCGGTTCTTCCCTTCGCGGAGTGCTACGGTTACCCAGGCATTCCTGCCCTTGGCGCTATCGATGGCTGTCTCTATCGAGCCGTATTTCATGCCCTCTACGGTTATGCCCTTCGCCAGCAGTTCGATTTCCTTTTCGGTGGGCGTGCCGAACATACGGACACGATAGCGCCGGACCCAGCCGGTTTCCGGCAGTTCAAGGCGCCGGGCGATGCCGCCGTCATTGGTTAGAAGTAACAGCCCTTCGGAATCGAAATCGAGGCGCCCGACCGACATGACCCGCGGGAGATGCGCCGGCAGCCGTTCGAAAACCGTCGGGCGGCCACGCGGGTCGCTATTGCTGCAGATCAGGCCGGCAGGCTTGTTATAGCGCCACAGCCGGGTCGCCTGCGGTTCGGCAATTGGCTTGCGGTCGACGCGAATGTCGCAGGTGTCGGTAACCAGGGTGCCCGGTTCGGAGATTTTCTTGCCATTGACCCATACACGGCCATCGGCAATCCAGCGTTCTGCCTCGCGGCGGGAGCAGACGCCTGCGCGCGAAAGACGTTTCGCGATGCGTTCGCCTTCTTTTTCGGTCATGTGTGGGCTTCTGCGGCGGTGATGAATGCCTTGAATATACGCGCATCCGCGGGATCGATGGAGAATTCCGGGTGCCATTGCACGCCGAGGCAGAAGGCGTATTCAGATGCCTCGATCCCCTCGATAACACCATCGGATGTGGTGCTGTTGATCGCGACATTCTTGCCCACGTCCTTGACCGCCTGATGATGGGCCGAATTGACCGAAAGCTGTGTGGCGCCGGCAATACGGTGTAGCAGGGTGCCTTCGGCAACCGTCACGGTGTGTCCTGCCTCGTCACGGGGGTTCGGTTGCTCATGGGCGAGGGGATTGTTGATTTCGTCGGGGATATGCTGGATCAGCGTGCCACCGAGCACGACATTGAGCAATTGCTGGCCGCCGCAAATGCCAAGCACGGGCATATTGCGCTTCAGCGCGCCTTCAGTGACCGCCCACTCAAAATCCGTGCGCGCGGCTTTGACGACAACGGAGGGATGGCGAGCCTCTGCACCGAACAGGGCCGGGTCAACATCGAAGGCACCGCCGGTGACGACAAGTCCGGAAATCAGGTCGAGATAGTCATCCACCCGCTCCAGTTCATGCGGCAGCATGACTGATAGCCCGCCAGCATCCGAAACAGCAGAGGAATAATTTTCGCGGATTGCGTACCACGGGAACTTGGAATACGTGCCCGGCTCTTCGGAATCGAGGGTGATGCCAATCAGCGGGCGCATGTCTGGCCCCCTTTATCGGGCTGCGCGATAAGCGCTTTCTTCACGGAGCCAGTGATCGGCATAATCGACGTCTTTCCAGTCTTCGAACCATGGTCCGCCACGAGTATAGTGGATTGCCGAGGGTGTGCCACGTTTCGGCTTTTCGTTCCACCCTTCCAGCCAGTTCCATGTTTCTGGCAACGTGCCGATCAGATTGTCGTCCAGCCAGCCGAAACGATGCAGGTACTTGCCGGTCTCCCGGTTTGCGAGCTCAGGCGTGAGCGCCCGGTTTGCCTCGTGACCGCAATTGAACAGGATCATTGATGACCAGTTCTTTCGTGGGTAGAGCGTTTGTTGCTGGCCGTCCATCTTGTGCCGTTCCGTGGGCCGATGGTCGTGATGGACGCACATTGCTGCAAACCGGTCATCGGCGGACGCGATCAGATCGGCAATATCGGCGAGCCAGAGAAAATCACAATCGCAAAACAACGCCCATCCACGGTAGCCGGACAGATAAGGTACGAAGAACCGTGTATAGGTGAAGTCCGTCGATGCCAGCGGGTCCACACCGCGTGTATAGAGGCCCTTGGCACGGAGGTCGTCCTGGATCAGCGGGCGGATATCGAGCGGGGATGAGGTATTGCGGATCAAAGAATGGCGGCAGACCTGATACGCGATATCTTCGCGCCGGTCGTAACCGACAAAGACAGGGAACGCCGCAGCCGAGACATTCAGGTTGCTGCGGAGCGGCCGCGTCATCTCCATGTGCGTTAGCCCTTCAGCGCTGCCGACAGGTCATCGAAGGCCGATGGCCATGCACCGTCCGGCATCTGACGGTAAATTTTCGTACCCGGAAACCAGGGACTCTCCTCACCCGCGTTCATCCAGCGGTACTCCGCGGGGCGCGGGACGATTACGTCGGATGTTTGTTGGCGGGCGGCGCGAAAGTGGGTCATGGTGTTGCTGACGCCGACATACCGGTCGAGCAAACCGGACAGGGCGAGAAGGTCTTCAATATCGTCATTCGCCGAAGATAAATCGAGAACCGGACGATCAAGGGCGATGGCGAAACGATCCGTTTCGCCCTCTGCCGCGTCTCGCTGGACAACGATGACCGAGCCGGGCACGTCGCGGAGCGCAGATGCGAAAAGGGCGACTGGCGCTTCTTTGAGCAGTGCCTGGCGCATGTTCGGGGTGCCCGCGCGCCATGTAACGCCGATCCAGGGGGGCGGGCCGAACGCGGTAAGCTGCGCACGCAAGGCGTCTTCGCGTTCTGGCAAGGCCGCTATCTCGTAGGGAGGCGGGAGTGCGGAATCGTCGCCGCTGTGCAGCAGATAAGGCAGGTCGCCGGCGGAGACAACACGATCGCCGTCTGCCGGACTTGCATCTGGTGCGATCATGTCTGCGACACCGGAGCGCGTCAGCATATCGGCGATCCGGGGGTCGGTTTGGAATGTCACATGTGCCCCGCGTGCGCGAATTTCCGGCAGATAGCGGGCAAAGAACACCTGGTCGCCCAGTCCCTGGTCGGCCAGGACGATCACACGTGTTTCGTCGAGGTCTGCAGCCAACGGTGTCCGGTCAAGCTGACTGGCAATTGTGAGAACGCTGGTACGTCGGAGGAAATGCTCCCAGCCGGCAGAGAATTTACCGTCGGCGAGCAGGTTATTGGCGAGCCCGGCATGCGCATCAATATGGTCGGGGTCAATTTCCAACGCGCGCCGGTATTTGTCCCTCGCCGCGGCGCTATCGCCCCGATGGCTGACGGCATTGCCAATGTTGCACAATAGATCCGGATCGTCGGGCGTATTGTCCAGAGCGCCGGCATAAAACGTGAGCGCCTCGTCGGTGCGAAAAGTCTTTGCCAGAATATTCGCGAGATTGGACGCGAATTCATGGTTGTCCGGTGACAGGGATACTGCTTTGCGCAAAAACTCTTCAGCCGTTTCCATCTGACCTCTGTCGACGTGCAGCACGGCGATAGCGTTCAGCGTCTCCGGGTTGTTCGATTCAATCCGGTCAAGTGCTTCGAAACCCCGCAAGGCAGCATCGGTGTCGCCGATATCGCGCAAAATCTGTGCGACCATTCCATGCGCGGCGACATGCGCCGGGACAAGATCGATGACCCGACAATAGGCGGTCAGGGCAAGGTCGAGGTTCCCGGCATCGACATAGGAATTTGCCAGGTTGAAATAGGCTGAGGAGTTCTCCGGGGCCAGAAGGATCGCTTCCTGCAGGATTTCAGCTGCCTGGTCAGGCTGTCCCGCGGCGCGATAAGCTGCACCCAGATTGGCCAGGATCTCGCCGTTGGTCGGGTCGCCTTTCCGCGCCTGCGTCAGAAACTTGATGGCTGTTTCGGGATCGTTCTGTCGCAGGCGGATCGCGCCGAGAACATGAAGCGCGTTGGCCTCACCCGGAATGCTTTGAAGCACGGATTGGCAGTGCGTGGTCGCGGCGTCTAGATCGCCTGTCTGCAAACACTGGACAGCCGATACAAGCGCCTGTTGCGATTGTTGATGTGTGGCCAAGATAAAAGTCCCCCGGGAAACGAACGTATTCTTCGAGTCTAGCGAACCCATGTTGCGAAACCGTAAACCCCGTCCGGTTTGCAGGAGATGCGATGGGTTGCAGCAAAAGTAGTGCGGTATGGCCACGTGCATTTCTGACTATCAGAGAGAGGGGCGTTGAAAATCGCCGGTATTCGACTGGAATTTGGTGCGGCTGCGGCAAGGAAGAGTTGGTATGGCCAATGTGCCATAGGCGTAGCGCTCTCATGGTAGTGCTGTTATTTCGGGGGGATTTCTCTGACCGGGCTTGACCGGACCGTATTGCCTGTCGATTGTGCGGCATGGTCGACGATCAAGACAAACCCGGTTCTTCCTATATGCATCTTGCGCTGGAGACGGCGCGAAAAGCTGCTGCGGACGGTGAAGTGCCGGTCGGGGCGGTGCTGGTCGATGCCGTGACGGGAGATATTGTTGCTGCGGCGGGTAACCGTGTTGAACGGGACAGCGACCCGACGGCGCATGCGGAAATGATCGTTATCCGGGAGGCTGCAGCTTTTCGCAGGGACGTTCGGCTACCGGCATGCGATCTCTATGTCACGCTGGAGCCGTGTCCGATGTGTGCGACGGCCATTTCATTCGCGCGAATCCGCCGGGTTTATTTCGGCGCCTTCGATCCCAAAGGCGGCGGCGTCGAGAATGGACCGCGGATATTCGACCAATCGACGTGTCACCACCGCCCAGACGTTTACGGCGGCATCGGAGAATCCGACGCCGCCGCGTTGCTCAGAGAGTTCTTTGCCGCGCGGCGTTAACGGCCGCGCGGGGATCTAAGAATCAATCGTCTTTGAAGCCATACTCGGCCCAGCGGGCGTTGACCTTCTCCATGTCTTCCTTGTGCGGATGGACCGTCGGCGGATAGCGATTTCCGCCATACTGGTCTTCGAGATCGAAATCGAGATTGATCGTCGCATCGATCAGAACGCGGCACCATTTACCGGTGCCGAACTTCATCGGATCGCGATCACGCAGACGGGTGGACGGATCGAGCAGCGAGCCGAACGAGCCCGGGAAGAACACGATATCGTCTTCCGCAGCGTTGACGCGATAGGCAAACGCCCAGTCGACGGATGCGTAATCATGGATGTCGATATCGTCATCCAGCACCCAGATGTTCTTGTACCGCAGATGCGCCGAGTTGGAGCCCCAGATGGCCGCCGCTGCCTGCTTGGCCTGACCGCGATAGGTCTGGTGGAGCTGGATCATCAGCGTGGTGCCGTTATTGGCTGCCGGGCAATGCACGTCGGTCACGCCGGGCACGCCAGCGCGTTCGAGCACGTTCCATGCCACGCCTGCGCGCTGCACCGAGCTGGTGACCGAGTTTTCGTTCAGCATCTTCGGCAGGGTGCCTTCCAGCGTGCCGCGATGGATTGAATCGTTCCGGTAGCTGATCGTCGTGACCTTGGTGACATGCTTCGGTCCCTGGTCGCCACCGAAATACCCGGTGTATTCGCCGAAGGGGCCTTCCATCTCAAACGTCGCCGGATCGGAATCGATATATCCTTCGATGACCATCTCGGCATTTGACGGCACCATGATGTCGCTGGTTTCGCACTTGATCAGTTCCATCGGCTTGCCGCGCATCGCGCCCATGACCTCGTATTCCGACACGCCGGTCGGGATTGGGGCGGAGGCGCAATAGGGCAGGGACGGCTCAAACCCATATACGTGGGCAACCGGCATCTTCATGCCGCGGTCAGCCCATTTCTGGAAATGAATGCCCCAGTGCTGTGCGCGCCACAGCAGGATGGGCATGGTGTCTTTCTGGCCCAGCATGCCGCGATAAATGCCGACATTGTGTTCCCCGGTATCGGGATCCATCGTCACGGTCGCCTGGTAGGTGTTGATGTAGCGCCCGCCGTCTTCCCGGTGCCAGCGCGGTACGGGAACCTTGTAGATGTCGATATCGTCGCCGTTGACGATGTTTTCTTTCACGGCGCCCTCGAAAACCTCAACTGGCTTTACCCGCTGCTGCAGGAAGTGGCGGGTTGCAAGCACGAGATCGCGCACCGGTGCGTCCTTGGGCAGGCCCAGCATCATGGCGACGCGCGTGTAGTTCGACAGTCCGCCGGTAAAGACGCGGCGGGAATACACATCGTCTCCCGGGCCGTAACCGGAGATGTTGTTGAACAGCAGCGCTGGGCCCTTGCCCTGGCCGAACGTCTTGCGCGCGATCGTGCCGAGCTCGCAATCCCAATCGACCTCAACGTCGATTTCCTGCAATTCGCCTTCATCGCGAAGCGCATCGATCCAGCCGCGGAGGTCTTCAAAGGCCCGCGGCACGATCTTGTTGTGCATTCCGCCGAGTTCGTTGGTGTTATCGGTCATAATAGGTCAGCTCCCTGATCTGTGCATGGCGCGCGGAGATTGTTCCCGTGCGTGCCGTCTTGTATCCAAATTCTGCCGCAGTTTCTGCGGCACCCGGCATTGAAGTCAAATACCGGTGTTTCATATCGCCATGCGCTTCGTGCATATCATCGTGCTATGTGCAAAGCGCATGACTGGCGTTGTCTTCCGTCAATCTGATGAAGACAGTTTTTGTTTCCACTTGCCGCTCATTCCGAGGGTTTGCCAACGTGCCTCGACGCTTTTCATGTCATCAACGCTTGGCCGGACAGTAGGCGGGTAGCGGTCGCCATTACGTTCCGGCTCGTAATCCAGATTGATCGTGGCATCGGTCAGCACGCGCGCCCATTTACCCGTACCGAACAGGTGCACGTTGGCGTCACGCCGGCGCACACTGGGGTCGAGCCCGGCACCCCAGTTTCCGGGATAGATGACAATGTCGCCCTCGCCGGCGGCGACTCGCCAGGCAACTGCCCAGTCGACGGCTTCATAGTCGTGAACGTCGATATCTGCATCGACGACGGTGACGTGCTTGTAGCGAACGTGTGACGATGAATCGCCCCACAGCGCCGCGGCGACCTGCTTGGCCTGTCCCCGATAGGTCTGTTCGATTGAGACGTTCAGGTTTACCGCTGCCTGGATCGGGTGGCCGAACACATCGACAACACCGGGAACGCCGGCGCTTTCCAGCGCATTCCACGCTACCGCAGACCGGTGGATCGAGCTCATGATCGGGTTTTCGCCGATGCTGCCCGGGATCGCGCCTTCAACAGTGCCGCGATAGATCGGGTCATCCCGGTGGGTGATCGCGGTGACTCGCGTGGTGTGTTTTTTGGACCTTTCCGGCGCATAGAAACCGGTGAATTCGGCGTAAGGGCCTTCTTCGGTGAAAGTTGACGGATCTGTTGAAATCCAGCCTTCGATCACGATTTCGGCGTTGGCTGGTACCTTGAGCGGGACCGTTTCACAGTCGATCAGATCTACCGGCTCGCCGCGGATGGCGCCCATGACGTCATATTCAGAAATCGCCCGCGGTACCGGCGCACCGGCCGTAAAGCCCAGCGACGGTTCCCAGCCGATGACATAAGCGACCGGCATTTCCTCGCCGGATTGCTGATGCTTGGAGAAATGGCCACCCCAGTGCTGGGCGCGCCACAACAGGACCGGTATTTCGGCCGGGCCGCCGACCATACCGCGATAGATACCAACATTATGGATACCGGATTCCGGATCCTTGGTGACACAACCGGCATAGGTCAGCGCATAGCGCCCGCCGTCGAGCCGGTTCCACTTGGGGATTGGAAATTTCAGTAGGTCAATATCATCACCCATGATGATGTTGTCTTTGACCGGGCCGTCATTGACGTTGCGCGGCTCTATCCGCTCCTGGAAGATCGTGCGGCAGATACTGACGAGTTCGCGCGCCGGGGTGTCCGGCGCAAGGCCAAACATCATCGCGATGCGCGAATAGCTTGCATGGCCGCCGGTGAACATGCGCGAGCACAGCGCGTCCGGGCCGTTGTAATCTTTGATGTTATTGAACAGGAAGGCGGGGCCGTCGCCGCTGCCCTGCATCATCCGGATGATATTGCCAAGTTCGACGTCCCAGTCGACTTCGCCAGTGATTTCAGCAAGTTCGTCGGCGTCGCGCAGGGCGTCTATCCACCCGCGCAGATCGCCAAACACCGCCGGATTGCGCTTAATGGCCGAGCTACTCATTTCACCTTCTCCCCGTCATCGTATTTATTGGGAAAAGGTTTAACGTCTAAGGGTTTTTTTAGCCAGAGGTCGGCCTATGCAACTCCTACATAGGCGTATGTGGTAACGACAGTCTTACCGTTAGGCCGCCGTCTGCTGCGTCTTCCAGCACGATATCCCCACCATGCCGCCGGGCAATTGATCGGGCAACAGCGAGGCCGAGCCCCGAGCCCCCGGTTTCCCGGTTGCGTGAGGTCTCGAGCCGGTAAAACGGGCGAAATACATCTTCGCGCAGGTCGGCGGGTATCCCGGGGCCGGAATCCGTCACGGCAATATCGATCCGGTCCGCTTCTTCACGGACTTCAACCGCGGCGGAGACGCCATATTTGATCGCATTCACGACAATATTCTGAACAGTCCGTTTGATGGCGCCGGGTGCGCAGATATATGTCAGACGGCCGTGAGTCAGGCAGGCCACGGGCTGTCCGGCATCCGCCATGTCGTCGCACA
The DNA here is from genome assembly GCA_047638395.1 of Paracoccaceae bacterium. GTDB lineage: Bacteria > Pseudomonadota > Alphaproteobacteria > MPNO01 > UBA830 > CAXBCP01. The sequence continues at coordinate 5,277 of JBLIMV010000006.1, read as the reverse complement.
GGCTTTGGACCAGAGCGGCGAGGTCGGTCTGGGTCCGGGGTTCTTCTGCGGCATCGTCACGGGCAAAAGCGAGTGTGGAATCGAGCATTGCCTGCATTTCGTCCAGATCGGAAATCGCCTTGGCCTGTTGTTCCGTGTCCTCAATAAACTCGGCACGGAGTTTCAGACGCGTCAGCATGGTGCGCAGATCATGGCTGATCGCGGCCAGCATCATGGTGCGGTCGTCAACGAAACGGCGCAGGCGTTCCTGCATCAGATTAAAGGCGCGCGTTGCATTGCGCAGTTCGCGGGAACCTTGTTCCGGCAAGGCCGGCGAGCGAACGTCGAGACCGATCCGTTCGGCGGCATCGGCGAAGTTGCGCAACGGGCGTGTCATCCGGTGGACCGCCCAGAAAGAAATGATGATGATCAACGCCGTGGACATCGCGATCCAGAAGATGATGCGAACGGCCCAGCGCAACGATGTCGTATCGGTCGATCCGACAAAATGGACCCAGCCGCCGGTATTTAGCGCGACCGCGACGAGAACTTTTACACGGCTGTTCAGCAGGTCGGGCGGGGCAGGTCGCCGCCCGGGCATCGGCGGCGCGGCGCGGTCGCCACGGTCCCAGCGGTTCAGGCGGCGGACAATCATGCGCCGCTCACCAAGATCGGGCAGGACCTCCTGCACTTCTTCCTCAAGGTGTCGGTTAGGGCGCCACACCGGTGGTATGCGCGGGTGGCGCCCATCGGTTACGCCAATCCATAATGTGGGACTGTTCAGCGCGCGCAGCAGGTTGTCACGCTCTGAGACGGGTGTTTGTTCGAGCAATGGGACAATGACGCCCACGCGGTCCGCGACGGAGACTGAAAACAATTGAAATGTCGTCTGCGCCCGGTCCCGTACATAGGCGGCGGCGCTGGCCCACATGGCGATGATCAGAATACTGACGATCACCAGGGTCAGACGGCCGGCGATTGTCGACGGCCACAATCTGCGCCACCGACCGGATCGATGGTTCATGTCTGAATCATGCGTGCGCCCGTCTTTGGTGCGCCCGTCTTTGGAGTGCCCGTCTTTGGAGTGCCCGTCTTTGGAGTGCCTGTCTCTACGCGCCATAATCAGACACTAACCCTTCGCTTCGACGGTTGCGGTAAACATGTAACCGCCGCCGCGTACCGTTTTGATAAGGGTCGGATCCTTGGGGTCGGGCTCGATCTTGCGGCGCAGGCGGCTGAGCTGGACATCGACCGATCGATCGAACGCGCCCGCTTCCCGGCCCCGTGTCAGATCCAGCAGGGCATCCCGGCTGAGCACGCGTTGTGGGCGTTCGGCCAGTGAGACAAGCAGGTCGAACTCGCCGGCAGTCAACGAGACAAGTGCGCCTTCCGGATCGCGCAGCTCACGTTTTGTCAGATCAAGCGTCCACCCTTCGAACATGAGCTGTCGGCCCGATACAGGCAGCGGGCTGCGAAAATCTCCACCGCGGCGTAACACGGCCTTTATCCGGGCGAGCAATTCGCGCGGGTTGAACGGTTTCGGCAGATAGTCGTCCGCGCCCATCTCCAGCCCGACGATCCGGTCGGTCTCTTCGCCCAGAGCAGTGAGCATGATGATAGGAATGGCCGTATCGGCGCGGAGACGCCGGCAGATCGACAAGCCGTCTTCGCCCGGCATCATCAGGTCGAGCACGATCAGATCGAAATTGCCATCGGCCAGATGGGCATCCATCTCCTTGCCATTGGCCGCATCATCCACGCGAAAGCCGTGCTTGCGCAGAAACCGCGCGGTGAGGTCGCGGATTTCACGGTCGTCATCGACGACGAGGATATGTGCGGCAGTCTCGTTCATGACGTCAATATAAGCGGGGTTTTCCCACGGACGGGATGGTTTTTTGTAACGGAGTGTTACAGGGGGAGGAACTGTTACTGAACGTTACAAAATCGCGGTTTGCGAGACATGCAGGTGTTACAGGGCGTTCTTATGTTCGGTTGGTCGGCGCCGCACTTCCCCCAATAGGCGCTTCAACAGATGGAGAAAAACATGTCACGTACAATGAAAATCCTGCTCGGAACGGTCGCAGTCGTCGGTATCGGCGGCGCCACCTTCGCTTTTTCAGGTATCGCTCCGCACACCATGAATACGGCCAAGCTTGAACTGATCTCGTCGGCGATGGCATCCGGCGGACACGGCGGCGGTTATCGGGGTCATCACCGTGGTGGACGCTACGGTATGCGGATGATCTGCAGCGACCGCCGCGCCGAGAAGGTCGAGGATGCGATCAGTTTCGCCGAGGCGTTCTTCACCTTCAAGGGCGAACAGAAAACCGCCTGGGATGGCCTTGCGACCGCTCTGCGCGATGGCAGCACAACCATTGGCAAGCATTGCGCGGCAATGAAGGACGATGACAGTCAGAAGACGGTCACCGGCAAGTTCGCCCGGATGGAGACCATGCTCGTTGCCGGTCTCGAGGTTGTGCAGACCGTTCGTCCCGCCTTCGACAAGCTGTACGCGACGCTGGATGAAAAGCAGCAGGCTGCACTCGACAAGATGATCCGCCGCGGTGGCGGACGTCACTAACCCCAACCCTAACGCCTAACCACGCGAACCTCAGGCCCCTCTCCCACGACGGGAGAGGGGTTAGGGGGCACAGGAGGGAAAGATGGAAAGATATTCAGACCCGTTTGAAGATTTCGACGTGTATCAGGACAGCCCGAACGTGATTGCGCGACCACCCCGGATCGTGCTGGCATTTCTGGCAGCAGGTTTCGTGCTCGATCAGTTCATGTTGGCGCCATTTCTGTATGAGCCCGTACAGTATCTCGGTGGGGCTGGGCTGTTGATCGGCGGTATTGCCCTGATGGCGGCCGCGATGCGGCGCTTTCGGGCCGTCGGCACACCGGTCGATACCTGGCGGTCAACCGACGGGATTGTCGCTGACGGGCCTTATGCGAGCACCCGAAATCCGATCTATATCGCATTGTTGCTGATCTATACCGGTATCGGGGTGATCGCCAACGCGCCGGCTGTCGTCGCGCTGCTGCCAGTCCTGGTTGCCGTTCTGCATTTCGGGGCGGTGCTGCGCGAGGAAGACTACCTCGAATGTAAATTTGGTGATTCCTATCTCGCCTACAGGCAGGCTGTGCCCCGCTGGTTCTAGCCCCCCCGAACCTGCGTGATTTCGCGCCCGCTTGACAGACCGGCGGCCATCGACAAACGATGGCCGCCGGATTTGATTTTGGGGAACAGGGCAGCGTATGGCGTTGGCACATGAACTGGTCGATGACAGACCGGACGAAAACACATTTCGCGTACACCGGGCCGCGTTTACCGACCCCGTGATCTTCGAGCAGGAAATGGCCGAGATTTTCGGCCGCACATGGCTATATCTGTGTCATGAGAGCCAGGTTGCCAATCATGGCGATTACGTCGCGACGCGGATTGGCACGCAGCCGGTCTTCGTTATTCGTGGCAGCGACAATGATATCCGCTGTTTTTACGATGTGTGCAGCCATCGCGGATCCAGATTGACGGGACGGACATCAGGCTCCGCAAAAACGCTGACCTGCCGCTATCACGGCTGGTGTTTCAGTGCCGACGGCGCCTGCACGCTGGTCCGCGGCGGGGATGAGGCCTACCGGCCCGAAGACCTCGACCGCATGGGCACCGATCTGCATGCAATCGAACAATTCGCCTCCTACAAAGGATTCCTGTTCGGCTGTCTCGACGCCGATGCGCCGCCGCTGGAAGAATTTCTCGGCGGCGCCATACCGTTTATCGATCTGATGACCGACCAGGCGCCGGACGGTATGGAAGTTCTGCGCGGTGAAAGCCGTTACATGATGGAAGCCAACTGGAAGCTCCAGACCGAAAATTCGACAGACGGTTATCATGTCGCGACGGTCCATCGGAATTTCGCCACCACTGTCGGTTACCGTGAAACACTGGCGCCGGAGGGTGATTCCGGCATGGCCAAAACAGAGGCGAGCCGCATTCTCAGCCTCGAGAAGATCAATTCCGGCGGCTACGATGTCGGCAACGGCCATATGATCAACTGGGCGGATCGCGGCAACCCCGAGGCCGGTCCGTCCTGGCCCCAGCGCGATACCCTGCTGGCGCGTTATCCCGCCGGCAAGGTGAAGTGGATGCTGGAACGCGGCCGCACGGTCACGGTATTTCCGAACCTTCTGCTGAACGACGTTGCCTCAAGCTGTATCCGCGTGTGGCGGCCGATAAGTGCCGGGCTGACCGAGATAGAGACCTGGTGCATCGCGCCGAAGAACGAAGACCCGGATGCCCGCCGCGCCCGCATTCGCAAATACGAGGATTTCTTTTTCCCCGCCAGCCTTGCCGTGCCCGACGACGTGCGGGCAATGGAAGGCGCGCAGACCGGGTCGGAAGCACTGGAAGACGGCTGGAACGACCTTGCCCTTGGCCACAAGACACTGGTCGAGGGGGCGGATGACGCGGCGATGGAGCTTGGCGTCACCCCGCTGAACAGCAATCCCGGACGCGAAGTGGAGACGCCGTTTTTTGCTTTTTGGCGGGAATGGGCGGGGCGCTTGGGTTAGGGAGGGCTCGAAGAGGAAGGTGGTGAAATATCGGTCCAGGTGATATTCGGCTTAGACAGGACGCCGTTTTTGATCGTGACGGTGCCGCTGAAGTTCTGTTTCCAATTTGCGCGAATGTCGAAGGGCTTTGCACCTTGCGTTTTTTGGAGGCGGCGGGGTAAGTACGATTCTGATCCCCCCTTATTGAAGTCGTATTTTTCATTCCAGTTGAAATCGATTTGCCCGACGATGTGGATAGTATTTCCCCTTCTGGTCACAGTGTATTTAGCTTTGCCCTTTAATTGGGTTCGACCGATCGCTAGCGCAAAATCATGATCGCCTCCGAGATACAGACCGGGTAAGTCTTTCTGCTTTATCGCCGCGTTATTTTCAGAACTGTACGTAAAACTAGCCCCGTCTTTAAGGCTTTTGAGCCTCGTATTGTAATTGGGGTCTCCTTGTGTGTTTCCCGAGAACTCCAGATTTACATAATGTTTTCGGATTGTGTTTTCGAGTTTTTTCATCGGGCCCATTTTACGAACTTCAGCTTGACCAAGATTTATTGTTTTTGCCGAGCCGCCGATAAAGTGTTTAAGAAGTCTCCCCGCCTGCGGTAATGGACCGCTTTTGCCCAGTTCGGCTCCTAGTTGCAAAATCTGCCGATAAATGGGGTCGAAGTAGTGAGCAGAATTCGGGGGCTGGCCTGGCTTTTGCGGTAATTGGTTTTGGCTGCGGGGCGGTGGCTGT